>CAVZTA010000008.1:0-244956 GCA_963778025.1 uncultured Chloroflexia bacterium | reverse complement strand
CCATCCGTACCATTCTCGCGCCATGAGTCCTTCGCCGTCGTTCGCGACGCCCTATCGCAGCCATACCGCGGGCGAGCTCCGCGCTGAGCACGCCGGCCAGCGCGCGACGCTCTCGGGCTGGGTCCACCGCCGGCGCGAGCACGGCAAGCTCACGTTCCTCGATCTGCGCGATCGCTACGGCATCACGCAGGTCGTGGTCGACCAGGCCGACGCCCCCGAGGCGCACGCCGTCGCGAACCGGATCCGCAGCGAGTTCGTGGTCACCGTGGAGGGCGAGGTCGCGCTCCGCCAGCCCGGCACGGAGAACCCGAAGCTCGCGACCGGTGCCGTGGAGCTCCAGGCGCGCACCGTCACGATCCTCAACGAATCGAAGACGCCGCCGTTCTACGTGAACGAGCCCGACGCGCCGGTGGAGGAGGGGACGCGGCTCCGCTACCGCTACCTCGACATCCGCCGCGAGCCGATGCTGCGCCGGCTGCTGCTGCGCAGCCGGCTCGTCCAGGCCGTCCGCGAGGCGTATCACGCACGGGGATTCGTCGAGGTCGAGACCCCGACGCTCATCAAGAGCACCCCGGAGGGCGCCCGTGACTTCATCGTCCCGTCGCGGCTCCAGCCGGGAAGCGTCTACGCGCTGCCGCAGAGCCCGCAGCAGCTGAAGCAGATCCTCATGGTCGCGGGCATCGACCGCTACTTCCAGATCGCGCGCTGCTACCGCGACGAGGACCTGCGCGGCGATCGCCAGCCGGAGTTCACCCAGCTCGACCTCGAGATGAGCTTCGTCGACGAGGCCACGATCATGGACGTGATCGAGCAGACGGTCCTCGAGGTCACGCGGGCGACGACGCCCGAGCGGCCCATCCGCGAGACGCCGTTCCCGCGCTTCACCTACGACGAGGCGATGGACCGGTTCGGGTCGGACAAGCCGGACCTGCGGTTCGGGATGGAGCTGGTCGACCTCGCGGCGGCGCTCCGGAACGACGCCGGCGAGCCCGCGAGCGGCTTCCGCGTGTTCGACGACACGCTCACGAACGGCGGCCGGGTCAAGGCGATCGTCGTGCCGGGCATGGGCGGCGCCACGCGCCGCGAGACGGACGACCTGACCGAGACGGCGAAGCGGTTCGGCGCGAAGGGGCTGGTCCACCTCGCGGTGCAGGAGGGCGGCGCCGTCCACGGGCCGGTGGCCAAGTTCCTCTCGCCGGAGATCCAGGCGGCGCTGCTGCGCATCACGCACGCGAACGAGGGCGATCTGCTGCTCATCGTGGCCGACGCGCCCGACACGACGGCGGACGTCCTGGGCAGGCTCCGGACGGAGCTGGGCGCCCGACTCAGCCTCGCCGACCCGAACGAGCTCGCGTACTGCTGGGTCCACCGCTTCCCGATGTACCAGTGGGATACCGAGGGCGGCCGCTGGGACGCGACGCACAACCCGTTCAGCGGCGTCGTCCCCGAGGACGAGGCGTTGCTGACGACCGTGTCCGGCGATCCGGCGAAGCCGTCGCCGCAGGACCCGGCCGGCCGGGCCCGGGCGATGCAGTACGACATCGCGCTCAACGGCTGGGAGCTCGGCGGCGGCTCGATCCGGATCTGGTCGCGCGATCTGCTCATCAAGAGCTTCGGGCTCCAGGGCTATGCGCTGGAGCAGATGCAGGAGCGGTTCGGCGCGATGCTCGAGGCGTTCGAGTACGGCGCCCCGCCGCACGGCGGGATCGCCATCGGCATCGACCGCTGGGCCGCGCTCCTCGCGTTCCAGACGAACATCCGCGAGGTCATGGCCTTCCCGAAGACCCAGTCCGGCAGCGATCCCATGCTCGAGGCGCCGTCGCCGCCCGAGCCGGACCAGCTCGCCGAGCTGGGGCTGCGGTTCGTCGGCCCGCCCGGCCGGGCCTGAGCGACCGTCGCGTGACCGGTCGCGCCGACGGCGGCGCGGTCGTGCGCGCCCTGACCGAGCACCCGCGGCTGGGCGCGCTCCTCGGCGCGCTGTGCATCGCGTTCTCGGGGATCTTCTACCGCTGGTCAGGCGTGTCGCCCGAGACCGGCGTCGTCTTCCGCGCGTTGTACGGGCTGCCGTTCCTGGCCGCCGTCGCGGTCGTGGAGTGGCGTCGCGGCGGGCCGATGACCCGGCGTGCGATCGGGCTCGCGCTGGTCGCCGGCGTGTTCTTCTCGGTCGACCTGCTGACCTGGCATCACGCGATCGAGTACGTGGGCGCGGGCCTCGGGACGGTCCTGGGCAACCTCCAGGTCGTGATCGTCGCCCTCGCCGCGTGGCTGCTCTTCGGGGAGCGGCCGCGCCGCAACGTGCTCATCGCGCTGCCCGTGATGCTGCTGGGCGTCGTGCTCATCTCGGGGGTCGTCGGTCAGGGAGCCTACGGGAAGAACCCCCCGCTGGGCGTCGCCATCGGCCTGATGACCGCGGTCGCGTATTCGGGCTACCTGCTCATCATCCGCCGGGCGAGCCACGACGGTCGGGCGGCCGGGCCGGTCGCCTTCGCCACGCTCGCGACCGCCCTGTGCGCGCTCGCCTTCGGCGGACTCGTGGGGACGCTGGACCTGGTGCCGAGTTGGCCGGCCCACGGCTACCTGCTCGCGCTGGGCTTCACCAGCCAGTTCGCGGGCTACCTGCTCATCCAGTTCTCGTTGCCGCGGTTGCCGGCCGTGCTGACGTCGATGATCCTGCTCATCCAGCCCGTCACCACGGTCGGCCTCGCCGGCGTGCTCCTGGGCGAGGCGCCGTCGAGTGCGCAGTTGCTCGGCGTCGCGCTCGTCATCGGCGGCATCGCGATCGCCACCGTGCCGTTCCAACGGGTTCGCGCCCTGTCGAGCGCGAGGGCCGTCGGGGTGAGGCGCTAGCGAGGGTCAGGCGGCCTCCGCGTTCGCGCGCGGCAGGTGTAGCAGGAAGGTCGTCCCGTGGCCGGGCTCCGAGGCCACGTCCACGCGACCGCCCGCCTGGGTCACCGCGGCGTACACGGTCGGCAGGCCAAGACCGGTGCCCTGGCCCTCACCCTTGGTGGTGAAGAACGGCTCGAAGATCCGGTCCAGGACCGCAGGCTCCATGCCGTCGCCCGTGTCGGTCACGCGCAGGACGAGCGAGGAGTCGTTGATGTCCGGGCCCGTCGCCAGCGTGAGGGTGCCGCCAGCCGGCATCGCGTCATTCGCGTTGACGACGAGGTTCACGAGCGCGTCCTCGAGCAGTGACGGGTCGGCTCGGGCGCGTGTCGCCGTCGGGTCGATGACGAGGTCGACGTCGACATCCCGGCGGAGGAGCCCGCGGCTCATCCGGACGATGCGTCGCAGGAGGACCTCGAGATCGACGACCCGCAGGTCCTCCGCGCGGCGTCGGCTCAGCGCCAGCAGGTCGCGCACAAGCTCCGCGCCGCGTCCGGCTGCATCCAGGATGGCCTGCACGTCCTCCAGCGTCTCGGGATCGGTCGCAGCGTCGTGCAGCAGCGACGCGTGGCCGACGATGGCCGTCAGCAGGTTGTTGAAGTCGTGTGCCGTGCCGCTCGCGAGCCGCCCGACGGCCTCCATCTTCTCGGCCCGGCGGACCTGCTCCTCGGCGATCTTGAGCGTCCGGTCGACCCGTTCCCTCACGACCGCCGCGGCGAGGGTCTCGGCAGCCACCGTGAGGGCCGCCACCTCGCCCTCCGTCCACGCGCGGTCCTCGAGCGAGTCGAGGCCCAGCACTCCCCACGACCCGTCGGTCGTATTGATCGGCGCCATCACCCAGGTGCGGACGCCGAGGACCGCGAGCGCGTGGGCCTCCCACTCCGGGTCCTCGGTGACGAACTCGTTCTGGAGGACTTCGCCGGCCGACAGGCGCTCGAGGATGCCCGGCGCGGTGCGGATGACGCGACCCGGGTCGTTGGCCGGGAGCGCACCATCGGCAGTCCGTTCGGCGAGGAGGATCCCGTCCCGCGGATCCCCATCCTCCGCCGGGCCGTATGCCCACGCGCTGCGCGAGCCGGTCGCGTCCAGGAGGAGTCCCAGCACGTCCGGCAGCGCGTCCTGCCACTGGCGCGCCCCGAGCAGGCGGGGAGTCGCCAGCCCCACGGCGTCGAGGATCGCCGTCCGGCGGCGCATCGTCTCCTCCGTTCGGTCGTGCGCGATGCCGGCGCCCAGCATCGCCGCCGCCGCCCGCAGCGCGTCCGTCTCGCCCTCGGTCCACGTGCGGGCATGCCGCGTGTCGTCCAGCCCGAGATGGCCGAACCAGGCGCCGTCGACGACCACGGGCGTGACGACGATCGAGCGCACTGCGTCGCCCTCGAGCGGGCCGCGCTCGTCGTCCGGGAACGCCGCCACGTCACCGACGACCAGCCGACCGGCGCGCAGCTCGCGCTCCCAGCGCGGGAAGTACGGGTAGCCGCCATCGGGCGGCCGCAGTGGCGCGATCCCCGTATCGGTCCACTGGCTGAGGACGTCCATGCGCGAGCGCGCGTCGTCGCCGTCTCGCTGCGCCCGGGTGAGGACGACCCGGGTCGCGCCCGTCGCCTGGCCGAGTCGGGCGAGCAGGTCGTCGATCGCTTCGTCGACCGGCAGGCGCATGATCCGCTCCGCGGCGAAGGTGACGGCCTGGAGGATCTCGAGTGCCCGATCCTCACCGCCCCGGTCGCTGCCGTCCACCCCAGTCGTGACGGTCACCGCCCTCGGTCCGACCCCCCGGATTCGATCCGCGGCATCGCGCCGCGCCCGGAGTATAGGCGTGCGTCCTCGCTCAACCGCCGTCGGGCGAGCCCACGAAGTGCATCGGGATGCCGCGATCCGCGACCTCGAGCAGCACGTCGCCGGGCATCAGGTCGGGGGCGATGCCGTCGAGGGCATGGCGGTGCTGGACCGGGAAGAGCGCGGGGAAGCCCGTGCCGTCGTCCGCGCCCGGCCGGTCGATCCGCGTTGGATCCGCGTCGTGCGCCGCGACGAGTGCGCGCAACGTCTCGACGGTGGCATCGGTGACGCGTGCCGGCCACAGGAGGACGCCCGTGGTAGCCGGGTCGGCGGCCACCGCAGCGTCGACGCCCTTCGCCAGTTGCGCGACCGGTCCCTGCTCCGGTGGCGCCGGCTCGACGAGGGTCGCCAGGTCCTCGATGATCGCGGCGACCGCGCCGTCCGGGTCGAACGACACGACGACCACGGTCTCGATCCCGGCGTCCCGGGCGAGCCGGGCGAGGTGACGCGCCGCGGGCACGCCATCCACGTCGGCCAGCGCGGATGCGGGCTGCGACGCGAAGATCGCGGCGGCGACAGGCATGCCGGGGAGTCTATCGGGGCCTAGAACGCCGAGTCGGGCGGTTGGCGCCCCGACCACCGTGTGCGACACTTCGCCGTCCCATCAGCCAGGAAGATCCCGCTTAGCCGTGCCCTCGACCGTGACCGACGACGCCTCCACTGCACCGCCCGCGCACACCGCGCGAGCCTCGACGAACCGGCCCGCGGCCGCGACCCGCGGCGACCTGCGCAACGTCGCGATCGTCGCCCATGTCGACCACGGCAAGACCACGCTGGTCGACGCGATGCTCCGCCAGACCGGCGTCTTCCGCGAGAACCAGGCGGTCGTCGAGCGGGTGATGGACTCGATGGACCTCGAGCGTGAGAAGGGCATCACGATCCTCGCCAAGCAGACCACCGTCGAGTTCGACGGCGTCCGGCTGAACATCGTGGACACGCCCGGCCACGCCGACTTCGGCGGCGAGGTGGAGCGCTCGCTGTTGATGGTCGACTCGGTGCTGCTGCTGGTCGACGCGGCGGAGGGACCGCTGCCGCAGACGCGCTATGTGCTCCAGAAGGCGATGGCTCGGCGCCTGCCGGTCGTGGTCGCGCTGAACAAGATCGATCGTGGCGACGCGCGGCCGGCCCCGGTCCTCGACGACGTCTACGAGCTGTTCATGGACCTCGGCGCGGACGAGCACCAGATCGAGTTCCCGGTGGTGTACACGAACGCCAAGGCCGGCACGGCGACCCGCTCGCTCGACGTGCCGGGCACGGACCTCCGGCCACTCCTGGAGTTGCTGGTCACGGTCACGCCCGAGCCCGTCTTCGAGCCGGACCACCCGCTCCAGCTCCTCGTCACGAACCTGTCGGCGAACGAGTACGTCGGCCGGATGGCCGTCGGGCGGATCCGCAACGGGACCATCCGCATGGGCCAGCGGGTCACGGTGGTCCGCGAGGAGGCCGACGACACCGCGGGGGCCGTCGAGCCCGGCCGCACGGTCACGCTGAGCGGCACCGTCACGTCGCTCCAGACCGCGCGCGGCATGGAGCGCATCGACATCGCGGAGGCCGGCCCGGGCGAGATCGTGTCGGTCGCGGGCCTGCCCGACGTGACCATCGGCGACACGCTCACCGAACCTGGCGATCCGCGGCCGCTGCCGCGGCTCGACGTCGACGAGCCGACGCTGCGGATGACGTTCGGCGTGAACACCTCGCCGCTCAGCGGGCGGGACGGGAAGTACGTGACGGGGCGCCAGATCAAGGCGCGCCTGGAGCGCGAGACGCTGGGTAACGTGTCGATCGAGGTCCACCCGACCGAGTCAGGCGATGCCTACGAGGTCCGGGGCCGCGGTGAGCTCCAGCTCGCGGTCCTGATCGAGCAGATGCGGCGCGAGGGCTTCGAGCTCACCGTGAGCCGTCCGGAGGTCATCCTCCACGACGTCGGCGGCGAGACCCATGAGCCCTACGAGCGGATCACGATCGATATCCCGCCCGACTACATCGGCGAGGTCCAGCAGGCGATGGCCGGACGCAAGGGCCGCCTGGAGCAGATGACCACCGACGCCGACGGCCGCGTCCGGATGGAGTTCGTGCTGCCGGTCCGCGGGCTGATCGGCTATCGCGGCCAGCTCCTCACCGACACGCGCGGGACCGCGCTGCTCCACCAGATCGGCGAGGGCTACGGCCCGTGGGCGGGCGAGGTGACCCACCGCACCAACGGGGTCCTGGTGAGCGACCGGTCCGGGACCTCGAACGCGTATGGCCTGTTCAACCTCCAGGAACGCTCCGAGCTGCTCATCGGGGCGGGCGAGGAGGTCTACGAGGGGATGATCGTCGGGGAGAACGCGCGGTCGGGGGACATGGATGTCAATCCGACCAAGGAGAAGAAGCTGACCAACATCCGGACGCACGCCCACGACGAGGCGCTGCGTCTGACGCCGCCGCGGCCGCTCACGCTGGAGTCCGCGATCGAGTTCATCGGCGGCGACGAGCTGGTCGAGGTGACCCCCCACGCGATCCGCCTCCGGAAGCGCCTGCTCCCCAAGCACGAGCGCGAACGCGAGCGGGGTCGCGAGTTCGAACGGGCGCGAGCGGCGGGATGACCACAGGCGCGGCGGACGGGACCCTCAACGCGGTCACCGGTCTGCAGCGCCGCGAGCGCGTCCGCGCGTTCGATCTCGCCGCGGGGCTCGCGGTGTTCTTCATGATCCTCGTCCACGTGCTGTGGCACTGGGGTCGCCCCGAGACCTGGACGACGCCTGTCGGCGAGGCGATCTCCTACATGGCGGGGCCGACCGCGGCGCCGGTGTTCGCGTTCCTCATGGGCGCCTCGCTGGGCGCCGCGCCGCGCCAGCCCTTCGGCTCCCTGGCCGCGCGCGGACTGTGGCTGCTCGTCCTTGGCTACGTGCTCAACGTGCTGCGTGGCGTGATCCCCGCGTACCTGGGCCTGAGCAGCGGGGTCATCACCGCCGCGGAGGTCCAGCCGTACACGCTGTGGTGGCTGGGGACCACGGTCGACCTCCATCACATGATCGGGCTGTCGCTGATCGCGGCCGCGGCGCTCCGCACGCGTGTCGAGCCGAACTGGCTGTGGGTCGGGATCGCGGGCGCGCTCGTGCTCATCGCGCCGCCGGTGCGGACGTTCGTCGCGGGGACGCCGCTGCTCGATGCGCCGCTCACGCCGGTCCTGGGCTCGGCCCCGAACGTGTACTACGCCGTCGTGCCGTGGCTGGCGTTCCCGCTGGGCGGCGCGGTGTTCGGGCGGGCGATGGCGGTCACGCCGGATCGGGCCGCGCTATGGCGTCGGGCGGTGGTCGTCGGGAGCGCGCTCCTGGTCGTCGGCCTCGGCCTGATCCTGTGGCAGCGGCCCGGGTTCGATGTGTACACGTACTGGCGGATGCCGATCTCGTTCGCGGTGGCGATCTTCGGGCTGATCCTCGTCTGGCTCGCGATGTGCCAGGTCGTGACGCGGGTGCCGTTCATCGACCGCCGGCTGGGGCTGGTCTACGGCTGGAGCGACCGCGTCATCGCCATCTACTTCGCGCACTGGATCATCGTGGGCTGGGGCGTGGGCATCGTCGGCTTCCGCGATCTCGCGCTGGTGCCGGTGCTGATCGCGATGGCCGCCGCCGTCGTCGCGACGCACTGGTTCTCGAAGGTCGCGGTGAAGCTCGAGTCGTCGTGGTGGGTCCGGCGCGACCCGACCGGCACCCGCGAGCGCCACTCGGAGGTCGCGGTGGAGATCCACCGACCCGCCGAGCCGGTCTGAGCCGCTCTGCGACGATCGTTTCCGCGCCACCGCGGTCATGGAACGGTTCCGGGACGGGCGGCACCGTACTGTTCGAAGCGCGGTCGAGAGAGCCGCGCGACGAGGGTGGCGACCGTGGATCAGCGGGTTCTCGTCGAGCGGGCCGGGGAGGGCGATCATGACGCCTTCGCCGTGCTCGTCCGGCGGGAGCATCGCGCGCCTGGACGCGGCCGCCCGGCTGATCCTCCGGGACCCGGAGCTCGCGCGCGACGCGGTCCAGGATGCGTTGGTCCATGCGTGGCGGGACCTCCCGGGGTTGCGCGACCCCGAGCGGTTCGACGCCTGGATCCACCGGGTCACGATCCGTTCCTGCCTCATGGTCCTGCGACGTCGACGTCGCAGGATCATCGAGGTCGAGCTGACATCTACTGCCGAGGTCGCGATCGACGATCCCGGCCTGTCCATCGCCGACCGCGACCAGGTCGAGCGCGCGCTCGCGCAGCTCGATCCGGGTCACCGAGCGGTCGTCGTCGCCCATTACTTCCTCGACCAACCGCTGCCAGAGGTGGCGGCGGCGCTCGGGATCCCGGTCGGGACCGCGAAGTCGCGCCTGCATCGAGCCCTGGTGGCGATGCGGGCCGAACTGGACGGCGCATCCGAACCCGGGGTCGCCGCGCTTTCGCGGGGGCAGACCGCATGAACGCGTTCGACCGCTACGGGCGACTCCCCATCGAGCTGCCGGATCTCCTGACCGAGATCGCGGCGCCCCGTACCCCTGACTACGTCGACGACGTCCTCACCGTCACTGCCGGGACCCGGCAGCGGCCGCGCTGGACGTTTCCCGAAAGGTGGCTTCCCATGGGTCTCATCGCGACGGAGCGCGTCCCCGTCCGCCCTCCCATCCCCTGGCGCACCGTGGCTGGGGTGGCGCTGGTGATCCTCGCGTTGATCGCGGCAGGTCTCCTCGCCGCCGGCGGGCCGCGGCGCCTGCCGGCCCCCTTCGGCATCGCGCGCAACGGCGCGATCCTGCTCGGGGACGGCGACATCCGGATCCGCGACGCGATCGACGGCTCCACCCGCCTGCTGGTCGGCGGGCCGACCGATGACTTCGCCGCCAACTTCACGCGCGACGGGACGCACCTCGTCTGGCTGCGTCGAGTGTCCGGGACGCCAGGCGGCAACGATGAGCGGCTCGCGTTCTTCGTCGCCGACGCCGATGGGACGAACGCCC
The DNA here is from genome assembly GCA_963778025.1 of uncultured Chloroflexia bacterium. Lineage (GTDB taxonomy): Bacteria > Chloroflexota > Limnocylindria > Limnocylindrales > CSP1-4 > CAVZTA01. Next base: position 235,279 of record CAVZTA010000008.1, on the reverse strand, counting down.
GTCAGGCGTCCGACGGCCTCATCGCACCGGACATGTGGGACATCTCCGCCGACAGCTCGATGATCGTCGCCCAGACCGGCGACCCATCCGTCGGGCAAGCAGCTCGTCACGATCGACCTGGTCGGGACAGCGGGCACGCGGCCGCTCGACGTGCGCGATCCCCAGATGACGATGTCGTGGCCGAACTTCCTGGGGCCGAACGGCGCGGAGGTCGTGTTCCGCGGCCGGACGAGCACGCCTGACGGGCTGCGCGCCGGCGTCTTCGCCGTGCACGCCGATGGGTCTGGGCTCCGACCGCTCACGCAGACCGATGGTCCGATCGACGGCTCCTATCAGCTGCCGCAGGGTTCGCCGGATGGCCGCTTTGTCACGTACACCCGTTGGGATCCCGTGACCCAGCTGGACGCCATCCGTGTCGTCGATCTCACCACTGGCGATGACCGGGCGCTGGATCCCGGAGCGACCCGGAATGAGGCGTTCGCCAGCTGGTCGCCGGACAGCCGCTCGCTCATGTTCAGCGTCTACGACGGGACATGGAACTCGATCTGGCTTGAACCGCTCGACGGGTCGCGTCCGGCGATGGAGGTCGGCCCGCGGTACCGGATCGTCAACGGGTCCTACCTCTCCGGGAGGTTCTCACCGGATGGCCGGACGATCCTCGTCATCGACGAGGGATCCCGGGAGGCCCGGCTCGTCGACGTCGAGGCTGGCGGCGACGGCCGCGTCATCGAGTGGACCCCATCCGACAGCTACGCCTGGCAGCGACTCGCTCCCTGACGCGGTCCGGACGGTGGCACGAGCGCCGGCCCACCGGGTCGGCGCTCAGCTCTTCGGGCGGTAGCTCACCTTGCCGGCCTGGCGGCTCCAGCCCATGCGCACCAGGACCGTCGCCCACATCCGATAGGGGCGCCAGCGCTCCGTGATCGCCGCGCTGGCCTCGTCATCCCCGGCGTCGACACCGTAGAGCGACGCGATGGCCTCGCGCGACGCGCTCTCGGTCGTCGGGATGGCGTCGACGATCCCGCAGCCGCGCAGCAGCACCGCCTCGGCGCTGAACGGGCCGACGCCGGGCAGCTCGCGGAGCTTCGCGAGTGCCTCGTCGGTCGGAAGCCCGCGGAGCGCCTCGGTATCCAGGCGGCCGTCGAGCGCGGCGCGGGCCAGCTCGTGGACCCGGCGCACCTTCTCGTCGTTGATGCCCTGGATCGATCGCTGCTCCAGCAGCACCTCGGGCCGCGGGAACGCGGCGTACGCCTGCCCGTCGACGGTCGGCCGATCGCCCGCGCTCTCGCGCAGGCGTTCCTTCACCCGCGCGAGCTGGCGCATCGCGATCCGCTGGCCCATCACGAACGACGTCGCCGCCTCGTACGCCGAGTAGAAGCACACCGGCCGGAGCATCCGGTAGGTCCGCTGGAGCTCGCCGATGACCGGATCCCGCTCGCCGACGGCCGGCCAGCCCGACCCGTCGTGGTCCAGTGACAGCGACCGGGCAGCCTGGCGCCGCACCGCCTCGACAAGCTCGGGCGGTGCGTCCGTCCGCCCGACGACGACCCCGTCCTCCCGCTGGTGGACCTCCACCGCCGCGCTGGAGGACCATCCCGGCGCCTCGACCGGGAACGCCATGACGATCGACGTGCCCTCGACGCCGCCTCCACCGATGCCCGGCGTGAACCCGCCCGCGAAGTCCTGCGCGGAGGCCAGGTCGAACGGTCCGCGAGGCACGATCTCGAAGGTCGTCATCGGCCCGACGGTACTCCCGCCGCACGCGATCCGGCCGGCGCGGGGGTAGGATCGCCGCCGATGCCGATCTACCTCGATCATGCGGCGACGACCCCGCTCCGTCGCGAGGTCGTCGACGCGATGCTGCCGTACCTGACGGAGCATTTCGGGAACCCGTCGTCGGCGCACGCGTACGGGCGGACGGCACGCGCCGCGCTCGACGAGGCACACGAGCGTCTGGCGGCGCGCCTGCACGCGGATCCGCGCGAGCTCGTGTTCACGTCGGGTGGCACCGAGGCCAACAACCTCGCGCTCAAGGGCGCCGCCTGGGCCGGCAAGGCGCGCGGTCACCGCATCATCACCAGCTCGATCGAGCACCACGCGGTCGGCCACGCGCTCCGCTACCTCGAGAAGTTCGGCTTCGAGATCATCGAGCTGCCGGTCGACCGCTACGGCCGTGTCGACCCCGACGACGTGGAGCGGGCGCTCACGGATCGCACGATCCTCGTCTCGATCATGCTCGGCAACAACGAGGTCGGGACGATCCAGCCCGTCGCGGAGATCGCGAAGCGGGTCGCGACGCGCAAGGGCGTGCTTCTCCACGTCGACGCCGTCCAGGCGGCGCCGTATGTCGAGCTCGATGTCGAGGCGCTGGGTGCGGACCTGGTCGCGATCGCGGCCCACAAGTTCGAGGGGCCCAAGGGCGTCGGCGCCCTGTGGATCCGCAAGGGGACGCATCTCCTCGCGCAGCAGCACGGCGGCAGCCAGGAGCGCCATCGCCGGGCCGGGACGGAGGACGTGGCCGGGGCGGTCGGCCTCTCGGTCGCGTACGACCTGACCTGCGCGGAGCGCCCCGCGACGATCACGCGGCTCCGGTCTCTGCGCGAGAAGCTCCAGCGCGCGATGCTGGCGGTCGATGGCGTGGAGCTGACCGGCCATCCCACGGAGCGGCTGCCGGGCCTGCTGTCGGTCGTCGTCCGTGACGCCGATGGCAGCGCCATCGCCCTCGCACTCGACCTCGAGGGGGTCGCGTCCAGCGTCGGCTCGGCATGTACCACCGGCTCCGCGGAGGTCAGTCACGTGCTGAGCGCGATGGGCTATCCCGACGAGGAGGCGCGGGGTGCGCTGCGCCTGAGCCTCGGCCGCACCACGACCGCGGAGGAGATCGCCGAGGCGGTCCGGATCGTGCCGCCCGTCATCGAGCGGATGCGCAGCGCGGGCGCCGCGCTGGCCGCCGACCCGCTGGGCCAGGACCCGTTCGCGATGGACGCCGGCCCGCTGCCGGCCATCCCGGGAACCTGAACCGGAAGATCCGGCCGCGCTCGCGTCGATCGTCCCGCTGCTCGGATGAGTCGGGTTGCGGCACGGTCTCTGTCGTGTTCGGCGGCCCGCGACCGGGACTCGCAGGGCGTTCACCGCGCCGGTTGCGGTGGCGGTCCCTGTCGCCGCCTCCGGCGTGTCGCGGCCGAGGCCGGATCCTGAGCACGGAGCTGGTTCGGGTAGCATCCCGCGCATGACCGGCCGGATCCTCGTCGCGATGTCGGGAGGCGTCGACAGCTCGGTCGCGGCCGCGCTCCTCCACGAGCAGGGCCACGACGTCGTGGGCGTGTGGATGCGCCTGCACGACGTGGCGGACACCTATTCCGACGTGAAGAAGAGCTGCTGCTCGGCGGATGCGGCCGAGGACGCACGCCGCGTCGCGGCGACGCTGGGCATCCCGTTCTACGTGCTCAATCTCGAGCGGGAGTTCGCGGCCGGTGTGCTCGATCCGTTCGTGGGCGCGTATCTCGACGGGCGCACGCCATCGCCGTGCGTCGACTGCAACACGACCGTGAAGTTCGGGGCGCTGATGGGCCGCGCGCGCCGCCAGTACGAGTGCGACGCGGTCGCCACCGGCCACTACGCGCGGCGCGACGAGGTCGTCGCGGGAGACGGCACCCGGCACGCCCGCCTGCTCCGCGCCGCCGACGAGGACAAGGATCAGACGTACTTCCTCTACGGCCTGCGCCAGGACCAGCTGTGGCATGCGCGCTTCCCGCTGGGTGAGCTGACGAAGCCCGAGGTGCGGGCGGTGGCGCGCTCGCTCGGGCTCGTGACCGCGGACAAGCCGGAGAGCCAGGAGATCTGCTTCGTGCCCGGCGGTGATTACCGCACGGAGCTGCGACGCCGGGCGGGCTGGACGCCCGAGGCCGGACCGATCGTCGATGCCGACGGCCGGATGGTCGGCGAGCACGCCGGTGCCGCCGCGTACACCGTCGGTCAGCGCAAGGGACTCGGTGTGGCGCTCGGGGAGCCGCGTTACGTGGCGCGCATCGATGCGCCCGCGAACCTCATCCAGCTCGGCCGGCGCGAGGACCTCAGGACGACGACCTTCGGCGTCGACGACGTCTCGTTCGTGTCGGGTACGGCGCCCCTCGCCACCGCGCCCTTCCGGGCGCAGGTCCGCATCCGGCACCGGGCGGCGCTCGTCCCGGCGACGATCCGGCCGCTCGACGGGGACGCCCGGCGGCCCCGGCGCTGGACGGTCGAGACCGACGAGGACGTGTGGGCCGCCGCGCCGGGTCAGGCGTGTGCGTTCTACGACGGCGACGTCTGTCTGGGCGGTGGCCGGATCGCGGTCCCGCAAGCGACGGAGGCCGCCGGCGCACGTGAGCTCGTGGCGGTCGGCTGACGATGGGTCCCGAGCCGATCCTCGCGATCCTCGTCGGGATGTTCCACACCGCGCTCTACGTCGCGATCCGCGGCGATGCGGGCGGTCGGCTGCCGCTCACGCTGCTGGCCGCGATCCTCGGTGCCTGGGCGGGCGACGCCATCGGCGGCCGGCTGGGCATCTCGTTCCTGACCATCGGCGACTTCCAGCTGCTGACCGCGTCACTGTTGTCGTGGGTCGGCATCGCGTTCGTGGCCGTCGTGGCCACGCTGGGCCCGCAGGCGAGGAACCCGAGATGAGCGATCGGAACGGCCATTCCCACGAGGGATCGGTGTCCACCGAACCGGCCGGCGCCGGTGTGCGACGGGGACGTCGACGACCGGACGCCACTGGCGAGCCTCGCCGACCTGGCGGAGCTGCTCGATGGCGAATCGGCCGGGTCGAGGCGGTTCCTGGGCGGCCTCGCGCTCGGGGCGCTGGTCGGCGCCGCGATCGCGGGCTCCACGATCTGGCAGCGGCACCGCCGGAAGCGCTGAGCATGGACGCGGCAGAACGGCAGCGGCTCATCGCGCGCTACGCCGACGGCGCCAACGAGGTCGAGCGGGCGATCCGGGACATCGGCCGCCACGCGTTCGACCGCCGCCCGCCCGACGGCAGCTGGAACGCGCGGGAGGTCATCCACCATCTCGCCGACAGCGAGATGACCTCGGCGATCCGGATCCGTCGCCTGCTGTTCGAGGACGACCCGGTCATCGCCGGCTACGACGAGGCGGGCTACGCGACCGCGTTCCACTACGCCGACCGGCCGATCGAGCCGGCGCTCGGAGCCCTCCGCGCCGCGCGCTCGACGACCGTCCAGATCCTCGAGGGTCTCGACGAGGCCGCCTGGGCACGGACCGGGACCCACACCGAGAGCGGTCCGTACAGCGTCGAGCACTGGCTGCGGATCTACGCCGGCCACGCCCATGAGCACGCCGACCAGATCCGCCGCGCGGGCGGCGCCTAGCTCATCTGGAGCGCGATCGAGAAGGTCGCGGCGTAGCCATCGCCCGACGCCTGGCAATCGAGCAGCGTGGTCCCGTTCGACTGGCCGAAGATCCCGTCCTGGGCGTTCGTCATGTCCTGCGCGCCCTTCTGCTGGTACGGGTCGCGGCTGGTGAAGATCGTCCGGTTGAGCTCGTCGTCGAAGAACAGCTGCGACGTCAGGATGAAGCCGGTGTCCGCGTCCGGGTCGGTACGGACCTTGAAGTGGATATGGACCGCGCGACCCTGGTACCAGCCGGGGTAGACCGTGGTGAAGGTGGCCTTGCCGGCACTGTCCGTGCGCTGCGTCCCGCGCAGGAAGTCGCCCGTGTTGCCCTGGACGTCGGAGTACACGCCCAGGGCATCGCAATGCCACACGTCGACGACCGCGTTCGCGAGCGGCACGCAGCCGCCGCCCTCGACCGTCGAGACGACGAACGCGAGGCTCAGCGGGACACCCGCCGAGACGGTGCCGGTCGTCGTGTCGGGCCGGATGTCCGCGCGCTCGAGCCCGGTGTCGACGTAGTACGGGCCTTCGGTCAGCTCGGGGACGACGACGCACGACGGGACCTCGCCACCGAGCGTCGCGGCAGCCGATGCCGCTGCCGAGGACGACGCCGCAGCGGTCGAGGCGCTCGCGAGCGGCGACGCCGTGCTGCCCGGCGCGCAGGCCGCGGCCGCGAGCGACACGCCGCCCAGCCCGAACAGCGCAAGGATCTCGCGCCGGGTCAGGAAGCGGCCGATCGGCCGGTCGTCGTCATCGAGGCCGTCGTCGACGGCCGGGAGCGGGGCGCTGGGTCGAAGGTCGGTCACGAGGCTCTCCCGATTCGGTCGTGCGACGACCGTAGCGGCGCGTTCGTCGCCGTGCGCTGTGCGGTCCCTGAGCATCCCCTGTGATGATCCGCCGCGCCTCGGGCGAGCATGCGTCGTTCGCTACGATGACGCCGATGGCGACCCCCTCGATCGAACGGGACGAGCGCATCCCGTGGCTGCCCGCTGCCGACATCCGCGCCAGGTTCCTCGAGTTCTTCGTGGAGCGCGGCCACACGATCGTGCCCAGCGCATCGCTCATCCCCGCCGGTGACCAGACGCTCCTGTTCGTGAACTCCGGGATGGTCCCGTTCAAGGACGTCCTGACCGGCGTCGAGAAGCGCGACTACACCCGCGCGGTGAACTTCCAGCGCAGCCTCCGGGTCGCCGGGAAGCACAACGACTTCGAGGAGGTCGGGCGGACGCCGCGGCATCACACGCTGTTCGAGATGCTCGGCAACTGGAGCTTCGGCGACTACTTCAAGCGCGAGGCGATCCACTGGGCCTGGCAGTTCCTGACGCGTGACCTGGGGGTCCCGCCGGAGCGGCTTGCGGCGACCGTGTACTCGACCGACGACTTCGCCCACGACGTCTGGCGCGACGAGATCGGGCTGCCGCCCGAGCGCCTCGTCCGCTGGGGCGACTTCGAGAAGGGCGACGAGAAGAACTGGTGGCGGATGGCCGACATCGGGCCGTGCGGCCCGTGCTCGGAGCTCCACTACGACCGCGGTGCTCACCTGTCCGAGGGCCCGGAGTGCGTGCCCGACCACTCGGAGCACTGCCCGCGCTGGCTCGAGATCTGGAACCTCGTGTTCATGGAGTTCGAGCTCCACGCCGATCGGTCGCTGACGCCGCTGCCGGCCCCGGGCGTCGACACGGGCATGGGCCTCGAGCGCATGGCGAGCGTCGTCCAGCAGGTCTACTCGAACTACGACACCGACCTGTTCGTGGCCATCCACGCGCGGATGCGCGAGCTCCTCGGCCACGACCCCGACGCGTTCGAGGCGGAGCGCTTCAGCTACCAGGTCATCGCCGACCACTCGCGCGCGGTGACGTTCATCGTCGGCGACGGCATCACGCCCTCGAACGAGGGCCGCGGCTACGTGCTGCGCCGGATCCTCCGCCGAGCGGTCCGGCATGGCCGGCTCCTCGGGCGCACCGAGCCGTTCATGGTCGAGACCGCCAAGGTGGTCATCGAGTCGATGGCCGACGCGTACCCCCACCTCGCGGAGCGTCGTGACGAGATCCTGGCCGTCATCGGCCGCGAGGAGCTCCAATTCGCGCGCACGCTCGAGGCGGGCATGGGCCGGCTCGAGGAAGCGCTCATCCCGCTGACCTCGAACGAGCGGGTCGTGGGTCGCCAGGCGCGCGATCTCCCCGCTGGCGCGCCGATCCTGCCCGGCGACGTCGCGTTCCGGCTCCATGACACGTACGGCTTCCCGTTCGACCTGACGATCGAGCTCGCCGCGGAGTACGGCGTGCGCGTCGACGAGGCCGGCTACTTCGACGCGATGGGCCAGCAGAAGGCGCAGAGTCGCGCCAACACGAAGGCGACGTTGTCACGCACCGCGGTCGACGCGTCGCTGTACGGAGACCTGCTCGGCCGCGTCGGCGCGACGCAGTTCCTGGGCTACGACACCACGACCGCCGAGGGACGCGTGGTCGCGATCCTCCGCGACGGGACGTCGTACGAGGAGCTGACGGCGCTGCCCGAGATCGAGCTGCGTGCCGAAGCGGCCGCCGATGCCGAGATCGTCCTGGATCGCACGCCGTTCTACGCCGAGGGCGGCGGGCAGGTCGCGGACATCGGGGTGTTGCGCAGCGGCGATGGTGAGGTGCTGTTCACCGTCACGGACACCCAGCGCACGGCCGGGACGCAGACCGCGGGCCTGATCGTCCATCGCGGCCGGCTGCACGGCACGGTCCGTGTCGGCGACACCCTCATCGCCGAGGTCGACGCGGAACGACGCGCCCACACGATGCGCAACCACACGGGCACGCACCTGCTGCACCGGGCGCTCCGGAACGTCGTCGGGGAGTCCGCGCGCCAGGCGGGCTCGCTCGTCCATCCCGACTACCTGCGCTTCGACTACCCGGGCGACCGCGCATTGACCGCGGACGAGCAGCACGCCATCGAGGCGGAGGTCCGCCAGATCATCCGCGAGGACCGGCCGGTCTCGATCGAGTGGATGACCATGGCCGACGCCAACGCGGCCGGCGCGGACGCGTTCTTCGACGAGAAGTACGGCGAGAAGGTCCGGACGATCCGGGTCGACGGCTACAGTCACGAGCTGTGCGGTGGCACCCATGCGCATGCCACCGGTCAGATCGGCGGGTTCGTCATCACGGGCGAGCGGAGCATCGGGTCGGGGATGCGGCGGATCGAGGCGCTGACCGGGGCCGGTGCGGACCGCTACGTCGACGAGCGGCTGGCGCGTCTGGAGCGCGCGGCCGACGCCGTCGGGGCGCGCACGCCGGACCAGCTCGAGGAGCGGATCGCGGCGCTCCAGGATGAGCTGCGCACGACGAAGCAGCGGTTGAAGACGGGCGCAGCATCCGGTGGCGGCCGCCCGAACGCCCAGGACCTCGCGGGGCGAGCCGAGGAGGTCGCACCCGCCGTCCGGCTGGTGTCGTGGAGCGGTGACGCGGGCTCGATCGACGAGCTCAAGGGCTACGCCCGCGATGTTCGGTCCGCCCTCGGCGACGGCGTCATCGCGCTCGGCCTCGACGCCGACGAGCCCCAGCTGTTCGTGACCGTGAGCGACGACCTCGTCGCGAAGGGGGTCGCCGCGGGTGCGCTCGTCCAGGCGGCGGCCGCGGCGATCGATGGGCGGGGCGGCGGGCGGCCGCAGATGGCGCAAGGGAAGGGGACCCGTCGGGAGGGGCTCGACGAGGCGCTCGCGGCGATCAAGGCCGCGCTCGCCCGCGCCAGCACCGGTTGACCGGCTGCTTCCGCATGCGCGCCTGACGACGCGCGATGGCGTTCCTGCGGCGCATCTGGAACCGCGGCGAGGGTGAGGCCCTCGCCGCGTGCACGGCGCTGGACATCGGGACGGAGTTCGCGAAGGCGCTCGTCTTCGATATCGATCAGGCGGGCCAGGGGACCGTCCGTGGCGTCGGACGGAAGCGCCAGGGGCTGAGCCACATGCAGAGCGGCACCGTCGCGGACATCGCCGCGGTGGTGGACAACTGTGCGGTCGCGCTCCAGGAAGCCGAGGAGATGGCGGGCTTCCGCCCGACCCAGGTCGTCATCGGCATCGCGGGCGAGCTCGTCAAGGGCTTCACGACGACGCTCACGCAGGAGCGCAGGAAGCCGGACCTGCCGATCACCGAGGCCGAGCTGGTCAAGCTCATCGACGGCGTCCAGCGCGAGGCCCTCAAGGAGGCCGAGCGGTCGATCATCTGGGAGACCGGCCTGCCCCACGTCGACGTCCGGCTGGTCCATGCGGCGGTCGTCGGGGCGTCGATCGACGGCTATGCGCTGACGAACCCGATCGGGTTCCAGGGCCGGAACGTGAAGATCGCGATCTTCGACGCGTTCGCGCCGCTCGTGCACCTGGGCGCGCTGCAGTCGGTCGCGTCGCAGCTCGACCTCGAGCTGCTCGAGGTCGTCGCCGAGCCGTACGCCGTGGCCCGCGTCCTGGGCGACGAGCAGGTGCGTCAGGCGGGAGCGCTGTTCATCGATGTCGGCGGCGGGACGACCGACGTCGCGCTCGTCCGAAGCGGTGGCATCGAGGGGACCCGCATGTTCGCCCTCGGCGGCCGCGCGTTCACCAAGTCCCTCGCGGATCGCCTGGACCTGCCGTTCCCGCGCGCCGAGTCGCTCAAGGTGGACTACGCACGCGGACTGCCGGTCGAGCGACGGGACGAGGTCGCCGCGATCGTGCGCGACGATGTCGAGATCTGGGCCGCCGGCGTGGAGCTCGTCATGGAGGAGCTGGCCGCAGGCGAGATGCTGCCTGGGCGCATCCACCTGTGTGGAGGCGGGTCGCGACTGCCGGAGATCCGCGACGCGCTGGCGCACGAGCGCTTCTGGAAGCGTCTGCCGTTCTCACGTCCGCCCGAGGTCAGCCTGATGACGCCGCGCGACGTGGAGGCGATCGTCGACGCCACCGACCTCCTCGTCGACCAGCAGGATGTGACCCCGATGGGTCTTGCGTTCCAGGCCATCGAGTACCAGGTGTCCGAGGACCCGGTCGATAGCGCCCTACGCCGGGTGCTGCGCGCGATGAAGGTCTGACCTCGTGTCGACGCGCTAGGCTCCGCGCGCGATGGCGACGATCGTCTACCTCGATGTCGACGACGAGATCACCTCGGCGGCGGCGCGGATCCGGGATTCCGATCAGCTGCGCGTCGCGCTCGTCCTGCCGCACGCCTCGCGGATCTCGACGTCACGCATCAACTTCCGATTGCTGGCGCGCGAGGCACGGCTGCATAGCCGCCGCCTCGGGATCGTGGCGCCCGATGCGTCGACGCGGGCGCTCGCCGCCTCGGCGGGGCTGCCGGTCTTCCACTCGGTGGGCGAGTACGAGGCGTCCCTCGATGCACCGGATGCCGCGACCGAGCCGGGCACATCGACAGCGCCGCCACCCCCGGACGGGCTCCGAGGCGGCGCCCCGTTGCGCGCCGTCCGCGGCAGCCCGGACGATGGCGGGCCGACCCTCATCATCCCGGCCGTCGCCGCGATCGACGACATGCCGACGGTCGCCGCCCCGACCCCCGGTCGACCGGCGAGTCCCGCGATCGACGAGACGCCCACCGTCGTCGTCCGGCCCGGCAGCGATCCCGCGACCGACCGAGGGACCCGCGACCTCACGACGACCACGCCCAGCCGACCCACTGCGACGGACGCCACCGCCCGCCGGCGTCCCGGCGCCGCGCTGATCGTCGGGGTCGGGATCCTCGCCCTGGCCCTCCTCGTCGCCGGCGTCGCCGGGTTCGTCTTCCTGCCGTCCGCGACCGTCCGGATCGCGCCGCGGATCGATCCGATCGGCCCGCTCGCGTTCGACATCGTCGCCGATCCCGCGGCGACGGAGGTCGACGTGGAGCATGGCGTCGTCCCCGCCGTGAAGCTCGACCTGCCGGTCTCCACGACCGGCGACTTCGCGGCCACGGGCAAGCGCGTCGATGCCGACAAGGCGACCGGGACGGTCCGGTTCGACAGCATCAACACCGTCGGCCCCGTGTTCGTGCCGGCGGGCACGCGGATCTCGACGCTCGGGGCGCAGGTCTTCCAGACGGTCCGCGGCGTGACGGTTCCCCGCGCCCAGGTCAACGGCACGACGATCCAGCACGGCATCGCCGACGTGAACGTCCGCGCCGTGAAGGAGGGGCCCGACGGCAACGTCGAGTCTGGCGAGATCACCCAGGTCCCGACGAGCCTGAGCACGCTCCAGGTCTCGGTGCGCAACGACGCGCCCACGAAGGGCGGCAAGCGCGAGGAGTTCCCGCGGGTCGAGCAGGCGGACGTCGACGCCGCCCTGGCGCAGGTCCGCGCGGACCTCGGGACGAAGTTCGAGGCGGCCCTCGCGTCGCCCACCGGCGTGCCCGAGGGCGCGACGCTCTTCCCGGGCACCGCGGTGCTGGGCGAGCCACAGCTGTCGGTCGACCCGCAGACGCTGGTCGGCCAGGAGGTCGAGGGCTTCACGCTCGAGGCATCGGCCGACGGCTCGGTCCTCGCGGTCGATGAGACGCCGCTCGAGTCGATCGTCCGCGACCGTCTCACCGGCATGGTCGCACCCGATCACGCGCTCATCGGCGACTCCATCGACGTTCGGGTGGGCTCCGCGATCGTCGACGCCCGGGGCGTCCGCTTCCCGGTCAGCGGCATCGCGCAGCAGACGGCGAAGCTCGACGTCACCGCGCTGCTCGCCGCCATCCGCGGCAAGCCGAAGCCCGACGCCGAGGCCATCCTTGCCCCGTACGGCCAGGCGTCCGTCCGCCTGTGGCCGGATTGGGTGAGCGCCGTCCCGACCCTGGACCAGCGGGTCGACTTCCAGGTCGGGACGTCGGACGTGCCGACGGTCACGGCGCCGCCGTTGCCCACGCCCGCGCCGTCGAGATCGACCTCACCCGAGCCATCTCCTTCACCCGAGCCATCTCCCTCATGAGCTGACCGCGGACGAGGCACGACCGACACGCGGCGGTGGTGCCCGGGCCGGGCGGACTGCCATCCGGCTGTGATGGTGGGGGGCCGGATGGCTCACTGCCGGCGCACAGGTGGAACCGCTACCATCCGCGCGATGCGCCCCTTCCCCTTTCCGTCGTCGAACCGGCGGACGTGAGCGGTTTCCTGCTGGGGGTCGATCTGGGAGAACGACGCGTCGGCCTTGCCCTCGCCGATGCGGACACGAAGCTCGCCCGACCGTTCCGGACCGTGCGCCGCGGCGCGACGGTCGCTGACGATGTGGCCGCCCTGCGCCGGATCTGCGACGAGCAGCGGGTGACGCGGCTGGTCGTCGGGCTGCCGATCGAGGCGAGCGGGGTCGAGGGGCCGATGGCGGCCGCGGCCCGCGCCTGGGCCACCGCCGTGGCCGAGGCCCTGGCCATCCCGATGACGCTGCGTGACGAACGGCTGTCCTCGTTCGTCGCAGAGCGACGCGTCGGTCCCATGCCCCGGGGTCGAAGCGGTGGTCCGCCGACCCGCAGCCAGCGGGAGGCGCATCGCGAGCGCATCGACCGGGAGGCGGCGGCGGTGATCCTGCAGGACGAGCTCGACGCGACGCCGGCCGGCTCGGGACGGTCCGCGTGAGCGTCCGGCGTGGCGCGCGTCCGCGGGATCCGATGGCACATCCCAGCGATGTCGCGACGTCCGGGACGGTCACCGGGCGCGAGAACGGCGACCGCGATGGCGGCTTCGGCGGCAGCTACGGGCGGGCCCCTCGCGACCGCTATCGCTACCCGGACGAGCGACGCGGGGGCCACGGCAGCGTCCTGCGCTTCCTCATCTTCCTCGCCGTCATGGCCGGACTCGTGCTCGCGGTGCTGTTCACGGTCGCCCGGCCCATCGCCCGGAGCGTCGTGGCGGGTGTCGCGGAGGACAACCCCAGCGCGCTGAAGATCGGGTTCATCGCCGACCTCGTCGCCGAGGACATCGGCCCGGCGCTGACCGCCAAGGCGAGCGACGATGACACCGAGGTCGACTTCGTGGTCGCCTCGGGCGACACGCCGACCACGCTCGCCCCGCGGCTGCTCGACGAGCGGGTCATCACCTCGGAGCGGGCGTTCCTGTTCCAGTCGATGATCGACGAGCTGACGCCCAAGCTCGCCGCAGGGCACTTCCTGCTGCGCCTGGACATGACGCCGCAGGAGGTCGTGAAGGGCCTGGTCGAGAACGAGATCGTGGTCCGCACGATCGACATCCGTTTCCGCGAGGGCCTGCGCATCGAGCAGATGGCCGCGCAGCTGTCGACCATCGCGGGCACGCTCATCGACCCCGCGGAGTTCCTGGAGATCACCAGGACGCCGCCGCCGGAGCTGCTGGACGAGTTCCCGTGGCTCAAGGACCCGAAGATCCGCCCCGAGGGGCGATCGCTCGAAGGCTTCCTCTACCCCGCGACCTACACGGTCCGCATCGGGCAGGACGACCCGGACGACGCCGAATCGCTGGTCCGGATGATGCTCCACGCCTTCGAGGACCGGGTCACCGCGAAGATGCGCGACGTGCCGGCAGCGCGGAAGCTGACCTTCTACCAGGTGCTGACGCTGGCCTCGATCGTCGAGCGCGAGGCGGTGCTCGACGACGAGCGCGCGCTCATCGCCGGGGTCTACCAGAACCGGATCGACGGCAAGCCGGGCGTCAAGCACAAGCTGCTGCAGGCCGACCCGACCGTCCTGTACGCCAACGACACCGTGAAGCTGGGCGAGTTCTCGGACGCCTGGAAGACGTACCTGTTCTGGTCGCCCAAGAACGTCGACGAGAAGCAGTACGCGAAGATCGCGTTCCCCGAGGCGGTCGCGGGCTACAACACGTACAAGGTCAAGGGCCTGCCGCCCGGCCCGATCGTCACGCCGACCGTGAAGTCGATCGAGGCCGCGCTCGCTCCGGACACGAAGGCCGGCATGAACTTCTTCGTGGCCATCCCCGATGACAGCGGGCGGCACGACTTCAGCAAGACCGAGGCCGAGCACCGCCAGAAGCTGCAGGAGTACGGCTACTGAGCGTGGCCGCCCGATCCGGCTGGCCGACGGCGGACGACTTCGCGCCGCCGCCCGACGCCGCGACGCGCGCTCGATGGGCGGCTGCCGACGCCGAGGCTCGCCCGGCCCGCCTGGCGCGGCTGCGCGAGCGGCTCGCGAGCGAGGGCATCGACGCCTACTTCGGGGTCCGCCCCGAGCACAGCCGGTGGCTGACGGGGTTTCGCCTCGACGAGGGCGAGGACAAGGTCGCGGGACACTCTGGGCAGTTCCTCGTCGGGCCCGAGTCGCTGACGGTCCTCGCCGACTCCCGCTACACCATCCAGGCGAAGGAGCAGGCCGACGGCGCCGCGATCCGCGACGTGGGCTACGACCTGCCGGGCGCCTGGCGGGACCTGCTGGCATCGGTCGGCGCGAGGCGCGTCGCGGTCGAGGCGGCGATGTCGCACGCGCTCTGGCAGCGGCTGGCCGCTGCCGCGCCCGATGTCGAGCTCGTCCCGGTCGAGGGCTGGCTGGAGGCGTGGCGGGCGACCAAGACACCCGAGGAGGTCGAGCGGATCGCCGCCGCCTGTGCCGTGGCCGACCGGGCGCTGGCGACGCTCCTGCCGGAGATCCGGCCGGGTGTCTCCGAGGCCGAGCTCGCGCTGCGCCTCGAATGGCTGATCCGGACGGGCGGCGCCGAGGCGCTGGCGTTCCCGGTGGCCTGCCTTGCCGGCGCCCAGGCGGCGCTGCCCCATGGCGCACCCGGGGACCGGCCGGTCACCACGGGCACGGTCCTCCTGTTCGACTTCGGCGCGCAGGTCGAGGGCTATCGGAGCGACATGACGCGGACGTTGTTCGTCGGCTGAGCCGACGGCGGCCGCGCTCGCCGTGTACGAGCTCGTCGCCGGGGCGCAGGCGGCGGCCATCGAGGCGTTGACCGCGAGCACGGTCCGCGGAGGCCCCCTCCTCAGCGGCCGGGCCGCCGATGCCGCCGCTCGGGACGTCATCGAGGCCGCCGGGCACGGCGCCCACTTCGGACATGGGACGGGCCACGGGATCGGGCTCGCGACCCACGAGGATCCGCGGCTCTCGCGGGCGGCCACCGACACGCCGCTCCCCAGCCCGACGGTCTTCTCGGTCGAGCCCGGGGTCTACCTCGAAGGAGACCTCGGCGTGCGCATCGAGGACCTCGTCCATCTCGACGCGTCACGTGGCCTTCTCGAGCTCCTGACGCACTTCCCGCGTGGGCCGCTGGTGGTCGGCGTCTAGACTCGCCCAGACGGTCGAGGAGGGGAGCGAACGATGCCGCGCTGGCTGGGCCCCGTCCTCGTGGCGCTGTCGCTGGTCGTCGGAGCGTGCGGCGCGCCGTTCGGGCTCGGCACCGGGCTGCGCTGCACCGGCCTTGCCGACCAGCTGTGTCAGCAGCAGGCCGCCGAACTGGGGTTCGGCAGCGACGCCTCGATCGTCGGCATCGAGCTGACCTGCACGCAGGCGACATGCACCGCGGCGAGCGGTGAGGTCCAGGTCGCCATCCGCCGTGCAGACGGGCGTGTAGAGCAGTCCGGCATGGGCTGGCAGAGCGCCGGCGGAGCGGCCCCCGGCAAGCCCGGGCCCCTGCCGCCGCAGCCGGCACCCGCGCTTCCGGCGGGCGTCACCCCCTCGTGCATCGGCGTCCCGGAGCCGACCTGCGGCGAGCAGGCGAGCTCGGCGCTCGATGTCGTGCCGCCCGGCCGGCGCGTCATGGCGATCGTCGTCCGCTGCACGGCCGCGTGCGACGCCAGCACCGGCCAGGGCACCACGACGCTCACGCTGGACGACGGCTCCACGACCCAGAGCGACTGGGCCTACCAGGCGGTCGGCGGGGCGATCGATCCGCCCGTCCCCGACCCGTCGACCGCGGCGCCCTGACCAAGGGGCGCCCGCCTCGTCCGATACAATCCCGCGGACTCGAACCCGAATCCGCTCGCGCGGCTGCTGGGGTGCGCGTCGCCGCCCGCCGGGCGGCCGCGGTCGCGCCCGTCCGCGCGCTCGGCCCACCTGGAGCCCACCCTCTCATGATCAGCACCGGCGAACTGCGCAAGGGCGCGGTCATCGAGCTCGACAACGACCTCTGGCAGATCCTCGACTACCACCACATCAAGATGGGTCGCGGGTCGGCGCAGGTGCGCATCACGCTCCGCAACGTGAAGCGTGGCCAGACGATCGACCGCAGCTTCCAGGCCGGCACGAAGTGGCCGCGCGCCGTCCTCGATCGCCGCCCCGTCCAGTTCCTGTACCGCGACGGCGACGACTTCCACTTCATGGACAACGACTCCTACGACCAGTTCAGCCTGACGGCGGCGCAGCTCGACGACGCGGTGAACTACCTCAAGGACGGCATGACGCTCGACCGGACGAGCTACCAGGGCGAGACCCTCGGCGTCGAGCTCCCGGTGACGGTCGAGCTTGGGGTGACGCAGACGGAGCCCGGGTTCGCCGGTGACACCGCGCAGGGCGCCCGCAAGGCAGCGACGCTCGAGACGGGGCTCGTCGTGCAGGTCCCGTTGTTCGTCAGCGAGGGCGACGTCGTCCGGGTCGACACCCGCACCGGCGAGTACCAGACGCGCGTCTGACCCCGTGGCGGCGCCGGATCAGCGCATCGTCACGCTCACCAGGAACAGGACGGCGGCCATCGCCGCGTTGACCATCAGCACGCGCTGACGCTGCTTCACCGCGACAGGCCGCGCGCGGTCGCCGAGCCGACGCTGGAACCCGACGAGCGCGGCGATCCAGCCCGGATCCAGCGCCGCGAGGGCGACCTCGCTTCGTCGCCAGGCATCCAGCCCCTCCGCGAGCACCCGATCCGGCTCACCCTCGGGACCGATCGCCGCGATGAGTGCCGGGAAGTCGACGGGCTCCGGCTCGCGCGCGACGCGCCAGTCGAGCTCCCACGCGGAGGTCGCACGATGGAAGCGCTCGACGGGCGTCTCGGCGGGGACGCGCGCGAGCACCGCCCGGGCCTCGTCGGCACGACCGATGTATGCCAGCAGCTCGGGCCGGAAGGAGATGTCCATCGGCGTCTCCGGTTCGGCGAGCCATCGCTCCATGGCCGGCTTGCTGCGCGGCATCGGGCGGCCGCTGACGCGCTCGAGCCGCGCGATCGCCGACCGGCCGATCCAGTGATACGCCTCCGACGCGCGTCGCGCGTCGGACGGGATCGTCACGAGCTCGAGCTGGGTCGCCAGCAGGACGCCGACCGCGATCAGCACGACCTGGACGACGATCGGGAGCTCGTGCCCGAAGAGCGTGACGGCACTCGTCACGACGAGGCTCATGACGAAGCCCGGGCCCACGATGCCGTACCGGGCGCGCCGCATGAGGCCGGCGGTCAGGCTGCCGGGGCGGCGCGAGCCGGGACGACCGGCCGGCGCGAACGGGTCGGGATCCGGGGGCCGTTCGGAGAGCAGGGCGAGCACGAGGCCGATCGCGAGCGGCACCGCCCCGACCAGGAAGCCCGCCACCGTCGTGAACGGGGCGAGATCCTCGCCCTGCTGCAGCTCGACGACGTAGGCGCCGAACAGCAGGGTCCACGGCGCGGCCATCCCCACGACGAACCAGCCGGCAAGGCGCCGCCGGCGGCTCGCTCCGAGGACGATCGACGTCACGAGACCGATGAGCAGCGGCGTGGTGGCACCGAGCGTCGCGTCGACCGTCGGCCGCGCCTGGAGCCGCCCGATCGGCCAGGGTCAGCTGCGTCCCCAGGAACCACCCGAGACCCAGCGCGATGAGCGCGGCCGTCCACTGGGTCGACCGGCCGGCGCGGAACAGCGCGAGCCCGACGACGTAGGCGACCAGCGCGATCAGCGTCCCGACGCCACCGCCGTACACGATCAGGGGCCAGAGGGTGTCGACCAGCACGTCGATGGACGGTACTCGAGCGACGTGGCCGGTCCACCGCTCGTCGGTACCATCGCGACGTGGAATGGCGATCGACGCGAACATCAGGCGGGTGCGATGAGCGGACGGCCTGACGGCCTCCTGCCTGGGTGGGACAGCGCCTCGGAGGAGCCGGCGTCGGTCGCGCGCCGCGATCCCGGGTCCACGACCGCTCCGCCGGGCACGTTCGGGCTTCGCGTCCGGACCGTGAGCGAGGTCGCGCGCACGGTGAAGGACGCGGTGCGCACGGACGAACGGCTGCGCGACCTGTGGATCGAGGGCGAGGTCGGGCGCGTCACGATCTCGTCGGCGGGGCACGCGTACTTCGCGCTGAAGGACGACCGTTCCGCGCTCCAGTGCGTCTGGTTCCGCGACGACCGCGTCCGCTCGGCGTTCCAGCCGCAGACCGGGTTGCGGGTGGTGACCCACGGCCGGATGGATGTCTACGAGCCGTCCGGCGCGCTGCAGCTGTACGTCGACGCGCTGCAGCCATCGGGGTTCGGGGACCTCGCCATCCGGTTCGAGCAGCTGAAGGCCCGGCTGGGCGCCGAAGGTCTGTTCGAGAGCGCGCGGAAGCGGTCCCTGCCGTCGCGGCCGGCGACCGTCGCCGTGATCACCTCGCCGTCCGGCGCCGTGTGGCGCGATGTGTGCCATGTCCTTGCGCGGCGCTGGCCGCTGGTGCGGGTCGTGCTCGTCGCGTGCCAGGTGCAGGGGGAGGGCGCACCGGCGTCGATCGTGGGGGCGATGCGGCGGCTGGAACGGCTCATCGCCGAGGGACACGCTGCGGGACGCCCCGACGAGGTCCCGGCCGTCACGATCCTCGCGCGGGGCGGGGGTTCGCTCGAGGACCTCTGGTCGTTCAACGACGAGCGGGTGGTGCGGGCGGTCGTGGCGCACACGGTGCCCGTCGTCTGCGGGGTCGGGCATGAGGTCGACGTGACGCTCGCCGACTTCGCGGCCGATGTCCGGGCACCCACGCCGTCCGCGGCCGCCGAGCTCGTCGTGCCCGATCGCGTCGAGGTGGCGGCGGCCGTCGCCGCGGCTCGCCGACGGCTCGATCGCGCAGCCGAACGGTCGCTCGTGGTCGCCGGACGCGAGCTCGCGACAGAGCGCCGCGCGCTGGAGCGGGCGGATCCCGCGGCGCAGCTCACCGCCGGGCGCGAACGGGCGGGCCTGCTCCTCGATCGCGCGACGCGAGCCGTCGCCGCCGACGTGGCTCGTCGACGCTCGATGGTCGACCGCCTCGGGGATCGTCTCGGACCGTCGCTGCCGGGTCGGCTCGTCCGAGATCGCGAGCGTCTCGAGCGCACGACCGACCGCCTGCGGCCGCTGCTGCCCGTGCGCCTCGCGCGGGAGCGCGAGCGAGTCGACCGGGCGGCGGGACGGCTTCCGGTCCTCGCGAGCAACCGGGTCACGCGGGCTCGCTCGTCGCTCGATGCCGCGGCTGCCGCGCTGTCGGTCCTGGGTCCGCAGGCGACGCTGGACCGGGGCTACGCGATCGTGCGCCGGGCGGCGGACGGCGCGATCGTCCGGGATCCGGCGCAGGCCGCTCGCGGGACGGCGTTGCGGCTGCGCGTCGCGCAGGGCGAGCTCGATGCGACGTCCGACGGCGAGCCCGCCGGCGGGTCAGGCGGGTGATCGACACGATCGTCCAGGTGGTGCTGTTCCTCGCGCTCGTGGCGCTCGTGGCGGTCGTCGCGATCCGCGCCGGTATCATCGTGGGCCGCCGGATCGACACCCGGCTGGAGCGCGCGGAGGAGGACGACGAGCCCGGTGACTGACACGGCCGATCGCGCCGAGCGCGCCGCGGGTGGCGACGCCTCCATCGCCTCGCTGACGTTCGACGATGCGCTTGCCGAGCTCCAGCGCACGGTGACCGAGCTCGAGGCGGGCGGGCTGCCCCTGGAGCGCTCGATCGCGCTGTACGAGCGAGGGGTCGCGCTCCAGGAGCGCTGCGCGACCCTCCTCACCGAGGCCGAGCTGCGCGTCCAGCAGCTCGTCACGCGCGCCGGGGGCGCCCTCGCCACGGTCGACGTCCGCCCCGAGGACGCCGCCGAGGAGTAGCTCTGGCCGGCCGGGCGCGGGCTGGCGTATCGTGTTACTCGCGTGTAGCATGTATCTCGTCGCCGGCGCCGGTAGACTCGGGCCCCCGCCGACGAGCGGACACCACACCCGCCGACCGCCGGGCGTCGAAGCCCGGACCATCGATCCTGCACCAGGAGCCGCCCGTGCCGATCCTCGAGCGCCTCGAGGGGCCCGCCGACCTCCGCGGACTCAGCGACGCCCAGCTCAAGCAGCTCGCCGCCGAGATCCGCGAGACCATCATCCGGACCGTCGCCGTGACCGGCGGACACCTCGGCAGCAGCCTCGGCGTCGTCGAGATCACGCTCGCGCTCCATCGGCTCCTCGAATCGCCCCGTGATCGCATCGTCTGGGACACCGGCCACCAGGCCTACGCGCACAAGCTCGTCACCGGGCGCCTGGAACGGTTCGGCACGCTCCGCCAGCTCGGCGGCGTCGGCGGGTTCCCGCGGCGCACCGAGTCGCCGCACGACGTGTTCGACGGCGGCCACGCCGGCACCGGCCTGTCCATCGCCGAAGGCCTCGCCACCGCGCGCGACGTCCGCCACTCCATGGAACGGATCGCGGTCGTCGTGGGCGATGCGGCGCTCATCAGCGGGCTCAGCCTGGAGGCGCTGAACGACATCGGCCATCGGCAGACGCAGCTGCTGATCGTGCTCAACGACAACGAGATGTCGATCAGCCCGACGGTCGGGGCGCTCTCGAGCTACCTGTCCGAGATCAAGCTGTCCAGCGCGTGGCGTCGCAGCAAGTCGGCCTACGACCGGGCGATCGAGCGCATCCCCGTGGTCGGGCCGAAGGCCCTGGAGCTGAGCCGCCGTCTCCGGCAGTCGGTCGTGAGCTTCGCGCAGCCGGGTCAGCTGTTCGAGGACCTCGGGATCACGTACATCGGCGTCATCCCCGGGCACGACCTGCGGACGCTCGAGGAGACGTTCCGCCGCGCGCTCAGCCTGCACGGTCCGGTCATCGTCCACGTCCGCACCCAGAAGGGGAAGGGCTACCGCCCCGCCGAGGCCGACCAGATCGGATTCCACGGTGCGGCCCTGCCGCCGATGACGCTCGCGCCACGCGTCGACGCCTCCGGCCACGACGACAGCCCGGCCTCGGCCGCCGCCCAGGGCTCGTCGGTGACGCGCTCCGCCGATGCGGATCGGGGCGCCCCGCCGTCCGCTTCCCTGATGACAAGCCGCCGTTCGATGCCCGCCGAATCGATGGTCGACGATGCGGCGCCGCCGACCCCCGCGCCGACGACGCCACGCAAGGCGCCCAACTACACCGCGGTGTTCGCCGCGGAGCTCATCGAGCTCGCGAAGACCGATCGTCGGATCGTGGGGATCACGGCCGGCATGCCCACCGGCACCGGGCTGTCCAAGTTCCAGGCGCAGTACCCCGACCGCTTCATCGATGTCGGCATCGCCGAGCAGCACGCGGTGACGATGGCCACCGGCCTCGCCATGGGCGGGCTCCGGCCGGTCGTCGCGATCTACTCGACGTTCCTCCAGCGGGCGTTCGATCAGACCGTCCACGACGTCTGCCAGAACGACATGCCGGTGATCCTGGGGGTCGACCGCGCCGGGCTCGTGGGCGAGGACGGCACCAGCCATCAGGGGATGTTCACGTTGCCCGCGCAGCGGCAGCTGCCGAACCTGGTCATCGCGAGCCCCAGGGACGAGCAGGAGCTCCGCTCCCTCCTCCGGACGGCCTTGGCGCAGGACCACCCGTTCGCGCTGCACTACCCACGCGACCCGGGCTTCGACCTGCCCGAACGCGCGCCCGAGGTGCTGCCGGTCGGGCGAGGCGAGGTCATCCGCGAGGGGACCGACCTGCTGTTCGTGGGCTTCGGACCCATCGTCATGCGCGCGATCGAGGTCGCGGAGGCGCTGGCCGACGATGGCTGGTCGATCGAGGTCATCAACGCCCGGTTCGCCAAGCCCATCGACCGCCAGCTGATCGTCGACGCGGCACGCGGCAAGCGCCTGGTCGTCACGTTCGAGGAAAGCGTGGTCACCGGCGGGTTCGGGAGTGCGGTCCTCGAGGCGGTCGAGGATGCCCGTGTCACCGATCCGGCGCTGCGTGATGTGCCGGTGCGCGCGCTCGGGATCCCGGGCGACCGGTTCGTCGACCATGGGTCGGTCAGCGACCTGCGGCGGGTGCTGCGGCTCGACGTCCCGGGTCTCACCGAGCAGGTGCGCGAGGCGATCGCCCAGGTGGGCGCGGTCCCGGCAGGCGAGCAGGGCGCCCCCGCCTGAGTGGCGTCGTCCGGAGCGGCGTTCGGGCGGACCACCGATGGCGTGCGTGGCGCCCGCACCGCACCGTTCCCGCATGCCGATCATCCGACGCGGTCGCGGGCTCCTGCTGCCCACCGCCGCGTTCCTCGTGTTCATCGCCACGGGCTGCACCGGCTCGTACGCGCCCCAGGGCTCGCCTGCCGCGACCGACCTCGGCGCGCTGGGCTGCGAGGTCGCCGCGCCGGCCGGCGCGGTCTCGAAGGACGGCGTCGATCCACTCGCGGCGGGTGAGCCCATGGCGAACGCGCCGATCGGCCAGATGACCCCGCGTCAGGTCGGCGACGCGGCACGCGACCGGGGGCTGAAGGTGACCTGGCGCTACACGTACTCGACGGGCCCGAACATGGGCTTCGGCGAATGCTGGTGCATCCCGCCCGAGGACGGCGAGGTCACGAGCGTCGCCTACGGGATGGCGAACGAGCTCATCGTCTTCGTCGACTCCGGCCGTCAGGTGAGCGCGCCCCGGGAGCAACCACCCCGCGGTTGGGGATGCTGACCGCGTTGTGACACCATCCGGCGTGTGGAGACATCCGTCGCCGAACCGCGGATCGACCTCGAGGAGGTCACGCGCGACCGGATCGAGCCGGCGCGACCCTGGAAGGTCATCGTCTGGGACGACCCCATCAACCTGATGTCCTACGTGACCTTCGTCTTCCAGAAGCTCTTCGGCTACCCGTTCGCGCGCGCCCAGGAGCTGATGCTCCAGGTCCACGAGACGGGCAAGGCCGTGGTGGCCAGCGGGCCCAAGGAGCGCTGCGAGTTCGACGTCAAGCGGCTCCACGCCCACGGCCTCTGGGCGTCGATGGAAGAGGACTGAGTGGCCGACGACGCGCTGCCGCGGATCCGCCCGTGGCGCGACGGCGGCGCGATCCTCCTCCTGGGCCCGGTCGAGCGGCGACTCCTGGGTGAGCTCCTCGACCGACTCGACGACCGGCTCGGCACCGACGATCCGACCACGGTGCGGCTCTTCCCACCGGCCCATCACGACGATCCGGACGCCGAAGCCGAGTACCGCTCGCTGGTCCGGGACGATCTCCTCGAGGGTCGTCGACGCTCGCTCGCGCAGGTCCGCGAGACGCTCGACGCGCCGACGCTCGATGCCGCCGGTGTGGCGGCCTGGCTGGGCGTCATCAACGACCTGCGACTGGTCCTTGGCACGGAGCTGGGCGTGACCCCCGAGACCCCGGACGACCCGCCCGACGAGCGACGATCCGACCTACCGCCTGTGGGTCGAATACCTCTATCTGACGTGGATCGAGGGCCAGCTGATCGAGGTCGCGAGCGCCGCCTTGCCGGACGCCTAGGCAGCCGAGCGCACGACCAGGCCGTCCTCGGTCGCCCTCATGCGTGCATCGATAGACGCGCGCGCTTCGCAGGTGCATCCGCGCCGGCCGAGGCGGTGTCACGACGGGATACCAGTCCCGGTGAGTCCGGGGTGAGCGGCGTGTGCCACGATTAGCGCGTGGCCACGACGCGCGCCGCCCGGCGCATCCGGCTCGATCAGCTGCTCGTCGACCGTGGGCTGGTCGCGTCGCGCTCGCGTGCACAGGCACTCGTGCTGGCCGGCAAGGTCCGCGTGGGCGAGGGCGATTCCGCGCGCGCCGACCGGAAGCCCGGCGATCTCATCGATATCGCCGAGGCGCTCCGCGTCGACGCCGGCGGCGAGTGGGTCAGCCGGGGCGCGCACAAGCTGCTCGCCGCGCTCGATGCCTTCGGGATCGATCCCACGGGTCTGGTCGCGATCGACGTCGGGGCGTCCACGGGTGGCTTCACCGACGTGCTCCTGCGGCGCGGCGCCCGCCGCGTCTACGCCCTGGACGTGGGCCGGGG
Organism: uncultured Chloroflexia bacterium; assembly: GCA_963778025.1. Classification (GTDB taxonomy): domain Bacteria; phylum Chloroflexota; class Limnocylindria; order Limnocylindrales; family CSP1-4; genus CAVZTA01. Next base: position 210,847 of record CAVZTA010000008.1, on the reverse strand, counting down.
ACAGCTGGCCGATCGGCTGCGGCGCGACGAGCGGGTCGTCTCCATGGAGCGCCACAACGCGCGGGACCTGACGGCCGACAGCTTGCCGGAGCCCGTGGACCTTGCCGTGATCGACGTCGCGTTCATCTCGCTCGGTCTCGTGCTGGGGCCGGTGCGCTCCGTGTTGCGGGACGGCGTCGGGCCCATCGTCGCGCTCGTGAAGCCGCAGTTCGAGGCCGGTCGCGCGGACGTCAAGGGCGGCGTCGTCCGCGATGCGACCGTCCATCGCGACGTCCTTCGCCACGTCACGGCTCGCGCCCGGGAGCTGGGTCTCGGCACCCGCGCGGTCATCGCCTCGCCCATCCAGGGCCCGGAGGGCAACCGCGAGTTCCTCGTCCACCTGCAGGCCGGGCCGTCGTGCGCGGAGCTCGACCGGCTGATCGACGACGCCGTCGACGCCGCATGGGCGCCCCAGCCGGTCGCCGCCGATCCCGCCTGATGCGTATCGGCTTCGCCTACAACCCCACCAACGATGACACCGTCGAGCTCGCCGAGCGGGCCGCCGGTTGGTGTGCGATGCACCGCGTCGACCAGTGGACCGCCCAGGCCGGCGATCTGGAGCGGCTGCTCGACGAGCTCCGGACGACCGACATCCTGCTGGTCCTCGGCGGCGACGGGACGTTCCTGCGCGCGGTCCGCGCGGTCGCCGAGGTCGACGTCCCGATCCTCGGCATCAACCTCGGCAAGGTGGGCTTCCTGTCGAAGGCCGAGACGGAGGACCTCATCCCGCTCCTCGATCACCTGCGCGACGGCCGCTACACGCTCGAGGAGCGGATGGCGCTGACGGGCGCGATCGTGCCGCGCGCCGGCGGGGAGCGGACGACCTTCACGGCGCTCAACGACATCGTCGTGGCCCGCGGCTCGCTCGCGCGCGTCGTCCGCCTGGACGTCGAGATCGACGACTCGCACCTCGCGACGTTCATCGCGGACGGCCTCGTCGTGTCGAGTCCCACCGGTTCCACCGGGTACAGCTTCTCGGCCGGCGGCCCGATCCTGGACCCGTCGAGCCGCAACCTCGTCGTGACGCCCATCGCGGGCTACCTGTCGGCTATCCGGTCGGTCGTCGTGAGCCCGCACCAGACGGTGGTCTGCCGGGTGGTCGATGCGTACGAGGCGCTGGTCTCGATCGACGGGCGCGAGGACCTGCCGCTCGCCGTCGGCGACGTCGTCGAGGTCCGCGCGATGGATCGGTCGATCCGGTTCGTCGAGCCGGAAGGCGCGCTCCCGTTCTGGGATCTCCTGCGCACGAAGGTCCAGCTGCTGCCGTCCTGACGATGACCCTCGTCCCCGACCCGCCGCTCGACACCGCGACCACCACGATGGCCGCCGATCCGGTCACCGACCCGCTGCCCGCCGGACGGCTGCTGGAGCTCGCGGTGTCGGACCTCGCGCTGCTGGAACGGCTGCGCCTGACGCTCGAGCCCGGGCTCAATGTCCTGACCGGCGAGACCGGCGCCGGCAAGAGCCTGCTGATCGACGCGCTGGGGCTGGCGCTCGGGGCGCGGGCAGATCCGTCGCTCGTTCGTCACGGCGCGAGCGTCGCGCGCGTCGAGGCCCTGTTCGACCGCACGCCCGAGCCCCTCATCGCCGTTCGCGAGGTCGCCGCGGGGGGCCGCTCCACGGCGCGTCTGGATGACGACACCGTCACCGCGGCACGGCTCGGCGGTGTGACGGGGCGGCTCGTCGAGATCCACGGCCAGCACGACCAGCAGCGGCTCCTCGACGAGCGCTCGCAGCGCGACCTGCTCGACGCGTACGGCGGGCACGCCGAGGCGCGAGCGGCGATGACGGATGCGGTCGAGCGATGGCGGGCGAACCGGGCCGCCCTGGCCGAGCTGGAGATCGAGCCGCGCGAGCTGCTCCGCCGACTCGAGCTCCTCGAAGCCGAGGCGGCCGACATCGAGGCGGCGCGTCTGGTCCCGGGTGAGGCGGACGGGATCACGGGACGGCTCGCGGCCGCGCAGCACGGGGAGGCCATCGCCCGCGGCGTCGCGTCCGCGTACGAGGCGTTGACGGGCGAGGGCCGGGGCGCGCGGGATGCCGTCGCGGCCGCGGAACGGGAGCTGCGGTCGCTCGCCCGACTCGACGCCCGCTGGGACACCCTGGCCGACCGTCTCGGTGGGCTCGAGGCAGAGCTCGACGACGTCGCGGCCGAGGCCCGGTCACTCGCCGAGACGGTCGACCACGATCCGGCGGAGCTCGACCGGCTCTCGGAGCGGCTCGGGACGATCCATCGACTGCTGCGCCGGTTCGGCGACGACGAGGCGGCGGTCATCGTCCATGGCGAGCGCTCGCGCGCGGAGGCGGAGCGACTCCGCGGGCTGGACGCGGAGCGCGCCCGGCGCTCCGACGAGGACGCGCGGCTGTTGCGGGAGGTCGCCGACGCGGCGGCGCGCCTCTCGACGCTCCGCCACGTGGCCGCCGAGACCCTCGGCGAGGCCGTCGCGGCGGTGCTGCGAGAGCTCGGGTTTCCCGGACGGGGTGTTCGACGTCTCCCTGGGCCGTCGGCCGGCGGGCAGCGACGAGGCGGCGGTCGAGATCGACGGCGACGCGCTCGCGTTCGACGGCACGGGCATCGACGCCGTCGTCTTCCGGCTCCGCCCGAATCCAGGTGAGCCCGCGCGGGCGCTGGCGCGCATCGCCTCGGGTGGCGAGCTGTCGCGGATCGCGCTCGCGATCAAGGAGGTCCTCGCCGCGGTCGACGCCACGCCGACACTCGTGTTCGACGAGATCGACACGGGCATCGGCGGGCGCAGCGCGGACCCGGTGGCGCGGAGCCTGTGGGCACTCGCGCGAGACCACCAGGTCCTGTGCGTCACGCACCTGCCACAGATCGCCGCCTACGCCGATGCCCATGTGCGCATCACCAAGCGCGAGCGCGACGGCCGGACGGTCACCGAGGTCAGCGTGCTCGACCGCGAGGGGCGGGTCGAGGAGCTGGGCCAGATGATCGGCGGGCCGGCTGGTGGCCAGGCGGCCCTCGCCTCGGCGCGTGAGCTGCTCGACCGCGCCGAGGCATGGCGCGCCCAGCACACGACGGACTGAGCCCGTGGCCATCGCGACGCCCGTGCGACCCGCCGGCGAGCTCAGCCGGGCGATCGAGGACTACCTCACCTACCTCCGTGTCGAGCGCGGCCTGGCGCCGGCGTCGCTGCGCGCCTATCGCACCGATCTGGGGCACTTCGCGAAGAGCCGGGAGGCGTCCGGCTGGGCGGGCGGCGCGGACGCTGCGCAGCGGTACCTCGCGGGCCGCGCGCGCCGGGGCCGAACCCGACGATCCGGGCCTCGCCCCGACATCGCTGCGTCGTCGGGCCGCGGCGATCCGGGGCTTCTACCGGTTCGCGTTCGGCGAGGGACTCATCGCCGTCGACGTCGCCGCGCATCTCGACCTGCCGCGCCAACCGCGGCTCTTGCCCGAGACGTTGACCGTGGACGAGGTCGACGCCCTCCTCGAGGCGGCGGGCGGGGGACCCGCTGCGGACGGCGGCCCGCCGGACGCCAACGCCGTGCGCGACCGGACCCTCCTCGAGACGCTCTACGCCGCCGGGATGCGCGTCTCGGAAGCGCTGGGCCTCGACCTCGAGGATGTCTCGCTGGACGGCGGCTACGCCCGGGTCATCGGCAAGGGCGATCGCGAACGGCTCGTGCCGCTGGGCGACGTCGCGCTGGACTGGATCGGCCGTTATCTGACCTGGCCGCGGGAGGCATGGCTCGCCGGCGCCGCCGTGCACGGGGCGGCCGCCGCGCAACGGGGCGGCCCGCTGTTCGTCACCTCGCGGGGCGCCCGGCTGACGCGGCAGGGTGCGTGGACCGCGGTGAAGCATGCCGCGGAGCGCGCGGGCCTGTCGGACCGGGTGTCGCCGCACACGCTGCGCCACTCGTTCGCGACGCACCTCCTCGAGGGCGGCGCGGACCTCCGGGTCGTCCAGGAGTTGCTCGGACATGCCAGTATCTCGACGACCCAGCTGTACACGCACCTGACCGGGGAGCGCATCCGCGAGGTCTATGCGCGAGCGCACCCGCGCGCCTGAGGAGGACGCCCGCTCGATGAGCTACGCCGATTCGCTGCTTGCCTCGGGGGAGCAGGTCGTCCGTCGTGAGCACCAGCACTGGTTCGTGTTCATCTGGGGCGCGAAGCTCGCGGTGCTCGCCGTGATCATCGGCGTGATCGCGCTGATCCTGAGCACCCAGATCGACACCGCGGGCACGATCGGAACGCTCCGGAACGTGGTCGGGCTGGTCGTGCTCATCTGCGTCGTCGCGGGACTCCTCCAGTTCGCCTGGGTCGCGCTGCGCTATCGGAACGAGGAGTACGTCATCACGACCCGGCGGATCATCCACACCGAGGGCGTGTTGAACAAGAAGTCCACTGACTCGTCGCTCGAGAAGATCAACGACGCTGTGCTGAGGCAGTCGCTCTTCGGGCGGATGTTCGGGTTCGGCGACCTCGAGGTCCTCACCGCGTCGGAGGAGGGCATCGAGCGCCTCCGGATGCTCGTGGACGCCATCGGGTTCAAGAAGGCGATGCTCGAAGCGAAGCACGACCTCGAGCTCGAGCTCACGCCGACCCGTGATGCCGCCACTGCGGTCGACGAGTCCCGGCGTGGCATCGGCCGATGCGCCGACCGGGCCGGTCCCAGCCGCACCACCGCACCCCCGCACCGCCCGAGCCGCAACCCGCCGCGATGACGGCCGACGATGTCACGAAGGCCCTGTCGCAGCTCGCCGACCTGCGTGACCGCGGCGCGGTCACGCCCGAGGAGTACGAGGCGAAGAAGGCGCAGCTGCTCGCGCGGCTCTAAGGGATCACACAGCCGCCGCCGGTACGATATGCGGCACCCCCGTCCCCATCGAGGCCGCCCGTTGCTGTTCAACAACCCCGACGTCACGCAGCTGATGTCCGCCGCGATCCTGATCGGGATCTTCCTGCTGGTCGCGTTCCCCGTCCATGAGTTCTCGCACGCCGCGGCGGCCTATGCCCTGGGCGACGGGACCGCGAAGCTGTTCGGGCGGCTGTCGCTCAATCCCATCCGCCATTTCGACCCGCTGGGTGGCGCACTGCTCGTGATCTCCGTGCTCGCCAGCGGGTTCGTGTTCGGCTGGGCGAAGCCGACGCCGGTCAACCCGGCGAACCTCCGGGACCGACGGAACGGTGAGGTGATCGTCGCGCTCGCAGGTCCCGTGTCGAATGTGCTGATGGCCATCGTCGGCGCATTCGTGGTCCGGCTGGTCGTGGCCCTCGGCATCGACGTCCCCGAGATCGTCGCGCAGGTGCTCCTGTCCTTCGTGCTCTACAACGTCGCGCTGGCGATCTTCAACCTGATCCCGATCCCGCCGCTCGACGGCTCGACGCTGCTGTTCCGCTTCCTGGACCCGCAGACGGCGTGGCGTCTCCGGCCCCTCCTCTCGCAGTACGGCTTCATCATCCTCATCGTCGGGATCTTTGCGATCAGCCGTCCGCTCAGCCAGTTCATCCAGTCGGTGACCCTTGTCCTGGTGGGCGCCTAAGGTCCGCCAGACCCGCGCGCACCTTGCCGCGAAGGTCAGCGCGGCGGAGCGCGAGGGCCTGGCGACCTGGCTCACGCCGGCGCAGCTCGCGGTGTTCGAGTCCATGCACATCGCCGACCAGCGGCACGGGCTCGATGTGGTCGCGACGCTTCGGGCGGAGCGCGTCACCGACGACGAGGTCCTCGTCGCCGGCCTGCTCCACGACTGCGGCAAGGGCGACGCCGGGCTCGTGGCGCGGATCGTCTGGTCGCTGGGTGAGGCGTATGGCGGGTGGATCCACCGGCTCGGCGGGCTGGTGCCGGGACTGGGCGGGACGCTGGAGCGGCTGCGGACCCACGCGGATCGATCCGCGGAGCTCGCGGTGGCGGCCGGTTGCTCGCCGCGGACCGCCGAGCTCATCCGCCACCAGGACGCGCCGCGGGACGCCGACGCCGAGGCCGAGCGCGGCTCCTGAAGCTCGCCGACGAGGCGAACTGATGACCGACGCGCTGCCGCTCGCCGTGACGCTCGGCGAGGGCCGTCGTCCCGAGGCGGCGACCCACGTCCGGCTGCCGGCGTGGGAGGGCCCGCTGGGGCTGCTGCTCGCGCTCATCGAGGCGCGCCAGCTCGATGTGCTGACCGTCCCGCTCGGCGCGCTCGCCGACGCGTACCTCGAGGCGCTGGCCACGGTCGAGGGCGACCGGCTCGCCAACGTGTCGTCGTTCGTCGCCGTCGCCAGCCAGCTGATCCTCATCAAGAGCCGAGCGCTCCTGCCACGCCGCGCCGAGACCGCCGCCCAGCCACTCCCCGAGGACGAGCCCGACCCCGAGGCGGAGCTGCGGGCGCGGCTCATCCTGTACCGCGCGCTACCGCGACGCGGGCGCCCGGATCCAGGCCGATGCGCTGGCGCGGGTCGGGCTGTTCCATCGCGAGCCGTCGGCGGCCCACGCCCGGGCCCTCGCCGACGCCCGACCCGCCGATGGGCCTCCCGCGGACGTCGCGCTGCTGGTGCGGGCGCTCGGCCGCCTCGCGCAGGTCACGCCCCCGCCGGCGCTCCCGCCCGAGGTCGTGAAGCGCACCATCACCCTCACGGAGCGCGCCGACGTGCTGCGGCGGGCGCTGCGGGGCGCACCGGTCATCGTCCTGCAGGACCTGCTGGCCGGCGTCCGGGATCGCGTCGTCGTGGCGGTGACGTTCCTGGCCATGCTGGAGCTGATGAAGCGGCGGGAGATCGTGGTCGAGCAGTCGGAGCCGTGGGGGCCGATCCGCGCGCGGCGGACGACCGATGAGGAGCGCGCGATGGCCGGGGTCGAGGAGTCACCGCTCGACGAATCGCTGGAGTCGTTCGCGTGACCGGGAGCGGGCCCGACGGCGCGACGGACGCGGACGGCCGCGGGAACGGTCACACGTCGCTCGACGAGCCGGCGGTGGGCATGCCCGTGATGGGCGGCGTCGAGGGCGATGTGGCCGAACCCGACGACGCCACCGACACCCTGGCGCCCGAGGCGCCCGAGGTCGGCGGCGGGACCCTGACCGAGGCGCAGCTCGAGGCGCTGCTGTTCGTCGCGGAGAAGCCGCTCAGCCGGCGGGAGATCGGGCGCCTCGCCGGCGTCGACGCCGCGACGGTCGACGAGCGCCTGGGCGATCTCGAGGTCGCGCTCCGCGAGCGGGGCATCCGGCTCGTCCTCGCGGGGGACCGCGTGGAGCTCGCCACCGCTCCCGAGGCCGGCGCGCTCATCGCGCGGTACGTGGGCGCGGATGCCGTGCGGCTCTCGCCCGCCGCGCTCGAGACGCTGGCCATCGTCGCGTATCGCCAACCCGTGACCAAGGCGGCGATCGAACGGATCCGCGGCGTCGACTCGGACTACACGGTGCGCGCGCTGCTCCATCGCCGCCTCGTCACCGAGCTCGGGCGCTCCGACTCGCCGGGCCGGCCCATCCTCTACGGCACCGGCTTCGACTTCCTCGAGCGCTTCGGGCTCACCTCGCTCGAGGAGCTGCCACCGCTCGACGTGGACGTCGCGGCGCGGCTCGCCGAGGAGGGCGGCGAGGGCATCGCGATCGCCGCCGGTTCCGCGGGCGCCGATGAGGACGCCACCGACCCAGACAGCCTGATGCCGCCGGAGCGCATCTCGAAGGTGCTCGCCGCGGCGGGAGTCGCCTCCCGGCGCGGTGCGGATGCGCTCATCGCGGCGGGACGGGTCACCGTCGACGGCCGACCGGCCCAGCTGGGCGAGAAGGTCGACCCGACCACACAGACCGTCGTCGTGGATGGCCGGCCGCTGCGCGCCACCGCGCCGCGACTCGTCCACGTCGTCCTGCACAAGCCGCCCGGCGTGACCTCCACCGCGCGCGATCGGCATGCCGCGCGCACCGTCGTCGAGATGATCCCGGGCGATCTCGCCGGCGACGCCCGGCTCTATCCGGTGGGCCGGCTCGACCAGGACAGCGAGGGCTTGATCCTGCTGACCAACGACGGGCCGTGGGCGGACGCGGTGCTCCACCCCAGCCATGGCGTGGAACGCGAGTACGCCGTGGCGGTGCGTCGCGCGCTGGACACGGATCAGGGCCGCGCGCTGGAGCGGGGCATCGAGCTCGAGGAAGGCATCGCGCGGCTCCACGGCCTGCGGGAGCAGACGCGAACGGAGACGCGCCGCCTCGCCGAGCTGCTGGCGCCGCCGGTCGACGCGCGGCTCGTCTGGTACCGCGCCACGCTCGATCATGGCTGGAAGCGCCAGCTCCGCCGGATGTTCGCGCAGGTCGGCGTCCCCGTCGCACGCCTGGCTCGCGTTCGCATCGGACCGCTGCGGCTCGAGGATCTCGCATCGGGCGAGTCGCGCGCCCTGACCCCCGCGGAGGTGCGCCGACTGCGTGCGCCGGGCACCGCGACGGCCAGACCCGACGATCCGCAGCACCGTGCGCCCTAGACTCTGCCCATGCCCGATCGCGACCCGGCCGTGCCCCGTCTCGTCGTCGCGCTCGATGGGCCGGCCTCGTCGGGCAAGAGCAGCGTCGGCGCGGCCGCCGCGGAGCGCCTCGGCTACCGGTTCCTCGACACCGGGCTGCTGTACCGGGCGCTGACGTATCTCGCGCTCGCGCTCGGCCATTCGCCGGAGGATCCAGGGCCGCTCGTGGCGGACCTCGACCGCGTCGACCTGGTCCCCGACGTGCATGGCCGCTATCGCCGCGTCCGGCTCGACGGCGAGGACGTCACCGATGCGGTCCATTCGCCCGAGGTCGACCAGCGGGTGAGCGAGTTCGCGGCCGTCGCCCCCGTGCGCGCGGCCCTCGTGCCGCGTCAGCGGGCCCTCGCCGATGCCGGCGGGATCGTGATGGCCGGGCGAGACATCGGCACCGACATCCTGCCGCACGCGGACCTCAAGCTGTATCTCGACGCCTCGGCGGACGAGCGGGCGCGACGGCGCACCGAGGAGCGTGGCCTGGACCCGACGAGCGACGAGGCCAAGGCGATCCTGGCCGACCTGCGACGCCGCGACGCCGCCGACTCCGGCCGGGCCGTCGCCCCGCTCCGCGCCGCCGATGACGCGCTGCACCTCACGACGGACGGCAACACCTGGGAGCAGACGGTCCAGCTCGTGATCGATGCGATCCATGCGGCCGAGGAGCGCCTCGCCAAGGCGCCGGCTCGATGAGCGGCACGAACGGCCACGACCACACGAACGGCGCGAGCACCGGGGACGAGCGCCGTCGACCGGCCGCGCGGCGTTGGTCGCCATTCCCCGCGGAGGCCGATCCAGCCGAGCAGCGCAACACCTGGCTCGTCCGCACGCTCGCGTGGGGTTGCCGGGTCGTCCTCAAGTCGTTCGTGCGCGTCGGGCTCCACGACCTGGACCGGCTGCCCACCAGCGGACCGGTGATCCTCGCGCCGAACCACGCCTCCAACCTCGACCCGGTGCTCATCGGGGCGTACATGACCCTGCCGCTGGGCCGGCGCATCCACTGGTTCGCGAAGCGGGAGGTGCTCGAGTGGCCGGTCGTCGGCTGGGCAGGTCGCCTGGGCGGCGTGCACGGCATCGAGCGCGGGGCGGCGGATGTCGAGGGCTTCCGGACCGCGCTCAAGGTCCTCGAAGCAGGCGGCGTGCTGCTGATGTTCGCGGAGGGGACGCGCAGCCCGACCGGTGAGCTCCAGACGGCCAAGGACGGGATGGCGACGCTGGCGCTGCGCAGCGGCGCCACCATCGTGCCCATCGGGCTGGCCGGCACGCATCGGGCGTGGCCGAAGGGGACGCACCCGCAGGTCGGGCGACGCGTCGAGGTCCGCGTCGGCGAGCCGTTCCGCCCCGCCGACCTCGTCCCGCCCGGCACCGACCGTCGTGCCGCCAAAGCCCTCACGACGCTCGCGATCATGCGTCGCATCGCGGCGCTGCTCCCGCCCGCGCAGCGCGGCGCCTACGCCGACGACGAGTACGGCACGGTCCGCCCACCGGTCCCGACCGCCTGACCGCCTGACGAACGCAGGCGGCGACGCGGCAGATCCGCCGCATCAGGCCTGACCGTCGACATGGGCTCGAGCAAGGGCCCGTGCGATACTGGGAGCACGATGGGTTCTATCGAAACGATCCGGATCGCGAGCCGGACCGGGTTCTGTTACGGCGTCCGCGAGGCGATCGACAAGGCGAAGGAGTCGGCCGCCGCGGGCAAGCGCACCCACACCCTCGGCCAGACCGTCCACAACGAGGGCGTCATCCGCGACCTGCAGGCCCTGGGCGTCGAGACGGTCGAGGACCTGGACGCGGTCGACGCCGGCGCCGCGGTCGTCATCCGAGCGCATGGGGTCCGCCCGGGCGTCATGGAACGCGCCGCGGCGAGGGGCCTCGAGGTCATCGACGGGACGTGCACCTGGGTGATCCAGGAGCAGAAGGAGCTGGCCAAGCTCGTCGAGGAGGGCTACACCATCGTCCTGCTCGGCACCCCCAAGCACCCCGAGGTCGTCGGCCTGCTGGGGTTCGCTCCCGACGCCATCGTCGTCGACGACGAGGAGGAGTGGGAGGCGGCGATCCCGCGCCGCAAGCGGATGGCGCTCCTCTCGCAGAGCACGCAGCCGCCCTGGAAGTTCGAGCAGCTCGCCGGGTTCATGGCATCGCGTGCCCACGAGCTGAAGATCGTCAACACCGTGTGCCCGGTCACGATCCGTCGGCAGCAGGACACGATGGAGGCCGCGAAGGCGGTCGAGCTGATGGTCGTGGTCGGCGGGCGCAGCTCCGCGAACACCAAGGAGCTGACGCGGCTGTGCGGCATCGTCGGCACGCGTGCGGTCCAGATCGAGAACGCGCGTGACCTCGACGACCCGTCGATCTTCGAGGGCGTCACCGTGGTCGGCGTGACCGGAGGCACGTCGACGCCCATCGAGGACCTCCGCGACGTCGCCGAGCGGATCCTCACCCTCGCCGGCACCGACGGCCCGGACGGGACGCGGGTCCATGCCGCGGACCTCGCGCACGCCGCCCTCGACTCGGCGGCGACGCCCGCCGGCCGCACGACCTCGCTCCCGAACCTCGTCGCGCCCAGCGCCGGCGCGGCGTAGGCCGCGTCCGTGGCCAGCGCGCGCACGGGACCCCGATGGCTGCAGGAGCGTCGCCTCGGACGTCGGCTGTCGTCGCCATCGTCGGGCGGCCGAACGTCGGCAAGTCGACGCTCTTCAACCGCGTCGTGGGGGAGCGGACGGCGATCGTCGAGGATCGGGCGCGCACCACCCGTGACCGGCTGTACGGCGACGCCGAGTGGAACGGCCGCCGATTCGTCGTGGTGGACACTGGCGGGCTCGAGCTGGATCCGGACGACTCGATCGAGATCGGCGTCCAGGAGCAGGCACGCCTCGCGATCGCCGAGGCCGATGTCATCGTGTTCGTCGTCGACGCGGTCACCGGGCTGACGCCGGCCGACCAGGAGGCCGCCGAGATCCTGCGCCGGACGCACAAGCCGGTCCTCGTCGCGCCCAACAAGGCGGACAACGAGAAGCGCGAGCTCGAGGCCGCCGAGTTCCACTCCCTGGGCTGGGAGGAGACGCACGCCATCTCGGCGTCGCACGGCCGGGGCGTCGCGGATCTGCTCGACACGGTCGTCTGGGCGCTTCCGCCCGAGAGCGAGCAGGAGCGCGAGCGCAAGGCCCGCGAGGACCAGGCGGAGACGATGGCCCGCGACGTCGCGTCGGGCCGGCTCGAGCCGTTCGTCGTCGGCGAGCACGGTGACGATGGCGAGGACGACGACGATGAGGATCCCGACGACGCCGCCGACGGCGCCGACGGGCGCGATGGGACGATGGCCGGCGATGCCACGGCCGAGGCCGCGTGGGACGCGCAGATGGCGGCCGACAGCGACGAGCCACCGGCGATCGCGTTCGTCGGCCGGCCGAACGTCGGCAAGTCATCGCTGTTGAACTCGCTGCTGGGCGAGTCGCGGACGATCGTGTCCGAGGTGCCGGGGACGACCCGCGACGCCATCGACACGACGATCCCGTGGGGTCGCTCCGAGATCGTGCTCATCGACACGGCCGGCATCAGGCGGCGCGGCAAGGTCGCCAGCGGGCCCGCCGCGGAGCGCTATTCGACGCTCCGTGCGCTCAAGGCCATCTCGCGTGCCGATGTGGCGGTGCTGGTCCTCGACGCCGCCGACGGCCTCACCGCCCAGGACGCGCATGTCGCCGGCTATGTCGTCGAGGAGGGGCGAGGGCTCGTCATCGCCGTCAACAAGTGGGACCTCGTCGAGAAGGACCACCGCACGTTCGACGAGTTCGTGGCCACGCTCCGCCGCGAACTGCCGTTCATCGAGTACGCGCCGATCGTGTCGATCAGTGCGAAGACCGGCCAGCGCGTGCAGAAGGTGCTGGAGCTCGCGGTCGACGTGTGGGGCGAGCGTCGCAAGCGCATCTCCACGGGCGAGCTGAACCGTCTCGTGGGCGCCGCCGTCGATCGGCAACCGCCGCCGCTCGTGCGCGGACGCCGGCCGAAGATCCGCTACGCGACGCAGGTCGCGGTCGCGCCGCCGACGTTCGTGTTGTTCTCGACCGATCCCGCGGCGGTGCACTTCTCGTACCGCCGCTACCTCGAGAACCGCCTCCGCGACGCGTACGCGTTCGCCGGCACGCCGATCCGCCTCGTGTTCCGCGAGGGACGCGAGCAGCGGCCGCGAGGTCGGGGCCGGGCCGGCGCGCGTCGCCGCTGACGTCGCCCGAGCGCATGACCACCGACGCCGAACGGCTGGCGACCCTCGAGCGCATCCTCCACGGCTTCAACGCGCACGACGCGGCGGCGATCCTCGAGGACTTCACCGACGACGCGGTGTTCGACGCGCCGCGGGGGCCGGACGCGGGCGGCACGCGCTACGAGGGCCGGGAGGCGATCCGGGCGGCGTTCGAGCAGCGTTTCGCGGGCATCCCCGATATCCGGTACGAGGACGACCGGAGCTTCGTGGCGGGCGACCGCGGCGTATCCGAATGGACGATCCGCGGCCATACGGCTGATGGCGCGGCCATCGAGGTCCGCGGCTGCGACCTGTGGGAGTTCGAGGGCGCGAAGGTGCGCCGCAAGGACTCGTACTGGAAACGCCTGGATCCGTGACGGAGGTCCGACCGCGCGTCGCGGTCGTCGGCGCGGGTGCGTGGGGCACCACCCTGGCGCTCCTGCTGGCGCGGCGCGAGCCGGTGACGCTCCTCGCGCACTCGGCGGCCACGGCGGACCGGATCCGCACGACCCATCGCAACGAGCCCCGCCTGCCGGGCATCGACCTGCCGTCGACGCTCGTCGCGACCGCTGAGCCGTCGGCCCTGTCGACCGCCGCCGACCTCGTCCTGTTCGCCGTCCCGTCCTCGCATCTTCGGTCCGAGGTGGAGCGCGTCGCGGCGTCTGTGCCGGCGTCGGCCGACCTCCTCTCGGTGACCAAAGGGCTCGAGGCGGGAACGCTCCTGCGGATGAGCGAGGTCATCGCCGGAGCCGGCGGGTTCGATCCGTCGCGGATCGCCGTCCTGTCGGGCCCGAACCTCGCCCTCGAGATCGCCCACGGTGGGCCGGCGTCGGCGGTCGTCGCGGCCGATGACCAGGCGCTCGCCGAACGCGTAGTGCAGCGCCTCGGGAGCAAGCGATTTCGGCTGTACGTGAACCAGGACGTCCTGGGCGTGGAGCTGTGCGGGGCGCTCAAGAACGTCCTCGCGATCGCCGCGGGCGCGGTCGACGAGCTGGGCTGGGGCGACAACGGCAAGGCCGGGCTGATCACCCGCGGGCTCGCCGAGATGACCCGCCTGGGCATCGCGATGGGCGCGAACCCGTTGACGTTCGCGGGCCTCGCGGGCGTCGGCGATGTCGTCGCGACGTCGGGATCCGGCCTGTCGCGGAACCACCGGCTGGGCGTCGAGCTCGCGAAGGGCCGCACCTGGGCCGACATCGAACGGACGCTGCCCGGGACGGCCGAGGGCGCGTACACGGTCGACGCGGCGCTCGAGCTCGCGCGCCGCTACGACGTGGAGCTGCCGATCGCGTTCCAGGTCCACCAGGCGCTGTTCGAGGGCAAGAGCGTCCGGCGCTGCCTGTTCGACCTGCTGGCCCGCGAGTCGAAGGACGAGCTGGCCGACTACCGCCTGTGGGTCGAGCGCCTCAGCGTCCACGAGGGCTGACCCGATCAGGCACTGGGATCGATCCGGGCGACGGACGCATGTGGGGGCCTGTTGAGGATCGCTGAGCTGGGCGTCGACCTCGGCACGTAGGATTGCGCGCCATGGGGCTGCTCCGGATCCTGACCCTCGTCCGGCTGGTCGGCGTCGTGCTAGTCGTCGCGGCGATGGTTGCTCAGGTGAAGGTCGGCATCGATGCCGGCGCGTTCGACCCGACGCGGTTCTTCGCCTACTTCACCATCCAGTCGAACCTCATCGGCATCGTCGCGCTCCTCCTCGTGCTTGCGGCGCGGGGCGGCGAACGCTCGCGCGGGCTGGAGCTGCTGCGCGGGGCTGCGGCCGTCTACCTCAGCGTCACCTTCGTCGTGGTGATCGTGCTGCTGTCGCACGTGGACGTCGGCCTGCAGCTCCCGTGGGTCGACGTCGTGCTGCATAAGGTCTTCCCGGTGATCGTCGTCGCCGACTGGCTGCTCGACCCGCCGCACCAGCGCCTCGACATCCGCGACACGCTGTATTGGCTCATCTACCCGGCGATCTGGGTGGCCGTGACGCTCGTGCGCGGTGCCAGCGACGGCTGGTACCCGTATCCGTTCCTGGATCCTGCGAACGGCGGCTACGGTGCGGTCGCGGTCGCCATCGTCGGCGTGCTCGTCGGCTTCCTCGTGCTCAGTGCGCTGTTCGTCGCGCTCGGGAACGCGCGCAGCCGACCGCCACCGGCCCTGCAGCACGCCTGACTGATAGACTCGACCGCCTCGGGGCGTGGCGCAGCCTGGTAGCGCACCTGAATGGGGTTCAGGAGGTCGAGCGTTCGAATTGCTCCGCCCCGACCAACTCTTCACGCGTGAAACGGCCCCCGGAGGCCACTCCGAGGGCCGTTTGATTTCGGGCCGACTTCCCGGCTACGTCCGGCCAGCCCGCTCTGGGTCGCGCGCGCGCTTTCGGGCGAAAGCCGCTCCCGCGGTGGACTGTCCCGTCAACCACACGTCGGGCTCGCACTCGAGGCAGCGGCGGGGACGCCCATGGCCCCAGTCAGATGCTCGGGTGGGGCCTTCTAGGGCGTGTAGCCCACGGCGGCGGCCCAGTCGCGGTCGACGTGGAGAGCGCCCGAAGCATCGGCCGTGTCCACCGTCACTGTGGAGGGCGAGCGGTTGCCGGAGGGCGACAAGATCGTGGCCGACCCGGTCCAACCCACGAAGTCCTCGGTGGAGAAGAGCACTCGGGCGAGCGGCACCTGCTGGAAGTTGTGGGCCTTGGCCGCGCTCTTCACCAGCAGGTTGACGGAATCGAAGGCGTAGGGACTCCACAGCCCGGGTGCATGGTGGAACTTGGCCTCGAAGGCGGCGACGAACGGGCCCGCGTTCGCGAAGTCGGCCGGAGCGGGCACGCCGAGCACCGGGCAGTTCTGGACCGCCGGGATCCCGGCCTCGGTCACGTAGCCGACCGAGGCGGAGCCGTAGTCAGCCAGGCAGTTCGTGCCCGGGGCATTGAGCATGGCCTTCGCGAGCAGCGCGCCCTCGGGGTAGTACAGCGCGGCGTAGACCCCGGTCGGATTGCTCGCCAGGGCCTCGTCCACCGCGGCCTGGATCACGGCGGGATTGTCGGTGGCGCTGGGGATGATCGGAATGTTGGCGGTCACGGTGACGCCAGCGGCCTGGAGCCCGGCCACCAACGAGGCGGCTGCCCCCTGGGTGTACGCGGTGGAGTCGTCGTAGACGATGGCCACCGAGGTGTTCTTCTGCCAGGTGGTCAGTGCCTGCACGGCGACCGGTGAGATCTGGTCGTTCATCGGCTGGAGCGTGACGCCGTAGCCTTCGGTCGAGGTCGACGAGGTGAGCCGGATCGGGACCAGCTTGTCCTTGATGTAGAGCGGCAGGGTCTGCAGCCCGACCCCGGAGTTGTAGGGACCGACCACTCCGTCGAGCCCGGCCTTGATGGCAGCCTTCGCTGCGGCCACGCCGGTGGCGGGGTCGGCCGCGTCGTCGATCGGGACGATCTGGACCTGACGTCCGAGGACGCCACCGGCCGCGTTGATCTCCTGGGCGGCCAGCTGCGCACCCTCGAGCATGCCGATACCGACATCGGACTGGCTTCCCGTGAGCGGTCCCTCGAGACCGATCTTCCAGACCTTGGGCTGGGACGCCTGGACAGAGCCCGGGGTTGCGACAGCGAGAGACGTGATGACCAGAGCCGAGGCGCCCAGGGTGAGGGCGAGCTTCTTGGCGAGCTGACGCAATTCGAGCTCCCAACCTTCGCTGTACCGCCGTTCATCGGCCCTATTCGGGATTGTGGAGCGGGCGCGCTGGATCATCGGACGCGTTTCACCTGCGGTCGAACCGCCACGCCTCGCGCTCGTACCAGCCGCGGTCCTTGATCTTGAACCAGCCCGCCCGCGACCCGTCGCGGTAGGTCGACTCGCGGTCCTTGAGGACGATGCCCTCGATGCGGCCGTCGACCATGTCGAGCGCCAACGCCTCGGACGGGCCGATGACCGGCGACAGCTCGATGGGCGCGACGAACGCCTGCGCGAGCAGCTCGAGCCGCTCCCGGCGCTCCCGCCAGGGCAAGCGACGGAGGTCGACGCCGCGCCAGGTAGGGCACGTCGAACACGACGAGCCGGAGCGACGCGCCGTGCTTCGTCGAGCCGTGGAGCGCGGCCATCGTCCCCTCGAAGCGATCGGCGACGAGCTCGCCATCGAGGACCGTCCCGTCGTGGAGGATCGGCAGTCGGCGGCCGAGACGCCGCAGCTCGTGGGCGAGCGGCTGGTCCCGGAGCCACTGGCGGCGCTCGCCGCGACGGTTCCGCGTCTCGAGCTCCCCACCCGGCGCGAACACGACGAGCCCGCGGACGCCGTCGACCTTCGGCTCGATCGCGTACCGCCCGGGCTCGGCGATCGCCGCACGCAGCGGCGCGAGGCCGGCGTTGCCGAGAAGCTGGGGGATGACGTCGAGGGCCACGAACGGAGATCAGCCGTTGACGCGCGTCGCACCATGAATGGGTGACGCTCGAGACCGCGGTCTCGGATGCCGTCATCGAGGCCACGATCCTCGTCGTGGTCATCGGGGGCGTCACGGTCGTGAGCCTCGTGGTCGTCGGGCTCCTGGCGTATCCCCTCGGCGCCTGTCCGCCAGGTACGCACGGGTCGCGTACATGCGCATCATCAGGCTGGCCGCGATCGGATTCGTCGGCCGTTCTTCGGCGGCGGGCTCCGGGGCTCGTCGTCGCGGTGACCCTCGAGGAACGCTGCCGCCTCGCGTTCCTGGCCGGCATCCACGACCACGAGCTGCGATCCGGCCGGCCGCTCACGGCCGACGAGCTGCGACGGGCGCTGGCGCGCTACCCACAGCCGACATCCGGACGAGCCAGCCGTCCGAACGGACCGGCATGTGGGACATCGTCAACTTCATCGCCACCGGTCTGATCGTCGCGTTTGCCATCGCGATCACTCATCGCGTCGTAGCGGGTCGCCGACTGCGCAGGCGCGACCGGCGCGGGCTCGCAGCCAGACCTCGCCCTCCGGCCAGTAGGTCGGGTCCGTCCGCTCCTGGCCGAGCCGAGCGGCCTCGGCCTCCCACTCGTCGAGTAGCTCGTCGTGAGCGAGCACGAAACGTGCAGAGAGATCGCCATGAAAAGTGCAGAGGCGAATCAGCGTCAGCCGAGCAGAGGCGATCCCTTCCGGCCTGATGGGACGTGGGCACGCATCCGGTAGGACTGGCCCTTGATGTTCACGACCGTGGCGTGGTGCAGGAGGCGATCGAGGACGGCCGTCGCCACGACCCCGTCGGCGAACACCGCTCCCCAGTCGCCGAAGCCCGGTTGGAGGTCAGCACGATCGAGCCCGCCGTAGCGGCGGGACACGACCGGGAAGATCCAGTGGGCCGAGGTGGCGTCCATGGGCGGCGCCGAGCACCGCATGACCGGGCGTCTTCTAAGGCGCGAACGTGCAGTTGTAGTCCGCGGCGAGCGCCGCTTCCACGTCCGGAACCAGGGGCAGTAGAAGAGGTCGACGAGCTACTGCTGCAGGATCTCCTGGCCTCCGACGTTCGTGACGATGTACTCCTGCTGGAAGGTCACCGGGTGATTGCTGGATGTGTACGTCGCGACTCCGCGGTACACCGCGACCACGTCGTCGCAGACCGTGGCGTCGAACCATGTCGGGCACGACCACGAGTCCGTGACATCCCGGCCGGTGAAATTTCCGACCCAGTCGCCCGCCGGGATACCGGGTTCTGGCACGTTGTCGTAGACGCAGGTTCCAAGAGGAGGTCGCCTCGCGGCACATCAGGCGCTCGTGCCCTGTCCCGTAGTTGTCGCGATGCCACTCGCCGGACGGTGCCTTGGCCGACGCCGGCCCGACGGCCACGGCGAGGAGCATCAACGCGGCGATCACGCTCGCCACAACCTGCGATGTGCGATCGTGGAGCCACGTTCTCGGGGCAAGCCATGTGCGTACGACTCCCTTCCTCGGGGTGCTCGCGTCGCTCGCGCGGGCCTGGCGGCGGACTATCGCGGACGCTGGACCGTTGCCGTCTGGTGGCCGTCTGGCGCCGGGCGGCCGCTGACTGCGGCGCAGCTGAGGCGGGCGCTGACGCGCTACCCGGAGCCGCGCCCGCTCCGCGCCGCATCCAGACCTCGGCCTCGGGCCGATAGGTTGATCGGTACGCTCTTGCCCGAGGCGCTCGGCCTCCGCTTCCGACTCGTCGAGCAGCTGGTCGGCGCGCTGCTCGCCGATGCCCGAGGTCGAAGCCATGCGGCGCGTACACCCGCCCGCTTCGCGGCGTGGATGTTGTCAGGATCGGGACGACTCATCCGTAGCCCGCGAGGTACCACCGAGCCGTACCACGAAACGGACGACGACGGTGGACCGGCTGGACAGGGTAGACGCCACGGACGCTCGGCGAGGGGCTCTCATCGCACGGCCTCGACCGAAATCGGGTTCAGGAGGTCGAGCGTTCGAATCGCTCCGCCCCGACCACTGATCTGGTGATAGGAAGGCCCATTCTCCGGCGCTGCCGCGGACGAAATCTCGTTGGTGATCCGGGCTGGCCCCTGGATGCCGGATCGGCTTCAGCCGGTTTGGTCGGCGCGCTCCCACCAGGTGACCGTCGCGATCGATTCCGACGGCGGCCGCAAGTACCACCAGTGCGATGCCGCCCGGACCAACGGGCTCGACCGCTACGCCTCCGCCCTGCAAGGATGGCCGGCACCGCCCACGGAAACCACGCCCCCCAGCCCAAGACGGCGAGGACCTGCGAGGCGGCCACGGTGGCAACGGCCCAGGCCAGGGCGCGATGTACCCGTGACCGACGCCGGCAAAGAACGCGGTCACGCTCTGCAGAGCGATCGTCAGGAGTGCGGCGAACGCGATCGTCGCCAGCGCCTGGATCGCCGACGACTCCGACCAGTCCGGGAGGTCGATCAGCCAACCGATCGCGAGGCTGAGGAGCAGCACCCACGCGGAGATCGCGACGCCCCAGGCGGCGATGACCAGCGCCTTGGCGATGACGGTCGTGCGTCGCGGCGTCGCGGACGCGAGCAGGCCCGCGGACGGTCCGGTCGGCGAACTCGCGACCAAAGACCCATGCCGTCAGGAACGCGAACAAGATCGCACCGCCGACGGTGACGGCCTGTCCGAGGAGCGACCAGTAGGTCGGCCAGTCAGCCGTCCCGGCGGTCAGTTGTGCCTTGGCCCCGAGCAGGCCGAGAGCCCGGGCGGCGTCGGGGTCCTTGAGGATCACCATGAACAGACCCATGACCAACGGGGCGATCGAGAAGCCCACGGCGACCCCCCAGGGCACGCGAGAGCGGCGACTCTTCAGGAACTCGGTCGCGACTGCCGCCCGGAGGCGCGTCACGCGGCACCAGCTTCGTCGCTGGTGAGGCGCATGAAGTGCTCCTCGAGCGATTCGCGAGCGATCGCGAGGTGTGTCGGGGACACCCCGGCCGACACAAGGATCTCGGCGACCCTGTCCGGCGCCTCAAGGGCCATCGGGTCGCGGAGTTCGAGTCGCCCGCCGACTCGCCGTCGCGGCGTCAGACCGGCCGCGAGCAAGGCGGTCTCGGCTGCGCCGACATCGCGAGTCTCGACTTCCAGTCGCCGGTCGCGCCGCTGCTCCAGGGCATCGCTGTCGAGTTCCTCGACCAGCCGGCCCCGGTGGACGATGCCGATCCGGGTCGCCAGCAGGTCAACCTCGCCCAGGATGTGACTGGACATGAAGACGGTCACGCCCTCTTCCTGCGCCAGGTCGCGCAGCAGATCGCGGATCTCGATGACGCCGGCGGGGTCGAGGCCATTGGCCGGCTCGTCGAGGATCAGGAGTTCTGGGCCGTGCAGCATGGCGCGGGCGAGGGCCAGCCGCTGCAGATTGCCAAGCGACAACGTGCCGGCGCGCCGCCCCGCGTAGGCATTGAGCGCGAGCCGGTCGATCATCAGGTCGACCCCCGGCGGTCGGCGATGCCCGCCAGTTGCCGGGCAACGTCGAGGTTCTCGAAACCGTCAGTTCGGGATAGGCGGTGGCGCTCTCAACGAGGTGACCGACGCGACGCCACAGCTCGTTCGCGCCCGGCGCAACCCGCACCCCGAACAGTTCGGCGTGCCCCGCGGTGGGCTTGATCATCCCCAGCAGCATCCGGATCGTCGTGGACTTGCCAGCTCCGTTGAGGCCAAGGAAAGCGTAGATCTCGCCACGAGCGACTCGCAGTCTGACCCCGTCGACCGCGAGGACATTGCCGCGGTATCGCTTGGTCAGCCCGTCGGTCGCAACTGCCTGATCGCCGACGTTGGAAGGCTAGACCAGCCGATGGCTCGCCCGATCGTCCTTGACGCGGCGGGCGCGTCGCCGCGGATCAAGCCACGCCGCGCCCGACCCAGCTCGACCCTCGCGCTCGGCGAGGCTTGGGCTCACGAACACGCGCGCCACGAACCTGCAGCGGGCCCTCCGGCTGTCCGCCATCAGCATCCTGTGAAGCGGCGTGGCCTGCTCCATCGCTGTCTACGCCGCGCTCGTGAGCGGCAGCCTGTCGCACTGACGGAGCGCGACGCTGCTTTCTCCACGCGCCGATCCGCCAAACGTGACGTCCGCTGTCCATCTCACCAAACGTCGTTCGTAGGGAGGTGAGAGGCTGGACTAGCCAGCCGCCGCGAGGAGCGCCACATGCCGCGATACCTACTTTCGACCCACAGCACCGCCGGGACGACCCGCGAACCCATGACCGAAGAGCAGATGCAGAAGGCCTGGGAGCCGATCCAGGCGCTCGAGGCGGAGATGAAGTCGGCTGGCGCCTGGGTCTTCTCCGCCCGTCTGCACGACCCGGACACCGCAACGGTGGTCCGCGTTCTCGGGCGACGAGGTCGTGACCACGGACGGTCCATTCGTGGAGGCCAAGGAGCACCTCGCCGGCTTCTACATCATCGAGGCGGCTGATCTCGACGAAGCCCTCGGCTGGGCGACGAAGGTGACGAGGCTGATCTCATCGCCGATCGAGGTCTGGCCCTTCGCGGACACCGCCGGCGGCTGAACGTTGCCGATCGTCGACGACGCGCTGATCGGCCGGATCTTCCGCGAGGAGTCCGGTCGGTCGGTCGCCACCCTGATCCGGATCTTCGGCGACATCGACCTGGCCGAGGATGCCGTCCAGGAGGCGTTCGCCCTCGCCCTTCGGAAGTGGCCCGCCGACGGATCTGCCGCCGAACCCCGGTGGCTGGATCACGACGACCGCGCGAAATCGGGCGATCGATCACCTTCGTCGCGAGTCGCGAGGTCGCGAACTCCTGACCCAGGTGGCCGATGAGGCCGACGATCGTCCTGGAGAGGAGACCGGGCCCGTGGAGGACGACCGACTCCGCCTGATCTTCACGTGTTGCCACCCGTCGCTCGCCACCGAGGCGCAGATCGCCCTGACCTTGCGGCTGCTTGGCGGCCTGACCACGGCCGAGGTGGCCCGAGCCTTCCTGGTCGCCGAACCGACGATGGCCAAGCGACTGGTCCGGGCAAAGCACAAGATCAGTGCGGCCCACATCCCGTACCGAGTCCCGAGTGAGGCGGAACTACCGGATCGGCTCCGACCGGTCCTGGCGGTGCTCTACCTGACCTACAACGCCGGGACTCGACGGGCCCGAGGGCGACGACCTGCGCCATGAGGCGATCCGGCTGGCTCGGAGCATCGGCGGCCTGATGCCCGACGAGGCGGAGGTCGCTGGGCTGCTCGCGCTGCTCGTGCTGTCCGAGTCCCGCTGGCCGGCTCGCTTCACCGACGACGGCCGGCTCGTCCTTCTACGGGATCAGGACCGGTCGACGTGGGACCGGGCCCTCATCCAGGAGGGCCAGGCGATCGTGCGGGCCTGCCTCCGCCGCAATCAGCCCGGGCCGTACCAGATCCAGGCAGCCATCAATGCCGTCCACGCCGACGCCGCCACCTTCGACGCGACCGACTGGAGCCAGATCCTGGCCCTGTACGACCATCTGCTGTCGATGACTCCGACGCCCGTCGTTGCCTTGAACCGGGCCATCGCCGTGGCCGAGGTGCGAGGTCCCGAGGCAGCCCTCGACATCCTCGACGACCTGGACCTCGACGACTACCACCTCTTCCACGCAGCCCGCGCTGACCTGTTGCGACGGCTCGGGCGACAAGAGGATGCGAGCCGAGCCTATGCCCGTGCAGCCGGCATGACTGCGAGCGATGCTGAACACGCCTTCCTCACGGATCGTCTCGAGGCGATGCGGACGGCCGGTTGACGGACTCGCTGTACACAGTCCGTGCCGGAGCGGAGTTCGCCTCCAGCGTCATGCCGGCTGACGGCGGGCGCCGCGAGTCACTGGGAACCGTTGACGATCCACACGACCAGAGCGATACCAGGGACCAACAGGACGATCCCAGTCAGCGCGAACGTCCGCGCCGAGTAGCCGCCTCCGACCATGGCCGCGAGCCAACGATGACGCTCCGCTTCCATCCGGCAAACGACCTCGTGCGTCTGGCGAAACGCGACGAGGTTGAGCCCCGCGATGAAGATCGGAGCGAGCAGGATCCGAACCGGATGTCGCCCCGACCGACCGCTTGGGCGAAGCGAACGCGTCCGGAGGACGAGGATGGGGTATTGACATTGGACTGGCTCCAAGGTCTAGGTTTCACGACATGGCAGCGACACCCGAAACCGGCTTCCTGGTCCTCGCCGATCTGACCGGCTACACCGCGTACCTCTCCGGGAGCGAGATCGAGCACGCGCCCGCCATCGCTGGCGACCTGCTGGAGACCATCGTCGGCCGGCTGGAACCGCCGTTCCGACTAGTCAAGTTCGAGGGTGACGCGGCATTCCTGTTCGTCGAGGACGGGCGCGCCGACGGGTCGCTTGCTGCTCGACGCGATCGAAGCCGCCTACCTCGCCTTCCGGCGTCGACTTCGCAGCATCGACCAGGCGACGACCTGCGACTGCAACTCATGTCGGCTGGCGCCGAGACTCGACCTCAAAGTGTTCGTCCACCACGGGGCCTTCGTCTGGAGTCGCATCGCCGGGCGCGACGAGCTGGCGGGTTCCGATGTCATCGTCGTCCATCGATTGCTGAAGGGCGCGGGCGCCACCGAGGCTCGAGCGAACGGCTTCGCGCTGTTCACCGCTGCCGCCGTCGACGAACTTGGTCTCGATACCGATGCCCTACAGCTCCGGGCGGGTGCAGAAGACATCGAGCACCTCGGCCGGGTCGACACGTTCACGCTGGACCTCGAAGCTCGCTGGCAGGACGAAAGCATCACCCGCCGGCTCGACATCGCCGACTCCGATCTCGCCTTCGACATCGAGGCGTCCTTCGGCGCCGACCCATCGGTGATCTGGGCGCATCTGACGTCGCCCGCCCTCCGAACGCGGTGGGAGGGACCGATCACCATCGCGGAGACGTCCGCCGGCGGACGCCGCGGCGTCGGGACGACAGCGCAGTGCGTGACCGGACGGCTGGCGACACTCGAGGAGATCGTCGACTGGCAGCCGTACGACCGCGTGGCGTGGCGGCTGGCCGTCCCGGGGGTGGGCCCCGTCGCGGCGACCGTGGACCTCGAGCCGACCGAAGGCGGGACTCGCCTCCGACTTCGCTGGGGATACGAAGGTGCCGCGGCCGCAGATGCGACGGCGTTCCAGCGGATGCGGGGGGAGAAGGAGGCCGCTTACGGGCGACTTGCCACGGTCGTCTCCAGCGCGCTGCCGGTCGTCGAGCGAAAGGAGGCTCGATGCATGAGTTCGTCTGTCTCGGAGCAAATGATCGAGCGGTCGGCGCAAGACGTCTGGGTGTTTGCCGCGGACATCGTCCGACATCCAGATTGGATGACTGTCACCGACGCCCGGGTCGTGCGGGGCGAAGGCACGCAGGTGGGGACGCGTGGGCGCGAGCGGTTGCGTTTCGGCCCGTTCGGGTGGGACGTGGAGTTCGAGGTCGCCGAGGCAGAGCCGGGACGCCGGATCGCCTGGAAGTCGATCGATGGAGCGCCGTTCGATCTCACGGTCTGGCTGGACCTCGAGCCCATTGGTCCTGCGTCGACCAAGGCGAGCTATGGGGCGGACATCCGGCTCCACGGCGTGTGGCGGCTGCTGTCGCCGATGGTCGCGATGGAGGCCAATGCCGGGCCAGCGCGAGAATTGTCGCGGCTCAA
The DNA here is from genome assembly GCA_963778025.1 of uncultured Chloroflexia bacterium. Lineage (GTDB taxonomy): Bacteria > Chloroflexota > Limnocylindria > Limnocylindrales > CSP1-4 > CAVZTA01. The sequence goes on along the minus strand of CAVZTA010000008.1, from coordinate 186,065 downwards.
GGCACAGGTCGAGGCTGCCCCGGCCATGACGCCGGCGATGTCATGACGACGTTGAGCCGCTTCCCGATCAGCGCCCGGGCCGCAGCTGGCGATCTCGAGCGGGCGCGCCGCTGGTACGAAGACCGACTGGGACTCCTCCCTGAACACGAGGACCCGGGTGGCGCTTGGTACCGCTTCGCAGGCGAGACCTGGCTATACCTGTATGCCACGCCGTCAGCGGGCACCGCCAAGAACACGATCGCGGGCTGGGAGGTCAAGGACATCGAAACGGTGATGGCCGAACTGCGCGAACGTGGCGTGATCTTCGAGGAGTTCGACCTCGGGGACGTCCGGATGGTCGACGGGTTGGCCGACTTCGGCATGGCCAAGGCGGCGTGGTTCAAGGACAGCGAGGGCAACACGTACGAGTTGACTGAAGTCCGCCAGCACCCTTGACATGCGAGCCACTCCAAGGTTTGCTGGCCGCGTGAGGATCGGCGAACTCGCTGAAGCCGTTGGCGTCTCGACCGACACCGTGCGCTTCTATGAACGCTCCGGCTGGTTGCCTCGGGCGAGCCGGCGGGACAACGCATACCGGGAGTACGGACCGGCCGACGTCGAGCATCTGCGCTTGATCATCGACCTGCGGCGCCTGGATCTCCCGCTGGAGGACGCCGCCAGGATCGCTGGCTGGTGTCACTCCGGGCACTGCGGGGATTCGACCGCCGAGCTACCGCGGATGATCGAGGCGCGACGGACCGAGATCGCCGACCGCATCGCCGGCCTTCACGCCCTTGACGCGAGGTTGGCTGGACTGCAGGGACACCTTGAGCGACCCCGACGGTTGCTCGCGGTCATGGAGGGTCCTTGCTGTGACGCGGCGGACGCTGTCGTCGGAGCGGCTGAGGGCGGCTGCGCGTGCTGTTCGTCGGAACCCGCCGTCGCGAACTAGGTCGATCGCCTTGGCGATGCTCTTCGGCCTTGTACGGCTCGATGGATGGGAGTCAAGGTTCGTACCAAGCCTTCACTATCATGAACGTGAAACGGCCCTCCCGGAGCGATCCAGAGGGCCGTCATCCTCGGCTGTACCTCGATCACCTCGTCGATCGAACCGAGGTGCGCCGTCCGGGCCTGGGGCGTTCCCGCTCCCTCGCCGCGGCGCCGAGACGCTCGATGCCTATCGTGGCAGTGCCATGCCGGGCAACCGCTCAGCCCAAGAGCGTCCCGTCGTGGCTGGACGCTGAGAGGGAAGCGACCGATGACTCGAGGTCCGTCGATACCCGCGCCGACGTCTGCCGCTTCCGCGGCAGTCGCCACGAAGAAGCGGCGGGTGATGCCCCCGGCGATGATCGGCACCGCGCTGCTGCTGATGGCGCTGGCCGCGCCCGTGGCGGCCGCGCCACCGGAGCGGTTCGAGGAGCACTTCACCATCGCGTTCCCGGATGAGGAGCGCGGACTGGTGATCCTCGTCAACACGACGCGGGCGGACTACTGCACCCCGGACGTCGTCGCCTGGGAGCTGGCCGTCATCCAATGGCAAGCCGATCACGACGCCTGGGCTCGAGGGCGGCGAGGTCGGACCCGAGCCGCCGTTCCCGCCCGATCCGGCCTCGGGTTTCCCCGAAGGGAACGACCCGATCGAGACGCAGCAGAAGGAGACCGGGCAGGGAGCGATCGTCTTCTACCAGGCGGCCAAGGGTCTCGACGCTGAGATCTGGCCCATGGTTGACGACGCGCCACTGGTCGGTCCGTGTACCGATACCGACGCGGGCGACACGCCGCTCGTGGGAACGGCCAACTACAGCGGCAACGACAACGACCGGTTGGGGTCAGGCACGCGGGGCAACGCGTTCGGCGACCAGGGCTCCATCGTCGGCCGACGGGCCGACGGGAAGCCCTTCAAGTACTCGTGGCGATTCCACATCAACAGCCGGTGCTTCGCGCCGGAAGATGGTCCGCCCGCCTGCTTCATGGACACGTCGTCCTTCCGTTGAGGGCGTGAGCGCGCGACCGGCGCGCGCTGCATGACGAAGCCCGCCCTCTTGGGGGCGGGCTTCTATCTCGCCGTCACCTACCCGAACAGCGGTACGACGTGGCACAGCGGAGCGAAGCCCGTAACCTGTTAACCCCGCGTCGCGTGCCGGCTCGACAAGACCTGCTCATACCGTCTCGGTCGACGCCTTCAACGGGATCGCCGAACGAGCCCGGGTGGTAGCAACGCGATCAAGGCGATACCGACGACGGACGCGATCGCGAGCGCTGGGATCGCCGCCTTCGCCGCGCGAGGCGGCAGCACGAGCTCGAAGAACGGCACGGGATCGCCCCAGTCGGCCTGGAGCCGACCGACGGGACAGTCGCCGCCACCGATGACGAGCGCGCCGCCTTCGGCGGACACGAATGCGATGCTCGCCCAGACAGCCGCGTCACGACGCCCTGCCACGGCTGACGCCCAGATGTAGCCGAGACAGGCGAGCTGGGCGACCGACCAGGTCGCGTGGACGAGGCGCCACGCCTTGGCCTTCGATGGCAGCGCCGACCACGGCACGTGGCGGCTCGTCGCGACACCACGTCACCGTCTCTTCGCTCTCGTCGACCTCTCGCGTGGGGTGTCGTGTGTGACGGTCCACGCGTTTCGCGCGGCATGGTCGCAGCCGCATGTATCTCCAGCGCCTCGCGGCGGTCGCAGCCCCCCGTCACCACCGCTGTCGCCCAGATGAGTCGCCGATGGGTGACGCTTGGACGGTGCCTCAGCCGTCGCCCTTCGCCAGAGCGGCGGATGCCTGGGCGATCGCCTCCTCGAGCTGTGACGTCCTTGAGCTTCCCCTGCGCGAGATACCCGAGGACGGCCATCTCGGAGCACTGAGACTCTGGACAACCTGCCTCGACGGCGCTGATCCGCGTAGCCACGAGCGCATCGCCCGCCTTCTGGTAGTTCGCCTCGGTCGCTGGCAGACCATGGTCCGCGAGCACCGTGTCGAGCAGCGCGCGGATCTCCGCTTCTCGCGGAGATCCGATGAACACCATCTCCATCTGGGACAGAGCGCTCATCGGGGTCGGCCCAGCCGGGATCGCGGGCGCCGGCGTCGCGATCTCGCTGCCGCTGCTGCAGGCCGCGATGAGGACGACGACCAGCGCGGCGATGGCCCGTCTCATCGACACTCGAACCTCCACGCCTCGCACTCGTCCCGATAGCGGTCCTCGATCTCGTATCCCGCCGGGCTTCCTGGCGGCGTCAGGACCACTGCCCGTGCTCAGGCCGATTCGGCTGCCCGCTTCATGCCCTCGGCTTCGAGGGCCATGTAGCGGTTGGTCAGGTCCTTGTAGAACCGGCCGATGATCGAGAAGAGCAGACCGCGCATCTCGAGTGTCAGCGTCAGACGTGACCGGCCCGCTCCCAGCGCTTCGACGCGGTGCCCCGCGACGGTTGTGATGCCGCTCGACCGCTGCGTCCACTCGAAGTAGGACGGCGCATCCCAGACCGTGATGTCCCAGGTGCCCTCGGGGAGCTTCGGCTGCTTGAGCCGCACGCGGCTACCCCTGGTCAACGGGGCCGGCGTCAGGAGCTCGACGACGTCGACGGTCTCGATGCGCTGCGGCCACGCCTCGATGGCGCTGAGGACGTCCCACACGCGCTGCTGGGGAGCCTCGATCTCGATCGACTTCTCGAATCGCATGTCGAGCAGCTTAGCCGGGCCGTGCGTCGCTCAGGACGCACCGCAGGGCGTCTCAGGTACGCCGATGGACGCCGCCAGACGCCCGCCACGTAGGATCGATTCGATGGCGTGGTTCGAACGCGCACCGGTGCGCATCCGCTATGAGGAGTCACGGCTCCGGGGATCCCGTCCTCCTCCTGCCCGGGCTCGGCGGCCGCATCGAAGAGATGACGAGCGTCATCGACGCGCTGTCGCCCGACTTCCGGGTGGTCGCCGCAGACCTGCCCGGATCCGGCCGGTCGGAGCCGATCCCGCGGGCCTACACGCCCGACTACTACGAGGACGACGCGCGCACCTTCGCGAGCTTCGTCAACGAGGTCATCGGCGGTCCGGCACACCTCGTCGGGTTCAGCGATGGCGGCGAGGTCGCGCTGCTCATGGCGATCGAGGAGCCGACCGTGGCGCGGACGGTCGCCGCGTGGGGCGCCGCCGGGTCATTGCCCGAAGAGGCCGCCGGCATGGCCGCCGCGCTGGGCGACATCGTGGACCACCCGATGCCCGGCATGGAGGGCTTCCGCGAGTACTTCATCGGCGCTTACGGCGAGGACAACGCCCGTCAGACGACCCGGGCGGTGTCGGGGGCGATGTCCGGCATCATCGCCCGGGGCGGGTCGCTCGCCCGCGATCGGGCAGGTGAGATCGCGTGCCCGGTGTTGCTGATCACCGGCGAGCACGACGAGCTCGCCACGCCCGACGTCGTCCGGGACCTCGCAAGCCGCATCCCGGGAGCCGAGGCGATGATCGCGACGGGTGCGGGCCACGGCGTGAGCTGGGACCAGCCCGAGTGGCTGAACCGCACGCTGCTCGCGTTCCTGAAGGCGCACTGACGCGGGTCGCGCCGTCTCGTAGCGGGGCGTGAACCGAAGGATCACGACTTCTTCACCGCGAGCCGTCCGAACGGATGAGACGGCACCGTCCGAAGAGCGGCCACGCACGGGGTACCCCTGTTCCCCATGGTGGCGCGGCGCTCGCGGGCCTATGGTCCAGTCTTGGGAGTGCCGACGAAGTTCCCCGGCGGTCGCAGTCCTGTCCCGTCACGTTCCTCCGCCGGGGATCGCAGCCGCTGGCTGTGATCCTGCCGTCGCGTCCAGGCCGTGCCTGCGATGGACTTGGATCCCGCAGCACGCAGGATGGGGCCGTGGCAGTCCGGGTCGAAGAAGTCGTCGGTGTCCAGCACGAGCTGGTGCGACAGCTTCGCTGCACCCCGAAGGAAGATCCGCGACGCGGCGCCCTCGAGGCATCGCTGTCGGATCTCGATCTCCTGCACCGATGGCTGACGACGGCGACCTACGCCGAGTCAGCGGCCAGGCTCGATGCAGCTCGCCGGACCCTGGAGCTTGCCCAAGCGCTCGTGGCGGATCGACTCCGGTCCGAGGCGGCGTCGATCGAGCGGCCGCGAGAGCGCCGCGGACCGTTGATGGCGTCGGCCGAAGCGCTCAAGTGGCGCGATGACACCCTAGCCAATCGTCCTCGATGGCGGACGCGCGCTTGACAGGACCCGGCTAGACTCGACGGTGCCCCCGGTCATGTTGCCCGTCTGCGCATTCCCCCCGATGCGCCGGCGACGGGCTCGGCCGGGGGCACCGACCCTCCCTCAGCCGCGCAGGGCGACCAGTCCCACGATGAGCGCGACGACCGAGAGCACGACCGCCACACCGGCGAGCAGCAGCGCCGTCTGCGCCGCGCGACGGGCGGCCCGGCGATCGAGCTCGTGCAGCAGGTCGGTGTAGCTGTAGATCACGTGCTCGGCCTGGGCACGGAGGGCGGTCCGCAGCTCGGCGTCGGTCAGGTCGATCAATGCGCGGGACGGCATCGCGACCGCAGCCTACCGGACACGAGTGTCGCGTAGCGCACACCTCGAGGGCCCAACGCCGCGGGCCGATCGTCGTTATCCCTGCCGAGGTCCCCGAGTCTTCCGTTCCCCCGGCGGTGTGGCTCGGGGGCCTCGTCCTGTCCACTCGCGCGACGAAGTCCCGACCCGGACGTCTAGGATTCGCACGACGCGCCAGACGAGGCGAGGGGAGGGCACGATGACGCAGGACCCGAACGCGCAGGGGACCGGTCCCACGGATCCCGAGGACGCGACCGCACCGGTCCCCGGTCCGGGCGACGGAGGAGCGCCGACACCGCCGACACCGCCGCCCGCGGTGCCACCGCAGGAGCCGCATGCCGGGCTACCCCGAGACGAGCTACGGCGAGCCGGGCGCCCCGGACGCCGCCCCGACTCCGGACGCCGCACCGCCCGCATACGGCGAACCGCCGCCGGCCTATGGCGCACCGCCGCCCGACGCCACGTCCCCCTACGGCGCACCACCCGCCTACGGGGCACCACCGCCCGCCCAACCCCCGTACGGCGCACCGCCGCCCGACGGCGCACCGCCGCCCTACGGCACCACCGCCCTACGGCACGCAACCGCCCTACGGCACGCAACCGCCCTACGGCGCCCCGCCTGCGGCTGCACCGGCGATGGCATGGGCGCCGCCCGAGACCGTCATCCCCGCCGGCCCCGGTGTCGCGGGCCTCGTGTACGCCAGCACGCTCGCCCGCGTCGTCGCGTACATCATCGATGCGATCCTGCTGGGCATCGTGACCTCGATCGTCACGGCGCCGTTCGCGGCGAGCATCGCCGGCGCCTTCGATCCGCGCCGTCCCGGCAACGTCGCCGTCTCACCGATCGCGCTGATCATCACCGTGGGCGCGAGCGCCCTCTACTTCATCGCCTTCTGGAGCAGCGGCTGGCGCGCCACACCGGGCATGAAGCTCCTGAAGCTGCAGCTGGGTGATGCCGCGACCGGGCGCACGCTGACGCCGCCGCAGGCGGTCCGCCGCTGGATCGGCTATGGCGAGTTCGTCCAGCTGCTGGGCTTCATCCCAGCGCTCGCCGTGGTGGCCAGCACCGGCTTGTTCCTGTGGACGATCGTCCTGCTCATCACGACCGCCATGAGCCCGACCAAGCAAGGGCTTCACGACCGGTTCGCGAGCACGGCCGTGGTCCAGCCCTACGGATCCGGGAACACCGCCGTCATCCTCGGCTGCCTGCTCATCATCGCGCTCGTCGTCATCTTCGGATTCGTGGCCCTCATCTTCCTGGGCACGCAGGTGAGCTCGATCCTCTCGGAGGTCGGCACCTCCGTCCAGGGCTGAGCGAAACCGGACCGCGCGCGCCCGGCGTATCGACGTTCGCCGGCGCTGGGTCTGCATCCGCACGGGCCCAGGGGGATGCCACGGCCCCGCGGCTGATGCCGCGGGGCCGTCTGCGCCAGGCCCATCGACGACGACACGTAGACTCCGGCCATGTCCCTGGACCCCGACCCGCCCGCCGAGCCGATCGCGTTGGAGCGCACCGCGAGCCCGGCCGGCGACATGGATCCCGAGACGTTCCGTGACGCCGCGCATCGCGCCGTGGACCTGCTCGCGGACTACCTCGCCACGGTCGAGGCTCGCCCCGTGTTCCCGCCGGTCGAGCCTGGCTCCATCGGCCCGCTGTTCCCGGCCGTGCCGCCGGAGCACGGCGAACCGCTGGACGCGATCCTCGAGGACGTCGAGCGCCTGATCCTGCCCAACCTCACACACTGGCAGCACCCGGGCTTCTTCGCGTACTTCTCGACCAGCGCCTCGGGTCCGGGGATCCTGGGCGAGCTGCTCACGGCGGCGCTCGGCCAGAACCCGATGCTGTGGCGGACGTCGCCCGTGGGCACCGAGCTGGAGGGCGTGGTCGTCGGCTGGCTTCGCCAGGCGCTGGGCCTGCCGGGATCGTTCGACGGCCTCATCACCGATACCGCCTCGACGTCGACGCTCATCGCGCTCGCCGCGGCCCGTGAGACCGGGGGCCTCGACGCGGCTGCCGGCGGACTGGCCGGCCGGGACGTCCGAGCGCCGCGCGTCTACGCCTCCGAGCAGGCGCACAGCTCGATCGAGAAGGCGTGCATGACGCTCGGTCTCGGGCGCGCATCGGTGGTGAAGATCCCGACCGACGTCGACTACGCGATGGACGCCGCCGCCCTGGAGCGCGCGATCGCCGACGACCGCGCAGCCGGCCGGACGCCGGTCGCCATCGTCGCGACGATCGGCACCACGTCCTCGACGGCGATCGATCCCGTCGACGAGATCGCCCGGATCGCCGAACGCGAAGGCCTGTGGCTGCACGTCGATGCGGCATACGCGGGACCGGTCGCGCTCATCCCGGAACGGCGTGCGGCGTTCGCGGGCTGGGAGCGCGCCGACTCGATCGTCGTCAATCCGCACAAGTGGCTGTTCGTGCCGCTCGACGCGTCCTTGCTGGTGACGCAGCGCATGGACGCCCTCCATCAGGCGTTCAGCCTTCGCCCCGAATACCTGAGGACCCTCGACCGGACGAGCCCCGTCCGCGACTACAACGAGTACCAGCCGCAGCTCGGCCGCCGCTTCCGCGCGCTCAAGCTGTGGATCCACCTGCGCTGGTTCGGCATCGACGGTCTTCGCCAGCGGATCGAGGCGCACATCGCGATGGCGCAGCGGTTCGCGGCCTGGGTCGATGCGGATCCCGACTGGCAACGCCTGGCCCCCGTGCCGTTCGGGACGGTCTGCTTCCGCTACCGTCCCGCCGACCTCGCCGCGACCGCCGACGAGCCGGGGGTCCGGGACCGCCTCGATCGCGCGAACGAGGCCCTCATGGCCGCCGTCAACGCGACCGGCGAGATCTTCCTGTCGCACACGAGGCTGCGCGACGGATTCACCATCCGGCTCGCCGTCGGCAACCTGCGCACCGAGGACCGCCACGTCGAGCGCGCGTGGGAGCTCCTGCGCCGCGAGGCCGCCCGCATCCATGTCTGAACCCAGGAGGCGTCCATGACCGACAGCGAGCCCGTCCAGGTCCTGTACTTCTACGTCACGCGCTGGGGCGCCCACGACGAGTTCGTGAGCCTCTTCCGCAAGAACCACTGGCCGGTCCTCCAGGAGCAGCTCGAGGCGGGCCGGTTCACGGACGTCCGGATGTGGACGCCGCGGTTCCACGGCGATGGCCGCGCCGACTGGGACGTGCTCGTCTCGATCACGTACCGCGACTGGGCGGCGATGGAGTCGCACAGCGAGGCCGAGATCGCGAAGCGCCTGTTCCCCGACCAGGAGACGTTCAAGCGGGAGGAGGCGCGCCGCTTCGAGCTCCTCCAGGCGCACTGGGACGTGCCGCTCGAACCGCGCCCGCTGTGACGACCGGTCGCGCGACAGACCGGGGGCTGGCCCGGTCAGGCCGAGGCTGACGCCGCGACCGAGGCCGATCCCGCGAAGAACCGCGGCAGGTGCGCCCGGTGCGCGTCGAGGAGGGCGTCCAGGAGCGGTGCCGCGACCTCGTAGCCCGGGATGAGCGGGTGCCCGAGCAGCGCCCGCAGGGCGATCGCCCGGTCGCCGGTCACCGCGGCTTTGATCGCCAGCTCCTCGAACGCCTTGATCGCCTGGACGAGGCCGCGCTGATCGGGCTCCAGCGGCTCGAGGGGCAGCGGCACGGCGCCATCGCGCCCGATCCGTGCCGCGACCTCGACTACGGCTGACGCCGGCAGGTCGGGCATCGCGCCATCGTTGCGGATGTTGACGACCTGGATGTCGCCCTTGTCGGTGTACAGGGAGGCGATCAGCTGCGCCGCAGCCTCGCTGTAGTGGGCGCCGCCGCGACGGGCGAGGAGCTCCGGCTTCTCCGCGAGTGACGGGTCGCGGTACATCGTGAGCAGCTCGCGCTCGATGTCGATGACCTCCTGCGCCCGGGTGTGCCCGCTCCGCTGCTCCTCGAGGACCGTGGGGAAGGCGTAGAAGTAGCGCAGGTAGTACGAGGGGATCTGGCGCAGCGCCCGGATGAGCTCCACCGGCAATCGGACCTGACGGGCGATCGACTCCGCGTCGGCATCCATGAGCGACGGCAGGCGGTCCTCGCCGTCGACGAGCACCCGGCGTTCCCACGTCAGGTGGTTGAGCCCGACGTGCTCCAGCTGGACGCGCTCGGGCTCGACCCCGAACCGCTTCGCGAGGTCGCGCTGGAAGCCGATCGCGACGTTGCACAGCCCGATCGCGCGGTGCCCCTCGTCGAGCAGCGCCTGGGTGACGATGCCGACCGGGTTGGTGAAGTCCAGGATCCAGGCCCCCGGCGCCGCTCGACGGGCCGCCTCCTCGGCGAGCTCGAGCACGACCGGCACGGTGCGCAGCGCCTTCGCGAGACCGCCTGCCCCGGTGGTCTCCTGACCGATGGTCCCGAACGTGGGCGGCAGTGTCTCGTCGATGAGCCGCGCCGCCTGTCCACCGACCCGCAGCTGGATGATCACGAAGTCGGCGCCGTCGAGCGCCTCGTCGCGAGATGTGGTCTGCACGATCCGGGTGGGGGAGTCGGCCTTGTCGGCCATCCGGTCCGCGAGACCGCCGACGATGCTGAGCCGCTCCGCGTCGATGTCGTGGAGGACGAGCTCGTCGACCGGCAGCCGGTCGTAGCGACGCACGAACCCCTCGACGAGCTCGGGGGTGTACGTGCTGCCACCGCCGACGACCGTGACCCTGACGCCCATCCCGCCTCCGACGGCTTGCCTGCGTGCCCGAGCCTACCGCCCGTCCGTTGGTGCACGAACGCCGCGCAGGGCCTTGACGGAAACGTTATAACGTTATGAGCAAGCCTTGTCACCGGTTCTCGCGATGGAGGAGGCACCCGACCGGATGGCGCACTTCCGGCTGGAGCTGGGCCCGGTCCCGCTGCATCACCAGGTCTACCTGGATCTGCGTGCCGCGCTGGATCGCGGCGACTGGCACGCGGGCGAACAGGTGCCGACCGAGCGTGACCTCGCGGTCCGCTATGGCTGCAGCCTCATCACCGTCCGGCGCGCGCTCGACGAGCTGGTGCGCGAGCAGCGCATCGAGCGGACCCGGGGCAAGGGCACGTTCGTGCTGCCGCCCCGCATCGACCTCGACCTCGCCGGCTCGATGTCGTTCACCGAAGAGATGCAGAGCCGCGGCCTCGACCCGTCCACCCGGCTCGTGTCCGCCCGGCCGGAGTCGGCCACGGCGCATGTCGCAGAGGCGCTGGGCCTGGAGCCCGACTCGCCCACGCTCTACCTCGAGCGCCTGCGCATGGTCGACGGCGAGCCGTATCTCCTGGAGCAGGTCCACCTGCCCGCGGAGCGGTTCCCGGGGCTGCTCGCGACCGACCTCGAGCGGGGCTCCCTGTACGAGGTGCTGGTGACCCGCTACGGGACGCCCATCGTCCGTGCGCGCGAGACCATCGAGCCTGTCCTGCTTCGGGGCCGTGAGGCCAAGCTCCTCGCCCAGCGCTCCGGGTCGCCCGCGCTGCTGGTCGAGGGCCTCGCCTACGCCGCCGACGGCTCGGTCGTCGAGTTCGGCCGGAGCTACGTGCGCGGCGATCGCTCGCGCTACCTCATCGATCGCGTGGTCGTCCGGTCCGGGCAGGACGACCGCATCCGGAATGTCGTCCCGCGGTCGCGGCCGGTGGGTGCCGCCCGATGACCCGGCAGCAGGAGGTGGTCGCGGCGCAGGTCGCGGCCGGAGCAGCGCCGCGCCCGGATCACCGGTCGCGCCGATCGCAGGGAGGTGCCCGGATGGGCTTCCGAACGTCCCGGGTCGCGACGTCGGTCGCGGCCCTCGCGCTCGTGGTCTCGGCGTGCAGCGGCACGACACCGTCCGCGTCGACCGGGTCCTCGGCGGGCGCCTCGGCAGGGTCCTCGGCCGGCGCGTCGGCAGCCGCCAGCCCGTCCGGGGCGGCGGTCGCCACGCCGGTCACCTCCGGCGGCAGCACGGCACAGCCCGGCCAGGTGGAGATCCGGCTGGTACTGCTGTCTCGGTGGCGGCGACGCGCCCGAACAGGTGGCCGTGGAACAGGCCGTGGCGGAGAAGTTCAATGCGAGTCATCCGGACATCCACCTGACGTTCGAGGCGGTGCCGTACGCGGGCGCCAACGACGCCCTCAGCGTCCAGATCTCGTCGGGCAACGGCCCCGACATCGTGGGCCCGGTCGGCATCGGCGGAGCGAACGCGTTCCACGGCCAGTGGCTGGACCTCGCCCCGTACATCCAGAAGACGAACTACGACCTCTCGGGCTTCCCCGAGGACGCGGTCGACATCTACAAGCTCGATGAAGGCCAGGTCGGCATCCCGTTCGCCATCTATCCGTCGGTCCTGTTCTACTCGAAGAGCCTGTTCGAGGAGGCCGGCCTCGCCGAGCCGCCCCACAAGTACGGCGAGCAGTACACGATGCCCGACGGCACGAAGCGCGCCTGGGACTACGACACGGCCCGCGAGGTCGGCAAGATCCTGACCGTCGACAAGGCGGGCAAGGACGCGACCCAGGACGGGTTCGATCCCAAGAACCTGACCCAGTGGGGCTTCGAGCTGCAGCGCGACGACATGCGCGGTCTGGGTGCCTACTTCGGGGCCGGCAGCCTGGCGGCGAGCGACGGCAAGACCGCCCAGATCCCCGACGCGTGGCGCGCCGGCTGGAAGTACTTCTACGACGCGATCTGGACCGACCACATGTCGATGGACGGGCCGACCTTCCAGAGCACGGACATCAACCCCGACGGCTACCCGTTCTTCACCGGCCATGTCGGCATGAGCGAGAACTTCCTGTGGTCGACGTACGGCCTCGAGGGCCTCGAGGGCGACTGGGACATCGCGGCCATCCCGTCCTCGCAGGGCAAGGTCACCGCGGCGTTCAACGCCGACACGTTCCGCATCCTGAAGGGCACCAAGCACCCGGACGAGGCGTTCGAGGTCCTCAGCTACCTGCTCGGCGAGGGCTCCACCGACCTGCTCGCGACGTACGGCGGCATGCCCGCCCGCACTGCCGACCAGCAGGCGTTCTTCGACGGCCAGGACGAGACGTTCACCCAGCAGCCCGACTGGCAGGTCGCGATCGACGGCATCCAGTACGCCGACAACCCGAACTTCGAATCGTTCATGCCCGCCTACAACGAGACCCTCGGCCTCGTCGGCTCGGGCGGCAAGTACACGACCCGCTGGCAGACCGAGCAGGGCCTGGACATGGACACGGAGATCGACGCCCTCAAGGCCGAGATCCAGGCCATCTGGGACAAGCAGTGACGAGGGCCCGATGGGGCCCGAGGCGCTGGTCCTGACGGCCGCCCGCCGCCCCTCCCTCCACACGGACCCGGTGGCTCCCGCTTCCCCCCAGGCGGGAGCCACCGACCGTGTCGCCATCAGCCCACCGCCTACCGCGACCGCCTGAGGACCGATGACCAGCCTGTCGCTGCCGCGCACCCGTCGCGCCTCCCAGGGCAGCCCGCACCGGCCGGGGACGCTCGCCCGTCGCGAGGCCCGCTGGGGCTACCTGTTCATCGCGCCGTGGCTCATCGGCTTCCTCGTGTTCACGCTCGCGCCGATGATCGCGTCGCTGCTGTTCACGTTCACCAACCTCAACCTCGACCAGTCGGAGCCGCTGAGCTTCGTGGGGCTCGAGAACTGGCAGAAGCTCCTGCGCGACGGGCAGGCGTGGGAGTCGCTGGGCGTCACCTTCCGCTTCGCGGCGCTGCAGCTGCCGTTGGTGCTGCTCCTGCCGTTCTCGCTGGCGATCGCGCTCAACAGCCGGCACCTTCGCGCGTCGGGGCTGTTCCGGATCCTGTTCTTCCTGCCGTACGTGATCCCGTTCGTCTCGGGCGTGCTCGTGTGGGGCAGCATGCTCAACAACGAGACCGGCTGGATCAACGAGGCGCTGCGCTTCGTGGGCATCCAGGAGCCGCCCCACTGGATCGACTCGACCTTCTGGATCTACCCGAGCCTGCTGTTCATCGGCATCTGGGGCATCGGCGCGGGGATCATCGTCAACCTCGCCGGCCTCCGGGGCATCCCCAGCGAGCTGTACGACGCGGCGTGGATCGATGGTGCGGGCTTCTGGGCGCAGCTCCGGCACGTGACCCTGCCGATGATGTCGCCGGTCATCTTCTACACGCTCGTGCTGGGCGTCGTGGATGTGATGCAGTACTTCCTCGTGCCGTACGTGCTCAACAACGGCACCGGCGAACCCGGCGGTCAGACGTACTTCTTCAACCTGTACCTGTACAAGACGTTCTTCACGTTCCAGGACATGGCCTACGGCTCGACGCTGGCGTGGCTGCTGTTCGGCATCACGCTCGCCCTGACGATCGCGATCTTCCGCACGTCCCGGCGCTGGGTCTACTACGCGGCGGAGCGCTAGATGGCGGTCCTGGGCGGGGGAGCCGCTCGCACCGATGGGTCCGCGGTCGCGTCGCGACCCGTCGCCGTCGCCGGGCGCCGTCGGCCCTCCTGGCTGCGCCGGCCGCGCCGCCCGACGGACGCCGCCAAGACGTTCGCGCTGACGATCCTCATCCTGACGGTGCTGGTGGGCTTCCTGTCACCCATCGTCCGGTCGGCGATCGTGTCGCTGAAGACCACCGATCAGCTCTCCGAGCTCGATGCGCCGCTCCTGCCGTCCGTGCCCCGGACGTTCTCGTACCAGGGCGAGGAGCTGGACATGTACCTCGTGCCCATCGACGGCACGATCCACGAGCTCGCGATCGTCAAGAAGGGTCGCCAGCAGTCGACGTTCATCGACCCCGCGCAGCCCGACGCGCCGATCGTGTGGGCCGGCAGCTACCGGACGCTGTCGCGGGCGTGGGACCTCGCCCCGGCCTGGAGCAACTACGCCGACGTCTGGAACCTCATCGACTACCCGAGGCTGTTGTTCAACACCATCGCGCTGGCGCTCATCGGCATGGTCGGCACGCTGGCCTCGTGCACGCTCGTGGCGTACGGGTTCGCGCGCTTCCGGTTCCGGGGCCGGTCACTGCTGTTCACGCTCCTGATCGCCACGATCTTCCTGCCCTCGGCGGTGACCATCGTGCCGACGTACACGATGTTCGTGAAGCTCGGCTGGGTGGGGACGTGGCTGCCGCTCCTGGTGCCGGCGTTCTTCGCCAACGCCTATGACGTGTTCCTGCTCCGCCAGTACCTGCTCACGATCCCGCGCGAGATGGACGAGGCGGCGGCGATCGACGGCGCCGGCCCGCTCAAGACGCTGACCTCGGTGATCCTGCCGCAGGCGTGGCCGGTCATCATCGCGGTCGCGATCTTCCATCTGGTCTACGCCTGGAACGACTTCTTCGGGCCGCTCATCTACCTGTCGACGAAGCCCGACCTGCAGCCGCTCGCGGTGGGCCTGCAGCGGTTCAACGGGATCCACTATCGGAACCCGGCGTATGTGCAGGCGGGGACCCTCATGACGATGGTCATCCCGATCATCCTGTTCCTGCTGTTCCAGCGCGCGTTCACGCGTGGCATCGTCGTCACCGGTGTGGAGAAGTAGCGACATCGTGACCCAGCGGATCGCGCTCACGTTCGACACGGAGCATCAGGACCGGCCGTGCGTCGCGGGCGGCGAGCGGCGGCTCCTGGAGCTCCTGGACCGGTCCGGGGTCCGGGCGACGTTCTTCCTCCAGGGCCGCTGGGTGGAGGCGTACCCCGAGGTCGCCCGGGCGATCGCCGAGGCGGGACACCGGGTGGCCAACCACTCCTACTACCACGTGCGGATGCCGCTCCTGAGCGCCGAGGGCTTCGCCACGGACGTCCGCGCTGCGGATCGGGCGATCCGCGAGCATGTCGGCGTCGATCCCCGACCGTGGTTCCGATTCCCGTTCGGGACGGGCGCCAACGACCCGGAGCTCCGCGGCCGGCTCGAACAGGCCGGCTACCGGCACGTGGGCTGGGACGTGGACCCGCGCGACTGGGACATCGCCGCGACCGAGGATGGCATCGCCTCGGCGCTCACCCTGGGCCTGGCCGAGGCGCCGGGCGACGCGATCGTCCTGCTCCATGCGTGGCCGACCCCCACGCCGGGCGCCGTGGACCGGCTGTTGCCACGGATGCGGGACGCGGGCGCGACGTTCGTCACGATCGACGAGCTGGGCGACGAGGTCCGCGCCACCGTCCCGGCATGACCGCCGGGAGGCGCCTCGTCCTGGGGGTGGACGGCGGCAACTCGAAGACCGAGGCGCTGCTGCTCGACGCGTCGGGCGGCGTGCTGGCGTCGGTCCGGGGGCCCACGGTGTCGCACCAGGCCGTCGGGATGGCCGAGGGCATGACACGTCTGGCGGCCCTCGTCGCGCGACTGCGCGCGGAGGCCGGGCTCGCGACCGGCGATGTGGTCGACGCCGCGGTGCTCGCGCTCGCCGGTGCGGACTACCCGTCCGACGAGCGACAGCTTCGCGCGGCGATCGCGCCGCTCGACCTCGCCGTGCGAGTCGAGGTCGTCAACGACACATGGGCCGGGCTGCGTGCGGGGACGGACCGCGGCTGGGGCATCGTCCTCATCTGCGGTGCGGGGACCAATGCGGCCGGGCTGGCGGCCGACGGCCGGCGCTGGCGGTTCCCGGCGGTGGGGTCCATCTCGGGCGACTGGGGCGGCGGCGGCGACATCGGGATGGAAGGCCTGCGGGCGGCGGTCCGGGCGTGGGACGGCCGCGGACCGTCCACGATCCTCCGGCAGCGGATCCCCGAGGCGGCCGGGCTGCGCCGCGTCGACTCGCTCGTGAAGACGCTCTACGAGGGACCGGACTGGCTGCGCGTGCGGTCCTTCGC
This sequence comes from uncultured Chloroflexia bacterium, assembly GCA_963778025.1. Classification (GTDB taxonomy): domain Bacteria; phylum Chloroflexota; class Limnocylindria; order Limnocylindrales; family CSP1-4; genus CAVZTA01. The sequence continues at coordinate 169,796 of CAVZTA010000008.1, read as the reverse complement.
GCCGGTCGTGTTCCAGGCGGCGATGGACGGTGACGCCGTGGCGCGCGCGATCATCGACCGGCAGGCGGACGAGCTCGCGGGCATGGCCGGCGCGATCGCCACCCGGCTTCGGATGAGGCGCTCGGATCCGGATGTCGTGCTCGCCGGGGCCGTCTTCGGCACGCAGGACGCGGCGTTCTTCGAACGACTCGAGGGAGGCGTGCGACGGGTCGTCCCGCGGGCCCGTCTCGTGCGCTGCTCGCGCTCGCCGGCGCATGGAGCGGCCCTCCTGGCACTCGACCCGTCGCGCGGCTGAGCAGCCCCATCGGCGCCGGCAGGCGACGAACGTCCCAGCGCCACCGTCCGGCGCGCCATGGCATCATCCGCGGACATCCGTCGTCGAAGGGGAGCCGATCCCGCGTGCCGCCGATCACCGAGTTGTCGCGCATCGAGCCCGTGTACCTCGCCCGCCTCGAGAAGGAGGGCATCTTCACCACGGGCATCCTGCTCGAGGTGTCGGAGACACCGACCCGTCGCCAGTACCTGGCAGACCACGTCAAGGCGACGCCCAACGACGTCGTCACCTGGCGTGACGAGGCGCTGATGCTGAACCTGGCGGGCTTCGGGCAGCGGGAGCATCAGCTGCTGGTCCAGGGCAGCATCGAGGGGCTCCGGGACATCCTCGCGCTCGAGCTGCCGGCGTTCCGCGACCGCGTCCATCGCGCCGCGACCGAGCTGAACTGGGATCCGCCGCCCGATCTGATCATCGAGGGCTGGTGGGAGCAGGCCCGCACCCTCGAAGAGGAGTAGGGGCTTCGTGTCCGGATCCCACGACCCGACGTCGGACGAGACGGCACCGTCGGACGCGCCCCCCGAGAGCCAGCCGGCCGGGACGCCGCCGGCCTCGCCGGCCTCGCACGGCCGGGTCCCCCGACGAGGCGCCGGTCGGCGACACGCCGTCCGAGGCCACGCCGCCCGCGACCGCCTCGTCGGATGCGACCGAGCCGCTGGTGGACGGCGGATCGGTCGACGCGACCGGCGACGAGCCTTCCGGCGAGACGGTCCCGACGCTCGAACCGGCCACCGCCAGCGAGGCCGTCGCCGATGCGCGCGACGCCGCCGATGCCGCGGCCGCCGAAGCCGCCGAGGCGGCGGAAGCCGCCGCCGATGCCCGGGACTCGGCGGAGACCGCCGCCGCTGCTGCGGCCGCCGTGGCGGGGGTCGACCAGGACGCGGCCGAGAGCGCGGGCGCCGCACCATCCGATGACAGCACGCTCACGGGTGAGCCCCCGAGCGAGGCCGATCCCGTCTTCGAAGCCGCGGCGGCTGCCGCGGATGCCGCCGCGACCGCGACCGCCGCTGCCGCTGCGGCGGAAGCCGCCGCGACCCGGCTGACCGAGGTGGCGGACCGCGATCCGACCGAGGCGGCCGCCGTCGCCGCCGAAGCGCTCGCTGCGGCCGCCGAAGCCAAGGAGGCTGCCGCGCTCGCCGCCGCGGCCGCCGAAGCCGCGACACGCGCGGCAGCGGCGCACCGCGCCGCCGCGGACGGAGCCATCGTCACGGATCCGGCGGCGGACGCCGTGGCGGCGGGCACGGCGCAACCCGGTGACGTCGCCGCCACTGCGGCCACCGTGGCGGTCGTCGATGGCGCGGCGGGCAGCGCCGCCACGCCCAGGCGCGCGCCGTTGCGTCGCGCGGTGGGCGCGTTCCTCGGGACGATCGCGGCGCTGATCATCGGCCTCGCGACGGGCATCCTCATCGTCGCGGTGGCGGTCGCCGTGCTGTTCAACCCGATCTGGGTCGGCATCGGCCAGGCGCACGCGGAGTCGGGTCTCAAGACGGGCTACGGCCCGGACGACCTCAGGACCGCCACCGATTCGATCCTCGCCGACCTCGTCCTCGGGCCACCCGATTTCGACGTCCAGGTCCTCGGCCAGCCGGTGCTGAACGAGGCCGAGCGTGGCCACATGCGTGACGTGCGTACGGTGTTCGTCGGCTTCGCGGGGGTCACGCTCATCGCCGTCGTCGTGATGATCGTGGCCAGGCTGGCCACGCGCGGCTCGGTCCGCTTCTGGAAGCGGGTCCGTCGTGGTGCCCGCGTGACGGCCGTCATGACGGTCGCGCTGGGCCTGACCGGACTCGTCGCGTTCGACACGATGTTCCAGCTGTTCCACGAGCTGCTGTTCCCGGGCGGGAACTTCAACTTCGACCCGAATACCGACCGCCTGGTCCAGCTGTTCCCGGAGCAGTTCTGGCTCGAGACGACGCTGGTCCTGGGTGGCGTGATCGTCGGGCTGTCGTACCTGGTGGTCCGCTGGGCCGGGCGGCACGTCCCCAAGCCGGCCAAGTCAGCGGCTGTCACCTCCGGGCGGACCGTGGCGCCGGGTCGCCCGGCGGGCTAGGCTCGCCCCCGTGGGGTCCGAGGGGTTGGCCATCGCCCGCATCGCGGGCATCGAGATCCGGGTCTCGCTGGCGTGGGTCCTGCTCCTCGCGCTCGTCACGCTCCTGGGAGCGCAGCTCGCGACCGCCGCTGCGCCGCAGACTGCCGACGGTCGTGCACTGGATCGTCGGTGGCTCCAGCGCCATCGCCGTGCTGCTCTGCGTCGTCGCCCATGAGCTCGCCCATGCGCTGACGGCGCGGCGGCTGGGCGTCGACCCCGGGTCGGTGATCCTGGGCTTCGTGGGCGGCGTCTCGCCGCTCGACGTCCAGGGGCGCACGCCGCGCGACGAGATGCTCATCGCGATCGTCGGCCCGGCGCTCTCGATCGCGATCGCGCTGCTGCTGGTGCCCATCGGGTTCTCGCTGCTCGACGGGGAGGACGCGGTCGCGGCCGTGGCAGCGGGCCTGCTCGTCGTCGGGACGCTCGACGGCGCGTTCGCCCTGCTGAGCGTCCTGCCCGGCCTGCCCCTGGACGGCGGCCGCATCGTCCGGGCGCTGGCCTGGCAGCGGACCGGCGATGCGCGGCGCGCCACACGCCTGGCATCGGTGCTGGGGCGGGCGACGGGCTGGACGGTCGCCGGCATCGGCATGCTCGTCGCCCTCACGGTGAGCCCGTCGACGGGCGTGATGCTGCTGTCGCTCGGGTGGTTCGTCACGACCGGTGCATCGGCCGTGGAACGGCGGATGGCGATCGAGCAGGCGCTCGTCGGTGTGCGCGTGGCGGACGTGATGGAGACCGACCTGCCGCAGGTCTCGCCGCACCTCACGCTCGATGTGTTCGCCGACCGCTTCATGCCCGACGGCCTGGCGACGAGCCTCCCCGTGGTCGCCGATGGCCAGGTCGTCGGCGTCATCGGGCTCGATCGCGTGCGACGGGTCGGCCGACGTGCGCGAGCGACGACACGGGCCGAGGACATCATGGCCCGCCCGCCCGCGGCACCGCTGCTGGACGGCGAACGGCTGTTGTGGGACGCGCTCGACGATCTGCGGCGCGCGGGGACGGACGGGCTCGCGGTCGTCGCGGGCGATGCGGGCGCGGCCCTGCGAGGGATGCTCACCCGTCGCGGCGCGACGGCGGCGATCCGGGAGCGGCTCGCCCGCTCGAGCCTGGGGCGCGCGTGAGCGACGAGCGACTGTTGACCGTCGAGGAGGCGCTGGAGCGCGTGCTCGACGGGGTGTCGGCGCTGGCCGAGACCGAGCGGCTCACGCCCGAGGCGGCGTTGGGGCGCGTGGTGGCGGAAGCGGCTGTCGCCGCGACGTCGTTGCCGCCCTGGGACAACTCCGCGATGGATGGCTACGCGATCCGCGCGGCGGATACGAGCGGGGCGGGGGAGGCAGCCCCTTCGACGCTCGACGTCATCGGGGAGGTGCCGGCCGGGTCGGCGTCGGCGCAGGAGGTCCGTTCCGGGACGGCGATCCGGATCGCGACCGGCGCACCCGTGCCACGGGGCGCGGATGCGGTGGTCCCCGTGGAGGCGACCAGCCCCGTGGATGCGGCGGGCGACGTCGGTGGACGCGGGCGGGATGCGACCGGGCCGCTGCCGTCGCGGATCCTGGTCCACGAGGTGGTGCCCCCGGGTGGCTCGATCCGGCGGGCCGGCAGTGACGTCGAGGCAGGTGCGCTCCTGCGGGAGCCCGGGGATGTCGTGACGCCCGCAGCGGTCGCGCTCCTCGCCGGCTCCGGCGTCACGGAGCTGGTCGTGCGACGGCGCCCCGTGGTCGGGGTGCTCGCGACGGGCGACGAGGTGCGTGGGCCCGGCGAGGCATTGGGAAGCGCGGGCATCCCCGATGCGAACGGGCCGGGCGTCCGGTCGCTCGTCCGGCAGGCGGGCGCCGAGGCGCTGGAGCTGGGCATCGCGAAGGACGTGCTGTCCGATGTCGCGGACCGGCTGCGCCGCGCCGTCGAGGCCGGCGCGGACGCGATCGTCGTCTCGGGCGGCGTCTCGGTCGGTCCGTATGACGTGGTCCGGCTCGCGTTCGAGCAGCTGGCCGGATCGGTCTCCCTGTGGCGCGTCGCCGTGCAGCCCGGCAAGCCGTTCGCGTTCGCGCGCGCCGCCGGCGAGGGCCGACCCGTGCTCCTGTTCGGCCTGCCGGGCAACCCGGTCTCGTCGTTCGTGACGTTCGAGCTGTTCGTCCGACCGGCGCTGCGACGCCTCGCGGGCCATCGCGACCTGCTGCGGCCGCGTGATCGGGCGGTCCTCGAGGAGCCCGTCTCGAAGAGCCCGGGTCGCCGCGGCTTCCAGCGCGTGACCGCGCTGCGCGACGGCGACGGCGGTCCGGAGCGGGACGGCGCCGGCCGGGTCCGCGTCCGGCTCGCCGGTGGGCAGGGGAGCCACGTGATGTCCGCCCTCGCGGCGGCGGACGCCCTCGCCGTCGTGCCGGAATCGGTCGACCGGCTGCCGGCCGGAGCCGAAGTGGAGCTGCGCTGGCTCGACCGCGGCTGAGTGCCTGGCTGGCGCGCCCCTCGCGAGCGCCCGGCCGCCGGTTAGCATCCGCGTGATGGAACGCACCCCGGCCACCCGCGCCGAGCGGCGCCGCCTCACCCACGTCGACCGCGGCGGTCGGCCGCGCATGGTCGACGTCAGCGACAAGCCCATCACCGCGCGTCGAGCCGTCGCCGAAGCCGAGGTCGCCGTCTCGGCCGAGACGCTCAGCCTCGTCATCGACGGCGGCGGACCCAAGGGCGATGTCCTGACCGTGGCCGAGCTCGCCGGCGTGATGGGCGGCAAGCGCACGTCGGAGCTCATCCCGCTGTGTCACCCGTTGCCGCTGACGGACCTCGTCGTGGGCATCACCCCCGACCGGGCGGCGAGCGTGCTGCGCATCCGCGCCGAGGCGGCGACCACCGCCCAGACCGGCGTCGAGATGGAGGCGATGACCGCCGCCTCCGTCGCGGCGCTCACCATCTACGACATGGTCAAGGGCGTCGAACGCGGTGTCGAGATCCGCGGCGTGCGGCTCGTCTCGAAGACCGGCGGCAAGTCCGGCGAATGGACCCGCGAACGTGGCGAGGCCGATCGATCGAAGCGCAGGCCGGGCGACCGGACGAAGGGCCGCATCAGCGGCGGTCGGCCGCGCAAGGGCAGCTGACCGCGTCATGAGCCGGCCGTCGCTGCCGCCCCAGGTCTCGGCGCTCGTCATCACCACGTCCGATCGGAGCGCCGCCGGGACGCGCGAGGACACCTCGGGCCAGGCCCTCGCGGACCGGCTGGCCGAGGCCGGGTATCTCGTCGAACGGCTCGTCATCGCGGACGATCAGCCCGCGATCGAGGCGGCGCTCGTCGCCGGGACCGCCGCCCACCGGCTGGTCGTGACCACGGGCGGGACGGGGCTGACGCCGCGTGACGTGACGCCGCAGGCGACGGCCGCCGTGATCGATTACCAGATCCCGGGCATCGCGGAGGCGATGCGCGCCGACGGTCGTCGCTCGACGCCGTTCGCGGCGCTCTCGCGCGGGATCGTCGGTGTGCGGGCGGGGAGCCTCGTGGTCAACGTCCCGGGCTCGCCGAAGGGTGCCCTGGAGTCCCTCGAGACCGTCATCCCGCTCCTTGGTCACGCCCTGGAGACGCTGGCCGGACCGTTCGACCACGCGGCCGCCCGCGCCGCGGGCCGGAACGATCTGCCCGACGGCACGCCGTGACGCCGTGACGCTGTTCGAGCCGTTCGCCGCCGTCCCGTTCTATCCGCTGGTGTTCGTGCTGTTCTACGGCGCGGTCGCGTACTTCGCGCTGGCGATGGCGCGGCACCTGCGGGTGTTCGCGACCGGCAAGCCGGCCGTCCTGACCGAGCGTCCGCTCGACCGCTTCGCCGGCCTCGTGCGCTACGCGGTCGTGCAGACGCGGATGTTCCGGGATCCGCGCGCGGCGATCCTCCACCTGGCGATCTTCTGGGGCTTCGTCCTGCTCACGATCGAGCCCGCCAACATCGTCACCGGTGGACTCATCGAGGTCGTGCTCTCGATCCCGTTCGACGGCGCGATCTGGACCGCGATCACCTGGCTCCAGAACACCGTCGCCGTGATCACGCTGGCCGGCGTCGGCTGGGCGCTGTATCGCCGCCTGGTGACGCGCCCGCGACGGCTCTCGTACACGCGCGATGCGCTGATCATCCTCGCGCTCATCGGCGGCTCGGTGGGCACGTTCCTGCTCGCGGAGATCCTCGAGGTCGCGGCGTACGGCGAACAGCCCGGCGCGTGGCTGTCGAACGCGGTGGGGGGCTGGCTCGGCGGCGTGCTCGATGACGCGGCGGCGACGACGCTGTTCGGGATCGCGTGGTGGTCGCACATGATCGTGATCGCCACGTTCCTCGTGTACCTCTCGAACTCGAAGCACCTGCACATCATCACCGCGTTCCCCAACGCGTTCTTCCGCAAGCTGCGGCCGCGCGGCGAGCTGCCCGCGATGGACCTGGAGGCCGAGGACGCCACGTTCGGCGTGAAGACCCTCGAGGACCTGTCGTGGAAGGACATGCTCGACGGGTTCACGTGCACCGAGTGCGGCCGCTGCCAGCAGGCGTGTCCTGCCTGGACCACCGGCAAACCGCTGAACCCCAAGACGTTCATCATGGGCGTCCGGGACATGGCCAAGGAGGCCGAGCACGGGGCTCCCTTGATCCCCGATTCGGCGGCCGTGCGGGAGTCGTATGGCGGTCCGGCGCTCATCGACGTGGCCGCCCTCGGCAAGCCCATCGTGGACACCGCGATCCCGTACGACGCGGTCTGGGACTGCGTGACGTGCGGGGCGTGCGTCGAGGCGTGTCCGGTGCTCATCGAGCACGTCGACAAGATCGTCGGCCTGCGCCGGAACCTGGTGCTCGAGGAGTCGCGCTTCCCGCAGGAGCTGAACGCGGCGTTCCGGGGCATGGAGGGCGTGGCGAACCCGTGGGGTCAGCCGCCCACGGCGCGGCTCGACTGGACACGAGGGCTGCCGTTCGAGGTACGGACGGTGGCGTCGGTGGCCGCTGCCGGCGAGCTGGATGCCCTGGAGGTCCTCTACTGGGTGGGCTGCGCGGCGGCGTTCGACGAGCGCAACAAGCGGGTCGCGCGCGCGGTCGCGACGTGTCTCGACGCGGCGGGCGTGTCGTTCGCGGTGCTGGGCCAGGAAGAGTCGTGCACGGGCGACCCGGCCCGCCGGATGGGCAACGAGTACGTGTTCCAGATCCTCGCGACGGGCAATGTCGAGACGCTCAACCGCTACGGGATGGGCGAGCGGACGATCGTGACCGCGTGCCCGCATTGCTTCAACACCATCGGCAACGAGTACGGGCAGCTCGGCGGGACGTTCCGGGTGGAGCACCACTCGACGTACCTCGCCGGGCTGGTCTCGGCGGGGCGGCTGGTCCTGGGCTCGGATGGGTTGCCGGCGGATCGATCGGTCACGCTCCACGACTCGTGCTACCTGACGCGCTACAACGGCGTGATCTCCGCACCGCGTGAGGTGCTGGGCGCCGTGCCGGGGCTCTCGCTGGTCGAGATGGAGCGGTCGGGGCGTCAGACGTTCTGCTGCGGGGCGGGCGGCGGACGGATGTGGATGGAGGAGACACGCGGCACGCGCATCAACGCGGCACGGACCAGCGAGGTCATCGCCACAGGCGCCGAGACCCTCGCCACCGCCTGCCCGTTCTGCATGGTCATGCTGCGTGACGGCCTCACCGACGCGGGCCGGGGCGTCGGCTCCGACTCGCCGGTCACGTCCCAGGACATCAGCGAGCTCCTTGCCGCGGCGATCGTGCCGGGCACCGGCCGGCCGGTCCCGCCGGGTCGCGCACTGCCGGTGGTCTAAGCGCGACCGTCGCCGATCGGCCCGCGCCGCCCGGCCGCGCGGCAGCTCAGCGCGCCTTTTCCGACGACATCGAACAGGATCGCGGTCTCTCGCGCCACGACGCACCCCTGTGTTCGATGTCATCGAACGCACGTGGGCCACGGCGCTCCTGACGCGGCACGTGAGGGCCGATCGGTCGCCGCCGAGTGGCGCCCTGTTCAATGGCATCAGAAACATGGCGATCCCGCCCCAGGCGATCGCGGGTCTCGCGCCGCATGCCAGGCGGCTCCGGATGCGACTTCCGATGACATCGAACACGATCGCGCGGTCCGGCGCCCTGAGGCGGGCCTCTGTTCGATGTGATCTAACACACGTGGCCTATGGCGCCCGGCACGCGGCGCTGGAGGGCCGATAAGTCGCCGTCAAGTGACGCCCTGTTCAATGGCATCAGAATCATGGCGATCCCGAACCTGGGCGATCACGTGGCGCGCGTCGGCGGGCACCTCGGCGAGGTCATCCGCGTCGAGCGGCGCCGGCGAGGATGGACCTTGCGTGATCTCGCCGCTCGAAGCGGACTCTCGGTCGCCCAGACTCCACTGGATCGAGTGCGGGCATGCCGCGTCGGTCCAGGCATACGCGGCCATCGCGTCGGCGCTCGGTCGCCGGCTCGAGGTGGACCTGGTCGACCCACGAGGGCAAGGCGCCAGACGACCGGACGAGGATCCGGTGCACGCCGCGATGGGCGAGCTGGAGGCCGCGCGGCTTGGCGCGCCCGAGGATCGACATCGCTCTTGACGAGCCGTACCAGCACTACCAGTTCGCGGGTCGCGGCGACGTCGTGGCCTGGTCGACTCGAACGCGGGGATCTGCTCCACCTCGAGAACCGCACCCGTTTCCCGAACGTGCAGGACACGTTCGGTGAGCTACAACGCCAAGCGTCGATGGCTCGCGACAGGCCGTCGCCGAGCGACTGGGACGCCGATCGCCGTGGCGGTCGGTAACGCATGTGCTCGTGGCGCTCTGGTCGAGCGAGGCCCTCCACACCGTTCGGATCCGCTCCGCGAGCTTCCGCGCCGTGTGCCCGGATCCGGTCGACGTGTTCGCTGGATGGTGGGACGATCTCGAGGTCCCGCCGGGTGTCCACTCAGCGTTTGCCGCCTTCGACCCAGCCGCGACCGGACGCACCGAGCGCCGGCGGTTCGTCGGCCTTGATGAAGCGCTGGGCACTCGGCCGCGCCATCGGGACTACGCGTCCGCGTTGGAGGCACTCCGCCGACTGGACCGCGCGTGAGCAGGGCCCAAGGATCGCCGCCGGGCAGCGCCGTCAGCGGCCCTGGGTCGCCTCGAGCCAGGCCAGCTGCTGCGCGAGGCGGTCGCCCATCGGGACGCCCCGGTAGTCGCCGGTCAGGGCGAGCCACGACGAGGCCGTCAGGATCCGCGCGGCGAGGAACGGCTCCAGGAGCGGGTCACGCGGATCGCGTCCGTAGGCGGCCAGCATCGCGTGGATCGCCTCGACGTCGCGGCCGAACGGCAGGCCGGTCATCAGGCACGCGATGTCCCACTCGACCGGCCACGCCCCGGTCTCCTCGAAGTCGGTCCAGCGCACGCCATCGGCCGTCACGAGCGCATTCCCGGGATGTGCATCGCCATGGACCGGCTGCCACGGCAGGCCCATCCCGATGATCCGCGCCGAGAGCCGCGCATGGAGGTCGAGCAACCAGTCGCGATCCACCTCCGACAGCCGCGGCGCGGCCCGGATCCACGACACGGTGTCGCCCCACACAGGCAGCGCCGGCAGGTCCAGGGCCGGGCCGGCCGCCTCCAGCGCCGAGTGCAGCCGCCGCAACGCCCGACCGGTCCCGACCGGGTCGTCGTAGCCGCGATCGTCGGTGATGACGTCGACCAGCTCCCAGAACGAGACGATCCGGCCGTCGGCCCGGTGGGGCCCGCCGAGTGGCTCCGGCAACGGCGCGATGGCCGGACCGCCGTGGGCGACCGCGGCGCGCGCGACGGCGACGTCCCGCGACGCGTCCGGGAACCCGTCGTCGCCACGCCAGCGCCCCACCTCGGCGACGACGCGCGCCACGACCGACGCCGGTGACAGCCGCAGCGACACGTTGGCGCCGGCATGCAGGACCGACACGGACGAAACCGACAGTCCCAGCGAGGAAGCCAGTGCCAGGGCGACGGACGTCGCGGCCTCGACGCCCGTCGCGGGGCTCATCCGGGCAGGCGCGCCCCGCAGTTGCTGCACGTGCGCTCGGTCCACAGGTTGCCCATCGAGCACTTCGGGCAGCGCTTCTCGCCCTCGGTCGACGCGGCGTACGGACTGTCCGGCGCCGTCGCCGGCGTGGGTCGGCGCAGGAGGGTCATCACGGCCAGGACAGCCAGGACGACCGCCGCCGCAAGCGCCAGGAGCAACAGCTGATCCGACACGAGCCACCTTCCCCGGAGAACGACCGCGCGCGAGCGGACTCTACGCCGCGCCCGTTCCGAGGGGAAGCCCCGACCAGCGTGGATCGAACCGCGGGCTCGAACGGATCGGACGCCGGGTCGATCCCGATCCAGCCTGCCGGTCGCGAACCCGCCCGATGCTAGGATGCCCGCGGTGTCGGAGACCGCCACGAGCCCCGGGTCGGACCACTCCAGCCCGTACCGCCTGACCGAAGAGCAAGCGATGCTCCGCGACGCGGTGCGGGTCCTGGCCGACGAGCAGGTCGCCCCCCGCGCTGCCGAGATCGACCGCTCCGCCGAGTTCCCGCAGGACGTCCGCCGGCTCCTCGCCGACCACGACATCCTCGCGCTGCCGTTCCCCACCCAGTACGGCGGCATCGGCGGCGACCTGCTCACGACGATCCTCGCCATCGAGCAGCTCAGCCGCGCGTGCGCGACGACGGGGCTGATCCTCGCGGTCCAGGAGCTGGCGTCGCTGCCCATCCTCCTCGCGGGCACCGAGGAGCAGCGGGCGCGCTGGCTGCCGAAGCTCGCCTCCGGCGAGCAGCTCATCGCGTTCGCGCTGACCGAAGCCGAGGCGGGTTCGGACGCATCCGCCCTCCGCACGAAGGCGACCCGCGACGGCGACGACTACGTCATCGATGGCGGCAAGCGCTTCATCAGCCACGGCTCGGTGGCCGATCTCGTCGTCGTCTTCGCGGTCACCGATCCCGACGCGGAGAAGCCGAGCCGCCGGCTATCGGCGTTCGTCGTCGAGACGGACCGCGACGGCTTCGGTGTCGCAAGGCTCGAGCACAAGATGGGCATCCGCGGCAGCCCCACGGCGGAGCTGCGCTTCGACGGCGTGCGTGTGCCGGCCGATCACCTGCTGGGCGCGCCGGGCGAGGGCTTCAAGATCGCGATGCGGACCTTCGAGCGGAGCCGCCCGGGCATCGCGGCCCAGGCCGTGGGCATCGCGCAGGGCGCGCTCGAGGTCGCCACGCGCTATGCGAAGGAGCGCCGCCAGTTCGGCAAGCCCATCGGTGAGCTGCAGATGGTCGCTGCGATGCTCGCCGACATGGACGCCCGGACCGAGGCCGCCCGGCAGCTCCTGTACAAGGCGTGTGTCGAGATCGAAGCCGGAGTGCCCGACGCGGCCCGCTGGGCTGCCCTGTGTAAACTCGTCGCCGGTGATGCCGCGATGGCCGTGACCACGGACGCGGTCCAGGTCCTCGGCGGCTACGGCTACATCGACGAGTACCCGGTCGAGCGCATGATGCGGGACGCCAAGATCACGCAGCTCTACGAGGGCACCCAAGAGATCCAACGGCTCGTCATCGCGCGCGCCCTCCTGGCGGGGAGTTGATCGCGATCGACCGCCTCCTTGCCCCACGGAGGTCCGCCCCTTGCACATCGCCGTCCTGACGAAGCCCGTCCCCGATCCCGCGTCGGGCGCCGAACGCCTCGGCCCCGACGGACGCCTCGACCGCGCCGCAGCGCCGTCCGTGGTGAACGGCAACGACGAGTACGCGCTCGAGGCGGCGCTCCAGCTCGTGGAGGCGCACGGCGGCGAGGTGACGATCGTCGCGATGGCGCCGTCGAACGCGACGGACACGATGCGCAAGGCCCTGGCGATGGGCGCGACCCGCGGCGTCCTGGTCACGGACAGCCAGCTGGCCGGATCGGACGCACCCGACGACGATGCGCATCCTGGCCGCGGCCCTGAAGGACATCGGCGCCGATCTGATCCTTGCAGGGGTCGACACCTCGGACGGGACCATGGGCATCGTGCCCGCGGGCGTCGCGACGCTGATGGGCGTGCCCTACCTGAGCTACGCCGCCAAGATCGAGCCTGATCCAGCCGGCGGCACCGTCCGCGTCCGCCGCCTGTCGGCCAGGGGCTATGACGTCCTCGAAGCGCCGATGCCGGCGCTCATCTCCTGCACCCAGGCGCTCGGCGCACCGCGCTACCCGTCGCTCAAGGGGATCATGGCCGCCCGCTCGAAGGAGATCGCGTCGAGGGGGCTCAACGATCTCCGGGACGGCGCGTCGACCCCGCCCGGTGGCTGGTCGACGAAGGTCGTCGACAGTGCGCCACCGCCCGCTCGTGGGGCGACGAAGGTCGTCAAGGGTCCCGCGGCCGAGGCCGCGAAGGAGGTCGCCGACTTCCTCGCCGGCCGGAGGATCATCTGATGGCCGGCATCCTGGTCGTCGGCGAGGTCGCCGACGGCGCGCTCACGAAGCTGTCCACCGAGGTCGCGACGGTCGCCCGGGCGCTCGCCGACGCCGGCGCGGGCGAGGTCCGGGGGATCGTGGTCGCGGAGGATCCGGGCGCTGCGGCGACGGAGCTCGCGTCGTTCACCGGGGGACCGGTCACCGCCGTCAGCGCGGCGGATCTCGCCGACGTCGTCGCGCCGCAGCGCATCGCGACGGAGGTCGCCGCGAACAGCGAAGACGCCTCGTGGATCCTGATCGGCGGGACGCCCGACGGACGCGACGTCGCGGGCATCCTCAGCGGGCTCACCGGGTGGCCGGTCCTGACGAACGCGACCGCGGTGAGCGTCGCGGACGGTCGACCGCTGGTCGAGATGAGCGTCTTCGGCGGGAAGCTCGTCACGCACAGCACCTTCACCGGGGATCACGGCATCGTGACCGTGCGCCCGAACGCCGTCACCGCCTCGCCGGCCGCGAGCGCCGGTGACGTGACGACCGCGCCGGCCAGCGGCGAGGACCGCGTGCCCGCGGTGAAGATCGTCGAGCGCGTCGCCGAAGCGGGCGCGGAAGCCTCGCTCGAGGAGGCGCGTGTCGTCGTCGCCGGTGGCCGTGGCGTCGCGGGCCCGGACGGCTTCCGCATCGTCGAGGAGCTGGCCAAGGAGCTGGGCGGTGTCGTCGGCGCGACGAGAGCCGCCGTCGACTCGGGCTGGATCCCGTACGCGCGCCAGATCGGCCAGACCGGCAAGATCGTGAAGCCGGCGCTGTATCTCGCCCTCGGCGTGTCGGGCGCGATCCAGCACAAGGTCGGCATGCAGACCGCCGAGACGATCGTCGCCATCAATCGCGACCCGGACGCGCCCATCGCCGAGTTCGCCGACCTCGTCGTCGTCGGCGACCTCTTCGAGGTCGGGCCCGCCCTGGCCGCCGAGATCCGCGCCCGCCGCGGCAGCGGCTGACGCGAGGCCGCCGAGCCGAGCCGGGGACGCGATGGAGCCGCGGATCATCCTCCCGCTGGCGCTGTTCCTGGCCTTGGCCGCCCTGTTCCTGCTGGTCCTCCAGCGTGCGTCGCAGCTCGTGGCTCGCACACGGGAGCACGAGCGGTTCCAGCGGGCCGTCGCCGAGCTCGACATCCGTTTCGGGCGGACCATCGACCCGGTGATCGGTGGGCTCGACGAGATCCGGCGCCACGAGATCGACGCCGACGCGCTCGCCGAGGTGCTGGCGAAGGCGGGTGACGAGCTCCGTTCCGAGATCGCCGATGCGCGTGCGCTTCGAGGACCCGTCGGACTGACCGACGTGCCGCCGTCCTACGCCCGCGAGCTCGAGCGCGCGGAGCGCGCCGTCGGGCTCGCGGAGCACGGACGCAGCGGCCTGATCGCGACGCGCGGTGGTCCGCGCGAGCTGGAGGCGCAGACCTCGCTCAAGCGCGCCGCCCTCAACCTGCGCCACGCGCGGGAGGCCGCGGGCCTGGTCGCGCGGCGTGTCGCGGAGACGCTGCCGCCGGGCACGCAGCGCGCCCGTGGCGGATCCCGACCATCGCGCCCGCCGACGCCCATCCCGGTGTCGGCGGTCCCGGCACCCATGCCGACCACGCCGGTCGGCGGGCCGCCCGTCGCGCCGATGGTCACGGGCACCGGCGAGGGTGGCGTCGACGGAGGGCCGGACCCCAGCATGTAGTGGTATCCTCGCCTGGACACCACAACCCCTAGTGGTGCGAACGCAAACCTTCGGCTGTCAGGGCGAGGGTGGCAACGCAGTCCACCGTCGTTCTGACAGCCGACCGGCGACCTCGAGGAGGATCCAAGTGCGCTGCCCGCAGTGCGGGACTCGGGATACCCGGGTCGTGGACTCGCGCGACCTCGACGACGCGCAGACGATCCGGCGACGTCGCGAATGTCCGTCATGCTCCACCCGCTTCACGACCTACGAGCGCGTCGAGGCGGCCCGGCTGGTCGTCCTCAAGCGCGACGGGTCGCGGCAGGACTTCGATCGCGATCGGCTCGTCAGCGGCCTGCGCAAGGCGCTGACGCGTCGTCCCGTCCCCTCGGGTGCTGCCGAGCAGGCCGCAGACGAGATCGAGGCGGAGCTGCGTTCGGCCGGCGCGAGCGAGGTGCCGTCCAAGCGGATCGGCGCGATGGCGATGGACAAGCTGCGCGAGATCGACCAGATCGCGTACATCCGCTTCGCCTCGGTCTACCAGAGCTTCGACGACCTGGAGGCCCTCAAGCGCGAGGTCGACACGCTGTACGCGGAGCGCGACACGGGCGGGGGCGGCGGAGGCAAGCGGTGAGCGTCCTCTCGGACCGCGACATCCGGACCGAGCTCGAGCAGGGACGCGTCACGATCCGTCCGTACCAGCCGGTGGATCTGCAGCCGTCATCGGTCGACCTTCATCTCGAC
The DNA here is from genome assembly GCA_963778025.1 of uncultured Chloroflexia bacterium. GTDB lineage: Bacteria > Chloroflexota > Limnocylindria > Limnocylindrales > CSP1-4 > CAVZTA01. The sequence continues at coordinate 154,571 of CAVZTA010000008.1, read as the reverse complement.
CGGACGTTCCGGGTCTTCCGCAACAACCGGTACGCGTACATCGATCCCCGCTCGCCACAGCCCGACCTGACGGAGCTGCTCACCGTCGACGATGACGAGCCGTTCATCCTCCACCCGACGGAGTTCGTCCTTGCCCAGACCCTCGAGTGGATCGAGCTGCCCGACGACCTCGTCGCGAGGCTCGAAGGGCGGAGCTCGCTCGGCCGGCTGGGCCTGCTCATCCACTCCACGGCCGGCTACGTCGATCCGGGCTGGAAGGGGAATCTCACGCTGGAGCTCTCCAACGTGGCGAACCTGCCGATCGCCCTGTACTTCGGGATGCGCATCGGCCAGATCAGCTTCTTCCGCATGAGCTCGCCCGTGGAGCGGCCGTACGGCTCCCCGGAGCTCGGGTCGAAGTACCAGGGCCAGTCGGAACCGACCGCGTCGTCGTATCACGTCGACTTCGATCGAGGTCGGCCGCGGCCCTGATGGCCATCAACGACGCGGTCGACTGGCGACGGGACCTGGGTTCCGGCTACCGCGTCGCACTGGTCCAGGCCGGCACGTTCCGCTCCGATGCCGGCACGCTGTTCGGCCCGGTGCCGTACGTCCTGTGGCGCGACTGGGCGGGCGATGAGCCCGACGAGAACCGTCGCCTGCTCCAGGCGCTGAACTGCCTGCTCATCGAGACGCCCGGCGGCCGGGTGCTCGTCGAGACCGGCATCGGCGAGCGGATCGACGACAAGGGCCGGACGATGCGCGACTACCGCGGCGACCCGGTCGTGCCTGCGCTGGAAGCGGCCGGGTTCGACCCCGCGACGGTCGACGTCGTCGCGATGAGCCACCTCCATTTCGACCACGCCGGCGGCCTCCTCCGCGCCGACGGGACGCGTGCCTTCCCGCGGGCGCGCGATCGTCGCGCAGCGGGCGGAGTGGGAGACCGCGCTCGACGACAATCCCCGGCTCATCGCGAGCTACGACCAGCCCGAGCTCCGCCTGGTGCGCGACTGGGGCGCCGAGGGCTGGGTCGACGGCGAGCGCGAGCTCCTGCCCGGCGTGTCGGTCATCCCCACGGGTGGCCACTCCATGGGGCACCAGGCGATCCTCGTCCGTGCGCCAGGCGCCGCGCCGCTCGCGTTCTTCGGCGACCTGATGATGCGGCCGTGGGCCGCGAACCCGCGCTGGGTGACCTCGTTCGACGACTTCCCGCTGACGTCCGTCGAGGTCAAGGCGACGTGGTTCGCGCAGGCGGCCGACGAGGGCTGGACGATGGTCCTCTCGCACGAGTCGAAGCAGCCGGTCGGGCCGGCTGCTTCGAGATCGCGACCGCTTCCGCTACGAGCCGGCCACGACCTAGCCGTTGCCAGTCGGGGCCAGACGCTGCTGGCTGGGCAGTCGGCCGGAACGGTTCCGTCGATCTTTCGCCGGCGCGCGAGCCGACTGCAACGTGCGGGCGGTCGCCCGGGACGCCGCGTACGCGAGGCATGCGGACCATGGGCGCCATGCGGCACCCCAACACGACCACCACGCGTCAGCTCCTCGATCCCCTCGACGCCTACCCGCGACCGCCGTTCGGCGGACGCCGCGATGACGGCTCCGCCACCGATGAGCTTCGGCCGAAGCCGGACCATGGCGAGCAGTCGTATGTCGGCGATGGCCGGCTCGCGGGTCTCGCGACGATCGTCACCGGCGCGGACAGCGGCATCGGCCGTGCCGTCGCGCTCGCCTTCGCGCGCGAGGGGGCGGATGTCGTCATCGCCTATCTCGCCGAGAGCACCGACGCTCGTGAGACGCGCAGCCTCGTGGAGGCCGAGGGTCGCCAGGCGCTCGCGATCGCCGGCGACCTGCAGGACGAGGCGCATTGCCGACGGGTGGTCGACCAGACGGTCGAGGCGTTCGGGCAGATCGATGTCCTCGTGAACAACGCTGCGACCCAGCGACCCCGCGAGCGGATCGAGGACATCCCGGTCGAGGAGTGGGAGCGAACGCTGCGCACGAACATCACCGCGCCGTTCCTGCTCGCCCGCGCGGCGGTGCCGCACATGCGCCCCGGCGCCTCGATCATCAACGTCACGTCGATCCAGGCGAGCCGTCCCTCGGCGGAGCTGCTCGCCTACGCGACGACGAAGGGCGCGCTCGTGACCTACACGAAGGCCCTCGCCGAGATGCTCGCCCCGCGCGGCATCCGGGTGAATGCCGTGGCGCCGGGGCCGGTGTGGACGCCACTCGTGGCATCGACGTCCGATCCCGGATCGCTCCAGCAGTTCGGGGCGAACAGCCCGTTCGGGCGCCCCGCGCAGCCCGCGGAGCTGGCCGGGGCGTTCGTGTTCCTCGCCTCACCCGCAGCCAGCTACGTCACGGGCGCGACGGTGCCGGTCACGGGCGGCCAGCCATTCGGGTGATCCGGCGACGCGGCCTCAGCGCATCCCCGCCTCGGCCGTCGAGTCGCCCACCGGGCGGACCTCGACGGCGCAGTCGCGTCGGAGCAGTGCCGGCCACCCGGCGGCGACCTCGAGCGCCGTCGCCTCGTCGGGGACCTCGAGCACGATGAAGCCGCCCAGGAGCTCCTTCGTCTCGATGTAGGGTCCGTCGCTCACGCCGGACGCGCGCACGACCTTGGCGTCCTTCGGCCAGCCCAGCTCCTCGCCGCCGACGATCCGGCCCTTCGCGCCGTGCTCCTGGAACCAGGCCACGGTGCGAGCCACCTCGTCCTGCCGCTCCGCCTGGCTGGCCGCTTCCCACCAGCGCAGCGACTCCTCGCCGTTGTAGGTCAGCATCACGAACCGCATCACGAGCCCTCCGGTGTCGGCCGCCGACGGCGGCTCACCCGTGCGACGTCAGGAGGCCGGCGGCGTCGACGCGATCGAGGACGGTTCCGCCACGTGCGACGACGCGTCGGCCTTCGGCAGCCAGGCTTCGATGCGTGCCCGGGCGCCGGCCTCGTCCATGACCTTCGCGACCTCGAGGATCCGGCCCTGCGGGTCGATGAAGAACTGCGTGGGCAGGCCCCACACGCGGTACGTGTGGAACACGTCGGCGGAGGCGTCGAACGCGATCGGGTACTGCAGGTCATAGCGCTGCGCGTACGCCGCGATGTCCTGCGGCGTCGTCTCCTGGACCGCGATGCCGACGATCGCGAGGCCCCGGTCGCGGTACTGCTCGTCCATCTCGCGGAGCACGGGGGTCTCGCTCTGGCACGGCGGACACCAGCTCGCCCAGAAGTTGAGCCACACGAGCTTCCCCCGCAGGTCCTCGAGCCGGACGGGCTTGCCCTGGAGGTCCGTCAGCTGGGCGGTCGTGCCGTCCTGGCCCGTCACGGCGAGCTCGGGCGCCTGCTGGCCCACGCCCAGACCCGGGACCGCCGAGCCGATGACGAACTGGGTCGGCATCGGGAAGTCCGTCGCGCCCGGGTCGAGGTTGGCGACCGGCGTGGTGGCGATGCGCAGGACGGCGGCCACGACGACGACCACGACACCGATCGTCGCCAGCTGCCGGAACGAGAACGGCCCGATCCCGCGCTGGCGCGTCGGCGGGGCGTGATCGAAGGCGGGTCGGTCGGATCGTCCGTCGATGGCCATCAGACGCCCGTGTTGAACGGGAACCAGACGGTGATCAGGTACAGGACGTCGAACAGCATCAGGACACCGATGGCGATGACGAGGAGCCCGCCGATGATCGTCACCGTTCGGCCGTGGCGGACGAGCGGCCGGATCAGCGGCTGCGCCCGGTCGTAGAACGCGGCGACGACGAGGAACGGGAGCCCGAGGCCGAGCGTGTAGCCGATGAGCAGGAAGCCGCTCGCGCCGACCGTGCTCTGGCTCGTGGCGAGGCCCAGGATGCCGCCCAGGATCGGGCCGATGCACGGGGTCCAGCCGACGGCGAAGACCGTGCCCAGGAGGAACGAGGCGGCGAGGCCGGAGCGGTTGCTTGCGAGTCGCGTGCCGAGGCGGTCGCCCATGCCCGGTCCGGCGCCTGCGGGGCCACCTGCGGGCGCCAGCGCGAGCCCCCCGCGGGCGGTCGCGAGGCCGGCGGACGCGCCCGCGTCGAGCGGGCGCCAGGTCTGCTCCAGGAACGGGATCCGGAGCAGGCCGATCATCGACAGCCCGAGCACGATGAGCACGAGGCCGGCGACCTTCCGAAGGTCGGGCATGTACTGGGCGAGGCCGGCCGCCGCGAACGTCGCCGTCACGCCGAGGACCGTGAACACGATGCCGAAGCCGAGGACGTACGCGGTCGCGTGGCGGAGGGCGGTCCAGCGCGACGGCGGCGCGCCGACCGCGGACGCGGCGACGGCGACGGCGGTCAGCTGGCCGAGATAGGCGGGCACGAGCGGGAGGACACAGGGCGAGGCGAAGCTGAGCAGTCCAGCGCCGAGCGCGACCGCGAACGAGAGCTCCGTGCTGCCCGCCACCGTCAGCGGGGGCCTGGGTGCGCCACGGCGCCGGCCTCGTCGGCGTCCTCGAACGCCTCATCGAGCAGGCGTCGGATCCGGGCGGGGCTGGTCGCGAGCTCCAGCCGCCGGTCAGCCACCTCGATCACCGGGATCGTCGTGAAGAACGCCTTCTGCAGCTCCGGATCGTCATCGATGTCCCGCTCCAGCAGCCGCGGCTCCGGGCGACCCTGCGCGGCGCGCTCGGCGAGGAGCGCGCGCAGGATCTCGCGGGCGTCGTCGCACAGGTGGCAGCCCGCGCGGGCGTAGAGGACGACATCGGGGAGGGGAGCGGTCATCGAGGCGGGATTCTAGGCCGAGTCCTGTCGGGGGGCCGTTCGGGAGTCGTCGGCGTCGCTGTCGCCGCGGACGGGCGCCGTCGTTCCGGGGTTCCCCGTGTGCGGAGCGATGGACATCGCGGACTCGCGCGTCGAGTCGTCGGCGTAGCCTGCCCGTCGATGGGGAGGATGCAGTCTGCTGGGGTTGACGCTCGTCGGGTTGTCGGCGTCGGCCTGTTCGGGTCTGCCACTGCCGAACATGGACGCTGGAGAGATGGGCTGCAGCAACGTGCCGCGGACGATGGCCGGGGCCGCGGCGACCGGGGAGCCGACCGATCCCGGTCAGCTGTTCGCGGGCGAAGACCTTCGCGGTGGCGATGCGGAAGCGCTCGCTGCCCGGGCGCAGGCGGCCGGGTTCGTCGTCCGGTATCGGGTCCAGTACGCGACCTCGGCCGACGGCATGTCCGGCTACGGCGAGTGCTGGTGCGTCGCGCCCGGTGATGCCCGAGTCACGGGCGCGTTCTACGGCGCGGAGGGACAACTGTTCATCGAGTTCGAGCACAGCCCGATCCTCGGCGGTCGGGAGCAGCCGCTCATGGGCTGGGGATGCTGACCGCGGGGTCGCCGGCCGGGCCATAGACTCCCGCGGTGCGTGAGCTGACGGTGTTCGAGGCCGCGGGTGGCATCGCGTACTTCGAGACCTTGGTCGATCGCTTCTACGCGGGCGTCGCGACGGACCCGGTGCTGGTGCGGCTGTACCCGGATGCGCCCGACCTGAGCGGCGCCCGGCATCGGCTGACGCTGTTCCTGGCGCAGTACTGGGGCGGCCCGACGACCTACTCCGACGAGCGTGGCCATCCGCGGCTGCGGATGCGGCATGTCCCGTTCGCGATCGGACCGGCGGAGCGGGATCGATGGCTGGTGCACATGCGCGCGGCGATCGATACGGTCGACGCGCCTGCCGAGGTCCGCACGCGACTGCACGAGTACGTCACGATGGCCGCCGAGGCGATGCGCAACCGCGAGGTGTCCTAGCCGCCGGCCGAGTCCTCGTACGGGACGGTGCGTGCCATGTAGAGGCCGTCCTCGACGACCTCGAAGCCGGCGCGTCGGTAGAGCGCCTGCGAATAGCTGGTCGCGAGCAGCCAGCGCCGGACGCGCCTGCAGATCCGGGTGCTGGAGCACCGTGTCGATCAGCCAGGTCCCGTTGCCGCCGCGGTGCGCCTCGTCGAGCCAGACATCGCACAGCCAGGCGACGGTCGCGAAGTCGGTCACGACGCGCGCCATGCCGACCATCGCATCGACGCGATAGACGCCGAAGGTCACGGAGTGCTCCAGCGAGTGCTCGATGACAGCAGCCGGTCGGTCGCTCGCCCAATACGCGGCGGCGAGGAAGCGGTGGATCGCCGCGTGATCGAGGCGCGCCGGGTCGTCGCTGATCGTGTACTCGCCGCGGGTCCAGTCCATCGATGGTTCATCGTGCCGTGTCTCGGCCCCTCGTCCGCGGCCCGATGCGCCCGGCCGCGGCCCGTTGCGACGCCCACGAGCGATCCTGGAGCTCACATCCCCGCCGACCGCGCTGGTCACGCAGCCCCCACGGACCGGCTGGACGACGTGACCAGCGGGGCCAGCCGGGGGGCGAGCGATCGGGCTGCTGAGCGGGATCGGAACACGCGCCGGGGTACGATGCCGACCACGCCCCCGTAGCTCAGTGGACAGAGCGAGGCCGTCCTAAGGCCTGCGTCGGCGGTTCGAGTCCGTCCGGGGGCGCCAAACAGAGGCACATTGCTGCGCCTCTGTTTTCTGTTCGGCCCATGCGAAGAACAGGCGCCCGGTCTGTTCATCGGTCGTCAGTCCTCGTCAGTGATCACCCCGCTTCGGGTTGAGGGGAACCGGTCGCCGACGCCGCGGGCTCGATCGACCCGGTTCCGGATGCCGTGTGCTCTGGTGCCACGTGCGGGTGTCGTCGTTCCAGGGAGGCGCCTTCGACGTCGACGTTGGGGATGAGGCGGTCGAGCCACTTCGGCAGCCACCACGCCCGGTCGCCGGCGAGGTGCATCAGCGACGGGACGATGAACATGCGCACGACGAACGCGTCAAGCAGGACGCCGATGGCGAGCGCGAAACCGATGGCCGGGATGATCGCGCTCTCGGAGAAGATGAACCCTCCGAAGACCGAGACCATGATGATCGCCGCTGCCGTGACGACGGATCGCCCGGCGCGGACGCCCAGCACCACGGCCGTCCGCGCCGGCGCGCCGTGGATGTATGCCTCCCGCATGCCCGTGGTGAGGAAGAGCATGTAGTCCATCGCGAGGCCGAACAGGATGCCGACCAGGATGGTTGGTAGGAAGTTCAAGATCGGGCCCGTGTGGATCCCGAGGATCCCACCCAGCGCGCCCCACTGGAAGACCGCCACGACCGCGCCGAAGGCCGCGAACAGCGACAGGATGAACCCGCCGGTCGCGATCAACGGGACGAAGATCGACCGGAAGACCACCACCATGATGAGCAGTGAGAGTCCGACGACGAGCGCGAGGTAGAGCGGCAGAGCGTCCGCCAGCTTCTGCGAGATGTCGATGTTCCCGCTGGCCTGCCCGGCGACGGCGATCTGGACGCCGCCCTCGAGAGGCGATGCTGCCCGGAGTTGCTTGACCAGCTGTTCCGTCGAAACGCTCGACGGTCCGTCGGAGGGGACCACCTGGAAGGCGACCGTGGTCCCGCTGGCCGACGTCCCGATCGGGGCGACGGCGACGACACCGTCGAACGCGGAGAGCTGCCGCCCGATGCTGACTTGCTGGGCGAGGGCCTCGTCCTGCGTCGGGGACCCGGCGACGTCGGCGACGACGAGAAGCGAGCCATTGACGCCGGCGACCGAACTTGTCGGCGACCGTCGTGTACGCCTGATACTGCGTCGACCCCGAGGCCTCCGATGAGCCGTCGCGGCAGGCCGAGCCGCATCGACATCGCGGGAACGGCCAGCAGGCCGAGCACGGCGACGCCGAGCAGAACGCTGCCGATCGCCCGACGGACCGACATCGCGTTGACTGGCGTTGCGACGACTCGGGCCGCCTCAGACACGAGAGCGGCGCGCTCGCGACCGTTGAGGACACGTTCGCCGATGACACCGAGCATGGCCGGCGTGAACGTCACCGCGATGAGCACGGCGATGGCCACGCAGACCGCGCCGACGGTGCCCATCACGCCCAGGAAGGGGATCCCGGTCACGTTGAGCCCGAGGAGCGCGATGAAGACGGTCATCCCGGCGAAGACGACGGCATTCCCGGAGGTGCCCGTCGCGAGGCTGATGGATTCTCGCAGGCTGTAGCCGTCCTTCAGTTGCCGCCGGTGTCGATTGACGATGAACAGTGAGTAGTCGATGCCGACCGCGAGGCCGAGCATGACGCCGAGCACCGGGGTGACCGACACCATCTCGACCACGCCCGACAGCGACAGTGCGGCGAGGACGCCGATGCCTACGCCGACGAGCGCGCTCAGGATCGGAAGTCCGGCGCCCACGAGGGTGCCGAGCATGGCGATGAGGACGATCGCCGCGATGACGAGCCCGACCAATTCGCCGCCGCCGAGGATGGACGGGATGCCCGAGGCGATCTCCGTCGAAAAGTCGACCACGACGCCCGGGGTCGGCTGCGTGCTGAACGCGTCCTGGACGGCACTCTTCGTGGCCTGAGAAACGTCGAACTGGGTCTCCGCGAACATGACTGGCGCCACAGCGGCGCTGCCGTCCTCCGACACGAGTCGGATCCCGGACGACATCTGAAGCAGGGCTGCTCCCGCCTCGAGCTTGGTGCGCTGGGCATCGAGCTGCGCCTTGCCCTGGTCGAGTTCTGCCTGCTTGGCTGCCAGGCCGGCTGCGGCCTGGTCGAGTGTTCCGGTACGCCTTCGCCTGCGCGCGCGCGGCGTCAAGCTGCGCCTGACCCTGGTCGAGCTGAGCTGACGCCTGGTCGAGCTGCGCCTGGCCGCCGGCGGTCTGCTGCTCCTGGGCGGCGCGGGCGGCCTGCGTCGCGAACGGGTCGACGACCTGCGTGACGCCGTCGATGTCCGAGGCCTCGCCGATGCGCGCGGTGATCGCGGCCTTCTGGGCATCCGTGAAGGGCTTGCCGTCCTCCGTCCGGAAGACGATTGTGCCGCTGCCGCCGGCCGCCGCGGGGAACTCCGTCGCGAGTCGCTCGGTGACCTGTGCGGTCGGTGTGCCCGGGATCGAGAGCCCGGTCGCCAGGTGTCCGCCCCCGATCGCGAAGGCGACGCCGGCGAGGGCGAGGATCGCGACCCAGGCGACGATCACGATGCCGCTTCGTCGGCTCGCGAACCCGCCGATTCGATAGAGAAGTTCTGCCATGTCGTAGTTCCAGTTCGATGTGTGACCTGACCGTCCGCGGGCGCGTCGAAGCACGCTCGCACCAGCGACGGGGTTGAGGTCGGGAGGGGAGTGGTTGCCGGAAGTCAGCCGGCGCGGCGGCAGTCGATCAGGTGACCACCGCCTTCGGACGCTCGAATCCAGCGCGGAGCAGGTCGAAGCACTCGTGGAGCAGGCGTTCACGCTCCAATGACGTCGTGCGGCCGGTCCCCGGGAACTGGAAGCTGGTCACGATCGCCGAGATGGCGACTGCGGTCACCAGGTGTGGATAGACGTCGGTCGCGGCATCGGTGCCGGTGCGGGCTGCGACGATGTCGGTGATCATGCGGACAGCCTCGTCGAGGAGTGCCGAGCGGTAGCGCGCCATCGCGAGGCTCGTCCACAGCAAGTCGCGTGTGCGCAGCGATACCGTCCCCACCGTCCGCGACGCTGGATGCGATGCGCGAGAAGACGTGTTCGAGCGAGGCGAGGATCGGCTCGTCGGTGCGCCGCTGTTCCTCCGAACACGTGAATGTCGGCCGAGCTTGCTTGGCTTTCGAGCCCCGGCGTCCGTCCGGGGCGCGGATCTAGTCTCGACAAGGCGTCAACTGGACCACGGGCTTGCCGGCCTCCAGTCAGAGCCGCTCGTAGACGCCGATCGCAGGCAGGATTCGACCTTCTCGGCTGTTCCGCGCGACGTTCATCCCCATCAGCGGCCCGTCCGGCCCATTGAGCAGACCAGAGTCGAGTGCCGGCTCCGAACCGGCCTCCTCGGCCGACGGGTCGGGCTGCTCGAGTTCCACCTGAAGCTCGTCATCGACCAGCCAGCAGGTCTCCCGAAAGCCGGCTTGGACGATGAGATCTCGAGTTTCGTCTGGGCGAGAGCAGAAAGCTGAATGACGGATCGCTCGCCCAGGGAACGGGAAAGTGGATCGGCTGGTTGGGCCCGGCGAGGACATCGAAGAAGGCGAAGCGTCCACCCGGTCGCACGACGCGTGCGATCTCCTGGTACAGACCGGCCTTGTCCGCGATGTTCATCGACGCATGCTGGGTCCAGACGACGTCGAAGGAGCCATCGGCGAACGGCACGTCAAGGGCGTTGGCGTGCACGAACGACACGGAGTCGGCCAGGTGGGTCCACCGCGTGAGCGTCTCGCCGACCGCGCAGTACTCGCTCGTGATGTCGAGCACCGTAACGCTGCACCCGAGGCGATGCGCGAGCTGACGCGCCGGCCCGCCGATGCCGCCGCCCACATCCAGGACACGGTCGTCAGCGGTGATCTTCGCCACGCGCGCCAGGGCCAGCGTGCCGGCGAGCCGATGCCAGTGGTAGTTGTCGACCGGCGCGAGCTGCGCCACGGTCACCCTCTCCGGGTCGATCCCCTTCCCGCGGATCTCGTCCGCGATCGCCTCCATCAGCCCGGACCAACCGTAGTGACCGCTGATCTGATCGTCGAGCTGGTTGTCCATCTGGCCTCCTGACGATCGACGAGATGGTACGCACGAGAAGCGGCGACGATGCGACGGTACCGCCGACGAGCGCATCAGGCGACGCCTGCGTACCAGGCGAGCGGGTCAGGTAGGTTGCTTCGTGCGCCCCGGAGTCCGTCCGGGGGCGCCAGTTCCTGCCCAACCTCAGACCATGTGCGGTTCTGGCGGGGTGTCATCGCCGCCGGGACGTCGCGGGTCGCGAACGGCTGAGGAACGATCACCCGGCCGGCAGGAGCTTCGTGAGCCGCACCGTCCGCGCATCAGCATGCTGGAGACGATCCCGCTGATGCCGCTGGACGCGGTCACCCCTCCTGGCGCTACCGCTGAGCGCGTGCCACCTGGCCCGTCAAAGCGGGCCGCATGGCCCGTCACGGCAGCCCGCCGCGGGCACACGCTGCAAAGTGCAGAACCAGGCGACTCACCTACCGAGGCAACACCAAATGAACAGTCGATTGAAGGTCGTCGGAGCCATGCTCGCGATCATCGGGCTCGCATTCATCGCTGGCGGCGGCTACACCCTGTATCGGACGAACCAGGGCGCCCAGTCCCTCCAGGCGTTCAGCGCCGCGCAGGGCGTGACGCTCAGCTACAACGACGACGGGCAGCTCGTCGATCGCGGGGAGACCGCAGGCGCCCAGGCCATCATGTCCCTGCTGGTCAACGACTGGGGCTATGCGGTCAACTCGGGCGAATTGAACCCGAACGACCCGCTCGTCAACACCGCGAGCGAGTACATGTACCAGATGGCCACCATCGCCTACCACACGCTGCACGGCACGACGACGGTCGTCCTTGACGAGCCCGTCACGACCGACGACGGAACCGTCTACGCGGCCGGCTCATACGAGTTCTCGACGGACGGCCGGTATTGGACGGCCTTTGATCGCACCAACCCGATCGAGGCGGCGGCGCGTGAGCAGGTCTGGACCGGGACGGCACATGCCCTGATCGCCGAACTCGGCGTCGGCAGCGTCACGGCCTCGACGCTCCAGATCGGCCTCGGCGTGGCCGCCCTCATGGCCGGCCTCGGCGCCACCTTCCTGCTCACGGGCCTCGGCCTGGTGTGGGCGACCCGGGCCGCGACCGAGCGGGTCAAGGTTCCGGCACTGCGGCCGGCGATCGCCTAGCGGAGGCCGGGCGTCCGAGCGGACGCCCTCCTTCCGACGAGCGCCGGGTCCGAGACCCGGCGCTTCGCCATTTCTTGAAGGACTCACCCATCGATCCCGACCCACGAGCCCGATCTCGCGGCACGGCTCCCCGACATCCGCCGCGTCCTCCTCGGCACGGACCTCGGTCCGGCTTCCGCCCTGGCGACCGACCGAGCGCTCGATCTTGCCTACCGCCACGATGCCGAGCTCCTGATCGTGAGCGTCATCGACCCTGGCGAGCTCGGCGGATCAGGCACGCTCGACGTGCGCTGGGACCAAGTCCGTGACCGGCGCCATGGCGATGCACAGGACCTGGTTCAGCGGGGGCGTGCCATCGGGGTGCGCGTGTCGTTCCTCGTCTGGACGGAATCGCCCGGAGAGTGCATCGTGTCCGCCGCCCAGTCCGAGGACGCGGACCTGGTCGTGGTCGGCAGCCATGGCCGAGGAGCCGTCGCGCGGCTGCTCCTTGGCTCAGTCTCCGAGCACGTCGTGCGCCACGCACCCTGTCCCGTGCTTGTCGTCCGCATGGCGACCCACCAGTCCGAGCGGCCGGTGCCACGAGCTGCCGTCGCCTAGGGGGCTGTCGTTGGGCGCATGCCGAACCCGCCGACATCCCGTCCACGTACGCGATCGAGGCCCTGAGTGCGGCGGTCGGCGCGGTCGCCCGCGAGCTTGACGCGGAGACCGGGCTGCGATCGATCGTCGATCGCGCCAGGGCACTCGTCGGTGCGCGCTACGCCGCCCTTGGGACTCGTCGACGACCACTGGCGCATCGAGCGATTCTTCACGAGCGGTATGTCGGCACAGCAGCGAGCGCGGCTCGGTCGACTCCTCGAAGTCCACGGCCTCCTTGGCCTGGATGATCACCAGGGCGCGTCGCTGCGCGGGTCGAGCCGGTCACGAGACGGCCGCGGCTGGGGCCGTCGCCTCGACGGCTTGCAGGATCAGTCGGGTCGCGGCCGCGGGCAGGGACACGAAGGACACGTGCGAAGACGGCACCTCCACGACGGTCGCGTTCGCGCGTTCGGCCGTGAATCGCTGAAGCGCCGGCGGGACCGCCTTGTCCTCGGTGCCGAGCAAGTACCAGCACGGGACGGCGTGCCACGCTGCGGGCCCGACGGCGCTGCTGCGAACGCGGCAGCCGCATAGGGCCGCTGGTCGCCGCATGACGCGCCGTCTCGATGGCGCGCGTCGGGAGCGCGAGCCGCTCGCCTGCGGGATGAGAGACTCCGCACCATGGCTCCCGGCGACATCGCGCGGTTGTACCACCGCCTGAGTTCCTACGCGGGCGCCCCTGACGACGAGTGGCCGACGCCGATCGACCATCCGCTGGTACGGCAGGACTTCGCTCCCAACCACCGTCCGACGTTCCCGGCGCCATCACAAGGCCTATCCCGACAGCCTTCGCTCAGTCGAACTTCCAGCGACTTGGCCGCTCGTCCATGCTCCGACGCTCGACCTCCTCGCCGGGCGCCACGCGTCGGTGGCGAGGGAGCTCGACCTGGAAGGGCTCGCTCGTCTCCTCCACCTCTCGGCCGGGGTCGTGCGCGTCGCCGTGCGCCGGGACGGCCGGCGGTTCCTGTTCCGCCCTGCTGGGTCGGCCGGGGGTCTCTTCCCGCTCGAGCTCTACGTGGCCGCACGCGGCGTTTCCGGCCTTCCCGATGGCATCTATTGGTACGACCCCGTTACACACTCGCTCCGCCGGGTAGGGCCTGCGCCGACCGGCGAAGCAACGGCGATCGTCGTTACCGGGATCCCATGGCGGACGGGGTGGCGGTACGCGGAGCGCGGCTACCGGCACATCTACTGGGACGCCGGCACGATGCTCGCGAACACGCTCGCGCTCGCCGACGCGGGCGGCTATCGGCCCAGGCTGATGACGCGCTTCCCCGACGCGGAAGTCTCACGATGCGTTGGCGCCGACGGGACACAGGAGTTCCCGCTCGCCATCGTCGCATTGGGCCGCGGTGCGCCCGCGATCGGCCCCGGCGGCGAGGCGACAACGGGCGCCATCGACGTGGCACCCGTCGAGTTCCCGCTCGTGACCCTCGCCCAGCACGCCGGCGATGGGGAGGTGCTTGGCAAGCCGTGGCCGACAGCGCCGCCGGTCGACGGTGATCTGCCGGCGACCGACGACGTCGACACGGTCATCCTGCGTCGCGGCTCGGCGCGGACCCTCGACGCGACGGCCACGGTCGATCGGCGCACGTTCGAGCGCTCGCTCGCGGTGTCGCTCCGCGGAACCCGGGTCCCACATTTCGTCGCCGTCCACGCCGTCGAAGGGCTCGAGCCCGGACTCTACCGCTGGCCTGACCTCGAGCGTCCGGTGCGACGGGGTTCGCTCCGGGAGGAGCTGTGGGTCGCGTGCTACGGGCAGGACCTGGGGCGTGATGCCTCGTTCGTCGTGATCGGGGCGGTCGACCTGGATCTCCTCGACGACCGCGGCTACCGCGATGCCCAGCTCGATGCAGGGATCGTGGAGGGGCGCCTGCACCTGGCCGCCTACGCGCTCGGCATCGGCGCATCCGGGATGACGTTCCTCGATTCCGAGATCCCCGCGCTCCTCGGGGAGCCTCTCGCAGCGCTGCTGTTCACGTGCGTCGGGGTTCCGCACCACCGCACCAAGCGTGCCGGCACGCCGCGCGACCCGGCCGACGTGAGCGAGCCCTGACCACCGACATCGAGTCGATCGCGACATCGTTGGTCGTGGCGGTACGACCGTTGCCGGTGCGAGACGGCCGACCGGGCGCCTTCCCGCAGCCTGCTTCGCCTCCCGATGAAAGCGCGATCTTCGGCGGTCCGCGGGATCTGGTCGTCGGTGAACGGCCGCGGCGAACGACGCCGCCGATCTGGTCATCGGCGCCTGCGTCAGGCGCTTCTGTTGGCCCAGATGTCGGGTACTGCGGGCGGCCGTTGGGCCGGTAGACCTGGATCGTCACCCCGCTCCTGGTGGCTCGCGAATTGACCAGAGCTAGACCTGCATCCCGCCCGGAGGCGGCGAAGAGGCGCGTGCCCTGACCGACGACCACGGGGAAGGTGAAAAGGGTCATCTCGTCGACAAGCTCGTTGTCGAACAACCAGCGGAAGAGCGCGCCGCTGCCATGCACCTGCAGCTCACCTCCGGCCTGTGCCTTCAGGTCGCGAACGGCGGCCGCGACGTCGTCGGAGATGACCGTGGCGCCCGCCCAGCGCAGTCCGGTCAGCGAGGTCGATACCACGTACTTGGGCAGCGTGTTCAACGCCGTCCAGATCGGGCTGTCGCCCGGATCGTCCCAGCTTCCCCAGGTCTCGGCGAAGTGCTCGTAGGTCTTCCTGCCGAAGAGGAACGCGCCGGCGCGCTGGAAGACGTCGTCCATCACGGCACCGGCTTCGTCGTCGAAGTGCGCCCATCCCCGACGCTCGAAGACGCCGACATCGTCCTGGACGGGATTCGCGCCCGGTCCTTGCATGACGCCGTCGACAGAGACCTGCGTGATCGTCGTCAACTTCACGGGCTCGTCTCCTGCGAGCGGGCCCCACCAAGACGCAACGACTCGGCCGAGCGCGGTTGTTCCTGCCTAGCATGTCCCATGAGCGAGAAGCGAACGACGGCTCGGGCATTCCACGACGCCGTCGGAGTCGAGGACTGGCGGGTCCTGTTCTCTGGCGCCCACGCCTACTTCCAGGTCGGATCGTTCGCGGAAGCAGCAAGGTTCGTGGCCGCGATCGCCGAGGTGGCGGAGGACGTGGGCCACTTCCCCGACGTGGACGTGCGACCCGAGGGAGTGACCGTCCGAACCGCCTCCGGGGAGTACGGAGCGCTGAGCGATCGTGATGTCGAGCTGGCACGCCAGATTTCGGCGGAGGCGCGGAAGTTGCGGATCGAGCCGGACCCCTCCCAGGTCCAGGTCGTGGGCATCGCGGTGGCACAGGATGCCGGCAGCGACGTAGGACCGTTCTGGGCCGCAGCCCTCGGGTACAGGAGCCTTGGACCGAACGAAGACGTCGTCGATCGGCACCGGCGTAACCCGCACGTTTCGTTCCAACGCCTTCACCCGCCCAAGCCCGGGCGTGGCCGGACCCACATCGACGTCAGCGTGCCGGCTGATCAGGCCGAAGCAAGAGTCGCCGCAGCACTCGAAGCTGGCGGACGCCTGGCGGACGGAACGCACGCGCCCCATTGGTGGACACTCGCGTCGCCCGAGAACCACGGTGTCGACATCGCGGCTTGGCCGGACTTCGAGGACAACGAGGACTGATCGCCGGGTCGGGGTTCCCTCCGCCGGACCAAGCGTGCCGGCACGCCGCGCGACCCGGCCGATGTAAGCGAGCCCTGATCGGACACACCGGATCGAACGCGGCGTCGCCTGCTCGTGAACCGGATGCCGGTCAGGAGCCCTGGACGAGCTGGAGTGAATCCAGGATCGCGTGCAGGGTCTTCTGATCGGCAACGTGTCGCTTGGGGTCGGGTGCGATGCCCTGGTCCATCTCGGTCTGCGTCGTCTGCGGGAAGTCCGTCGTCCGGATGGCGAGCACCTCGCCGGCGACATCGAGGACCATGAACTGGGCGGTATACCCCTTCGGCTTGGCTCCGACTTCCGGATAGCCGTTGAAGCCGGTTCCCTCGGGTGTCTGCCAGATGACCGGGTTGGGACACTCGGTCGATGTCTTCGTGGAGGTCACCGCGACCTGCTTGCCGGAGGCCCCGCCGAGGGTGATCGACCGCGGCGCACCGACCTCGAACCCGGGCCAGCCCTTCATCGCCGCGATCAGCCCGTCGACCGAGTTCGCGGCTTCGGCCGGAAAGGTTCCCTTCGTCGGGTCGCAGGGGTCCCGGGAAACGAGGCCGACCGAGCTGAAGAGCGCGCCCCAGCCGCTGCCATCACCCACGTCGGACCGCTCGACCAGCAGGCCCTCGGTTCCGGGGCCCATGTCCCACTCGAACCAGCCCGCGGGGACGACGACGGGGCTGACGGCTGTTGCGAGCACGTCGAGGCCGAGCCTGTACGTGCCGGGGATCAGGCAGCTGTCCGGGGAACCGTCGGGACACGTCACGTAGTGGTCCGCTGCCTCGGCGAGCGTCGTGAGTTGCGGAGCCGGGCTGGCCGCCGGCTTGGTCGCAGGGGCGGCCGTCGGCGTGGCGGCGGGAGTCGGCGTCGGGGCCTGGGTCGCGTTGGCCGTGGGCTGCGGCGTGGCCGCGGCAAGGACGCCTGGGCTCGTGTCGGCACCGGAGCACCCGGCCACCAGCGCGAGCGCAGCACCGATCATCGCCAGCGTCCGGGTCGTCCGGAACAGATCGGAACGAGCAGTCATCGCACAACTCCTTGGAGCGCTACCGGGTCGATCACGACCCGAACGAGCCGAGCCAGAGAGAGGGGGTCCTCGTGAAGTCGTCGACCCTCTTCCACTCGAGGACGAGGACGCTCTGGTCACCGACGGCGACGGTCCGGTCCGCCTCGTGGTCCGTTGTTCCCGTCGGCCATCGGCGCGGGGATCGGGCTGACTTTGGAGCCGATGCCGTCGCGGCTGACGAGCACCTTCCCGTCGCCGATCGACACGATGCCGAGCGGTCCCACGGTGAGCGTCCCGTGCGCCGCTGGGGGGTTCATCGGAAGCTCTGTCGAGCCGCCCGAGGTCCAGAGGTCGATACGCCCGTCGTCGTAGGTCGCGAGCGCGCCGCCGTTCCAGGGCAACAGTTCGCCAGGAAGGTCATGGCATGCGTCTCGGATACACAAGGATCCCGCGCCTGGGCCGATCTGAGGCGCAGTTCCCAGGAAGCGCCAGGTCAGGCCGTCCGATGAGTGCCACATCCCCGTGCACGAGCCATTCGGGTCAGCGCACGCGCCGTCCGGGTACGCCCCCGTGGCGATGAAGCCATCCGACACGCCCACGACGCTCCCGAATGCTCCGGTCGGCAAGGCGGACTGCTCGGATTCCTTCGGCGCCATCTCTGTCCAGTGCTCGCCATCGGGGCTGTACCAGCCGAAGCCCCGGTCCTGGTAGTCGCCCGGCTCGAAGCCCTCGTCCGCCCATACGACCCTCAGGCCTGGACCGTTGTCCAGCTTGATGTTGAGGACCCCATGGAGGAAGTCGACACTCTTCAGGTGCGTGACCCACTCGTTGTTGGTTCGGGCACCCAGCTTTCTCCTGACCCAGTCGTCCCAGTCGAGGTCGGAGTGGACCTCGGCGACGATCCCCCGGGGTCCGATGCCGATCGATTCGATCCGGCCCTTGAAGGGCGTCGTCGACGTCGGCGCACCGGGGATCTGGACGGTCGTCACGATGTCGCGAGCGGTGATCGGGGGTTTGCCGGCGTAGTCGGGCCCATCCTGCGGGTTCCACCACCCGACGGCCGTGTCCTGCCAGCCAACGATCGACCCCTTGAGCAGGCCGAGATAGCCCGCGGCGTCGCCAGGCTGCATGGCCTGCCAGGTCTTGCCATCGGTGGACGTACGCACAGCGCCGGACTCCACGTCGCCGAGCACAAAGCGG
This sequence comes from uncultured Chloroflexia bacterium, assembly GCA_963778025.1. GTDB lineage: Bacteria > Chloroflexota > Limnocylindria > Limnocylindrales > CSP1-4 > CAVZTA01. The sequence goes on along the minus strand of CAVZTA010000008.1, from coordinate 136,415 downwards.
TCGCCGATCCAAGCGAGCAACGGCGATCGCCCATCGAGAGGGACTTCCGTCCATGTCAGGTCGAGGCTCGGGGTGGGCGAGGGTGACGCGGAGGAGCTCGGGGTCGGTGCCGTCGTGGGGTGCGGTGTTGCAGTCGCGATCGCGGCGAAGGACGGTGCGGGCACCGGCGGGACGACCGACGGCCGGCGCAGGACGCCTGAGTTCACCGCCAGCGCCCCACCGACGAGCACCAAGGCTGCGGCCGCGAGCAGGGTGATGCCTCGGCCCCGGCGAAACCGCCGGACATCACTCCTGGTTTCCCGGCGGCGACGCAGCTCGTCGACGGTCAGGTCGAGCGGCAGCACTCCCAGGTGCTCTTCCAGGACCTCGCGCAGGCGACGTTCGAGCGCGGCGTCGTCGAGGTCACGCATGTCGCACCTCCGCGACGGGGATCGTTTCGTCGGCGAGGGCTGTTCGCAGACGCGCAAGGGACGACTTCAGCTGCGTCTTGATCGTGTTCGGGCTGACATCGAGCACCTCGGCCACCGTCTCGACCGGCAGGTCCAGGTAGTAGCGCAGACCGATCGCGGCACGCATCCGCGGCGGCAGGTCGCGGACGGCCTGCCAGAGCGCCAACGAGTCGTCGGCGGTCGGTCCCCTGGGCTCGGCGACGGCCCCCTCGACGACCTGGAGCTCGACGACGCGGGCGGCACGCTGGCGGTATCGAAGCGCCTTGTTGGTGGCGATCCGGAGCAACCACGGTCGCAGGGCATCGTCGTCACGGAGACTCCGACCGTGGTCGAGGGCCGCGAGCAGGGTGTCGGCCACGATGTCCTCGGCGGCGGCCCGGTCGCGGACGATGAGGTAGGCGACGGCCTGCATGTCCCGCCCGTACCGGTCGAGCAGGTCGGCCAGCACCTCGGGCCGTCCCCGACGTAGTGCTTGGACCGTCATCCCAGCCTCCGTTTCGCCCGAAGGCCCGATCCGCCCTGGATCCGGGCCTCACATGGTAGATACCGGGCATCGGGCTTTCGGGTGAGTCAACCGGATGGTGGTGCCTCCACGGGTGTGCTCGTGTCGTTGGGCTTCGAGCACGTCGCCGACCAGGAGGACCCTGAGGTCGGCACGGTCTGGGAGTGGAGATGGACTCGCGTGCGGGTCGAGTAGCCCGGGATGCGGTCGCCGATGGTCTGCCGATTCGCGATCGGCGACATGGACCTTTGATGCGTAGCCGGCGAGCGGGTCGTACGCTTTGCTTCGTACGCCCCTGGGTCCCGTCCGGGGGCGGGTCCGTGTGCCACTTCCGCCAGCCGAGCGAACCGTCGCGTGACAGGTGCGCGCGCGTGCGCGAAGATGACGCGCTCCCGGCGACGAGGCCCGTCGCCGGCCGACCACGCATGAGTGCCTGATGACCGACCTGCCTGACGCAGCAGCCGACGACGCTGCCGACGCCTCCACACCCGACATCCACACGCCCGCCGGCGACCCTGAGCGTGCAGCGGTCCCCGATGCCCCGGTCGCCTTGACGGACGGCAAGCGCCCTCGCTCGCCTCGGCGCCGACGTTCGCTCGCGCTCCGCTTCGGCGTCTCGTTCGTCCTGGGCGTCCTGCTCGCGTTCGGCGTCGGCGCCGGCGTCCTGTACGCATGGAGCCAGCAGTACGACGGCCGGATCCTGCCCGGCGTCTTCGTCGGGAGCACGGAACTCGGCGGGCTCACCCGCGAGCAGGCGGAGGCCAAGGTCGCGGAGGCCTTTGGGTCGCTGGGCATCGGGCAGATCACGCTCACCCGGCCGGACGGCCGCGTCTCGACCATCGAGTACGCGGACCTTGGCCGAGGCCCCGACACCTCGACGCTGCTGGACGCGGCATTCGCGATCGGCCGCCGGAGCGAGCCGCTCGCGAATCTCATCGGTGTCCCCCAGGCCGCCCTCCATGGCGTGACCCTCGATCCAGCCGTGGTGTATGACCACGACAAGCTCGTGGCGGCCGTCGACGCGGTCGCCGCGACGACCTACCAGAACCCCACGGACGCCTTCGTCTGGGAGGGCCCAGGCGAGACGTTCCATGTCTCCTCGGCGAAGGACGGTCACGCGGTAGACAAGGCGGCCCTGATGGCCGCGCTGGAAGCGCAGCTCGGGGCGATGGGCACACCGGCATCGATCGATCTGTCCGTGCCGGTCGTGCCGTTGGCGCCCGCTATTCCCACCGCCTCGGCCGAGGCGGCGACGGCGGCCGCGGACCGGATGACGGCCGACGTCGTCGTCGCCCACGGCAAGGACAAGTGGACGATCCGCGGCACGAGCCTCGCGCCGCTGATCTCGTTTTCCACCGCGGCCGACGGGACCATCACGCCGGTCCTCGACGAGTCGGGCCTTGACCCGCTCGTGCTGAAGCTGGCCAGGAAGGTCAACAAGGACGCGCACGACGCGGGCTTCAAGCTGGTCGGGCGACATGTCGTCGCCACCGGCAGCAGCCACGAAGGCCGATGGATGAATCGCGCCGGGATGAAGGCCGCGATCATCCGGGAGATCGGGAGCCGCCAGGCGGGCGGCGCGGCGGCAAAGCCGGTCGCGGCCGTCGTGAAGCCCGTCGAACCGAAGCTGACCACGGCAGCCGCCCGGGCGTTGGACGGCAAGATGCGGGTCATCAGCTCGTTCAGCGTCTACTACTTCGTGATCGTCAACAACCACTGGGGCGGGAACATCGAGGGTCCGGCCACGGTGATCAACGGCACCGTCGTGCCGGCAGGCGGGATCTTCGACTTCTGGAAGGTGGTCGGCGACCTGCACGATGCGCCCGGCACCGGGCCGGGCAACGCGATCGAGGGCGGGAAGATCACCGTCACCGGCGCGTTCGGCGGCGGCATCTGCACCACGTCCACGACGCTGTTCAACGCGGCGTTCCGGGCAGGCATGGTGCCGCTCGCCCGGAAGAACCACAACGAGTTCATCGACCGGTATCCGCCCGGCCTCGATGCCACGGTGTGGATCGTCGGCGATACCAAGCAGACGATGAGCTTCAAGAACGACACCAAGTACCCGATCCTGATCACGCGGACCGTCAGGAACGACGGCAACCGGCGATGGCTCACGTTCAAGATCTGGAGCGTGCCGAACGGCCGGACGGCCAGGGTCACCAACACGGTCATCCAGCCGGGCGCGCGCGCGGTCGACACGGTCCAGCACGATTCGTCCAAGCCCGTCGGCTACGCGTACCGCAACAACTTCCCGGTGGACGGCGCCAAGGTGTGGACCACCGTGTCGATCTACGACCACGGCAAGCTCCACTGGCGGAAGCGGTACTTCTCGAACTACCCCGCGGTCAACGGCGTCCTCATCGTGGGGACCAGGCGCTGATCGTCGTGTTCGTCCGGTAGGCAGCGCCGCACGACGTAGCTCCGCCGGGAGCGGCCCCGTCAAGGCACTCCCGAACAGGCACCGCCGATGCACGCTCAGCGGCCCAGCCCCGGACCCACGTCGTCGTCTGCCGGCACCGATGAGCCCGGCATGTTCGACGTGATCATCGTCGGGTGTGGGCCGACCGGTGCGATGCTGGCCGCCGAACTGCGGCTGCACGATGTGCGCGTCCTCGTCCTGGAGAAGGAGACCGAGCCCGCGTCGTTCATCCGGATCGTCGCGCTGCACATCCGCAGTCTCGAGCTGATGGCGATGCGCGGACTGCTCGAACCGATGCTCGAGCATGGACGTCAGCGTCCGACCGGCGCGTTCTTCGCGGGCATCCCCAAGCCTCCGCCGACAGGCCTGGATCCCGCGTACGCCTACCTGCTGGGGATCCCGCAGCCGGTCATCGAACAGCTGCTCGAAGACCATGCGATCGCACTCGGTGCGGAGGTTCGACACGGTCGCGCGGTCGCGGGTTTCGAGCAGGATCCCGACGGTGTGACCGTCGAGCTGGCCGACGGGGAACAGCTGCGTTCGCGCTACCTCGTCGGCTGTGACGGCGCGCGCAGCACGGTGCGGAAGGTGCTCGGCGTCGGCTTCCCGGGCGAGCCCTCACGGACCGAGACGCTGATGGGCGAGATGGACGTCGGCATGCCGCCGGAGGCGATCGCGGCCAAGGTGACCGCGGTCCGCGAGACCCATCAGCCCTTCTGGCTCCGGCCCTTCGGCGAAGGGGTCTACAGCGTCGTGGTCCCCGCCGCGGGAGTCAGCGACCGCGCCGAACCGCCCACCCTCGAGGACTTCAAGCGACAGTTGCGTGCCGTCGCCGGAACGGATTTCGGCGTGCACTCGCCACGCTGGTTGTCCCGCTTCGGGGATGCCACGCGGTTGGTCGAGCGGTATCGGGTCGGGCGGGTGCTGCTGGCCGGCGATGCCGCGCACATCCATCCCCCCACCGGCGGACAGGGCCTCAACCTGGGCATCCAGGATGCCGTCAACCTCGGCTGGAAACTCGCGGCACAGATCGGCGGCTGGGCGCCGGAAACGCTCCTGGACACCTACCATGCCGAGCGTCATCCGGTCGCCTTCGACGTGTTGGACGACACTCGGGCCCAGATGGAACTGCTGTCCACCGAACCAGGCCCGCGGGCCGTACGCAGGCTGCTCACCGAGCTGATGGACTTCGACGACGTGAACCGCTATCTCACCGAGAAGATCACCGCGATCGACATCCGCTACGACTTCGGCGCAGGTCCCGACCTGCTCGGCCGCCGGTTGCCCGACATCGACGTGAAGCAGGGCCACCTCTACGGTCTGCTGCATCGCGGCCGCGGCCTGCTCCTGGACCGCACCGAACGCCTGACCGTGGGCGGCTGGTCGGACCGGGTCGACTACCTGGCGGATCCCAGTGCGGGACTGGACGCTCCATGCGTCCTGCTCCGCCCCGACGGCCACGTCGCCTGGATCGGCGACGATCAGCGGGACCTGGACGACCACCTCTCCCGCTGGTTCGGCAAGCCGCGATCGGTCCCCGGATAGGCTCGCCGCCGGACACTCTGTGGTCAGCTGCGCCGGGCGGCCGCGCCTATGCTGAACGCCGAGCGGGCGAGCGTCGTCCATCGCGCCGCGCTCGGGGAGTCCCTCATGAAGGTCGGATACGTCGTCCTGTACGTGAACGACGCGGCAGTCTGCCGCACGTTCTGGATCGAGCAGATCGGCATGGTCGAGAAGCGGCGAACGCGAGGTGGGCGGCTTCACGATCCCGCAGGTCGGGTTCGCCGACCAGCCGTTCGCGTTCGAGCTGGTGCCGCTCGAACTGATGAAGGACAACCCGGACGGCCTCGACCTCGCGACGCCGTCGATCGCCTTCCGTGTCGACGACCTCAAGGCCACACATGCCACACTCGTCGGACGCGGGGTGCAGACGACCGATGTGGGCGACCATGCAGGCACGCCGAGCTTCGCGTTCGCGGACCCCGAGGGACACTGGTTCGCGGTCACGCAGTGAGGTCGGGATGAGCGGAGCGGCCGGCCACCGGATCTTCACGACGACCGTCGCGTCGGTCTACCCGCTCTACCTCGCGAAGGTCGAGAAGAAGGGTCGGACCCGGGACGAGCTCGACGCGGTGATCCGCTGGCTCACCGGATACGACGAGTCCGAGCTCGCTCGGCACCTCGCCGAGGGCACGACGTTCGCGGACTTCTTCGCCGGAGCCCGGCTGAACCCCGACGCGGCGCTCATCACGGGCGTGATCTGCGGGGTCCGCGTCGAGGCGATCGACGACCCGCTCATGCAGCAGATCCGCTACCTCGACAAGCTCGTGGACGAGCTCGCGAAGGGCCGGCCACTGGAGAAGGTGCTGCGCTCGGCGAGCTCGGACCCTCGTCCATCCGGGGCAGGTCCCCTCGTCACAGCGGCGATCCGCCCGGGTCGTCCCCAGGCGGATCCTCCGCGTTGACGGCGTCCGGGCCTGGTGGGCCCGGTTCGGCCAGTTCAGCCGGTTCGCGTCACGCCGGGACGGCACCCAGTTCGCCGACGACGACGCCCAGCCGACCGGTCCGGTTCTCGGTGAGGTGCCCCATGTCGCCGATATTCGCCGCGACCCAGGTGCGTGCCGCGGCCGTCGCCGCGTCGGCCGCCTCGGCGGACGTCCAGACGGTGATCGAGGTGTTCGTTCCGTCGCCCAGGTCGGCGAACGCGAAGGCGACGAACCCGGGCAACGCACGGTAGACGTCGGCGATGCCTCCGGGCGCCTCGATGAGCTGGCACAGGTCGTCGAACGTGCCGGTGGTCTGCTGGTATGTGGCGATCCGGACGTACTGCATCTCGGTGCTCCTCGTGGTGGCCCGCTGGTCGGTCGCGGGATCACGGGGACCGTACGGGCGTGACGCCGCCCGGCGGAATGACCCCCGAGGTGAGAATCACCTTGCCGCCGGGTAAGGTTTCGCCGAGGAGGGGTCCACCCGGTGGAACGCAGCGCATCCGCGGCGAGAGCGATGCCGGAGCTGACGCGGCGCGAGCGCGATGTGCTCGCGGCGTTGTGCCGCCCCTTGGCATCCGAGCTCCCCGTGGCGATGCCTGCCTCCGTCCGCGAGATCGCCGCCGAGCTGGTAGTGACCGAGGCGGCCGTCAAGCAGCATCTCCTGAATCTGTACGACAAATTCGACGTCCCGGACGGCCCGGAGAGCCGGCGGATCGTTCTGGCGCGCGAGGCGGTGCTGCGCGGCTTCGACTCAGTGTCCCGCCCGGTCGGGACCCGTCCCGGGAGTGCGCTCGAGTCCGGGCGGGCCGCGGCCGCTCGACGCGCCTGGAGCGAGGCCCACGACCTTCTGACCGAAGCCGCCCGGTCCGGGAGCCTTGAGGTCGAGGACCTGGAGCTGCTCGGCGACGCGGCCACCTGGACGGGGCGGTTCGACGCCTCGACCGCCGCTCGCGAGCAGGCGTACGCGGCCTATCTCGCCCGCGGCGATCGGCGGTCGGCGGCGCGGGTCGCGCTGGGTCTCGGGTGGAACGCGGCGGTCACGCTTCGATTCGCCGTCGTCGCCGGCTGGATGGCATCGGCGGGGCGGCTGCTGGCGCCGCACGACGGCGACGGTGAGGCGTCGGTCTGGCCCGAGCACGGGCTCATGTTGTCCCTCATGGCGCTCGGCGAGCTCGGTGCGGGTGAGCTGGACGCGGGAGTCGAGCACGCACGCGCTGCGTTCGACGTCGGCAGACGCACCGGTGACCGCGATATCCAGGCGCTCGGCCTCATCTTCCAGGGCTTCGGCCTCGTGCACCAGGGCAGGCTCGACGAAGGTCGAGCGCTGCTGGACGAGGCGATGGCGAGTGCCACGGCCGGCGAGCTCGGGACGCTGGCCCAGGGCATGGTCTATTGCCGGATGCTCAGCGCCTGCCTGGACACCTTCGACTACCGGCGGGCCATCGAGTGGACCGAGACCATCGAGCGGCGTGCGCCGGACCTCGGGACCGTGGGCTTCCCGGGCGATTGCCGGACCCACCGGGCCGCGATCTGTGTGGTCCGCGGCGAATGGCAGCGGGGTGCCGTGGAGGCCGAAGCCGCTGCCGTCGAGTCGCGAGTCCTACGACCTGGGTCACACGGCCCACGCCCTCACGGCACTCGGCGAGATCAGGCTGCGACAGGGCGACCTGGCCGCGGCGCACGACGCATTCGACCGGGCGGCCGAGTACGGGCTGCCACCCGGTCCGGGCCCGGCGTTGCTGCTTCTCGCCGATGGGGATGCCGCGGCCGCCCGCGCGGCCATCACCGGCGCGCTTGGCATCGCGGGAAGCGAACCCCTGACACGTGCGCGCTACCTGCCCGCGGCCGTGGCGATCGCGGTCGCCGCGGGTGACCTCGACGGCGCCCAGGGCCTCAGTGCCGAGCTCACGTCCATCGCGGCCTCGTTCGCGGGGCCCGTCCTGGCGGCCGCCGCTCTGGAGGGCGAAGGGATCGTGTCCCTGGCTCGTGGGGACGCCGCCGCAGCGAGCGCGCGCCTGCGGGACGCGGTGGTGCGGTGGCGGTCGGCTGGAGCACCGTATGAGGCGGCACGGTGCCGGTTGGGACTGGCCAAGGCTGCGGCGGCGCTGGGCGACGTCGACGGGGCCGCCCGCGAGGCACGCGGCGCGCTCGCGGCGTTCGAGGAGCTCGGCGCGCGGCTGGACCACGAGGCTGCGGCCGCGTTCCTCGATCGACTGAGCGCGGCGACGACCTGACCTCGAGCTCCTCGGAGCGGTGCCGACGGCAGGCATTCGATCGGCGGCCCGCTGTCGAAGCCGCCGTCCCCGGAGGAGGTCCTCCGAGCGATGCGGCAGCACTAGTCGCGGCTTGTCCGTTCGCTTGCCCTCGAGCTGGTCCGGTGCTTGGCCTCCAAGGCCCCGAGTCCCTCCTGGGGCGCCAGTCGAGCGCAGTCCGTGGATCGCGGCGCGTGGGGGATCCAGCGCGACAAGGGGCAACGGCGGGAGCGAGCGGTCGCCGCCCCCGCCGTACGTGTCGTTGTCTCGGCTTACGGCAGGACGACGACGTTCCCGGTCATGCCCAGGTCATCGTGCAGCGCGCAGATGTAGTGGTACGTGCCCGGCGCCGTGAATGTCGCGGAGAACGTCGTTCCGAGGAACGCCGCGCCCGTGAACCCTGAGTTCACCGACTGGGTGGTCGACGCGAGCGTGGCGTGTCCGGGGCCGTCGAGTCCGGACGGGAAGAATGACCCGAGCGGGCCGCCGCCCGGCTCGTCGCCGAACGTCACGGTATGGGGCGTCTCCGGGTCGTGGTTGACCCATGTCACGCTCTGGCCCGCGTGGACCACGATGCGCGACGGCAGGAAACGCATGACGGCGATCGATCCCTCGCCCGGGATCGCGGCGCCGGTGCCGGCGGCCACGGTGCGCGAGCCGCGAGCATCCGCCAGCGTGCGTGCCCGGAGCATCCGACCCGACGCCTCGAACCGGTTCGCTGCGACCCGGGACGCGGTGTCCCAACTCGCCTGCGACGCCGGATAGCGAGTGCCGGCGTCCTGGACATGGACGGTCCCCGCCATGCCCGCGTGGATCAGGCACAGGAACGAGTACGTCCCGGCTTTCGTGAAGCCGAGCGTGAACTGCTGGCCACCGAACAAGAGGCCCGAATTCGTGAACGCACTCCCGTCATAGGTCGGCCCGCCGCTCGGGGCGGCGGCCGCCGGGTTGATCTGCGGGACACCCTGGATCGGGATGATGAACGGCGGAGGCACCGTGCCCGACGGGAACGTGACGGTGTGGAACTCACCCGACCGTACGGTCCAGGTGATCGAGTCACCCGCGTCGATCGTCAGATCCTTGGGCAAGAACGTGTTGACCTGGACGGCCTCGTCGCGAGTGGACGAGCCGGCGGCCGCTTGCCAACCGACAGGATCCGCCGCGAGGGCCGCGGGTGTCACCGTGGCAGCGATGAGGAGGCCTCCGGCGAGCCCGATGCCCGCACGGCGGCGAGGAAGCGTGATCGATCGAACGCCCATCGCTGTGGTTGCTCCTTCCGAGCTGCCCCGGTTTCTGAACACGCCGGGACGCGGCGCATCGCGGCGAGAGGCGGAGTGTGCGCCGGGAGCGTCTCGGCAAGGCCCGCCGTTCCCTGCGCCTCCGGCGGCGCGCGCGCACCTCAGCAGTCGAAGACCGACCAGCAGAGGTCGTTGCGGATCCGCTGGTCGTCGACGACAAGCTCGCGGATCTCCCGGGGAAGCCGTTCGCGCTGCCACCGGCATTCCCGTCGCCCCGCGTCGTCAGCGTCGCCTTGCGGCGCGGCCGCCCGAGCCGCCCTGATCGCATAGGCAGCCGCGCCGAGCTCATGCGCGGCGACGTGGGCGACGACGCCGGCCTGGCCGGCGGCGTACGCGGCATGGCGCGCGGCCCCGCGGAGGTCCCTCGCGGCGGCCATCGCGTGGCCGCCTGCGGCGCGAGCCTCGGTCATCCGGACCTCGCCACGTGCCCATGCACGGGCGTGCTCGATCGCGCGACGCGGCCGACCGTCATCCGGACGCTCCTGCTCGAAGAGGTGCAGGACATGCTCGGCGCAATCGGCTGCCCAGACCGCCAGCTGGTGGTGATCGGCGTCCGCGAGCGTCCCGCCACGGCGGATCGTGATGAGCCTCGGGTCGCGGACCTTACTCGAGGATCACGGCGCCAGCCCACCGTGCGCCAGCCCGGGATCAGCCGCGGCACGCGCGACCGGTACGCGCGATAGGTCTCCGGGAACGTTTCCAGGAGCAGCCGCTCCTCGGACCGGATCTTGACCTCGATGCCGACCCAAGCGGCGGCGGGCAGCACGAGCCATTGGCCGAGCCCGCCGAGCACCGCGCTGCCGAGCAGCATCCCGAGCAACCCCGTGTAGATCGGATGACGGGTGATGGCGTACGGACCCTCGGTGCGCAGGCCGTCTTCGACCGCGGCACGTGGTGCGAGGCTCCACGAGCGTCCGAGTGCGAGACGCGCCGCGACGGCGAAGACCGTCGATCCGACGAGGGTAGCGGCGCCGATCAGCCGGACCCAGACGGCATCGATGCTCAGGGGCGCCAGGAGCCGCCGCCCGACGAGGATGATGACGGCGACCGCGACGAACGCGCCGACCGACAGCTTCAGGTCAGTGGATCCATCGACGCGGGCCGACGGCCGCCCCCGCGAGTCGCGGATCGCCGTGGCGATCCACAGGACGACCACCGTGCCCCAGCACGCGACGTTCACCACGACGATCAGGAAGTCCATCGGTCGACAGGTCGCTCAGCGATCCCTCGCTGGCGCCGAGTAGTCGTCGTCAGTGACGTGGTCGCCCCAGGTCGGCTCGCCCTCGGCGATCGACAGGTGGGTCATGAAGCGATCGGGAGCTGCACCGTGCCAGTGCTCTTCGCCCGGCCGCGCCGTGATGACGTCCCCGGCTCGGATCGCGAGCACCGGCTCACCCCGCGCCTGGACCCGCCCGGCTCCTTCGAGCACCCAGAGCGTCTGACCGCCCGCGTGGTGATGCCACGCCGTCCGTGCGCCGGGGGAGAAATGCACCGAGCTGATGCTCATCGGGGCGCTCTGACCCGTCGACAGCGCATCGATCCACACATCCCCGGTGAACCAGTCGGTCGGCCCCTTCGATGTCGCCGCCTGCGTTCGCTGGGTCATGGTCGTCTCCTTCGGCGAGCGGCTTGGCGCGCGCCACAGAATCGATGGGTCCGGATCATCGTGCGCCCGCGAGGCGGTCGAGGGCCTCGGCGATCGTGTCCGGTGCGCAGGCGAGGTTCATGCGGACGTAGCCAGCACCCTGCCGTCCGAACGTGAGCCCGCCGGCAAGCGCCACCCGGGCGCGTTCGAGGGCCCGCGCGGCGGGATCGTCGCCCCAGCCCAGGGCGGACAGGTCGAGCCACGCGAGATACGTCGCGTGCGCACGGCGGAAGCGGGCGGCCGGGAGCTTGGCGGCCAGCTGCTGCTCCAGCGATGCGACGTTGGCCTCGATCGCCGCGACGGTCGCCTCGAGCCAGTCGCGGCTCGCGGCGAAACCCTCGCGGGTCGCGATCAGGCCGAACAGGCCCGCCCGGAAGGTGACCTCCTCCGGAAGGGAGCGGATCAAGGAGGTCATCCGCTCCGACTCGGCGACGAAGAACGCGGTCTTGAGGCCGGCCAGGTTGAATGCCTTGCTCCCCGACTCCGCCGCGATGCCGTGCTCCCGGGCCTCATCCGAGACGCTGAGGTAGGGGACGAACGTCTGCCCGCGATGGACGAGCGGCGCGTGGATCTCGTCGCTGACGACGAACGCGTCGTGGCGAGCGACGATCCGCGAGAGATGCACCAGGGTCTCGCCGTCGTGCACGAGACCGACGGGATTGTGCGGGTGGCACAGCAGGATGCCGCGCGCGCCCGCTGCGAGCGCGCGGTCGATGCCCTCGAGGTCGAGCGCGTAGGTCTCGCCATCGTCGAGCAGGGGCACCTCGACGACCGTCCCGCCCGCCTCGGGGATGAACGCGAAGAAGGGCGGATAGACCGGCGGCGTGATGATCACGCCGTCGCCCGGTGCGATCAGCCGGCGCAACGCCTCCACGACCACGACGCTGACATCCGTCGTGATGCCCATCCGATCCGGCGACGGCGACCAGCCCCAGCGGTCGCTCGCGAACGCCGCGAACGCCTCGGCGGCGCCGGTATCGTGCGGATCGACATAGCCGGTGTCGCTGCGATCCAGCGCCTCGCGGAGCGCGTCGCGGATCGCCGGCGCGAGGGGGAAGTCCATCTCGGCCACGAACATCGGCAGCACGTCCGGCGGGTAGGTCCGCCACTTCTCACTCGTCCGGCGGCGGAGCACGTCGAGCGGATCGGCATGCCGTCATCCCTCGACTCGCAGCGCGTCGGCGTGGCCGCTCCTCATCACGACGTGGCTCACCAGCCGGTCGTGCACCCTCGGCGCCCGCGGCCCTGGCTCCGCTCACGTCAGCCTCCTGTCCACGGTGACTGGATACCACGCACGGGCTGATGCGGCCGGTGAAGCCGCCGTCAGGCCGTGACGTCGGCCGTGGCCAAGCGCGACCGCGTCGATGCCCAGCGGGCGAGCTCGCCGAGGCGATCCTCCGAGACGGATCCAGGCTCGGCCGAATAGGTCACGATCGCGAGGCCCGCGTCGGCCGGGAGCTCGAGACGCTCGTACGCGAGCGTGAGCTCGCCGACCAGCGGATGGTTGATGCGCTTGGTGCCGCTCCGGTGGAAGCGCACGTCGTGGCGCGCCCAGTGGACGCGGAACTCCTCGCTCCGTGTCGAGAGCTGTCCGATGAGATCGGACAGCCCGCGGTCATACGGGTTCCGGCCGGCCTCGCCGTGCAGCGCGGCGACCGCATCGCGCATGTTCGTGTCCCAGTCCGGGTAGAACGTCCGGGCGCGCGGATCGAGGAACATGAACCGCGCCGTGTTCACCGGGCGCAGGGAGTCACGGAAGTGCTCCGAGTAGAGCGCCTCGAGCAATGGGTTCGCGTAGAGGATGTCCAGCCGACCGTTGCCGACGAACGCCGGGATGTCCGACATCGCATCGATGATCCGCTTGACGCTCGGCCGGACGGTCGCGGGGGCCACGTGCTTCCGTGGGCGGTCGCTCCTGGTTGGCGGTCCGCACGAGATCGAGGAGGTGCGCATGCTCCGCCTCGTCGAGCTGGAGCGCCCGGCTCACGCCGTCGAGCACCTCTTCGGAGACGCCGCGCCCATTGCCGCGCTCGAGGCGCGTGTAGTACTCGACGCTGATGCCCGCCAGCAGCGCGACCTCTTCGCGCCGCAGCCCCTGGACGCGACGCGATCGCCCGTACGTCGGCAACCCCGCGCGCGCCGGCGTCAGCCGGGCGCGGCGGGTGGTGAGGAACTCGCGGATCTCCAGGTCGGCGTGCATGACTCCCGAACCGTACGCCGGACCGTTCTTGCGAGGGAGGCACTGCCAGTACCCGTAAGACGCGTGCCTTCCTCGAGGCGGGTGGCCGGCGGACGATGCGGCCATGACGCATCCCATCCTTCTCGATCAGTGCCCCGGACGAACGACGACGATCCCCGCGCTGCGTGCGACCGGTGGCTCGCGATATCCCGTGAAGGTCGTCGAGCATCCCGCCTTCCGCGCCGCGCGACGGCATGCCGGCCCGGCCCCGTTCACCGTCGTGAGCCTTCCCGTCGTGCTGCTGAACGATTCCGCCGTCGAGCCGGCATCGCCTCGTTCGCACCGCGGGCTCACGGTGCCCTTCTCGCCCCACGAGGTCGTCTGACATGCGAGCTGCCCTGTTCAACGGCCCCCGCGACATCACGGTGGGCGACCGGCCCGATCCCGTGATCCAGGCGCCTACCGATGCGGTCGTCCGCGTGACCCTCGCGTGCGTGTGCGGCTCCGACCTGTGGTACTACCGCGGCGATTCGCCGCATGACACGGGTGCGATCGGCCACGAGTTCATGGGCGTCGTCGAGCAGGTCGGCGGCGACGTTCACGACCTCGCCCCCGGCGACCCCGTCGTCGCGCCGTTCACGTGGTCCGACGGCACGTGCGTGCTGTGTCGCGCCGGCTGGCAGGCGAACTGCCTCCACGGCGGCGGCTTCGGCAACCACGGCATCGACGGCGGTCAGGGTGAGCAGGTGCGCGTGCCGTTCGCGGACGCGACCCTCGTCAAGATCCCGGGCTCCGGGCACTCCGACGCCACGATGCGCTCGATCCTCGCGCTCTCGGATGTCGGGTGTACCGGATATCACGCCGCGGTGAGCGCCGGGGTCGGTCCCGGGATGACCGTCGCCGTCGTGGGCGACGGAGCGGTCGGGCTGTCCGCCGTGCTCGGGGCGAAGCGCCTCGGCGCGGCGCGGATCATCGCGCTCTCACGCAACCCGGCGCGCCAGGCGGTCGCTCGCGAGTTCGGGGCGACGGACGTCGTGGCCGAACGCGGTGACGCGGCGACCGACGCCGTCCGGTCCATGACCGACGGACTGGGTGTCGATGCCGCCCTCGAGTGCGTGGGCACCGGGGAATCGATGCGGACGGCGTTCGCGATCACGCGGTCCGGCGGCATGGTCGGCGCGGTCGGCGCGCCGCATGACGTCGAGGTCCCCATCGAGACGGTCATCTTCCGCAACGTGGGCCTGCGCGGCGGCGTCGCGCCGGTGCGGAAGTACCTGCCAGAGCTGCTCGCTGCGGTGTTGGCCGGCGAGATCGAGCCCGGGCGCGTGTTCGACTTCGAGACCGATCTCGAGCACATCGTCGACGCCTACGACGCGATGGACCAGCGGCGGGCGATCAAGAGCCTCGTTCGCGTGGCAAGCGGCTCGAGCGGCTGATGACGACGAACTGGGAGACGACATGGAGCCGCTGCGAAACGGACCGACGACGAATGGAGAAGGACGAGTGAGCACCTGGCAGGCGGATGAGCTCGAACGCATCGGTCGCGCGACCGAGATCGGCATCGCATCCCGGCGTGCCGACGGAAGCCTGCGCCCGTACGTCACGATCTGGGCCGTACGGGCCGGTGACGACCTCTACGTGCGATCCGCCCACGGCTACGACAACCCGTGGTTCCAGCGGGCGCTCCGATCGGGCACCGGCCGGGTCCGGGCTGGCGGCGTGGAGCGGGACGTCCGTTTCGTCGTGCCGGAGCCGGACGCTGCCGATGTCGTGACGAGCGCGTACCACGCGAAGTACGACCGGTATGGCGCGTCCATCGTCGGCACGGTCGTGTCGCCGGAAGCCGTGCGTTCGAGCCTGCGAGTCGACCCGGCCTGACGGGGACTCGGCAGGCCCGGTCGTGCGTGTCTCGGGACGATCAGGCGAGCGCGGCGCGGAGCGCAGCGTCGATGTCGGCCCAGAGGTCCTCGACGTTCTCGATACCCACCGACAGGCGACACAGCGTGGGACCGACGATCGACGCGTCACCCGCGTAGCGGGCGCGACGCTCGATCAGCGATTCCACGCCTCCGAGGCTCGTCGCGTTCGTGACCAGCCGGAGTCGCGACAGGAAGTCGTCCGTCTGCTCGACGGTCCCCGCGACCTCGAACGACAGCATCGCCCCGCAGCCATCCGGCAGGACGCGCGAGGCGCGTTCGTGCTGCGGGTCGCCGGGCAGGCCGGGATAGTGGACCGTGGACACGCCCGGATGCGCCGCCAGACGACGGGCCAGCTCGCCGGCCGAGGCTTCCGACCGGTCGAGCCGCACCGCGAGGGTCCGCAGCCCGCGCAGGGCGAGGAACGCCTCGAGACCTCCCGGGATCGTCCCGTGGTCGTGCCGGTGGACCGTCAACGCCGCCGCGTGGCCCGCGTCGCGACACACGGCCGCACCGAGCAGCAGGTCCGAGTGCCCGCCGATGAACTTCGTGGCCGAGTGCATGACGATGTCCGCTCCGAGCTGCCAGCGGGCGCTGGCGCAGCGGCGTCGCGAACGTCGCGTCGACCACGGTCAGCGCGCCGCGCTCGCGGGCGCCGGCGGCGATGGCGGGAACGTCGCTGACGACGATGAGGGGGTTCGCGATCGATTCGACCCACACCATGTCCGCGCCCTCGGCCGCGGCGAGCACCGCGGCCGTGTCGTCCGGCGCGACCATGCGCAGGTGGAGCCGACCGTGCGCCTGCAGTCGCTCGAGGATGACGCGGACGCCGAAATACGTGACCGTCGACAGCACCACCGTGCCGCCCGAGGGGACGAGGTCGGCGATCGCGGTCGTCGCCGCAAGGCCTGACGCGAACGTCACGGCACGACCGCCATCGAGGGCTCCCAGGGCCGCCTCGAGCGCGCCCCATCCGGCATTGCCGTCGCGCCCGTACTCGACCGAGGCATCCTGGACGTAGGTGGAGCTCGGCGTGATCGGTGCGTTCATGGGGGCACCGGGGACCCGTGCCGGGCGGCCGGCCTGCACCGCGACGGTGTCGGCGCTCCACGCCGGGTCCAGCACGACGGACGCGGGGTACTCGGGGGCGGTCATCCTGGGTCCTCGTTCGGGGTCATCGCATTCTCGCCGGTCGCGCGATGCAGCGGGTGGTCAGCGCGGCGAGGCGGGGTCGGCCGGGTCGTCCGCGAGGGATGACGACGGCGCGGCCCGGATGGCGTTCGCTGCTGCTGCCCGGGCGATCCGGACGACGCCGTGGCAGAGGATGGAGGGGCGGTGAACCAGGATCTGCTCGACCCGGTCCCGGTCGGCGTGGTCTTCCTCCTATTTACCGTGGTCACGTTCGCGTGCTTCGAGATCGGGTTCCGGATCGGCGTGTGGTGGCAGGCGCGAGAGCCCGGCGAGCAGGAGGGGCCCGCCGACATGCTGGTCGGATCGCTGCTCGGCCTCATGGCCTTCGTGCTCGCGATCACCCTGGGGCTCGCGTCTGACCGGTTCGACACCCGGCGCGGCCTCGTCGTGGCCGAGGCGAACGCGATCAGCACGGCCTACCTGCGTGCCGACCTCCTCCCGCCCGCCGACGGTGCGCAGCTCAAGTCGCTGCTGCGTGAATATCTGCCACTGCGGATCGTGACGAATACCGCCGACATCCCGGCGCATATCGAGGCGTCCGACGATCTGAGGCGCCGGATGTGGGCCGTCGAAGCAGCCGTCGCCCAGTCGGGCTACACCGGTGATCTCACGGCCTCGGTCGGCGAAGGCGCTCACCGACCTCGTCGCGATCAGCGAGCAGCGGATCGTGGCCGGCCTCTACGCCCGAGTGCCCAAGACGATCTTGTTCCTGCTGCTGGGCGGGTCGGCGCTGTCGCTGGTGATGGTCGGCTATAGCGCCGGGATCAAGGGGCGGCGAAGCATCCTGACCGCGAGCGTGCTGATCCTGGTCCTCGGGGTCGTGACCACCCTGGTCGTGGATCTCGATCGGCCGTACGAAGGGCTGCTCACCACCAGCCAGCAGGCGTTGCTGGACGTCCAGCAGTGGATGGGCGAGCAGAGCCCCTGACCGGTCGACGCGTCACGCGTCGGCGTGGCCCGTCGTCGCAGCATCGTCTCCTATCCTTGACCGCCGGACGGCATCGGCTCCCGGCAGTGAGGGAGGGACGTGACGCAGGAGCTGGTGCCCCTCGCGTACCACACCGAGATCGCCGCGCGTCTCGAGGCGCTCGAGCCGCGGGCTGGGCCGTGTTCGCGCGTGCCGCCGGCCGGCCCGACATCCGTCTCCGCCAGTCGCCGCCGACGGCGAGCAGGTCGCGGCATCCGATGACCTCGAGGAGCAGCTCCTCCGCCACGCCTACCGGATGGAGCCGGATGCCCACCCGCGGGTGCACGCGGCCGCCCGGCGAGCCGGCGAGGCCCTCGGGATCACCGCGCCGATCACGATCTACCAGCTGGAAGGCGCGCGATCAGGCCAACGCCGCGCTCGCGCTATCGCCCGTCCGAGGCGCTCATCGCGCTGAGCGGCAACCTGCTGTCGCTCTGCTCGGCGACGACGAGCTCGTCGCGTGCTTCGGCCACGAGCTCGCGCATCACCGGCTGTGGAGCGCCGACGGCGTCCGGCTCCTCGTCGCGGACCGGTTCCTCAGCGCGCTGGGCGTCGACGCCGCCACGCCGCCGTACTACCTCGAGACCGGCCGGCGATTCGACCTTGCGACCGAGCTCTACGCGGATCGCGGCTCGCTGCTCGCCTGCGGCAGCCTCGAGGTCGCGATCTCGAGCCTGGTCAAGGTCGCGACCGGGCTCGCGGACGTCGATCCGGCGGCGTACCTGCGGCAGGCCAGGACGCCCATCCCGAGCGCGGCGCCGCCGGCGACACCCATCCCGAGACGGTGCTGCGCGCCTGGGCGTTGGAGCGATGGGCGAACGGTGACGGCGACGCGCGGTCCGAGCGCTGCTCGTGCCCCGGCTCTGACATCGAGCGTCTCGACCTCGTCGACCGCGAGCGTCTCGAGTCGCTCACGCGCCGACTGGTGATGGATGCCGTCGCGCCCGACTGGATGCACAGCGGGGCGGTCACGGGCCACGCCCGGCAGTTCCTCGTCGACGTGCGACCGACCGCGACATGGGGTGGGCAACGGCGCCCGGGACGGATCGGGCCGGTGCAGCCGCCGCGTCCGTCGAGCGTCCGCGTCCCGGCAGAAGCGTCGCCGGAGACCCGGCGGTTCCTGGCGTACGTCCTTCTGGATCTCGCCACCGTCGACCCGGACCTCGAAGACGAACCGCTCGTGGAGTGCCTCGCCGTCGCGCGCGAGGCCGGGCATCGAGGCCGCGTTCGAGGAGGTCGCCCGGAAGGAGCTGGCGCCCAACGCGCGGACATGGGAGGCCCTGAAGCGACGATCGGCGGGCCGACGTCGCGCGACGACCGTGCCGGACCTCCCCGCCACGCCGCCGCAGACCGAGGTGGCCGCCGATCCGCCGGTCGCCGATGCCGCCGGCGCCGATGCGCCGGTCGCCGGCCCCCGCCGTCCGAGCCGGCCCAGGACCCGCCGGCATGAGCATCCAGCCGCTCGTCGACCTCGCGCGGCAGCGCGAAGGCCTCTCGACCGACGACGTCCTGACCTCGCTGCTGCCGCTGTTCCGGCAGGTCGTCGCTGTGTCATGAGCGCGGTCTGGTGGCTCCGCTGGAGGGCATCGACAGGCTCGACCTCGACGAGCAGTCGCTCGTCGGGTTCGACGAGCGGTGGGCGACGACCCCGCGCCGCGACGATCGCCGCATCGCCGCGATCCAGCGCGCGACGACGCGCGCATTCGAGATCACCACTCGCGCCGAGGCGACGGCGGACGTCGCGCGGGGCGACCTCGCGTACCGGTCGCTCGACGTCCTGCGAGCCCGGAGACGAGGTGAAGACCCCGATCTTCGTCGCCGGCTGGACCACCTGGGAGCATCGGATCGGCGTCCACGACGAGCTCGCCGACATCGCGTGCCTCGGCATGCTCCTGGTCGCCCTCGCCGCCGGCCTCGACCTCGCGAACACCGCGGACGTCGAGGCGATCGCCGCGGCAAGGGGCAACCTCTTCGCCGTCGCGCCGGATCTGCATCCGGTCGTGGCGGCCGTCGCGACGCGGATGATCGATCCGGACCGGACGCAACGGCCGCAGGACCTGGCCTCGCTCGTCGAGCGCCTCGAGACGTACCGCGAGCAGCCGGTCGACTTCGACCTGCGGCAGGTCGCGGCCGACGGCGCGGGCCGACGATGTCCGGCGCGCGGTGCTCGACGGCGTTGCGCGACCGGCTGTTCGACCTGTCCAGGCGCAATCGCCTGATCTGGTTCCGCCCGAGCGCCCAGTCGCTGAACCTGACCGAAGCGTCGGTGCCGCTGCTGCTGGACACCCGCAACATCCGCCCCGAGCAGCTGTTCACCTGGAACGCCGACCGTCGCCGAGAAGGTGCTCTCGGGTCGGCCGATCGCGCTCGGCTCGGTCGTCCGCTGGGAGGAGGCGCCGTACGCCAACGGGATCCTCGACACCATCCTCTCGCAGGCCCGACGGGACCGGCAGGAGTACGGCCAATCGCAGCTCCGGCTGGTCGTCGCATTCCTTCGCTGGCACGACCTCAAGGGCGAGCGAGGCGAGCGCATCTCGTCGCCGTTGTTGCTCCTGCCCGTGACGCTGACGAAGCAGCGAGGCGTCCGCGACAGCTTCCTCCTCCAGGCGGAGTCGCCGGAGGCCGAGGTCAACCCCGCACTCCGGCAGCACCTGAAGCAGCTGTACGACCTCGAGCTGCCGGCGACGCTGGACCTGGCCCGCGTAGCCGGATCGCCGACCTCCACGCAACGCTCGCAGCGCACATCCGGCGCACCGAGCCGGCCGTCGAGCTGCGGCTCCAGGAGCGACCGCGGATCGAGCTGATCCACTCGAGGGCGCTCATCCGGCTCGAGGCCTTCCAGCGCCGGGCGGGGCGGGGCAGCGTGCTCCTCGGCAAGCGGTCGTACGCCTACTCGTACCGGCGTCGCGACTATCGGCCGCTCGGTCTCCAGATCTTCCTCGATCGCGTCGTGCACCGCCCGGCGCCGCTCGCAGCCGTGCTCGGCGATGCGCCGGCGCCGCGGATGCCGGCGATGTCACCGGCGATCACGGTGAAGAAGGACCTGTACGTCCTCGATGAGACGGGCGGTGGCAATCCGTACGCGTGGGACATCGACCTGTGCGCGGTCACGGTCGCCAACTTCGACTACCGGACGATGAGCCTGGTCCGCGACTACCGGGAGCTGCTCGCAGACGGGCTGACGACAGCCTCGTTCGAGCGGCTCTTCTCGCTCGAGCCTCGCGCCGCTTCCGGCGGCCGACGTGGCGGAGGTGCCGCTCGCGGAGCGGTATCTCGTCCTGCCGTCGGACGGATCGCAGATCGCGGCGATCGGCCGCGCGCGGGGAGGCGAGAGCCTCGTCATCCAGGGCCCGCCGGGCACCGGCAAGTCGCAGACCATCACGAACCTCATCGCCGACTACGTCGCGCGCGGGAAACGGGTGCTGTTCGTGTGCCAGAAGCGCGCCGCGATCGACGTCGTCCACGCGCGCCTGCGACAACGCGGGCTCGACGACCTCGCCAGCCTCATCCACGACTCGCAGGCGGACAAGCGTGCGTTCGTGATGCGGCTCAAGCAGACCTACGAGTCGTGGCTCGCGGAAGACGCCGATCCCGGGCGCGCGGAAGCTCGTCGCCGGGCGGTCCTCGACCGGCTGGCGGCCGCCGTCGCGGAGATCGAGGCGTACGAGACGGGCCTCGCGGAGCCGGTCGAGCAGGGCGGCCCGTCGCTGCGCGAGGTCATCGAGCGCCTGGTGGACCTGCGGGCCCAGCGGTGGGGCGACGAGCTGCCCCCGGAGCTGCGGCGGGTCGTCCCGTCCGCGGCGGCGTGGTGGGTCGCGCGGCCGGTCGTCGAGCAGGTCGTCCGCCGCGCTCGTCGGTGCCGGTGCGGACCCCCGGCTGTCCGCCAGCCCGGTCCGGTTCCTGGCCCGAGGCGTGCTGGACGCGGTCCGGCCCGAGGCCGAGGTCGCCGCCGCGGCGCCACCGCTGGCGGCCGAGCTCCGGTCGATCATCGCGACGCTCGACGACACCCGCACCGAGGCCGACGCCGCGGCGACGGCCGATGCCGCGGACCTGCGCCTTGCGACCGCCGAGGCGATCGCCGAGCTGGGGACGCTCCTCCTGCCGATCGCACGTCGAGGGCGCTCGGAGGTCCTCCGGCGTTCCTCGCCGGCCGCCGAGGAGCTTCGGGTCGACGCGCAGCAGGACGCGGCGCTCGAGGCCGCCCTCGCGAAGGCGCGCGCGGACGCCGCCGGCTGGCACACGCCCCTCGCCCCCGACGACGCGCGCGCGGCGCTGGCGATCGCGACGGCCAAGGAAGCGATCGTTCCTCCGGTTCCTCGACGGGGGCTGGCGCCGGGTCAAGGCAGCGGTCGGGGTGTCGTACTCGAGCGGCGTACGCGCCGTGCCGGTGACCGTCACGGCGGCGCTCCGCCTGCTGGTCGGCCTGTACGACGCGGAGGACGCCCTCGAGGCGCACCGGGCCGCGGCCGAGGAGCGGTGGGGCCACCGCGACCTCGGCGGCGGTCGCCGCCCGGATCGAGGCGGTCCGACGACCCGACGATCCGGCGATCGCCGCGTGGCGCGATCGGCTCGCCGATGCGCGACGACGACGATCTCGCCTCGGTGCTCGCCGACACGCGGGCGGACCTCGAGCGACTCCGCTCGGACCTCGGAGAGGTCCTCGAGGACGTCGACGATGTGCCGCTGGGCGAGCTCGCGGCCACGCTCGACACCCTCGCCGAGCCGCGGCAGGCGGCCGTCATCCGGGGTGCCGGCCCATCGCTTCGCGCGCTTGCCGCCCATGCCGAGGTGGCGCGAGCGCTCCGCCGGCTGCCGGCGACGCCCGCCGAGCTCGAGTACGCCGTGTGCGCGGCCACCCTCGAGGAGGCCGAGGCGACCCGCCCGTCCGTCGCCCGCTTCGGCGGCGATCGGCTGGCCGAGCTCGTCGCCCGCGGGCAGGCGCTCCTCCCCGAGCTCTACGAGGCCGACGCCGAGGTGATCGTCGGCGCGGCTTCGGGCGCGGTTCCGCGATGACGTGGCGTTCGCCCAGCGCAGCGTGACCGGGATGACGCCGGCGGAGCGCGAGCGCAAGAAGCTCTGGACCACGGGGCGCCGGGAGCTCGAGAACGAGTTCCGCAAGGTCATGCGCTACCGCTCGATCCGCGACCTCGCCTCGAGCGAGACCGGTGCGGTCGTCGCCGCACTCCGGCCGATCTGGCTCATGAGCCCGACCTCGGTCTCGGACACGCTGCCGCTCGCCCGCGAGTCGTTCGATGTCGTGATCTACGACGAGGCGAGCCAGATCCCGGTCGAAGAGGCCGTGCCCGCGATGCATCGCGCCGAACAGGTCATCGTCGTCGGCGATCGGATGCAGCTCCCGCCGACGCGGTTCTTCACCGCCAGCCTCGACGCTTGCCGACGACGAGGACGACGAGGTCGAGGTGGGCGTCGTCCTCGACGGCGACAGCTTCCTTGCCCAGTCGGCGGGGAGGCTGCCCTCGACGATGCTGACCTGGCACTACCGGAGCCGCTACGAGTCGCTCATCGACTTCAGCAACGCGGCGTTCTACGACGGGCGACTGGCCACCATCCCCGACCGCCGTCCCGGCGCGGAGGCGCTGCCGGAGATCCGGGTCGACGGCTCGGACGTCGCGGCGCTCGATGAGGACGAGGGCACGGCCGGCGTCGACGCCCTGCTGGCGCGGCCCATCAGCCTCCATCGGATCGACGGCTCGCCGTACGTGCAGCGCACGAATCCGGGCGAAGCGGCGTACATCGCCCAGCTCGTCCGCGAGCTGCTGCGGCGCGAGACGGGTCTGACGATCGGGATCGTCGCGTTCTCCGAGGCGCAGCAGGCCGAGATCGAGCGCCAGCTCGAGGCGCTCGCCCACGCGGACAAGGCGTTCGCGGCCCTGTACGAGGCGGAGCTGGTCCGCGAGGACGACGACCAGGTCGTCGGGTTGTTCGTCAAGAACCTCGAGAACGTCCAGGGTGACGAGCGCGACATCATCCTGATGAGCGTGTGCTACGGGCCGGACCGGGACGGGCGCATGGTGATGAACTTCGGGCCGATCAACCAGGAGGGCGGCGAGAAGCGGCTGAACGTCATCTTCAGCCGGGCGCGGGTCCACATGGCGATCGTGTCGTCGATCGACGCATCGGCGATCACGAACACCTACAACGACGGCGCCAACACGCTGCGCCGCTTCCTCGACTACGCAGCCGCGCGTGTCGCGTGGGGACCCGAACGGCGCGACGGCGGTCATCACGTCCCTTCGCGAGCGTCGCTCCAGCGATCTCCCGGCGGTGCGCCGGTCTGCGGTCGCGAGCCAACTCGGCGAGGCGCTCCGCGCGCGGGGCCTCGTCGTCGTCGAGCGCGTCGGCCGGTCGGGGTTCCGCGTGGACCTCGCGGTCCGGCGCCCCGAGGACGACGAGCACCGGGTCGCGGTGCTGATCGATGGGGCGGACCGCATCGCCAGCCAGCCCGTGCCGGAGCGCGTGCTCGGTCATCCCGGCGTGCTGCGGGCGACGGGCTGGCGGGTCGTCCACGTCCTGACGAGGGACTGGCTCGAGCGATCGGAAGCGGTCATCGAGGCGGTCGAGCGGGCGATCGCGACGGATGGTGACCGGGACGCCGCGGCGGCGACCGAGGTCCGCGACGAGCTCGAGCGCGCGACGGCCGCGCTCGCCACGAAGGGGGTGGAAGCTGCCGCACCGATCGTGGATCCGGGCGTGACGCTGCTGCCGCTGGCAGGCCCCACCGCGGCAGTCGTCGCCGGCGCCGGCCTCGCGGGCGTCGCCGGCTCGACCGGACCGGCAGTCGCGGGCGACCCGGGCGCCCGCCCGCCGGTCCTGCGGGGTCGTTCCGTGTGCTTCACCGGGTCGAGCGTGTGCTCGATCGACGGCGTCCGGTTGTCGCGGGACGACCAGGAGCGTCTGGCGCTGGCGGCGGGCATGGACGTGCGCCAGTCGGTGACCTCGCGCCTCGACTACCTGGTCGTGTCCCACGAGGACTCGCAGTCGACGAAGGCGCAGCGCGCCGCGCAGCTCGGCGTGCGCCGCATCGCCGAGCCCGAGTTCTGGCAGCTCCTCGGAGTCGTCGTCGATCGCTCGGTGCGGGCTGCCCGGCCGACGCCGCTCGCGCGACCGTCAGCGGTCCCGACGCCACCGCTCCGGGCCGTCGACCGACCCGGCGAGGGCATCCTGTGGGCGATCGAGGTCCCCGGACACGGCCACCAGCGGGTCTTCGCCGGTGGCGGTGCGGACGTGGTCCACGTCGCCGACGGATGGGGCGTGATGTTCCCGCACCTGGCGTTCCGCTCGTTCGCGCTCGCGGACGGACGCCAGACGGGCAGTGTCAAGACGGGCACGCCGATCCGGACGATCACCCACCTGCCGGACGGCGACCTGCTTGCGGCCTCCGACAGCCGCATCCATCGCCTCTCGCCGGTGACCCTGCTCGAAGGCGGCCGCTGGGAGACGCGCATCCCGAAGTACGCCGAGACCATGGTGGTCCGTGATGAGCACGTCGCCCTCGCGACGTGGCAGGGCCCGAACATCGGCTTCCTGGGCCTCGCCGATGGGAAGGTCCGGCGCCGGGCCGCTGGTGATCACCCCCGCCTGCTGGCAGGTCGATGACGTCGCGTTCGTCATGAGCGCCGCCACGGGCACCGTATGGACCGTCGATCCAGCCGCGGCGCGGATCAGCCCGGCATTCACGGCGTTCCGGGCCGTCGCTGTCGCGGCGACGCTCGGGATCCTCTGGCTGATCGAGGGCAGGCCGGACAAGCCGAAGCCTTCGAAGCGCCTGCTCCGGTTCGACCTGGCGACGGGCGCGGATGTCGGCGGTGCCGAGCTGCCGGTCGCGTTGGATCGTCTGTCGACCGGCCGGCTCGGCGTCTTTGGCGTCTCGGACGAGCACGTGATGTGGATCGCCGGCCCGGACGGGCAGCGCGCCGGCCGCGTGTGGCGGGCCGAGCCCGGCGAGCAGTGGATCGCCGTCGACGCCGACCGCGGTCTGGCGTTCACGCTCCGCTCGGGGAGGTCGGCGAGACGGGGCATCTGACCTGTCACGGGCTGGGGGTGTAGGCGCCCGGACAGCCGGGACCGTGGCGCGGCATAGTCCGTGGCGTGACGACGGACGGCGAACGGATCCTGGGCATCGTCGGCGGGGTCGGCCCGGAATCCACGATCGACTACTACCGACGGCTGGTCGCGGGCTGGCGGCGGCGTCGTCCGGATGGGACGTTCCCGCGGGTGATCATCGACAGCATCGAGGCGGGCAGCACGATGCGGGCGTTGGGGGAGGGGGACTTCGACCTGGTGGGCCGTGCGGTCGGGGCCGCGATCGAGCAGCTGACGGCCGCGGGCTGTGGCTGTGCCCTGATCGCCTCGAACGCGACGCATCTCGGGTTCGAGCGGATCGAGCCGCCGTCAGCGGCTGCCGCTGATCCACATCGTCGACGCGGCCCTCGCCGCGGCGCGCGCGGCGGGCCATCGACGGCTCGGGGTCATCGGGACGCGATTCGTGACGCAGTCGCGGCTCTATCGCGATCGGTTCGAGCCGGCCGGGATCTCGATCGTCGTGCCGTCCGGACGCCGACCAGGAGCTGGTCCACGGCATCTACATGGGCGAGCTGGTCCTCGGCGTCCTGCGTGACGAGAGCCGCGCAGCCCTCGTGGCCGTCATCGCCCGACTCCGGGACGAGCAGGCGGTCGACGGCGTCATCCTCGGCGGTACCGAGCTCGCGCTGATCCTGACGGAGCCCTCGTATGCCGGCGTGCCGATCCTCGATACGGCGGGCATCCACGTCGAGGCCGCCCTCGACTGGCTCCTGGGCGGCTCGCAGCGACCCGGCACCTGACGACGGTCAGGCGGGGACGGCCTGACCCACGTACCCGGCCAGGTGCTGCCCGGTCAGCGTCGAACGCGCCGCGACGAGCTCGGCCGGCGTCCCCTCGAACACGACCCGTGCCGCCGTCGCGGCCGGCGCCCGGACCGAGGTCGATGATCCAGTCCGCGTGCGACATCACCGCGAGGTGGTGTTCGATGACGATGACCGTCTTGCCGGAGTCGACCAGCCGGTCGAGCAGCTTCAGCAGGTTCTCGACGTCGGCCAGATGGAGACCCGACGTCGGCTCGTCGAGGACGTAGATGCCGCCGTCGGTCGCCATCTGGATGGCGAGCTTCAGCCGCTGGCGCTCGCCCCCGGACAGCGTCGTCAGCGGCTGCCCGATGCGCAGGTAGCCCAGGCCGACGTCGGACATGCGGCTGAGGATCGACCGAGCGGCGGGCGTCTTCGCGTCACCGCTGCCGAAGAACTCGAGCGCCTCGGCCACCGGCATCGCGAGCACCTCGCTGATGTCCCGGCCGCCGAGCTTGTACTCGAGGACGCTCGCCTGGAAGCGCTTGCCCTCGCACTCCTCGCACACGGTCGTCACCGTGTCCATGATCCCGAGCTCGGTGTAGATGAGCCCGTTGCCGTTGCAGGTGGGGCAGGCGCCCTCGGAGTTCGCGCTGAACAGGGCGGGCTTCACGCCGTTCGCCTTGGCGAACGCGGTGCGGATCGGATCGAGCAGGCCGGTATACGTCGCCGGGTTGCTCCGGCGGGAGCCGCGGATGGGCGTCTGGTCGATCGCGACGACGCCGGCGTCCCGCGGCATGGAGCCGTGGATGAGCGAGCTCTTGCCGGAGCCGGCGACGCCGGTGACGACGGTCAGGACGCCGAGCGGGATGTCCACGCTGACGTCCTGCAGGTTGTGCTGCGTGGCGTGGCGGATCGGGAGCGAGCCCGCCGGCGTCCGCGGTGCGGTCTTGAGCGTCGCCCGATAGCCGAGGTGTCGACCGGTCAGCGTGTCGCTGGCGCGGAGCTCGTCGACCGGGCCCTCGAACACGACCTCGCCGCCCGCCGTGCCCGCGCCCGGCCCCAGGTCGACGACATGGTCGGCGATCGCGATGACCTCGGGCTTGTGCTCGACGACGAGGACCGTGTTGCCCTTGTCGCGCAGCCGCAGGAGGAGGTCGTTCATCCGGGCGATGTCGTGCGGATGGAGGCCGATCGTCGGCTCGTCGAAGACATAGGTCACGTCGGTCAGCGACGACCCGAGATGGCGGATCATCTTCGTCCGCTGCGCCTCGCCACCCGAGAGCGTCCCCGACGGGCGGTCGAGCGAGAGGTAGCCCAGGCCGACCTCGACGAACGAGTCGAGCGTCTGCTGCAGGCCCGCCAGGAGCGGCGCGACCGAGGGCTCATCGAGCTTGTGCACCCAGGCGGCCAGGTCGCTGATCTGCATCGCGCACGCATCCGCGATGCTGACGCCCCGGATCTTGGACATCCGGGCGCCCTCGCTGAGGCGCGTGCCGCCGCACTCGGGGCAGGTCATGAAGGTGACCGCCCGGTCCACGAAGGCGCGGATGTGCGGCTGCATCGCCTCGCGGTCCTTCGAGAGCATCGACTTCTGGACCTTCGGCACCAGGCCCTCGTAGGTGAGGTTGATGCCCTCGACCTTGACCTTGGTCGTCTCCTGGCGGAGGAAGCGGTGGCGCTCCTGGTCGGTGTAGTCGCGGATGGGCTTGTCCGGGTCGAGGCCCGCCGCCTTGAAGATGCGCGTCGACCAGCCGTCCGCGGTGTAGCCCGGGACCTTGATCGCGCCTTCGGAGAGCGACTTGGACTCGTCGTAGAGCTCGTCGAGATCGATGTCGGTGACGCTGCCCATGCCCTCGCAGCGCGGGCACATGCCGCCCGTGATGCTGAAGCTGCGCGCCTCCCTCACGGTGCTGCCGCCGCGCTCGAAGGTCACGGCGCCCTTGCCACTGACCGACGGGATGTTGAACGAGAAGGCCTGCGGCGAGCCGACGTGCGGCTGCCCGAGCCGGCTGAACAGGATCCGCAGCATCGTGTTGGCGTCGGTCGCCGTGCCGACGGTCGAGCGGACGTTGGCGCCCATCCGCTCCTGGTCGACGATGATCGCCGTCGTCAGCCCCTCGAGCAGGTCGACGTCCGGGCGCGCGAGGGTGGGCATGAAGCCCTGGACGAAGGCGCTGTACGTCTCGTTGATGAGCCGCTGCAATTCGGCAGCGATCGTCGCGAAGACCAGCGAGCTCTTGCCCGAGCCGGACACGCCGGTGAACACGGTCAGCCGCCGCTTCGGCAGATCGACGTCGATGTCCTTGAGGTTGTTCTCCCGTGCGCCGCGCACACGGATGAGATCGTGGGTGTCGGCGGTGGGCATCGCCCGAAGGTATCAGCGCTCCCCAGTGCCGCGCCACGACCGGCCGATATCGCTCGCACCACTGCCACGCTCGATAGCGGTGCGAGCGCTACTTCGGGCGTTCTGCGGGCATCGACGTCGACCGGCGTGGGGTCGTGCCGGTCTCGGCCGTGGATCTTGAGCGTGGCGAGAACCCGCCGATCGACCTTGATGCCGGCGCGGCGGGCGCCCCGGCCGAGTCCAGGCCGCAGAACCCGCCGAAGTAGCGCTCGGACCGGTACGCGACCTGCCGCGCCAGCGGCGGCTGCTCGGGAAGACCGCGGGCAGCTCACGGCCGGGCCAGTCAGGCCGCCGGGTTCGTGCTGGGTGTCTCCGGCAGCCTCGGGCGCCTCCGCCAGCTCCGGTCGGTCGACCGTGTCCACACGATGTGTAACAGCATCCGCGGTCATGACGTCCCAGCGCTGCGAGGGCGCGCGGGGGCCGGGTCCGTGTCTGGCGCGCAGGTCGGCGATCGGCGTCGACCGAGGGCTCATGGAGGTCCCCGCGATGACCAACGACACGCAGGCACAGCGCAGTCGCCGTGCCGTCCTCCTGACCGCAGCTGGGGCAGCGGCCGCGACGGTCCTCGGTGGGGTCGCGCGACCCGCTGACGTGGACGCGGCCGACGGTGACCCACTCCTCCTGGGTCAGGCGAACGCCGCGGCTTCGCTCACGAGCCTGACGTCGCCGAGCGCCGCGCTGTCGGTCCACGCGACGGCCGGCCAGGCAGTGATCGGGATCAGCGATGGCGACGTGAGTTGGACGGACTGCGGCGTCTACGGACGCGTGTCGGGCACTCGTGCTGCCGCGGTCGTCGCGTCGAACTCGAGCGGTGGCACCGCCCTGTACGTCAATGGCAAGGTGAATCTCATCAAGCGCAGCGGCCGCATCGACGTGCCGGCCGGCGCCGACCATGTCGACGTCGACCTTCGCGCCAAAGGCGGGCTCGGCGGTTCATCGCTCTGCTTCGCGAACCTGATGAGCTTCCGCGATGGCATGTTCGTGGCGGCGATGCGCCCCAACTATCCCAGCTCCGGCCTCGCCCGGATCCACCTCAATCGAGCCGCGCCGGCCACCATGCGCGTCGCCTGGCTGGTCCTGAACTGAGAGCCGCCGCGTCCGCGATAGCCGTCGGTCGCATCCGTACCGGCGCCACGCGGCTCGTCCAAGGGGGACCCACATGGCACGCGTCCAGCTTCGCGACATCCTGACCGAGGACGACAAGGCGGCCGTCCTCCGGCTGGAGCGGGGACCCGGGCAGGAGCGCTACCTCGGGTCGATGGAAAGCCACTTCGAGGACGCGATCGAGGACGCCATCGCGCGTCCCCGGATGTGGTCCGTCCATGACGGCGACCAGCTCGTCGGGTTCGTGATGATCAGCGATGGCATCCCGGCCGAGACGCTGGCCGCGAACGACGACATCGTCGGCCCGTACTTCCTCTGGCGGCTGCTGATCGACCACCGGTTCCAGGGCCGTGGCTACGGCGCCGCGACCATCGACGCGGTGGTGGAGTACCTCAAGACCAGACCCGACGCCGAGGTCCTCCTGACCAGCTGCGAGCACGGCGAAGGGTCGCCCCAGCCGTTCTATCTGCGGTACGGCTTCACGCTGACCGGCGAGCGGAAGTGGGGCGAGGACCTGCTCGCGCTCGATCTGCGGGATCGCTGACAAGCCGAACACGCCCCGGGCGGTACCCTCCACGTCCATGCCCGCCGAGTTCATCTACACGACCTACAAGCTGTCGCGGCACTACCCGCCCGACCGCACGGTCCTCGAGGACATCTCCATCTCGTTCTACCCGGGCGCCAAGATCGGCGTCATCGGGCCGAACGGGGCAGGGAAGTCGAGCCTGATGCGGATCATGGCGGGGCTCGACGACGGCTTCGTCGGTGACGCGCGCCTGACACCGGGCTTCACGGTCGGCTACCTGAGCCAGGAGCCGCAGCTCGATGCCGCGAAGGACGTCAAGGGCAACGTCATGGACGGCGTCGCCAGCGTGAAGGCGCTCCTCGACGAGTACAACGCCGTGATGGCCAAGTGGTCCGATCCGGACGCCGACTACGACGCGATCGGCGCCCAGCAGTCGACGCTGGAGGACCGGATCAACGCCGCCGACGCCTGGAACGTCGAGCGGAACGTCGAGATCGCGATGGACGCGCTGCGCTGTCCGCCCGACGACGCCGATGTCTCGACCCTCTCGGGCGGCGAGAAGCGCCGGGTCGCGCTCGCGCGCCTCCTGCTCCAGCACCCGGACCTGCTGCTCCTCGACGAGCCCACGAACCATCTCGACGCGGAATCGGTCGAATGGCTGGAGCGCTTCCTCGACGAGTACAGCGGCACGGTCGTCGCGGTCACCCACGACCGCTACTTCCTCGACAACGTCGCGAAATGGATCCTGGAGCTCGACCGCGGCCGAGGCTTCCCGTTCCAGGGCAACTACACGGGCTGGCTGGAGCAGAAGCTCGCCCGTCTCGCGAACGAGCAGAAGCAGGCCGATGCGCGGCAGCGAACGCTCGCCCGCGAGCTCGAGTGGGTGCGCATGGGCGCCCGCGCGCGACAGGCAAAAGGCAAGGCCCGCCTTACAGCGTACGAACAGCTCCTCGCCGAGGCCAGCGACTCGAAGACCGTCACCCGCGAGCTGGAGATCGCGATCCCGCCGGGGCCGCGCCTCGGCGATCAGGTCATCGAGGTCCAGGGCCTGCGCAAGGGCTTCGGCGACCGCCTGCTGATCGAGGATCTCTCGTTCAGCCTGCCGCGCTCGGGCATCGTCGGGATCATCGGGCCGAACGGGGCCGGGAAGACGACGCTGTTCCGGATGCTCGTCGGGCAGGAGACGCCCGACGCCGGCACCATCGACATCGGCGAGACGGTCGCGATGAGCTATGTCGACCAGTCGCGCGACGAGCTCCGAGCCGACCGCACGGTGTTCGAGGAGATCACCGACGGGGTCGAGGTCGTCAAAGCCGGCACCCGCGAGGTCCCCGCACGCGCCTACGTGAGCAGCTTCAACTTCCGCGGCACCGATCAGCAGAAGCTCGTCGGGACGCTCTCGGGCGGTGAGCGCAACCGCGTCCACCTCGCGAAGCTCCTCCAGTCGAACGGCAACGTGCTGCTGCTCGACGAGCCCACCAACGACCTCGACGTCGACACGCTGCGCGCGCTGGAGGCCGGGCTGGAGTCGTTCCCGGGCTGCGTCGTCGTCATCAGCCACGACCGCTGGTTCCTGGACCGCATCGCGACCCACATCCTCGCGTTCGAGGGCGACAGCCAGGTCCGCTGGTTCGAGGGCAACGTGAGCGACTACGAGGCGTTCCGGCACAAGGAGCTGGGCACCGCCGCCGACCAGCCGCACCGGATCAGGTACAAGCGCCTCGTGGCGTAGCGGGCAGATGGACCGGCCGCCGCACATCCGTGTCCTGCCGCCCGATGGGCGTCGACCGCCCGATGGGCCCGCCACGGCCGGGATGCATCGCCTGCAGGCCCTCGCCGAGGACGGCCTCTGGCTCGGGACGCTCGACACCGAGCCAGGCGTCCTCACCGGCTGGCACCACCACGGCGAGTACGAGTCCTACATCTACGTGATCCGCGGCTCGGCGCGGTTCGACACCTGGGTCGACGGCGAGATCGTGCGGCAGGAGGCCCCGGCGGGATCGTTCGTCGTCGTGCCGCGGCATGCCATCCACCGCGAGGGCAGCATGAGCACGGATGGCGTCGAGGCGGTCCTCATGCGCATGGGGACCGGCGACGTCGTGTTCAACGTCGACGGGCTGCCCGAGGGCGATTGACCTTCGAGCGTCGGCGCGACTACCCCGGGAGGGCGACAGGACGAGCGGATGCAGCTCGTCGACGCGCTTGCCGTACGGCGTCGGATCGTCGAAGTCTGGATCGCTGTCGATCAGGCGGACGAGGACGACGATCGGGAGCGCCGCGAGCATCGCGACGGCGAGCATCTGAGCCATGGCGATGAGGTCGGTCACGGGACGGTCTCCGGCGGCGCGGGGCTGGTCGATACCGGGATCGTCGTCCCTGCTCGCGCCGGCGCCCATCGGCAGGCGGCGGGCGCCCTCATGGACGGACGACGATGCCTGTCACGCCGCCGCAACCCACCGGTGCATGGGCCCGAAACCGGGGAGCCGGTGACGGGCGTACCGTTCCCAGACCCCGAGCCACTCGCACCGGCACGACCCGCCGGCAGCGACCGGTGCCTGCCCGCTGGAGGACGCTCGCATGTCCCGACGTCTCGCCGTACTGCCCGCGACGGCCATCGCCCTGGCACTGACCGCCGCTCCTGCGCTCGCCGCGCCGTTCCCGAGCCGGATCGACCTGCCCGACGGCTGGCGACCCGAAGGCATCGCCGCGGGCCGCGGGACCACGGTCTTCGCCGGCTCGATGGCGGACGGCGCCATCGCCCGGATCGACGTCCGGACCGGCGCCGTCGACCCGGCGTTCGCCGCGGGCGCGACCGGTCGCGTCGATACCGGCCTTGACTATCAGCGCGGTGCGGACCGGCTGTGGGTCGCCGGTGGTCCCACCGGCGAAGTGCGGGTGTACGACGCTTCGAGCGGCGACCTGCTCCAGACGTACTCGTTCCAGTCGGGCTTCCTGAACGACGTCGTCGTCACGAGGCGCGCGGTGTATGTCACCGACTCGCTGATCCAGCAGCTGGCCGTCATCCCGCTCGGGAACGGCGACGCCATCCCGTCGCCCTCGGCGGCGTTCACGCTGCCCATCACGGGCGACTTCGTGTACGGCCAGGGGTTCAACGCCAACGGCATCGTCGAGTTCGGCGGCTACCTCATCGTCCCGAACTCGAGCACCGGGCAGCTGTTCGCGATCGACCCGTCGACCGGCGCGAGCGCCGAGCTCCTGCCCGCCGGATCGGTCACGTTCGCGGATGGCCTCGAGCTGCGGGGTAGCACCCTCTACGTCATCCGGAACCAGCTCGGCATCGTCGACGTGTACGGCATCCGCGGCAGCGAGCTGCGGCTGCTGCGCACGATCCAGGGCGCCGGCACCGACGTCCCGACGACGGGGGCGATCGTCGCCGGCCGGCTGTGGGTCGTGAACGCCCGCTTCAACACGCCGCCCACGGCGGACACGCCGTACTGGATCACCCAGCTGCCGACGCGCTGAGACCGTGGTCGGGGCGCGCGGAGCTTCGGGCGCCCCGATCGCCCCCTGCTAGGCTGCGGCGCGTGGATCCCACGCGGCCGCTCGCCACGGAGCCGGGGGTCGCTGCCGGCCGCGACCGTCACCGGTCGCTCGAGCGTCGTCGCCCGGCTCTGGTCATGGGTGACCGCCCCGCAGACGTACCCACCGTCCGCGGCAGACCTGCGAACCGTCGGGGTGCTGGGCGTGGCGCTGCCGGTCCGCGCGACCCTCGCGATCGTGGTCGTCACGATCGTCACGCTCCTCGACCACAGCGGGACGTTCGAACGCTGGTTCTGGGACGGGACGGGCGGCGACGCGGGGCTGCTTCGGGCCCGCGCGATCAGCCGGGCGGTCGTCCTGGGCGCCGGGTCGCTGGCGATGATCGTGCTGGTCTTCCGCGACCATCCGCGGCGCTACGGCGTCCGCCTCGGCGACTGGCGCGCGGGGATCGCGATCGGCATCACCGGTGCCGCGCTGATGACGCCGGTGGTGTTCGCGGTGGGGCTGCTGCCGTCGTTCCGTGAGTACTACGTCGGCGCAGCGGCTGCGTCGCCGCTGGACGTCGTCCTGACCACGGCCATCGAGGTCATCCCGGCCGAGCTGTTCTTCCGGGGACTCCTGATGTTCTCGCTCATCCGCGTGATGGGACCGCTGGGCATCGTCGTCGCGCAGCTGCCGTTCGCGTTCGGGCATATCGGCAAGCCCGAGATCGAGACGCTCAGCACCCTGTTCGGCGGATTCCTCTTCGGCTGGCTCGACTGGCGCAGCGGCTCCGTGCTCTGGAGCGGGCTGACCCACACCTACATCCTGTCGCTGGCGATCCTCGTCTCGGGGGCGATGGCGGCCGGCTGACGCGGCGTTTCGCGCGACGAGCCGTATCCTGCGCTCCCATGTCGTCCACCGCGGAACCCCTTCGCGCATCGGTCCCGCCCGAGGTCTTCGAGGCCGCGAAGGCCCGCGTCGAGGCACGACGCGCACGGGACTGGGCGACGGCCGACCGGCTGCGTGGCGAGATCGAGGCCGCGGGCTGGACGATCGTGGACCAGGGCAGCCACTTCACGCTGCGCCCGACGCATCCCCCGGACCTCGAGCTCGACGGTGTCGTGCGGTACGGCTCGAGCGGCTCGGTCCCGTCGCGCCTGGACGAGGCACCCGTGGGCGTGGCGTCGGTGGTCCTCGTCGCGACGGACTGGCCTCAGGACATCGAACGGGCCGTCGTCGCGCTCGCGGAGCATGCGCCCGACGGGACGCAGGTCATCGTCGTCGACGACGCGGTCCCCGCCGACGCGGCCGCGGTCCTCGCCGAGCTCGACCGTCGGGATCCGGGTGCGCCGGGGATCCAGACCGAGGTCGTGGGCCTCAGCGCTCGGCTGGGTGCGGCCGCCGCGCTGAACGCCGGCATCCGCCGGGCCAGCGCGCCGGTCGTCGTCATCCTCGATGGGTCCGTGGAACCGACGGGCGATGTCATCACGCCGCTCGTCGAGGCCCTGGAGGACCCATCCGTCGCGGTGGCCGGTCCGTTCGGGCATCGTGTCGAGGGATCTGCGTCAGTTCGAGGAGCCGGCCGAGGACACGGTCGACGTCGACGTCATCGAGGGGTACGCACTGGCGTTCCGGCGGAACGACTTCGTCGACCGCGGGCCGCTCGATGAACATTTCGTCTTCTACCGGAACCTCGACATCTGGTGGAGCCTCGTGCTCCGCGACGGCGACTGGGACGCGGAGGGTGCGGAGGTCGTCCCCATCCGGCGCGCGGTCCGCGTCCCGGGGCTGCCACTCGTCCGCCACGAGCATCGGGGTTGGACGAGCCTGCCCGACGCCGAACGCGACCGGCTCTCGAAGAAGAACTTCTACCGGATGCTGAAGGCGTTCGCGACCCGGCAGGATCTGCTGGTCGCGAACCGCGGGCGCTTCGGGTAGCGCCGAAGCGCACCGACACGCCCCGGGTTCAGGCCCGGGTCGTCACCCGCCATGCGGTCGTCCCGTCGGGGCGGTCCTCGACCTCGACGCCCATCGCCGCGAGCCGGTCCCGGAGCGCGTCGGCGGTGGCCCAGTCGCGTGCCGCCCGCGCCCGGGTTCGCTCGTCGACCAGCGCGGCTGCCGCCGGATCGAGCTCCCCGAGATGCGCCGCCTCCGATGGCGCCGCAGTCCCACACCCGATCGAGGTCCAGCCCGAGCACGATGTCCGCGTCGAGGACCAGCCACCGCCGCTCGTCGACCGGGAGGTCCGTGCGCAGGATCTCGCGCACCACCGAGAGCGCGGCCGGCAGGTCGAGGTCGTCGTCGAGCGCCGCGACGAAGCGGTCGTGGAGCGCTCGACCCGCGTCGCTCAGCGGCGCCGAGGGCGCGTGGGCGCGGTCGCGAAGCCAGGCGGCCTCGAGCGGCGTCCCGTGGCCCGTCAGGCCCGCCGCGATCCCTGCCGGTCGAGCCGGCGCGGCACCCGCGACCAGGGGATCGGGCGCGCACCACGGTCCGTCCGGGGGCGGCGGACCCAGCGCCGCCAGGCGGGAGCGCAGCGACCGGAGCGCCGCCGCGGCGCCCGAGACCGAGGCCGGCGAGTAGTCGAGCTTCCGCCGATAGCGCACGGTCATCGAGAGATAGCGCAGCGCCAGCGGCTCGACCCCGTCCGGCAGCTCCGTGACGCGTTCGAAGTTGCCCGCCGACTTCGCCATCTTCTGACCCGACGCGAGCAGGTGCTCGCCGTGGACCCAGTGGCGCGCCAGCGGCCCGCCGACGACGGGCGCCGATTGCGCGAGCTCGTCCTCATGGTGCGGGAACACGTTGTCGACGCCGCCCGTGTGCAGGTCGAACCGATCGCCCAGGTACCGCCGCGCCATCGCCGAGCACTCGAGATGCCAGCCCGGATACCCCTCGCCCCACGGGCTGGGCCACTTCAGGAGCCGCCCTTCGCCGGCCGCCTTCCAGAGCGCGAAGTCGGCGGCGTCGCGCTTGTCGGGCTCGACCTCGCCGCGGTGGCCGGCTCGGAGGTGATCGAGCGTGTTCCCGGACAGCTCACCGTAGGCGGGATACGAGGCGACGGCGTAGTACACGTTGCGCTCGGGCGATACGTAGGCGTGACCGCTCGCCACGAGCGCCTCGGCGAGCGTGAGCATCTCGGGGACGTGCTCCGTCGCGCGCGGGAACACGTGCGCCGGCAGGATGTTCACCCGCGCCTCGTCGGCGTGGAAGCCCGCCTCGTACGCATCCGCGATCTCGCGCGGCGACCGGTCTTCGAGGCCCGCGGCGACGAGCATGCGGTCCTCACCCCGGTCGAACCGTTCGTCGCGGAGGTGGCCGACGTCGGTGATGTTCTTCACGTGGAGCACGTCGACGCCGTGGTACAGCAGCGCGCGGCGGATGAAGTCGGCGAGCAGATACGTGCGCAGGTTGCCGACGTGCGCCCAGCGGTAGACCGTCGGCCCGCACGTGTACATCCGGACCCGCGCGCCGTCCGACGGGACGACGGGTTCGATGGCGCGGCCAAGGGTGTTCCGGAGGCGGAGGGTCACGGGCAGGGACCGGGCGGAGGGCGATGCCGCGATGCTACCGCCGGTGCCCGAAATCACCACGCGGGGCCGTAACGGATCGCCTGGTCGGTCGTTCCTGTCCGCAGAGGCCTCGCACGAACGACATCGTTCCCCCGGCGGTGTGGCATTGCGAGGCCTCTTCTCCTGCCCGCTGAACGGCCCTCCGGGGCGGTCGAGGCGACCCTGCGGCATACTCCCGCGGTGCGTCGCTGGGTCTGCATCATCGCCCTGCTGGCCGGATTCTCCGGGTCCGGCTATGCCTGGACGGCGCGCCCGCGGATCCCCGTGCCGGTCGAGCGCGTGCTCCCCGCGGGGATCGGACGCCGGGCGATCCCGGGCCCGGACTGGTGGCTGCGGACCTGATCCCCGACGAGCCGGGGGGTGAGCCTGTCCCGCCCTCGCGTGTCCGTCGGATCGTCATCGCCGTCCTCGCCCTGCTCGTCGTCGCGGCGCTGGTGGTGCCACGCCTGCCGGGCGTCCTGCCGTCGACCGATCGACCCATCGCCGCGGGCTCGGCGAGCACCGGCTCCGCGACGATCCTCGCGAGCCAGCCGTCGTCGATCGACCCGGCGCGGCACGGTGACGCCGCCAGCGCGGCCATCGTCGCCCAGCTGTTCGAGACGCTCACCGTGTTCGACGCCAGCCTGACGCTCCGCCCCGCGCTCGCCGAGTCGTGGACGGTCGAGGACGGCGGGCGACGCGTCGTGTTCCAGCTGCGCGATGGGTTGGAGTTCTCGGACGGCACCCCGCTCGTCGCCGCAGACGTGGTGCGGTCGTGGCGGCGGCTGGTGACGCCGGGCTCGCTGTCCCCGCTCGCATCGCTCCTGGCGGATGTGAAGGGCGTGCCCGAGATCCTTGCCGGGACGGCGGCGGATCCCACCGCCATCGGGCTCAGCGCGGACGGCGACCGGCGGGTGGTCGTCGACCTCGCGCGACCCGCCGCCGACTTCCCGTCCATCGCGTCGTCGCCGCCCCTGGGTGTCGTGCCCGCCTCGATGACCGAGCGCGACGTGCCGCTCGCCGCCCACGGTTTCGTCGGCAGCGGTGGCTACCGCGTGACCGGCGTCTCGGGCGACAAGCTGGAGCTCACCGCGAACGACCGCTACTGGGCGGGCTCGCCGCCGATCAAGCAGATCACCGTGGTCACCGACCTGGCCGGACGCAGCCCCGTCGAGGCATTCGCGGACGGCCAGCTCGATGTCGCGCCCATCGGCGACCTCGACGCCCGCTGGATCGCCTACGACAAGGACCTCGGGCCGACGCTCCGCGAGGTGCCGTCGCTCACGCTCGAGTACTACGCCTTCGACACGACGAAGCCGCCGTTCGACGACGCCCGCGTGCGCCGGGCGTTCGCGATGGCCGTCGACTGGCGGCGGATCGCGGGGCTCGACGACGCCAGCAGCTCCGTGCCCGCGACCGGGCATGGTCCCGCTCGGCATCCCCGGGCGGCCCGATGGCGATTACCGCCCACCGTTCGACCCGGACGGCGCGAAGCGGCTGCTGGCCGAGGCCGGCGTGGATCCGCGGACGCTCCCGCCCGTCGAGTTCATCACGTCCGGTGGGGGTCACGACGACGCCGTCGTCGCCGACCTGCGCGAGCACCTGGGCGTTCGCGTCGACTACGCGACGATGGACTTCGGCG
This sequence comes from uncultured Chloroflexia bacterium, assembly GCA_963778025.1. GTDB lineage: Bacteria > Chloroflexota > Limnocylindria > Limnocylindrales > CSP1-4 > CAVZTA01. The sequence continues at coordinate 97,555 of CAVZTA010000008.1, read as the reverse complement.
ACTACACGGGTCGCCTGGACCACGATCCCCCGGCGATGTGGTCGATCATCTGGGTCGCGGACTACCCGAGCCCCAACGACTTCCTGGGCGTGCTCCTGGGCTCCGGCTCGACCGCGAACGAGGGTCGCTGGCAGTCACCCGCGTTCGACGACGCGATCGCCGAGGCGGGCTCGACGACCGACGCGGCAGCGGCCGGCGCGGCCTACGGACGGGCGCTCGCGACCGTGCGCGACGAGGCGCCGGCGCTGCCGGTGACGTACGGGACGGCCTGGTCCCTGACCCGGCCCGGGCTGCTCGGGGCGACGCCCAACGGCATGGGCATCCTGCGCTACGCCGGGCTCGCCTGGGCGGACGGCGGATGACACGCGGACTTCGGGCGCTCCTCGTCGCGGCGACGCTCATGGTGACGCTCCTGCCGGCGGCCGCGGTGGTCCGGGCGGCCGGCGCGACGTTCAGCGACCCCCAGGCAACGGCGACCTACGACGACGGCGTCGAGTTCTCCATCCAGCTCGACGCGGCGACGAGTCCCGATCGGCTCGAGCTGCGGGTCCGCCGGCCGGACACGGTCGGTCCGGTCATCTTCCCGGTCAGCGTGCCATCGGGGCAGGGCGCACACCGGGTCACGGCGGGCTGGGACGTGCGGCGCGACGGGCACCTCGTCCCGAACACGAGGCTGACCGGCCAGTGGGTCGCCTACGCAGCCGACGGCTCCACGACGGTCAGCGACTCGATCGCGGTCCGGTACGCGGACACGCGGTTCGACTGGAAGACCGTCGAGGGCGACCTCGTCCGGGTCCACTGGACCGAGGGCGGCGACGCGTTCGGGCAGCGGGCGCTGAAGATCGGCGAGGACGCCATCCGCGATACCTCGCAGCTCCTGGGTGTCGAGGAGCGCGACCCGATCGACTTCTTCATCTACGCCGACCAGGACGCGTTCCGCGACGCGCTCGGTCCGGGGACGCGCGAGAACGTCGGCGGCCAGGCGCACAGCGACATCCGGACGCTCTTCGCGCTCATCACGCCGTCCGAGATCGACGATGCCTGGGTGGGCATCGTCGTGCCCCACGAGCTCACCCATCTGGTGTTCGATACGGCGGTCGACAATCCGTACCGCTTCCCGCCGCGCTGGCTGAACGAGGGGCTGGCGGTGTACCTGTCGCAGGGCTACGACCAGAACGATCGCGGCGAGGTGGACCGCGCGGCGCGGAGTGGCGAGCTGATGCCGCTCACCGCGTTGAGCGGCCAGTTCCCGACGACGTTCGACGGGTTCTCGCTCGCGTACGCCGAATCGGTGTCGGCGGTGGACTTCCTGGTGCGGCGCCATAGCCGCGACGGTCTCGTCGCGCTGGTCAAGCAGTACAAGGACGGCCTGTCCGACGACGCCGCGTTCGGGCGGGCACTGGGCGAGGACTTCGCCACGTTCCAGGCGGCCTGGTTCGAGGACCTCGGGATCGCTGCGCCGAAGCCGCGGGGACCCGTTCCGGCGTCGCCCGGGCCGGTACCGCCCGGCTGGGACGCAGCGGCGAGCGTGCCGCCGGCCCCGAGCGCCAGCGCTCCCGCCGCTCCGACGGCATCCCCGACCGCCCGCCCGACGCCGGCGGTGAGCGCCTCTGTCAAGCCGACGGCGGCGCCACCCGCGAGCGACCGCTCCACCGCTGCCGCGCCCGACCTCACACCCATCCTCCTCGCGGTCCTCGTCATCGCGGGAGCCGTCGTCCTCGGGCTCGTCCTGGGCCGGCCCTCGGGGCGCCGGCCATGACCCTGGCCGCGCGCATCCGCGCCATCCCGTCCTGGCAGATCACGCTCGGCGGCGCGCTCCTGGTCCTGGGCTTCCTGATCGCGGCCCAGATCGCGTCGGAAGGGCCCCGCGTGCGCTACACGAGCCAGGAGCGCACGCCGCTCGTGGAGACGGCGCTCGACCTGCAGCGGCAGCAGGAGTCGCTCAAGCAGCGGATCCTCGACCTGCGCACGCAGATCGGGTCACTCGAGGCGGCGGGGCAGGGCAGCGCGGCGCTGACGAAGGAGCTGAATGCCCAGCTGGACCAGGCGCGCATCGCGGCCGGCCTCGTCCCGCTGCGCGGTCACGGCTTCGTCCTGAAGCTCGAGGATTCGCCGGCCGCCGCACCGGGCGACGCCGATGCGGCGGACTTCCTGGTCAGCGGCGACGACGTCCGGACCGTGGTCGAAGAGCTGTGGCTCGCGGGCGCCGAGGCGATCGCCGTGAACGGCGAGCGGGTCAGCGGACCCACCGCCATCGTCGATATCGGCGGCTCGGTCCTCGTGAACTCGGCCTATCTCGCGCCGCCGTTCGACGTCGCGGCGATCGGACCGCGCGACCTGTTCGATCGGCTTCGTGCGAGCCAGGGCTTCGCCGACTTCGTGCAACAGCGGTCGGTCACGTTCGGCCTCAAGATCTCGTTCGCCGAGTCCGACGCGGTCGACCTCCCGGCGTACGCCGGCAGCGTCACCCTCCGGAACGCCCGGACGGTGCCCAGCCCGGCGCCCTGACGATGTTCCGCCGAGCCGCGAACCGCACCGCGCTGACGGCGGTCTGCGCCATCCTCGGCTTCCTCGTCGTGGTCCAGCTGAAGTCGCAGGCGTCGGCGCCCGGACTGACCGGGGAGTCCGCGCAGGAGCTGACGGTCCTCGTCGCCAACCTCTCGACGCGCAACGATCAGCTGCGCGACGAGATCTCCACGCTCGAGGCGCAGGCGACCGACCTGACCCAGGGCCGGATCCGCGGCGACTCGTCGATCGACGCGGTCAGGTCGGACCTCGCCCGCGTGAAGGCATGGATCGGGCTGGCGCCGGTGCGCGGACCGGGGGTCGAGGTGACGGTCGCCGGGCCACTCCCCGGTGACGGCGTCGAGGATCTCCTCAACGAGCTCCGGAACGCGGGGGCGGAGGCGATCGCGGTCGAGGACGTGCGGATCGTGCCCGGAGCCGTGGTCGCCGGGGCGGGCGGGTCGCTGACGCTCGGGGAGCGGCCGCTGGGCAACCCCGTGCACATCCGCGCGATCGGGACGCCGTCGATCCTGACGGGCTCGCTGACGCGGGTGGGCGGACCGATCGCGCAGCTCGGCGCGCGCTTCCCGGAGGTCCTCATCGAGGTCGAGGCGCTGGACTCCATCGACCTGCCGGCCACGGATCGGGACCTCGTCCCGACGAACGGTCAACCGCACCTCTGAGACCGGGTGCTGCCTGCCACACAGCACATGGGAACGTACGAGCCTGGTCGCGCCGCTGATCCGTCGGCAGCAGCGCTGCCGCGAGCGTGACTGGATCCGTCATCTGCTGTCCAGGAGCCAGCGATCCGCTCGGACGTTCGGTTCCAGACTTGTCGTAGTTGCTCACTGCGAGAGCGACGGGCGGGAGCGGTTCCAGAACCTCTGCTACCGTTCCGGCCGATGTCCTCCGGCCCGGTGCTCGAGCTGCTCCTCGGCGATGTCGTCCGCCTCCGGCGCGCGCATCCCTGCGGCGGGACCGACTGGCGCGTGGAGCGTCTGGGTGCCGATATCGGCCTGCGCTGCACGACGTGCGGCCGCCGCGTGATGCTCGCCCGGGCCACGCTCGAGCGCCGCCTCGCCGCCTTCGTCGAGCGTGGCGACCCCGCGCTCACCGCGGCGGTCACGCCGGCGAGCGGGTCCGACCCCTCGGCCGCTCCGGCCCGGTGAGGATCGGCCGCTCCGACGGCGAGCTCGCGGGTGGCGCCCCCGTCCCCCGCACCAAGGATCCGCGTCCGGCCGACGATGCCGCGCCGAGGGGCGAGCCGCTCGCCGCCGACGGTGCGGCGACCGGCGGCGACGAGGAGGGCGGCAGCGCCCTCGAGGTCTTCAAGAACCGCCCGTTCCTGCTCCTCTGGCTCGCCCAGGCGGCGACCCAGATCGGCGGGAACATGGTCATCTACGGCCTGACCGTCATCATCCTGCAGAACACCAATTCGAAGACCGCCGTCAGCCTGCTGATCCTGACGTTCCTCGTGCCGGCGGTCCTGTTCTCGGCCGTCGCCGGCGTGTACGTCGACCGGCTCGACCGGCGCTGGGTGCTCATCGTCACGAACCTGCTCAGAGCGCTGGCGTTCGTGGTGATGTTCCTGGTCGGCGGGAACCTGCCGGCGATCCTGCTGCTGAACATCGCCGTGTCCACGATCACGGTGTTCTTCGCGCCCGCCGAGGCATCCATGATCCCCGCCCTCGTGCCGCGGTCGCAGCTCCTCGCCGCCAACGGCATCTTCACGATCACGCTCAACGCCGCCTTCGCGCTGGGCTTCGCGCTGCTCGGGCCGATCGTCGTGACCATCGCCGGCGCGCCGGCCCTGCTGCTGCTGGTCGCGGCGCTGTACCTCGTCGCGGCCGGGTTCTGCTTCACCTTGCCACCCTCGCCGCCCGATCCCGAGGCCGGCGGCATCGGCGCCCGGAGCGCCATCCACGACGCAGAGCAGGCGGTCGGATCGACGGTCCGCCAGCTCCAGGAAGGCATCACGTTCATCCGCGAGAACCGCCGGGTGGCCTGGTCGCTCCTGTACCTCGCAGTGACGGCCTCGCTGGTCGGCGTGCTGGGTGTCCTGGGCACCGCCTTCGCTACGGAGACACTGGGACTCGAGCCGAAGGACTTCGTGGTCGTCGTCCTGCCGCTGGGCATCGGCGTCGTGATGGGCATCCTGCTGCTGAACACCTTCGGGCGATACCTGCCCCGGCGTCGCGTCATCGAGGTCGCGATGGTCGCCCTGGGCATCCTCCTCGCGCTGCTGGCGATCGCCGGCCCGATCTCGATGCTCCTGCGCGGGGCGGAGCAGGTGGTCCCAGGGCGGGTCTCGGGCGTCGTGTCGTCGATCACGTCGCTGCTCGCGATCGTCGTGTTCATCGCGTGGCTGGCGGGCATCGCCTACGCGGCCGTGGCCATCCCGTCGCAGACGCAGCTCCAGGAGGACCTGCCGGCGGACGTCCGCGGCCGCGTCTTCGGCATCCTCAACATGCTCGTGTCGGTCGCGAGCTTCCTGCCGATCATCCTGGTCGGTCCCATCTCGGACCTGATCGGGACGACCAACGTGCTCCTGCTGGTCGCGATGTTCGTGCTCATCTCGGGCGTCGCCTCGATCGTCAAGCGCGGGCCGCTCCAGGTCGCCGAGAGTGCGGCACGGGCCGATGGCGCGATCTCGCAGCCGGTGGACCCGGCATCGGTGGCGATCCACGCGGAGCTCCCCGAGCAGCTCCGCCTCGAGACCAGCGAAGCGATGCGCTCCGGCGTGTGGCGCCCGGGACCCGTGGCGCGAGCCGAGGATGCCCTGAGCCGGGACGACGAAGTCGGTGGCCGCGGTCCGGACCCGGACGTCTAGGGCGATGCCCCGGCTCGCCGTCCTGTTCACCGGCGGCACGATCTCGATGACCGTGGATCCGGTCGCGGGAGGGAACGTGCCGACGCTCGACGGGGCGGCGATCCTCGCGCGGACGCCGGGCCTCGACGCATACGCCACGCTGGTGCCGGTCGACCTGGGTCGCACGCCGGCGTCGCACTTCACGCCGACGAAGCTCCTCGAGATCTTCGCGGTCCTCGCGGCGCAGCTCGCCGACCCGACGGTCGATGGGGCGGTCGTCGTCCAGGGGACCGACTCGATCGAGGAGACGGCGTTCTGCTGGGACCTGCTGCTCGAGGGGCCGAAGCCGGTCGTCGTCACGGGCGCGATGCGCAGCGCCTCCGAGCCGGGGTACGACGGGCCCGCCAACCTGCGCGATGCGGTGGCCGCGGCGGCGTCGCCGCTCCTCCGCGGCTCCGGCGTCACGGTGGTCCTGGGCGGGACGATCGAGGCGGCCGACGACGTCGTGAAGACCCACGCCTCGTCGCTCACGACGTTCCGGAGCCCGAACGCCGGCTCGCTGGGCACGGTGATCGGCGGTCGCGTGTCGCTGTTCCGTCCGCGGGGTCCGCGGAGGCACCTGTCCACGAGCACCGCGAGCGAGCGGCGTCCACCTCATCACGGCCGTGACGGGCATGGACGGCACGCTGGTCGATGCGGCGGTGGCGGCCGGTGCCGAGGGCCTCGTCGTGGCGGCGACCGGGGTCGGGAACACGTCGCCGGGGCTGCTGGAGGCGGCGTCGCGGGCGATGGCGGACGGGATCCCGGTGGCGCTGACGACCCGGACCGGCGGCGGGCGGGCCACGACGGGCTACGCGTTCCCCGGTGGCGGGGCGACCTGGGTGCGGGCGGGCGCGATGCTCGCGGGTCACCTGAGCGGACCGAAGGCGCGGATCGCGCTGGCCCTGGGCCTGGGTGCGGACCTGCCGCGGGACGAGCTTGCGGCGCTGTTGGAGGATCCCGCGTGGCCGGAGGTGCAGGGGTGACGGACCGCGCCGAGCTGGTGGTGACCGGGCGGATCGCGACGCTCGCGGGCGACGATCCCGAGTCGTTCGGCTGGGCCGAGGCGGTCGCGGTGCGCGGCGGGCGGGTCGTGGCGGCCGGGTCGCGGGCGGACGTCGATGGGCTGGTCGGGCCGGCGACGCGGCGCCTGGAGCTGGCCGACGACGAGGTCGCGATGCCGGGCATCACGGACTCGCACCTCCACCTCGCCGAGACGGCGCTCGCGGCGACCCGGGTCGACCTGCATGACGCGGCGACGCTCGACGATGGCCTGGCGCGCATCCGTGCCGGCCACGCCGCACTGCCCGACGCCGACGCATGGCTCGAGGGCGCCGGCTGGGACAACGACCGGTGGGGCGGCTGGCCGACCGCCATCGACCTCGAACGGGTCGCGCCGGGTCGCAAGGTCGCCCTGTGGGCGCACGACCATCACTCGCTGTGGGTGAGCTCCGCGGCGCTGGCCGCGTCCGGGGTGACGTCGGCGACGGGCGATCCGGCCGGCGGCGTGATCCGGCGCCTGGCCGACGGGTCGCCGGAGGGCGTGCTCAACGAGGCCGCGGCGCGACTGGTCACCGGGCACATCCCGCTGGCCGGCCCGGACACGGTCCGCGGCGGCCGTCGAGCGGCTGGTACCCCAGCTCCTCCGCCTGGGCATCGTCGCGCTCCACGACCCGGGCGGGCTGTCGCTGGACCCGTCGCTCGATCGCGTCCTGGCCGCCTATCGCGCGCTGGCCTCGGACGGCGCCCTCGGCGTCCGTGTCCATGCGTGCCTCCGGCCCGAGCAGCTCGCCAACGCCATCGACGCCGGCCTGCGCAGCGGCGAGCCGCTGGGCGCCGATCCGCTCGACCGGCTGCGACTGGGCTGGCTCAAGTGCTTCGCCGACGGGACGCTCGGCTCCCGCACCGCGGCGCTGCTGGAGCCGCTCGACCTGCCGGGCGAGCCGCCGCCGCCCAACGAGGGCTTCGGGGTCTGGATGACCGACCCCGAAGCGCTCGCCGAGCTCGCGACGCGGGCGGTCGAGGCCGGGATCGCCACGATCATCCACGCCATCGGCGATGCCGCGGTCCGCGTGTCGCTCGATGTCCTCGGGCCGACCGTCGGGCGCACGCCGCTCGTCCCGCGTCTGGAGCACGTGCAGCTGGTCGCCGACGATGACCTGGAGCGGTTCGCCGCCTTGGGCGTGGCCGCGTCGGTGCAGCCGGTGCACGTCCGGTCCGATGCCCAGAAGGCGCGCCACATCTGGGGCGCCCGTGCCGAGCGGCGGGGCTACCCGTTCGGGAGGCTCGCGCGGAGCGGAGCGCTGGTGTCGTTCGGGACGGACGCACCGGTCGAGCCGTTCGACCCGTGGCCGGGTATCGCGTGCGCCGTCACCCGGGCGGCGCCCGACTGGCCCGCTGGCACGGCGCCCTTCGGCCCGCAGGATGCGATGTCGCTCGCTCGAGCGGTGCGCAGCGCGTGTGTCGTCCCGGCCGTCACCGCCGGCGAGGGCCGCGAGCGCGGCCGGCTCGTGCCCGGCCACCGTGCCGACCTGGTCATCCTGCCGACGGCGGCCCTCGCGGAACCGGTCGAGATCGGCGGCGCCCTGTGGCACGCGCGCCCGACACGGGTGCTGATGGACGGCGAGGTCGTCTTCGAAGCCTGAACCCGCGGCCGATCAGGCGGGTGGCAGCACCTTGCCCGGGTTGAGGATGCCCTTCGGGTCGAGCGTGGCCTTGAGGCGGCGCATGAGCGCGATCTCCGCCGGGGAGCGGGAGATCCCGAGATGGTCGCGCTTCTCGATGCCGATCCCGTGCTCCGCGGAGATCGACCCACCGACGTCGCGGAGCGGCGTGTAGACGTCGTCGTCGGACTGCTCGTGGAGGTCGTCGCCGGTCGCGCTCCCCGGATGCACGAACAGATGCAGGTTCCCGTCGCCGACGTGGCCCATCGCGTCGCACCGGCCGTCCGGCCAGCGACGGCGCAGGCGGCCCTCGACCTGCTCGACGTACCACTCCATCGCGCCCAGCGGGAGGCTGACGTCGTACAGGAACAGCGGCCGCCGCTGGAACAGCGCCTCGAACTCCTCGCGGATCGCCCACAGACCCCGACGCTCGGTCTCGGAGTGGGCGATGACGGCATCCGTGACCAGATCCTCCTCGACCGCCCGCTCCATCGCGGCGAGGAAGCTGGCGCGGTCGGTCTCCGGGTCGCCGCCCTCCGTCTCGACGAGCGCGTAGAACGCGTGATCGCGGCTCATCGGCGCACGGTGCCAGCCTGGCTCGGTGACGGCCCGGACGTAGTCGCCCCACATGACCTCGTACGCCGCGAGCGCCCCGCCCAGCGATCGCTGGAGCAGGCGCAGCAGCCGCGGGACGTGCGCGAACGTCGGCAGCGCCGCCAGCGCGGTCGACCGGCTCACGGGCGCCTCGGCCAGCCGCACGACGACGCGCGTGACGATGCCGAGCGTGCCCTCCGAGCCCACGAACAGCTGCTTGAGGTCGTACCCGGCGTTGTTCTTGACCATCCGGTTGAGCGACGTGATCACGGTCCCATCCGCGAGCACCGCCTCGAGGCCGAGCACGTTGTCCCGGGTCATCCCGTGACGGATGACGTTGATCCCGCCGGCGTTGGTCGCGACGTTGCCGCCGATCGTGCACGAGCCGCGCGCGCCCAGGTCGACCGGGTACGCGAGGCCGTGTGCCGCGACCGCCTCCTGGAGGCGCTGCAGCGTGAGCCCGGCCCCGACCGTCGCGGTGCGCCCGATGGGATCGACCTCCTCGATCGCGGTCATGCGCTCCAGCGAGATGACCACGTCGCCCGGACCGGTCGTCGCGCCGGCGACCACCCCGGTGAGGCCGCCGTGGGTGACCACGGTCTGGCCGCGCGCGTCGCACAGCGCGAGGACCTTGCCGACCTCGCCCGCGTCGCGCGGCCGGACCAGCGCCGCCGCGCGCATCGGCGCCGGATCCCAATAGCTGCTCGCGCGCTGCGCCGTCTGCTCGGGGTCGAGGACCGTGTCGTCGTCGAAGAGCCCCCGCAGCTCCGTCAGGATGTCGGTCATCAGCCGGCCACACCAGAACGGGACCCGTCGCTGGTCAGGACGTCTGGCGGCAGCGACGACGGCACCCGCGAGACCCTTCGTCAGCCGGCAGGCGGGGTGGCGGACGCAAGCTGCTTCGCCGCGTCGGCGAACAGCCCGTTGAAGATCCGCGACGTCGACGGGAATGCGTGGATCGTCTCCGCCAGGACCTCCACCTTCACCCGTGCCTTGATCGCGAGGACGCATTCGTGGATCGCCGCCGAGGCGTCGGGGCAGGCCATCGCCGCGCCGACCAGCTCGTGCGTGCCACGGTCGACGACGATCGTCACGTGCCCCACCTCCGCCTCGACGGAGTAGCCCTTGGCGGTCTTGGGGAAGTCCGCGACGAGCTCGAAGGCATCGATGCCCGCGCTGCGCGCCTGGTCCAGCGACACGCCCACGAACGCCGCCTCGGGATCGGTGTAGGTGGCGCGTGGCAGCGCACGGTAGTCGGGCGTCACGGCCTCGCCCAGCGCCATGCGCGCGGCGAGCTCGCCCTGGTAGTGGCCCTGATGCGTGTGCAGCTCGGGTCCCGCCGGATCGCCGATGACGAACAGCCCGGGCGCGATCCGCAGCCGGCCGTCGCGCGGGAAGCTGGTCCGACCCGACGTGTCGATGCCGTAGTGCTCCAGCCCCAGGTCGTCGAGCGGGAAGTCGCGTCCCGCGGCCAGGAGCAGGGTGTGGCCCTCGATCGTCGTCCCGTCGTCGAGGTCGACGATGTGCTGCCCACCCTCGCCCTCGCCCGCGTGCACGCGGACAGCGCGGACGCCCGTCCGCACCGTGACGCCATCGCGTTCCAGCGCCGCCCGGACCGCGTCGGCGTTCCGGGGATGGTCCTGGGGGAGCAGCCGCGGTCCGGATTGCACGATCGTCACCGGGACCCCGAAGCGGACGTACACCTGCGCCAGCTCGCAGCCGGTCGGGCCGCCACCGAGGACGACGATGCTCTTCGGCAGCTGACGGGCGAGCGTCGCCTCGCGGTTCGACCACGGGTGGGCATCCGCCAGTCCCTCGATCGGCGGCAGCTTCGACGTCGAGCCCACGGCGACGAACACGTCGTCCGCCTCCAGCAGGTGGGTCTGATCGTCGTGGCGGACCTCGACCCGGCCCACGCCCACGATCCGGGCCGTCCCGCGATACGTGGCGCAGCCCGCATCCTCGAGCGCCTGGACATGCGAGCGGTCGTCCGGCTCGGCGGCGTCGCGGGCGCGATTGATCATGAAGTCGCGGCGTGCCGAGGCCTGCCCCCAGGTCGAGTCCCCGCAGTGGTGCGTGGCGGCGGAATGCAGCAGCGACTTCGAGGGGACGCATCCGATGTGCGGGCACGACCCGCCGAACCAGCGGCGGTCGACGATCGCCACACTCGCGCCGAGCTCGCGCGCCTTGAACGCGGCAGCTTCGCCGGCGGGGCCGGCGCCGATGATGACGATGGCGAAAGCGGTCCATGGAGGTCCTCAGGTGGGCCGGGATCGACGCTCGTGGCCGTCCCGCGTCGGTGCCGCGCGTCATCCCCGACGGTACGCCCCGGAGCGCTCCCGCGGTGCCCCGTGCCGCCGCGGCGCCCCGCGCTGGCGTCGCGCCTCATACAGCAGGATCGCTGCGGCCGTCGACACGTTGAGGCTGTCGGCCAGGCCGTGCATCGGCAGGTGGACCCGCTCGATGTCCTCGCCGCGCCAGATCGGCCCCAGGCCGTCCGCCTCGCTGCCGAGGACGAGCGCCACGGGTCCCGCCAGGTCCGCGTCGGTGTACACGGTGCCGGCCTCGACGATCGCCGCCACGGGGCGGATCGCGCGTTCGCGCAGGAACGCCAGGACGTCCGGCGACGACGCGATGACCACGGGCCGGCCGAAGATCGTCCCGAGCGAGGCGCGGATCGCGTTCGGGTTCCACGGGTCGGTGGCCGGGTCGGCGACGACCACCGCGTCGGCGCCCGCGCCATCCGCGCTCCGCAGCACTGCGCCCAGGTTGCCGGGCTTCTCGACGCCCTCGAGGACGACCAGGAGCGGGTCGTCGGGGAGGGCGAGCTCGCCGAGGCTCGTGGACGGCGTCCGCACGACGGCGACCACACCGGCCGCGCGGTCGCCGAAGCCCAGTCGCTCGAGCGCGGCGCCGGCGGTGGGGTGGATGCGTGCCCCGGCCGCAGCCAGTCGCTCGATGAGCGTGGCGACCTCGCCTGTTGCGGCCGCGTCGTCGACGAACGCCTCCACGACCTCGACCCCGGCCTCGAGCGCCCGCCCCACCTCACGCAGCCCATCGACCAGCGTGAGACCCGTCCGCTCCCGAGCACGCCGCTCACGCAGCTCGAGCGCCGCGCGAATGCGCGGATTGCGCGCGCTCGCGATCGGGGAGCCATCGGGCGGGCCGCTCACGGCCGGATCCAGCGTGCCATCGCCCCGAGCTCGAGCCGGCGCCCCGTGGCGGCGCGCAGCTCCAGCGTGGCCGCCTCCGCGTCGACCCCGAACGCGTCACCCAGCCGCTCCGCGAGCCGGTCGGGCGTCAAGCCCGGCGTGTGGGTCGTGAGCAGCACGAACCCGGGGTCAGCGCGCGCGAGCGTCGCGAGATCGGCCAGCAGCGGCACGAGGTCGAGCTCGATGCGCCACGGATCGCCCGACGGACCGTGCCCGTAGGACGGCGGGTCGACGATGAACCCGTCGTAGCGGCGGCCACGCCGGACCTCGCGTGCCACGAACGCGCGGGCGTCGTCGACCAGCCAGCGGATGGGCGCCTCGGCGAGGCCGGAGCACGCGGCGTTGCGGCGGGCCCACGCGACCGCGGGCCGGGCGGCGTCCACGTGCGCCACCCGCGCGCCCGCCGCGGCGGCCGCGAGCGACGCGCCGCCGGTGTACGCGAACAGCGAGAGGACCTCCGGCGCGACCGAGTCGCCTGCATCTCCACCGGAGGCCGCCGCGACCCGCTCGACCGCCTCGCGGATCCACGGCCACAGCTGCGCGTGCTCGGGGAACACGCCGACCTGCCCGCCGCTCGCCGGTCGCAGCTCGAGCTGCAGCGCGTCCCACGCGACGACCCATGGCGCCTGGTCGGCGCCGCGTGTCCACCGCCCGCCCTCGCCGCGCGCCCCGCGCTCGAACACGAGGTCCGCCGCCGCCCACGCGGCGGCGTCTCCGCGGCGACCGTCCGCGGACGGGCTCGGCCGGTCCACGATCCGCGAGCCGAACCGTTCGAGCCGCCGGCCATCGCCGGCGTCGAGGAGCTCGTAGGGATCGGTCACCCATCCATCGTGCCATCGGCGGCGTTCGCCCGGCCCGTCGACCGCACGCACCGCCCCGAAGCCCATCACACCCCCGCAGGATTCCCACGACCACACTGACCGTGCGAACATGCCGTCCCATCCAATCCACGGGAGACCCACGGCACGTACCGGCGACCATGAGGGATCGTGCACTCCGGCTCCTGCTCATCGCGATGCTGGCCTTCGGCGCCGTCGCCTGCTCCCAGGGCGGCGGATCCGGGTCGTCGGCACCCTCGGGTTCCGCGGCTCCGGCCGCCAGCTCGCCGGCGCCCGCCGACTCGGGTGGCGGTTACGGCTCGGACGACTACTGAGCGTGGCACCCGGTCGGCGATCGTCGACCGACCTGACACAGGGTCGATAGCGGGAGCGGGCGCGGCGTCGCTCGTGCGACGCGGCGGCTGACGCACGCTTCGAGCGGCCGTCGGGACGAGTCGTCGGACCGCCCACCGGCACAGGGAGTGCCTGACCATCTCCGACCCGACCGGGTCCATCCCCGGGACCCAGCCCGCACCCACGCTCGACGCGCTCGTCGCCGAGATCGAACGCGTCGCACGACGGCGCGTCGCGAGCCGGCCCACGTCGGATGCGGCGCGCCAGCGGGCGTCGCGCTTCCTCGAGCATCTCGCGGGTCACGTCTCGCCCCGCATCCGCAGCCTCGACGCGCCGCTGCTCGTGCTGCTCTTCGGGCCCACCGGCGCCGGCAAGTCGAGCCTGTTCAACGCGCTCGCCGGGCGCTACGCCAGCCGTGTCGGCGTGCTGCGACCCACGACCCGCGAGGTGGTCGTCCTCGTGCGCCCCGAGGAGCGTGAGGCTGCGCTGGGGGAGGGGACGGGGCTCGGGCGGATCGAACCCCAGCGTGTCCAGCTGATCGAGGACCCGGAGGGACCGACGGGACTCGTCCTGCTCGACGCGCCCGACCTCGACTCGGTCGAGCAGGCGAACCGGGAGCTGGCGGAACGGCTCGTCGAAGCCGCCGACCTCGGGATCTTCGTGACGTCCGCGGTCCGCTACGCCGATCGTGTGCCGTGGGACACGCTGGCGCGGGTTCGCGAGCGCGGCCTCCCGCTGATCGTGGTGCTCAACCGGATGCCGTCAGATCTGGACGATGCGCGGAGCATCGTCGACGACGTGCGACGGCTGCTCACCGACGCCGGGATCGACGACCTCGCGCTCGAGGGACCGGTGACCGGCACAGAGCGAGCGGCCCCGGAGACGACCGTCGCCGGCTGGGAGGCGGTCGGACGCGGTCGACGGGCAAGGCGCCCCGCTGCCGCAACGGCCGCGGCCACGCCGGCGCCGGTGCCGCGTGTCCGGATCGTCGCCGTCCGCGAAGGCGCCCTCGACCCACGGACGCCGGCACTCGCCGGTGACGCCATCAAGCCCATCCGCGACGTCGTCGACGACCTCGCCGCCGACCGCGACCGACGCCGCGCGCTCGCGGCGCGGGCGCTCGCCGGGAGCATCGCGGGCCTGGCGCCAGCGCTCGACACGCTCGCCGATGACGCGGAGCACGAGGCCATCGACGTCGACGCCCTGGCACGGACGGCGCGCGACATCTTCCGTGGCGAGCTCCGGACGCTCCGCGACGATCTCGCCCACGGCTCGTTCCTGCGCGCCGAGGCGATCCGTCAGTGGCACGAGTTCGTCGGCGCCGACGAGGTCACACGCCTGTTCTCGCAGGGCATCGGGCGGGTGCGCGGGACGCTGACGGCGCTCATCCGCGGCATGCCCAAGGCGCCCGTGTCCGAGGTCCGCGACGAGACCATCGAGGACCTCTCGATCCTCACCCGGACGCGCCTGTCCGAGGCGGTCCGGCGCACTGCGACCGCGTGGGCCGACGCGCCGGCGGTGCGGCACCGGATCGCCGACGATCCCGGGTTGTGGTCGCCGTCGCCCGATCTCGACCGACGGCTCCACGAGCGTCTGGCGGTGTGGGCGACATCGATCGCGGAGGATGTGCGCTCGACCGGGAGTCGGAAGCGGACGCTCGCCCGGGGCGCCTCCGTCGGGGTCAACGCGGCGGGCATCGGGGTGATGCTCGCGACATTCGCGCACACGGCGGGCCTCACGGGGGCCGAGGTGGGCGTCGCCGCCGCGACCGCGGTCCTCAACCAGAAGCTGCTCGAAGCGCTGTTCGGTGAGGCGGCGCTGGTCGAGATGATCGGCCGCGCGCGCCAGCGGCTGCTCGACGAGCTGGCGGCGACCTTCGGCGAGGAGCTTGCCCGCTTCGAGTCGATCGTGGCGAGCGGCGATGAGCTCCGGTCGATCGCCCAGGAGGCACGTGACGCGGCTGCGGATGCGCGGCGCCTGCCCGCCACGCTCCCGGCGGACGTCCGCGCGGTGATGAGCGATCCCGACGCCGAGGCGTGGCCGGGCGCCGAGCCCGCGGCCATCGCGGCGCCCGATGACGCCGCGCTGGCGACCGACCGATGACCACGCTTCCCGCACGTCGGACGCGGCGCTCCGCGAGCGCGGCCGCCGGCACGGGGCTGGTGGACCTTGGACCGTGCCTCGACGAGCTCGACGGGGCGATCGAGGCGGGACGAGCCCTCGGGCTGCCGGTGGCCGATGCGGAGGGCGTGCGCGATGAGGCCCGCGAACGGCTGGGCATCCCGTCGGACGCCTACGTCCTGGCGCTGGTCGGCGGGACCGGCGTCGGCAAGTCGAGCCTCCTCAACGCGCTCGCCGGCGCCGAGGTCAGCCGGGCGAGCGTCCTCCGGCCCACGACGGGCGAGGCCGTCGCGTGGATCGGCCGGGACACGGACGCGCTCGTCGCGCCGATCCTCGACCGCCTCGGAGTGGGGGATCGGCGCGTCCACGACGATCCGGCGTTCGAGCGCGTCGTCCTGCTCGACCTGCCCGACGTGGACTCGGTCGCATCGGCGCATCGGGCGCGGGTGGAGGAGCTCCTGCCGAAGGTGGACGCGGTCGCCTGGGTCACCGATCCCGAGAAATACGCCGACGCGTTGCTCCATGACGAGTTCTTCGCGGCGTGGCTGCCTCGCCTCGCTCGCCAGGTCGTGCTGCTCAACAAGGTCGACCGGCTGCTGCCCACCGACGCGCGCAAGCTGCAGGCCGATCTCGAGCGACGGCTGGCGCCGCTGAGCCGTGGTGGCCGTACACGCGTCCTGCGGACGTCCGCGGTCGATCCGGCCGGGACCGTCGCGCTGCAGGACTGGCTCGATGAGGCGGTCGACGCGAAGCGGGTCGTCGTGGCGCGGCTCGGCGCGTCGGCGCGGGCCGCCGTGACGGATCTCGCCGCGGTGGCCGGCGTGGACCCAGCCGGTCCGCCCAAGCCGCTCCTCGACGTGCTCGAACGGCGGCGTGTCATCGACGCCACCGCAACATCGGCGCTCCGACTCATCGACATCGATGGCGCGCAGCGCCAGGCGGTCGCCGCGACGCGCGCGCTCGCGCGCCGGAAGGGGACCGGCCCGCTCGGCGTGCTGACGTCGTTCGTGTACCGGGCATCGGGCCGGCAGCGGCGGGTGGCCGATCCGGGCACGCACCTCGCGCGGTGGCGGGAGCGCGGCCCGCTCGAGCGCATCTCGGAGCCCATCCACGGCGCGATGATGGCGACCATCCCCGCGGTCCCCGGACCCTTGCGGCCGTCCCTCGCGGCCTCGGCCGACCGGACCGTCCTGGGTCGGCGGCTGGGTGAGGCGATCGACCGGGCGATGCCCGCCACGGGCTCGCTCAAGCCGCCGTCGAGCCGTCTGTGGCCGCTCCTCGGGCTGCTCCAGACGGCGAACCTGTTCGTGACCATCGCCGCGGTCGTGTGGGTCATCGCCTGGGTGCTGCTGCGGCCGCCGACCGACAGCATCACGTTGCCCATCCTCGGCCCCGTGCCCGCGCCACTGGTGCTGCTGGGCGCGGCCCTGCTGGTCGGCTACCTGCTGGCCCGGATCGTCGGGCTGCACGCAGGATGGCGCGGACGCCGCTGGGCCCGGTCCGTGACCGGCGGGCTCCGCGAGGGCATCACCGCGGCCGTGGAGGACGAGGCGTTCGCGCCGCTCGACCGTCTCGATGCGGAACGGCGACGGCTGTGGCACGCCGCACGCGCGGTGTCCTCGGGCTGCGGCTGACGGTCAGTCGGAAGCGGCGAACCGGAACCGCGTGACGTCCTTCGGGAACGCTCGCCACGCCAGGCCCGTGCGTGGCCTGATGACGATGGGACCCGGGCCGCGATACGAGTCGGCGGTCATCCCGTACTGCGGATACTTGCGCCCCGACTCGGTCGCCAGGCGCTCCGCGAGCTCGTCGTCGACGCCGTGCTCGAGGAGCTCCGCCTCGCCGTCGAGGATCGCGACATCCATGCCCCCGTCGAGGTGGACGCTGACGTGGGGGTTCTCGATGAGGTCGCGGACCCAGCGTGTCTCGGGGCTCCCGCCGACGTAGAGCCGCCCGTCCACGAACAGCCCGTCGAGCGGCCGGACGCGCGGCACGCCGCCCGGGCCGGACGTCGCGAGCCAGTACACGAGCGCGTCGATCCAGCGCGGTTCGACGTCGGACCAGGCGAGGAGCCCGTCGCCGTGGGTCGGGACGCCGTACTCCTGGGGCATGCGGGCACGCTCGGCGACGGGGTCGGTGGCGGTCGTGGGCATCGGTGCTCCTTCCTGGCTGTCGTCCGTACCGTATCCGCGGATGCCGGGTGGCCTGATGGCACGGACGCGTGCGTCCGCTGCAGCAGGGTCGTAACGGGTCGTGCCCGGGCGATGCGCGTAGGTGCATCGCGCCGGGTGGCAGCGTGCGCGGCAAGGAGCACCCGACATGCACGACCCCGATCACGGCGATGCCTGCCCTGCGTGTGGGGCGACGCGCCTGGCTGCCTTCCGCTACTGCCGTTCGTGCGGCCACGACTTCGAGCCGCCGGACCAGGCGCTCGGCGACATCATCGTCTCCGCCCCGCCCGAGGGCGCCTTCGTCACCGGCGTGGCCCGCGGATCCGAAGGGCTGGACGGACGCCGTATCGAGGCCTTCCGACCCTGGCGCGACGATCGACCGGGCGCCTTGGATCAGTCGGCGTCCAGCAGCACCGGGTAGTCGCGGATGTCCTGCGGGTGCCCGTCGACCTCCGAGGGGTCGAACACCCGAAGCTTGCCCGTCTGGTAGCTGAGCACGCGGTAGGACACCGGCACCGAGAAGCCACGCCACCCATCGGAGCCGGCGGGCAGGTCGGCGAGGATCGCCCGGTCCACGAGGATCCGCCCGTTGGCCGCGATGACCTGGAGCCGGAACTGCGCCTCGAACACGTTCGCCACACCGGACACGCGGGCGCCACTCTCGAACACGGACCCCCACGCCGGACGGTCGACGAAGATGGCCGGCAACCATTCATCGCGGAAGGTCGTCCGGGTGAAGCTCCCCGTGGGCAGGCCCGCGATGGGCGGAAGCGCCTTGCCTCCGACGAGGATGCGCACGCGCGAGACATTCGCGAACTGGGTGAGCGTGTACGTCACCTGGGCGGCACGCGCCCGGATGATCCGGCTGCTGGTCGCGGCCGTGAAGGCGGCATCGAGATTCGCCGTCGCGGTACCCGACGCGATGCGGAGTCCGAGGAGCCGCGTCCCACCACGCAGTGCCGTCCGGATCACGGGCGTCGCCGTTCGCTCCCGCAGCACCGGTCCGGACAGCAGGGCGGTCATCGCCGCGTGTGCGGGCGCGGCTGTCGGCGCCACCTTGCGCAGGACCGGCACGAGCTTCGACGCCCCAGCTGCGGGATCGGCGAGCAGGAAGTAGGCGCGGACGACCGTGGTCGTGACGGCGCTCGGCGTGATCGTGGACGCGGTGCCTTCCGGCAGGGGTGGCTGCGACGCGACGGCACCCGGTGCCGCGACCGACGCGGCGAGCAACGTCACGGGCAGCGCCAGGACAAGACGACGGAACGCACGCATCGGTGGGCCCTCCCCGGGGTGGTTGTCAGCTCGACGCCTCATCCGGGCGGCCGGCGTCCGTGCACAAGACGTTCGGCGCGCGCTCGTGTGTCGCCTGGCCGGACGGTCGACGTAGATCGCCGGCAGCCACTCGTCGCGATGGTCGTTCGGCCAAGGCTTCCCGTGGGCAGCCCGCTGACGGCGGGAGTGCCGGCCAGCTGACGAGGATCCGGATGGGCGGGCAAGGACCGCCTGGCTCAGAGACCTATGGGCCCGGATCGATGGTTCGCGCCGCCTGCGCGTCAGTGGATCACGATGACCTTCAGGGCCACGATCAGCACGCCCCATGAGGCAGTCGACGGCCGCGACGCTCAAGGCGAATCGCCGTCCGCGGTTCGCGGCATGCCCGACGATGAGGCCCCAGACGAACAGCTGGGCGATGCTGACGATGAGTGCAAGTGCGACCGCGGTATCGGTGCTCGCGCCGACCAGCTGCCCGAGCGCGAGCACTCCGGCGGGCACCAGCACCGCGACGAGCATCGGCGCCTCGGCGCTCGCCAGCTCCGCGGCGTCGGCGCCCGTGAGCTCGTTGTGGACGCGGTGGTTGACCACCTCCGCCCAGACGTGCGTCAACCAGAACACGACGACCGAGATCACCACTGACAACGCGATGAGCTCCGTCGCCGCATCATGCCGCCACTGGACGGCGACGAGGGTCGTGGTCAGCAGCGACCCGTAGATCGCCGGGGTGTAGTCGGGCAGTTCGCCGGCCTCGCGGACCGTCCCGAAGCGATGGAAGAACGGTCGCGAGCTCACTCCGGGAGCGTAGGGCATATCGACGCGTGGGCGCCGTGGTCGGAGCTCGCGCCGGTGGCGCGGTCCCGACGACGGGCGGGCTTGCGGCGCCGTCGCGATCGAGGTGTGTCGACGAGACGGTCGGGTGTATCCGCGACACGTCGGTGCGGGTGACCCGATCGCCCTGGTCGCCGGACTCCCAAGATCGGCGACCGACGGGCGCGCCCACGATGAGCTCAGGGTGGGGGCCGCGTCGCGTGCGCTAGAATGCGCCGCTCCGGGCGATTAGCTCAGCTGGTTAGAGCGCATGCTTGACATGCATGAGGTCACTGGTTCGAGTCCAGTATCGCCCACCAGAACGAACGCCCTGACCGGGACACGCCCCCTCGGGAGCCCTCCAGAGAGCCGCGACGACCGCTGAGAGTCGCGACGGGTCGAACGAGGATCGGCACCACCCGGGAGCGGCCGGTGAACCGGCCCGGGAGCCGCCCGTTAGCGCGGCCATGAGGGCGCCGGCGGCGTCAAGCAGCCGGCGAACGCGGGTGGGACCGCGGGAGGTTCGAACCTCTCGTCCTGCGAGTGGACGAGAGGTTTCGTGATTCTCGGGAGCGGAACGATGGCCATCGACGAGCAGCAGCCAGGACAGGGATCGGACGAGGAGCCGGAGGTCGAGGAGCTCGACCTCGCGGCGCCGTCCAAGGGCTCCGCCGAGGAGCTCCTCGACGCGACCGCCGGCGACCCCCTCGACCCGATGCGCCACAGCGCGGCCCACGTCATGGCCGAGGCGGTGATGGACCTGTTCCCGGGCACCAAGCTCGGCATCGGCCCGGCCATCGCCGATGGCTTCTACTACGACTTCCAGCTGCCCCGCCCGGTCACGCCCGCCGACCTCGAGGCCATCGAGGCGCGCATGGCCCAGAGCGTCAAGGCCGATCACCCGTTCGTCCGCGTCGAGCTCCCGTTCGACGAGGCTCGCGCGCGCGTCGCGGGCGAGGGTCAGGACTTCAAGGTCGAGATCCTCGACGATCTGCAGGCGAAGGCCGCCGCAGCCGGCGAGCCGCCCCCGACGACGACCTTCTACGAGCACGGCCCGTTCCACGACCTGTGTCGCGGCCCGCACGTCGAGAGCACCGGCAAGCTCGGCCCGTTCAAGCTGCTCACCACGTCGGGCGCCTACTGGCGCGGCGACCAGTCTCGGCCGTCGCTCCAGCGCATCTACGGCACGGTCTGGGCGACCCAGGAGGAGCTCGATCGCTTCCTGTGGCGCCGAGCCGAGGCGAAGAAGCGCGACCACCGGCGGCTGGGCGTCCAGCTCGACCTGTATTCGTTCCACGACGTCTCGCCCGGGGCCGCGTTCTGGCACCCCAAGGGCTGGACCATCTACAACGTGCTCCGCGATGCGATGCGCGAGCTGCAGGAACGACGCGGCTACCAGGAGATCTACACGCCGCCGCTCGTCTCCAAGCGCCTGTGGGAGCGGTCGGGTCACTGGGAGTTCTACCGGGACAACATGTTCCTGGTCGAGGCCGACGGCGAGACCTACAGCCTGAAGCCGATGAACTGCCCCGAATCGACGTACGTGTACAAGGCCCGGACGCGCAGCTATCGCGACCTGCCGCTCCGGCTCGCCGAGTACGGCGTGCTGCACCGCAGCGAACGGTCGGGCGTGTTCAGCGGCCTGACCCGCGTCCGCCACTTCGTCACCGACGACGGCCACATCTTCGTCCGCCCGGACCAGATCGCCGCCGAGATCCAGGGGCTGCTCGACGACATCCGCGAGGCGTACTCGTGGTTCGGCCTCGTGCCCACGCTGACGTTCGGGACGATGCCCGACAAGCACCTCGGCGAGCCCGCGATGTGGGCCGAGACCGAGGCGATCATGCGCGCCGAGCTCGATCGATCCGGGATGACCTATCGCGTCAAGCCCAAGGACGGCGCGTTCTATGCGCCCAAGATCGACATCCAGACCGAGGACGCGCTGGGCCGCGAGTGGCAGACGGCGACCATCCAGGTCGACCGGCTGATGCTGCCCGAGCGCTTCGACCTTTGGTACATCGACGAGCACGGGCAGCAACAGCGGCCCGCCGCGATCCATCGCGCGATCTACGGATCGCTCGAGCGGTTCATCGGCGTGCTCATCGAGCACTTCGCGGGCGCGCTCCCCCTGTGGTGCTCACCGGTCCAGGTCGAGATCATCCCGATCGCCGACCGGCATGTCGACGCGGCCGAGGAGCTGGCGTCGGTGCTGCGGGGGCGAGGCCTGCGGGTGGAGGTCGACGGCTCGGACGCGCGGATGCAGAACAAGATCCGGCTCGCCCAGGAGCAGAAGATCCCGGTGATGCTCGTCCTGGGCGACCGCGAGGCCGAGGCGCGCACCGCGACGGTCCGCCGACGCGGCGCCGAGAAGGGTGCCCCGCAGGAGACGCTCGGCTGGGATGATCTGGCGGAGCAGCTGGCCGTGGAGGTCCGCGAACGTCGCGTGCGCTGATCGCTGCGACCCGACCGCTCGTGATCGGCCACCTCGCGTGGTCGGAGTGGCCACTGGATCGGAGGCTCACAGATGAGCACGACCATCGCGCGAACCGGAACGATGCACCTCGAGAAGGAGTGTTCCGCCTACACCGGCCAGGCCGGCAGCTTCTGCACGATCGTGTCCTCGGACTTCGCCGGGATCCCGATCGGCTCGAAGGTCGTGTATCAGGAGGCCGCGACCGCCGCCGGCGGTCTGGACAGCGACATCGTCGTCGAGACGCCGGATGGCGGCACCGTGAACGGCCATGTCGTTCTCGATGGCGCGACGCAGACCGGCACCGTGACGCTGCGCGGCGGGAGCGGTGAGCTCGCGGCCTTGTCGGCTGACCTCGCCGTAGCGCCGCTCGCGGCACCGAGCTACAGCTGGGACGGCGCGTACACGTCCTAGCTCGAGGAGGGCTGCGGAAGGTCACAGCGACGTCGCGAGGGAGGCCGGGAAACAGCCTCAGCGAGCTCCCAGCCGGCTCGTTGTGAGGCTCAGAACCCCTGTGCTATCCTCCCCGCTCGGCCGACGGGGCCCCCGCCCTGCCGTGTCCGAGAAAGGCACCAGGAAAGCATCGAAGGGGATCCACCATCAGCCGAGACCTGCGCGTGAATCAGATGATCCGTGTCCCACAGGTCCGGGTCGTCGACGAAGAGGGCCTGCAGCTCGGCGTCATGCCGACCCAACAGGCGCTCGGGATGGCGCAGGACCGCGGGTTCGACCTCGTGGAGGTCGCACCGATGGCATCGCCACCGGTGGTCAGGTTCCTCGACTTCGGCCAGTTCAAGTACGAACAGACGAAGCGGGACAAGGACGCCAAGCGGCGGTCGCGGGTGGGCTTCAAGGAAGTCCGCCTGTCGCCCAAGATCGGCATCGGTGACTTCCAGACCAAGGTCCATCGCGCCCTCGAGTTCCTCGAGGAGGGCGACCGGATCAAGGTCACGGTCCGGTTCCGCGGGCGAGAGCTCACGCACCCGGAGCTGGGACGGAATCTCCTGGCGAAGTTCACGGAGGCCGTGAAGGATCACGCGACCGTCGAGCGGCCGCCGATCCTCGAAGGCAAGTCGATGTTCGCGGTGCTGGCATCGACGCACAAACCGAAGGTCCACGAGCACGGCCGGTCGGCCGAGGAACGCACCGAGGGCGAAGCCCCCGTGGCGCCCGAGGCAGCAGCGGCCGCAGCACCGGAGCCCACCGCACCGGCCGCCAGCACCGGACCACCGCACCGGCCGCCGCAGCACCGGAGCCCACAGCACCGGCCGCCACCGCACCGGAGCCCACAGCACCGGCCGCCAAGGTCCCGGAGCCCGCGGCAGCGGAGCCCGAGGCACCGGCGGCCGCCGCACCGACAGCCACCAACGGCCAGCCGCGTTCGGCGGCCCCGGCCGCGAGCGACGCTCCGTCGCCCGCGCCCGAGGCTCCGGCTCCGCGACCGGCAACGCCGCCGAAGCCCCCGGCCGATCCGGGCGCGGACGCGGCTCCAGCACACTGACACAGGAGAGAGGGCCAGCGTGCCGAAGGTCAAGACCCACAAGGGCACCCAGAAGCGCGTCGGCGTGACCGGCAGCGGCAAGTTCTTCCGCGTGAAGTCCTGGCGCGGCCACCACCTCGAGATCAAGTCCTCGCGCCGAACTCGTCGGTATGCGGGCAAGGCGATCCTGGGCCCCGAGGCCCAGAGCGCGCTGCGCCGCCTGCTGCCGCACCTCTAGGAGCCATCGATGGCACGCGTCAAGCGCGGCGTCACCGCGCACAAGCGCCACAAGCGGCTGCTGACCGCGGCCGAGGGGCGCAAGGGCACCCGCCGCAAGCTCATCAAGCCCGCGCGCGAAGCGCTGATGCACGCGCTCGCGTACGCGACGCGCGACCGCAAGCAGCGCAAGCGCGACATGCGTGAGCTGTGGATCGTGCGCATCAACGCCGCGGCCCGCCAGAACGGCCTGACCTATGGCCAGCTCATCTCGGGGCTCAAGCGCGCCGAGATCGTGCTCGATCGCAAGACGCTCGCCGACCTCGCGGTCCGCGACTCGGCCACCTTTGCGAGCATCGTCGAGGCGGCACGCGGCGCCTGAGACGCCCCGCGCCACCACCTCGAACCCTCGACCTCGGTCGGGGGTTCACCGTTTGTCAGGAGTCCTCAAGCGTCCATGGCGGAGCCCGTCGACCTCGCCCGCATGACCGCGGAGCTCCACGCGCTGCGCGACGAGACGATCGCCGCCGCCGAGGCCGCGCCCGACAGCGCCGCCCTCGAGGCCATGGAGCTCGATGTCCTGGGCAAGAAGGGCCGCCTCACCGCGGTCCTGCGCGGCATCGGGGCGTTGCCCGCCGAGGACCGGCCGAAGGTCGGCGCCATCGCGAACGAGGTCCGCATCGCCGTCGAGGGGGCGATCGCGACCGCCGGTCGAGACGCTCGGGTCGAAGGAGCTGGACGCGCGGCTCGCCGCCGAGCGGCGTGGACGTCACGACCCCCGGCCGGCCCATCCGTCGCGGCTCCCTCCATCCGATCAACGAGACCATCGGCGCCATCGCCGAGGTGTTCGGGCAGTTCGGCTTCGTGGTCTACGAAGGGCCGGAGGTCGAGGACGACACGACGAACTTCCGGATGCTGAACATCCCGCCCGACCATCCGGCGCGCGACCTGTGGGACACGCTCTACGTCGACCTGCCCGACCACCTGCTGCGCACGCACACGAGCCCCGGGCAGATCCGCGTGATGCACCAGGAGCGGCCGCCCATCCGCGCCCTGCTCCCGGGCCGCTGCTTCCGCTACGAGGCCGTCGACGCCAGCCACGCCAGCGAGTTCTTCCAGGTCGAGGGACTCATGGTCGACGAGGGCACCACGATGGCCGACCTCAAGGGCCTGCTCGACCAGTTCGCGCACGCGATGTTCGGGGCGGACCGCGCGACGCGCTTCCGACCCGGCTACTACCCCTTCACCGAGCCCAGCGTCGCGTTCGACATCCTGTGCGTCATCTGCGACGGCGCCAAGTGCCCGGCCTGCTCGAAGACGGGCTGGATGACCATCCTCGGCGCGGGCATGGTCCACCCGGTCGTGCTCCGCTACGGCGGCATCGATCCGGAGCGGTACCAGGGCTTCGCGTTCGGGATGGGCGTGGAGCGGATCGCGAACCTCCGCCATGCGGTGCCCGACCTGCGGCTGTACCTCGAGAACGACCAGCGCTTCCTCGGGGCGTTCCGATGAGGAAGACCTCGGGCCGATGGCTCGCAGGAGCGTCGCCTCGGACCTCGGTGGGCGAACGGCGAGTCATCGCTGAGGGTGACGGTAGATGAGGATCCCGCTGCGCTGGCTTGTCGAGTTCGTCGACGTCGAGCTTGACCCGGAGGCCCTCGCGGAGCGCCTGACGCTCCTGGGGATGGAGGTCAAGACCATCGAGCGGTGGGGCGATGACTGGCAGCAGGTCGTCGTCGGCGAGCTCCTGACCGTCGACAAGCACCCGCGTGCCGACCGCCTGTCGCTGACCACCGTCACCCTGGGCGACGGGACGGAGCCGCTGGCGATCGTGTGCGGTGCGACCAACATCGCGCCGGGGCAGCGGATCCCGGTCGCGCTGCCGGGGGCCGTCCTGCCCGGCGACCGGCGCATCGAGCGCGCCGAGAAGATGGGCGTGGTCAGCAACGGGATGCTGTGCTCCGGCGAGGAGCTCCGCCTGACCGCCGACGGCGACGGCATCCTGATCCTGCCCGCGGACACGCCGCTGGGCGTCCCGCTCGTCGACATCTACGGCGACACCGTCCTGGACGTGGACGTCAAGCCCAATCGCGGCGACGCGCTCTCCATCCTTGGCCTCGCGCGCGAGGTCTCCGCCGCCACCGGCGCGCCGGTCCGCTGGGAGGAGCCGCGAGTCCAGGAGACGCCCGGTGCGTCGACCGCCGAGCGGCTCGTGGTCGAGGTCGATGACCGCCACGGCTGCCCGCGGTTCGTCGGTCGCTGGGTCGACGGCGTGACCGTCGGTCCGTCCCCGGATCGTGTCCAGATGCGGCTGCTGGCGGCCGGCATGCGCCCCATCAGCAACGTCGTCGATGCCTCGAACTACGTGATGCTCGAGCTTGGCAAGCCCATCCACACGTACGACGCGGAGCGCGTCGCCGCCGCGGCCGACGGCCGTCGCTGGATCGGCGTCCGTCGCGCCCTCCCCGGGGAGCGGCTCGAGACGCTCGACCACGTCGAGCGCGACCTCTCGCCCGAAGACCTGCTCATCACCGATCCGTCCGGGCCCATCGGTCTCGCGGGCGTCATGGGCGGGTCGACGACCGAGGTCGATGACGGGACCACCACCGTGATCGTCGAGTCGGCGATCTTCGACCCGGTGACGATCCGCCGGACGGCGCAGCGCCACGCCCTCCGCTCGGAGGCATCCGGCCGGTTCGAGAAGGGCCAGGAGTTCCGGCTCGCACGGATCGGCGCCGACCGGACCGTGGAGCTGCTGGCGCAGTGGGCCGGCGGCCGGATCGCGCCCGGACGGGTCGACACCGACGATCGCGAGCCCGGCCCGACGCGCGTCGTGTTCCGCCCGGCACGCGTCGACCGGCTCCTCGGCGCGGAGCTCAGCGGCGACGAGCAGCGGGCGCTCCTCGAGCGGGTCGGCGTGGCCACCGAGGCGGCCGCGCCCGAAGAGCTCGTCACCGTCGCCCTCGTGCCCGAGGCGCTGCGCGTGCAGCCCGCGTCCGGCGAGGCCCTTGCGGCCATCGTCCCGACCTGGCGCCGCGACCTGCTCATCGAGGCGGACATCGCCGAAGAGGTCGCCCGCGTCCGTGGCTACGAGCTCACGCCGTCGGTCACGCCCGACACGCCGATGCCCCCGTACCGCCATTCGCCGCTCGTCGTGCGCGACCTCGTCCGTGAGACGCTCGCCGGCGCCGGCTTGACCGAGGCCGTGACCCCGGCCCTCGTCTCGCCGCGCCATCTCGAACGCTTCCCGATCCGCGAGCCCGTCATGTCGGTCGATGGCGAGCCGGAGCCCACGGGGCGCCCGATCCGCGTGACGAACCCGCTGTCGCAGGACCATTCGATCCTCCGCCAGTCGCTGATCCCGAGCCTGCTCGACGTCGTGTCGACGAATCTCCGCCGCGGCGCGGACGATGTCGCGATCTTCGAGATCGGGCGCGGCTACGCTGCGAACCGCGAGACGCCCCGCGAGTGGTGGCGCCTGGCGTTCGTGCTCGTGGGCGCGGCCCAGCCGCCCTCGTGGAACCAGCCCCGACGGCCGTGGGACCTCGACGACGCGAAGGGTCTGCTCGAGCTCGTCGCCCGGCGGATGGGTCTCGGGACACCCGCCTACGTGGCCATCGGCGACGAGCCGTCGTTCCACCCCGGCCGCACCGCGGCCGCGACGGCGAAAGGGCGGACCGGGCCCGCGCTCCAGGCGATCGTGGGCGAGCTGCACCCGGGCATCGCGGACGCCTGGGAGCTCCGCACGGGCGACCGGATCATCGCCGCGGAGGTGGCCCTGACCGGTCTGAGCGGTGGTGGCCTCGCCGCCGAGCGCGCTCCCATCATCGGTCGATTCCAGCCCGTGGAGCGCGACCTGGCGATCGTCGTCCGCGACGACGTCCCCGCCGCGACCGTGCTCGACCTCGTCCGGCTCGAGGGCGGTGAGCACGTCCACGACGTGCGTCTGTTCGACATCTATCGTGGCACCCCGCTCGCCGCCGACGAGCAGAGCCTTGCGGTTCGCCTGACGCTCGATGCCGTGGATCGCGCCCTGACCGACGGCGAGGTCGACGCGGCCGTCGGGGCGATCGTCCGGGCACTGCCGAGCGTGGGCGGACGCCTTCGTAGCTGAGTCGAGGTTCGGTCCCGTGTGGTCTGGAGCGTTGTCGCGGGCCACCGCGGCTTGTTACGCTCCCGCGGGCGCGTCCAGCCGGGCGTGGACGCCGTCACCTCGAGGGGCGTGTGGACATCGGCAATCTGCTGTCGGGCGCGAACGTGTTCGACCTCGTCGTCTTCCTGGCGTTGTTCGCCGCCTTCCTGCTGGGTTTCATGCAGGGCACCATCCGGCGGCTGCTGGGCATCCTGTCGATGGTGTTCGCGTTCTTCCTCGCGGCGAACCTGAAGGAGCCCCTGGGCGACTTCCTGGGCCGCGAGTGGGAGCAGTTCCCGCCGCAGTACGGCGAGATGATCGGGTTCCTGGCCATCTTCGCGGCCGCGGTCATCGCGTCGTCGCTGGTCATCCAGGGGACCTACAACAAGGTCTCCCTGTTCGAGAAGTACGAGTGGCTGGACGAGATCCTGGGCGGCTCGCTGGGCGTCTTCCAGGCGGTGATGTTCCTCACCTTCGTGGTCATCATCCTCGACTCGTACTTCCTCCTCGGCCTGCCCAAGGATGTCGACGAGCTCCCGTTCCTGCGCACGTTCTGGGAGACGCTCACCGCGTCGGGGACCGGTGACATCCTCCACCAGACGATCATCCCGCGCGTCGTCGACATCTTCGGGCTCCTCCTCCCCGAGTCGATCGAGAACCTCTACTGACCTCGAGCCGCGAGAGCGGCTGCGCCGGCTCCTTGCCGGGCCGACGGTCGAGGCGGCCCGCGGCCTGATCGGCGCGCGGATCATCCGCGACCCGGATCCGGGCGAGCCGAGCGCCGACGCCTCACCGCGGGTCGCCCGCATCGTGGAGGTCGAGGCGTACATCGGCGAGGACGACCAGGCGTCCCACGCGCGGTTCGGCCGGACCCTCCGGAACGCGGTGATGTACGGCGGACCCGGGCGGGCCTACGTGTACCTTGTCTACGGGATGTACCACTGCCTCAACGTCGTCACCGAGCCCGACGGCCGGCCGGCGGCGGTCCTCATCCGTGCCATCGAACCACTCGTGGGTGCCGAGGCGATGCGTGCTGCGCGCATCGCCGACGCGCGCCGACGACGTCGTGACCCGGATGCCGCGGAAGCGGCCGTCGCTCGCCTCCGTGCCGTCCCCGCCCATCGCCTGGGCGCCGGTCCCGGACTGGCCGCCGCCGCGCTCGGCCTCGACCGGGCACACACCGGTGTCGACCTGCTCGACCCCGACTCGCCGATCCGTCTCGAGCCGCGTCCCGCGGATGACGATCCGGCGGTCGAGGCGAGTCCGCGGATCGGCATCGCGTACGCCGGGGAGCCGTGGGTCACCGTCCCGTGGCGCTTCGTGGACGCACGCAGCCGCTCGCTGTCCCGCTGATGGACACCCGGTCCATCGCCCTCCTCGAGTTCCCCGCCGTCCGCGACGAGGCTCGCCGACAAGACGTCCTTCCCGCCGTCACGCCGCCTCGCGGAGGCCCTCCTGCCGTCGTCCGACCCGGTGATCGTGGCCCGCGGGCTCGACGAGACCGACCAGACACGGGCGCTGCTCTCGGAGCGTCCCGGCGTGGGCATCGGTGCGGCCCACGACATCGAGCCCGCCGTGGGACGGGCGGTCCGTGGTGGTCGTCTCGAGCCGGAGCAGTTCCTGGGCATCGGCGACACGCTCGACGCCGCGGCGCGGCTGGCCACGGCCCTCGC
Source organism: uncultured Chloroflexia bacterium (assembly GCA_963778025.1). Taxonomy (GTDB): domain Bacteria; phylum Chloroflexota; class Limnocylindria; order Limnocylindrales; family CSP1-4; genus CAVZTA01. The sequence goes on along the minus strand of CAVZTA010000008.1, from coordinate 68,216 downwards.
CGACGATCGCCGGCCGCTGCTCCGCGACGTCGGCCGGCGACTCCACCCGCTGCCCGCGTTGCGGAGCACGCTCACCCGGAGCTTCGACCCCGTGGGCGAGCTGCTCGACACGGCGTCGCCCCGACTCGGCGGGCTCCGAGGCGCGGTCCGCGTGGCGTACGACCGGCTCCGGCGCCGGCTCGACACACTCGTCGGGTCGGAGCTCGGCAGCGCGCTCCAGGAGCCGATCGTCACGCTCCGCAACGGCCGCTACGTCGTGCCCATCCGGGCCGAGGCGCGCGGCCGCGTGAAAGGCATCGTCCATGACGCGTCGGGCAGCGGCCAGACGCTGTTCGTGGAGCCGCTCGTCATCGTCGAGCTCGGCAACGCGTGGCGCGAGGCACAGGCCGCGGTCGAGGAGGAGGAAGGGCGCATCCTCGACGAGCTGTCGGCGCTGGTCGCCGCCAACGCGACGCTCCTCGGCGAGACCCTGGACGCCCTCGCGCAGTTCGACTTCTGGGCGGCCAAGGCGCAGCTCGCCGCAGAGGTCGACGGGACCCGCGCCGAGACCGCCGACCGTCCGGAGGTCGTCCTCCTGTCGGCACGTCACCCGGGCCTCACGGGCCGGGTCGTGCCCATCGATGTGCGCCTGGGCGACGGCTACACGGCGCTCGTCGTGACCGGCCCGAACACCGGCGGCAAGACCGTCACGCTCCGGACCCTCGGACTCCTCGCCCTGATGCACCAGTCGGGTCTCCATGTGCCGGCGGCGACGGGCTCGAAGCTGCCCGTGTTCCGCGACGTGTTCGCCGACATCGGGGACGAGCAGTCCATCGCCCAGTCGCTCTCGACGTTCTCGGGACATCTGCGCTCGATCACCCGGATCGTCGAGCAGGCCGGCCCCGGCACGCTCGTGCTGCTCGACGAGCTGGGCGCCGGGACCGATCCCACCGAGGGCTCGGCGCTCGCCCAGGCGCTCCTCGACCACTTCATCCGCGCGGGCGCGCTGGTCGCCGCCACGACCCACTACGCCGAGCTGAAGGTGTACGCGCACGAGACGGGTGCGGCGCGCAATGCCTCGGTCGAGTTCGACCTGGACACGCTGTCCCCGACCTACCGGCTCACGATCGGGCTGCCCGGTGGCAGCCAGGCGTTCTCCATCGCCGAGCGCCTGGGCCTGCCCGCGGCCATCGTCGCCGATGCCCGCTCGCGGCTCACCGAGAACGAGCGCGCGTTCGAAGCCACGCTGGCGTCGATCCGCGAGCAGGAAGGCGCGAGCGCACAGGCGCTGGATCGGGCCCGCGCCGCGGAGCTGCGCGCAGCGGAGGCGCTGCGCAACGCGGAGGAGGAACGGCGCCGGGCGCGCAAGGAACGCGACGACGCGGTCCGCGCCGCGCGCGACGAAGGCGAGCGGATCGTGACCTCCCTCCGGGACGAGGTCGCCGCGATGCGCCGGCGACTGGAGCGGGAGACGGTCACGGCGCCGTCACTCGACGCCTCGGTCGCGCGGGCCGAGTCGACGCTCGGCCGGCTGCCCGGCGCCGATGCAGCGGACGCGGCGGGACGAGACGGCGCGCCGGCCGCGGTCCCGGCGGAACCCCTGACGTGGCACCTCGGCGATCGGGCGCGGAGCCGCAACGGCGGCTGGGAGGGCCGCATCCTCGCGCTCGAGAAGGGCGGCAAGCGCGCGACGCTCGATGCGGGCGGGATGCGGGTGTCGGTGGCCGTGGAAGACCTCGAGCCGGCGATCGGCGGCGCGGGCGCGGCCGGGGACGGCGTCGACGGGGGAGGGGCGAACGGACGCCGCGGCCGGATGGGTCGTGGCCGCGTCGAGGACGACGACACGCCCTCGAACATCGGCGCGCTGCAGTTGGGCCGGGCGAGGACCGTCGCGTCGTCGCTCGACCTGCGTGGTGCCCGCGTCGACGAGGCCCTCGAGGCGCTGGCGCGCTATCTGGACGACGCGGCCCTCGCGGGCCTCGAGAGCGCCACGATCATCCACGGGCTCGGGACGGGCGCGCTTCGTGACGCCGTCCGAGGGCAGGCCACCGGGCATCCGCTGGTGAAGACCCAGCGTCCCGGCGAACGCCATGAAGGTGGCGACGGCGTGACGATCCTCACCCTGGGGTGAGCCGAGCGCGCTAGGGCTTCTTCGTCTTGGTCGGTTGCGGCGACGGCGTCGGCGCGTTCGTCCCCTCCGCCGGCCCCGTTGGACACGGCGAGAGCGGGTCGGTGGACACGCACGGCGGCGGGCCGACCGGAGCGATCGGACACAGCGCGCCGGGCACGAACCGGCCGCCCCACGAGGAGCCGAACGGGCGGAATCCACCGATGTAGAAGTACGTGGTGCCTCTGCCCGGTCCACCGCGGGCGCGGTTCTGCCAGGACTGGGTCGCCGACCGCCATTGCGGGAAGTCGGGCTCGGCCCTGCGCAGGTCGAGGAACGAGCGAACCTCCCTCGGCCCGGCGCAGCCATCCTGCCAGCGCAGGCCGCTGGCCGCGTCGATATCGGCGACCACGTGGAGGTTGTCGGACTTCGACGGGGCCGTGCCCTTGATGAACAGTTCGCTGAACGTCTTGGTGGTCGACCCGCCGGGCTTGAAGCCGGTGTAGGCGTCGACGTTGGCGCTCACGAGGCCGCTCGGCTTCGAGTCCTTGAACTGCGAGATGGGCAGGCCCTTGCTCGCCTCGGACAGGATCGCCGACCACAGCGGCGCCGACGAGTCGAGCGAGAGTGAGCCGCGGTTGGGGTCGTTGTTCGAGTTGCCCATCCACACGCCCGCCACGAGCGCCGGTGCCTTCTTGTCCTTGGGCGGCGCGAGATAGCCGTACGCGTGGACGTCGATGTTGTCGCTGGTCGTCCCGGTCTTGTACGCCGCCGGGCGGTAGCGCCCGCCGATGCCGTCGTGGATCGCCCACTCGCCCCAGTACGGGTTCACCGAGTTGATGGTGTTCCCGGCCAGGATGTCGGTCATGATGTACGACGCCTGCGCCGAGGCGACGCGCTTGCCCTTCGACGGCTTCGCGTCGGGGGCCGGCCAGATGACCTTCCCGTCGCGGTCGCGGATCTCCTTGATCATGTGGCGCGGCATCAGCAGCCCGCCGTTCGCGATCGCGCCGTAGGCGCTGACCATGTCGATCGGGTGGACCTCGATCGTCCCGATGCTCTCCGAGATCACCGGGCCGGCGTTGGCCGCGTAGCGGATGCCCATCTCCTGGGTCCGCTTGAACTGGTGCTCGAGACCGTTGATGAAGCCCGCCTTGATGGCCGGCACGTTGAGCGAGAACTGGAGGGCGGAGCGGAGCCGGACGGGACCGCGCTCCAGGCCGTCCGCCTGCGTCGGCCTGAAGGCCTTCTGGCCGCGCCCCGCGAAGTTGGTCGTGGCATCGATGAACAGCGTCGACGCGGTCATCGACTTGTCGTCGAGACCGACCAGGTAGTCGAGGGGCTTGATCGACGACCCGGGCTGGCGCCAGCCGTCCTCGAGGACGTCGAACTGCGGCTGGAACTTGTTGTTGCCGGCCGCCGTGTACGAGGCGGAGCCGCTGTACGCGAGGACCTCGCCCGTCCGGTAGTCGACGATCGCCCCGGCCGCATTGTGGATGTTCCGGTTCCGCAGTTGGCGCAACCAGTCGCCCGAGCTGTCGTACATGCGGGTCGGGATCTTCATCGCCCGGTACACGGCGGCGGGACTCTTGCTGTTGGGTCCACGCGCGGCCGCGAACAGCCACTTCTCGACGATGCGCTGCATCCGATAGTCGAGCGTCGTGATGACGGTGTAGCCGTCGGTGTCGATCTTGTCGCAGGCGTCGCGGTTCTCCTTGCCGCACAGGATCCCGCCGAGCTCGCTGCGGACCTGCCACACGAACTGCGGGGCGCGCCAGAGCGGCGACGCCTGCGACGCGAGGACGACCGGCTCGTCCTTGGCGGCCTGCCAGTCGGCGGTGGTGTGGAGGCTTCCCGACAGCACGCGCCGCTCGGCGTCGTTGGCGAGCAGGTCGAGGATGTAGTTGCGACGCGCGACGACCTCGGTGGTGTCGGGCACGACGAGGTGACTGCGGTCGACGCCGTTGTCGTCCCGGTACGGCTCCTCGATCGCGTTCTTCACCAGGTCGAACTTCGTGGGCGACTGCGGGATGGCGGCGAGGAGCGCCATCTGGGCGAGCGTCAGGTCCTTGAGCGCCTTGCCGAAGTACGTCTTGGCGGCCGCCTGCACACCGTAGCTGCGGTTGCCGTAGAAGTTCTGGTTGAGGTACGCCGCCATGATCTTCTGCTTGCCTTCGTCGCCCGGGTAGGCCTGCGTGAGGCGGATCGACTGGATGATCTCCTTGACCTTGCGCTCGTAGACGGTGCCGTCGAACGCGGCCTGCGGAAGGAGCCGGGCGCGGACGAGCTGCTGGGTGATGGTCGAGCCGCCGCGCTCGTTGCCGTTGATGGTGTCGAGGGCGGCGGCGGCGAACCCGAACGGATCGAAGCCCGAGTTCTCCCAGAAGGTCTTGTCCTCGATCGCGGTCGTCGCGTCGATGAGCTCGGGCGGGATCTGCTCGAACGTCACGACCTCGCGGCGATCGTCGCCGAGCTTCGCGAGCTCGATGTCGCCGCTGCGGTCATAGACCTTCGACTGCTGGGTGAAGGTCAGGTTCTCGAGGACCTGCTTGGGCTCGTCGAGCCCCTGCGCGAAGTACGCGTACGCGCTGACCGCGCCGGCGAACCCGATGAAGCCGACGATCAGGAAGGTCGAGAACAGGAACAGCGGGAGGGCGATGGCGCCAGCCGCGACGGCCGCGTGCCCCTTCGGGCGGTTCCGGTAGCCGTTCCGGCGTTGCCGTTGCCGCCGCGCAAGGCTGGTCTGCATGGCGGGCCGAACTGTAGCATGGGGTGGATGGCTGACCGGAGACCTCGGGCCGATGGCTCGCAGGAGCGTCGCCTCGGACCTCGGTGGGTCCCGGATGCCGATACGATGTCCCGCCTGTGACGTCCAGTGCAAGGCCCCGTGTGACGGACACTGAACGGGTGATGACTGGGCTGGCCGGTCTCCTCCCTGAGCTCGAGTGGCGCGGCATGCTCCACGCGACCACCCCGGGCCTCCCCGAGCGGCTCGCCACCGGGCGACCGATCGCCGGCTACAACGGCTTCGACCCGTCGGGCGATTCGCTGCACGTCGGCCACCTGGTCCCGATCTTCGGGCTCATCCGGCTCCAGCGGGCCGGTGGCAAGCCGTATGCGCTGGTGGGTGGCGGGACCGGCATGATCGGCGATCCGTCGGGGCGGTCGTCGGAGCGGAACCTGCTCGACGAAGCGACCCTCGAGCGGAACGTCGCCGCGATCCACGCACAGCTCGAGCGGTTCCTCGACTTCTCGCCGGGCGCCGCCCAGGCGGTGATGGTCAACAACCTGGACTGGCTGGGCGAGCTGTCGCTCATCGAGTTCCTGCGCGATACCGGCAAGCACTTCACGGTGCCGTACATGCTGGCCAAGGATTCGGTGGAGATCCGGCTGAAGAAGGGCCTGTCGTTCACCGAGTTCTCGTACATGCTCCTGCAGGCGCACGACTTCGCCCACCTGTATCGGACGTACGGGGTCGAGATGCAGATGGGCGGCGCCGACCAGTGGGGGAACATCACCGCGGGGCTGGAGCTCATCCGCCGGACGTCGGCGGCGGATGGCGGCGAGGAGTCGCCCGCTCACGGCATCGCCTATCCGCTGCTCCTGTCACCCTCGGGCGCCAAGTTCGGCAAGAGCGAGGAGGGCGATTCCGTTTGGCTGGATGCGAAGCGGACGTCGCCGTACGCGTTCTACCAGTACTGGCTGAACACCGACGACCGCGACGTCGGGACGTACCTGCGGTGGTTCACGGAGTGCTCGCGCGAGCGGGTCGAGGAGCTGGACGAGGCGGTCGCGAGCCGGCCCGAGGTCCGCGAGGCCCAACGGGCGCTCGCGCTCGACATCACCTCGCGCGTCCACGGCGAGATGGAGGCGGCCCACGCGGTGCGCGTGTCGGAGGCGGCCTTCTCCCGCGAGCCGCTGGTCGACCCGGCGGTGCTCGCGACGCTCCATGCCGCGGTCGACGGCTTCTCGTTCACCGCCGAGCAGGCGCGCGGTGGGCTCGTCCCGTTGCTCGTCGAGCTCGGGGACGTTCGCCTCGAACGGGGAGGCGCGGCGCATGATCAGCGGCGGCGGCGTGACGGTCAACGAGGAGCGCGTGACCTCCGCGGACGCGTCGGTGCCGGCGCTGATCGCGGGCGAGTGGCTGGTCGTGCGCATCGGCAAACGGAAGGTGCGGGTGGGCCGCCTGGCGGAGTAGCGCGCGATCGCGCCGGGCAGCGCGGCCTTCACCGGCCGCGTGCTCGCGTGGTGTGCATCTTCCGGCGCTGGCGAGCGACAAGGTGTCCCCGCGGTTCGTCGCGAAGCGCTCGTCGTGCTCGGCGGCCGGCCCGAACGGAGCGCCGAGGCCCCTCCGAGTGCGGCGCCGCGGGCCTCCATGCGCTCGTCGGTGACCATCCTCGGGCGCGCCTGATCAGCAGACAGCCCCGGAAATGCACATCAGGCGATCATCGGACGGGACAGCCGCGTGCTCGAACCGCCGTTCAGCCAGCGTGGCGGGTGCGCAGGACGTCGAGGACCTCGGCCGGTTCGAGGCCACGCTCCGCCAGCAGGACCAGCGTGTGGTACAGCAGGTCGGCCGTCTCGCCGGCCAGGGCGGCGCGGGTCGCCTCCGAGTCGGGGCCGGCGACGGCGTCGTCCTTCGCGGCGATGAGGACCTCGGTCGCCTCTTCGGTGACCTTGCGTCCGACCGCGTCGACGCCGCCGGCCAGCAGGCGCGAGGTGTAGGAGCCCTCGGGTCGGAGCGCCGCTCGCTCGTCGATCGTCGTCCACAGCGTCTCGAGCCATGCGAACCCCTGAGCGGCGGCATCGGCGGGAGCGCCATCGGTGTCGAAGCACGATCGCGTGCCGCGATGGCATGTCGGGCCGGCCGGGTCGACGACGAGGAGGAGCGCGTCGGCGTCACAGTCGAGCGCGATGTCACGCACGCTCAGCACGTTCCCGGACGTCTCGCCCTTGCGCCACAGACGCGCGCGCGAGCGCGAGTGGAAGTGCGCCTCGCCCGTCGCGAGCGTCGCGTCGAGCGCCTCGCGATCCAGCCAGCCGACCATCAGCACGCGCCCGTCCGCGCCGTCCTGCACCACGCCGGCCACGAGCCCGGTCGTCTCGTCGAACCGGACGGCCGCCGGATCGAACGACGTCGCGGCGGTCATGCCGCCACCGGCGCGCCGCGCACCGGCAGTCCGGCTGCCGCCATCGCCGCCTTGACCTCGGCGATCGAATGGATCCGCCGATGGAAGATCGAGGCTGCGAGCACCGCATCGGCGCCACCATCGATGACCGCCGCCACGAAGTCGTTGGGCCCGGCAGCCCCGCCCGAGGCGATGACCGGCACGCCGACACGCGACGTGATCGCTCGCAGCAGCTCCGTGTCGTAGCCCGAGCCCGTGCCGTCACGGTCCATGGATGTCACCAGCAGCTCGCCGGCGCCCAGGTCGACCGCGCGTTCCGCCCACGCGACCACGTCGAGGCCGGTCCCTTCGCGGCCGCCCTTCACGACGACCTCCCAGCTCGCCGGCTCACCGTCGACGCCCCGCCGCCGCGCATCGATCGCGACGACGACCGCCTGCCGGCCGAAGCGCGACGCACACCGGGAGATCAGCGTCGGTTCGGTGACCGCGGCCGTGTTCAGCGACACCTTGTCGGCGCCGGCGCGGAGGACATCGCGCATCTCCACGACGCTCCGCACGCCGCCGCCCACCGTGAGCGGCACGAACGCGCGTCGTGCCGTCCGCTCGACGATCTCGAGGAGCGTGCCACGGCCCTCCGGAGCCGCCGAGATGTCGAGGAACACGAGCTCGTCGGCCCCCTCGTCCGCGTAGCGCGAGGCCAGCTCGGGCGGATCGCCCTCGTCGGTCAGGTCGACGAAGCGGGTGCCCTTGACGACCCGGCCGTTCGCGACGTCGAGGCACGGGATCACCCGCCGACGGAGCATCAGTCGCCGCCCCGTGTCCCGCCCGCGCCGATCGGCAGCGCGCCCATCGTCACGCCGGCCGACAGGGCGACCGACCAGCGGACGACGTTCGCGAGGAGCCGCAGGCCGTTGCCGCCACTTCGTTCCGGGTGGAACTGGACGCCCAGGACGTTCTCCCACGCGATCGCCGACACGAAGCGCCGGCCATGCTCCGTCTCGGCCAGGATCGCGGCTTCGCCGTCGTCGCCCGTGGGGACGCCGGCATAGGAATGGACGAAGTAGAAGTCCGCGCCGTCGGTGATGCCGGCGAACAACGCGTGGTCGCGGCGGCGCTCGACCTGATTCCAGCCGATGTGTGGCAGCGTCGGCGCATCGGTCAGGCGGACGGTCCGCCCCGGAAGGACGCCCAGCGTCTCGGCGCCGTCCTCGTCGCTCCCCTCGAACAGCAGCTGGAGCCCGAGACAGATGCCGAGGTACGGTCGCCCGGACCGGATCCAGTCGACGATGGGCGTCACGAGGCGGCCGCGTTCGAGGCGGTCCATCGCCGGCGCAGCGGCACCGACGCCCGGGACGACGAGGAGCTCGGCCTTCGGCAGGTCCGCGCCGTCGCGCACGAGCTGGACGCGCGCGCCGACGGTGGTCAGCGCCTGATCGATGGAGACGAGATTGCCCGCGCCGTAGTCGACGACGGCGACGAGTGGCCGGTCGTCGCCCGGCGGCGGCTGCCCCTCGTCCCTCATCCCAGCGTGCCCTTCGTCGAGGCGACGCCGTCGCGACGGGGGTCGGGCTCGCACGCGACGCGCAGCGCGCGGCCCAGCGCCTTGAACGCGGCCTCGGCGAGATGGTGGTCGTTGCGGCCCGCGCCCCGCAGATGGAGCGTCGCGCCGGCCGTCCGGGCGAACGCCTCGAGCGCGTGGTCGACGAGCTGGAGCGGCAGCTCGCCGACGCGCTCGCCGCGGAACGGCAGCTCGATGACCGCGTAGGGCCGGCCGCCGATGTCGAGGATGGCGGTCGCGACCGATTCGTCCATGGGCACGGAGCTCTCGCCGAAGCGCCTGATCCCGGCGCGGTCGCCGAGCGCCTCGGCGAACGCGGCACCCAGCACGAGCGCCACATCCTCGACCGTGTGGTGCTCGTCGACGTGGAGATCGCCCCGGGCCGTGATCTCGAGGTCGAACAGCCCGTGATGCGCGAGCGAGGTCAGCAGGTGGTCGTAGAACCCGATGCCGGTGGCGATGCTCGCGACGCCCTGGCCGTCGAGCGTGAGGCGGACCGTGATGTCGGTCTCGCGCGTCGCTCGCTGGACCTCGGCCGTGCGGGGCGCCCCTGCGACCGACCGCAGGGCGCCGCGGGTCGTGGTCATGCCGTGGCCTCCGCGCTCGGGCGCTCGAGCTCGAGCTCGATCTCGCGGGCCGCGTCGATGAGGCGATCGTCCTCTTCACGGCTCCGGACGGTGACCCGCAGGCAATGGGCCAGCGGATGACCGGCCCCGAACGTCCGCGGCACGAGCCCGCGCCGCAGGAGCGCTTCGGCGACCGCGGCCGCCCGCTCGGCGCTCCCGAAGTCGAGCAGCAGGAAGTTCGTGACGGACGGTCCCGGACGCCACCCCGCCGCCGCGAGCGCCGTGGCGAGCCGGGGCCGCTCCGTCGTGAGCCGCTCGACGTTGGCGCGCATCTCCGTCGGGTCGAGGAACGCCTCGGTCACGACGGTGGCGCTGACCGTGGAGATCGAACCCGGAGGGCGGTAGCGCGCGAGGCGCCGTGTCGTGCCGGCGGTCGCGATGGCGAAGCCGACCCGCAGTCCCGCGAGCGCGTACGCCTTGCTCGCCGTGCGGACGACGACGAGGTTCGAGTAGCGATGCCGGAGGTCCTGGAGCGGCGGTCCGGCGAACTCCGCATAGGCGTTGTCGAGCACGACCATGGGCGGCTGGCGATCGTCGGCGTCGGCGTCCGCGGCGAGGTCGTCGAGGAGTCGCGCGATCGCTCCCTCGGGTTCCTGCGTGCCGGTGGGGTTGTTGGGGTCGCACAGCCACAGCAGGGGGCTGGCGGCGGCATGCACACGGACGGCGTCGCGGATCGCGTCGCCGTCCATCGTCCACCCCTCGGTGGCCGGCTTCCGGGCGATGCCGACCAGGCGGGCCGGGCGCTGCTCCGTGACCACGCGGTACATCGCGTACGTCGGCGTCGGGACGATCGCGACGCCGTTCGGCGGCAGGAACGCCTTGGCGCAGAGGTCGAGGATCTCGTCGGCGCCGGCGCCCACGACCAGCTCGTCGGTGCCGACGCCGTACGTGTCGGCGGCCGCGCGCGTGAGGCTTCCGTAGTCGCCCGGCGGATAGTCCGAGAGGTTGGTCTGGAACCGCCCGGTCGCCATCACGCGCTGGGCGAGCGCCGGCGGCGTCGGCGACGAGTTGAGGTCGAACCGGACGATGCGGTCGAGTGGTGCGCCGTAGCGAGCCGCGACCTCCTCGTCCGTCGCTTCCCAGGCGTAGCTCGCCGGCATCGTCGGGAGCGTGTAGGTGACCGGGGTCGGGCTCATCGATCGTCCGTGAAGCGGGCTTCGACGGCGTCGCGGTGGGCGTGCAGCCCTTCGGCCTCCGCGAGCGCGCGGATCGTCGGTCGCAGGGCCGCGAGGCCGGCGCGCGTCAGGCGCTGTACCTGGAGGAACTTCCCGAACGTCTCGACAGCGAGGGGCCCGCACGCGCGCGCGAGGCCGCCGGTCGGCAGCACATGGTTCGCGCCGGTCGCATAGTCACCCGCCGACTCGGGCGCCCAGCGGCCGACGAACACGGAGCCCGCGTCGGTGATCCGGGCGGCCGCCGCCTCGGGATCGGCGACGTCGATCGACAGGTGCTCCGGGGCGTACGCGTTCACGAGGTCGATGGCCTGGTCCACGTCGCGTGCGAGCACGATCCGCCCGTGCTCCCCGAGCGCACGCTCGAGGACCGCGCGCCGAAGGGTGGTGGCGAGGCGCTCGTTGACCTGGACCTCGACGGCATCGGCGAGCGCCTCGTCGGTGGTCACGAGGATGGCCGGCGAGTCGGGGCCGTGCTCCGCCTGCGTGATGAGGTCGGCGGCGACGGTGCGCGGGTCGGCGTGGGCGTCGGCGAGGACGAGCCCCTCGGACGGGCCGGCGGGCAGATCGATCGCGACCTCGCCGGCGACCTCGAGCTTGGCGGCCGTGACCCACGCGTTCCCGGGTCCGACGATCCGGTCGACCGGCGCGAGGCCGATCTCCGGCAGCCCGAAGGCGAGCGCGCCGATGGCCTGGGCGCCGCCGGCGACGAGGAACGTCTCGACGCCCAGGAGCCCGGCGGCTCCGGCAAGGACCGGGTCGACGGTGCCGTCGCGATCGGCGGGGGAGGCGACGACGATGCGCCCGACGCCGGCGACCTGCGCGGGGACGACGGTCATGATCAGCGACGACGGGTACGGCGCGCCGCCGCCCGGCACGTAGCAGCCGACGCTCCGAAGCGGGGTCCAGCGCCGCTCGAGCTCGACGCCCGGGACGGTCTCGATGCGCGTCCCGGCGGGCCGTTGCGCCTCGGCGAACCGCCGGACGTTCGCGATCGCGGCCTCGAGGGCGTCGCGAAGCTCGACCGGAAGGGCGTCGCGGGCGGCGTCGAGGATCGCGGCATCGAGCAGCAGGCTGCCGTCCGCTCGCCCGCCGCCGTAGCGCTTGCTCAGGGTGGTGACGGCCGCGGCGCCGCCGGTCCGGACCTCGTCGAGGATGGCGCGCGCACCCGTCCGGACGGCCGTGTCGGGGACGGCGCCGCGCCGGGTCAGCTTCGCCCAGGCGTCGTGTGCGCCTCGATCGGGCGGCGTGGCGCGCAGATCCAGGCGCCGGAGGCGGAGCGCCGGGGCCGTGGTCACGGGACGATCTTCTCGATGGGCAGGACGAGGATGCCCGACGCCCCGGCCGCCTTGAGGCGCGGCAGGAGGCTCCACACCTCGTCGGAGGCCACCACGGAGTGGATCGCGATCATCCCGCCGTGCGCGAGCGGGATGACGCTCGGCGATTCGAGGCCGGGCAGCAGCGCCTCCAGCTCCTCGAGCTTGTCCGCGGGCGCGTTCATCATCACGTACTTCCGGCCGCGCGCGGCGATGACGGCGCCGATCATCGTGTCGATGCCGGTCAGCTCGCCGGCGCGCTGGACGAGGGCCGTGGGGTTCGCGACGAGCAGCGCCTCGGACGCGAGGATGTCGCCGATCGGCCGAAGCCCGTTCATGACGAGGGTCGAGCCGGTCGAGACGAGGTCGACGATGGCTTCCGCGAGGCCGAGCCGTGGGGCGACCTCGACCGCGCCCGAGATCGGGATCACGTCGACGGGGATGCGCTGCTCGGCGAAGTAGCGTCGCGCGGTGTTCGGGTGGGCGGTCGCGACGCGCAGACCCGCGAGGTCGGCGATCGCCTGGTAGGGCGTGTCCGACGGGACAGCGGCTGCGAGCCGGCAGTGGCCGTACCCGAGCTCGCGGACCTTCGGCAGCTCCGCGCCGGTCTCGGTGAGCAGGTCGACGCCGGTGACGCCGAGGTCGGCGACGCCATCGCCGACGAACTCGATGACATCGTTGGTGCGCACGAAGAGGATGTCGAGCGGGAAGTTCTGGACACGCGCGACGAGGCTGCGGTCGTGCTCCTCGAAGACCAGGCCGGCGTCGTGGAGGAGCGCCAGCGACGGCTCGACGAGGCGGCCCTTGTTGGGGATGGCGAGCCGCAGCCGGTCCCTCATCGCTCGACGCCGAGCGGGTAGGGGTTATCGAGCGAGACGCCGGCGGTGTCGAGCTTCGCGAGCATCGACTGGTAGCCGCCCTCGCCGTGGTGGAGCCACGACGCGATCCGCGTGATCGTCGCGGTGCTCGCGCCGGTGCGCTTGCTGATCTCGGCGTAGTGGAGACCCTGGTGCAGCAGCCGAACGACGGCCCACCGCTGGGCCAGGTCGCGGAGCTCGCCGAGGGTGCACAGGTCGCGCAGGAACGCGGCGACCTCGTCGCGGTCCTCGAGGCGGACGACGGCGTCGAGCAGGGCCTCCACATCGGGCGTGCGCCAGGCGTCGGCCATCCCGCTCGTTCCTCCGCGTTCGCGTCCGTGCTCGTCGCGTCCGCGACTCGCACTACCATGCTGACTTGCTAACGTTGTAGCGTGCTAATACGCTAGCAGGGTGAGTGAGCGGGCGTCAACGGGCGCCGACGGGGACGTGGGGCCGGGCGAACGCGGATCCACGGTCGCGACCGGCGACGACGGGCACGCGTCGCAGATGCCGTTCGACCTGCTCCCCGCGATCGACCTCCGCGATGGGCGCGTCGTCCGTCTTCGGCAGGGCGACTTCGGCCGCGAGACCGCCTACAGCGACGATCCCGTCGCGGTGGCCACGGCATTCGCGGACGCCGGCGCGCGATGGCTGCACGTCGTCGACCTCGACGGCGCCCGCCTGGGGACCCCGCGCCAGTTCGAGACCATCGCCCGGATCATCGAGGCGGTCGGCGACCGGCTCGCGGTCGAGATCGCCGGCGGCATCCGGTCGGAAGGGGCGGTGGCGGCCGCGCTCGCGCTCGGGGCTCGTCGCGTGGTCCTCGGGACGGCCGTCCTCGGGGATCCGCAGCTCGCAGCGACGCTCGCGACCCGCCACGGTGCCGATCGCATCGCCGTCTCGCTCGACGTCCGGGCTGGGCGCGTCGCCGGCCACGGATGGGATCCGAGCGCCGACGGCGACGCCGTCGCGGACGTTCTCGAACGGCTCGCGTCCGCCGGGATCCGGACCTTCGAGGTCACCTCGATCGAGCGCGACGGCGAGCTGTCCGGGCCCGATGTCGATCTGCTGCGTCCGCTCGTCGCCCTCGGCCGGGGCGAGGTGATCGCCTCCGCGGGCATCCGCTCGATCGAGGACCTGCAGGCCGTCCGAGCGCTCGGATGCCGCGGCGCGATCGTCGGCCGCGCCCTGTACGAAGGTCGCCTGAGCCTCGCCGACGCCCTCGCCGCGCTCGATGGGCCAGCCGTGCAGTAGCCTCGTCCCAGGAGGACATCGGGATGCCAAGGCATGACGTCGTCGTCATCGGCGGTGGCCAGGCCGGTCTCGCGACGAGCGCGCTGCTGACCCGTCGAGGCATCGACCACATCGTCCTGGAGCGTGACCGCATCGCCTCGAAGTGGCGCCAGCGCTGGGACTCGTTCACGCTCGTCACGCCGAACTGGCAGATCCGGCTGCCCGGCGGCGAGTACGCCGGCGACGAACCTGACGGCTTCCTGCCCCGCGACACCTTCGTCGCCCATCTCGAGGCCTACGCGCGCTCGACGAACGCCCCGGTCCGCGAAGCCATCACCGCCACGGAGGTGACCGCGACCGACGACGGCTATCGCGTCGCCACGAGCGAGGGCCCCATCGACGCCCGGGCCGTCATCGTCGCCACCGGCGCATGGCAGCGGCCGGTCCGACCGCCGATCGGCGATCTCGCTCCGGACATCCATGAGCTCCATTCGAACGAGTACCGCAACCCGGGGGCACTGCCGGCGGGCGGCGTCCTCGTGGTCGGCTCCGGCCAGTCGGGCGCCCAGCTCGCGGAGGAGCTCGCCCGGAGCGGTCGCGACGTCGTGCTCGCGACCAGCTCGGCGGGACGCCTTCCGCGTCGCTATCGCGGCGAGGACATGATGCGCTGGGCCCACCGCATCGGCTTCTACGACCGCCGCGCGGACGCCCTCCCGTCCCCGAAGGACAGGTTCGCGGCGAACGCCCACCTGTCGGGCACCAACGGCGGCCACACGCTCAACCTCCATCGCTTCGCGCGCGACGGGATCCGCCTCGCCGGCCGCCTCGCGGCGATCGACGGGCACCGCGTGACCTTCGCCGACGATCTCCAGCAGAACCTCCGCGCCGCCGACACCTTCGCCGTGGACCTGCGGACAGCCGTCGAGGACGCGATCCGCGACGGCCGCGCGCCGGACACCGGCTCGCCCGACGACCTCGAGGACTACCCCGGCCTCGACGGCTTCGACGCGGCCCCGCTCCCGGCGCTCGATCTCCGGAACGAGGGCATCACGACGGTCCTCTGGTCGTCGGGCTTCCGCTGGGACTTCCCGTGGGTCCGCCCCGCCCAGCTCGACGACTGGGGCTACCCGGTCCAGCGCCGTGGCGTGACCACGTCACCGGGTCTCGCGTTCGTCGGGATGCACTTCCTCGAGACGTACGCGTCGGGGCTGCTCATCGGCGTGGGCGACGACGCGGACCACGTCGTGGGTCACGTCGCGCAGCATCTCGGGGCGGTGGCGCCCGCCTGAGCGTGGGTCGATCAGGGCGTCAGGCGCTCAGTGGCCCTCGTCCTTCTTGTGCTCCTCCACGATCTTGTCGGCGAGGTGCGACGGCACGTCCTCGTAATGGTCGAGCGTCGCGCTGAACGTGCCCCGGCCACCGGTCAGTGAGCGCAGCTCCGTGGCGTACGTGAACAGCTCCGACTGCGGGACGTGCGCGGTGATGATCTGCATGCCGTCGGCGATGTCCACGCCGAGCACGCGGCCACGGCGTCCGTTGAGGTCGCGGTTGACCTCGCCCATGAAGCGCTCCGGGACCCGGACCTCGACGGTCATGATCGGCTCGAGGAGCGCCGGCTTCGCCTGCGCGACCCCGTCCTTGAGCGCCATCGACGCCGCGATCTTGAACGACAGCTCGTTCGAGTCGACGGTGTGGAACGAGCCGTCGTAGAGGGTCGCCTTGAAGTCGGACAGGGGATAGCCCGCGACGACGCCCTCGGCGGCCGTCTCGCGGATGCCCTTCTCGACACCCGGGAAGTACTGGCGCGGCACGGACCCACCGACGACCTTCTCCGCGAACTCGACGCCGCCGCCCGGGTTCGGCTCGAGCGTCAGCCACACGTCGCCGAACATCCCGTGGCCACCGGTCTGCTTCTTGTACCGGCCGTGGACCTGGGTCGTGCCCCGGATCGTCTCGCGGTAGGGGACCTTGGGCGTGCGGGTCACGATCGCCGCGCCGAACTTGCGCTTCAGCCGCTCGGTGATGACGGCGACGTGGGCCTCGCCCATCGACCGCAGCACCTGCTCGCCGGTCTCGGACCGCTCGACGCGGGCGGTCGGCTCCTCCTCCAGCATCCGCTGGAGCGCCTGGCCCATCTTGTCGAGGTCGGCCTTCGTCTGGGGCTCGATCGCGAACTGGAGCGTCGGGTCGGGGAACGAGATCGTGTCGAGGGTCAGCGGCTTCTCCTTGGCCGAGAGCGTGTCGCCCGTCTCGGTGACGCCGAGCTTGGCGACCGCACCGATCTCGCCGGCCTCCAGCTCGCCGATGGGCTCCTGCTCCTTGCCATGGAGCAGCAGGAGCTGGCCGATGCGCTCCTCCTGGCCCTTCGTGGCGTTGAACACCTGCGCCTGCGAGTGGAGCGTGCCGCTGAGGACGCGCAGATACGTGAGGCGCCCGACGAACGGGTCGGCGGCGGTCTTGAACACGCGCACGAGGAGCGGGCCGTTCGGGTCGGCCTCGACCTGGACGTTCGTCCCGTCCTTGCCCTTCGGGGCGTAGGGGCCCTCCTCATCGGGCGAGGGGAGGTAGCGGACGAGCGCGTCGAGCAGCGCATCCGAGCCGATGCCCTTGGCGGCGCTGGCCACGAGGACCGGCGCGAGGATCGACTCGCGGACGCCCTTGTGGAGGCACGCGTCGAGCTCCTGGTCCGAGATCTCCTCGCCTTCGAGGTACTTCGTGAACACGTCGTCGTCGGCCTCGGCTGCGGCCTCGAGCAGCTGGTCGCGGCGGGTCGCGACCTCGCTCTCGAGCTCGGCCGGGATGGGCATCTCGACGTCCTTGCCGTTGTCGAACCGGTAGGCCTTGCGATGGACCAGGTCGACGTAGCCCGAGAACGACTCGGCCGCACCGATCGCGATGTGCAGCGGCGCGATCTTGTTGCCGAACGTCGAGCGCAGCTCGTCGAGGGCGCGCGTCGGGTCGGCGTTCTCGCGGTCGCACTTGTTGATCACGAAGCACGCCGCGGCCCCGGTCGACCGACCGAGCGCGACGGCGTTCTCCAGCCCCGCCTCCACCCCGCCCGAGGCGTCCATGACGAACAGCGCGGCGTCGGCGGCGTGGAAGCCCTGGATCATCTCGGCGACGAAGTCGGGATAGCCGGGCGTGTCGACGAGCGTGATGCGGTACTGCTCGTGCTCGAACGTCGCGACCGCCAGGCTGAGGGACTCGCGCCGCTTCTGCTCTTCGGGCTCGTAGTCCAGGTGCGCCGTGCCGTCCTCGACCTTGCCCAGCCGGTTGATGGCCCCGGCGCGATGCAGCAGGTGCTCGGCGAGCGTCGTCTTGCCGGCACCGGCGTGCCCGGCCAGGACGACGCTCCGAAGGTGGGGGAGGTCGACGCTCTTCATCGTCATCGCGCGGGTACCTCTCGTGGAGCGGAGGCGCTCGGCGGGCGGGCCGCGAGGGCGTTCCGCGTGGTCGCGACGGTGGCTCGGAGCGGTCGCGGACCCAGCTCGGCCCGGGCGACCAGCGTGTCCGTCGATGATACGGGAGGGGTCCCCGAACGGCGAGCCGCGCCGTCCTCCCGTGGGTCACGCGCCGCTCACTCGAGCCCCTGTGTCCCCACCAGCACCAACCGACGCCGGAGGGCCGGCTCCTCGGCTCGTCCGTCTCTGGCAGCGACACAAGCGGCCACGGAGCTCCGTGTGCCGTCGTCGCTTGGTGCTGCGCCGGCACCAGGCCGACGCCCTCCCAGCCCGAGTCGACGGCGGCGCTGACCGACCCCATCAGAGCGACTCGTCCCGGCCGCGCGCCGCGGCGAGCCCTGGCGAGCCGACGTCGACCCACCTCGACGCCGGCGTCCGGCGTCACCGATGGCCAGCGGCACTCACCGTGGCGAGTCCGTGGCGCCCCGCCGCCATGCGCGCGCACGATCGACGCCGACGGAGCGACCATGGCGACCGCGTGACCGGCGTGAGGCCGCGACGGCTCGAACGCGACGTGCCCCCGGCACGAGTGCGGCGGTCGCCGGCCGCGATGGCCCGACCCGCACCACTCGACGCCGCGCTCGACGACTCGCGGGGCTCGCCAGCACGGCCACGAGGCACGCGGCCTGCGCACGACCTGAGCAAATCGTAGAAGCACGGTGGGAAGATGGTCATCACGCCCTGTGACGCACACCGACGCCGGACTGTGACGCCCCGGGGCGCGGGGACCCCGGCGCTATACTCCCGCGCGATGTCCGGACATTCCAAATGGTCCACGATCAAGCGCCAGAAGGGCGCGACCGACGCCAAGCGCAGCGCGGTCTTCACGAAGGTCGCGCGCGAGATCAGCGTCGCGGCGCGCCAGGGCGGCGCTGACCCGGATGCGAACTACCGCCTCCGGCTCGCGATCGACAAGGCGCGCTCGGTGAACATGCCCGCGGACAACATCAAGCGGTCCATCGAGAAGGCGACCGGCGGCGGCGATGCCGAGCAGTACGAGGAGATCGTCTACGAGGGCTACGGCCCGGGCGGCGTCGCGGTCCTCGTCGAGGCGGCCACCGACAACCGCAACCGCACCGCCGCCGAGGTCCGCTCGATCTTCACCAAGACCGGCGGCCAGCTCGCGGGCAGTGGCGCCGTCGCCTGGCAGTTCGAGCCGCGCGGCCTGATCACCGTCCCGCGCGACGGCCAGGATCCCGACGAGGTGGCCCTGGCCGCCATCGATGCGGGCGCCGTCGATGTCGACACGGACGCCGACCCCATCGAGATCTACACGGAGCCCGGCGGGCTCGAGGCGACGCGCAAGGCGCTCGAGGGCGCCGGCGTCGCGGTCGAGTCCGCCGAGAGCGCGATGATCGCCAAGCAGACCGTGGAGCTCGAGCCGGACAAGGCCCGGCAGGCCCTGCGCCTCGTCGATCTGCTCGAGGACCTCGACGACGTCCAGCGCGTCACGTCGAACTTCGACATCCCCGAGGAGCTGTTCGCCGAGGTCGCCGGGTGATCGTCCTCGGGATCGACCCGGGGACCGCTTCACTGGGCTACGGCATCGTCGAACGGGTCGGCGGGACGGTCCGCGCGCTCGACTTCGGCGTCTTCCAGACGACGCCGGCGGATCCGCTCCCGGTCCGCCTCGACGCGATCCACCAGGCGGTGGGCGACCTCATCGCGACGCATCGCCCGGCGCTCGTCGCCGTCGAGCGGCTGTTCTTCTCGCGCAACGCGCAGACCGCGTTCGCGGTCGGGCAGGCGCGTGGGGTCGTGCTGCTCGCGGCCGCCCAGGCGGGCATCGAGGTGCGCGAGGCGACGCCCAACGAGGTCAAGAGCGCCGTCACCGGCTACGGCGCGGCCGATAAGGAGCAGGTCGCGCGGATGGTCGCCGTCGTGTGCGGGCTGCCGAAGCCGCCGACGCCGGACGACGCCGCCGACGCGCTCGCGACCGCCGTGTGCATCGCTCACGCCGATGGCCTGGTCGGGCGGACCGCCTCGGCGACCGGGGCGCCGCGGCTGGATCGGGCCTCGCTACGTCCGCTCGCCCGTGGCGAGTCGGGCTACGAGCGCGCCGTCCGCGACGCGCTTGCGCGCGAGGGCACGTCCGCGCGTCGGGCGACCCGCCGGGCGTCCTGATCCGCGCCGGCTGAACAGCACCCGGTGATCGCCTCGGTCGAGGGCACGGTCGGCGCGGTCACGGCCGATTCGGTGGTCATCGAGGTGGGCGGCATCGGCTATCGCGTGTTCGCGGCACCGGCGATCCTCGTGACCGCCCGGCCCGGGTCCACGCTCAAGCTCCACACGCACCACCTCGTCCGCGAGGACCAGCAGGCGCTGTACGGCTTCCGCTCGGCGGAGGAGCTGGGGTTCTTCAACCAGCTCCTGACCGTGACCGGGGTGGGGCCGAAGGTGGCGCTCGCGATCGTGGGCTCGGGCCCGACCGCCGACCTCCAGCTCGCGATCATGCAGCAGGACCAGGCGGTGCTGGTCGCCATCCCGGGCATCGGCAAGAAGCTCGCCGAGCGGGTCATCTTCGAGCTCAAGGAGAAGGTCGCGGCGGCCGGCGTCGCGGCCGCCGCATCGGGGGCGGGGCGGGGCGCCGAGGCCACCGAGGGCGAGGTCGTGGCCGCCCTCCAGGCGCTCGGCTATTCGCTATCGGAGGCGCGCGAGGCGTCGAGGCTGGCCATCGCCGAGACGGGCGTCGGCAGCTCGCTCGAGGATCGCGTCAAGGCGGCGCTGCGCACGCTGCTTCGCGACTGAATCGAAGGCCGTCGAAACGGAACGCCCCGGCGGCTGCCGGGCGCCGTGCGCGACACCGCCACAGGCTCTGCGCCGCGCTCAGGGGTGCATCAGCAGCCAGTTCAGGAACGCGATGTACAGGAACCCCAGGATCAAGACCACGATGAGCAGCGTGATCGCCAGGTTGATCGTCCCCGCCATGGACGCCACATCCGCGCGAGCCTGCTGCAGCCGCACCTTGGCGTCATCGAGCGCGCCGACGATCCCACCGACAGCCGATTCCACGACCTGTGCCTTCTCGGCGATCTTGGTCGCGGCGTCGCTCGTGAAGTCGCCGACCGGCGAGGCTGCGGCCAGGTCGGTGAACGCCTGATCGAGCGACTGGATCCTCGCGTCGAGCGCCCGGAACGCCTCCTCGGGGCCGGACGGGATCTGGATCTGCGGGATGAGCGCATCGATGGTGTTCAGGCGCTCGAATGCCCCGAGGACGACCTGGCGGGCGTCGTCGTAGGCGGTCCGGAACTGGCGGTAGCGCTCCCCGAGGCCGGTGACGTCGCCGAGGACGCCGACGATGTTCCCGATCGGCCCGCTGGGCGACGCGGCGGCGGCCTGGGCCGCGTCGACGACGGTGCTCGCCGCATCCGCGACCGGCTGGACGCGCCCTGACGCCGTCTCGACGAGGGTCACACCACGCTGCAGTCCTGTGTCGACGCGCGCCGCGAGCTCGTCGACCTTGCCGACCGCATAGAACCGGCCGAGGACCGCGACGACGATGAGGATCGCGCAGACGACGATGCCGACGGTCGCCCCGATGCGGCGCCGGCGGGACACGGCGAGCCGCGTGCGATCGGCACCCGCTCCGTTCACGGCGTCCGGAGGTCGGTCGACGACCGGCGCGGGGACGAACGCCGGCGCAGCGGCGCGCTGTGATCGGCTGGGTCGCATCATCTGCGATCGCGGTCGCCGGCTCGGGGATCGAGCCGGTCAGCGTCGGGATGGGCGCCGTCGGGTCGTCGGCCGCCAGGGACTCTGGCTGGCGCGCCTCACCGTCACGGGTTCCCGATTCGTCCATCAACGGCGCGAGCGTGCGGGTCCGCTGTCGTGACCGTCATCGTCCCCATCGGGTGACGGGTCACGTCGCCCTAGTCCGAAGGGGATGAAGCGACGCGCGGGCGCCGGTCGCACGATCGGGTCACCGCCGCGCCTGGGCCGCGGGCGGGTTCGAAGGAGGCTGTCGATGATCGGTGTTCTGAGCCAACCGATGACGTGGCTGTTCGGCGGGCGCCGACGGGTGTTGGCGTTCCTGCCGCTGATCGCGGTCGCGTTGGCCGGCTGTGCTCAGGTGGGCGGTCCGACGCTCACCTTCTGGGACATCATCTACTCGATGATCGCGTTCTTCTTCTGGGTCACGATCATCTGGATCTTCATCGCGATCTTCGGCGACATCTGGCGCCGCAACGACCTGTCGGGCGCGATGAAGGCCGTGTGGATCATCGGCATCATCATCCTGCCGTTCCTCGGCGCGCTGATCTACATGGTCGCCCGGCCCAAGAACGCCCCCATCGACACCTACGGTTACGCGCCGGCCGGTGCCGCGACCAGCCGGAGCGTCACCGACGAGCTGGAGAAGCTGGCCAAGCTCAAGGCCGACGGTGCGATCACCGACGCCGAATACGAGTCGCTCAAGAAGTCCGCGATGGCGGGGGCCGCCTGACCCGCCGCGACACCGACCCACGCGGGCGGCGCATCCCAGCGGGGTGCGCCGCCGTTCGATTCCGGGTCGCCGGCGATGCGTCCCGAAGGCGGCTAGCCCAACAGGCGAGCGTCTCGTAGTCGCCAGGCCGGGCCGCAGGGTCGACCGGCGCTTCGACGGGACGCCCGTCGGTTCGGGCGTCAGCCGGCCAGGCGAGCCGCGGCGATCAGGCTTCGGGTGTTGCTCCGTCGACCGATCGGAGTCGTCTTCGTGCCGAGCGCCCCCGGCAGGCGTGCGACGGCCTCGCTCGCGTCCGAGTCCCGGATGATCGCGAGGATGCCGGTTTCGTTGCTGGACAGCGCGCCGGTGAGCGCCGCGGCGATCTGCGCCTTGCGGGCCTCCTGCTGGAGCGTCCCGATGTACGCGCCGATGAACGCCCACGCGATGGTCTGCACGAGTCGCGACCTGGGGAAGAACGAGCCGATCAGCATCCCGAACACCGCGCCGATGCGGAGGCCCTCGGACAACCCGGGCGAGTCGATGGCCCGCACGTGGAGCCGAGCGCCCGGATCGGACCGGACGACCATCACGTCGTCGACGCTGACCTCCCCACGGCCCTGTGCCCTGTCGAGGGACTTGAGCGCGGAGAGCGCGGTCTTCTCGTCCGGGAAGCGGGCGAGGATCGCGGTGTACTCGCGGAGCACGGTCCTGCGAGGCGCGGTCTGCGTGGCTGCCGGCGACTCAGGCATGTCCGGACGAACCTTCGATGGTCGACGCTCGCCCGAGAACCACCAAAGCGGATGACGGGGTGGTCGCCCGCAGCATCGGGTTGGGCTCCAGGAGCCCGAGCTGGACGGCGCGCTCCACCGCCTCGTTGCGGGACGATGCCCACAGCTTCCCGTAGATCGACATCGCGTGGGTCTTCACGGTGTTGCGGGAGACCGAGAGGCGATCGCCGATGTCCTGGAACGAGAGGTGGGTCGAGAGGAACTGGAGGACGCGCAACTCGGCCGGCGTGAACATCGACGAGCCGACCAGCGAGGATGACGCCTCCTCCACCTGGCCGCGAACCGCCGTGAGCTTGGCGGTCAGCGAGCCCAGGTCGGGGCGCCGTCGCAGGATCTGTTCGCTCTGGCGCAGGATCGTCTGAGCCGTGCCGACCTCGGAGCAGCCCAGGGCCGCCTGCGCGAGATGCAGGAGTCCCTCGACCGACAGGTAGGGCATCGCGTGGTTGGCCATCGGGGCGACGCTCTGGCCGCGCGCGAATGCCTCGTACGCCCGAGCCAGGTCTCCACGCACGAGTGCCACGCGTGCGTCGACGGCGTGGATGAGCACGGCCGCGGCGGTCTGGCCGAGGTCGGCGCGGAACAGCTGGATGCGGCTGTCGCGGATGAACGCGTCGGCGGCGCCCCAGTTCCCCTGGTCCACCCGGAGGCTGGCGCGGCCGGCCAGCGCGAGCACGGCCGGCGCGGGTGCGAAGGACGTGCCCGTCATGATCGCGTCGCGATAGGCGGTGTCGGCCGCCTCCGCGTCGCCGAGCGCCGCGTGCGCCTGCCCGATGAGGACGAACGCGACCGCCCGCCACGGGCTGCGCGGGGGCTCGTCGGAGAGCGCGCGCCGGGCGTCCTCGAGCATCGCCCGCGGCCCTCGCCGGGCCATCACGGCGCGCAGCCGCGCGCGCTGCGACTCGAACGAGGCGGACCCGTCCGCCGGCATCTCGTCGAAGGTCGCACGGTCGGCCAGGTCGGCCATCTCGATGGCCTCGTCCGCATGACCGTTCAGGAGGTGGCGCCACGCGGCGACGACCGCCAGGGGCGGGTATTTCTCGATGAGCACCGAGCCGCGCCGCGCGAGCCACGCGTCGGTCGGACCGTCCGTCCGCGGTGGGAAGGACGAGACGGCCACGATGCGCGCCGCGAGCGTGCGGTCGTCGGTGGCGGCCGGCGTGGTGATGGATCGCTCCGTGCGGCCGCTCACCGGACGCCTGTCGGTCCGGCGGCGCAGCGGGCGCTCGATGAGCACCGTGCGCGGGCGGTCCCGGCGGGGTGATGCGGCTGCTGGTCAGGACACCGACGACGCGACCGGCGCGCCGTCGCTGCGGATTCAGACCATCCGCGCCCGCCGGCGTCGTGCCGGGGCGAACGTCATTGGTCGCCATTTGGCTCCTTCAAGCAGCCACCGTCCCTCGATCGGGCGACGGACCGACGGGAAGCTGCGCCCGCAGCCGACTTTGCCGCGCGCTCGAGACCGGGCCCATGGCGTGGGCAGGCGTCCGAACGGTGGTCCACGCACGCGCGTCGTGCGGGCCCGACGGTGGCCATGCCGTCAAGCGGGCGACTCGCGCGCCGCCCACATCGCGAACAACCGTCCGAAGTACCCGAACGCCGCGACGAGCAGCGCGAGGACGATGGGGCCGAAGACGGCCGAGAGCGACAGCCCGAGCGCTTCGAGCAGATCGAACCCTTGACGCGATGCGACCTGGATCCACCAGATCGCACCCGCGACGACGGCGTACGTCACCAGGATCCAGCCGAGGGCGATGAACACGCTCGCGATACGGACCATGCGTCTGGCTTCTGCGCGGATCTCCACGGCTTGATCCCTCGCGCTGCGGTGGCCCGTGCCACGGGCCATCGGTCCCCCCGATCGCGAACCTTGACGCGATGCGCGGGTCGTTGGCATGGCGCTCGCAGGCCTCAGCTGGCGCGCGCGCAGGCGTGTCAGGCGGTGGGTGCACGTGCGGCCGTCCCGCCCCGGAGGTGAAGCGCGCTGCCCCGCGGCTGCGGCGGACGAGAGGGTCGGTCAATCGCGCTCGGACGAGAGCTCCGCGTGCCGCGAGGCCGTGCCCTGCGTCGACGCGAGGTACAGCAGGACCGCGGTGACGCGCCGGCTGACCACCTCATCGTCCTCGAGGAGCAGCTTCTGGAAGATCGCGCCGACGTGCTTCTCCACGGCTCGCTTCGTGAGCACGAGGGACTCGGCGATCGCGGCGTTGCTCTTGCCGGCCGCCATCTCGGCGAGAACCTCCCGCTCGCGCGGGGTCAGCTCATCGATGGGGGAGGTGGGCTGCTGCCGCTCCGCGGCGATGAGCTCGCGCACGAGGCTCGGGTCGATCGTCGTACCACCCTGCGCGACGACCTCGAGGGCGGCGACGAGCTCGGCACGGTCGTGCACGCGCTCCTTCAACAGGTAGCCACGGCCCTCGGCGTGGTCTTCGAGCAGCGCCAGGGCGTAGCCCACGCCCGCGTACTGGCTCAACACGACGACACCGACGTCGGGATGCCGCCTGCGCAGCTCGCGCGCGACGCGGATCCCTTCGGTATCGCCGCTCGGGGGCATGCGGATGTCGGTGATCACGACGTCGGGCGGGTCCTCGTCCACGCGTGCGAGGAGCGCGTCACCGTCGGCGTACGTGCCCACGACCTCGACGGTCTCGATCGGGTCGAGGAGGTCGCGAAGTGCCTCGCGGATGAGGAACGAGTCGTCCGCGACCGCGACGCGGATGGGAAGCCGGCGTTCGGGGTCGGCCTTCGTTCGGGTCGCGCCGTCCGGATCGGTCGACGACGAGCTCGGCGACGGGGTGATCGGCGAGGGCTTGCCAGCGCGCACGGAGGCGGCGGCGTGCACCGACGTGGCGGGCACCGACGTGGGTGCGAGCGTCGACTGGGGCATGTTCTCTCCCACCAGGGCTGGACCATCCGAACGGCTACCTTCGACGCGCGACGGACAGCGCGCACTGCCCTCCAGTGCCACGGCGTCGTCGAAGGGCGATCCCCGTTGGGAATGGCCAGGTGCCTATACGGCTCCCGACCAAAGAGTGGAGCGAACGGGCGTCGTACGCAAGGTGGTCCGCCCCAGCACCACGAGTGGTGTCATCGCCGGAGGGTCCTGCCCTACGCGGCGGCCGCTCCTCCGGGTGAGGGTCGCATCACCTGGGACGTCACCCGGGTGACTGCCGGCGCGAATCGCGGTAAGGTCGGCGCTGCGACGCACTTCACCCGCGGATCCCAGGACTCGAGGGACGATCCACGTGCAGGCCGTGATCACGGATCCCCGTCCGGGGATGGTACACGCCGTTCGCGGGGGACCCATGCGAGCGGCCGACCGTCAGGCCGCGCCCGAGCTCGCCGAGAGCACCCTGCGGCGCGAACGACTGACGCTGCCGCTGACGGAGCGGCGGGCGACCCTCGCCCTCATCGTCGCGCCGGCCGGCTACGGCAAGACCAGCCTCCTCGCCGACTGGGCGGCATCCGACCCGCGCACATTCGCGTGGCTCCGGGTCGACGAGTCGATCGATCGACCCGCCGTGCTGTGGTCTGCTGTATGCGCGTCCCTTGCCGCGACCGATGCGTCCATCGCAGCGCGGGTGAGCGAGCTCGACCTGTCTCCGGATCCGGTGGGCGTCCTGACCGGTGTGCTCGCCGGACTGCCCGACGACCTCGTCCTCGTCCTCGACGACTACGGGAGCATCGAAGAACCGTCCGTCCACGAGTCGCTCATGCGGTTCGTGGGCCTCGCGCCGCGCACCCTCGAGGTGGTGCTATCCTCGCGTTCGCAGCCACCGCTGGCCGTGACGCGCCTGCGGGCGGCCGGCGAGCTGGTGGAGCTGCGCGCGGCCGACCTCGCGTTCGACCGCGTCGAGACGATGGCGTTCCTCGAGCGCGGCGGCGTCCGCGACCTCAAGGACGAGGACCTGGCCGCGCTGTACGAGCGGACCGAGGGGTGGCCGGCGGGCCTGTCGCTCGCCTGCGGTGCCC
Organism: uncultured Chloroflexia bacterium; assembly: GCA_963778025.1. Classification (GTDB taxonomy): domain Bacteria; phylum Chloroflexota; class Limnocylindria; order Limnocylindrales; family CSP1-4; genus CAVZTA01. The sequence goes on along the minus strand of CAVZTA010000008.1, from coordinate 41,601 downwards.
TGCGGACAGCGAAGGACGGTCGCGCGTTCGTCCGCCGTTTCGGTGCCGACCATCGCGACGTCGCCGACTACCTCGTGGAACAGGTGCTGGTCCGGCTCGAGGCGGACGACCTGCGGTTCGTCCTGCATACCTCGGTCCTCGACACGCTGACCGGCGACCTCGCCGACGCGGTCACCGAGAGCTCCGGATCGGCGCGCATCCTCGAGCGGCTCGAGCGCGCGAACCTCCTCCTCGATCGACTCGACGACCGGCGCGAGAGGTATCGCTACCACCCGTTGCTGCGGGAGTACCTGCGCCTGGAGCTTGCGCAGCGGTTCCCGCTGCTCGTCCCGCAGCTCCACCGGCGTGCCGCGCAGTGGTACACGCGGGCCGGCGACGTGAAACGTGCGGTCGACCATGCCATCGCGGCGAGCGATCGCGAGCTCGCCGCGGAGGTCATCGCGGGCGCCTGCCTGCCGCACTTCCGGGCGGGCCGGCTGGACGTCGTCGCGGGATGGCTGGACGCGATCCCGGCCGCCTGGGTGCTCGGCGACCGCCGGCTCGCCGTCGCCAGGGCGTGGGTCCTGCATTCCCAGGGCCGGCACCTCGAGGGTGATGGCGCGCTGGCCGTCGCGATGCGCGCACCCGACGCGGGACCCCTTCCGGACGGCGCCGGCTCCCTGGAAGCGACGAGCGCACTCATCGGCGCCGCGTTCCCCGACGACGACGTGGGCGTGATGCTCCGTTCCGCGCGCCGGGCGTTCGAGCTGGAGGCCCAGCGCGAGTCACCGTGGCGGGTGACGATCCACCTGCAGCTGGGCCTCGCCCTCGTCCGCTCGGGCCGGTACGACGAGGCGCGGGAGTACCTGCGGACGGCGATCGAGCTGAGCCCTGCGGTCGGGACGTGGACGGACGCGGTCTCCGCACGCGCGGTCCTCGCCCGCGTCGAGCTGGAGTCGACCGACCCGGCAGCCGCGCAACGCCTCGCGCGGCAGGCGGTCGCCCTCGCGCACCGGTACGGCCTCGCGAGCTCCGCGACGGGCGCGTATGCCCGCGCGATGCTCGGTTCGTGCCTCGCCCGCACGGGCGAGCCGGAGAAGGGCGAGAAGGAGCTGCGCCTCGCGGTGCCGCGGCTGCGGCGATCGGGCGAGCCGATCGTCCTCGCCGAGGTGTTGCTCGCGCTGGGTCGCGTGGAGCGGCAGCTGGGACGCAGCCGCGACGCGAGCATCCGGCTACGCGAAGCGGAAGCCCTCATCGAGGAGATGACCGATCCGGGCGTCCTTGGCGTCAGCTCCCGCTCAGGTCGCGACCTGCCGGCCACCTCGGACCTGTCGCATCGCGAGCTGGAGGTGCTTCGGGTCCTCGCGGACGGGCTGCCCAAGCGGCAGGCCGCCGATCGCCTGTTCGTGTCGTACAACACGCTCCACTCGCACGTGCGGTCGATCTACCGCAAGCTCGACGTCCGGTCGCGGAGCGAGGCGGTCGCGTGGGGCCGGCGTCACGGTCTCCTGGATGCCGCGGAGGAGGCCGAATCACCCGGGTGATTGTGCGACCGGGCGATGACGGGTGAGGGCCCGTCGGCGAGACTCTGACTGTTGACGTTGCAACCGCGTCTCGGTCCGCAGGGGTAGGGCGACCGTCGTTGGCGAGGGGGGTGGGGAGTGCTCGCTACTGAAGGCCGGAAGGTCGGCCGCGTCAGATGGGTTCGCGATCGGGTGGCGGTACGCCACGTGGCGATGCGCGTCGAGCGCCTGGCCCCGTCGGGGGCGACCGCGATCATCGTCCTGCTCGGCCTTTCGATCCTGCTCGACGCGCCCGTCATGACCCAGGCGCTCCTCGTGGTCCTGTGCGGGTTCGGGCTGCTCTGGGTGCGCCTTGAACGTGGCACGCTCGAACGTGAGCTCCACGAGGCGCGCGTGCGCGCGCTCGACGCCATCGACCTCGAGCGTCAACGTCTCCGGCGCGATCTCCATGACAGCGCGCAGCAGCGGTTGGTGAGCGTGCGGATCCATCTGAGCCTGCTGGCCGGCCGCTCCGTCGGGGCCTCGGACCGCGAGTCGTTGGACCGGCTGGGCGGCGAGATCGACGCCGCGCTCGAGGACATCCGGACGGTGACGCTGGAGGGCGCGCCGCTGCTGCTGTTCCAGGCGGGCGTGCCCGGGGCCCTGCGGTCGATCGCGGCTCATGCACCCTTGCCCGTCGTCGTGGACGCTCCCGGCTTCGGGCGCTACGAGACGCCCGTCGAGCGGGGCATCTACTACTGCTGCCTCGAGGCGCTCCAGAACGTGGTCAAGCACGCCGGGCCCGCGGCGAGCGCCCGGATCCGGCTGGAGGCGAAACGGGGCCGGATCATCTTCACCGTCGAGGATTCGGGCGCGGGCTTCGATCCCGCGCATGTGCGCCCGGGTGACGGGTTGCTGAACCTGCGCGATCGCGTGGCCGTCCTGGGCGGCCGCGTGACGATCGACTCACAGCCGGGACTGGGGACCCGCATCCAGGGCGACGTGCCCATCACGCGCGCCGCCTGATCCGGCCCCTTCGCGCGCACCGGGGGCCGACCGCAGGCGGCACACGTGCCGACCCCATCGACCGCCTCGCAGGTACATTTGACGCTTCGTCGATACCGGCGGCCACCGGGCCAGCCGCGCCCCGCTCACCCCGCAGGAGGTTGACCTATGGCCGATCTCGTGGTCCTCGGCTATCCCGATGAGGCGACGGCCAAGGCCGTCTACGCCGAGGTCCAGGAGCTCCAGAAGGACTACATCATCGACGGCACGGCGGCGTACCTCACACGCGCCGCAGACGGCAAGATCCAGGTCGAATCGCCGACCGGGGTCGTCGGTGCCGGGGCCGCGTCGGGTGCCCTGTGGGGCGCTCTGATCGGACTCCTCTTCTTCGTCCCCATCGGCGGCCTCCTCCTGGGCGGCCTCATGGGTGCGGTGATGGGCAAGGTCGCCGACATGGGCATCGACGACGACTTCCGCCGGAAGGTGCAGGACGTCCTGCAGCCCGGCAAGGCAGCCGTCGTCGTCATCTTCAGCAAGGTCACCCCCGACAAGGCGCTCGACAAGCTGGCGCCGCACGGCGGTGAGGTCCTCCGCACCTCGCTCTCCGATGAGGCCGAGGCGGAGCTCTCGAAGGCACTCGCGGGGAACACCTGACCGTCACACGCGGCTGCCCGCCCGTCCCCGCGAGCGGACAGTCTCCACGCTCGTTCCACGAGCACGGATCAGCCGGCGGATGTGCCGGCGACCACTCATCCCGTATGGGCGATGACTCGATCGCGGGCGTCGTGGTGTCATCGACCGAGCGATCGGTCATGGCGCTCCTGAGCCGCGCGTGGATCGCCCCCACTGCAGCTGGGAGGACGCGGCCATGACGCTCGGCCCGCTTGAATATCTGGTCCTGGGCTTCAATGACACGGAGTTCGATGGGACCATCGCGCACGAGATCCAGAAGGTCGTCGAGCGCGGGATCATCCGCCTGATCGATGTCGTCGCGATCTCGAAGGACAGCGAGGGGACGACCCTCGTCGCAGAGCTCGATCGCAAGGACGACCCGCGGTTCGCCTCGTTCGCAGGACTCCTCAAGGACCGCATGGCGCTGTTCACCGAGGAGGACCTCCAGTCCATCGCCGAATCACTGGCGCCCGGGACGGCCGGGCTCGCGTTGCTGTTCGAGCACCGCTGGGCCGAGGACATCAAGGCGGCCATCCAGGACCGCCACGGATTCCTCCTCGCTCGCGCGGTCATCCCGCCGGAGGTCCTCGAAGAGGTCCAGGCGGAGCTCGACGAGCGCGAGCCGGTCTCAGCCGGCTGACCCGGTCCAGTCCGAGCACACCTAGAGGAGGGCCTGACGATGATGCGACGACGCGGTGCACCGCTGGTTCGAATGGCGGCCACGACGGCTGTGGTTGCCGGGACGGCCGGCGCCGTTCGACACCGCCAGGAGACGAAGTACGCGAACCAGGCGGCCGCTGCGCAGGGCGATCAGCAGGCGCAGTACGACGCGGCGTATCAGGAGGGGGTCGCGGCCGCGCAGGCCGCTCCGCCGCCTGCCGCCGCCCCGGCCGCTGCCGGCGGCACCAGCATCAACGACCAGATCATGCAGCTCGCCGATCTCCACACCAAGGGGATCCTGACGGACGACGAGTTCGCGGCGGCCAAGCAGAAGATCATCAGCGGGGGCTAGCCGCTCACCATCGAAGATCTCCCCTCGGCATCTGGGGCGACGCCGGGGAGGGCGAGGGTCCGGTGCGATTCCCGGACACTCGAACCGGCAGGGCCCGCCACCAGCGGTGGCGGGCCCTGTGATTCGCGAACGATGAGCGGCCGCGGCGCGGGAGAGACGTCCCTCGCCCCGCGGCCGCGGATCAGATCAGTAGCTCTCGCCGTACCCCAGGCGGCTGCGGTTGCCGTACGCCCCACCACCGATGTTCACGATGTCGAGAAGGACCGCCAGCCGAGCACGACGAAGTCGAAGCCCTCGATGCCGCCGGGGAAGACGACGACGTAGGCCAGGGTCGTCCAGGGCAGGAACAGGAAGCCCAGGAACGGGAAGATGAACGTCTCGAACGTCACGTTCCAGCGGCCCGGCTCCGCAAGCCACCACACGAAGATCAGCGCTCGGGGCCCGAGCACCGCCAGGATCGTAAGCAGACAGCACATGAGCGACCTCTCCCTCCACACGGCCGAAACCCGGAGCGGGCCGGCCTGACGAACCTCGACTGGGCTGATCCGACGACGGCGCGTCCGAGGCCGTCCGCTGCGGTGCGCCGCCTCCCGGGCCGCGCGGACGGCGATGTCAGCCCCGCGTACCTCCCACCGCGGCGGGCTCGGGGACGACCTGCGTACCCTTGGTCCCGCCGACGACGTCGCGGAGCTGGGCGAGCGTCCCGATGGCCGCCCGTTTGCCGGTCCTGCGAACGAACCCCGCCGCAGCTTCGGCCTTGGGCCCCATCGACCCAGCGGGCAGGACCTGCTTCGACAGCTCGTCCGGCGTGGTGGTGGCGATCGCCGCCTGCTGCGGCGTCCCCCAGCCGGTGAACACCGCCTCGACGTCGGTGGCCATCACGAACAGGTCCGCGTCGAGCTGCTCGGCGAGCAGCGCGCTGGCGCGGTCCTTGTCGACCACGACCTCGGCACCGATCAGGCGCTTCGTACCCGGCTCGTACATCGTGGGGATGCCACCGCCGCCCGTGCACACGACGACCGCGCCGTGCTCGAGGAGCCAGCGGATCGGCTTGATCTGGAAGATCCGTTTCGGCTCGGGGGACGCGACCACTCGCCGCCATTTGTCCCCGTCCGGCCTTGATCGCCCAGCCCTTGTCGGCCGCCAGGCGCTCGGCGTCCTCGCGCTCGTAGACCGGCCCGATGAACTTCGTGGGGTCCTGGAAGGCCGGATCCGCCGGGTCCACCTCGACCATGGTCAGGATGCTCGCGAACGGGCGCTCGAACGGGAGGAGGTTGCCCAGCTCCTGCTCGATGAGGTAGCCGATCATCCCTTCGGTCTGGGCGCCGAGGACGTCGAGCGGATACGCCTCGACCTCCTCGTACGCCGCCGACTGCAGGGCGAGCAGCCCGACCTGCGGGCCGTTGCCATGGGAGATGACGAGCTCGTTGGCCTCGGCGACCGGGGCGAGCTGCTCCGCCGCGACCCGCACGTTCTGGCGCTGGACCTCGGCGGTCATCGGCTGCCCGCGGCGGAGCAACGCGTTGCCACCGAGGGCGACGACGATGCGCATCGCGGACCTCAGTTGCCGATCGTGGCGACGAGCACCGCCTTGATCGTGTGCATCCGGTTCTCGGCCTGGTCGAACACGATCGACGCGGGCGACTCGAACACCTCGTCGGTGACCTCCATCTCGGAGATCCCGTGCTCCTCGAGCATCTGCTTGCCGACCTTGGTCTCGGCGTTGTGGAACGCCGGCAGACAGTGCATGAACTTGGTGTTCGGGTTGCCGGTCGCGGCCATCGCCTTCGCGTTGATCTGGTACGGCAGGAGGAGCTTGATCCGCTCGGCCCAGACCTCCTTCGGCTCGCCCATCGACACCCACACGTCGGTGTACAGGAAGTCGGCGCCCTTCACGCCTTCCTCGACCGAGTCCGTGAGGGTGATGCGTGCGCCGGTCTTGGCGGCCATCGCCTTGCACTGCTCGACGAGCTCGTCGTGCGGCCACAGATCGCGCGGGGCGACGAGGCGGACGTCCATGCCCAGCGCCGCGCCGCCCTCGAGCAGCGAATTCCCCATGTTGTTCCGGGCGTCGCCCAGATAGGCGTAGGCGATCTGCTCGATCGGCTTGGCGCTGTGCTCCTTCATCGTCAGGACGTCGGCGAGGATCTGCGTCGGGTGCCACTCGTCGGTCAGGCCGTTGTAGACCGGCACGCCGGCGTGATCGGCCAGGATCTGGACCAGCTCCTGGTCGAAGCCGCGGTACTCGATCCCGTCGTAGATCCGGCCCAGCACGCGCGCGGTGTCCTTGACCGACTCCTTGTGCCCGATCTGCGACCCGCCGGGATCGAGGTACGTCACGTGCGCGCCCTGGTCGTACGCGGCGACCTCGAACGAGCAGCGGGTCCGGGTGGAGGTCTTCTCGAAGATGAGGCAGATCTCCTTCTGCCGGAGCCGCTCGACCTCTGTGCCCGCCTTCTTCTGCGCCTTGAGCTCGGCCGACAGATCGAGCAGGTGGTGGATCTCCGCCGCGCTGAAATCGGCGAGGTTGAGGAAGTGCCGGCCCTTGAGGTTCACGGGTGCCTGGGTCAACGTCATCGGGATCCCCTTTGGTGCGCTGTGCTGGCCGCTTGATCGTGGCGCGCCGCGTCCTGACGCGGCTTGGTGCCTCGGCCACAGCCCGGGGATCGCGCGACCTCCGGCGGCCATGCCCGCGCGCACGCGGGAGGGCACGCACCCATGGGAGCGCGACCCATGGACCCCGTCATCACCCGAAAGAGACGGCCGGCTGGTCACGCCTGGTCGAGCGAACGACACCCGACGAGCCGGCCGCAGTCGCGCACCGGCCTGAGCCGTCCGATGCGCGGGATGGACCGACCCGCCGGGCGCCGATCGTCGGGGCGCTCGTCGAAGCCTGTCATCACCCCATCCGTTGGTCGTCCGAGGGGCTCCCGGTGGGGCACGTCGCGTCACGACCGGGACCGTCATCCGGTTCGGTGGATGCCTCCGGCACGCACGCTACGGTGCAATGGGTCGTATCGAACCGGGTCGCGGACAGGCGCGCCCCAGGACCACCGCCACGCCGATCGGGAGGCCGTCATGGGCTTCGACCAGCAGGACCGCCACCGTGCGCCACGCCGCACGGCCCAGACCGGGCTGACGCGATGACCGCGACCGCCGCGGCGGGCACGACCGGGACCGCTCCGACCACCACCTACGGTGTCCACTCGGAAGTCGGCAAGCTGCGCAAGGTCATCGTCCACCGGCCGGACCTGAGCCTCCGGCGGCTGACCCCGACCAACCACGACGAGCTGCTGTTCGATGACGTCCTGTGGGTCGAGCGCGCGCAGTGGGAGCACGACCAGTTCGTCGCTCGGATGCGCGAGCGCGGCGTCGAGGTGTTCTACGTCCAGGACCTGCTGGCCGAGGCGCTCGGGGCCGACGACGCCGGACGTCGCCGGCTCATCGAGCTCGTCGCCTCGGAGTACGTCGTCGGCGCGTCGCTCGTCGACGAGGTGCGCGTCGGTGCTCGAGGGCTTCCCGGCCGACCGGCTGGCGCGTCATCTCATCGGCGGCCTGACGGTCGCAGAGTCGGGGCTCGACATTCGCGCGCTCGCGGGCCGCTCCCTCATCGCCGCCGCGATCGACGACGATGCGATGTTCGTCCTACCGCCGCTGCCCAACTCACTGTTCACGCGCGACTCGTCGTGCTGGATCTACGGCGGGGTTTCGATCAACCCGATGTTCTGGCCCGCGCGCCGGCGCGAGGCCTACAACATGGCCACCATCTACCGCGCCCATCCGATGTTCAAGGAGGCGACGTTCGACTTCTGGTATCCGCCCATGGGCGAGGACGACCGGTTCAAGATCGAGGACTTCGGCCGCGCATCACTCGAGGGCGGTGACGTGGAGATCCTCGGCAATGGCACGGTCCTGATCGGCCTGTCCGAGCGGACCCAGGGCCGGATGATCGAGCAGATCGCGAAGGCGCTGTTCGAGAAGGAAGCAGCCAGTCGGGTCATCGCGTGCGTGATGACCAAGGACCGTGCCCACATGCACCTGGACACGGTGTTCACGATGCTCGACCGCGACAAGGTCACCGCCTATCCGCGTGTCACCCAGGGCATCCGCGCCATCAGCATCCGCCCCGGTGAGCGCCTCGGGACGCTCGACGTGCGGCCGGACAAGGACCTCATCTCCGCCGTGTCCGACGCGCTCGGTGTCCGCGACCTGCAGGTCGTGGAGACCGGCGGCGACCAGTACGAGCAGGAGCGGGAGCAATGGGACGACGGCAACAACGTCGTCGCGCTGGAGCCCGGCGTGGTCGTCGCCTACGAGCGGAACACGTTCACGATCTCGAAGATGCGCCAGGCCGGCGTGGAGGTCGTCGAGATCGCCGGCTTCGAGCTGGGCAAGGGCCGCGGTGGTGGGCACTGCATGACCTGCCCGATCCAGCGCGACGGGATCTGAGGGCGTCGGATGATCCGCTGGGCCGTGGCGGTGATCGCCGTCATCGCGATCGTCGCGTTGCTCCTGTGGGCGCGCGGCGTGCGAATCCGCGACGTCCTGGAGAACCCGACGCCGCCGCCGTCGGCGGTCGTGCTCGATGCTGGCCGCGTGACCTGGCAACCGGCGTCCGACATCGCGATGACCGACGACACGGCACCTCCCGGGGTCCAGCCGCCGCGGGAGCCGATCCGGGTCGCCGGCGCGCCCGCGGGTCACGCGCGAGCCGTCGCTCGCGGACGCGCTGATCCCGGTCATCACGCTCGTCGGGCTGATGGCGACGACCATCAGCCTGTTCGGGCTGGACGCGACCGGAGGACCGCTCCAGGTCTCGCTGATGCTCAGCGCCGTGGTCGCCGGGCTGATCGCGGTGAAGAACGGCTTCACGACGAACTACGTCCGCGACGCTGCGATCAGCGGCGTTTCGTCGGGCATGACCGCGCTGTTCATCCTGCTCGCGGTCGGGGCGCTGATCGGCACCTGGAACATGTCGGGGACGATCGCGGCGATCGTCTACTACGGCCTGTCGATCCTGAACGCCACGTGGTTCTACGTCGCGACGACGATCCTGTGCGCGCTCGTCGGGGTGGCGTGCGGCAGCTCGTGGACGACCGCCGGCACCGTCGGGGTGGCGCTCGTCGGCCTTGCCCCGCTGCTGGGCGCATCGCCGGTCATCGCCGCCGGCGCCGTGATCTCCGGTGGCTACTTCGGCGACAAGATGTCGCCCATCTCCGAGACCACGGTGCTGGTCCCATCGCTCGTCGGCGGCGTGACGACCAACCAGCACATCGGGGCGATGGTCTGGACCTCCGGCGTGGCCATGGGCGGGGCGCTCCTGCTCTTCGCCCTCATCGGCCTCACGGCGCCGCCGGCCACGGTGCCGCTCGATCCCGCCCAGGCCCAGGCGGTCCTGGCCGGCGAGTTCAGCATCTCGCCGCTCAACCTCCTGCCCGTTCTCGTGCTCCTCGTGGCCTCCGTGCGGCGGGCACCGCCCTTCCTGGCGATCCTGTCCACGGCGCTGCTGGCCGGCGTCATGGCGCTCTTCCTCCAGCCGGCCGCGGTCCAGGCGTTCGTCGACGACCCGTCCCTCGGTCCGATCGCGACGGGCATCACGGCGATCTATTCCGCGATGGCCACGGGATTCGTCTCGCAGACCGGGGTCGAGTCGATCGATGCCCTGTTCACCGGCGGCGGGATGGCCGGCATGCTCGACACGGTCTGGCTCGTGATCGCCGCGCTCTCGTTCGGGGCGATCATGGAGCACAGCGGATCGCTGGAGCGCGCGATCCGGCCGATCATCGCTCGAGCGACCTCGACCGGGCGCCTCATCGCGTCGGTGATCTTCACCGCCATCGGGCTGAACATCGTCGCGGGCGATCAGTACGTCTCGGTCGTCATGCCCGCGCGCGTGTACCGCGCCGAGTTCGCCCGCCGCGGGATCGCGCCACGGATGCTGTCCCGGGCGGTCGAGGACTCGGGGACGGTGACCTCCGCACTCATCCCCTGGAATACCTGTGGCGCGTACATGGCCGGCGTGCTGGGCGTCGCCACGTCGCGCCTACCTGCCGTACGCGTTCTTCAACCTCCTGAGCCCGCTCGTGTCGCTGATCTACGGGTTCACGGGGTTCCGCATCGAGCGCATCCAGCCCACCGGAGCCGCATCGGGACCCGCGGCACCTGCCGGTCCGCCGGCCGAGCGACCCATCGCCGCGGAAGGAGGACCGGCATGACGAGCGCTGCCGCAGCGGACCAGCCGGCCGCCGGCCAGACGGAGGCGCGCAAGGGGTTCGCGCTGCCGTCCGCCTACACGATCCTGTTCATCCTCATCGTCATCGCCGCCGCTGCGACCTGGGTCATCCCGGCCGGGAAGTACCAGCTCGACGAGGACGGGGCGCCGATCCCGGGGACTCGTACGCGCAGGTCGAGCCGAACCCGCAGCGGATCGTCATCGACTCGCTGATGGCGCCCATCAACGGGCTCTACGGCATCGAGGGCCGACGGACGGCAGCATCAGCATCTGGAACAGCGGTGAGCTGTTCGGCGCCATCGACGTCGCGCTGTTCATCCTCGTCATCGGCGGATTCCTGGGCGTGACGATGAAGACGGGCGCGATCCAGGGCGGCATCGCGCGGATCGTCGCGCGGCTGGAGGGCCGTGAACGCTGGATGATCCCGATCCTGATGTGCGTGTTCGCGCTGGGCGGCACGACGTACGGGATGGCCGAGGAGAGTCTCGCGTTCTACGCGCTGATCATCACGGTGATGATCGCGGCGGGCTACGACGCGCTCGTCGGCGCGGCGATCCTGATGCTCGGCTGCGGCATCGGGTCGCTCGCCTCGACGATCAACCCGTTCGCGACGGGCATCGCGTCCGGCTTCGCCGGGACGTCGATCAGCGAGGGCCTGCCCGGTCGGCTCATCACTCCTGGTCGTCGGGACCGCGCTCGGGATCATCGTGGTGATGCGCTATGCCGACCGGGTCAAGAAGGACCCGTCGAAGTCGCTCGTGTACACGATGAAGGCCGACAACGAGGCGCACTTCAACGCCGCTGGACTCGACGCCAGCCAGCCGCTGACCGGGCGCCAGAAGATCGTCCTCGGGCTGTTCTTCCTCGCGTTCGGCGTGATGATCTACGGCGTCATCCCGTGGTCCGACCTGGGCATCGGCATCCCGACGCTGTTCTGGTGGTTCCCCGAGATGACCGCGTCGTTCCTGTTCTTCGCGATCCTGATCGGCGCGATCGGGGCGCTCGGCGAGAAGGGCTTCACCGACACCTTCGTCGACGGGGCACGGGACCTCCTCGGCGTCGCGCTCATCATCGGCATCGCGCGCGGCATCACCGTGATCATGAACAACGGCCTGATCACGGATACCGTGCTCAACGCCGCGGAGCAGGCGGTCGCGGACCTGGGCGGCGCGGCGTTCGTCACGATCATGTACTTCCTGTTCCTGCCGCTGTCGTTCCTCATCCCGTCGTCATCGGGCCTGGCGACGGTCGCGATGCCGATCATGGCGCCGCTCGCGAGCTTCGCGGACGTGCCCGCGTACCTCGTCGTCACGGCCTACCAGTCGGCCAACGGCCTGCTCAACCTCATCACGCCGACGTCCGCGGTGGTCATGGGCGGGCTCGCCATCGCCCGCGTGGGCTATGGCACGTGGCTCAAGTTCGTGTGGCCGCTGCTGCTCGTGCTGGCCGCGCTCTCGATCGTCGTGCTCATCGGCGGGTCGCTCCTCGCGTGAACCCGCTCCGAACGTCATCCGTCATCCGGTCGCATCCGGCGCCACGTCACGAAGAGGTAGGAGAATGGCTGCACAGACCGCCGCCGCCGGCACCGCGAGCTCGGCCGCCACCGGACCGGCGTGGCACACGCTTTCGCCCCAGGACGCCGCCGCGCAGCAGAAGGTCGAGCCGAGCCGGGGCCTCTCGGCATCCGAGGTCGATGCGCGCCGGGCGACCTATGGCTTGAACGCGTTCGCCAAGGCCGACAAGGAACCCACCTGGCGGGCGTTCCTGCGCCAGTACCGCGACCTGATGCAGATCGTGCTGCTGGGCGCGGCGGTCGTGAGCTTCGTGTTCGTCCGTGAGGGCGGCACGACGATCCTGCTGCTGGGTCTGACGATCCTCAACGCCGCCATGGGCCTCAACCAGGAGGGCAAGGCGTCGGCGAGCGTCGAAGCGCTCCAGCAGATGATGATCGTCGAGACCCGCGTCCGGCGAGACGGGCAGCTGCTGAAGGTGCCCGCCGAGCAGCTGGTGCCGGGCGACATCGTGGCGCTGGAGGCGGGCGACCGCGTCCCGGCCGACGGACGGATCATCAAGGCGGCGACGCTCGAGATCGACGAGTCGGCACTGACCGGCGAGAGCGCGCCCGTGCCCAAGCAGGTCGAGACGATCCCGAAGGTCGACACGCCGCTCGGCGATCGGACCGACATGGCGTACATGAACACGAGCGTGACGCGCGGCTCCGCCGAGCTGCTGGTCACCGGCACCGGCATGGCGACCGAGGTCGGCCACATCTCCGGCCTGCTCGCGGCGACCGAGGTCGAGAAGACCCCGCTCACCAAGCAGCTCGACAAGCTCACCGGGCAGATCGTGATCATCGCCGGCCTCGCGCTGGTCGCCTCGATCGCCATCGGCCTGTGGCGAGGCCAGCCGGCCGACGTCCTGTTCATCACGGCCATCGCGTTCTCGGTCGCGGCCATCCCGACCGGCCTCCCCGCCGTCGTCACGACGCTCCTGTCGATCGGGACCACGGAGCTCGCCAAGTCCGGCGCGATCGTCAAGCGCCTGCGCTCCGTCGAGACGCTGGGTGCCACGTCGGCCATCAACTCCGACAAGACGGGCACGCTCACGCTCAACAAGATGACGGCGGTCGAGCTGATCATCCCGGGCCGGCGCTACACCGTGGCGGGTCAGGGCTACGAGACCGTCGGCCAGATCAACCGGGTCGATGGCGCCCCCGAGACCGATCTGACGCCGTACCTCCTGGGCATGGCCCTGTGCGCGGACGCCGAGGTCCGGGACGGCGGACTGGTGGGCGATCCCACCGAGGGCGCCCTGGTGGTCCTCGCCGCCAAGGGCGGCATCGACCCGGGTCCCACCCGCGAGACCTACCCGCGCGTCGCGGAGCTCCCGTTCGACGCGGCGTACAAGCTCATGGCCACCTTCCACCGCATGACCGACGAGTCGGGCAAGGACGTGATCCGCGCGTTCGTCAAGGGCGCGCCCGACCAGCTCCTCGATCGCTCCAGCACCGTCCTCGACGTCGCCGGCAAGCCGGTGCCGTCGGCCGGCGTCCATGAGCGATTCCTCGAGGAGAACAGCAAGCTCGCCGCGCGTGGCCTGCGCGTCATGTCCGTCGCGCGGCGGGATTTCGACCCGGCGACGTTCGACGCGTCGGGCGACATGCTGGCCCTGATGCAGGACCTGACGCTGCTGGCCATGGTCGGCATCGTCGACCCCCCGCGCCCGGAGGCGAAGGTCGCCATCGGGAAGGCTCGCGACGCAGGCATCCAGATCCGGATGATCACCGGCGACCATGCCGTGACCGCCGGGGCCATCGCGAAGGAGCTGGGCATCCCGGGTCAGGCCATCACGGGCGCCGAGTTCTCGGCGATGAGCGACGAGGAGCTGACCAAGCGGATCGAGGACATCGGCGTCATCGCCCGCGTCGCACCCGAGGACAAGGTGCGGCTCGTCGACATCCTCAAGAAGAAGGGCCGCATCGTCGCGATGACCGGCGACGGCGTGAACGACGCGCCGGCGCTCAAGAAAGCCGACATCGGCGTCGCGATGGGCATCACCGGCACCGAGGTGTCCAAGGAGGCCGCGGTGATGATCCTCACCGACGACAACTTCGCGACGATCGTCGGGGCCGTCGAGAAGGGCCGCGCCCTCTACGACAACCTCGTGAAGTACGTGCGCTTCCAGATGGCCTGCCTGTTCGGCTTCATCTGGACGTTCCTCGGCTCGGCCGTGCTGAACATCCTCGCGGGCGTGCCGTTCATCCCGCAGCAGACGCTGTATGTGAACTTCACGACGCAGGTGTTCCAGGCCATCGGGCTGGGTCTGGGGACGCCGTCCGAAGGGCTGATGGCGCGCAAGCCACGCGACCCCGAGGCGGCCGTGATGCCCTTGCGGCTGGCCATCAATCTCGCGTTCTACGGACTGCTCATGGGCGCCGGCACCCTCGCGCTCATCCAGTACGGCGTGAACACCTACGGCGACGACAAGGTCGCCCGGACGATGGGCCTGGTCGCGTTCTCGTTCGCGAACCTGTTCTTCGCCCTGTGCACGAACGACGAGCTCGCGAGCATCTTCGGGCGAGCGCTGTTCGCGAACGCCAGGCTCCTCCAGACGAGCGCCATCTCGCTGATCGCGATCGTCCTGTGTGCCGAGCTCGACCTGTTCAACCGCCTGCTGGACACGACGGGTCTGACCGTCGAGCAATGGGTCCTGTGCATCGCGGTCGCGAGCATCGTCGTCTGGGCGAGCGAGATCGAGAAGCTCATCAAGCGCCGCCGTGCGCCCGAGGCAGCACCCGAGGCGTCGCGCCCGCTCCAGCCGTCACTCCAGGGTCAGGCGTCCTAGCGATCAGCTCGACCCGCTCGGCCCGTCGCGCGGCGCCGTCTCGGCGATCCGCGCGACGAGCGGGGCGAACGCGCGTCCCACCGCCTCGTAGACGTCGCGCTTGAACTCGACCGCCATGCCGACGGCGTCGGCCAGCGGGACCCAGCGGAACCCGTCGAACTCGGGGTGGTGGGTCGCGAGGTCGATGTCGTCGTCCGTGCCGCGGAAGCGCAGCGCGTACCAGTGCTGGCGCTGGCCGCGGTAGCGCCTCGACCACTTGGGCGGCTTCTCGAGGTTCGGGGGCAGCTCGTACTCGACGGGCTCGGGCAGCTCACCGACCAGCTCGACCTTCGCGGGCTCGATGCCGGTCTCCTCGTGCAGCTCACGGAGCGCCGCAGCGAGTGGCTCCTCGCCCTGGTCGATGCCGCCCTGCGGGAACTGCCAGACCTCGGTCGCCACGCGACGGATCCGGCGGCCCACGAACACCAGGCCATCGTCGCGCATGACGACGACGCCCACGCCGGGACGCATCGGGAGCTGCCGAGGGCCCATGCCGGGAGTCTAGAGTCGGCGCCATGGCCCGCTCCCGCCGCGCGTTCGTCCTGCGTCACACGCGCATGACACCCGTGCCCGGCGTCCCCGGGCTGCGGCTGCACCTCGCGTCGGAGGTGCTGCCGCTGTGGCACGCCGTGCAGCAGGAGCTGGGCGACCCCGATGCGCCGCTGCCGTACTGGGCGTTCGCGTGGGCCGGCGGGCTCGCGCTGGCGTGCTACCTCGCCGAGCATCCCGAGGCCGTCGCCGGGCGGCGTGTGTTCGACCTCGCGACGGGCAGCGGGCTGGTCGCGATCGCTGCGGCGCGGGCGGGTGCGGCGGAGGTCACGGGCAGCGACATCGATCCGTTCTCGGCGGCGGCCGTGGACGTGAACGCGCGCGCGAACGGGGTGCGGGTCGACTTCGTCGGCCGGGACGTGCTCGACGAGGAGCCGCCCGACGTCGACGTGCTGCTGGCGGGTGACACGTGGTACGAGGGCCCGCTGGCGGGGCGTGTCCTGCCGTGGCTGCGTCGCGTGGCCGCGTCGGGCATCGAGGTGCTGGTCGGCGATCCGGGTCGCCGCTACCTGCCGGCCGATGCGCTGGAGCGGATCGCCACGTACCCGGTGCGCACGACCACGGAGCTCGAGGACCTCGCCCTCAAGCAAGGGTTCGTGTACCGGCTGCGCGGCGTCGTCGATACGTGACACGTCCGGACGCGGTCGGGACCTACCCTCGGCCCATGGACCTCACGAGTCTTCGCATCGTGCCCGCGAACGAGGCGAGCTGCGCCGACCTGCAGACCGTGTTCGGCACCCGCGGATCGGCCGTGATCTGCCAGTGCCAGCGCTACAAGCTCGCGCCGAAGGAGGCGTTCAAGCATCACGCGCCGTCCGTGCGGGCGGAGCGCCTGGAGGCACAGACGCACTGCGGCCAGCCGGACGCGGCGGCGACGACGGGGTTGATCGCGTATCTGGGTGACGAGCCCGTCGGCTGGTGCGCCGTCGAACCACGCGCGCACTACGACGGCTTGCGACGGGTCTACCGCGTGCCGTGGGATGGCCGCGCGGAGGACAAGGCCGACCCGACGGTCTGGGCGGTGACCTGCTTCGTCGTGCGTGCGGGGTATCGCGGTCGCGGGATCAGCCGGGCGCTGGCGCGCGCGGCCGTGGACCATGCGCGGGAGCGAGGCGCGCGCGCGCTCGAGGGCTATCCGATGCTCCGGCGACCTGACGGCGCCGACATCACGTGGGACGAGATCCACGTGGGCGCGCAGAGCGTCTTCGCCGACGCCGGCTTTCGCGAGGTCAGCCGGCCGGGCGTGCGCCGGGCGGTCATGCGCATCGACTTCTGACGCGTCGGGTCCCATCGAACATCCGTGCGAAATGACCCGCCGGCTGCTACGATGGCCGCCGTGTCCGATGACGAATTCCGGCCGTTGAGCCCGGAGCCCGACGAGCCGTCCGAGGCCGCCATCGAGGGCTCGCTCCGGCCCCGCCGGCTCGACGAGTACATCGGCCAGAACGAGGTCAAGGCGAGCCTCGACGTCCTGCTCCAGGCGGCGCGGGGCAGGGGAGAGGCGGCCGACCATGTCCTCCTCTATGGCCCGCCCGGCCTGGGCAAGACGACCCTGTCCACGATCATCGCGCGCGAGCTGGGCGTGAACGTGCGCTACACGTCGGGGCCGGCGGTGGAGCGGGCCGGCGATCTGGCCGCGATCCTCACCGCGCTCGACGAGCGGGACGTCCTGTTCATCGATGAGATCCACCGGCTCAACCGGGCCGTCGAGGAGATCCTCTACCCGGCGATGGAGGACTTCGCGCTCGACGTGATGATCGGCAAGGGGCCCAGCGCCCGGAGCCTGAGGCTGAGCCTCAAGCCGTTCACCGTCGTCGGCGCGACCACGCGCGCCGGCCGCATCTCCGGGCCGCTGCGCGACCGCTTCGGCGCGACGTACCGGCTCGACTTCTACTCGGACGATGACCTGACGGCGATCGTGCGGCGCTCGGCGGGCATCCTCGACGTCGACATCGAGCCCGCGGCGGCCAGCGCGATCGCGCGGCGTGGTCGCGGCACGCCGCGCATCGTCAACCGGCTCCTGCGTCGCGTCCGGGATCACGCGGAGGTGCATCTCGACGGGCGCGTGACGGAGCAGGCGGTCATCGATGCGATGCGCATCCTCGACATCGACGATCTCGGACTCGACACCACCGATCGCAAGCTGCTCGCCGCGATCATCCAGAAGTTCGCCTCGGGCCCGGTCGGCGTCCAGGCGCTGGCGGCGGTCCTCGCGGAGGAGTCCGAGACCATCGAGGACGTCTACGAGCCGTACCTGCTGCGGCTCGGCTTCCTCGACCGTACGCCACAGGGCCGCATCGCGACGGACGCGGCGCGCCAGCACCTCGCCAGCCTCGGCTACGAGATCCCGCCGCCGCGCCGCGCGGAGCCGGATCTGCCGTCGCTCTGGGATCCGCCCGCAGGGCCGGGGGACTGACCGATGGCGGGTCTCGAGCCGATCGGCCGGTGGCTCATCGTCGTCGGCCTCATCACGGCGCTGGTGGGTGTCGTCATCGCGCTCGGTGACCGGATCCCGTTCCTCGGCCGGCTGCCCGGCGACATCGTCATCCGGCGCGAGAACGGGGTGATCTTCATCCCGCTCGGGACGATGCTGGTGGTCTCGGTCGTCGTCTCGCTCGTGGTGGCGTTCCTGAACCGGGAGCGCTGAAGGACCCGATGCCCGGCGGATCCTCCTTCGAGCTCCTCGTCCCGCCGCCCGCCGACGGCTCGACGCGGGCCCGGCTGGGCCGGCTGACGCTGGCCCACGGGGTCGTCGAGACGCCGCAGTTCATGCCCGTGGGCACGAACGCGACGGTGAAGGCGCTCGACCCGGACGACCTGCGTGCGGCCGGCGCGTCGATCATCCTGGCCAATACCTACCACCTGTATCTGCGCCCCGGGCACGAGCGGATCCGGGCATTGGGCGGGCTCCACACGTTCATGGCCTGGGACCGGCCGATCCTCACCGACTCCGGCGGCTACCAGGTCGTGTCCCTGGGTGATCTGCGGGTGGTCGACGAGGACGGCGTCACGTTCCGGTCGCATCTCGACGGGTCCGTGCATCGGTTCACGCCGGAGCACTCGATCGCGGTGCAGGAGGCGTTGGGACCCGACGTCGCGGTCGCGTTCGATCAGCCGGTGTTCCCGTCGTCGCCCCGGGCAGTCGTCGCCGACGCCACGGAGCGGACGCACCGCTGGGCGGAGCGGTCGATCGCGGCGCATGCGCGGACGGACCAGGCCCTGTTCGGGGTCGTGCAGGGCGGGCTGGAGCCGGACCTGCGGGCGGCCTCGACCCGGGCCATCGCGGCACTGCCGTTCGACGGCATCAACATCGGGGGACTGGCGGGCGACGAGACGGCCGCGCAGCGTGAGGCCGCGCTGGACGTGGCTGTCGGCGAGCTCGAAGGCCTCGGCGATGCCCGGCCGCGGTATCTCATGGGCCTGGGCTCGCCCGCCGACCTCCTGGAGGCGGTCCATCGCGGGGTCGACCTGTTCGACTCGGTGCTGCCCGCACGGGTCGCACGGAACGGGCAGCTGTGGGTGCCCGGCGGGCGGCTGAACCTCCGCAACGAGCGCTATCGCGACGATCCGAGGCCCGTCCAGGAGGGCTGTCGATGTCCGCTCTGCACGCGCTTCTCGCGGGCCTATCTGGCGCACCTCTTCCGGGCTCGCGAGCTCCTCGCCTACCGCCTCGCGACATGCCACAACCTGACGTTCACCCTCGACTTCATGGCCGATATCCGGGGTACACTCCGAGCCGGGACCTTCCCCGCCAACCTCTCCGAACTGCGATCGCGCGCGGTCCGGATGAGTCGCGGTGAAGCCGCAGCGAAGTCGGCGTGAAGGTCGTGTCGCTACCGTCCGCAGCGCGTGGAGGCGGAGATGGGCTCACGGGATCGCCCCCACAAGGAACAGAAGAAGAAGCCGAAGGACAAGTCGGCGAAGCCCACGTTGCAGCCGCTCTCCGAGGGCCCGGCCCAGGCCGAGCTCATCCGGAAGGAGCGGAAGCCGCGCTGGGACGAGGACTCGTCCGAGGCGAGTTGACGCCTTCGGCGGGCGGGGACCGGGTCCCGCTCCGTCGGGTCGGCGCGGACCCAGAGGAGCGATGAACCGATGACCGTCACCGGACGAGACCTCGATACCCGCAACGGCGGCGCCGAGCGCGGTGACGCGCAGCGCGGCCGTGCCGTCGACGCCGCGATCCTCGCGATCGAGAAGCAGTTCGGCCGGGGCGCGATCATGAAGCTCGGCTCGGCCGAGCGCCAGCAGGTCGATTCGATCTCCACGGGCTCCATCGCGCTCGACCTCGCGTTGGGCGTGGGCGGCATCCCGCGCGGCCGGATCACCGAGGTGTTCGGGCCGGAGTCGTCGGGCAAGACCACGCTCTGCCAGCACGTCATCGCCGAGGCGCAGCGCAAGGGCGGCATCGCCGCGTTCATCGACGTGGAGCACGCGCTCGACCCGGGCTACGCGCGAGCGTGCGGCGTGAACGTCGACGAGCTGCTGGTCTCGCAGCCCGACACGGGCGAGCAGGCGCTCGAGATCACCGAGACGCTCATCCGCTCGGGCGGCATCGACTGTGTCGTCGTCGACTCGGTGGCGGCCCTCGTGCCGCGCGCCGAGATCGAGGGCGAGATGGGCGACTCGTTCGTGGGCATCCAGGCGCGCCTGATGAGCCAGGCGCTGCGGAAGCTCACCGGCGCCGTCTCGCGCTCGAACACGGCGCTGGTCTTCACCAACCAGCTGCGCGAGAAGATCGGCGTGATGTTCGGCAATCCGGAGACCACGCCGGGCGGCCGCGCGCTGAAGTTCTACGCATCCGTGCGGCTGGACATCCGGCGCATCGAGACGATCAAGACGGGCACGGAGTCGGTCGGCAACCGGGTCCGGGTCAAGGTCGTGAAGAACAAGGTCGCGCCGCCGTTCCGGGTCGCGGAGTTCGACGTGATGTACGGCGAGGGCATCTCGCGCGAGGGCGGGCTGCTGGACGTCGGCGTGGCGATGGATGTCGTCACCAAGACGGGCGCCTGGTTCACGTTCGGCGAGACGCGGCTGGGTCAGGGTCGCGAGGCGGCCAAGGACTTCCTCAGGCACTCCACGGACATCGCCGACGAGATCGATCGCCGCATCCGCGCCAAGATCTCCGAGGTCGTCCTCCCGGTCGAGGGCATCGAAGAGGCCGAGTAGCGCCGCCGTGGCGGCCGGTGGTCGTCGGTCGCGGCGAAGCCCCGAGGCGGTCGCTGAGCGGCGGGCGGCGAGGGCCGCGATCGACGATGTCGGGAAGGTCGTGGAGTACGCGGCCTGGCTCCTGGAGTCGCGCTCCCGCTCGGTCGCGGAGGTTCGCCGGAAGCTCCTCGCGGCAGGGTTCCGGACGGCGCTCATCGATGACGCGATCGCTCGGCTCGAAGAGCTCGGGTTCCTCGACGACGAGGTGTTCGCGTCGGCGTGGGTAGAGTCCCGGGATCGTGCTCGACCGCGCGGAGAGCATGCGCTGCGGCGCGAGCTCGCGCTCAAAGGCGTCGACCGCGGCGTGATCGACGGGGTGCTCGCGGCGCGGCGCGGCGAGGTCGACGAGCCGGACGATCCATTCGTCGCGCCGGTCGAGGGCGACCCGGATCGGGCGGCTGCCGAGCGGCTGCTGGAACGACGTCGCGCGGCGCTGCTGCGCGAGCCGGATCCGCGCAAGCGACGCGCCAGGGCGTATGCCCTCCTCGCCCGGAACGGGTTCGCGCCCGACGTCGCGAGCGAGCTGTCGCGCCGGGTCGACGAAGCGGTCGAGGACGACACCTCGGTCGAGTGACGGGTCCGAGCCGAACGCCGCGACGCCGGTGCGAGCGCGCGGGAGCCGACGTGACCCGTGAGAGCCAGGACCGGTGCGAGCCGCGCAGCGACCGGTGCGAGCGCTATTTCGCGGCTTCTGTGCGCCTTAAGGGTGCTCGAGGCCGGGCGAGGAGGGCCGCCGGGCACGTCCATGAGCGCGGTACGCCCGCCCTTGGGCGTCGACGCGGCACGGTCGCCGATGATCCAGGTCGTGGAACGCCGGATCTAGCGCTCGCACCGGTACGACGCTCCGCGGGTCGGGATCGGAGGTGGCACGGCGGGCGATGTGCGCTACGGATCGGCGGGTGAGCGGCTGGTGAGCGGCCCGGGTCGACACGTCGCCTCCGCGGTGCACCACATGCACGCTGCGACGAAGCGGGGACGCGGCGCTCGGCCCCTGTCGAGGCCAAGATCGGTCGTCCGGCGTCGGGCCGCGCATCGGATGCGCCGGACGACGCAGCAGACCGTGGGATGGGGTTCGCCCGCTGCGTCGGCAGTCACTCCTTCGTCGTAGCGCGCATCCGGATGCACCCCGGGCGCGACCAGCGCCTGAGCGCTCGGGACCGGTCGTCGCGCCGGAGCACCGGACCGTTCGCGACCTCACCGGCCCGCATGCAAAGTCCGTCGTAGACTACGCGGCAACCCTGCGCCCGGACCTCCGAGGCCGGCGCGGGGAGCGACGCACCGCGTGACCCGAACGGGGGCGCAGCCGGATGCCCTTCCGGCGCCGGGTCCGGTCCGTCGCCTTGAAGGATCGACTGCGTACCTCCGGCCCCGAAGCGGCCGGACGGGAGGAAGAACCGAAGATGGAGTACGTCCTCGTCGGGGCGGCGGCGCTTGTCGTCGGTGCCCTCGTCGGGTTCGTCGCGCGATCGACCTGGTCATCCCAGGCCATGAAGCAGGCGCGCGAGAATGCCGACCGGCTCACGGCGGAGGCTGCGACCCGCCAGAAGGAGCTCATCGTCGAGGCCAAGGAGGAGAAGATCCGTCTTCTCCGCGAGGCCGAGGACGAGGTCCGCGCGAAGCGCCAGGAGATGACCAACCTGGAACGTCGCCTGCTCGCCCGCGACGAGCAGCTCGACCAGCGCGCCGACAACCTGGAAGAGAAGAACCGCAAGCTCGTCGAGCGCGAGCGGGAGCTCGACCATCAGCGTGACGAGCTCAGCCGCCTGAACCAGGAGCGCATCGTCGCGCTGGAGCGCGTGTCGGGGATGAGCGGCGACGACGCCAAGGCGATGCTGCTCGAGGCCGTCCGCGAAGAGGCCGAGCACGACGCCGTCAAGCTCGCCCGCGCGATCGAGCGGCATGCCCGCGAAGAGGCCCAGGACAAGGCCCGCGACATCATCGTCACGGCGATGCAGCGCATCGCAGCGGACCACACCGCGGAGCACACCGTCACCGTCGTCCATCTGCCGAGCGACGAGATGAAGGGCCGGATCATCGGCCGCGAGGGGCGGAACATCCGGGCCATCGAGCAGCAGACGGGCGTCGACCTGATCATCGACGACACCCCGGAGACCGTCATCCTCAGCGGGTTCGACCCCGTCCGGCGCGAGATCGCGCGCATCGCGGTGACCAAGCTGATCGCCGACGGCCGGATCCACCCCGGACGCATCGAGGAGGTCGTGGCCAAGGCGCGCGCGGAGGTCGAGATCGAGATCCGCCGGGCCGGCGAGCAGGCCGCCTACGACGCTGGCGTGCCGGGCCTCCCGCAGGAGCTCGTGCGCCTCCTCGGGCGCCTGCGCTACCGCACCAGCTACGGCCAGAACGTGCTCCAGCACGTCGTCGAGACCAGTCGCCTCGCGACGATCATCGCGAGCGAGCTGGGCGCCGACGTCCAGACCGCGAAGGTCGGCGGGCTGCTGCACGACATCGGCAAGGCGGTCGACCACGAGGTCGAGGGTCCGCACGCCGCGATCGGTGCACAGATCGCCCAGAAGCACGGGCTGCCATTCAAGGTCGTGAACGCCATCGCCGCGCACCACCAGGAGGTGGAGTTCGCGTGTCTCGAGTCGCCCATCGTGCTCGTCGCCGACGCGATCAGCGCATCCCGACCGGGCGCGCGCGGCGAGACGATGGAGACCTACGTCAAGCGGCTCGAGGATCTCCAGGGCATCGCCAACAGCTTCCCGGGTGTCGAGCGTTCGTTCGCCGTCCAGGCGGGTCGCGAGGTGCGCATCCTCGTCCGCCCCGACGAGATCGATGACCTCACGGCCAGCCGCCTCGCGCGCGACATCGTCAAGAAGATCGAGGAGACGCTGACCTACCCGGGCCAGATCCGGGTCACGGTCATCCGGGAGACCCGCGCGGTCGAGTACGCGAAGTAGCATCTCCGCGCCATGCCGACGTCGCCGCCCGCCCCGCGCCTTGCCCGCCGGTCCCGCGACCGATTCATCTCGCAGCCCTCGTCGGTCCGAAACGCCACGCTCGTGCTCATCAACGTCACGGTGCTCATCGTCCTCGCGGGCAGCGTGATCGTCTGGGTCTTCGACCACGAAGAGTTCCCGGACATCGGGACGGCGATCTGGTACACGCTCCAGACGGTCACCACCGTCGGCTATGGCGACGTCACGCCGACCACCGTCGTCGGGCGGTCCATCGGTGGCCTGGTGATGATCGTGGCCGTCGCGCTGCTGACGATCATCAATGCGCTCATCACGTCGATCCTCATCGACGCCTCGCAGCGTCAGCGCCGAGCCGAGCAACAGCAGCACGATAAGGCGATCGAGGAGCAGCTCCTGGGGCAGCTGCAGCTCCTCAACGAGCGGCTCGAGCGGATCGAGGCGCGGACGGCGCCGATCCGCGAGCGGATGCACCTCGACGAGGGTCTCGCTACCGACCCGCCTGCCTGACCGGCCGCCGCACGTAGACTGCTCGGGATGGACGAGGACCGTTCGTGATCCACGCGTGACCGGGCGCAGCGAGCGTGCCGGGCTGGGCAACGCGCCGAACGGCGACGCGCCGCGACCGCCGGGCGCGACCCGCGTCCTGATGATCGGCGACATCATCGGCAAGCCCGGACGCCAGGTGATCGAGCACGTCCTGCCCGGCCTCCGCGAGGAGCGGGGCATCGACTTCGTGACGGCGAACGGCGAGAACGTCGCCGGCGGGATGGGTCTCACGAGCTCGACCGCGGACGCGCTCTTCCAGGCCGGCGTCGACGTCATCACGAGCGGCAATCACATCTGGGACAAGCGCGAGATCTACCCCGTCCTCGACGCGAACGAGCGCATCCTGCGGCCGCTCAACTACGGCACCCACGACGTCCCGGGTCGTGGCTGGGGCATCTACCACGCCCTCGACGGCAGCGACGTCGCGGTCATCAACCTCCAGGGCCGGACCTACATGCAGCCGATCGAGAACCCGTTCACCGAGGCCGACCGGGTGCTGGACGAGGCCAGCGAGCCGCTGCCACCCATCCGCCTGGTCGACTTCCACTGCGAGATCACGTCCGAGAAGAACGCGCTGGGGCTGTATCTCGACGGGCGGGTCAGCGCGGTCGTCGGCACGCACACCCACGTCGTCACCGGCGACGAGCGGATCCTGCCGAAGGGGACCGCGTACCTCACCGACCTCGGGATGACGGGGCCGTTGTGGAGCGTCATCGGCTTCGACCCCAAGACCGTCCTGCCGCGCTTCGTGAACGCGCTGCCGACCCGGTTCGAGGTGGGGGAGGGATCGGTCGTCCTGAACGCCTGCCAGATCGACGTCGACCCGGCGACCGGTCGTGCGCTCCAGATCGAACGGATCCAGCGCCTCATCGACGCGTGACGGGCATCGCGTGACAGGCGCCGCGTGACGGGCGGTCCCGCGCGCCCCGCTCGGCCTCGCCGCCATGCGCTGGGTGAGGAACGCGCCTGGCCGCGACCCCTGGTCCCCGCGAAGGCCGACTTCCACACCCACACCACGCGCTCCGACGGCGTGCTCGAACCCGCGGAGCTGGTGCGGCAGGTCGTCGGCGCCGGCGTCCGGACGCTCTCGATCACCGACCACGACTCGCTGGCCGGCGTGCACGAGATCCTGGAGGCCGGTCCGCCCGAGGGACTGCGGCTCATCCCGGGCGTCGAGATCAACGCCCTGACGCGCGGCCTCGACGTTCCCGAGGGGGAGCTGCATGTGCTCGGGCTGGGGGTCGATCCCCACGACGCCGCGCTGGAGGCGGCGCTGCGCCGGCAGCGCGAGGCGCGCCGGACACGCTTCGAGCAGACGGTCGACCGCTTCCGCGAGCTCGGGATGCCGATCGACGAGCAGGTCTCACGGCTCGACCTCACGCGCGACGACGCACTGGGGCGGCCGACGGTGGCACGGGCGCTCGTCGCCGCAGGGTTCGCCGAGTCGGTCGAGGACGCGTTCTCGCGGCTCCTGGGCTGGGGCATGCCGGGCTACGTGCCGCGGACCGGGCTGGGGCCGGTCGAGGCGATCCAGACGATCCGCGCCGCGCGCGGCCTGCCGGTGCTGGCGCACTTCGCGTGGGCGCCCGACCGGCGGGACCTCATCCTGGGATTGGTCGAGGCCGGGCTGGCCGGCATCGAGACGCATCACCGCTCGTTCGACACCGCGACGCGGCGGCGGATGACGAGCTTCGCCCGGGCGTTCGGGCTGCTGCCCTCGGGCGGCACCGACTACCACGGCGACCTGGGGCCCTACGCCCAGTCGCACGCCGAGCTGTTCCTGCCCACGAGCGTCGAGCGCGCGGTGCTCGACGCGATCGACGCCGGCGACGGGCGGTGAGGGAGGGCGAGATCCCGGAGGTCCGGACCGACCGCCTGCTCCTGCGCGGCTGGCGCGAGGACGACCTCGACGCCGTTCGCGGCGATGAACGCCGATCCGCGCGTGGCGCAGCACCTCTCCCGCGCGCTCACGCGCGAGGAGAGCGACGCGTTCGTCGCCTGGATCGTCGAGGCGTGGGCGACGCGGGGCTACGGCCAGTGGGCCATGGAGCGACTCGACACCGGCGGCTTCATCGGGTTCACCGGGCTCAGCGCCCCGTCGTTCGAGGCGCCGTTCACGCCGGCGGTCGAGGTCGGCTGGCGGCTCGCACCGGATGCCTGGGGTAACGGCTTCGCGACCGAGGCTGCCGAGGCGGCGCTCAGGTTCGGGTTCGAGACCGTCAGCCTCGACGAGATCGTCTCGTTCACCGTCCCGGCGAACGTCCGGAGCCGCGCGGTCATGGAGCGCCTCGGCATGACCCACGACCCGGCTGACGATTTCGACCATCCGCGCTTTCCCGAGGGTCACCGCCTCCGGCGCCACGTCCTGTACCGCCTCGACCGCGCCACCTGGCGTGCGAGGCGGCCGTCGAGCGGCGAGCGTCGGCTCGACCTCCGCGCGGTAGACCCGCCACTCGAACGGGACACGGCCGGGCACACTCGCGGACCGTTTTCCGATGTCATCGAACAGGACATCGACCTGGCGGCCGAGAGCGTCTCTCTGGGACCCGGAGATGACCCTCGGGAGGTCCTCGTTGCGAGCTGTGTTCGATGACATCGGACAGAGGCCCACTGGCGAGGGGCGGATCCGCGGATGTTGTTCGACCACATCGGAACGTCGCGCGAAACCGCGTGACCCGGCCGCGGGACGAGCGCGAGGTGCGGGCTGCGGACGCTCAGCCGGGCTCGGCGTCCGGCCGGTCCTTCACGAATGTCGGGTGCAGCTCGACCGGCGTTCCGCGATGGCGGCGACGGGCCGCCCGCAGGTTCAGCGCTTCGACCAGCACCGAGAAGCCCATCGCCGCGTAGATGTAGTCCTTCGGGATGTGGAAGCCGAAGCCGTCGGCGACGAGCGTCACGCCGATGAGCACCAGGAACGCGAGCGCCAGCATCTTCACGGTCGGGTGCGCGTGGACGAAGCTCGCCAGCGGTCCCGACGCGATGAGCATCACGCCGACGGCGATGACGACCGCCGCGATCATGATCGCGACCTCGTCGACGAGGCCGACCGCGGTCAGCACCGAGTCGAGCGAGAAGACGATGTCCAGCAGCACGATCTGCACCAGCACCGCGCCGAACGTCGTCGTCGGTCCCGCCTCGACGGTGTGCTCCGCCTCGCCCTCGAGCGCCTCGTGGATCTCGGTGGTCGCCTTCCACAGCAGGAACAGGCCGCCGCCGATGAGGATCAGGTCACGCCACGAGAACGGATGTCCGGCGATGGTGAACACCGGCTGCGTCAGGCCGGCGATCCACGAGATCGTCAGCAGCAGCAGGATCCGCATCCCCATCGCGAGCCCCAGGCCGACCAGCCGGGCGCGGTCGCGGTCCGCCATCGGCAGCCGCTGGACGAGGATGGAGATGAAGATCACGTTGTCGATGCCGAGGACGATCTCGAGCACCGTCAGCGTGAACAGGGCGACCCAGGTCTCCGGGTTCGTCAGGAGCTCCATCGGGGGATGGTAGGGGAGGGCCAGGCGCTGACCGGCCCGCGTTCCCGAGTGGCACGCCCGCGACGACGTACCATCCCCGAGCCATGACGCTTCGCACGCCGTCTCGCGCGCTGCCCGTGCTGGACCTCGTCCCGCCGACGGTCGCGCCCGCCGGACCGCGCGATCCGCTCGCGCCCGATGACGCACGGCTCACCGAGTTCCGGCCCGACGCGCCGACCCTGCCGCGGTTCTTCGTCTGGACCCTCGGCTGCCAGATGAACAAGAGCGACTCCGAGGAGATGGCCGGGCGCCTGCTCGCCGCCGGGTGCCCCGAGGCGGGCTCGATGGACGCCGCCGATCTCGTCGTCATCAACACGTGCGCCATCCGTGAGGCGGCCGAGGCCAAGGTCGTCGGGCGGCAGGGCCATCTCGACCGCCTCAAGCGTGCGAACCCGGGCATGCGCGTGGTGCTCACCGGGTGCGCCGTGCGCGAGCGCGATCGAACGGGCCTCGAGCGGAAGTACCCGGCCGTCGACCTGTTCCTGCGGCCCGACGAGGAGCCGGAGCTCGTGGATCGACTCGGGCTGGCCTCGCTGCAGGGCGCCATCGGGGCGGGCACGTCACGATCGACCGCGGCGACGACGCTCGTGCACCAGGTGCCGGTGTCGGACGCGTCGCACCTCGCCTCGTCGCGCGCGGCCGCGCTGGCCTCCGGCGGCGTCGCGCGAGGCTCCGCGATCTCGGCGTGGCTGCCCATCGTGTACGGCTGCGACAAGACGTGCACCTACTGCATCGTCCCGTTCTCCCGCGGTCCTGAGCGCAGCCGTCCGTTCGACGACATCCTCGACGAGGCGCGCGTCCTGGCCGCGGCCGGTTACCGCGAGGTCACGCTACTCGGCCAGAACGTCAACTCGTACGGGCACGACCTGGCGGCCGAGGGACGGTTCGCGCATGTCGACCGTGAGCGCGAGGTCGGCCGCCGGCTCGACCTCCACGGGCGACCGGATCTCGCGGAGCTCATCCGCGCCATCGACGGTCTTCGTACCGCCGACGGCCGCCCTGCCATCCCCCGGCTGCGGTTCGTCACGTCGCATCCGTGGGATCTGTCCGACCGACTCATCGCCGCGATGGCCGACTGCCCGTCGCTGTGCGAGGCGCTGCATCTGCCGGTCCAGTCGGGCGACGACGCGATGCTTCGTCGCATGGGCCGGCAGTACACGATCTCGCAGTACCTCGAGCGCCTGGCGCGGATCCGCGAGGCAGTCCCCGGGATCGCGCTGTCGACCGACGTCATCGTCGGGTTCTGCGGTGAGACCGAGGCGCAGTTCGAGGGCACGCTGCGGCTGCTCGAGACGGTCCGCTACGACCAGGTGTTCGCGGCGGCCTATTCGGAGCGACCCGGCACGCCCGCGACGAAGCTCGCCGACGACGTGCCCGCCGCCGAGAAGCGACGACGGCTCAACGAGCTCCTGCGGATCCAGGAGGGGATCGGGCTCGAGCGCAACCGCGCCTGGGTCGGACACGCGACCGAGGTCCTCGTGGACCACGTGGTCGCGCCGCGGAGCCACGACCACGACGACGACACGGCCGAAGGCTCGGGGTCCGCGGAGGCACGCGACGCCTTCGCCCACCTGCCGGCGGGCGTCGCGCATCTCGTGGGGCGAAACCGTGAGTCCAAGCTCGTCCACCTCGCCGGCGACGCGTCGCTCCTTGGCCAGCTGGTGCGCGTGCGGGTCGAGCACGGCGGGCCGTACGCGCTGCGCGGGACGCTCATCTGAGCGAGGGTCCGGGCGCTCGGGACGCGCCGCTCGCGCCCCTGATCGTCATCGCCGGCCCGACCGCGACCGGGAAGACCGGCCTCGCCATCGCGCTCGCGGAGGCGCTCCAGCGGCCCGCGCGGCCGGTCGAGATCGATCTCCGCCGATTCGCGCCAGGTGTATCGCGGGCTCGACATCGGGACGGCGAAGGTCACCGCCGAGGAGCGCGCGCGGGTCGTGCATCACGGTCTCGACCTCGTCGAGCCTGACGAGCCGTTCAGCGTCGCCGACTTCCGGGCGCATGCGCTGGAGGTGCTGCGCGATCTCGGCGGTCGCGGCGGCATCGGCCTGCTGGTCGGGGGGACCGGCCTCTGGCTTCGCGCGGTCGCGCGCGGCCTCGACACGGACGCGCTGCCGTCCGACGCCGCCCTGCGAGCGGCGATCGAGGACCGGCTCGCCGGCGAGGGGCTGCCGCCCCTGGTCGCCGACCTCAGCGCCCGCGCCCCAGGCCTTGCCGCCACCGTGGACCTCGCCAACCCGCGCCGCGTCGTCCGGGCACTCGAGATCGCGACGCTCCAGGGCGACATCCCGCGGCCCGCGCCCCGCGGCTATCCCGCTCCGGTCGTGTGGCTCGGCCTCGACCTCGCCGATCGCGACGAGCACGCCCGGTGGATCGCCGCTCGCGCGCGCCAGCAGTTCGATGCCGGCCTGATCGATGAGGCTCGCGCCCTGCGTGAGCGCTACGATCCCGGGCTGCCGGCGTTCAGCGCCATCGGCTACCGCGAGGCCTGGTCCGTGCTCGACGGCGAGCGCAGCCTCGAGGACGCGATCGCCGACGACGCCCGCCGCAACGTGCGGTTCGCCAAGCGCCAGCGGACATGGTTCCGCGGCTGAGCCGGACATCGCATGGCTGGACGCCGGATCGACGGTCACCTCGGCCGCCCTCGCCCAGGTGGCGGCACTCGTCGGAACGGTCTGACGCCGACTCGGCCACCCGCTACCGTGCGCGCATGCCGACCGACGACCAGCCGCTGGGTTTCAACATCGACATCGGGGACATCCTCGACGGGGTCACGAAGGCCACCAAGCCGACGCGCCGCCGTTCGACCACCGTGTCGCGCACCGGCAACGACATGGACGCCGCCCTCCGCCGCGCCGTCCGCGCCGAGCTCGTCGATGTGGAGCGGGCGCTCAAGCAGCTCGCGGAGGAGGTCGTCCGGCTGCGCAAGGCGAACGAGGCGCTCGCCGCGAAGGTCGCGCGCCTCGCCAAGTAGCGGCGGGCCGCCTCAGCTCGTCAGCTCCGTCTCGTCCCGGACCTCGCCGATCCCCACGACCTCGGAGACCACCTCCTCGATCGCATCGCTGTCGTCGACGTCATCGACGAGGCCGCGGATCACTGCCACGTCGCCGAGGGTCGCGATGACCAGCCGGTCGGCCAGCGTCGAGGTCCGCGCGTCCGCACGCAGGGCCTCGCGGATCCGGTCGGTGACCTCGCTCTCGTCGGATAGGCCGCTGTCGTGGTGGTCGGCGTCGAACGGCTCGTCCGTGGCCGTCGTCCCGAATCCGGCGGCGATCGCCAGACCCTGGGGGTCGTCGGCGTCGGGGACGACGACGGGATCGACCGGCGGCACCCACGTCAGACCCTCCTCGGCCGCGACGTTCGGGTCGGAGGTCTCGCCGTCACGAAGCTCGTCGGCCATGAGCGTGTCGAGGCTGGTCGTCGCGGTCGACCGTGCGCCTGCCTCGGCGTAGCCCTCGTAGCGTTCGGTGTCGGTCAGGCCGTCGCCGCTGTCCACCGGGTCGGCGACGAGCGCATCGGTGGCGTCGGTGAGCAGGTCGTCCCGAGCGATGGAGATGTCGTCGCGGGGTGGGTCGGACGGCGGGTCGAGCGGCGTCGTGTCGGCACGGCGAGGATCGTTCATGGCCGAAGGGTGGACCACCGGACGTTGCACCTTCGTCAACGCAAGGTTCGATGGCGCCGCGGGCGCGACCAGACGATGACGCAGCGACCGGATGGTGCGACGATGGGCGAGCCGGCGTGCGTCGCGTCGGGTGAGGAGGGAATCCCCGGTGCTCGTCGTCCTTCGCCGCCTCGTCCTGCCGATGGCCGTCCTCGCGCTGGCCGCCTGCAGCGGCGGCGGGTCAGCCGCCTCATCCAGCCCATCGGCAGTCGCGACATCGGCCGCTCCGGCATCGTCCGCCGCCCCCGCCTCCGCGTCGGCGAGCGCGGCACCCGCCTCGGCATCGCCCACGACCGCTCGCCTCTCCGTCCGCGAGCGCGTCGCCGTCGGCCGCGGCCGGGTGCATGCCGAACGGC
Organism: uncultured Chloroflexia bacterium; assembly: GCA_963778025.1. Lineage (GTDB taxonomy): Bacteria > Chloroflexota > Limnocylindria > Limnocylindrales > CSP1-4 > CAVZTA01. Next base: position 10,036 of record CAVZTA010000008.1, on the reverse strand, counting down.
GACGCGCGAGCTCCTGATGGCCAACCTCACCAGCTCGGCTCGCTGACCCAGGCGCAGCGTCGACGAGATCGTGGCCGCGCTCAAGGCGTACGACTTCCCCGACGCGACGGGCGACCAGTGGCGCGACGGCATCGTCACCGCGATCACCAAGGCCGGGACTCCTCGACGCAGCGGGCCTGGGCGCGATGTCGATCGTGTCGGGTCCAGGATCACGCCTCACGGCCTGTCCCGATCGTCCGCCGACCCCGATCGACCGACCGACCGCGGTCCGGCGGATGCCGGGCTAGACTTCCGGCGCCATGAGCCCCCGAGCCCCGATCGACCTCGCGCCGCCCGTCGAGAAGGCGTTCCTGCTCGCCGTCGACACGGGTGACGACCCCGGCTGGACCGCCGCCGAGTCGATCGACGAGCTCGCCGCCCTCGCCACCACGGCCGGTGCCGACGTCGTCGGCGCCGAGTGGCAGAACCGACGCCACATCGATCCCAACTGGTATGTCGGCAAGGGCAAGGCGGAGGAGCTCCTCCAGGCGAAGTCGGAGACGGGCTTCGACATCCTCATCGCCGACGACGAGCTGTCGCCCGGCCAGCAGAAGGCCCTGGAAAGCCTGCTCAAGGTCAAGGTCATCGACCGCAGCCGTCTGATCCTCGACATCTTCGCGCAGCACGCCCAGACCCACGAGGGCCGCCTCCAGGTCGAGCTCGCGCAGCTCGAGTACCAGCTGCCGCGCCTGACGCGGATGTGGACGCACCTCTCGCGGACCCAGGGTGGCATCGGCAGTCGCGGTCCGGGCGAGTCGCAGCTGGAGACAGACCGGCGGCTCATCCGCGAGCGCATCAAGAAGATGAAGCTGCGGGTCGAGAACGTCCGCCAGCAGCGGGAGACGGCGGCCCGCGGCCGCGACCGCCGGCTGTTCGCGACGGTGGCGATCGTGGGCTACACGAACGCCGGCAAGTCGACGCTCCTGAACTCGCTGGTCGGGAGCGAGGTCGCCCGCGCCGAGGACATGCTGTTCGCGACGCTCGACCCGACGTCGCGCCAGGTGAAGCTGGGTGACGGTCAGACCGCGATCGTCACCGACACCGTGGGCTTCATCCACAAGCTGCCGCACCAGCTGGTCGACGCGTTCCGGGCGACGCTCGAGGAGGTCACCCGCGCGGATGCCCTGCTCGAGGTCGTCGACGCGAGCGATCGCCACTTCGAGGAGCACCGCACGACGGTCCAGACGGTGCTGGAGGAGCTGGGCGCTGGCGACAAGCCCCGGCTCGTCGCGTTCAACAAGGCGGATCTGCTGATGGACGCCGCGGACGCGCAGAACGGGCATGGCTCGGCGCCCAGCGTCGCGGGCGCGGTGCTCGTGTCGGCGCTCACGGGGTTCGGCCTCGAGACGCTGCGCGACGAGATCGCAGCCGTGCTCGCGTCGCTGTGGCAGGACGTCGACATCGCCGTCCCGTACACCGCGGGTGAGCTCCTCGCACGGGTCCGGGAACGGGGCACGGTCGAGCTGGAGTATCGTGACCGCGACGTCCGGGTGCGCGGCCGGATGGCACCGTCGCTGGCCGGAGAACTGGAGGCTGTCTCCCGCCGGTGGGCCGCGACGCTCGCTGAGGAGGCTGGGACGCCCGATCGTGATCACCCTGCTGCGGCGGGCCGGGAGCGGCCGCCTCACTGACGGTTCGCGCCTCGTCTGGACGGTCGCGGAGGGCAGCCGCGGACGACGCTGGCGCTGGACGCACACGACCGACGTCGGCCTGTCCAGCGTCGGCCTCCTGGAGCTCGACGAGCAGGGCGGCTTCTCCCGGCTCGAGCTGGGCAGCGCCGTGGGGCTGCTGACGCTCCACGTGGATCATGGCGGCGGCGAGGTCAACGGCAACGTCGCGGGCCCGTCGGGGATGCGGCACCTGCGGTTCCCGTGGTCGCCCGACGCTCTCGTCCTGGTCGACGGCGAGCCGCTGGTCGCCGCGGCGATGTGCCATCGCCTGGCGGGCCGGCTCGACGCGCGACCGACCGACGAGCATGACGTGCTGCTCGTGGAGCCGTCGTACGCCGTGCGCGACACGCTCGGCCGGTTCACGCGCGAGTCGGACACCCGCTGGCGGATCGAGCTCTCGCAGGCTCGCCGGTTCCGGATCGCGATCGACGGGCAGGGGTTGCCCACCGGGCTCGGGGACGAGTCGGACTGGCCGCTCGAGGTCGACTAGCGCGTCGTCGACCGCTCCGTCGGGTCGGTCCCGCAGACCGGACCGGTTCGTTGACAACCTGTGGACAACTCCCGATCCACGCACGGACGCGCGATGAAGTCGTGGATAAGTGCGTTCCCGGAGCGGGTCCCGCCGCGTAACGTAGTCCTTGCTCGAAGGGGCTCTGGACATCTAGCGATCCGGCAGGTGCTTGCACAGGCTGGAGCGTCTAGTGACCGGCGGTTCCTTCGGGCGTTTTTTGTTGTCCGGCCGCATCGATGCGGCCCATCGAACGAGCGCGGGCGTCCCCGCCCCCGAGGTCTGCTGTGACCGGCGCGGATCCCCGTAGCACCGATGCCGACGCCGCTCTGCGCGCCGCGGCCGGGCGCCCGATGGTCGCCGAGCCGGCCCTGGAGCGCGCGGCGATCCGGGACGCGCACGCCGGGATCCCCCGTGTCTTCTGCGACTCGCCCGCAGTACGTGCACGAGGTGCTCTCGGCCGAGGCGGGCCGGCCGGTCATCGTCAAGGTCGAGACGGTCAACCCCATCGGTGCCTTCAAGGGTCGCGGCACGTGGACCGGGCTGCGGGCGCTGCTCGAACGGGGCGCGGTGGGGGAGGGGCGGCCGGTCGTCGTCGCCTCGACCGGGAATTTCGGCCAGGGCATCGCGTACGCGGCACGTGCTCACGGCGTGCCGGCGATCGTCTACGCGGACCGGCAGGCGAACCCGCTGAAGATGGATCGGATCCGGCGGTTCGGCGCCACGGTGGTCCTGCATGGTCGCGATTTCGACGAGGCTCGCGAGGCGGGTCAGGCGCGGGCGCTCGACGAGGGGCTGACGTTCCTGCTCGACGGCGACGAGCCCGCGATCGCGGCCGGCAACGGGACGCTCGCCATCGAGCTGACCGATACGGCCGAGCGGGGCGACCTCCCGTCGCTGGCCAATGTCTACGTCCCGGTGGGCAACGGCTCACTGATCATCGGCGTGGGGGCGTGGCTGCGGGCCGCTGCGCCGGGCTGCCGGGTCGTGGGCATCAACTCCGATGCCGCGCCCTCGATGACCTACTCCTGGCTGGAGGGCCGGCACATCGAGACGTCATCGGCCGCGACGGCCGCCGAGGGCATCGCGACACGCGTCCCGGTCCCGCGGGCGCTCCGTCTCATGGATGGGCGGGTCGACGCGATGATGGTCGTGGCCGAGGCACGGCTGGACGCGGCGCGGCGTCAGCTCACGAGCGCCCTCGGCGTGACGGTCGAGCATTCGGCGGCGGCGGCCTGGCTGGGCCTGCTCGACGATCGTGACCCGCGGCCCGGAGCGTCCGTGCTCCTCATCACCGGGAGCAACGTCGCGGCACCCTGAGGCGCCCGCTGGCAAGCGCGTCGAGCGACGTTCCCCTAGAGCGCCGAAGGCTGGACGAACAACGCCGATTCGCGCGCGCCCTCGGGAAGCATGTCGCCGAGCACCAGCTGCAGCGCGAGCTGATGACAGCACGCGCTGTGGTGCAGGAAGTAGTCGCACGTGCAGTGCCAGCCATCCGTCGACAGCTCGATCGTGTGCACGTCGTTGTCGCCCTTGACCGTGACGGCCATCGTCCCGACCGCGAAGCGGTCCCGCTCCCGGGCATAGCGGTGGGCCTTCTCGACCTTGGTGACCAGCGACGAATGCATCGGGACCTCCGCCCTACGGTCGACGCGAGTGGCTGGAGCGCCTGCGAGACAGGATACCCCGCCCTGACGGCGGCTCCAGCCGTCGCGGGGATCGCCGATGGCCCGGTCGGGGAGGGCGGACGCGGCGCGCGGGGGGACCGTCGGGTCCACGCCGCTGCGACCACGCACCGGCGCGCGCGCACCACCCCCCGCGCGACGCACCACGGTGGTGCCCCAAGGTCGTCGTCGTTCCTCGTTCGGACGTGGCCGGCGGGCACCGCCTCCGGCCCGGCCGGTGCCGCGCGCGCACGTAACTACCGTCCTCCCCGGACCCTGACCGTAGATGGATGACTTCGGAGCGCCCGGTGGCGAGGCTTGTCGTCGACGCCCGCAGGACTTGCGGCGTCACCAGCCGGCGCCGGGGATCGCGCGGCGGCCGGGACCACGACGTCGGGGGACACGGTGGTGAGGATGAGCCGATCGGGACGGGTCCGGCCGGGGCCGGGGCAGGGGACCGACGGGCGTGCGCCAAGGCGCGCTGACGCCGGGCAGACGCTCGTCGAGTTCGCGCTGGTCTTCCCGTTGTTCATGGTGCTGCTGCTCGCGGCGATCGAGTTCGGGTTCGCCTTCAACGCCTCGCTCTCGCTGGGCTACGCGACGCGCGACGCGTCGCTCGTGGCCGCGGTCTCGGGCAATTCCCCGGGTGGTGACTGCCTGGTCCTCGAGAAGGTCGAGGAGGATGTGTCCGCGCCGGCCGATCGGTCGCGCATCACCACCGTCGAGATCTACTGGTCGGACGCGAACGGCGCCCTCGTCAGCGGCGCCCGGAACGTGTACACGCGGGGCGGCTCGATGAGCTGCGAGGCGCGCGACGGCTCGACGTACTCGCTCCCGTACCGGCTGACCACCGCGGCGTACCCCGAGAGCGATCGGTGCATGATCCTCTCCGGCTGCGGCAACGGACATGCGACCGTCGACACGGTCGGCGTCAAGGTCGCCTACGTCCACCCGTGGCGCACGCCGCTCGGCGGCCTCCTGAACTGGGGCAACAGCCGGTCCTGGCAGTTCGAGCGCGCCAACGCGATGCGCATGGAGCCACTCCTGTGACGCGCCGTCAGGCACGCGATGGCGAGCGGGGCCAGGCGATCATCGAGTTCGGCGTCATCGTGCCCGGTGTTCACGCTGCTGCTTCTCGGGCTGCTCGAGTTCGGGATGCTGTTCACGCACCACATCACCCTCGAGTACGCCACGCGCGAAGGTGCCCGCACGGCCGCCGGGCTGGGCAACGGCGACGGCGACGCGGCGACCTGCGCGACCATCGATCCGCAGATCGTGGCGGCCGTCCAGCGGGTGCTCGAGTCGCACGGCTCGCCGGTCACGCTGGGCGAACATCTCGGAGATCTCGATCTTCCGGGCCGACCTCGACGGCGCGCCGATCGCGGGCACCGTCAATCGCTGGACATACACGGGCGCGCGGAGCGGTCCCACGGTCGACGGGCAGAAGCTCGCGTTCACGGAGCAGACGCAGGCGTGGGCGCCGTGCTCTCGCGTGACCGCGCCGAGGGCCGAGTCCATCGGCGTCAGCCTCGAGTACCACTACCAGCTGCTCACGCCGTTGTCCGCGCTGGGCGCCGCCGCAGGCTCGCAGGGCCTTGCGATGAGCGACGCGACGATCATGGCGCTCAACCCGTGAGCGCGCGCTCGATGCGGACGGCCCTCGCGGCGCAGGCCGGCCGGCGGCAGACGGGCCAGGTCCTCGTCCTGTTCGCCGGCGCGATCATCGCCCTGTTCGCGATGCTCGCGGTCGTCATCGACATCTCGTGGTACTGGAGCAGCGCCCTGCGGCTCCAGCGCGCGGCCGATGCCGCAGCGCTCGCGGGCGTCGTGTACCTGCCCGGCGATCCCAGCAACGCCTACACGACCGCGCTCGCCGAGGCGCGGCGGAACGGCTTCGTGCCGACCGCCGACACGAACGTCACGCCGCGCCAGGATCCCAACAACCCGCGGCGGCTGATCGTCACCATCGACGCCCCGGTGGGCACGTTCTTCGCGCGTGTCCTGGGCATCAACAGCTTCCCCGCCAGCCGCACGTCGGAGGCCGACTACGTCCTCCCGGTGCCCATGGGCAGCCCGCTCAACTACTACGGCATCGGCTGCCTGGATACGAACGAGATCAACGGCCGCACGCGACCGTCGTGCGCGAGCGGCGGCGACTCGAACGGCCCGTCGGGCATCTCGACGGCGACCTCGGACGACGGCACGACCGGCGGCGGCGCCCAGAACCAGCTCGACAGCCAGGGCTTCTGGGGCGCCGTCTTCACCAAGGGCGGCGACTCCCGCAACGGCGACGCCTACATGCCCACCCAGATCAGCAACGGCGGCGCGAACGCCTCGAACCCCGACTACGACCCCTCCGGCTACGGCTACACGGTCGAGGTCCCCTCGGGCGGTGGCGGTCGGGTCTACGTCTTCGATCCCACGTTCTGCGACATGCCGCGCCTGGGCTCCGGCAAGGCCGGCACGGGCGACGAATGGACGACGAACCTGGGCGGCACGAACCCGGCCGGCATGACGACGTACTTCAACCTGTACGACACGCACGACACGCCGTTCGAGCTCGGCGACGACACGCTCGTCTACACCTCGGGCTCGCTGTTCGAGAACGAGTCACAGAACGACCAGTCGGGCCAGTACGGCACCGGCTCACCGGCCAACGTCGGTGTCGCCGGGGTCGCTCGCTGCGACCAGCCGACCGACCCGAAGTTCGCGTACCACCTGCGCTGGTGGCAGCTGCCGAGCGCGCGACCTCGTCCAGGGCACCTATCGGCTGCAGGTCACGACGTCCAAGGTGGACACCTCGAGCGGCGGCGTCGCGATCCTCGACTCCTCGGTGAACGCCGGCGTCGGAGCGGCCAACCGCTTCGGTCTCGAGGTCACGAGCGCGTCGGGCTCCCCGCGCATCTACGGCGGTGGCCGGATGGCCGCGTACGCCAACGTCCAGTCGGGCACGCAGCGGTTCTTCCTCGCCCAGATCGACAAGGCATCGGGCGGCGGCAAGACCGTCCGGATCAGTCTCTACGACCCGGGCGACGTCGGCGGCGGCGCGTGGCTCCGCTTCCTGAACCCGGACGACAACAGCCAGACGCCGGTCACGTTCTCGTACACCAGCGTGTCGAAGGCGACCGGCGCAGCCGGCCCCTCGGGCACGAACGTCACGTGCATCCAGACCAACCGCCCGTCGGCCGCTCCGGCGGGGGGCGTGCCGTCCGGTTGCCCGGCGGTGTTCGACGGCGGCGGCAGTGCGTTCGACGGCTACTGGCTGACGATCACCATCCCGCTGCCCTGGTCGTACGGCGCCAGGGGGCTCTGGAACGACGGCTGGTGGCAGGTCGAGTACACGGTCGGCGGCGGCAACGACACGACCACCTGGAAGGTCGAGATCCTGGGCAACCCCGTCCACCTGGTGATCCCGGACTGAGCCTTCGCACCACATCCAGCGCCGGGGGCGACGCGGGGGGACAGGGCAGGGGGAACCGGGCGAACGACGCGCCGGCCGTGGGGAGCCGGCGCGTCGTCGCGCCCGAGTCCGCTGGCGTCCGCCCGACGGCGGCGCCTGCCTGGGTCCGGCCCCGGCACGCAAGATCCGGGGCATGATCGCCCGATGTGCATCCTGAGGGTTCGTGGCGGACAAGGCCGTCCGGCGTCGGGCTGGCGAGCGGCTACCGCCCGCCGATGCACGTGGCGTGGTCATCGGCGGGCACAGGGCGGCGCCTGACGGCTGCAGGGGGCCCAAGGACCAGGCTCGATCAGCCCTTCGATCGGCCGAGCCTCCGTTTTGCACATCAGGCGATCATCGCCCGAGCGAACGCGATCAGCGCGAGCTTCAGGATCGCGCTCGGCCGGCCGGTCGGGTCGCGGAGCGGGGGAGGGGCCCGGTCACGTCTGCGCGCCGCCCGTGAGGGACACGACCTCGCCGGTGACGTAGGTGTTGGCACCCGAGCCCAGCCAGACCACGAGGTTCGCGAGGTCGTCCGGGGTCGCGAGACGCCGCAGCGGGATCGCCTTGGCCATCTCGGCGGCCCGGTCGTCGGGGATCGAGGGCTGGCCGTCCTTGTGGGTCAGGATCTGCGTCGGCGCCACCGCGTTCACGAGGATGCCTCGCGGCCCGAGCTCCTTGGCCAGGGACCTGGTCAGGCCGATGATCCCCGCCTTCGCGGCCGCATAGTGGGTGGCCCGCGAGACGCCGAACAGCCCGGACCGCGCCGCGATGTTCACGATCCGGCCCCAGCGTGCCTGCTGCATCCCGGGCACGACGGCTCGCGTGACGCGGAAGGTCGCGCCGAGCATCGCGTCGACGACCGTCCGACCAGGTGTCATCGTCGAGGTCCGTGAACCGGTCGCTCCGGTACGCCGACGTCGCGTTGACCAGGACGCCCACCGGGCCGTGCTCGCGCGTGAGGCCATCGACGAGCGCGACGACCGTCTCGGTCGACGTGAGGTCACCCGACACGGTGATCGCGCGGCCGCCGTCGGCGACGATCCTCGACGCCGCCTGGCTGGCGCGTCCCTCGGGGTCCGGGCGGCGGGTGTGGAGCGCGACGATCGCACCCTCGGCGGCGAACGCGGCCGCGACGGTCGGGCCGGTGCCGCCGCCGGCGCCGGTGATCAGGACGACCCGATCGCGCAGGCCGAGGTCCATCGCGCTCCCTCCCGTGGTGGCTCCGTCAGGTCGGCCACCGTCAGGATAGGTTCGCCTCGGTCGTGGGTCGCGGTTCCGCTGCGTCATCCGTTCGTGCGCGCGGGTCGGCGCTGCTCGCCGCCGCAGGAGGGCCCGCGCGCATACCCTCGCTCGGGTACGGAAGGAGGCGTCGATGACGCACGAACGAGTCCCCGCGCGAGCCGAATCCCTGGTCGGCGAAGGCACACCGACGACCGCGTGGGAGGACGCGCGGCGACGACTCGCCGAACCCGAGCCCGGTCGCTCGAACTGGATCGCGACCGTCCGCTCCGATGGCCGACCGCACCTCATGCCGGTGCTCGCGTTCTGGCTCGAGGACGCGTTCCACATGGTCATCGGCGAAGGCACCCAGAAGGCCCGCAACCTGGCGGCGGACGCGCGATGCGCGATCGGGACGCAGAGCACGACGCTGCCCTCGCTCGACATCACCGCCGAGGGCCGCGCCGAGCCGCTGACCGACCCCGCCGCCGTCGCCCGTATCACCGAGCTCCTCAAGGCGAACGGCTGGCCGCTCGAGGTCGACGGCGTAGAGGTCACGGGGCCAAGCGCCCCGAGCGCCGGCCCGCCGCCGTACCGGATCTACCGCATGGTCCCGACGCGGGTGTTCGGCCTGCCGGGCACGTATGGCATGGACCAGGTGCAGCCCGACCAGCTCGCGAAGCCGACTCGCTGGGACTTCTGACCGATCAGCAACTCCCGCCTCCGTCGGGGTAACGGACGTGCCGGACCAGTGCAGGTCGTTGACTAAGTCAGACTAACCTCGTACGGTGGTGTCATGGCGGCCGAGATCGTGAACATGCATCAGGCCAAGACCCACCTTTCGCGGCTCGTGGAACGAGTCGAGGCAGGGGAGGAGGTCGTCATCGCGCGAGCCGGGCGACCAGTTGCCCGACTCGTCCCCTACCGCGCCCGGACCAAGCCGCGGACCCCAGGCCTTTGGCGCGGGCAGGGCCGGATGGCCGACGACTTCGATGCGCCCATCCCGGAGCTGCTGGATGCCTTCGAATCGTGATCCTGCTGCTCGACGCGCACGTCCTGCTGTGGTGGCTCTTCGATGATGCGAACCTCCGCGCAAGTGCCCGCCGCGCCATCGCGGATCCCGCGACCGATGTCCTGATCTCCGCGGCGACCATCTGGGAGATCGCGATCAAGCGAGCGCTCGGAAAGCTCGACGCGCCTGCCGGCCTCGTAGCAGCCGTGACGGCCGAGTTCGAGATCCTCCCGATCACCGGCATCGACGCCGAGGCGGCCGGCGGCCTCCCGCCTCACCACCGTGACCCGTTCGACCGCATGCTCGTCGCGCACGCGAAGCGATCGGATGCGCTCGTCGTGACCCGCGACGCCGCATTCGAGGCCTACGGCGTAGAGACGCTGCCGGCGTGACGCCACGACGGACTCGTTCCGCCGCCGACCGCATTGCCGGCGGCATGCAGTTCGCCGATGCCCGACGTCGTGGTCGTCGCATCGAGAACCA
>CAVZTA010000007.1:0-6247 GCA_963778025.1 uncultured Chloroflexia bacterium | reverse complement strand
CGTCGGCAAGGGTGACTTCCGGCCCGCCCTCGCCTATGGGGCGGTGCTGCTCGCGCTCGCCTTCGCGGTCAACGCCGTGCTCACCTCTGTACAGCAGCGCGGAACCGCGTGGGCGCGGTCCTGACCGTCGCCGGTGTGCGCCACCGCCGCGGCGGCCGCGAGGTCCTGCGCGTCGACCGATTGAGCGTCGCGGCCGGCGAACGGCTGGGGCTGCTCGGCCTCAACGGCGCCGGCAAGACGAGCCTGCTGCGCCTGCTCGCGGCCATCGACGAACCGACCGTTGGCGAGGTGCGCGTCGACGACGTGCCCACCTCGCGGGGCGGCGCGGCCCTTCGTCGCCGGCTGGCGTACGCGCCCCAGCGCCCCGTCCTGCTCTCCACTACGGTCCGCTACAACGTCGAGCTGCCGCTGCGCTACCGCCGAGCCCCCCGACCCACTCGCCAGAGGGTCGCCGCCGCGGCGCTCGCGCGCCTGGGCGTCGAGCACCTCGCCGACCGCCCAGCCCGCACCCTGTCCGGCGGCGAGGCCCAACGCGTCAGCCTCGCGCGAGCCCTTGCCTGCGAGCCCGACGCGCTGCTCCTCGACGAGCCCGCCGCAGGCCTCGACACCCCCACCCGCGCCGCCTTCTTCGCCGACGTCGAGCGTGCCCTCGCCGACCGCGCGACCACCGTCGTCCTCGTCTCGCACCGCGCCGAGGAGATCCTCGCCCTCGCCGACCGAGTTGCCGTCCTCGTCGACGGCCAGTTACGCCAGGTCGCCCCCGCCGACGACCTCGTCACGCGCCCAATCGACGTGGCCGTCGCCCGCCTGGTCGGGTATGAGAACGTCATCGACGTCGACATCGACGACGATGGCAACGTCCTCCTCGGCGGACGCCCAACCGGACTCACCGCCCCGCCCGGACGCCGCTCAGCCGGCCTCGCGATCTGGGCCACCGCAATCCACGTGCGCGAGGCCCAAGGAGGGCTTCCCGCCATCGTCGCCCGCGTCACCACCGGCCCCGGACGCCACGAACTCACCCTCGACGCCGGACTCGCACTCCACGCACACGTCCCCCTTACGCAGCCCACGCCGGACCTGGGCGCCGAAGTCAGTCTGCGGATCGAACCCACCATGACGGCCCTCCTCGACACACTCCCTCGGAATCCCATCAGCGGCCAGGTGAGCACTCCCCCGCTGCGCCCGTGATGCTCGATGCGAGCGCGACCGCGCGTCTGCCCGGAACAGACCGAGGACGCGCTGCTCCTCTCCAGGCGACTCAGCACTGCGACGCGGCGCGGCCACTGAGCGAGCTCTCGGCGAACGCCGTCTCCCCCTCGTCTCCCTCCGAAGGGGCCGATGGACTCCACCGGAACCAGAAAACCCCGCGATTAGCGGGGATTTCCTAGATGCCGGAGGAGGGACTCGAACCCCCGACACGCGGATTATGATTCCGGCCTGATTTGGCCTAGCCATCGGGGATTCCGGGCCGATTGGACACGCCGTTGGACACAGCCGCGTCGTCCTGCCTGCAGCATTCCGCGTGTCCATGGCACTGGCCTCGGGCGGTCGCTCGAGGGGCGTGCGCGCTGCTGCCTTGCACGGAATCAGCACTCCGGGGCTACAAGCCGCGGCTGCTCCTGTCAGGCGAATGGAGCACTCGGCGACCCCCCGGTCGCCGCCCGCCCCAGGGCCTCAGCCATGACATCTGCCCTCCATATCGAAGTCGCCGGGCTCGATGAGATCACGCGCAAGCGCCTCCGCGAAGGCGGCCTGCCAGCGCTCCATGCAATGCGGCTCGGGACAGTGGAGCGACTGTTCGATGTCGGCCGCGCTCGCGGTCACCGCCGCCGCGAACCGCTGGGCAAGCCGGTCCCCGGCGACCGTGTCCCGCGGTTGGCCGCACGCGTCGCAACGCAGGCCGATCCGCCAGCTGCCACCGTCGAGCGGCTCCCACCGAACCGGCGTGACGAACCCCCACCGGCACGCCGGGCAGAGACCGAGCGCCAGTGGCTCCGCCGCGTGCAGGGACAACTCGATGTCCTCGAAATCAAACAGTCGTCCCCAGTTGGCGCCGAGCGCGCGCCCATACCCGGCCGCTCCGAATCCGCGCGTGCCGCTCCGTTCTTGAGATGCTCGCACTGGCCATGGTGTCCGGCCTCCTCGATGCGTCCCGAACAGCATCCCGCGCAGCATCGAGCGCGCGCGAGAGACGCAAACGTCCCACCCATTCGAGTCCCGGCGCATCATCCGATCCGAGTGAACTCTGCCTCGCGGGCTGATTGATCCACGGCCCGACCTGCCGCGAGGTCCCACGCGCTCCGCTCGACCGCGTGGCGGACCGTGCGCGTCTCGTCCGCGGGGGCTGGACACGCGCGTTCGGCTTCTCGGGATGGGAGACCGTCAGCCCCGCAGGCCGATGAGCTCCTGCCCTTCGCGCAGCTCCGTCCGGTCGCCGGCGGCGACGACGCACAGTTCCTTCCCGGGAGTCAAGACGAACATCGCAATGCCGTTCGCGCCCAAGCCCGCGCGGCGATCCCTTCCTCCATTCGACCCGGCTGGCTCGGCGACCGAAATCTCGCCGCCGGCCTCGATTCGGGTCAGGAGCTCTTCGTGAGTGGCGGAGCCGTCGAACAGAATCGGCACCCTGGACAGGAACGCCGCCGCTCGCTGCTCACTGACCGCGAGCTGGAAGATGTGACCGCGACCGAAGTACTCGGAGAGGTCGGTCGCGACCATCGCGTTGAAGGCTTCATCGTCACCGACGGCGAGCGCATACTCGAGCCCGTCGAGATCGGAGGGGGCGGTTTCGGTGGCGTCCTGCGTGGGGTCGCTCTTGACCAACACGAGCCCGTCAGCCTCGGCGGCGCGCGCGTGCTCGTCGTTGGCGGTCCACAGCACCACGGTCAGCCCCCGGGCTTGAAGGGCGCGCCCGATTGCGCGTCCGACCGGGCTCGCACCAATCAGCAGGACCCCTCCCGGGCCCGTGCGCGCGACGCCGAGCGCGCGAGCCACCGGGGCCCCGCTGAGCCCGTAGATGAGCGCAGTTGCGACGATCACGATGAAGGTGATCGGGATCAGGTCCTGTGCCCCGCCGCCGATACCGGCCTGGCTCAGGCCGAGCGCGAACGTCGACGAGGTCGCGGCCGCGACGATCCCTCGGGGTGCCATCCAGGCGATGAACGCTCGCTCGCGCCAATCAAGCGACGAGCCGAACGTCGACAGCGCGACGGCGAGCGGCCGGCCGACAAACACGAGCACGGCGACGAAGGCGATGCTCACCCACCCGATCTGGGCGATCTGGTGCGGCGTGACGCGAGCGGAGAGGATGATGAACAACATCCCGATCAGGAACGTCGTGAGCGTGCCGATCCGCGCTCGCCACGAACGGACGAGCTTTGCTCGCTCGATCGTCACTCCCTGCGGCTCGGTGCCGCCGGGTGGCCGGTTGACGAGGATCGCGCCGATCACCAGACCGGTGATCAGGCCCGAGTCATCACGGAGCAGATCGGCGCCGACGACCATCGCCACGACGAACATCAACACCCCGGTCACGGCCTGTGTCTGGTTGGGCTTGAACCATGCCGCCCAGGCCAGGATCAGGGCCGCGCCGGCGACGCCGAAGCCGACGCCGACCCCGACGTTGAGGAGGAACTGGAAGATCTCCTGCCCAGCCTTCGCATGCCCGGCAACCACGGCGTTGAACACGACGACGCCGAGCGTCGCGCCGATGGGGTCGGCCAGGGTGCCCTCCCACTTCAGAACGAGGTTGACCGTCTTCGACGGGCGGATGAAGTCGAGCAGCGGCCCGACCACCGTCGGGCCGGAGACGACGAGCACCGCGCCGAGCACGAGCGCGACCTCGAAGGACAGGTCGAACAGTAGGTAGGCGGCGACCGTCCCGATCGCCCACGTGACCAGGATTCCTAGGGTCACCAGTCGGCGGGAGACGCGAGCGACGGCGCCGGTGAGCTTGCTCAGCTTCAGGTCGAGCCCGGCTTCGAACAGAATGATCCCGACGGCAACCGAGACGACGGCGGAGATCAGTTGCTGGCCAAGCAGGGCGTTGGGATCCAGCGCACCGACCGCGCCTGCACCGAACCCCAGGGCCAGCAGCACCAGGATCGACGGCAGCCGGAGGACTTGGCCGATCAGGGGCGCCGCCGCCGCCAGGACGACCACGAGCCCGAGCTCGACCAGCGTTTGCGACTGGGTGAGCGCTGCTGTCGGAACCGTGTTGAGCAGGCCGTTCATCGTTGTGGGGCGGGTTTCAGTACTTCCTCTTTGTGACTGAGCTGCGTAGTCCGAATCTCCTACGTCGTCGCCTGCGCGGGCTTGCCCCGCTTGCGCGCCAGGGACATGAGCGCGCCGGATCCAGAGACGGCGAGGTACGCCGTGAGCACCGCGACGGCGACCGGCGCGATCTGCAGCGTGCCGATCTGGGTCGTGAGGGCGGCGAGCAGGATCAGCGAGAACGGGGCGGCGACGAGCGCCCCGGGGAGGGCGGCGAACATCGCTGTGAACGCGAGTCCCTCCGGCAGCCCCGGGATCAGCACGTGGGCGGTGGTTCCGGCCGTGCCGCCGATGAACAGCATCACGAGGAACGGTCCGCCGATGAAGCCGGTGGCCTCGCAGAGCGCGAACACGAGGATCTTCGCGAACACGACCGCGATCAGCAGGCCGGCGCCGAGCGCCGCCCCGTCGTCGATCACGGTCGTGAGCTGATCGGTTCCGGTGAACAGCGTCAGCGGCAGCGCGACGCCGACGAGCCCGAACGCGATCCCCCCGAGCGCCGGGCGAAGGATCGTGTGCTTGGCGAGCGGAGCGGCGAGTTTCGTCATGACCCCGATCGCGACGGCTGTGATCAGCGCGAGCGCGCCGGCGACGAGGCCGAGGGGAACGGCCGCGAGCAACTGCCAGTCCTCGTACTTGTACGACGGCAGCGCGTAGAGCCCGACGAACGTCGACCCCGCGATCGGGAAGTACACCGCGAACGCGACCGAGGACGCCAGCAGACCTGCGACCAGCGTGTCGGCGAAGCGTGCCGCCTTCGGACGCGCAATCTCGAGCGTGAGAATCGACGCCAGGATCGGAGATGACAACAGGCCCCCGTACGCCGCGGCCATCCCACTGAGCGTGTTCGTCGCGCGCACGTCCTCGCTGAGCTTCTGCCGCTCCGAGACCCAGGTTCCCAGCCCGCCCCCCATCTTCCCCAGTGCGTCCTCGGGCCCGAGGCTCGCCCCACCCGCCAGCGACACCAGCGAGACGGCAACCGCCCCCGGCACCGTGGAGGGCTCGACCCGCTGGTCCTTGAGCTCCTCGACCGTGCCCGGCAGCTTGAGCGGGACGCGAAAGACGCGCCGCAGCACGCCGACGAGCAGGCCGGCGCCCGCGGTCACCGCCACCCACCACAGGCTCCCGTCGAGCCATCCGGGGTCTTCGGGAAGCGTGAACCAGAGGTCGGTGCCGCCCTTGACCAATCCCAGAAACGCCAGCGCCGGCAAAGGCGAGCACGACGCCGAACAAGATGGCGTAGCGCACGATCACCCAGAACCCGGGTGACCGCGTCAGGGCGACGTCATCTGAGCCTGGATGCGAGTCCTCGCCAGTCGCGCGTGTGCTCATCGGATCCCTAGACCTCGAGCAAGGCTCCGCGCGCCGCGGGGTTGAAGCGCACGATCAGGCTCCGCGCGCCGGGGCTCGACAGGTCGGTGATCGTTTGCGGGGCGATGTCGCCGTCGGCCAAGGCGAGCATCCACGACCACGTGGTCAAGGGCATCCTCACGCATGGGTGCGGCCATTCAGGACCCTGGCTCGTCGCGACCGGCCGGGACGACGTTGCCTTCGTCGACCTCGCGCGAGGCCTCTTCCCGACGGCGCTTCCGCGTCAGCACTCCAGAGCCGGCCGCTTGCGAGATCGGGTCGCCGCCGGGTCCTCGCAGGATGATCGCGCACCCGACCGCGATCGCCGCGCCGATCAGCGGCCCGGCGACGTAGACCCAGTAGGCCGTCCAGTCGCCGCTCACGAGCGCCGGGCCGAACGATCGCGCCGGGTTCATCGAGGTGCAGCTCACCGGCGCCGACCACAACCCTGCCAGCGCGATGTAGCCGCCGACGCCGAACGCACCGATCGCGCCGACATTCTGCGCGGCCGAGGCCGTGCCGACCGTCACGCTCAGCAGCCCCGCGGTCAGCACGATCTCCATCAGGAACGCCTGCCAGTCCTCATAGCCAGGACCCGGCAGCGTCGCCCCGAGGTGCTGGATGT
>CAVZTA010000006.1:0-652320 GCA_963778025.1 uncultured Chloroflexia bacterium | reverse complement strand
TCCACGATCGATCCCGGCCAGCCGTGGGTCACGATCAGCGGCAATGCGGCAGGCTCGGGCGAACGAACGTGGAGAAAATGCACGCGCTGGCCGTCGATTTCGGTCGTGAACTGCGGATACCGGTTGATCCGGGCCTCGACCGTCCGCCAGTCGTAGCCGCTCCGCCAGCGATCGGCCAACGAGCGGACGTATGCCTGACCGACCCCGTAATCTCCGCCGCCGGGTCAGCTCGTGGGCCAGCGCGCCTGCTCGAGACGGGCCCGAAGGTCTTCGAGGTCGGCCTGCGGGATGTCGATGCGGAAGGGTCTGATCGTTCAGTCCTGGGTCGCACCGGTCATCGCTCGTCGCTCCTTCTGCTCGCTTGCCGGTTACAACCGGAACGAACTGTTCCGTTCCATCATATCGGAACGGAATGATTTGTTCCAGTGGTAATCTGATGGAATGGGGCAGCGCCTGAGCGGCCGTCGCAGCCAGGCGGCCAGGAACGATGACCGGATCGTTTCGGCCGCCAGGGAAGTCTTTGTCGCCGATGCCGACGCCCCCATCTCTGCGGTCGCGAGCCGAGCTGGGGTCGGCATCAGCGCGCTTACCGGCGGTATTCGGGCAAGGAGGACCTGCTGCGGCAGCTGTGCCGGGACGGCCTGCGCCTGTACGTCGAGGAAGCCGAGGCGGCGCTCGCGGACGAGGGCGATCCTTGGGAGGCGTTCGCGGGCTTCCTCCGTCGGATCGTGAAGGCCGACGTCCACTCGCTCACGGTCGCACTGGCAGGGACATTCACGCCGACACCGGACATGTTTGCCGACGCCCAACGCTCAGGTGAGCTGGACGGACAAGCCGTTGCCTCGTGCGAAGGCACGCGGCGACCTGCGCGAAGACGTCGTGCCGGAGGACCTGACCCTCGTCCTCGAGATGGTCGCCGCGATCCGCCCCGGTGTGTTCGGTGACGAGGAGCGGACGGCGGAACTTCGGCAGCGCTACCTGTCGCTCTGCCTGGACGGGCTCAGGAGCAGCACCGGACGGCTCGCCGGGGCGGCACCGACGGACCTCGAGTTGGGACGTCGCTGGATGCGTCGCGCCGCGCCGGGCTGAAGACCTCGAAGGCGATCCGAACCCGCCCTTCGCCGGCGAGTCCGCCTACGCGTCACAGTAAGAAGCGACGAGCCACCCCGAAGGGAAGCTCGCCGCATGTGGATCAGCGATCGTCGACCGCGCCGGTAAGCGGCCGATTGCCCGCCATCCGATCGCGACCGTACCGATCGCCCTTGATCGACTCCGTGTGCAGGACGCAGGTCCAGCCGTTCTCGGTCCGCTTCCACACGGACGTGTCGACGGCGTCGACCTGACGGGCTTGCCATCGACCTCGAGGTCCTCGTGCACGCCGTACGCGATCGAGACCGCGTCGTCGCAGATGCGGTTGATCCGCGTCGTCTGCGGGTCGATGCGGTAGTCCTTGATCCGGTACGTCGTGTTCTCGAAGAACTTCGAGATCTCGCGCGGGCCGAACCCGGAGACGCCGGTGGCGCCGGCGACCGTGGAGTCCTCGGCCGTCAGGCGACCGACGGTCCTGTCATCGCTCCTTCAGCGCGTCCAGTACTGGTGCTCGAGGCCGAGTACCTCCTGGTCCGTGATCGTCGTGGGGGTCATCGTGGGGGTCATGGTGGTCATGCGGCCACCTCCTAACCCGATCAGTCTCCGGCATCCCGAGCCACAGCCGCGTGGGCGTCCGCCGCTGGCGAGGGTTGCACCGACCTCTCAGAAGCATTGCAGCCCGTTTCGGCGGCGTGCACCGAAGCTAGGTTGGCTGTAAACCGGATTGCGACCCACATTGCCCTAGTGCCCGAAGGCCTGCCCGTGACAGGCGGACAAATCAGCAGCCCAGCGCGTAGCTGACGGCGGTGCAGACCAGCAGCTCCAGCGTCCCTTCGCTCACGGAGCCGGCGTACGTTGTCAGCGACGTTTTCGGGATGGTGTGAAACCATCGCAGTTGATGACTGATGGCCGATCGAGCCCGGCCTGCGAGTGGTCGAAGTCGACCTCCGCGCCAATCCCGCGGATCGACGTCGTGACCTCAGCGACGGTGACGAGAGCGCGCACGTCGATCACCTCGGGCCGCGTCAGCACCAGGACCGGTCGTCGTTTGCGCCCAACCTCCGCGTACCAGATCTCGCCGCGCGTCATTCTTCGGTCCAGGCCCTCGACTTCGAACCAGAACTCATCGGGTCGCTCTGGTTGACGGCGGTAGGCTTCTCGGTCGGCCCGCGCCATCGCCGATCGCACCGCCGCCTCAACGCCATCGCGGGCCGCCGCAGAAACATTGACCTTGAGGCGACGCGCCTGCACCGCAAGAGCCCGGTCCATGGTAAAGCTGGTGCGGGTAGATGCCATCTCTTCATGCTAGCATCATCAACAGCAGCTGATGCGGCTAGGCGGATGTCGGACGCTGCGTCGAGGCCCGCCGTCCGAGGATCACGAGGCCGGCTGAAATCGGCACGGGGACGAGCAGGAGCGGAAGCGCAAATCCACCCGCCAGGGCCAGAGCCGGAGGGGTCATCGCGAGGCCGAGCTGCGCGCCTCGGCGGTCGCCCCGCCAGAGCCAGACGCCGGCCACGACATCGAGCGCGCAGAGCGTGACAAACCCATCCCCAGCACGACGAAGCGATCTCTGCCGAGCCGTTCGAATGGACCACTAACGCCCGAAACCCCCACGGCGTCATCGGCAGCTTGGCCAGTCCGGGCAAGATGCGCGAGGGCGATCGGCATCGCGATGCCGAACCCGGCGTCGGACACATAGGAAACCGCCGCAATTCGCGTGCCGAGCCTTCGACCGTCCACGAGCGCTGCCCTCCCGATCCTCAGACCACCGTCGGTTGCGCGGTCCGGCGCATGAGTGAGCGACCGAACCAGAGCGCCCAGATCGGATAGAGGACGAAGGAGCCGATCCAACCCACCGATCCGATCCAAATCCAGCCGGGCGCCCACGCCATGTCGTCGATGCCCAGGATGATGCCCGGGATGCTCGCGAGCCCGAGCGCCATCACGACGCCCGCCGCCAGGCCGAGGGTGGCCAGCTGGCGCGGCAGCGTTTCGTCACTTGCCAGCCCGCGATTGACGCCGATCAACCAGAGCCCGACGAGCGCGAACCCCACGTTCGAAACGAGCCCGGCGAGGAAGAACCCCGTCGTGTCCGTCACGACAAGGGCGGATCCAACCGCGGCGATCGCGGCACCTCCGAAGGCGAGGATTTCGGGCGTCGCTCGGCGCCTCCGCACCCGGCGCGACAGCCCCACGCGAGCCTCGCACTCAGCACGCCGACGGCCGCGTTGCAAAGGTCGTTGAGCGTCCCGAACGGTGGCCCGACGAGGAACAGCAATCCGAGGCTCGGTCACGCCGGCGATGTCGACGGCGCCGAGCGTGATCGCCTGCAGGCCGATGGACCGATCTCGCTCCATCGCTACAGGCCGAAGCGCATGAGGATCATGCACGTGAAGACGACGAGAAAGCCGACAAGCTCGAGCACGGCAACCTGCTTGACCCGCGTCGTCGCCCGCACCAGTTCGGGAGTGGGTTCACCGCCCGGACCGAGGGGTGCCGCGCTCATGATTTGAGCCGCCCCGCCGATCACATAGAGTCCCCACAGCAATGTGGCGATCGCAGCGACCATGGCGACGAGCCACGTGATCCCATACGCCGTCCCCAGTCGAAGTCAAGCGAACGAATCGGCCCAAGCACGGTGCCGCGGATGATGCCGAGCGCGATGACCGTCGGGGCGACGACCTTGAACGTGCGCTCGGCGATGTCGGCGTATCGCGAGCCAACCTGGCGCTGTGTCGGGATTGGCAGCGCGGAGATGGCCGGGATGAGGATCACAGCCACAGCGATCGCGTTCCCGAACCAGAAGATTCCCAGCAGCACATGGAGCCACTGCACGCCGAACACGACCCAGTCCACGGTTCGCCTCCCCCGATCCAGCGCTCCCCGGCGTGCATCAGGCGCCGCGGCGAGCATTCGGTGGCGGCATTATCATTTGGCTGCTACTGCTAGTCAATAGATTTCTGCGGAGACCGATGCCTCGCCGATACACGCTCGGGAAACGAGAGGCCACCAAGGACGAGACGCGTGCACGGATCGTGGCTGCGGCCCTGCGGATCTATGGGGAACGAGGCGTCGCGGCGGCATCGAACCTGGCCATCGCCCGCGCTGCCGATGTGGCTCCGGCCACCGTTCGCAACCACTTCTCCGACCCGCAGGACCTTGCAAACGCCGCATTTGATGAGGTCGTGGCCCAGCTCCAACCGCCGACGCCGGCGATCTTCGAGGACGCGACGGGCATTGGCGAACGCGTCACTCGGTTGGCATCCGAGCTGGCTGCCTTCTATGACAGAAGCGAACCCGCGTGGCAGCTCTACCGACAGGAACCGGACCTGATTCAGGCCTGGTCGGGCGGCGTGGATCGCTACTACGCGAACATCGATGAATTGATGCAGAATCGCGCTCGGTCCGCTCTCCGGAGACGATGTCGCCATGTCCGTCATGGCGGCTGTCATCGGGCCGCCGACCTTCTTCGCGCTCCGGGCGCGTGGCCTGTCATCGAGGCAGGCCGTGGATCTCACGCTGGAGCTCGCACTCCCCTGGTTCCAGGAGCGGGCTTTGGCGCTGTAGCGCGCCGGGCTTCAACCCGAGAAAGGGGCAGGTGCGACCCAGCGAGACACCGGCTGAACGCTCTTAGGCGCTGTGGCAGCCAGAGCCTGAGCGTCATGTCAACCCTAGTTGGACCCGGAGCGAAGCGGATCGAGTTTTACGCCCTATCGCGCAGACTCGATCCGGATCCAGCAGCCTGTTGGCTGTCGTCCCCGCCCACCCCGAACGATGCGATCGAAAGGTTCGCTGTTCTCGGGTTCTGTGGCACACATTGCTGGAGAAACAGTTGCGCCGCCAGCTCACCGCGACTCTGCACACCGACCTTCTCGAAGATCGACTTCAGGTGGTCCTGGACCGTGTACGCCGAGACGTTGAGCGATTGCGCCATTTCCCGGGTCGAGAGGCCGCGCAGCGTCAGGGAAGCCACCTGTCGCTCCCGGGTCGACAGGCCATAAGCCCGGGCCATGGCGTCGGCGAACGAGGCATCGGGCCCACCACTCAGGACGACCGCGACACGCTCTCCGTCATCTAGAAGTGTCGCCTCCAATCGGATCCATCCCCCCGACCGCCGCGGAAGCCGCGCCGCGGCCACTTCGTCGGTCGTGCCACGCCCCGCCCGACGCGCCTGCTGCGCAGCGCTCAGTACCGCGTCAGCGGTGTTGAGGACCCGTTAGCAGTCGAGTCGACGAGCTCGTCCATCAGACCGCGGGCCGGCGGGCGTGATGCCTTCGATCGTGTCGTCGGAGCCCAGGAGGATGATCGCGACAGCCTCTGAACGGTCGTCGCGACGGAGGGCAGAGCGCAGGATCGCCCGTCGGATTCCATGTGCCGAGCAAGCGGTCCGATTTCATCGACCAACTCAGCTTCTCGGTCGCTGAACGTGCCGCAGCGGCGATGGACCACGAGGGCGCCCCACGCAGCATCGCCGTCCTTGAGCACGGCCCTGAGCTCGTCGCCATCGGCGAACCCCATGGGAGCGAGGAATTTCGCGTAACGCGGACTTCGCCGGGTATGGCCGGCGGTCGCCGCGTCAGGGTCCCGACCGGCCGCGACGCGCGTGCAAGGACGGCAAACTTGTTGAAATCCTCCTCGAGGAACTCGTTCCCCGCCAACTTCAGCAACTCGTCGAGGCCGTACTCTCGGCTGTAGTGGCTGGTCGGCAACAGGGTGTCCGGATCCAGGCTGAGCCAGCAGGACGCATCGAACGGCACGGACCGATCGAGCAGCCGGTCCGCCTGGTCGAAGTACGCGCTCAGCTCAAGGTCGCGATGGAGCAGCTGCGCGAAGGGCAGGCGATGGGCGGCATGAGCCACAACCGTGCAATTGTCCAGTTGCCGATCGGGGCACGCAAGGCCTGAGTCCCAAATTCGTGGGCATGGAGTTTCACGGCCGCCTCCGTACCGTGAGTACCCATGGACTGGATCGTCGTGGCTGTGCAGTGGACACACGTACTTCTTCAGATTCTCTGGTTCGGCAACGCATTGGCGCTTGACGCCATCGTGATCCCGGCGATCAACCGACTGCCGATCGTCACGCAGCGTGAGATCTCGAGCGACTACATCGGCGCCCGTGCGACGCCGACGATCTTCAAGGTGGTCGTGCCCGCGATTGTCGTGCTGGGGTTCGCCCGTGGCATGTTGCTCGGGCCGATCAAGAGCGTGGAGGCGCTGTTCGGATCTACCTACGGCCTGACGTGGCTGACCGCGCTCATCTTGACAATCGGCGTATATCTGTGGGGTCTCAGGGTGCTCGAGCCCGCGTTAGGAAGAATGGAGACCGCTCCCCTCGCGCCCGACGGCACTGCCACGCCCGAGCTCCGTGGCCGCAACCAACAGGGTGAAGGGTCTCGTCAGCGTCGAACTGCTGGGGTAGCTGGTGATCTTCACGTGCATGATCCTCATGCGGTTCGGGCTATATCGTCGGCCGAGAGGGAGCGCTGTGACTGCTGCGATCCATTGGGCGGGTCCGGCGCTCATCGCCGGCGCGATCGTGCTCGGGCTCGCAGTCGTTCGGATCTCGACCCGGCCCGTCATTGGCCAGACCCTCGGGCCAGATGCCGCAGCACTCCTGCTGATCGCCGCCGTCCTCCTGCTGTTGGCGTTCCCGGCCGTATACGCCTTCCAGGCTGAGGCCGTTGGGGCGCTCGGCCTCGTCGCGCACGTCCTCCTGTCGATCGGCCTCGTCCTCCTTGTCGTCGTGGCCGCGACGCCGGTCCTTCACCCGTCGCTCAACGCCCCCGCGGGAGAGCATCCCCTCGTGTTCGTGCTCGGAATCGCGCTCGCGATCGGCCTCCTGCTCACCGGCGTCGTGACATTCCAGGCGGGCGTGTTCCCTCGTCCGGCAGCTGGCCTGATCCTCGCAGCGATGGCCCTGTTCGCGTTCGCCTTCTTCGTCGCGGAGTTCCTGCCGTCGATGGCCGGCCAGGTTTCATCAGCGCTGTTCGGCATCCTGCTCGCGGCCGGTTTCGGGTGGATGGGCGTCGCCCTCTGGCAGGAGATGTAGCCGCCGCGGGAGGCGGTCCGACGTCATTCAGCCGGCGGTCCCGAACGTCGCCCGGCCGGCCGGTCGATACGTCTGGAACGTGACTCCGGACGCCGTCGTCCTGGAGTCGAGCAGCGTCAGGCCGTGCGTCTGCCCGTGCTCCGGGAAGAGGCGCAGCCCGTCGCCCACCACGACGGGATAGATCCGCAGGTTGAGCTCGTCGACGAGGTCCCGCTCGAGCAGCCACCGGAGCAGCTCGCCGCTGCCATGGACCTGGAGCTCGCGCCCGGGCTTCGCCTTGAGCTCGCGCACCGCCGCCTCGACGTCGCCGCCGATGACGCGGGTGTTCTGCCATGCCGGGTCCTTGAGCGTGGTCGAGGGCACGTACTTGGGCAGGACGTTGATGCCGTGGGAGACCGGATCGCCGCCGTCGTGAAGCGGCCAGTACGGTTCCCAGATCTCCCACGTCCTGCGACCGAGCAGGAACGCGTCGGCGCGCTCGAACCAGGAAGTGAGGAAGAGCCAGCCCTCCTCATCGCCATAGGCCGCGGTCCACCCCCCGCGGTCGAACCCGCCGCGTCGATCCTCGTCGGGGCCGCCGGGGCCCTGGTACACGCCGTCCACGGTCAGCATCATCGATGCCGTCAGCTTCATTGCTCATCGCTCCTTCGCATCGGGGTCGCTGATGGGTAGACGATCGGCCGAACAGCGGCTCATCGGCCCGCTGCGCGAGACGCAATCCCGCGGCTTCGCGGAGACCGTTGAGCGCGAGCTTGCATCGTACGGCGGTATGATCGGCGCCTCGCGCCTGTAGCTCAGTGGATAGAGCGTCGGCCTCCGGAGCCGAAGGTCGCAGGTTCGAATCCTGTCGGGCGCGCCATTGCAACCTTTTCGGGCAGCGCCAGCGCCAATCCGTGCGCGTAGGCCGACGCGGTCAGCCGGACGCCCACGATCTCAGGCCCAGCGACCGTGATCCGTTCGTAGATCGCGTGCAGCAGATCTGCCGTCTCCTCCGCTGCGTCTGCGTGCTGAACTGACTCGGCAAGCGCCCGCAGCCATTCGACCGCCCGCTGTGCCGACGGACCATCCGAAACCCGCTCGCTGAGTCCGGCGCGCTGGTCGCGAAGGACCTTCATCCGAGCCAGATACGCATCATCACCGAGTGCGCCGCCAGCGTGCTCCAGCGCCAGGTCCCGGATCTGACGCTCGATCCGCGCCCGGTCGATCGCGACCGGCTGGTGGTTGGAGCCAACCGCGGCGACGACCGACGCCATCGTGGCGTCGTCCACAGCGATCCCCGAGATCTGAGCCAGCACTGGCTCTTCCCACGTTTCGTCGCCGAGGCGAGCCTTGCGTCCCCAGGCTTCGCAGGGATTGGCGTGGAGCTTCCGGTGGCGGCCGTCGGCGAACGTGCCGTCATTGCGCAGACGGCGACCACAGACACATTCGAGGAGCCCGCCCAGCAGGTCGACCCTGGCCCAGTTCTTGGCTCCCCCGCCCCTGGTCTTGGCGCGCCGGATCTCCTCGACGCGCGCCCACAGTTCGTCGGACACGGGCGGGTTCGAACGCCATGGCGCTGGGCGGCGCGTCTCGTCCTTGCCCCGATGGCGGCGTATCCAGCCGTTGTAGAGCGGGTTCATCAGGATCATCCGGATGCCGGTCTCGGCGAGGCCGGTCTCTGCTTCGAGGTCCTTCGCGCTGACGTTGCCGAGGGCGTACCGCTCAAACAGGCCGACCGCAATGGGCATCCGGTCCGGGTCGATCTCCAGCACGTGGCGGTCACCCGACCGCCGAAATCCGAGCGCCGGGCGACCACCCGGGTCGGCCTGCTTGTCGAACTTCTGCTCGTAGCCCTTGGTTATGCGCTCGCTGAGGCGGCGGCTGTACTTCTCGGCACCGGCCGACTCCGACACCAGCTCGTCCCAGTCATGCGGATCGGAGGAAAGGATCCGCCGGTCGCACATGACGAGGGCGACCCCGTTGGGGTGGAGGTGGTCTTCCAGCAGCTCGAGGGTCCGCCGCAGGTTGCGCTGCCAGCGATCCGAGTAGCCGGACAGGAGCAGATCGAAGCCGCCGAGCTTTGCCTGGGTCAGCATCTCGGTCATCGTCGGCGAGCGCCAGACCGTGGTCCCGCTGTGGGCGACCTGGTAGACCAGACCGGTATCGACCAGCCCATGACGCTCGATGAAGCGGTCCTGCTGCTCGCGCTGGCTCGCCGGGCCATAGCGGTCGTATTGACCCTTCGTCGACTCCCGGACCCAGCGCGCCACCCGCAGGCCGCGGACGTCGTCGAGGGAGCGCGGCAGGCGCTTCATGCGGCGGGGTCCTGGTCGCGGTTCGACATCCGCGGCATGTTCGCTCGGCGTGCCCGACAGTCAAGTCGCTCGTGGCGCATCTGTTCGGGCCCGTCCGGGTAGCGCCGATGGAGCGCCTCGACGTAGCGGGCGAGGGCGGCCACGAGCGGGTCGTTCCCGAGCTGCCGCTGAACCTGGCTGGTCACGCCGTCCCGCCGTAGTCAAGGTCATCGCCGAGCTGGGCCATGGCCGCTGCGTCCCGGAGACGCTTCGCCGACTCCTTGGTCAGGTCATCCTCGAAGATCCGCACGGCTTCTCGCGCGAGGTCTGGTCGCGATGCTCCGGGCCCCGCCTCGGAACCGGGACCGCGCTGCGAAACAATGGCTCGGTCCGCGGACCACGCGGACCATCGGCGTGGTCGTCCTCGGGATTTGGTCCGCGTGGTCCGCGGTCGAACGAATTGTTTGTTGGGCCGAGAAGTCCCACGCCGACATAGGCACGGCGGTGGTCGCCCTCCCGCGGTCGGCTGATGTGGAGCCAGGGGACGGCTGCGCGCAGGTCGCGTCCGAAGGTCTGCTTGGTGCCGTGGTGGAGCGACTGATCCTCGGCCCAGGCCTTCCAGGCTGCCCACAGCTCGTCGACGCTCACGCGCAGATCGCGGCCCACGATGCAGCAGTCGGGCAGGGACTGGTGGGCGTTCGATCGCCGGTACGGAGTTGCGCCCAACTCGGCGCGCCCAACCGGAATCGTCCTTGGCGAGGCGGTCGCGGCGAGCAGCTGATGCTATCGGTACACGCTCCTCACCCGTATCGTGTGCGATCAGATGGTCATGCCAAGCCCGCTGCTCGAGGCCAAGCTCTTCATCCCCAGGGTGCGACGCGGTCTGGTGACACGTCCGAGACTGAGCGAGCGCCTGAGCCGCAGGGGCGAGTCGAAGCTGACCCTGGTCTCCGCGCCCGCCGGCTTCGGCAAGACGACGCTGGTGGCCGAGTGGCTGGCCGCGACTCCCTTGCACGAACGGCGCGCGGCGTGGCTCTCGCTCGACCCTAGCGACAATCGGGCCGGCATCCTTCTGGCCCTACGTGATCGCTGCGCTGCAGACGGTGGTGCCCGAGGTAGGCGCGACCGCGATCTCCCTGCTGGGGTCGCCCCAAACGCCGATCACATCGGTCCTTGCCACGTTGCTCAACGACCTCAGCGGGCTGCCGCGCGACATCGTGCTGGTGCTCGACGATTACCACGTCGTCGATGCGAACGACATCCAGGACGGGATGGCATACCTCATTGAGCACCTGCCGCCACAGGTGCACCTGGTGGTCACCACCCGCGCCGACCCGGCATTGCCGCTCGGTCGCTGGCGCGGGCGTGGCGAGCTCATCGAGATCCGCGCGGCGGATCTGCGCTTTACGCCCGAGGAGGCCGCCGCGTACCTGAACGGGGTGATGAAGCTGGAGTTGACGGGGCGGGATGTCGTGGCGCTGGAGGGGCGGACGGAGGGCTGGATCGCTGCCCTGCAACTGGCCGCGCTCTCGATCCAAGGCCGCGACGATCCCGCCGACTTCATCGCCGGGTTTGCCGGCGACGATCGGTACATCGTTGACTACCTGGCCGACGAGGTCTTGCACCGTCAACCCGAACATGTCCGCCAGTTCCTGCTGCAGACCTCGATCCTGGGTCGGCTGACTGGCCCTCTCTGCGATGCCGTTACTGGTCACGAGGGCGGCACGGCGATGCTGGAGGCGCTCGATCGCGGGAACCTCTTCCTCGTCCCGCTCGATGACCGCCGGCGCTGGTATCGCTACCACCAGCTCTTTGCCGACGTGCTGCGCACGCGCCTCTTCGATGAGCAGCCAGCGTGGGTGCCCGACCTGCACCGTCGTGCCAGCGACTGGTACGAGCACAACGGTGACCGCTCCGAGGCAATCCGGCACGCGCTGGCGGGCGAGGACTTCGACCGAGCCGCCAGCCTGATTGAGTTGGCGGTGCCGGCGCTGCGGCAGGGTCATCAGGAGGTGACGGCGCTCCGGTGGCTTAGGGCGCTACCGGATGAGGTCATCGGGCGAAGACCGGTCCTGAGCGTCGCCTACGCCTGGGCGCTGTTGTCCATCGGCGAGCTCGAGGACGTCGAGCGCCGTCTGGGAGACGGCGAGCGCTGGCTCACGGCGCCCGACGGTGTGCCAGATGAAGCCGGAGCCGGGCGGCCGGAGATGGTTGTCGTAGACCGGCGCGAGTTCAGCCTCCTGGCTGCGCTGATCGCGGTCTACCGAGCCGTGCTTGCCCAGATCCGAGGCGACGTCGCGACGACCGTCCGGCACGCTCGCGAGGCACTGAATCTGGCTCCCGAGGACGACGATCTCCTCCGCGGGGCAGCAGAGGCGCTCTTGGGATTGGCCACATGGGCGAGCGGGGACCTCGAGACCGCGCATCGAATCTACGGCGCTGGGATGGCGCGGGTGCAGCGGTCTGGCAGCCTCTCTGATGCGCTCGGTGCTGCGATCGCCCTGGCGGACATCCGGATCACCCAGGGACGGCTGCGTGACGCGATCCGGACGTACGAGCAGGCATTGCAACTGTCGGCAAAGCATGGCGAGCCAGTCCTGCGGGCCACGGCGGACATGTACGTGGGACTGAGCGACCTCGCCCGTGAGCAGGGCGACCTCCAGGCCGCCACACGGCATCTCCAGGCGAGCAAGGACCTGGGCGAGCACATGGGCTACCCGCAGAACCGCTATCGGCTGCATGTCGTGACGGCCCGCATCCGGCAGGCTGAAGGGGACCTCGATGGCGCGCTCGATGCACTCCACGAGGCACAGCGCCTGTACATGCCGGACTTCATCCCGGACGTGCGTCCCTTGCCGGCGCAAGAGGCGCGAATCCTGCTCAGGCAGGGGCGGTTGGCCGAAGCGAATGCGTGGGCTCGGGCGCGAGGCCTGTCGCCTCAGGACGACCTGACGTATCTGCGCGAGTTCGAGCACGTCACGCTTGCGAGGGTGCTCCTGGCCCAATCCACGCTGGACCGTTCGGACGGGTCTGCCCGTGACGCCTTGGCGCTAC
Source organism: uncultured Chloroflexia bacterium (assembly GCA_963778025.1). Classification (GTDB taxonomy): domain Bacteria; phylum Chloroflexota; class Limnocylindria; order Limnocylindrales; family CSP1-4; genus CAVZTA01. The sequence continues at coordinate 639,853 of CAVZTA010000006.1, read as the reverse complement.
TGGGTCGCCTCCTGCGAGCAGCGGAGGATGGTCAGCGGACGGGCAACGTCATCGAAATCCTTGTCCTGCTGGCGCTTGCCCACCAGGTGCGAGGCGACATGCCTGCCGCTCTTGCCGCCCTCGGACGTGCCCTGGCGCTCGGCGAACCGGAAGGCTATGTTCGCGTCTTCCTCGATGAGGGCCCACCCATGGCGGCCCTGCTGCAGGACGCCGCGAACCGGGGAATCGCCCCGGACTACGTTCGCCGCCTTCTGACGGCCGCTGTCCGCCCCGAGGACAACGCCGGGAACCAGGAGGCGCTCATCGAGCCGCTGAGCGACCGTGAGCTTGACGTGCTGCGGCTGCTTGGGACCGATCTGGCCGGGCCGGAAATCGCCCGCGAACTCGTGGTGTCGCTGAGCACGGTGCGGAGTCACACCAAGAGCATCTACGCCAAGCTCGGCGTGAACAACCGTCGGTCCGCCGTGACCCGGGCCGAGGAGCTCGACCTCCTGTCGCGAGCGCCGTCGGCGGTAGCGCGAGCCCCGGTCGCGCGTCCGCAAGGCGCTCGCGCCTGGATCGAATATTCATCACGTCCAGTCCCCACACGTGGGGATGCTCGCTCCCCACGTCCGCTCCGATGCTCGGGACCACGCCGGCAGACAGATCGCAGGACCGGCGGAAGGGAGCAGATGAGCGGAACGACACGCATCGACGGTGACCGTCACGAGGACGGCCGCTACGAGATTCGCCTCAAGGGACACCTGGATGGCCGATGGGCTGCCTGGTTTGACGGCCTGAGCCTCAGCCACGAGAGCGAGGGCGTCACCGTCATCCGTGGCGGCGTACCCGATCAGGCGGCGCTCCATGGCCTGCTCCAGAAGGTGCGCGACACCGGATTGCCACTGGTCTCGGTGACGCACGTCGACGCCGACCCGACCGGGACGCCCGGCACCGAGCCTCGATAGCCCAATACGAACGCACGAAAGGGAAACCGACATGACAACCGCCGTTCGAACCGCCGCAACGAAACGACCGCCGATGGATTCGATGCGGAAGACCGCGCTCGTCGCGGGCATCCTCTACCTGATCACCTTCATTTCGGTCGCGACACTGACCCTCTACAGCCCGGTGCTGAAGGACCCGGCCTACATCCTGAGCTCCGGAAGCGACGCCGGCCTGCGCTGGGGCGCCCTCATCGACGTGATCGTCGCGCTCGCCGGCATCGGCACCGCCATCACGCTGTACCCGGTCGTCAGGCGCCAGAACGAGACGTTCGCGCTCGGATTCGTCACCTCGCGCGTCATCGAGGGCGCGATGCTCCTCACGGGTGTCGTGAGCCTTCTCTCGCTCGCGTCCCTGCACCAGGTGGGCGCCGCGGCCGGCGCCGACTCGACCGCGCTTCTCACCAGTGGCGCCTCGTTCGTCGGGACGTACAACGCGGCGTTCCTGATCGGCGGGACCCTCATGCCCGCGATGAATGCCCTCCTGCTCGGGTACCTGATGTACCGATCCAGCCTCGTGCCGCGACTCATTCCCGCGATCGGACTCGTCGGCGGCGTCTTGATGACGTCTTCCGTGATCGGACAGATCCTCGGCATCAACGAGAAGATCTCGGTGTGGTCTCTCATCGCGCTCCTCCCGATCTTTCTCTGGGAGCTGTCGCTCGGCCTGTGGATGACCTTCAAGGGGTTCCGCAAGGAAGCGCCGCTGATGGTCGAGGCCGCGGCCGAGGCGGAGAGCCCGCACGGATCGGCACCGGCAGTCCTGTCACCGATCGCCGTCGCGACGACGGCGGGTGCAGCGTGACCGCCACCGAGGCGCGGCCGACTCGTGTCCCGCCGCGAGTGGTCATCCGTGTTGTCTGGCTGCTGCACCGCGCACTCCTTCGGTTCAGCGGGGGACGGGTCGGGCTGCGGGCTCCGGGCGACAAGTTCGGGCTGCTGCGCCTGACGACGGTTGGGCGCCGCTCGGGTCAGCCACGAGTCGCGATCGTTGGGTACTACGAGGACGGCCCGAACCTGGTCACGTTGGCGATGAACGGCTGGGCCGAGGCCGACCCCGCGTGGTGGCTGAACCTGCAGGCGCACCCGGACACCGTCGCCGCGTTGGATGACGGCGTGCGTTACGTCCGTGGTCGCGCTGCGGAAGGCGACGAGCGTGATCGGCTCTGGGCTCGGTGGGTCGAGTTCAGCGACCAGTACGACGGCTGGGCGGCGCTCCGTTCCGGGAAGACCGCGATCGTCGTGCTCGAGCCTCGCACCGGTGCCGGAGTCACCGCGTAGGCGTCGCTTCGGCGGTATCCGCCACGTGATTTCGAAGGGCCCCGGAGCTCGCCTCCGGGGCCCTTCACCGAATTCGTACTTGATGGTTAGAAGAAACAGCGACCTCGCCCGAGACGGTCGCCGCACACAGGAGACAACATGTCCTCACCCAAGCAGCTGGCGAGAATCGCCGGTGTCTTCTATCTGCTGGTCGGCATCTTCGGCGGCTTTGCCGAAGGCTTCGTAGACCCCAAGCTGCACGTCGCTGGCAATGCCGTGGCCACAGCTGGGAACGTCGCCGCGAACGCCGAACTCGTCCGCATGGGCGTCGTCGCCCACCTGGTGGACGGGGTCTTCTTCGCCCTGACCGCGATGGCCCTGTACCTGTTGCTGAACCACGTTCACAAGAACGCAGCCAGGTCGATGGTGATCTTCGTTGTGATCGCGGTCGGCATGATCTGCCTCAACGCCGTCTTCCTGTTCGAGGGCATGCAGGTCGCAACCGACCCGTCCTACGTGACCGCCTTCGGGGTGGCTGGATCGAGCGCTCTCGTGATGATCCTGCTGGACATCCAGCACTACGGCACGCTGGCCGCTCAAGTCTTCTTCGGCCTCTGGCTAGCGCCGCTCGGGTATCTCGCCTACCGATCCGGGCTGTTCCCCAAGGCCTTGGGCGTCGTGTTGGTGCTGGCCACCATCTCCTACCTCGCGGACTCGCTCACGGCGTTCCTGCTTCCCAACCTCGAGCTGCAGATCAAGCCGTTCCTGATCGTCGCGCCCCTCGTCGGTGAGATCTGGATGGTCATGTACCTGCTGGCGAAGGGCGTGAAGTCCGGGCACCAAGCCGATCGCGCGCCCGTGGCAGACCTGGTGCCCGTCCGGGCGTGACGTCCTGTTGCGCTGTCGTCTGGACGGGCGATGGCTTCTGGCCGACGCCCGTCCGTCTGGTCCCACCGACTCCACCGAACCGAGAGACCCGGAGGCCATCGTCGCTCGAGGTACGGAACGACGAGCCAGCCCTCCGCACGTCCCCCGTAGATCAGCTGCTCGGTCGTCAGACCCGATCGCGCGCGGAGGTCGGCGAGATGACGCTTTACGGTGCTGGGGCGAATGCCGACGAGCGCCGGCAGCCTCCGCGACGGATCCGCCCGCTCGCCGACGAAGGTACCCGCCCCTCATGCCAGCGACGTAGGCGGCGAGCACGTCCGGTTCTGCCCCACAGGGTTGCTGTGGCGCGCCCCTGCACCATCCCGATCGAGGGCCGCCAGCTCCCGCTCCAGGGGACCCAGCGCCAATGCTCCGGCCCGTCCTCTCGGCCCGGACGTGCCTGCCATCCTCGGCTCCAGCGATCGCCTCAGGACGGTAGACGCAACAGTCGCTCGGGCACACGATCCTCGATGGTGTTGCTTCTCTGCCGCCCTGAGTGAGTGATGTCGACCCCCAGCAGAGGTGGACGGATGACGCAAACTCAGGCACTCGCCGACGGCCGAGACGAGATCCCCGTGGGAGCAGGCGCTCCTCGCGTTCCTCGTCGAGAAGGGCAACCGCTTACGACGACTCGAGGGGGAGGCCGACACGAGCTGGGCGCGCGTGGCCGAGGCGATCGGGTTAGAGCTCAGCTGAGCCCGGCGCAAGCGACCCGGCTGTCAGCTGGATGACGACTCGAGCCACTTCTCACCACAAACGTCTTACTCTCGATCGGGCCGACTCTCCGCAGCAATCAAGGTACGCCGTGCCCGAAGAGCTCGACCTGCAGTTCCGCCCAGCCACGTACTGGTCCGTTCCCACCGGCACGAGCCGACCCACCATAAGCGATGGCGCGAACCGCCCAGGTGACGGGGGTTATCTGCCGCCGTCGGGCGAGCGGGAAGTCGAAGATCGCCGTCGTCTCGCTCGAGTCGACGCTCGGAGATGTCATTGCCGTCCGCGCGGAACCCGTTGCCGATGGCATCCGCTACGCGGTCGTAGACGAGTACGGCTCCACGTTCGGGGTCATCTGTCCCGTCAAGGTCCAAGCCAGCTGACGCTTGGCGAGCTCATCGAACTCATCGACACCGTGACGGGCCCCGACGACATGGTCGGTCTGGTGGAGGCCCATCTGGAGATGACCTACCTCGACGAGACCGATCCGGCGGACCTCCGTCACTTCGTCAGGGTGTCATCGCGCTTCTACCCGCAAGTCGAGGACTACTACGACCGCCGGATCGCGGCCTGGGTGGAGGGCAAACGGTCAACGGGACGCTGATCGCAGCCGGGACGGGCCGACGCGGATCAGCCCCTACGGGGACTCACTCACGACGAGGTCATGGTGTGCGCGCGGCCCGGACCGCACCGGCGATCCCTACGCGGGGATGCAGATGCAGACGACGCTGCCGGCTCCATCTGAGAGGCAGACGGCCTCGGGGCCGCAGCTCTGGCCCGTGAACATGTCGTTGCAGTCGTCGTCACCGACGCACACGCAAGAACTCTCGTCACATGTAAAGGCGAGGGCGTCGCTTGAGCGAGCGTTCGTCCGCTGGCTGCTGGCTTGGCTGATCGCGCTCGCGATCAAGCGCACCTGCGCGGCGGTCAGGGTGTCGCCTTCCTGGAGCATCGGGAAGTTGCCGTTGCCGTAGGGCGTACGCGAGTCGCTCATCGCAGTTCCTCCAGATCCGGGGGTCCGGTTCCTTCGCCGACCCTTATGGTGCGCCCCGTCCGTCTGGCCGAGCGTCAACTCCTGTCGCGCGCGTGACCAAAGCGGACCCGCGGGCCGTCAATCGTCATCCGTGCGCAATGGTCGCTGCGTGTGATCGGCCCTCAGCTCTATCGGACCACGCGGTCGACGACCTCGACGCGATCCGAGCGGAGCCCCCGCAAACACTCGTACACCACCCGCGAAGTCTCCCTCCTTCGAGCATGAACTGGGCGCGGTCCAGGCGCCCTCCGAGGTCGATGGAGTTCGGCCGTGGACGAAGTACGTACGGAGCGCGGCCGCTGGGATCGATTTCCGTGAATGATCAGACGCTCAAGCGACGTGCCCCGATCGAGCACTACCTTCTCGCGATCGCGTTTGGCACGACCCTGACGATCGCCGTGTCACTCGTGGTCGGGGCCTCGAACCCCGACGACTTCTGGCTCGCAGCGGGCATCGGCGCGCTGACCGCGGCCTATCCCTCCGTTTCTCTCGGCCTCTGGATCTTCGTTTCCAACCACACGGTCACCCGTGACCCTCTCGGCGAGGAGAGTGTCGAGCTGTCCTGGATGAAGCAGGCGGCATCCGGAGCGTTCCTCGACGTCCTCATCGCGACGCTCGTCGTGACCGTTGTACTGATGTTCGGCAGAAACGACGTCGACGCGTTGCCAGTGTTGCTGGCGTTGATCGGCCTGAGCGTGGTCGACGCAGGTCTGCGCTACCTCGTGAACCGCCACCGTGCGCTGCGATGAGGAACGACCTCGCCGAACGACGGCTCGGTCGCGGATGGACTCAGGCCGACCTCGCACACGTGCTCGGCGTCTCGCGCCAGACGGTCATCTCGATCGAACGCGGGCGGTTCGACCCGTCGCTGCCCCTTGCGTTCCTTATCGCACAGACGTTTGGCTGCAGGATCGAGGACGTATTCACCGCAGAGAACACCATCATCCACCGACCGCGATCAGCTATCCAGGGAACGTCCGCGTAGAGGATCTGCCGATCGAGTGACCGATCCCGAGGCTGTCGCCGCATTCGTCCGAGCTTCATCGATGAGTACCGGCGCGCTGAACCGAACCGACGAGGCCGAGCGCCTATCCTCGCCCCGTATGCGTGAGCGCGTCTTGCCGGCTGGGACTGTCACATTCCTCTTCTCGGACCTCGAAGCCTCTACTCGACTCATCCAGGAGCTCGGGACGCCCGCGTTCACCACGCTGCTCGAGCAGCACCACCGCATCATCAGGTCCGCCTGTGCCCGGGCGGGCGGATCGGAGCGCGGGACCGAAGGCGATTCGTTCCTGGTCGTGTTCGCGGAGGCGGGAGCCGCGATCCACGCGGCGGTGGACGCCCAGCGCGGCCTCGCCTCCGCTCCGTGGCCGGAAGGCGCAACGGTGCGGGTGCGGATGGGCATCCACACCGGCCATGCGGAGCTGGGCGGCGACGATTACGTCGGCCTGGAGATCAACCGTGCTGCACGGATCGCTGCGGCGGCGAACGGGGGTCAGGTCCTCATCTCGGACGCGACGCGGGCGCTTGTTAGCGGCCGCCTGCCCGACGACGTTCGGATCCATGCCCTCGGCTCGTATCGACTGAAGGACCTGCCCGGCGCGGAGCGGTTGTGGCAACTCGAGATCCGCGGGCTTCCTGCGGCCTTTCCGCCGCTGCGCGCGCTCGATGTACGGTCGGCGCGCTTGCCAGCGGAATCGACGAGCTTCGTCGGCCGGGAGGCCGCGCTCGAGACGATCGCGGGCCTGGTCGGAGAGCATCGGCTGGTCACCCTGACCGGTGCCGGAGGTAGCGGCAAGACGCGCTTGGCCATCAGGACGGCCGCGCAGGTCGCGGATCGCTATCCCGATGGAGCGCGATTCGTCGCGCTTGCGCACATCCGGGCAGGAAGTCACATCGCCGCCGCCATCAACTCCGCCCTGGGGCTGCCGGACGATGCCACCCGCCCCGCCGACGACGTCCTGATGGACTGGATCCGGGAACGAGAGATGGTCCTCGTGCTCGACAACCTCGAGCAGATCCCCGGCTCCGGGATGGTGATCGATGGCCTGCTGACATCAGCTCCGGGGTTGCGCGTGCTTGCGACCAGTCGATCGCGTTTGCGCGTCGCGGGCGAGCAGGAGTACCCCGTGCCGCCCTTGCTGGCGTTGGGGGAGGGCGTCGGGCTCGAGGCACTGCGATCATCCGAGGCGGTCCGGTTATTCCTCGACCGCGCCCGGCTTGTTCGACCCGCGTTCATCGCGACGGCGGACGATGTGAGCGTCATCGCGGATATCTGTGATCGCCTGGATGGGCTGCCGCTCGCGATCGAACTTGCTGCCGCGCGCATCCGCCTACTCCCGATCCGCGCCATCCGCGATCGTTTGGGGCATCGTCTCGACGCGGTCATCGGCGGTCCGACGACCGTCCCTCGTCGGCAACAGAGCCTTCGCGAAGCGATCGGCTGGAGCCACGACTTGCTCGACGATACCGGCGCCGCACTCTTCAGGCGGCTAGCCGTCTTCGTCGGCGGTTGGACGCTCGAGGCGGTCGCGGAAACCTGCGGAACGAGTCCGATCCGCGATATCGAATCCACCCTCGAAGGGCTCGTCGACCAGAACCTCGTCCAGCTGTCAGCGGCGGTCGGCGACGCGCGCTTCGCGATGCTCGAGACGATCGGCGAGTTCGCCCACGAGCGCCTTGAAGCGAGCGGCGAGGGGCCGGAGCTTCGCCGGCGGCACCGCGAGTACTTCCGGGGCCTCTGCGCGGACGCCGGCGCCCTGTCGAGCGATCCCATGCGAGACGCGCGATTCGATCGGATCGAGGCGGACCTGGACAACATCCGCGCCGCGATCGCCCGGGCGGTCGACGATGGCGACACGGCCGATGCGCTCGGCATCGCTGCCGATCTGCGTGCCTTCTGGCTCGAACGGAACCACAGCGCGGAGGGGGTTAGGACGCTCGTCGCGCTGATCGACGGGTCGGACTCGCCGGACGTGCCCGAGTTCGCGCCGGCGACCGCCGCGGCCGCAGCGATCTCGACCTGGCTGGGCGACTACGCGACGTCACGGCGCATGGGCGAGCTCAGCGTCCGGGCGTGGGATCGGCTGGACGATCTCCGGGGATTCGCCGACGCGATCGGGACGCTCGCGTTCGCGACGATCGAGGTAGATCCCGTGCGAGCTCTCGAGCTGAACCAGGAGAGCCTGCGCGCATACCGTGAAGTCGGCGATATCGCCGGCGAAGGGCAGGCACTCCTCGGCCGCGCGACCGCCGAATTCGCGCTCGGTCGCCTCGCGGAGACACGCGAAACGCTCGAGCGGTCGGCCGAGCTGCTGCGAAGAGTGGGTGACGCGTACTTCGCGATCTTCTGCTCCGTCTTCCTGGGCCGGATCAAGCTCCTGATGGGCGACGGAGCCGGGGGAGTGCAGGAGTATCGGGAGGTGCTGGACACGTCGCGCAGGATCGGGCTCCTCTTGGGCGTTGCGGCCGGGCTCGACTACGTCGCCGAGGTGGCGATCTGGGACGGCGATCCCGCACGCGCGGTCCGGCTCGGCGCGACCGCGGCCCGCCTGAAGCAGGAGCTCGGAGGCGGCGTCCCACCACGCATGGGCGGAGCCCTCGATCCGCTCGTCATCGGTCGCGACATCCTCTCCTCGGAGGTGTTCGCACGCGAGGCAGCGGTCGGCCGAGCGATGGACATCAATTCCGCGGTGGATGATGCGCTCAAGGTCGAGGCGCCTGATTCCCTCGACGCCGCGGCGCGCCAGACCGACGAACGTGCCGTCCAAGTGTTCGAGGTCGGCGACGAGCCGGTCTGACGCGGACGACGCGGACCACCCACGGGCAGAGCGCCCCCGCGACGCCGCCACCCATACTCGTGCCATGCGGATCCTCATCGTCGGCGCCAGCGGGTACATCGGCGGTCGCCTCGTCCCACTGCTCGAGGCGATGGGCCACGACCTCGTCCTCATGAGCCGCGACGCCCGCCCGCTCGCCGACCGGTTCCCGGGTGCACGCGTCGTGGCCGCCGACCTCCTGGAGCCCGCGACCCTCGCGCCCGCCCTGGACGGGGTGGCGGTCGCGTACTACCTGGCGCACTCGATGGGCGCGGGCGAGCGAGGCTTCGCGGAGCGCGATCGGCAGGCAGCCCGCAACTTCGCGCTGGCGGCGGCACGGGCGGGGATCGCCCGGATCGTCTATCTCGGCGGCCTGGGCGACGACGCCGCGGACCTCTCGCACCACCTGGCCAGCCGCCATGAGGCGGGCGCCGAGCTCGCCGCCCACGGGGTGCCGGTCACCGAGTTCCGCGCGGCCGTGATCATCGGGTCCGGCAGCGCGTCGTTCGAGATCCTGCGGCACCTGACGGAGCGGCTGCCGATCATGATCACGCCCCGGTGGGTGGGCACCCGGTGCCAGCCGATCGGGATCCGCGACGTCCTCGACTACCTCATGGGCGCACTCGAGCACCCCGCCACGACCGGCGTCGTCGAGATCGGCGGCCCGGATGTCCTGTCCTACGGCGACATGATGCGCACGTATGCCCGCCTGCGCGGCCTTCGGCGCCTGATGATCCCCGTGCCGGTGCTGACGCCGCGGCTCTCCTCGTACTGGGTCAACCTGATCTCGCCCGTGCCCGCCAAGATCGCCCGACCACTGATCGAGGGCCTGCGCAACGAGGTCGTGGTCCGCGATCCGGGGCCGGCCCGGGCATTCGGCCTCTCGCCCGTGTCCTACATCGAGGCCCTCCGGCGCGCCATGGACCGCACGGATCCGGACGACCTGGTGTCGACGTGGTTCGATGCCTACGCCGCCCCCGACCGGGAGAGCCTCTCGTCCCTCACGTCCACCGAGGGGATGATCGTCGAGCGCCGCCAGCGGGTCGTCCCCGCCCCGCCCGACGCGGTGTTCGCCGAGATCGAGCGCGTCGGCGGCGCCGGCGGCTGGCCGTACGCGAACGTCCTGTGGCGCGTTCGGGGCCTGATCGATCGCGCCGTCGGTGGCGTCGGGATGCGGCTCCGCCGTCGCGATCCCGGCACCCTCCGGGTCGGGGACGCTCTGGACTTCTGGCGCGTCGAGGAGGTCCACCGGCCGACCCTCCTGCGCCTGCGGGCGGAGATGAAGGTGCCGGGGCGGGCGTGGCTCCAATACGACGTGACGCCGGCCGACGGTGGCAGCCGCCTGGTCCAGACGGCCTTCTTCGAGCCCAAGGGCCTCCCGGGTCTTGCCTACTGGTACGTGCTCTACCCGGTCCACGGCCTGATCTTCCGCGGGACCGTGCGGGTCCTCGCGGAGCGTGCCGATTCGCCGCCGCGGCGGCCCTCCGTCGGCGACCTGACGACCGCCTCGAGCGCCGGACATCAGTCGCGCTGCTGCACACGAACTGGTGACCGTCTGCAGCCGGTCGGCTCAGGATCGTCGCGTGAGGCCCAGCCGGTCGCGGACCTCGGCCGGCGTCTGGATGCGGATGTTCAACGCCTGCAAGAGGGTCACGGCGCGGCCGACAAGCTGATCATTCGTGGCAAGGACGCCCTTCGATAGGTAGAGGTTGTCCTCGAGGCCCACGCGCACGTTGCCGCCTGCCAAGACCGCCATGGCCGCATACGGGAGCTGGAAGCGGCCGATCGAGAAGGCCGAGAAGACCGCGTTGCTCGGCAGGTTCTGGACCATCGCCTGGAGCGTCGGCATGTCATTGGGAGCCCCGTAGGGAATGCCCATGCACAGCTGGACGAGGGCGGGATCGTCGATCAGTCCGTCGGCTACGAGCTCGTTGAGCAGGACGAGATCGCCGGTGTCGAAGACTTCCACCTCGGGCTTGACGCCCAGAGCCTGGATCTCCTTCGCGAGCGCCCTCACCATGCCGGGCGTGTTGACCATGATGAAGTCGCCGCCAGCTGCGAAGTTCATGGTTCCGCAGTCGAGGCTGCAGATCTCAGGCAGGAGCTCCGCGACATGGCGCAATCGGTCCCGGGCCGACGCCATGTCAGTCCCGGCGTCGTCGGGCGGCAGCGGAGCCTCGATGCCGCCGAGCACGAGATCCCCACCCATGCCCGTGGTCAGGTTGATCACGACGTCGATGGTCGAGCTTCTGATTCGTTCCACCACTTCGGCGTAGAGCCTCGGGTCGCGTGCGCCCTTACCCGTCTCGGGATCTCGCACGTGGATGTGAACGACTGCAGCGCCTGCCGCGGCCGCATCGAGTGCGGAGTTGGCGATCTCTTCGGGCGTCACCGGAACCTTGTCGCTCGTCTGAGTGGAGTCGCCGGAGCCGGTGATCGCACACGTGATGAACGCGGCGGGGCTGACTTTGAGCAAAGGAAGCTACCTCCGGTGAGCTTGGGGGATTCGGCTAGCTGAGGCGAAGTGCGCCGCTGGGTCGAATACCGTGATGGCGTCCTTCTTGCTTACGGGACCGCGTCATGGAGGGCCTGCAGCCGGTCCAGGTGCGACAGCCGCTCCGCAGCCATCTCCACGACCCGTCCCCGTGAGACGTCGACGTGGAGGTAGAGAACGTCGCCCGTGGCGACAGGATGTCCGTCCTCCAAGAGCAATGTCGTCCGTACGCGAATCCGCTTCCCGTCGTGGGAGATGAGTCGTGTTTCCGCCCGAAGAACGTCGTTGAGACGCACTTCGCGGAGATACCTGACCGTCATCTCGACTGTATAGAGAGCCCGGCCCGTCGCGCGATAGGCAACACTCAAGTCAAGGGATTCCAGGAATAGCTCGTTAGCGGCAGAAACGACCGCTGCATAAGCCGCGTCGTTCATATGCCCGTTGTAATCGATCGCCGCTTGGGAAACGCGGCACGAATACCCCGCAAACGGGCCGGTCAGCGGTCCTTCGGATGTCACCGATCTGCCACTCGGCGTGATCCATGAACGCACCCGCAAGCCATCACGCGAGGTGATACGTCTCGGTGTGACCGTCAACTGCGATCGCTTGGCCGGAAACCATCGCCGCGGAAGGTGAGGCGAGGAACCGGCACATCGCCGCGATCTCCTCCGGCTCGACGAATCGATGGATCGATTGGCCCTGGGTGTAGTCAGTGCGGATAGCGTCGGGACGTCTGCCGCTTACCGCCGCTTCAGCCTCGATCACGCGAGTCATCCGGTCGCCGGAGACGGACCCCGGACAGATCGCGTTGACGCGGACGTCGTACGGCCCGAGTTCGATCGCGAGTGACTTCGTGAGCCCGATCACGGCCCATTTCGCTGCCGCGTAGGGTGTGCGGCGCCCGTAACCAACCAGTCCGGCAGTCGAAGAGATGTTGATGATCGAGCCTGAACGCTGCCGCTTCATGACCGGCGCCACGCGGCGGCACGTCAGGAACTGACTGTCGAGTCCGACCTCCAGACAACGACGCCACGCCTCGTAGTCGATGTCCTCGACGTTCGCCGTCGGTCCGGCGATGCCCGCGTTGTTCACGAGGACATCGATGCCGCCGAGATCCGTGATGACGGCATCCAGCCACGCATCAACAGCGCGTTCGTCTGAAACATCCAGTTCGCTCGCCTGGATCTGCGGTCGGCTCGTCTTCAACGAGCCCAATGCGTCGGGATCGAGATCGCCGACATGAACACGTCCTCCGTCGTCGGCAAACGCCTGCGCGATCGCGGCGCCGATGCCTCTGGCGCCGGCCGTGACGACCACGCGCAGGGGAGCCGCGCTGGTCACGGTCGGGGTGCTTGGACGAGATCGCGTTCGCCGGTGCGCAGCCGTCCGATGCTCGCGACGATCTTCTGCCAAGCCTCATCGGGGTCCTCACACGCAAAGCGCGACATGTCCCGGTGGCCATCGAAGCCCCACACAGCGAGGTTGGTGATACCCCGGTCGCGAGCCAGGTCGAACGCTTCCTCGAGGTACCCGCCGTCATCCTTGGGGACACTGCACCCTTGGACCCACAGGTGGTTCGGCAAGCCATACCGTTCGGCGACCGCAGCCACCCGAGCGGCATACGAACCCACGAACTCCCGCCAGTGGTCGGCTCGACTCTCTTGTTCGGGGTAGCTCGGGAAGGGATACGGGTCCGTGCCGAGGTTGTCGACCAAGCCAGTGCCCGCCACGTCCTCGAAGGAAACGCCGGCGATGGCATCGACCTCAGCGGGCAGCACAGTGACGGCGTTCTGGACTCCGAGCGATCGCGCATGAGCCAAGAGGTCGGTGAGGAAGTCGACCATCAACCGCCGCCGAAATGCGATCAAGGTCGGATCTCCAGGATCGTGCGGCATGGTGCCCAGCCCTGCCTCTGCGAAGAGCCCGCGGCACGCCTCGCAGTAGCAAGCCGAGCGTTCTGGACTCCCCCACCAGGATCCGATCCAGAAGTGAGGCTCATCCCAGAAGATCGTGTCGGTTCCGACTTCGACCGCCGAGTCGACCCAGTCATGGAAGACAGCGCGGACCGCAGGTTGCGATGGGCACGCAGCGGGGAGCGGCCGACCGAGATCGTCACGCTGTGCGAGCTCGGGTCGAAGCATGGCGAGCTCAGATGGGAACTCTGTCCCGCCGAAGACGTGCCCGATGCCGACTGGGTCCAACCATGTGGCGAGGCCTGCGTCTTTGGTCACCGCGATGATCTCGCCCATCGTCTTTCGGTAGTTGGCGAGGTCGTGCTCCGTCATCAGGTGCACGACATACGTGGCACCCATACGGGTGAGGTCGAGCATGTCTGTCGCGACATGCTTCGTTCGCCGCACTCCGAAGTACGCGACGCCGACATCGATCACGTGGGATATCTCCTCAGGGTCGATTCGAGACGAGCTGGTGCAGGTCCCGCCAGCTGATCCGATGGGCTCCGGCCTCGGCGATCCTGTCCGGCCATCCGGGCTCCATCGCGACGTCCAGATCACGCTGTCGCCACGCCGGTCCCCAGCCATCCATGCCGATGTACGCAGCACGCAGTTCGGGATCGTCCACGCCGAGATGGAAGACGATCTCGGTGACACCCGGCCGGAGATTCGCGACGGCGTCGCGGTAGTACCTCGACCAATCCGCGGCTGGCACCTGCTCGCCCGGGGAGATCACCACGTCGAGCAAGAGGTCGCCCGGCCTCGCGTCATCCGCGAGATACGGCTCGGTGTACCACCACGGTGGAGTGCGAACCGGTATTCGGTACTCCCTCGCCAGCCCCAGGTAGATGCCGTACAGATCCCGTCGGCCGAACAGGACGCCCATGTGGGAGTCGAGATGCGTCGGCCGCAGCCCGGCGTCGATCGCGCGGTCGATCTGGCTCCGCAGTTCGACATCGACCTCGGCGGCAACGGCTCGCTCGAGGACCTCGACCTCGGTCACGGGAAACGCTCCGTGGGAGTCAACGAGACTCGGCACGCTCGAAGCGCCTGCGATCGGACCCCATTTCAAGCCGGCGCATTCAGCCGTGAGCGTCAAGTGGATGCCCAGATCCAGCTCGTGATCGCTTCGGGCTAGTGCGGCGATCTCCTCGAACCATGGGCACGGAACCATGACGCTACCGGAGGTGACGAAGTCACCCTTGCGTGCGATCTCGAACGCCCTGTTCGCCGAGTGGGTGAACGCCACATCGTCCGTCGTGACAAGGAGGAGTCGCGCGTCGGGCGGATAGCCCAACCGCTCTGCCACCGATGGCTGGCTCACCGGCGTCGCTCCCCGAGATCGAGTGTCGCTTGCCGATACCTGAGCCACGGCGCGAAGCCGAACTGCCCATAGAAGCCGAGAAGGTGCGTCATGTCGATCACGACGTCCGTGCGTCCCTGGTCGCGCAGGTGTTGGAGTGCGGCAGCCAGAAGAGCCGTGCCGAGCCCCTGTCCGCGCCGGGCAGATGCGACGCCGATCGGACCCAGGCCTCCGGCTCGTGGAGTCAGGCGGTCGGCCCAGTACAGCGGAGGTCCCACAGGATGCGAGCCGGGAACGTGCAGCCGAGCAAAGCCGAGCAAGTCGCCGCGATCGCGAGCGAGGAAGATCGCACCCGGGCGACCGCCCGCAGCAAAGAAGTCCTTGAGGTCCGATGCCCATTCCCGATCGAACTCCGCCTCGACGAACTTCACCAGGCCGTCGACGTCCGTCGGCCCTGCTGGGCCGAACGAGAGGGACTCGACATCGTCTCGCGGGTATCGCAGGGACTGGCCACTCGTGTCGGACCGCAAGTCGTAGGTCGGCAGACCCGCTGCAAACCCAAGGGCGGTCGTGAAGGGAGCCGCGTCGGGAAGATCCTCGGGGACCCCCGGCCACAGATAGCCTGACCCAGCACCGACCTCGACCGCCGGCATCTGCGCTCGCAACACAGGCTTCGAGTAGCCGGTCGGCGATCGTGCGACCGAGGCCGCGTCGACGGTGGTCGGGCGAGACGACGACCGCTTGCAGTCGCGGGACGTCGCCGTTCCGCTGCGTCGCATAGCCGAAGCCGATGAGGTCGTTGGCGGCTCTGACGCCGATCACGGAGACCCAACGCGAGGTGGGCTCAAGGCACGCTCGCAGAACGGAGTGGCGGAGCGGGAAGGTCGACCCGACGGCCGCCGACCAAAGGCCGACGATCTCGCCCGCGAACGCATCGTCGACGCGAGCGGGTGTCTCGACCCGGTACGCCTCCTCCGCTCGCGGGTTCAACCCTTGACCGCTCCGACGGTGACGCCTTTGAGGAAGAACCGCTGTGCTGCGAAGAACACCACGATCATCGGGATGGCGGTGAAGCACGCGGCCGCCATCAGAAGGGTGTAGTCGGTGCTGTGGACCGTCTGCAGATTTGCCAGGCCGACGGGCAGCGTTCGCATGGCGTCCTGCGTCGACACCGTGAGCGGCCACACGAAGCTGTTCCACATGTAGCTGAAGTGGAAGATCGCAAGGACCGCCATCGCTGGTGCGACGACGGGGACGACGACCCGACGGAAGACGCCCCATTCGCCGCAGCCATCGACACGGGCAGCGTCCATGAGCTCCCGTGGGAACGACCGCAGTGCCTGGCACATCAGGAAGGCGCCGAACGGTGAGGCGAGTTCTGGGACGATCAGCGCGAGGTAGTTGTTCGTCCATCCGAGGCGGACGACCACGAGGTACGTCGTGACGACCGTGAGCATCCCCGGCACGAGGACCGACGCGACGTACATCGTGAAGATCAGGCGCCGGCCAGGAAAGTCGCGCTTGGCGAGGGCATACCCCGCCATGCTGCTGATGAGGACGTAGATGAGCGTCGTCACCACGGCGACGAAGACCGAGTTGAACGTCCAACGGACAAGATTGGGAGTGGAGAACAGCTTCTCGAAACCGCGAAGCGTCGCCGGATCGGGTATCAGCTGCGGTGGCAGCGCGACGGCACCACCCGAGGTTTGGAAGGCCGTGGCGAACATCCAGTAGATCGGGAAGATCGAGATCGCCGCCCAGAGGACGAGGAGCAGCAGCGCCGTCCCCTTGCCCAGCCGGCCATAGCTTCGTCGGCTAGTACTCGACATCTCGCCCCAAGACCCGGAAGTACACGAAGGACACGGGCAGGAGAAGCGCCAGCAGCAGCATGGATTGCGCGGCCGCGGTCCCCAGATCGAAGGACAGGAAGCCGGTTCGGTAGATCAGGAATGCGACCGTCGTCGTGGCGTTCTGCGGCCCACCATGGGTCAGGACCCACATCGGGGTGAACACTTGGCTGGCCTCGATCGTCGAGATCAAGAGCAGGTAGAGAACCACCGGGCGGATCAGCGGAAACGTCACTCGACGGAACAGCGTCCAGCGACCAGCACCGTCGATGCTCGCGGCGTCGTAGATCTCGCCCGGGATGCTCGCCATGCTTGCCGTGATGAGGATGACGCCGACCCCCCGCGTCGTCGCCAGGCTCATCGCCATCAACGCGGGCATCGCGGTCGCAGAGGTTCCAAGCCACGCTACCGGCGGCACACCGAACAGCGAGAGGAACCAGTTGAGGATGCCGTACGGCGGGTTGTACAGCCACGCCCAGATCATGGTGACGACGACGGCCGAGATCACCGTTGGCAGATAGAAGGCAGCCTTGAAGATCGCTTGCGTGCGCGGCCCGTAGGGAAAGATCATCACCGCCAAAGCGAGGGAGATCACGATGCCGAGACCTACGGTAACCAGGGCGTACACGACCGTGTTCCGAAGCGATAGCCAGAACGTAGGGTTCGCCAACACTGCCGCGTAGTTGTCGAGCCCGACGAATTCGGTAAAGCCCGGGCGACCCGCCTCCATGCTGCGGAAGACCGCAAGAGCCAACGGCAGGCCAAGGAAGACCAGGAAGACGATGAGCCCTGGGAGCAGGAACACGTAACTCCACGTGACATCAAGAAGGCGCCGGCGACGGCGCCTTCTTGCTGCGGCTTCGGTCAGTTCAACGGTGGCGGACGTCACGCGGTCATCCGTAGGGCCTGGCGCCCTTCCGATGGCGGCCTACGACGCCTTGGCGAGTCCTGCGTCGAAGATGGGCTGGGCCTCGGACACGAACTTGTCGAGCGCCTCTTTCGGCGTTGCTTCGTGATTCAGCACCGACGGGAGGATCGCGTTCATCGGATCCGCGTAGGACAGGATGTCGACCGCACGAGACCAGAAGTGCTGGCCATCCGGGCCCATGAGCGAGTACGCCGCCATGTTGGCGTCACCAGCGTAGAGCCCATCGGCCGCCGAGAGCCGCGCCGGCACGTAGCCACCCGCTTTCCAGTCCTTGAGCCGGTCGGTGCTGGTGGCGTACTTGGCGAAGTCGATCGCGGCCGCCGTTCGGTCAGCGTCGGGGTACTCGAAGACGCCGAATCCGCAGGACGCGATGTCAGTGACCATGGGTTCGCCTGGGAACGTCGGGTACTGGACGATCATGAGGTTGCTGGAGTCTCCGCCGCTGCCGTCGGCCTGGGCGACCGTCCACGGCGCACCGTGCCACATCGCGATCTGCCCGCGGTAGAGCATGTCCCATGCGTCACCCCAGGTGAGTCCTGCCGCGCCCGGAGGGACGACCTTTTCCTTGTCCTGCAGGTCCAGTAGCCATTGCATCCCATCCACGCCCTTCTGGTCGTTCAACGTGAACTTCGTAAGGGCTGGATCCATGAATCGGGCACCGCGATTGAAGAGATAGTGAAGGTTGTACCACTCGACGTCGCTTGCGTTGGCGACACCGGCGATGGCAGTCCCATAGACCTTGCTTCCGTCGGCCCTCGTGAATGTCAGTTTCCGCACCGCGTCCATGAACTGATCCCAGGTCCAGGCGCGCTCGGGGTCGGCCGGAACGGGAACGTCCCGCTCTTCGAACAGGGCGCGATTGATGATCAAAGCGTTCCACTGGACCATGGCCGGCAGCATCTGAACCTTGCCATTGACTGAGTAGAGATCCCATGTCGCAGGAGTGACGTCCGCCCGGTACGCGTCATCGATGTACGGGTCCATGTCGACGAGGTACTGCTCGTACGTGAGCGCATTGTTGTCGCACATGTACATGACGTCGGGCGGCGTATTCGCTGCGAGTTGCGAGGTCAGCGTCTGCTGCGAAGTACCCCAGTCCCCCATCTCCACGTTGATCGTGACGTTCGGGTGAAGGGCCGTGTAATCGGCCGCCAGCTTCTTCCAGTACTCGTCGGGCTGGCCGTTGGGGTTCGATCCGTCAACGCCGTTCCAGAGCGGGAACGGGGTGAAGGTCAGCGTCTGGGGTGTGGCGGGTGCTGAGGGCGCTTCGGTCGCCGATGCGACGCTCGGCGCGGGCGTGCCTGCCGCCGCCGTCGTCGGGCCAGCGGTCGCGGGAGCCGTTCCCGAGCACGCGGCGACGATCAGCGCGAGGCTTGCCGCAGTCATCCGGGAGGGAGCGGCTGCTAAACGACGGCGGCCTGGGACCCCGGTGGAGTCCTCCAGTTGCGACATCACGGACGCTCCTCCTCACGCGATGAATACGTATCCACCAACGGTACCAGTCGATGTCAATGGGGATCGCGGTGGCGAGACCTTGCCGAACGGGCATGCGTATGCGGCCCGCGGGACAGGCACGTGTCCTTGGGGCCATGGCAGAAGGCAACGTTCGTCCGGTTCTTGGAGCAGATGGCGCAGTCCCAGGTGACCGGTGCGCGCCGATCTCATCTAGGGCGCCGCACCCTCAGCGTCGTGTCCACCGCATGAGGAACGCAGGATGAGCTCGTGTCCGAGTTCGACCCGGCGCCTGGGACCGTCGATCCGACCCTCAAGGCGATCGACGAGGAGTTCGAACGATGCCCGGCCGAGCGCTCGTGCACTTGCGCCCACGGTGGTCAGTGATACGGAGCGCATCGAAGCCGCAGGCTGATCTCCGAAGCCGATCACCGCGACGTCCGTGCCCACGGCGAGACCGGCGTCCGCGATCGCATCGAGGCACCCGATCGCCACGGTATCGTCGGCAGCGACCAGTCCGTCGGCTGTGGCGCCTTCGCGCAGGAGGTCACGCGTCGCCTCGTAACCGAAGTCGCGACTGTAGCTGCCGAGATGGACTCCCGCAGATGCGGCGCCGGACTCACTCAGGGCCTCGTGGAATCCGACGACGCGATCGCGTGTCGTCGCCGCATCGGGTCGTCCACCGATGAAGGCGAGGCGTTCGCGCCGGTGGGAGATCAAGTGTCTCGTCGCGAGGCGGGTGGCGGTCGTGTTATCGAACACGACCGCATCCGACTCGATCCCGTCGATCTCACGGTTCGCGAAGACCATCGGGAGTCCGCGCTGGATGAACGGTCGGATCGGCGTCGGCGCTGCCCAGCAATCCCGAGGTCAAGATCGCCCCGGCCACCTGGTGCTCGGCGAGCATCCGTAGATACGCGAGCTGCAGGTCAGGTCGTTCTTGAACACTCCCGATGATGATCGTGTAGCCGCGCTCGAAGGCGGCGCCTGTGACCGCGTCGATCAACTCGGGCACGTACGCGTCCATGACGTTCGAGACGAGCAGCCCGACAAGATTCGTCCGGCTCTTGATCAGGCTTCGTGCTGCCGCGTTCGGGATGTATCCGAGTCGATCGGCTGCTTCACGGACCCGGGCACGGGTATCCGGTCGAACGGAGGGATGCTCGTTGAGCGCTCGTGAAACGGTGGACTGGGCGACCCCGGCGGCGAGGGCGACATCGCGCGAGGTGACCGCGGACGTGGACGCACTGCCTGTCACGCCCTTGGGCATGGGGCCCAGTGTACGGGCCGCGTGCAGCCACGCATGCCGCAACCCTGACTGTTCGCGCAGGTCGACCCGCCGCATGAAGTGAGTATGGCGTCCGTGGATACGTATGCGCTAGCATCGGGCACGTGCTCAGGTCGAAGTCCGTCTCGGCGCCGCTACCCGTCGCTCGTTTCGAGCCACATGGGTCACGCTATGCGCCGACGCTCGGGCGAATCTGCCTCGGCGCCCCGATGTCGAAGTCGAACCGCGAATGAGCGGGCCCGCCTCGGCGATCGAGCTGGGTGTCACCTTCCGGCTCGAGCACGAACCGGCGACCCTTGTCGCGCTTGATGCAGCAAGCCGAGGAAGGTGGCTTCGCCGATGGATGGGTGTTTGACAACCACATCGCCGCGATGGAGCCATACGTCCTGCTGGGGATCATCGGAGCGGCGACCAGTCGGATCCGGCTAGGGACCTGCGTCACCAATCCATCGTCGCGCCACCCCACCGTGACCGCCTCGGCCCTCTCGACGCTCGACGCGGTGACCTGTGGACGAGTGCAACTTGGCATCGGTCGCGGCGACAGCGCCGTTCGGCTGATGGGGGATCGGCCCGCGTCGATCCCCGACCTCGAAAGGAGCATCGCCGACATCCGGTCGCTGACCTCCGGGGGCACCGTGGAAGTCAACGGCACCGCGGTGAGGCTGCCCTGGGCGGAGCCACGGACCATTCCCGTCTGGATCGCCGGGTACGGACCGGCCGTCCTGGATCTTGCGGCCAGAGTCGGCGACGGCGTGATCCTGCAGATCGGCGACCCAGAGATCGTCCAGGTTCTCGTTTCGTACGTCCGTGATCGGGAGATCGCAGCCGGACGGCCGCCGGGATCATGCCGAGTGATGGTTGCCGTACCAGCGCATGTCGGTGCCATCGACGATGGTGTCGCCCACACGAAGTGGTACCCGGCGTTCCTTCGACATCATCTCGAGATCGCGGCTCCTCGCTGGGCAGCGGTCGCGCCAGGTTGGGCAGGCGCTTACCTGACTGACGGGGCCGGGGAGGTCGACCGAGATCTGGTGATCCGTTCGTGCCTGGTCGGCTCCCCTGACGAGCACGTCGAGCGGATCGAG
The DNA here is from genome assembly GCA_963778025.1 of uncultured Chloroflexia bacterium. Classification (GTDB taxonomy): domain Bacteria; phylum Chloroflexota; class Limnocylindria; order Limnocylindrales; family CSP1-4; genus CAVZTA01. Next base: position 618,769 of record CAVZTA010000006.1, on the reverse strand, counting down.
CAGTTGCGGTCCCTTGGCGTCGACAACATCAACCTGTACCTGGTCGATAGCCAGCACAGCGAGACGATCCAGGTCTACGCGACAACAGTCATGCCGAATCTTGCGGGGCTCACCCCGGCTGGAACGGTCCGTTGACCGGAAGGCGAAGTCGGCTGGGGGATCGGCGACATCGTGCGCAAGTCGTCCGCGACCGCAGAGGACGACGATGACGGCCACGTCGCGGTACGTCGAACACCTTGACCTCCACGTGGGCGACATCGGCCGTTACGTGTTGTTGCCTGGCGATCCCGGGCGATGTGAGGGTGTCGCCGAGCACTTCGACGGAGCCCGTCTCGTGGCCCGAAATCGCGAGTTCACCACCTACACCGGAACGCTGCTCGGCGAAACGGTCTCTGTGACCTCAACGGGGATCGGCGGCCCCTCGACCGCCACGGCGGCGGAGGAACTCGTCAAGCTCGGCGCGCACACGCTCATCCGCGTCGGGACATCTGGCTCGATGCAGCCGTGGATCGTGCCGGGCGATCTCGCCGTACTTTCCGGTGCGATCCGCGATGAGGGCACTTCGTCGCACTACATGCCCTACGAGTTCCCCGCCGTGGCGAACACCGACGTAGTGCTCGCCCTACGCGATGGGGCCCGCGAGGTCGGCGCGGTTGCCCACGTCGGCATCGGCCAGTCGAAGGACGCCTTTTACGGCCAGCGCGAACCGGAACGGATGCCGATGCCGGGGCGGCTCGCCGAACGGTGGGCGGCGTGGATGGCCGGGGGCGCGCTGTGCTCGGAGATGGAGGCAGCCACCCTCTTCGTCGTAGCGTCCACAAGAGGCGTTCGTGCCGGCGGGGTGATGCTCGTCTACGGGCACCCGGACCAAACGCCGATGACGGACGCCGAAGGTCAGCGTTGCAGCATCGATCTCCTGAACCGCGCTGCGATACGCGGCTTGGCGCTCTTGATCGAGCGAGACCGCAACTCTGTGACGGATCTCATCAGGCATGAGCGCGAGGCCACTGGATGAAGCTGTCGCCCTACGCGATCTGGTCGGGCCTCGACGCGTTCTCGATCGAGGACGCCATCGAGTTCATCCGACGAGTCGAGTCCGCCGGCTATGGCTCGTTCTGGACGCGTGAAGGCTTCGGCCGCGATCCGTTCAGCCTTCTCGGCGTCGCGGCCCAGCAGACCTCGTCGTTGGTGCTCGGGACGGGCATCGCGAACATCTATGGCCGGGATCCAGCCGCCATGAGGTCCGCCGCCGGAACGCTCCACGAGCTTGCACAGGGTCGGTCCGTGCTCGGCTTGGGAGTAAGCCACAAACCTTGGGTCGAAGATCTTCGAGGACACGCCTACGACGCGCCGGCGCCCGCGATGCGGTCATACCTGGAGCGGTATCGGTCCGCGCCGTATCGCGCGGCGACTCCCTTTGGATCACCCCCGATCGTCATCGCGGCCCTCCGCTCGGGCATGGTGCGCGTCGCCGGCGAGGAGGCCGACGGAGCGTTTCCGTACTTGGTGCCGATCCGAGCCATCCCGAGCGTGCGCCAACGCTTGGACCAAGCCGCGACCGCGGCAGCGCGCCCTCGTCCGACGTTGGTGGTCGCCCAAGTCGTCCGACTGGACGCAGATGCCGATCGTGCCTTGGCTGCCGCGACCGCCTACTTGCGGAACTACGTCGCCCTTCCTGCTTATGTGGCGAACCTTCTCGAGCTCGGCTTCGCGCACACCGACCTCGCTCCTGATCCGTCACCCAGGTTGGCTGCGGCGCTCGTGATCTCCGGTGGGCCGGAAGAGATTCGCCGACGGCTTCGAGAGGCGCTCTCTGCTGGCGCTGACCAGGTTGCGGTCGTTCCGCTCAGCGATGATGGGACCGTCGGGAACCTCGAGACTGTCGAGGCGATCGCTCCGCCCTGGTGACGAGACGCGGCGGCCCGCGGTAAACACCGACGGGCTCTTACGGTCCAACGGTCGATTGCGCCGGTGCGGCTGCGTCATGGCGTAGGCGACAGCCGTCTCAGCCCGCCCAGCGTGACCTGTACGACGACGACCGCGATCACCGTGAAGCCCAGGAACACAACCGACACCGCCGCGAGCGTCGGGTCGAGCTTGGACGTCACGAACCGGAACATCACCACGGGCAGTGTCGCCTGGCGGCCGATGATGAAGAGCGTGATCGATGCCTCCCCCATGGACACGATGAACGCGATGGCCGCGGCGGCCAACACCGACGGCGCGATCTCCGGGATGAGGACGCGCCGGAACGCCGTAAGCGGTGTAGCGCCGAGGCTCCGGGCCGCTTCCTCGTACTCGGGCGGGACGGCCCGATCCCGGCCGACACGATCAGGGCGACGAACGGCATCGTCACAAGGGTATGCGCGCCCAGGAGCATGGGCAGGCTGCCGATGAGGCCAAGCGGCGCTATCACGAGCAGCAGCCCGAGGCCGACGACCACCGAGGGCACGATCAACGGGAACGTAAGCAGGCCGAGCACGAAATCGCGACCCCGGAAGCGGCCGCGCGTCACCGCGACTGCCGCGGCGCTGCCGAGCAGCACCGCCAGCACGGTCGACGCCGCGGCAACCTGCAGGCTCAACGCGAGGGCCCGCATGAACTCGGCGTTCGCAAGGAGGGCGTTGAACCAGCGAAGGCTGAATCCGGGTGGCGGAAAGACGAAGCTATTCGAGGAGCTAAACGCGATGACTGCCCCGACGATGATCGGGGCGAGAAGGTACGCGTACAGCAAGAGAATCAGCAGACGCCAGGCGAACGACCCGATGCGTCGACGGCGGCGGTGTGCGGCGACTGTCATCGCTTCACCCGCGCACCGAGGCTTCGATCCGACGCGATAGCCGGCCGTAGGCGCCGAGGAGTATGGCGAACGCCGCGAGCAGCAGCACGGCCAACGCCGAAGCCAGCGGCCAGTTCAGCGTCAGCGTCGCGTGGCGGAAGATTTCGACGGCAACCGTGAACACGCGGCCGCCGCCTAGGATGGACGGTGTGATGTACGAGCTGATGATCAGGACGACGGTCAGCAGCGACGCAACCGCAATGCCCGGCAGCGACAGCGGCAGGATCACGCGCCGGAAGGTCTGCCACCGATCAGCGCCGAGGCTCGCGGCCGCCTCTTCGAGGCTCAGGTCGAGTCCCACGAGCGAGGCGAACAGCGTCAGGATCGCGTAAGGCATGAGGATTTCGACCAGCCCAATGATCGTACCGGTCTCGTTGTACACGAGCTGGACCGGGCCAGAGATCAGCCCCGCATTGAGAAGGATCGAGTTCACGATTCCGTTCGAGCCCAGCAGGATCAGCCAGCCATACACGCGCACGACGTCCGCGGTCAGCAGCGGCGCCACGGCAAGCGCGAGCAGAAGTGCCCTCCAGCGCGGGTTCACACGAGCGACGAAGAGCGCAATCGGATAAGACGCGAGCATCGTCAGGGTGGTGACCAGGATGGCGAGGTACACGGTCCGCCCAACCGCGCCGAGCTCCAGACGGTCAGTCAGCGCGGTCTCGTACGAGGACAGGCTGAAGGTCGACGCCTGCTGGCCGCCGCTGAGGTAAGTATCGAAGCTCATACGGATGACGCTGAGCATCGGTGCGACGAAGAAGGCAAGCACCACGAGGAGGGCCGGGACGGCGAGGAACCCGGTCATCGAGAATGGGCGTCGGCGCATGCGCTGGTCCCTTAGATCCCAAAGCGTTCGTGCAGCATGGCTGTCACGCCCGTCTCGTCCGGCAGCACTGCACCGTGCCGTAAGGCGTCGCGGAGCTCGGGCTCCTCGAGATCATCCTTCCGGGCAGTCGGCGCCAACTCCCGGGCCACCTCGCGATCGAGGACCAGCACGCCGTTTTCGTCGCCTATGACGATGTCGCCAGGGTTGACCGACACGCCACCGCACGACACTGGGATGTTGATCCCGCCTCCGTCTATGCCCAGAAGCTTGGTCGTCAGGCATGATGACCCACGCGAAAACACCGGCAGCCCGAGCACGCCCAGCTCAACCACATCAGTGCACGGTCCATCGATCACGATCGCCGCCGCGCCGCGCAGCTTCGCACCAAGGGTCACAACCTCGCCGACCGGCGCGTGTCGAGTGTCGCCACCCATGTCGATAACGAGCACATCGCCCGGGCTGAGCATCCCGACGGCCTTGTGCACGAGCGCTGAATCGGGCGCGATTGTCCGCACGGTGACTGCCCGGCCGACGAAGCGAGCGGGAACCACCGCCGCCCGGATCCCGGGATCGAGCGCGCCGTTCTCGATGTAGTGTCCCAGCGTCGGCACGCTCAGCTCCCTGAGCTGCTGGAGCAGGCCATCGTCGAGGTCGCTGGGTTGCGGTCCAACTTTGATCGCGACGTTCATGTTCCCTCCTCATCCAGGACGACGGCATCCAAGGGTTCCCAACTCAGCACGACCGCGTCGCCGGGCTCGAGACCGACCGCGGTGTCCGCCAGCGATACCTCCACGACCCTCGATCCGACGACGACGATTACCTCGAGGTGGTCGCCAAGGAAACGGACGTCGCGCACCTTGCCCTCGAGCCCGCTCGTCGCTGGGGGGCCGCTGGCCACACGGATCCGATGTGGCCGGACCATGACGGTCACGTCGCCAGAGGCGCCTACTCTTGGCGCGCGGGCCATCATCTCCGTCCCGTCTAGGTTCACGCGCGCAACCCCCTCCCGCGAGGAGACGAGCGTTCCTGTGAAGAAGTTCGCGCGCCCCACGAATCCGGCAACGAAGGAGTCGGCCGGCGACTCAAAGATCGACTGACTGCTGCCTTGCTGCACGACCCGGCCGCTGTTCATCACGATCACGCGATCCGCAAGCGTCATCGCCTCGGCTTGGTCGTGGGTAACGAATACGGTCGTGATCCCGAGCTTGCGCTGGAGGTCGCGTAGCTCCGTCCGCAGTTCCGTCCGGAGCTTCGCGTCGAGGTTCGAGAACGGCTCGTCAAGCAGGAGAACCTTGGGCTCCGTAACGATGGCTCGAGCGAGGGCGACTCGCTGCTGCTGGCCGCCCGAAAGCTGCCGCACGCGGCGTTGGCCGTAATCGCGCATTTGGACGACGCCGAGCGCGTCGTCGACACGGCGCTTGACTTCGTCGCGGGACACGCCCTGCATCTCGAGGCCGAAGGCCACGTTACGGGCCACGTTCAGATGGGGGAAGAGCGCGTAGTGCTGGAATACGAAGCCCATCGATCGCTGGTTTGGCTGCAGGTCGTCGATGCGCCCTTCGTCGAGCCAGATCTCACCGGCCGTGGGCTCCGTCAAGCCGCCGATCATGCGTAGCAAGGTCGTCTTGCCGCAGCCCGAAGGCCCGAGGACCGCCACGAACTCGCCCGGCTGGACATCGAGCGTGGCGTGATCGACTGCGACGACGGGCCCGAACTCGCGGGTCAGCTCTTGGACCCGCAACCGGTGGCCTCGCTCCCGCGAAGCCTCGTTGGCCGTCAAGCCCGGCCTTCCATCTAGGCTGGGATGGCCGCGCGGCCGAGCCTTCGGTTCTGGAGCGCGGGCAGCTGGCTTCGGAATTGCTGGACGGCCGCGGCGTCGAGGTCGGCGAGCGCGAAGCCCTCGCCGTCCGGCACCGTGGCGAGAATGATGCCCCACGGGTCGACGATCAGGCTGCGACCGAAGTTCGTGCCCCCCTCGTAGCGGCCGTACTGGCCGGCGGCCAGCACGTACGACAGGTTCTCGATCGCGCGGGCGCGGACGAGCACTTCCCAGTGGTCTTTGCCCGTGAACATCGTGAACGCGGACGGGATCACGAGGATGTCGGCCCCACGCTCAGACAGCTCGCGGTAGAGCTCCGGAAACCGCAGGTCGTAGCAGATGGAGAGACCAAGAGTCCAGCCATCCACCGACGCGGTGACGACGTCCTCGCCGGGGGCGATCGTATGCGACTCGTTTTCGGTGACCTCGCCATGGAGGTCGACGTCGAAGAGGTGGATCTTGCGGTAGCGCGCGAGCTGCTGACCGTCGCGTCCGAAGAGCAGGGAGGTGTTGTAGGCGCGCTCGTTGCCTGGCACCTGCTCGGGCATGCTGCCGGCGTGGATGAAGATCCCGAGCTCGCGGGCGAGGTCGGATAAGGCCTCGCTCGTTGGGCCGGGAATAGGTTCGGCGGCTTCGAGGTAACCGTCCTCGGGTCCCTGATAGGTCCAGTACTCGGGCAGCAGTGTCAACTCGGCGCCAGCCGAGGCGGCTTCCCGGATCAACCGAGTTGCGGTCTCGGTGTTGCGCGTCTTATCGGCCTGACTCGAAACCTGGATGACAGCAGCGCGCACAGCTTTCCTCCGAATAGGGCGCGCCACGGCCGACCAAGGGGACGGTGGCCGCGGCGTTCGCGCTGGCAAATTCAGTGGTTCACGATCTGCGCCTGGTACTGCTGGTCCCACTGATCCCGGTTCTGGATGAGAAAGTCCCAGTCCACCGGGATGTAGTTGATGCCCGGCGCCGATGCCGTGCGATTGAGGATTTCGGGCGCCAGCAGGGGGGCCGTCTTTGGGTTCGTCGGCGAGTAGAACATGATCTTTGTGAAAGCCGCCTGGGCCTCGGGACTGAGCGCATAGTTGATGAAGTCTTGCGCCTCTGCCGGGTGCTTCGAGCCCGCCACGAGGTTGATGCGGTTGATCTGAAAGATGACGCCTTCCGTCGGCGAGGCAATCGCCATCTTGCCGTTGGCCCCATCCAGCGCGAGCTGGGCCCGGGCGTTGTAGGCCGTGCCCATCATCATCTGACCCGCGATGATCAGCGGGTAGACGTCGGGGTTCGGCGTGAAGGTCTGAATGTTGTCGGCGGCCTTATGCAGCGCGTCCAGCGCCGGCTGGATCGACGTCTTGTAGTCGGCGCCCAGCGCCTTGTCGACCGCGATCAGCAGGAACAGGCCCTCGAGGTCGGGGGTCGCCCAAGTGCCGATCTGGCCCTTGAACTTGGGATCGAGGACGTCCTTCCACGAGGTTGGCGCCGGCGTCACCCGCGTGGGGTCATAAGCCAGGACGTATGAATTGAACGTTACCCCGGCGCCCTGGTTGTTCGTGAACTTGGCCTGCGGGTCTAGATCGGCCAGGTTCGTTACGACGGACGGATCCAACGGCTGCAGGAGGCCCTCGTTGTAGCCAACCTGGGCGACCGTGAGGTCCTGCATCGTGACGTCGAGTGTGGGGTTCGCCTTCTCGGTCCTCAGCTGGGCAAGCATCTGGGCCGAGCTATCGGCGCCGATCAGGTTGATCGTGACGTTGGGATGGGCTGTCTGGTACGGCTCGACCACGGCCTTCATGTAATTGTCGTGGACGTCGCCCGAGTAGAAGATGACGTTCAAAGTGACGGCCTCGCCACTCGTGCTCGGCGAGCCGGCTGCTGCCGAAGGCGCCGTTGACGGCGCGGTCGATGGGGCGGTGCTCGCAACCGATGCCGGCGCGGTGGCCGGGCTCGCGGGGCTGCAAGCCGCGACGAGCAGGAGCACGACGGAAGCCCGCGCCACGCGAGCCAGGGTCCAAGGACTGCGCACTGCCTCCTCCTTCCGTCAAACGGAAGGGCCTCACCGGGACCTGCCCTGCCGCAACGACCAAAGCGGCGCCCCACCGGCCCGCGTACGCTTGATATATTAACTGCACGGCAATCGTACGCGCAATGGCGGAGGGCTAGGTCATGGCGGAGCCCCAGGGACGTTCGGCCGTCACGACGGCTCCCGTGGCCGTTCCCCATCCGCTCGATCCATTGACAGGCGCCGAGATGGAAGCCGCCGTCGGCATTCTCCGGGAAGGCGGATACGTGTCCGATCGCGGCCGAGTGATCGAGGTGAGCCTCCACGAACCGTCCAAGGCCGCACTCCGCGATCTCACGCCAGGCGCCGGCGCGAATCGCGAGGCCTTCATCGTGATTTGCGAGCCCGTCAATCGCTCGACGTTTGAGTTCATCGTGTCGGTAACTGATGGTGCGGTCGTCGGTCGTCGCGAGGTCCCCGGCGTCCGTCCGCCGATCAACCTGGACGAGTACCTGGAATTCGAGCGTGTGCTGCGACGCGATACGCGGTTCGTTGCGGCACTCGCCCGGCGCGGGGTGACCGATCCGGAGCGTGTCCTCGTCGAACCATGGGGCATCGGTGGCCTCGCACCCGAAGGTTTACGCGACCGGCGCGTCATGTACTCGTTGTGCTTCTTTCGGAGTGAGACCGACGATAACCCCTACGCGAAGCCGATTGAAGGGCTGCACGCCTTCGTGGACATGGATTCGATGGAGGTGATACGGGTCGACGACCTAGGCGTCGTGCCTCTCGCCCCCGGCAACGGCGCCTACCTTCCGGCGAAGCTGCCCCCGCTTCGCTCGGACCTGCAGCCCATCAACATCTCGCAGCCGGATGGCGTGAGCTTCAGCGTCGAGGGCTGGCGCGTGAACTGGCAGAAGTGGCAGTTTCGTGTCGGCTTTACGGCGCGTGAGGGTCTGGTGCTCCACGCCATCGAATACCTCGACGGCGGCCGATCTCGCAGCATTGCCCACCGCCTCTCGCTCGGAGAGCTGGTCGTGCCGTACGGCGATCCTCGGCCGGGCCGTGCGTGGCGTAACGCTTTCGATGTCGGCGAGTACGGCGTCGGCATGATGACCAACTCGCTGCAGCGCGGCTGCGATTGCCTTGGCGTCATCCACTATTTCGATGTCGAGCTAGTAACCGGCGCCGGCACCGCCTACCAGATTCCGCAGGCCATCTGCATGCACGAGGAGGATCACAGCCTCCTTTGGAAGCATTACGACGCTACGCTCGAGCATGCCGAGGTCCGACGATCCCGCCGTCTAGTGGTTTCTTCGATCTTCACGGCCGGCAACTACGAATACGGCCTCTACTGGTACTTCTACCAAGACGCCTCGATCGAGTTCGAGGTGAAACTCACGGGCGTGCTGCTGACCAACGGCGTCGGCCCCGGCGAGACGAGCGAGTTCGGAACGGTGATCGCGCCGGGCACGCTGGCAAGCAACCACCAGCACTTCTTCGGCATGCGGCTCGATCTCGCGATCGACGGCGAGCAGAACTGTGTCGTGGAAGTCAACACCGAGGCGGCCCCGCGAGGGCCCGACAACCCTTATGGCACCGGGTTTGCCACACGAAGAACGCGCTTCCGGACCGAATCCGAGGCGCAACGCGTCTCGAACCCGCTGTCCGGCCGTCATTGGTTGATCGAGAACCCGAATATGGCGAACAGCCTCGGCCAGCCCGTCGCGTACAGGCTCCAACCGCATGGCAGCGTCCTCCCGTTCGCGAGCCCCGATTCCGATGTGATGCGGCGGGCCGGCTTCCTTGCGAAGCACCTTTGGGTGACCCCGTATTCGGCCGACGAACGGTTCCCGGCCGGTGACTATCCGAATCAGCATCCGGGTGGCGATGGCCTACCTGCATGGACCGCCGCCGATCGGCCGATCGAGAACACCGATGTCGTCGTCTGGTACACGCTCGGCTCCCACCACGTGCCCAGGCCTGAGGATTGGCCGGTCATGCCCATCGAACGGGTCGGCTTCTCGCTTCAGCCCGTCGGCTTCTTCGACGTCAACCCCGCTCTTGATGTTGCTCCCACCGCCGTCTGCGCGATGGACTGACTCGCGGTATTTTCTGTAGCCACCCAATGGGGCGCCGACGCGGACGGCACCAGTCCGTTGAGGATCAGCTGGCGCTCGAATGAGTTGGCGATGTGCGCGCGCACGGCTGACTCAGCGGCATCGGGATCGCGTGACCGGATCGCCTGCACGATGTCGCGGTGGTCATTGCTGCCCGGGGGTCGCGGGAACCGCTCGATCCCAACGAACCACAGGCGGAGCGAGGCCTCGTTGAGCGTTCGGACGGCGCGCGCGAGGAACGGGTTGTGCGTCCCGTCGGCGACTGATCCGTGGAACTCGTGGTCGAGTTCGACCGCTTCGTACACGTCATTGGCCGCATACGCTGCCTCCAACCCGCCGGCGATGTTGTCGAGGACAGTGAGTTCGTGTTTCGTGCTGGTCTCAGCGGCCAGCCGCGCAGAGGGGACCTCGAGCAGCTCACGTGCCTTGTAGAGCGGCGTCAGCTCCTGAACGCCGATGTCACGGACATACGGCGTCCTATGAGAGCCCCACACGAGGAACTGCTCTTGGGCGAGGCGCTTGAGCGCTTCGCGGACCGGCGTACGCCCGAGCCCGTAGTTCCGGATGAGGTCTGATTCGTCGATCGGCGCCTGACCCCGGATTTCACCGCTGACAATCGCGCGGCGAAGGATGCGATACGCGGCCTCACTCTTCGTTCTGGCGTCATTGCCCTCGGCCACGAACTTCTCCATGTACCACAGATACATCGAAGAATACTCGACACCGAGCGGTCGTCCCCGTGCAGCCAGAGGGCTTGCACCCTCGGGAATCATTCCATTACAGGTCCACTGAACGCCCCGTCGCTGTTAATGGATCGAGGTCACCAGTTTGCGCCGGACCCGGCGAACGTATAGCCGGTGGATGAGCATGGCGTTCAAGCGGGCTCCGGGCTCGACTCCAGCGACCCTAACGGACGCGGCGCACGGCGCTGCCGAATGGGGAGCTGCCTAGCATCACCACGAACCGGTCATGGTGTGCTAGCGCGATGCGGTACCACTCAACGCTGCCGACATGGTCCGTCCGCCCGCCCATCCGGCGAGAGACCGGAGCGCCGTGAGCCCTCTGAGACGCCTCCCCGAGGGGTGTTCGTCCGCATGACGGCCAGCGCGACGCCGCACAGACGGTCAAGTGCGAGTGTCTTGCGATCGATGCACGAGCGAGGAGTGCACAGTGCAGAAGAAGCGAGCCGTCATCATCAGGTGTGAGTGGGAGACGGTGCCGGATGGTTGGACCATCCCACCCTTGATCCCGGACGCGACGCTCGTCCAGATGTTTTCCGAGACGCCCGGGCACTGGAGCGTCGCTCAGCTCTGGCGGGACGCAACGCTCGGGCAGATGTCGTTCGATCCGGCGATGCTCGTCGATGTCGGAAAGCTGACGGGGTTGTCGATCACTCGCCAACCCGACGGATCGACCACGAATCCGAACCGCGCCGCCGTCATCACGGCGGCGAAGGCCGCCGCTGAAGCGAACGGGATCGCCTTCGGACCCGCGGACGTTCCTGTGGCGTTCATCAGTCCGCCGCCGTCGGACGCCGGCGGGTGGGGTTCGACATGTGAGCTCGATGTCGGTGGGGACCACTCGTTCATGGCCCACGAGTTCGGACACGCCATCGGCTTCAACCACTCCTGGGGGCCTGCCTTCGGCAACCCGGACTCGGAGTACTGCGATCCGTACTGTGTGATGAGCCACGACATCCACGGCTATCGCTCGCCATGGGCGGATGCCTGGCCGCCCAGCGAAGCGGTTCCGCCGGGCATCCCGGCGGGATGGACCGTCCAGATGGGTCCCCTTCCAGCCGCCGCGACGGTTTGGAAGTACCTGCCCGATTTCGCGACGGCACCGTGCGTGGCGGAGTTCGATCTGACACATCCCCCGTCGAGGCTCTCGCTCATCAGCTACGGCGCGGCGTTCTCGCCGTCGAACATGATCCTCGGGATCGCGAGGACCGCGGCGAACACGTGGTTCGTCGAGCACCGCGGCTCACATGGCTGGGATCGGGGCATCGGGCTCGGTCCGAAGTTCAACCCGGGCGCGAACGGCATGTACGACCCGACGCCGCCGGGCATCGTGATCCACCGACTGGACCCTGCTGGAAACGTCGTCTTCGTCGACGTCATCGATGAGCGGAACGGAGCGCCGCAGCTCTGGAGCGCGTCAGATGACGCGTTCACCGTGCAGCTCCGATCGCTGTCCGCGGATGGTCGGATGGCCGAGGTCGAAGTCGGTCCGGCTCGACTCACCCAGTCGTCCGTCGGAACGGAGACCACCGAGTTCGGTGTTGCGGTCGCGGCTGTGAACGGGACGTTCGTCGCCGAGCACGCGTATCTCGCTTGGGCGGGATCGGGCAATCACCGCGTGAACGTCGCTCGTTCCGACGACGCGGACCACCACGTCGCGCACGATGACACCGCCCTCGACCACGTCGCGCTCGCGTCGGACGGGAACACGGTCTGGACGGTGTGGACGGGCACGAACCCCGGGCACAACCTGAATGTGTACGCGGGTACCCCGGGCGATCCGTTTGCCGCGAAGATCGTTCGCGGCGGCGACTCGAGCCCCAGCGGACCGGCCGCCGCACTGTTCAACGGTCAGCTTGCCATCGCGTACCGCGGGAACGACGGCGGACTGTACGTCACGCTCGACGGTGCGGCGCCGGGTTCCCCAGCGACCAGGATCGGAACAGAGGCGACGTCGCTTGGCCCCGCGATCAGCACATATGGCGGGCGGCTGTACGTCGCGTGGATCGGGACCGACGGACAAGGGACGATCAACCTGATCAGTTCCGCTGATGGACACTCCTGGGACAGCAAGTGGACCTTGTGGGGCCAATCGTCGCGATACACCCCAGCGTTGCTCGGGTCCGATCCGGGTCGCGTCTACGTGGCGTGGACGGGGATGGACGGTGGCCAGTCGTTGAACCTCGGGTACGTGGCGACGGCGGACCTTGGTCAGGCGAACCCGAACGGCGCGTTCGCTGACAAGTTGACCTATCCGACGGGCAGCGCTGGCGCACCGGGACTTGCGACGACGACGTCGGGCGCGGATCTCGTCCTCGCGTGGCCCGGAAGGGATGGACCGGGCCGTCTTCACGTCGCGTACATCAGTTTCCCGTTCGCACCTCCGCCGCCAGTCATCCACTAGAGGGCCGCCGACGGGGCGTCGAGGCGCGCGCCAGTGAATCGCTCGTCATGCCGCACGAGTGAGATGGCGGCGGCTGGCGCCCCGTCCAGCCCGCTATTGCGCGAGTTTCGGGCGAAGCCAACGGCTCGCAATCCCGAACGCGCGGCGTCCCTCGTCGAGCTTCTCGAGCGCCTGGACCTTCGCGGGCTCGACGATGTCATCGACCAGCCCGGCGACGATCGCCTCGGTCTGTTCGGGAGTCTCCGGTTCACCCGGCGGCAGCCAGCCGTCCCGCTCGCCAATCCGCGCTGCCATGGCGACCAATTGACCCATCTCCTGGAGCGCCTCGTGGAGCCGTCGCTCCTGTGCCGGGAATAGCGCGGCGTGGCCAGCGAGATGAGCCGACTCGACCGTCTCCCGGGCAGCACTGAGGTTGCGGAGGTACCGCCACCGACGGTCCGCGAGCAGGAGCAGCTGGGCGCACGACCTGCCAGCGGCGGGATCGTCCTGCTCCTGGAAGAGCATCGCGAAGCGCAAACCGATGACCATCCGGATGAGGGTCTCGCGTTCCAAGGTCTCATGGACGAGGACGTTGATCCGGAGCACGAGTTCGAACCGGAAGAGCGTCTCGCGCAGTGCCTGCCTGACTTGGTCATCGGCATCCTTGGTCCCGCTCACCCGCTTCCGGGCCGCGTCCCGGGCCTGGAACAGCAGCCGATCGGGCACGTGCTGATCGTCGGGCTGCTCGAGCTGCGACCCCACATACGCCTCGAGCGAGTCGAAGGCATGCGCCTCATCCAGCCAGGCACAGACGATCTCGGTCGGCGACAGGGACGACTCGACCGCCGTGAGTCGCCGGGCGACGGTCACAAGGACCCGCCGAAGCCGTCGTCAGACGAACCGCGCTTGGCCAGCGCCGCCTCGAGCGCGGCCAATCGCTCCTCGTGGTCGCCGACCTCGACGAGCTTGGCGCCGATCGCCGCGAAGCCGCCGAGGGCGCGGTTGCGGGCCAGCGAGTTCTCCAGGGCGAGCGTCTCGATCGCCGCCGTCTCGAGGAGTGCCTGGTTCGCCTCGATCGTGCGAAGGCCCTCAAAGCCGTACACCGAGGCGACCGTCCGCTTCTTGCGGCGATGCAGGCCGCCGATGCGCCGGGCCTCCGCGGCCTCCTCGGCGGTCTCGGGTGAGTGCCAGAAACAGAACGGCTCGCCGCTCATCGGTGTCGCGCCGCATGGCCGCCCCCGTCGGCGTTCAGGTGGCCGCAGCCGCGCCCTACCATCGCCTACCTCTGCTAGGCGAAAGAAGGCACACGACGGCGCGTTCGTGTTGACCCATCGAGCCGCTCCGCCGTCCGCCCGGTGAACGTCTCCCACCGCTCGATGACTACCTGCGCGTAGCGGGGGTCGATCTCGATCGCCGCGCACGTCCGGCCCGTCTGCTCGGCCGCGATCAGCGTCGTGCCCGAGCCCGCGAACGGCTCGTACACGAGATCGCCCGGGCCGGCTGCTGTTCTCGAGGGCGCGGGTCACGAGCGCGACGGGCTTTGTGGTCGGGTGACTCTCCGACCGCCGCGGCCGCGGGATCTCCCAGACGGTGTCCTGGCTTCGGCCGCCGTACCAGCGGTGAGCGGCGCCGTCCTTCCAGCCGTAGAGGATCGGCTCGTGGCGATAGTGGTAGTCATGCCTGCCCATGACGAAGACGTCCTTGACCCAGACGATCTGCTGCCGGACGGGCATCGACGCTTCCGCCAGGGAGGCATAGAAGGCGGGCAGGACGTCGGCGCTCGACGGCGAGGCGACGTAGTAGGAGCCACCAGGCACGAGCGGCGTGTGGCGGAGCATCGCCGTCAGCAGCGCGTGGATGCCATCGGGCGCATCGTTGCGCACCTCGAGGCCATCACGGCGCCGGTGGCGCGCCACAGCTTCTTCGGTCGAGAGCTTGGTCTGGTACTTAACCCCGATACGGCGGATCGGTCCACAGGATGCCGACGGTGCGGTCATTGAGGATGCGCTGCGACGTCCTCCGCCTTGGTGCTGTCCCCGCACAGCAGCCGATGATCCCCGAGGGCGTACAGCTCACCCGGCTTGAGGTGGACGTCGGCCAGCTCAGGGACATCCGGGATGTCGTCGGCGTCGACCAGACCGGGCTGGCTGAAGGCCACGTCGTGCTCGCGCGCGAGGTCCTCGAGGAGCGCCCGAAGGGATGCGTCCGCCGGCTCGAGACCTGCGAGGACCGCCGGCCAGGGAAGCTGACTCCGCCTCGGCCATCGCGGCGAGCGGATCGAGCGTCGCGAGGACGAGGCGCTCCTCGTCGTCGCTCAGCTCGACGTAGGTGACGGGGACAGTCGGCTCGTGTCGGCTAGCGCGAGATCGAGGCGGAGGTGGCCGTCGACGACGTGGCCCGTCGTGCGATTGACCAGCACCTCGGCGACCCAACCGACCTCGGACAGCGCCCCGGCCATGGCGCGCTGCTGGTCAGCCGGATGGGTGCGCCAGTTCCGCGGGTTGGGCACGAGCTCGTTCGGCGGGACCTCGGCGTGGCCGACGATCCGCGAATGCCACGCGGTGGAAGGCGGGGACTCGGTACTCACCGGTGACGAGGGGGCTTGACGGTGACCCAATCGTTGGGAGCGATCAGGAACTGCAGGAGGGATTCGATGGCTGGCTGGACGATCGCGGATTACGACGTGCTGTTCGAGAACCATCCGCCCACACAACCGACGGCGCCGACCACTGCGGAAGGCGAGGCCCTCGGGCTACGCATCGGGTGTTCGGGGAAGGCCGCTGTCTCCCAGTGGAACGACGGCCGCTCCGTGGTGCTCGGTCACCGAAGCGATGCGAGCCAGAAGTTGAAGGACTATGTCCGGTCGCGCGGCTGGCTGTCGGCGACCGCTGCACACCCGTGAGCGACCAGCCGCCAGGCGGTCGGACCGCCCCGATCGAGACGCTCAATCGGAAGCTACGGCTCGCGTTCCTCGCCGGTGCGGAGGAACGGTCGCGACGCGAGCTTGGCCGTGGACTCACCGATGAGCTGCAGCGCGTGCGGCAGTGGTATCCGGGAAATCTCGAGCCGCCGATCGAGCGCACCAATCAATGGTCCGCGCCCGGACGGACGCGACTGACGACCGACTGTCTTCCAGAACGCGTTACGCCCGATCACTGCCGACGGGTGACCCCTGTGCTGACCCCCGCGCCCATGGATCCCGGTAGCAGGCTGGGGCCACGTGTGGAATCTCAGTCGGCGGTTCCCACCGTGAGGGCAGGCCATGGTCGATCTCGGACGAAGGTCCTTCGATTTCGTAAACAGCAGGTCCTCGGTTCAAATCCGAGTGTCGGCTCCACCAGATCACGTGCGAGACCCGGCCCGATGGGCCGGGTCTCGCTGATTCTCGAGCGGGCGTAGGCCCACCTGTCAGAAGGCGCTCGAGCGTTCCCGAAGCCAACCCTCCCGTTCCGAGGGGTAAGTCGGGTCATCTTCGGGAAGCCCGCGCGCTGCGGCCACTGCCTCCCACGCGTCGAGCAGCTCGGCGGCGGTGTCCGGAGGGACGCGCCATTCGCCGACCATCCGGGCGCGGAGGCCAACGCGCTTGGCCTCGCGGATGCGCTCACGGTCGGGGCGGCCGGTCATCCGACCTTTCCGGCTACCTCCGGTCGCGATGCTTGGCTGGCGATCATGAGCAGGCTGCCTAGCGCAGTCGCTCCGCCGCCAAGGATGGCCAGACCGGCGATCCAATAGAGGGGGGCTGAGTGATCGGGCCGGAGCAGCGACATCCAGACCAGAGGGACCACAACGCCGACGAGTGCGAGCGCGGCTGGGGCCGCGATGCCCGTGGTGTGCGTCGCGCGCCACGTCAGGATCGGCAGCCCTACGACGATGGCGATGCTCGCGACCGCGAATGGCATGTCCGTTGCGCCAAGCCCAGGTGAGGACAGAGCCAGAAGGATGTACAGGCCCGCCAGCGCGGCGAATGGCAGCCAGATGATCGCCGCGCCTGCCGCCGCGAGCGCCCGGCCGATCGTGTGCAACATCCGCGCGAGTATGAACCTGCTCCGTGCGATACCGACTCGGAGGTCGAGGGGTTCGCGCCTAACCTCACAGGCCAGGTAGGTCTCGGCGCGGTCTGGCGGTACGCGCCGCCCACTCCGGCGCGGCAGGCCGGCGCGTTTCGCATCGTGGATGCGGGTTGGGTCGGAACGACGGGGCAACCGGACGACGCTACACGCGGCGCATGACGACCACGACCTCGTCGTCGTGGGCAGTCCCTCTGCGAGCGCCACCGCCCGCGACGCGCGAACCAGCTCGCGTCCCTGACGCGCGGAGTCGCGGAGCTGCGTCGAGCCTCGGTCCCCGAGCCCGGGTTCGTGACCGCGCTCCTCGCCCGACCGTGGCTCGCCTGCCATCCCGACCAGCACGAACTTGACCACAGCTCCCCAGCGGCGCACCGTGGGTCGGAAGGCCAGCATCGAACGCGCTCCGCAGACCGCGTCCGGTTCCTCCTTCGCCCGGTCGGACTGTCGACTAACGCCGTCGATCAAGTCGTGAAGTCACCAGACCACGTGACCGTCGGGCCAGACAGGGCTACGCGTTCCCGCCTTAAACCGCGATCGGAACGCCAGATCCGCTGCGAGGAGGCGCCCGATGTCCATCGTGACCCCCGGCCCCGACGACCGTCGTGGATGACGGGAGCGACGCTCCGACGGTGCGACCGTTCAAGGTCGAAGTCGCGCAGACCGAGATCGACGACCTCCGGCGTCGCATCCTTGCGACCCGCTGGCCCGAGAAGGAGACGGTGTCCGACTTACTCGCAGGGTGTCCCGCTCGCGACGATGCAGGTACTAGCGAGGTATTGGGCGAGCGAGTACGACTTCCGGCGGTTTGAAACCCGGCTGAACGAGCTCCCGCAGTTCCTCACCGAGATCGATGATCTCGATATCCACTTCATCCACGTCCGTTCGCCCCACGAGGACGCGCTTCCGATCATCATCACGCACGGTTGGCCGGGATCGGTCATCGAGATGCTGAACATCATCCGGCCGCTGGCGGAGCCGACGGCGTACGGTGGCGACGCCGCGGACGCCTTCCACGTCGTCGTTCCTTCGATGCCCGGCTACGGGTTCTCGGGCAAGCCGACGACGACCGGCTGGGGCCCTGTGCGGATCGCGGACGCGTGGATCAAGCTGATGCCGCGCCTCGGCTATGCGCGGTACGCGGCGCAGGGCGGCGACTGGGGCGCCCAGATCACCGACGTGATCGGCGCCAAGGCGCCGCAAGGAGCTCGTCGGGGTCCATTCGAACATGCCCGGGACCGTCCCGGCCGCGATCAACAAGGTCCTCGCGTCGAACGTGCTGGGCGCCGGCGATCCGGAGCCGCTGGGCCTGTCCTCCGACGAGCAGCGCGGTTACGATCGATTGCGCTTCCTCTTCACGAAGGGCGTCGGCTACGCCATCGAGATGGGGAACCGGCCGCAGACGCTGTACGGGCTTGCCGATTCGCCGGTCGCTCTGGCCGCCTGGATGCTCGACCACGACGCCTACAGCCTCGAGGACATCGCGCAGGCGTTCGCGGGCGACCCGGTCGGGAACCTGACCCGCGACGAGGTCCTCGACAACATCACCCTGACCTGGTTGACGAACACCGGCGTCTCGTCGGGTCGGCTCTACTGGGAGAACACGCTCGCGTTCTTCGATGTGAAGGGCGCGACGGTTCCGGCCGCGGTCAGCGTCTTCCCGCGCGAGCTGTACCAGGCGCCGCGCAGCTGGACGGAACAGGCATATCCGAACCTCATCCACTTCAACGAGCTCGACAGGGGCAACCACTTCGCGGCGTGGCAGGAGCCTGAGCTGTTCACCTCCGAGGTCCGTGCCGCCTTCCGATCGCTCCGCTGAGGAGCGACCGCGCCGTAAGAGCGATCGCGGGCATCGTGGCCGGTGCGCTGCGGCAACTCGCGGTCAGGACCTGACATGGCTGCATCGCGGACTGCACCTAACGCCAAGCGTCGCGCGACCGTTGTCAGCGATGGGAGTGTCCGGGGGCGTCCCGGCCCCCCGGCGGCGCGCTCGCGGGCGCTCGCGCCAGTCTCTGTTCGTGGACGTGCAACGCCTCGCGAGGTGCATCCAGTGCAGCCGGCGGAACCCGATGTGGACATCGAGACCCCGACCGCGGCGGAGGTCGCTCGGACTCGCGCGGCGGATGTCGAGGGTCCACCCAGCACGATCGTTCGCGACCGAGCATCGTGGTCGCGCCGGGTCCGGGTGCTCATGAAGCGCCAGTTCGCCGACATGCACCCGGTGGAGTGGATCGTGGCCGTCGTCTCCATGACCGCCCTCACCTTCGGGATGGTGGCCATCAACTCCATCCGCTGACCGCGTAACCGCGCTGGCGACGTGCCGCGTGCTTCGTCGGGCGTCCTCTCTTGGCGCGCCCGCCACGGGTGTGACCAGTGCGTTATCGGGTGCGCCTTCGCAACCTCCGTGGCCGTAACGCCGCGGCGTGTTGCGCGTTGTCACCACCGAGGCCCGGGGCGCGGTCCTGTCTCCCCCGGCAGGCTCGAGCGCCGGGCCTCAGCGGACCCATGCAACGACGATCGCGCATCCGAGCCGCCCGGCCTCCGGCACCGAGCTGGGACCCCGTGGACATCCGCGCCTGGTTCATGGACAAGAGGATGGCCGAGAATGTCCGGGACCGACTCGTCGAGCGGGGCTACACGACCCTCCTGCTGTCGCCGTCGACTGGGCCGGCGCAGATGACCGTGACGACGACGGGTGTTCTTCGGGCGGAGGTCGAGGGCTTGATCTGGCTCGGCGGCGGTGAGCTGCGCCGATAAGCCCGACGGGCGCTCGGCGCTACCTGGGCGATCCGACTGCATCGGACACCGCCCGCGCCGTGACCCGCTGGGGGGAGACGGAGAGAGGCGCGGGCGTGGCGCGATCGTCCGCGCAGGCGTCGGACGCGGCAACCGTGTCGGCCGGCATGATGACCCCGCGACGCGTTCGAAAGCCTGCGCCCTGCTTCCGAGCACGGGTCACGCAGCTGCCGCGGTCGCACGATCGCCGCCGAGTCGTTACGGATGGGTCCGGTCTGCCTCCAGAGCTTCTGACGCATCCCGTACGGCTCCTACCTCTGGGTGGCGCGGCGTCCGTTGCGCCTCCAGGCCGCCGCGCCCTCAACCTTGGCTGCGGTCCGTCCGGTCGCTGACGGTCGACGAGCTGCGATGGGCGCTGGCGCGTTCATCCGGCGCCGAGGGCGACCCGGGAGAAGGAGCCCGCGCCGTAGCGACCCGGGCACCGAGATATGGCCCAACCGAGCACCCTCACAGCTGGTCCTCGGTCCAAATCCGAGTGTCGGCTCCACCCGCCCACCCATGACCTTGAGCAGCCGCGTGGCGCCCGCAGCCGCGTCGGTGCCCGCAGACGCGCTCGGATCAGCCGGCCACGATGCTGGCGATCAGGTTGATCGTCGTGGCCAGGATCACCGTCCCGAAGGCATACGACAGGAGACAGTGGCGGAGCACGATGGCGCGGATCGTGCGGCTCGACACGTCGGTGTCGGAGACCTGGTAGGTCATCCCCAGGTTGTAGCTGAAGTACAGGAAGTCGCGGTACGCAGGCGCCTCGTCGCTGTGGAAGTCGATCCCGCCTGGCCCGTCCGAGTAGAAGAGATAGGCATAGCGGGCCGTGTACATGAGATGAAGCCCGGCCCACGACATGGCCACGCCGGCCAGGGCGAGCAGCGCCACCAGCGGGCGTTCGTCGCTCCTGCCCAGCAACAGCAGGAGCGCCACCATGATCAGACCGGCCAGCGCCCAGCCCACGACCACGACCTCCTCGAGGTGCGGCTCGAACTCATCGCGTTGGGCATGGCTGCTGGTCGACTCGGCGTCCATCGGCCACAGCACCCACCAGCCTGTCAGGACGAACGTGGCCGCGGTCGAGGCGATCGCCGCAAGCACGCCCAACTCGACGTACGTGAGCGCCCCGACGACGAGCCCGATCAGGATGCCCGCCACGATCGACCAGGCCAGGCGCCCGTGCGCGGAGTCGGGAAGGCGTGTCGCCACCTCGGAAACCTAGCAGCACCGACGTCAGCCGGACGACCGTCGAAATGGCGATCGCTCGTGGCGGCCCGCGAAGGTCACACGGCCACCCTGCTCCTCGACGGGACGGTGCTCGTCGCCGCGGATCGGCACGGCGCCCCATCCTCCATACCGAGCGCTACCAGCCAGGACGCGGATCCTGAAGCGTCACCAGCCAGAGACCGGATGCTGCGTGCCTCAGCCTCGAAGGGTGGGCGACTCTGAGCATGTGCTCACGCGGATCGGCCTATGGCGTCGGTGGATGGAACTCCAGGCTCTCGATGATGGGCATGGCCTCGGCAGCGTGCTCGTCGAGCTCGGAGGCTTCCAAGGGACCGCCACTGAAGACGGCGATGGCCAGCGTCCGCCCGCCGGTGAGGTCGAGCAGGATCAGTCGGAACGGACTGTCCGGACCGAGGGCGGCCCCGGCCCCGACGTCGGCTCCACTGCCCAGGAGGATGGGCATCGCGACGATCGGCCCATCCGGCGACTTGCAACCGCCGGTCCAGGATGCCGCAAGGTGGAGATCGAGCATCTGGCCCCGGTAGCCACCGATCGTCACCGCCGACGGTGACGTCGACACGACGCCCGGTCGAGCCCTGATCGCTGCCACGATCTCGTCGACCCCGCGGCCGACATCGGGCGCGAGGGTGGACGAACCGCAGATCGCGCCTGCCGCAAAGTCCGCGGCCATCCGGGGCTGGGTGAACAGGTGCAGGAACAGATCCGCCGACGGCTGGCTCGCAAGATCATCGGGGAGCTGATGCAACAGGAAGGTTTCGGCTTGGTCCTCCTTGACCTTCCACCGTTCGGGCACCGTGTACGAAAGCTGCTCCGACACCCCGGGCGCCCCGAACGGGTCGAAGGCCGCAGTCGGGTACGTCCCTGGTGCCAGCGTGATGCCACTCGGGGGCAGGGGGAGGTCTGATCGCACCCACTGCCCAGCGAGTGCGCGCTCACGGGTCGTGCAGGCATCCGCACCGATCGGCGTGAGGGTCATGACCGTGCCCTGCCCCTCCACTGACCAGTGGTAGGTCCCTGCATCCCCGACGGCGCAACCCCGTGTCTCGGCGGTGGCCGTGACCACGAGCGTGTCGGGCGCGGCCGACCCGATCGCGGATCGAGACGCGGCGGCTCCCGGCTCGGGCGCGACGTCCATGATGCCGACGGCGAGGGTCAGGGATCCCGACCCCCATTGATCCAGACCTGGGGTGACCGCATAGGGTCGTTGCCACGAATGCCGAAGTGCGTCGGGGATCGGCCCGCTCGCAGCTGGGATCGAAGCGATCGCGCCTGTCGGCTGCGGGCCGATGGCGGAGTCGGACCGACGCCCGACGATGGCGACGGCGATCACGCCGATGACGACGACGGTCACGAGAGCTGCCGACCAGCGACCATCGCCGATGTGCCGATCGATCAGCCACCTGCCGCGCCCACGCCGCCACACGCCGGTCGCCCGCGAGGACGTCATCGCAGCACGCGACATGGCGAGCGCGTCCACGGGGCGCACGGTGGCGCGGTCCGTGTAGGCAAGGGCGCGCTCGGCGAAGCGTGTCTCGAACGTCTCGTGGGCCTGTCGCTCAGTCATCGCCGAGGTCCTTCCGCAACCGCTCGAGGAGGCGATGGAGCCGCACTCGCACGCCTGACGCGGTCATGCCCATCGCGCGACCGACCTCGGCCGATTCGAAGCCGCCGATGAAACGGAGGCCTACGATCGCCCGGTCCTTCGGGTCAAGCCGAGCCAGGGCGTCGGTGAGGTCGATCATCGCGGCGTGGTCGATGTCATGCGGCGTCGTCCGGTCGGCCACGGACAGCTCCCGAACCGTCCGCCGGCGCTGGCTCCGGGCGATCTGGCGCGCCTCGTTGGCGGCGACCGACATCAGCCACGGGCGCAGACGGTCTGGGTCCCGCAGGTCTTTGAGCCGACGGTACGCGACGGCCCAGGCGGCCTGCTCCGCCTCCTCGGCAAGGTCGAGGTCGCCGCAGACGAAGAACGCGATGCGCGCCATGTCGGCGTGGTGCGCCGCGACGATCCGGGCGAACGCCAACTCATCGCCGGCGATGGCGTGCGCCACGATGGACCCCAGCGTCTCCGCATGCGCGATCACTCCTCCGATCATGCTCCATAGATGCCGGCCGGACCAAGGTCGTTACAAGCCAGTGCGTCGGCGCGATGGCGTCGAGCATGATGCGACGAGGAAGCCTCCACGCCGCAGCGTCGTTGTCCTCGCTCGGCGGTTTCAGGGCTCCGCCGATGCTCGCAAGCTCGTAGATGCGCTTCAGGTGGACCGAGCGACAGCGCCTCCCACCGGAAGGTGGCAGCCTAAGCTCGCCACCTCGATGACACAGAACGCCCTGTTCCTTCTGCCAGCGCTGCGGCGAGCCCGCGACCTCATCGATCGCTCGTATGCCGAGCCGCTCGACCTCGCGGTGATGGCCCGCGAAGCGGGGTACTCGCGCTACCACTTCGCCCGCGCGTTCGCGGCCGCCTATGGCGAGACCCCTCGCGCCTA
The DNA here is from genome assembly GCA_963778025.1 of uncultured Chloroflexia bacterium. Classification (GTDB taxonomy): domain Bacteria; phylum Chloroflexota; class Limnocylindria; order Limnocylindrales; family CSP1-4; genus CAVZTA01. The sequence goes on along the minus strand of CAVZTA010000006.1, from coordinate 595,470 downwards.
CCTCACACGGCGTCGGATCGAGCGGGCGAAGACGCTCCTGCGATCGGCGAACCTCTCGGTGACCGAGATCTGCTTCCTCGTCGGCTTCTCGAGCCTCGGCTCGTTCAGCGCGCGGTTCCGGGACCTCGTCGGCCGATCGCCGAGCGAGTACCGCGACGAGGCCATCGCCCGGACCGGCGTGCCGCCCATCCCGGGCTGCGTCGTGCTGATGTGGACGAGGCCGCACCCCGGGATCCAGCAAGCGGGAAGAAGCGCGCCCGACGCCGACCCGGCTACGGTGGCCGAGGAACCAGCGCCGAAGGAGTCGCGATGATCAGCCGCCTCAACCACGTGAACGTGTTCGTGCTCGACCAGGACCGGGCCAAGACGTTCTACACCGAGACCCTCGGGTTCGAGCTTCGCAACGACGCCGTCCTCGACGGCTTCCGATGGCTCACCGTCGGCCCCAAGGACCAGCCGGACCTCAACATCCTGCTCGCCTACCCCGCACCGCCGATGTTCAGCGCCGAGGACGCCGAGGCGGTCAAGGCGCTCGTCGCCAAGGGCTCGCTCGGTGGCGGCGTCTTCGAGACGAAGGACTGCCAGGGCACCTTCGAGGAGCTGGCCGCGAAGGGCGTGACGTTCCTCCAGGAGCCCGCCGAGCGGCCGTACGGGATCGAAGCGCTCTTCCGTGACGACTCCGGGAACTGGTTCAGCCTGACCCAGCCGAAGTGGCTCGGGTAGGCCCGAGGGCTCGGACGACTCGACCCGCTCGCCCCCTATGACGGAAGGGGTGCCTCGGCGCTGGTCGGCTCGGGTTCGGCGCGCGCCGCGCGGATCTCGCTGTTGAGGATGAACAGGCTCAGCACGAACACCCACACCGGGAAGAGCAGCACGATCCATTGCAGCAGCGCCAGGCTGAGCAGCATCACGAGGGCGATGACATACCCACCGATGACCAGCCAGCGTGGATAGACGGACGTGCGCAGGGCGATCGTGGACGTGACGATCATGAACACGGCGGCCGCGCGAGCAGCGAACACGAAGAGGAAGGAGAACGCGAGCGACCGGAACGTCTCGAGGACGCTCGCATCGAGTGCTGGCGCACCGTCGAACCGATTGCTGGCGACCAAGCCGGCGATCGCCGCACCCGCCGCCCAGAACATGGCCACGAACAGCAGGCCGCTGCCCAGGAACACCGTCGACAGGAACCGGTCCTCGCGGGTACCGATCCGGTCCCGGACCACGGCAAGGAACCAGAGGAACGCGATCCCGGCGAAGGGCGCCACGTAGAGGACGGCGATGGTGACCGGCGTCTTCGCGGTCCTCTCGAACCAGTCGACCAACCCAGCCGCGTCCAGGCCTGCCGGCGGACGGGCCGCGACCAGCAAGGCGAAGGACAGGAACAGGAGCGAGAACGCGATCCCGGCCAGCCCCGCCGACCTTGGGGCTCGACGCTCTGCGAACGGCGGCGCGTGGGTGGGGATCGTCATCCTCGCTCCCCACTCGACGCGACGAAGGCATCGGCGTCATCGCTCACGACGACCCCGCGCATCCAGGCTTCGAACCGCATCGCTCCGGGCTCCCGTCGAGATCGCAGCCTTTGCCGCCCCGTGAGCGTGCCGTGGCCACCGCCGGCGCGATGGCCACGACACCTACGTACGGCTGGCCCGTCTAGAACCGGCGCCGGCCAGGCGTCACCGCGGCGCCGACGACCGCCGCCTTCGCGACGGGCGATGGACCGGGCGACACGGCGGCGCCGACGACCGCGGCCTTCGCGACGGGCGATGGACCGGGCCGGCCGGGCGACACGGCGGCGCCGACGACCGCGGCTTTCGCGACGGGCGATGGACCGGGCGACACGGCCGCGCCGACCACGGCTGCCTTGGCGACGGGAGCGCCGATGACTCCCCTTCCGGCGCGACCAGGACCGAGCGGCATCTCAGACTCCTACTTCTTCGAGGGCCGCGTCGGCTTCGACGGCGGCGATCATGGCCTGGATCGGGATCCGGCCGTTGGCGATCAACTGGCCGCCCGCCCGACGCACGGCCGAGGCGAACGGGGCGGCCCACAGGTTCTCGTAGACGAGGACCGCGGCGACGCTGCCCGGGTCCATCGCCTCGGCGAGCATGTCGACGTCTTCCTCGGCCAGCGTCTGCACGAGCTCGGTCTCCAGCCGTTCGAGCTCGCCCATCTCCTCGAGGTCACCGAGCTCCTGGGCCATGGCCGTCCCGTCTTCGCCCTTCTGGAGGATGAGGATGTCCATGATCCGGATCGTCCCGGCGTCGTGGAGGCGCAGGAGCTCTGCCGCCCCCTCGCCGGTGAAGTTCTGCTGGCCGACCGGGAACTCCACGATCACGTAATCGACGGGCCCGAGCTCATCAAGCGATCGCTCTTCAGTCATGACTCCCCTTTTCTACTGATGGGTCCACGTGTGTGGCCTTCGTTGGTTTGTCGGTGGGCCGTCACGCTCCAGAGACTGCGTCAGCCGAAGCCAGAAGCCATCACCCCGCTTGGTATCCACCACGGTCGACCGACGATCCGGCCACGCGCGTGCGTCAGGCGGGGTCGAACTCGCCTACCCGTGTCTCGCTCTCGGCGCCGAACCCGACTGGGCCGGGCTCGTCGCCCGCCCGCGCCTCGGCGACGGGCACCGCGGTGTCCGATCCGCCGACATCGATGACCTGCAGGATCGCTCGCCAGCTCGTCGCGATCACGCCCGCCACGGGGACCACCAGGAACATGCCCACGATGCCCGCGAGCGCATTGCCGATGGGCACCGCCAGGAGAACGATCGCCGGGTGCAGGCTGACGGCCTTGCCGTAGACGAGCGGGGTGACGAAGTTGCCCTGGATGATGTTGAAGACGAGCGTGTAGATGGCCATGACGACGATGGCGGTCGGGCTGCCCACCGCGATCGCGACGAGGAACGCGAGGAACGTCGCGATGAACCCGCCGATGTACGGGATGAACCCGGCGAAGAGCGCGAGGACCGCCAGCGGGAACGCCAGCGGCAGGCCCAGCAGGACCATGATGACCCACTGGCTCGCGGCGCCGAAGGCCGAGATGGCCGCAGTCCCGACCATGTACCCGCCGAGCACGTCGACCGCGCGAGTGCCAGCCGTATCCAGGAGTCCCCGACGATCCGCCGGGACTCCGCGCGTCAGGGCACCCCACACGCGTGCCCCATCGCGGATGAAGTAGAACGTCAGGAACGCGCCGAGCAGCAGGACGATCACGGCGCCGATGGCGTTCGCGACGGCGGCGCCGACCGTTGCGATCAGGCCGCTGTTGATGGCGGACACGAACGAGCCGACGCCGATCGCCTGAGCGCCCGAAGCCTCGGCTCCCTCGGTCGCCGTCGACGTCAGCTCGGCGATCGGCCCCGCGAGTGACGCGAGGGTCACGACGACCACGGCGATGATGGCGACGCCCGTCCCCACCGTGACGATCGCTGCCGCCATCGTTCGACCGACGCCTCGTCGCTGCAAGGCGGCCGAGGCCGGGTGGAGCGTCGCCGCGAGGATCACAGCCATCACGACTGGCAGGATCACCCCAGGCAACAGCAGCGCCGCCTGGATGACGATGATGGACAACGCCACCACGATGAGCGAGCGCCAGCTCCATTGACCCAGGCGATCCAGCCACACCGGGACGCCGTTGGCCCCCGAGGCACTGGACGTGGCCCGCGCGGCGGGAGCAGCCGCTGGCCCACGACCGAGCGCCGTGATGATGACGCCGGCCGCCGTCTGGGCGAACGCCAGGACGGGCAGGATGATGATGAGGCCGAAGAACCCGGCCATCGCGAAGCCGATGGGCAATCCGAGGACGGCGAGGATCGGGTGCAGTTCCAGGCGACGTCCGGCCTCGAGGCGCGCCAGCACACGGTCGAGCGCGATCGCGCCGGTCACATAGAGGACGAGCAGGGCGGAAGCGGGCACCCCGCCGCGGGTGGCAAGCGTCACCGCGACGATCACGATGCCGGCGATGGTTCGACCCACGTACGGGACGAACGCAGCCGTCAGGACGACGACAGCAAGCGGACCGGCAAGGGGCACACCGAGCAACACCATCAGCAGCCCTGCCAGCACCGCCGTGGCGACCGCCGTGACGGACGTCCCCCGGACGTACCCGCCGACCTGATCGACCGCGCGCCGGCCGCCGGCCATCAGCGCCCCACGGCGCCAGCCGCCGCTCGCGTCGAGGACCCAGGCCCATGCTCGGTCGCCGTCCTGCAGCAGGAAGAACGTGAGGAAGCCGCCCAGGATGGCGACGGTGACGACATTCGCTCCCGCGGCGACGATGTCTGCGAGCCCGCCCAGGACGAGGTCACGGAGCCCGGTCTCGATGCGCTGGAGGATCGCCGTGACGTCGGACGAGATGCCGATCGCCGCGAGTCCGACCTGGAACAGGCGGATCGCCGCATCGACGGCCGAGATGATCGCGCTCAGCGACGGAACCATGACCAGGACGATCGCGGCGACCGCAGCGACCAGGACGAGCAGCGCCGCGAGCGAGACGACCCCGGCCGCCTTGTTGCGGCCCCACCCCCGCGCGCGACGCTGCTCGACGTAGGGCGCGAGCGTAGCCGCCAGGATCAAGCGCAACGACGATCGAGGCAACGACGACGGCGAGCTCCACCGCGACAGCGATCACGACCAGCCCGAGCGTGAGCGTGACGAGGACCCGCCAGCCGACTTCGGCCAGGCGGATCAGCCAGCCCGGGACGAGCGGGGCATCCGCCGCGCTGGTGCCCGAGGGCGGGTCAACCACTCGCCGTCCCTCCGATCGCGAACGAGGACCACCTGGCGTGCTCGACCCTCGATCCGCATCGGGCCGAGGGACGTCCATCATGAAGCCGGCGCCAAGGTCGCGCCCGCCGAAGCGGCGGATCGGAGATGGTCGTGTCCCGGTCTACGTTGCTTCGGCGGCGGCCGCCATGGCAGGCGCCTCGACGGGCTCGACCGGGACCTGTGCCGTCGGGCCGAGCTTGATGTCGATCGATTCGAGCCAGCGCCGGATGTTGCGGTAGATGGCGGGGGCGCCGAGCGGGACCGGCTCGTCCAGCTGCCAATCGGCCGGGTGGAGGATGAACGGCTGCGTCTGCGGGCCGCCGAGGCCACCGTGCGAGCCGATCAGCTCCTCGAATGCGGCGACCTCGCCCAGCTCCGGGTCGTACTGGCTCAGGAAGAGGATGTCCGGCGCGTGCTCCATCGCATCCTCGCGCTTGAGGCTCATCACGGTGTGCTCGCCGAAGAGCGTCGTGGGATCGATGCCTTCGACGCGGTCTGTGTCGAGGTAGCGGACCCCGTCTCGGCTCATCGCCATGGCACCGAACTCCGCGGAGCGGACCATCAGGAGCCCCACGCCCGGGTGTTCGGCGAGCTTCGCCAGCAACAGCGGATGGCGGTCGCGGATCTCCTCGGCCGTGAGGCGATGGTCGGTCCCGGTGAACCACACCAGCCCGAGGTTGCCGGAGCCGACCACGGCGATCGCGGATTCGTCGGCCGGCGGCGGGATATCCGTCGGGTCGAGGTCGACCACGCCATCGGTCGTCTTGCTCGCGAGCGCCGCGCGGGCGACCGTGGGCCCCACCCCACTGCTGCGGGTGATCTCGGACAGGAACGCATTCATGAACGTCGACCCCTCGGCCGCCGTCTCCGTCTGGACGACCGTCGCGCGCCCACCCATGAGGTCGCGCACGAGCTCGCCGAGACTGTGGCCATACCGCTGCTTGAAGGTGGCCCCCAGGCTCTGGCCGTGGTCGGACAGGACGATGAAGCGATACGGCCGGGGCGCGTCCTCGGCGGCCTTGGTCAGGGTCGCGATGGCGGCATCCACGCCGTCGAGGGCCTGGAACGACTCGATCCGCTCGGGGCCGCAGTGGTGGGCCAGCTCGTCGTAGTCGGTGAAGTCGGCGTAGATCACGTTCGTGCCGCGGTACATCTCCTCGATGATGAGCGACGTGTTGACGTCGCGGAGCAGGACGTTGCTGGCGGCACGCATGCCGGCGTACTTCATCCCGCGATGCATCTGGGGCTGGATGCCCGAGCGACGGGTCCGGCGGGCCTGGAATCGCTCCTTGAAGAACTCGCCGAGGAACAACGTGAACGAGCGGAGGTATCCGGACGGGCTCAGGAAGAAGCCCAGGAACGCCTTGCTCTCCCCGATGCCCTGGCTCTTGTCCTTGATGGCTGCCGTCGTGAAGTAGGCCCGCGTCGCATCACCGGTCACGAGGTTGGTGATGCTCGCTCCGTTGTTGGACAGCAGGCCCTCGCCATTGGACACCCGCTGGACGATCTCGCCGGCATCAACGGGGTTGCTCGAGACCATCAGCTTCTGGCGGTCGCGTTCGAACCACCGGAAGGCTGGGATGCCATCGTTGTTGCCGTGCAGGATCCCGGCCTGGCTGGCGGAGGTCATCGACGGCAGGATCGCTTCCCAGCGCGACAGCTTGTGGCTGCCCTTGCGGACCAGGGCGGCCATCGTGTTGACCGAACCCGCGCGCATCCGACCGGCGAGGATCGGATGGGCAAGCCCATCGATCTGGATGATCACGAGCCCGGGCTTGTCGCTCCGGGGTGCCGAGCCCTTGATGAGCATCCGCTGGATGAGCGACCCGTAGAACGAGTCGCCGCTGTCGATGCCCAGGATGCCGGTCAGGGCGGTGTTGATGATCGCGTACACGAACGATCCGACCAGGGCCGGGATGAACCCGCCGATGGTCACGCCCGGGACCACGTTGCACGCGATCAGGAAGACGAGGATCTGGAGGACCAGGACGCTGACGGCCGTCAGGATCAGCGACCGCGGGGCGACGAACGTCAGGACCAGTGGGCGGACCACGGCGTTGAGCACGGCCATGACCACGATGACGGCCACCGCGGACAGGACGCGGTCGACCGTGATGTTGGGCAGCAGCCAGGCGGTCAGGAGGAACGCGATCGCCGACACGACCAGCGTGATCGCGAGTCGCTTGACGAGGGCCCACGGCCCGCCCCGCCACTCCCACAGGATCCGGACCTGCGTCTGGTAGAAGTCGAGGGGGCCGCTCATCGCTTGACGCTCGGGACCGCCGTCGGCGCAGTGAGGCGCCGATGGGGCACGCGGACCAGCTTACGATGACGCGATCCGATGACCTCGGCGATCCGGGCGTCGAAGCGATCGCCTAGAACGTCGAGCACGATGGATCCAAGCGGACCGAGCATCGACATGACCTATCTCGCGCACCACGCGGTCCGGTACCAGGGCCGAGGGCCGATCACGGCCCTGATGCGATGACAGCGAGGATGTGGCCGACGCGGGCGTCTGCCATCACCCCTTCCGGTGGTTCACCCAGGGTGAGTCCGCGCGCCCATGACGACCCTCGGACGGATGCGAGCCGATCCTGCGCATCGTCGAGATCCGCGACGATCCGTGTGATGAAGCCACGCATCTTCCTTGGCTCCTCGGGCAAGCAGACCAAGCTCGTCGAGGCGGTGGCGCGCGGCCTGGCGGAGGTCGCAGACGTCGAGCCGTGGACCGCCGTCTTCAACCCCGGCGTCTCGACCCTGGACCGGCTGGTGGAGCTCACCCACCAGGTCGACTTCGCCGCGTTCGTGTTCGCGCAGGATGACTGGACGAGCGACCCGTCGGGCGCGAGCGCGTCGGGCCAGGCCGCGCCGCGCGACAACGTGGTGTTCGAAGCGGGCCTGTTCGGGGGTGCGCTGGGCATGCGTCGCACGTTCATCCTCCACGCCCGCGGCGCCAAGCTGCCGACCGATCTCCTCGGCCTGACCGTCATCCGCTACGCGGAGGGGCTCTCGGCGGCGGACATGCGCGCCGTGAACGACAAGCTCCGCAAGGCGATCGCGGACGAGGGTCGCCTCGCCCGGCTCGAGGGTGACTGGTGGCAGCACTCGCTCACCGTGCGCACGGAGCGCGAACCGTCGGCGATCAGCCTCCTCCGGATCGCCCGCGATCGCGCGGGCGGCCTCGAGATCACCGGTCGGGGGTGGCAGGAGGACGGCACGCTGTCGGCCCGCTACTGGAGCGAGGCCTCCAGGGAGCGCCAGGATCCGCTCCGCGTCTTCTACGTGCACACGGGCGAACGGCCTCGGCATCCGAACGCGCCGCGGTTCGAGGGGACGGGCGAGATCCGTCTCGAGTCCGAGGATCGCGCATCGGGCTACTGGACCACGCGCTCCGATACCGATCCCAGCCTCCACGAGCGGACCTCGGGTGTCTACCTCCGCGCCGACCCAGGAGACATGCGTGTCCTCGATGGCGACGACCTGGAGGCCCGCGCCCAGCTGATCGCGCGACGGCTTCGGGAATGGAAGTCGATCTCGAACGCCTGACGCGGGTTGACAGATCATTCGTACAACCATATGGTTGTATCGATGCAGATCGCCCCGCCCGACTTCGACCGCATGTTCGGCGCCCTGGCCGACGCCACCCGGCGTGACATCGTCCGCCGGGCGATCGGCGGCGATGAGGGCGTGGCGGAGCTGGCCGAGCATTACCCGATGAGCTTCGCGGCCGTGCAGAAGCACGTCGCGATCCTCGAGCGGGCCGGCCTCATCACCAAGGAACGCATCGGACGACGGAAGGTCGTCCGGACGAACCTCGAGGGCGTGCTCGTCGCACGCCGCCTGCTCGATCGATACGAGGAGCTGTGGCGGGGCCGGGTGGACCGGATGACCGCGCTCGTCGCCGATGACCGGAAGGAGCCGACACGATGACCGTGACCGCTGTTCGCAAGGATCCGCAGTCCCTGACCCTGACGCTCGAAGCCGAGTTCGACGCGCCGCCCGATCGCGTGTGGCAGCTGTGGGCCGATCCGCGCCAGCTCGAGCGGTGGTGGGGTCCGCCGACCTACCCCGCGACCGTCGACTCGCACGACCTGCGCTCCGGCGGCCGCGTCGATTACCACATGACGGGTCCGACGGGCGACCAGCCGCGCGGCTACTGGGAGATCGTCTCGGCCGAGCCGCCGCACCGCCTCGTGTTCCGCGACGGCTTCTCGAACGCCGACGGGACACCGAACGACGAGCTGCCGCGGAACGACGTCGACGTCACGATCCAGGCGCTCGACGCCGGTCGGACGCGGATGGAGATCGCCAGCATCTTCCCCGACACCGCCGCGATGGAGCAGATCCTCGCGATGGGCATGGAGGACGGCCTGACCCAGGCGGTCGGCCAGATCGACGCGCTGCTCGCCGAGGACGCCGCCACGAGCGGCGCGGCCCGCTGAGCCAAGGAGACCCCGATGACGCTCGCCACCACCCAGCCGACGACCCACCAGCTCGACGCGCCGGGCGCGACGCTGGCCTACGACATCCGACCGGCGACCGGAAGCACCGAGCTGCCGCTGTTCCTCATCGGCTCCCCGATGGGTGCCGGTGGCTTTCCCACCCTCGCGAGCCACTTCACCGATCGGACCGTCATCACCTACGACCCGCGCGGCAGCGAGCGGAGCCGCAAGGCCGATCCGATGGATCCGTCCCCGCCCCAGACTCACGCGGACGATCTCCACCGGATCATCGAGGCCACCGGGCTGGGACCGGTCGACCTCTTCGCGAGCAGCGGGGGCGCGGTCAACGCGCTCGCCCTGGTCGCGGCGCATCCCGACGACGTGCGGACGCTGGTCGCCCACGAGCCGCCGCTGGCGTCGGTCCTGCCGGATCGCGAGCACGCGATGGCCGCCGCACGTGCGATCAGCGAGACCTACCAGGCCAAGGGCTGGGGCGCGGGGATGGCGCACTTCATCGCCGTGACCAGCCACCAGGGCGAGTTCACGGCCGAGAGCGCGGCGCAGCCCGGACCGGATCCCGCGATGTTCGGGATGCCGACCGGGGACGACGGCTCGCGGACGGACCCGATGCTCGGCCGGAACATGGTCGACATCACCCACTACGAGCCCCAGTGGGACGCGCTGCGAGGCGCCTCGACCCGGATCGTGCTGGCCGCCGGCGAGGCGTCGGGCGGGACGCTCGCTCACCGTGGCGCGGAGGCCGTGGCCGAGCGGCTGGGGACCGAGCCCGTCATCTTCCCGGGCGACCACGGTGGGTTCCTGGGCGGCGAATACGGGCAGACGGGTGAACCCGACGCGTTCGCCGCCAAGCTTCGCGAGGTCCTGGCGAGCGCCTGATCGCCCCCGAGCCGCCCGTGGCATCCTCGAGACATGCGCAGCGTGTACGAAGCCGCGGGCGGCGATGCGGGTCTCTTGCGGCTGGCCGAGGCGTGGCACCGGCGGGTGATGGTGGACGAGGTGGTCAGCCACGCGTTCAGCCACGGCTTCCATCCGGACCACACCCGTCGCCTCGCCGCGTATTGGGCCGAGGCACTCGGCGGGCCGGCGACGTACTCCGAGCACTACGGCGACGAGACCTCGGTCGTTCGCCTGCACAGCGGCAACGGCGTCCACGAGGAGATGGACCGGCGTGCGATCGCCTGCTTCGACCAGGCACTCGAGGATGCCGGGCTCACCGCCGACGAGGACCTCCGGCGAACCCTCCACGACTACTTCGCCTGGGCGACGACCGACTCGATGGCGCGCTATCACGCGTCGGCCGACGATGTCCCGGCGGGGATGGGCATCGCACGCTGGTCGTGGGACGGGCCGCGACCGCGCTGAGCCTCGCGGGCCACGATCGGGCAGGCGTCGCAGTGCCGAACCGGACCTCGTGCCTCGTGGTGTTCGAGTCGCACACGACGAACTGATGACTGGCTTGGGAGCGGGCCCTGGCCGGTGTCGAGCCGTACGATGAGCACGTCAGCGGCGTGGATGCGACGGAGGACGCGATGGCGGTTCAAGGCGTCGATCGACGGCGGCAGCTCGTCGGGCCGGTGGGTGCGCTGCGCACGTTCACCTTCGAGGACCACACGCCCGACCTCGCAAAGCAGGCGTTCCATCTCGATTGGGTGATCCGCCAGGGCATCACCACCGGCAACGGCTGCCTCATGGTGGCCGCCGGTGGCTCGGAGGGCTATTTCCTCTCGGACGACGAGTGGCGCGACCAGGTCCGGCTCGCCGCGGAGGTCGCCGACGGACGCGTGCCGATCATCGCGGGCATCTTCGAGCTGTCGGCGCGCGAGGCCGTCGCCAAGGCCGAGTGGGCCGCGCGATCGGGGTGCGACTTCGTGCAGGTCGCGCCGCCGCACTACATGGTCCCGACCCACCGCGAGGTCATCGAGCACTTCCGGAGGATCAACGACGCCGTCGACATCGGGATCTTCGCGTACAACACGCCGTGGGCCAACCCGATGCCCGGCTACGACTTCGGCGAGCCGGTGTTCGAGGCGTTCATCGGCATGGCCAACGTCGTCGGCGTGAAGTGGTCGTCGTATGACCAGAAGTTCGCGACGTCGATGTACCGGCGGTACGCGGACCAGCTGAACTTCATCGACAACGACATGCCGGCGGCACTGTCGCTGCCCGCGAAACTGGGAGCGACGGGCTTCGTGAACTCCGACCTGCTCGTCGCGCCGCGCTTCGTGCTCCACGAATGGGAGCTGTTCCGCGACCGCCGCTACGACGAGCTCGACGAGCTGCTCCTGCGCAGCTACGTCGACCCGTTCCTGGGCCTCGCCGAGCCCGAGGACGTCGTCTGGGCGAGCATGGGCGAGGGCCCGCACGCGCGAGCGGGCATGGAGGCTCTCGGCCTGCGGATGGGACCCGCGTTCCCGGCGCAGCAGCCGCTCTCGGCCGACTCGATCCGGCGCATCCAGGACGGCTATCGACGCTCCGGCATCCACGAGTGGGTCGACTGGAGCGAGGCGCTCTGGGAGGACGCTCGCACGGCGAGCCGGCCCGTCGCGGCGGCCGCCCGCTAGGGAGGCCTCGCCCCGCCGCTCGCGGGTCAAGGACGCGACGACGCTCCCCGGGCCCCGCTCGGACCGCAGTCGCTGCGGTGCGGCAGTCGACTCATCGCGCGGGGATGAAGTCGTCCACGAGCAGTTCGCGGGACGGCGAGCCGACGCCGGCGGCCGGCACCACGGCGAAGTCGTCAACGAACCGTTCGCGGGTCAGCGCTGTCGCGCCGACCGGCGTGGCCCCGACCGACGCGATCCCGCCCGTACCAGGAGGATCCTGAGCGATGGCGGGACCCGGACCGGTGGCGATGACGGCGGCCGGCGGGACGGTCACCGAGCTGCGGGACGCGAGCGCGAACACGAGCGCACCCGCGATGAACGCCATCGCCATCGCGATGGCCAGCGTGCCGATACCCACGCGCAGTCCGCGACGGAAGCCCGCCTGCTGGAGTCCCTGCTGCTGATGCATCGTCGCGTCCCTCCGATCGTGTGGCCGCATCCCGGACCATCACGATGCCGAGCATCGGGACAAGGAGGTCACCGCGCATCGGGGAGCTCCTTGGTCGTTCCTTGTTCTGCACCGTGACGGCCGCTCTCAGGCACGGACGGCTGACGGTCGAGATGCAGAATGGGCGGCGTGGCCGTAAGCGTTACGAGCCCGGTGCTGATCGGACGTCGATCCGAGCTCGACCATCTGACCGCAGCCCTGGCCGCCCGCGATGGCCCGCCTGCGTTCATCATCGTGGGCGGCGAGGCGGGCGTCGGCAAGACGCGCTTCCTTCGCGAGGTCTCCGACCGCGCCATCGCGATGGGATGCCAGGTCCTTGAAGGCGGCTGCGTCCAGGTCGGGACCGAAGGGCTGCCGTACGGACCGCTGATCGAGGCGCTGCGCGGGCTCACGCGGGCGCTGCCGCCTGCCGAGCTCGATGAGCTCCTCGGGACGGGTCGCGCGGATCTGGCGCGGCTGATGCCACGCCTCGATGAGGCTGGCTCCCCGCATGCGAGTGAGCCGCCCGACAGCTCCGCGCAGGGCCGGCTGTTCGAACACCTGCTCTTCTTCTTCGAGCGGCTCGCCGCGCGAGCACCGCTGCTCATCATCTTCGAGGACGTCCACTGGGTCGACCGGTCCACCCTCGACCTGCTCGGCTTCCTGGCTCGTAACCTGCGCCAGGGACCGATCGTGCTGGTCGTGTCCTACCGCTCTGACGAGCTCGACCCGTCCCACCCGCTGCTGCCGTTCCTCGCCGAACAGGAGCGCAGCGGTCGGGTGGAACGCCTGGAGCTCGGCCGCTTCGATCGGTCCGAGCTCGCCGCCCAACTCGCCGCGATCCTGGGCGTCGAGCCCGATCCGGAGCTTCTCGAGAGCATCCTGGCGCGCTCGGAGGGCAACGCCTTCTACGCCGAGGAGTTGCTTGCCGCCGGCACGACCGGCCGGCTGCCCGACTCGCTGCGGGAGGTGCTGCTCGCACGCGTCGCGACGATGAGTGAGCCCGCCCGAGCGCTGGTTCGCCTCGCGTCGGCGGGAGGGAACCGCGTCGCACCGGCGCTGCTGGCGAGTGTCAGCGGGACCGACGAACGCGAACTCGATCGAGCCCTGGGCGAGGCGATCGCCCATCACATCCTCGTGCAGCGGGAAGGACCGACGGAGGAGCGGTACGCCTTCCGTCACGCCCTTGTCCGCGAGGCCGTCTACGGCGACCTGCTGCCAGGCGAGCGGTCCCGACTCCATGCCGCGTTCGCGCGAGCCCTCGCCGCGGAGGCGCAGCCCGATGGCGAGGCGTTCCGAGCGGCCGAGCTTGCCTACCACTGGCAGGCCGCGCACGACCTGCCGCGCGCGTTCGATGCCTCGATCAGAGCAGCCCTCGCCGCGGAGGCGATCTACGCCTTTGCCGAGGCTCGAGCGAGCTTCGAGCGTGCGCTCGAGCTCTGGGACCAGGTCCCCGACGCCGACGCCCGCGCCTCGCTCGATCGCGTCGAGCTGCTGACGCGTGCGGCGTTCCACGCGGCCGGCCCGGCCCCCATCCGGTCCGTGGCGTACATCAGAGAGGCCATCAGCCTCGTCGACCCGACTCGCGACCCCATGCGTGCCGGGCTGCTCCAGGAGCGACTCGGTCAATACAGCTGGTTCCTTGCCGACCTCGAGACGACCCTCGCGGCGTACCGGGAGGCGGTCCGCCTGGTGCCGGCCGAACCGCCCACGGCTGCCCGGTCGTGGGTCCTGTCCGGACTCGGCCGCTACTCCGTCGAGATGGACCGACCAGCCGAGGCCATCCCGCTGTGCGAAGCGGCGCTCTCGGTCGCGCGTTCGGCCGGCGCCCCGCACGTCGAGAGCCGGGCGCTGGTGCCGCTTGGCAAGGCCATGGTGCTGTTGGGTGACGTCGATCCTGGCCTCGCGACCATCCGTCGAGGCTACGAGATCGCACGCGATCTGGGCGATGTCCACGAGGCCGCTGGCGCCTTGACGTGGCTCGGGTACTCCTTCTGGGAAGCGGGACGCCTCGACGAAACGATCACTGCAGCCCTCGAGTGTGAGGCTTACGCCTCGGAGCACGGACTCGGGTCATCAGCGGCCGCCACGTATAACGCCCTGGGGACGATGGCATGGACGCTCATCGGCCTGGGACGCTGGGATGAGGCGGCAGACGCCTTGGCTCGGGCCCTACGACACGAGCTGTCTGCCCTCAGCGAGCTCGAACTCGAGGCGATGCACTTGCAGCTGGAGGCGCGCCGGGGCCAGTTCGAGGCGGCACAGCGGAGGGCGTCACGCGTGCGGTTCCTCGCCCGGCTACAAGCGACGTGGAGGGCCGCGACGGCACTCGCCGAGCTCGCGCTTTGGCGGGACGAGCCACTCGCCGCCCGTGCGGCCGTCTTCGACACCCTCGTTGCCGCACCTGGGCTCCCGACCCGGTCTGCGAGCCCGATGCTCGCGGCTGGCATGCGGGCAGAAGCCGACCTCGCCCGACTCGCCAGGGCACGCCAGGACGACGCCGACGTCACGATCTCGAGCGCGCGTGGCGCCGACCTGCTCGCGCGAATGCGGGCGCTCGCGGCAGATGCGGCGACCTTCGTCCCCATCGCACGACCGAAGGTCGCGACATGGCTCGCGCACTGCGAAGCGGAGTTCACACGCCTCCAGGCGGCGCCCGATCCCGATCGATGGGTGGCAGCCGCCGCTGGGTGGGCCATGGTCCAGGCTCCCGACATGCGCGGCTACGCCCTGATGCGAGAGGCAGAGGCGACCCTCGCGCTCCGTCGCGACCGGCCGCGGGCCGCTCGTGCCCTCGATGAGGCATACAGCATCGCGATCCGCCTGGGTGCCGTGCCGCTACGCCGCGCGACCGAGAGGCTTGCGGGTCGGGCTGGGATCGCCCTCGAGCCCGCCGAGGGGCGCGTCAGCCAGGACGAAGCCGTCGAGGGCGTGGATCTGGATCAGGCGGATGTGGATCCGACCCACCTCCAGCCGCGGGACGCGCCGCACGGCAGACATGACCTCACCCCGCGCGAACGCGAAGTGCTGGTGCTCGTCGCGGCCGGGCGTTCTGACGGCGAGATCGCCGACGCCCTCTTCATCAGCAAGAAGACGGCGTCGTTCCATGTATCGATGATCAAGGGCAAGCTCGGGGCCAGAAGCAGGGTCGAGATCGCGACCGATGCGATCGGGCTCGGTCTGCTGGACTCGCGAGGATCGACAGAGCACCGCAACTAGGCGCCGCACCCGCGTCGCCGAGGATGTCGATGGGGCTCAGGCCCGGACGACCACCCGGCCGCCCGACCGCACCGACCGGTCGACCGCGTCCACGAACGCCATGTACGCGACCGCGGTCGGGAAGTCGGTCAGCTCCACGGGAGCTCCTTCCCGGATCGAGCGCACGAAGTCGACCTCGGCGGTCCAGCCGAGCCGGTCCTCGGGGCGGATCGGGATCGGGGCCCGCGACCCGTCGCGTCCGACGCGGGTCAGCGTCTCGGTTGCGAGGTCCACCTCGATCGAACCGTCGTCGCCGAGGAGCGCGATCCGTGTGCCGCCGGGCACGGACGCGATCGACATCTCGATCGAGGCAGTGACCTCGCCCGGGTACTCCGCGACGACCAGCAGATGGTCGATGACATCACCGACGACGGGTCCCGACGGACCCGGCTTGGACGGCTGCAGGATCCGGCCCGTCGCCTGGACGGCGATCGCCGGCCCGAGCCAGCGGGCCATGGCCTCCGCGAGGATCCCGAGCGCCATCACGTTCACGCCGCTGTGCGCCCGCTGCCAGCGCCAATGCTCCGACGGCGCCACCGACCCGCCGGCATCCCACAGGACGCGAACGTGCCGGAGCGTGCCGATCGCCCGCTCCCCGACCAGCCGCGCGAGCGTTCGATCCGCCCACAGGGAGAACGACGCCGGCACGACCATCGCGACGTGATCGGGATGCGCCGCGGCCGCTGCGGCCATCGCCCGTGCGTCCTCGAGCGTCGAGGCCATCCGCGCCTCGGTCAGGACGTGCTTGCCGGCCTCGAGCGCCGCGACGGTCACCGGGGCGTGCACATCGGGCCAGGTCGCGACGAGCACGGCATCGATCCCGTCGTCGGCGACGAGGTCCTGCCAGCGGTCGAACGTGCGCGGGATCCCTTCCTCCGCGGCCACGCGGCGCGTCGACTCCGCCGACCGATTGGCGACCGCAGCGAGCTCTACGCCGTCGATCGCCCGGAATCGCGGCAGGTGCTCGGCCCGTGCGATCGCACCGGCCCCGACGATCCCCAGCCGCAGCGTGTTCATCCGGCCGCTGCCGGCGTGGGCGTCACGCGAACCTCCGAGAACGCGCCGTGCGCCGAGGACAGTGGCCGCCCGAGGACCCGGACCCAGTAGTCGTCGGGGAACGGGCGACCCGGCAGCCGTTCGCCGTCGACGGTGAGCGTGGCATCCGGCGCCTCGATGAACGCGGACCAGATGTCCTCGTCGGGGCGGAACTTCCCGTTCTCGCCGTCGACCCACATCGGGAGCGTGGCGCCGGCCCAGTCGGCGTCGATCTCGAGGCCGTCGGCGGTGATCCGGACGCCGAACCCGCCGGGTGCGTACGGCCGTCGCGCGAACGTCGCCCGGACCGGCGGGACACGCAGGCACGCCCGCTCGGTGCCCATGCCCAGCAGCCGTCCCTGCCAGCGCTCCCCGAGCCCGATGTCGTCGGTGAGGACGACGGCGATGTCGCGCGACGGCGCCTCGAACAGCGCGACGTTGCCGGCTCCGAAGGCCGCGGAGTACGTGATCGCGTACCAGCTGAGGAACGCCGTCTCGCCCCCGGCCTCGTCGGCCAGCGTGATGACGCTGTGGTCCATGATCAGGATGACGCTGCCGGGTACGACCCGCGCGGTCATCCCGATCCGTTCCCCTCGTGCATCGCGCGCCACACCCGCGGTGCGGTCATCGGCAGCTCGCGCATGCGCGGCCCGCCGGCCGCCGCGATCGCATTGGCGACCGCCGCCGGCGCCGAGAGCACGTTCGCTTCGCCGATCCCCTTGGCACCGAACGGGCCATCGGGCGAGGGCACCTCCACGATGAGGGAGTCGATCTCCGGGATGTGCTCCGCGCGAGGCAGGGTGTAGTCCATCAGCGAGCCGGTGAGCAGCTGGCCCTCGTCATCGTGGACGAGCCGCTCGTAGAGGGCCCAGCCCAGGCCCTGCGCCGCGCCACCCTGCATCTGGCCCATCACGAGCGCCGGGTTCAAGGCACGCCCGACGTCCTGGGCGACGACCACGCGCAGCGTCTCGACCTCGCCGCTCTGCGGATCCAGGCGGACGTGCACGAGATGCGCGGCGGTCGAGGGCGAGAGGCTCTTGTGGACGGTCGTGCCGTGCCCTTCGACCGGCGGGTGGTGGCTGCCGAAGTCGCCCAGCTCCTCGGCGAAGTCGTGGACGGAGCGTCCACGGTCCGGTGAGCCCTTGGGCTGGACCATGCCGTTGACGATCTCGAGGTCGTCCGGGGAGATCTCCCACTCGTGCGCGGCGTAGGCGAGGAGCTGCTTGCGCGCATCGGCGGCCGCGGTCCGCACGGCCTGGCCCGCGGCATACGTCACGACCGAGCCGCCGCTGATCGGCGCGACCGGCGCGCCTTCGGTGTCGAGGCTCACGACGTGCACGTCATCGAACGGCAGCCCGAACTCCTCGGCGGCGATGAGGGCGAAGGTCCCCGTGGTGCCGCTCATGTCGACGATGCCGGTCGCCACCGTCAACGTCCCGTCGCTGTTCAGGCGACAGATCGCCGCGGCGGGCTCCTTGCCGCCCGGCCAGACGCCGAGCGACAACCCCACGCCCTCGCCCTGGGGCAGGGACGCGCGATCACGCCACAGTGGGTGCGCAGCCGCGGCCGCGAGGACCTCGCCGGCGCCGATCCTGGGCCAGGTCTCGCCGTCGACCATGGGGTCGCCCTCGGCGACGAGGTTCCGGCGGCGCAGCTCGACGGGGTCGATGCCGGCGCGCTGGGCGAGCTCGTCGATGAGCGACTCGATGGCGATGAACGCCTGCGGGCCGCCGGGCCCGCGATACGAGCCGGTCCCGAAACGGTTCGTCCGGAGGCCGTACGCCCGGATGTCGAACGCCTGCCAGCGGTAGACGTTCGCGACGAGGACGGCCGCGATGCCCTCGATCGTCCATTCGGTGAACGCGCCGGCATCGAAGACGAGGCGGGCATCGATGCCGGTCAGCGTGCCGTCCGCGCGGGCCCCGATGCGCAGCTTGATCGTCGATCCCGGCGCCGGGTTCGTGCCGCGCATGTCCTCCTGGCGCGTGAGCGCGAGGCGGATGGGGCGTCGCAGCTTCAGGGCGGCACCGGCGACCAGCGGATCGACCACGAGGAGCTTCGACCCGAACGCGCCGCCCAGCGGGGAGCCCTTCACCCGGATCCGAGCGAGCGGCAGGCCGTAGATCTTCGCCAGCTGCTTGCGCGCGTAGAACGTGCCCTGGGTGCTGCTCTCCACCCGGAGGGTGCCGTCGGGATCGAGCCACGCGGTCGCGGTGTGCGGCTCGAGGTAGCCCTGGTAGACCCACGAGGTGGTGAACGTGCCCTCGACGACGTGGTCCGATGCCGCGAGCGCCGCATCGGCGTCCCCGTCGCGGTAGCGCTTCCCGGCGGCGACGTTGTCGGACAGCTCCTCATCGTCGAGCGCGGCGCCCTCGCCGCCGACCGCGGCGTGCGCCTGCTTGGCATCGCCGCCCAGGTCGATGTGGTCCACGAGCGGGACGAGCCGGGCGAGCGGCGACTCGGGCGCCATCGCGGCTTCCGGGTCAAGGACGGCTGGCAGTGGCTCGGCGTCGATCGTGACGAGGCCGACGGCGTCCTCGGCGATCGACTCGGACTCGGCGATGACCATCGCGACCGGCTGCCCCGCGAACACGGTCTCGCTGCGCGCCAGCGGCTCGAACATCCGCATGTCGTCGCGATGGCGGATGGGCAGGTCGGCGGCCGTGAGCACGGCGATCACGCCGGGCAGCGCGAGGGCCTCTGACGCGTCGATGCCGCGGATCCGCGAGTGCGCGTACAGGCTGGGCACGAGGCGCGCATGGAGCAGCCCGATGACCGGCCGATCGGCCTCGAACCGGGTCAGCCCGGTGACCTTTTCACGTGAGTCGGGGCGCGGGCGCGAGACGCCGATCCGGGTCTCTTCGCGCGGTTCGACGATGGCCATCCGTCCTCCGTCAGCTCCTCGGCCTCTACAGTATGCCTGTACAGCGGGCCGCGGTCTGCAGTCGTGATGCGACGTTCGAGGAGGGATCCGGTCCATGGTCGAGGTCGTCGAGACCGGCATCGTCTACCGCAATCCGCGTCCCGAGCTGCGGTCGATCCATACCTGGCATCCGACGATCGTCCGGTTCGCCGACGGCGAGCTGTTGTGCACGTTCGACCTCGCGGCCGCCGACGTCGCGCTCGACTACCGGACGTGGGGCTCTCGGTCGACCGACGGCGGGGCGACCTGGTCGGCGCCCGAGCGGGTGATGGCCGATCCGCCCGGCCGGCCGACGACGCACACGATCCGGATCCGCGAGATGTCGAACGGCGAGGTGGTCGGCTTCGGCGGCCTGATGTACCGCGATGACCCCGAGAAGAGCGTCGTCAACGTCCCGACGCTCGGATACACGGAGATGAAGCTGTTCCTCGTGCGGTCGCGGGACCGCGGACGCTCCTGGTCGGACCCCGAATGGATCGATCCGCCGCTCGTGGGGCCGGCGTTCGAGATGTGCCACTCGCTGGTCGAGGTGCGTGACGGTCGCTGGCTGGCACCGACGTCGACCTGGATGGGCTGGGACGGCGACGCGCCCAACGGGATGAACGCGATCCTGCTCGTGTCCCACGACCAGGGTCGGACGTGGCCGGACTACATCACCGAGTTCGACCGCTGGTCCGAGAACATCCTGCACTGGGAGCAGGGGTTCATCGAGCTCCAGGACGGGCGATGGGTGTCGGCGGCCTGGGCGGTCGACCTGAACACGTTCAAGGTCCAGCCGACGCCGTATGCCGTGTCCGACGACCGGCAGACGTTCGACCACCACGGGTTGACGGGGTTCCGCGGCCAGACCACGAAGCTGACCGAGCTGCCCGACGGGCGGATCCTGGCGATCTATCGGCGGGACGACGAGCCCGGGCTGTGGGCGACGGTCGCACGGCTCGACGGCGACGAGTGGGTCAACCTCGACACGGGTCGGCTGTGGGCGGGTCAGCCGTCAGGGATGACGGGCGCGACCAACCCGGGCGAGGAGCTCGCGCAGCTCAAGTTCGGCTTCCCGCAGGCGGTGGTCGAACCGGACGGGCGGGTCTTCGTCGTGTTCTGGTGCGAGGAGGACTGCATCAAGAACATCCGCTGGCTGCGCCTTACGGCGTAAGGGTCATGCGTGGCGTCAGCGTCCGCGCGAACGTCGGGGTCGTGGCGCGCGACGGGACCCGGCTGTCCACCGACCTGTACCTGCCGGCGTCGGGGACGCGCGCCCCAGCCGTGCTCATCCGCACGCCGTACGACAACACGCTGCCGTTCCTGGTCGAGAAGGGGCGCCGACTGGCCGACCACGGCTACGTCGTCGCGATCCAGGATTGTCGGGGCCGATTCGACTCGGATGGCACCTACGAACCGTTCCGAACGGAGGGGCCCGACGGCTTCGACACCATCGAGTGGCTCGCCGCGCAGCCGTGGTGCGACGGGCGCGTGGGCATGGCCGGCCGGTCCTATGCCGGGTGGACGCAGTGGACGGCGGCGCTGGAACGAGCGCCCCACCTTCGGGCCATCGTGCCACGGGCGATGGCGCCCGATCTGCACCGCGGTCTCGTGTGGCGGGGCGGCGCGTTCAACCTTGGCGTGCTGATGCTGTGGGGTCTGACGACCAGTGGGCGGTCGATGCAGGAGATCGACCGGCTGGACTGGATCGAGGCATTCCGGACCCTGCCGCTCACGGAGGCGGCAGCGACGGCCAGTCAGGACGTCGAGCACTGGCGCTGGTGGCTGGACCACCCACTCCGTGACGACGCCTGGGCCGACGGCCAGCTGGTGCCGATGTCCGGCCTGGACGTCCCGGCGCTGGTGATGGGCGGCTGGTACGACCTCTACGCCGACGACATGCTCACGGCGTGGGCGGAGCTGCGGGCTTCCGACTCGGCCGCCGCGGCCGGCTCGCGGCTCGTCGTCGGGCCCTGGCCGCACGCCCTCTCGGAGTCCACGGTGACCGGGGAGCTGGACTTCGGAGCGCGATCACAGCTCGACCTCGAGGGCCTGGAGCTGCCGCTGGTTCGATCGCTGGCTCCGCGACGAGCCGAACGGCGTGGAGCACGAGGCGCCGGTGCGGTTGTTCGTCATGGGCTCGAACGTGTGGCGGGACGAGCGCGAGTGGCCCCTGGCCCGGACGGACTGGCAGACGTGGCACCTCCACTCGGGCGGCGGCGCGCGCGACACTGCTGGGCGACGGCTCGCTGTCGCGGACGGCGCCCGCATCCGACGAGCCGGCCGACACGTTCAGCTATCACCCTGACCACCCCGTGCCCACGACGGGTGGCCCGAACTGCTGCTGGCCGACGCTCGTGCCCTGGGGACCGTACGACCAGCGGGACGTGGAGATGCGCGCCGACGTCCTGTGCTACACCAGCGACGCCCTGATCGCCGATCTGGAGGTGACGGGCCCGATCCGGGTCGTCCTGTGGGCAACGACCGACGGGCGCGACACCGACTGGACGGCGAAGCTCGTCGACGTCTGGCCGAGCGGTCGCGCGATCAACCTGTGTGACGGCATCATCCGGGCGCGCTTCCGGGCCGGCTTCGAGCGCGAGGTCCTCGTGGAACCCGGCGCGTGTCGAGCGCTACGAGATCGAGCTGATGGCGACATCCAACGTCTTCCTCGCCGGACACCGGATCCGCCTGGAGGTCAGCTCCAGCAACTTCCCGCGCTTCGACCGCAACCCGAACACCGGTGCGCCGATCGGGCGCGATGCGGCGGTCCGGGTCGCCCGCCAGACCGTGCTGCACACCGCGATGGCGCCATCGCACCTCGTCCTGCCCGTCATCCCGCCAGCCTGAGCGCTCAGGTGGTCGCGCCGCGGTCCTACGAGGCGCTGCGGTCCACGTTTCGGTGGCGGGTCCCGGCGCGGTTCGACATCTCGGAGGCTACGGTGGGCCGGCAGGCTCGCCGTCGGCCGAGAGCGCTCGCCCTCATCGTCGAGGACGACGCCGGGGTGACTCGGCGGTTCACGTTCGGCGAGATCGACGAGCTCGCGAACCGCCTCGCGAACGTGCTCGTGGCCGCCGGGCTGCGGCCCGGCGATCGGCTGGCCATCCTGCTGTCGCAGCGGGTCGAAACTGGCGTGGCGCACCTGGCCGCGTACCGGGCGGGGTTGATCGCCGTCCCGCTGTTCGTGCTCTTCGGACCCGAGGCCATCGAGTACCGCCTGCGGGATTCGGGGGCCGTCGCGCTCATCACCGACGCGACGAGCTGGCCCAAGGTCGCGTCCATCCGCGACGACCTTCCTGAGCTTCAGACGTCGATCGTGGTCGAGGGTCGAGGCGTGGACGGGACGCTTGACTTCGATGCGGCCGTTGGCCGGGCGGCGTCGTCGTTCCGGTCCGGACCGATCGCGGCGGAGGATCCGGCGATCATCATCTACACGTCGGGGACGACGGGTCCGCCGAAGGGCGCGCTGCACGCACATCGCTTCCTCCTCGGTCATCTGCCGGGCGTGCGCCTGCCGCACGAGTTCCCACCACGCTCGGGAGACGTGTTCTGGACGCCGGCCGACTGGGCGTGGATCGGCGGGCTCTATGACGTGCTCTTCCCGGCCTGGTACTGGGGCCTGCCGGTGGTGGCATCGCGGGCGCGTCGGTTCGACCCGGATTCCGCGATGGACCTGATGGCTCGGCATGGCGTGCGCAACGTCTTCCTGCCGCCGACCGCGCTCAAGCTGATGCGTCAAGCGGGCGCGACCGCCCCGTCGACGCTGCGGCTCCGCTCCGTGGGTAGCGGCGGCGAGACCCTCGGCGGCGAGCTGCTCGACTGGGGCCAAGAGACGCTGGGGGTCACGATCAACGAGTTCTACGGCCAGACCGAGTGCAACCTCGTCGTCGCGAACAGCGCGGGCATGATGCCGGTCCGGTCGGGCTCGATGGGCCGCGCGGTGCCGGGGCACACCGTGGCGGTGCTCGATGACGACGGGGCGCCGGTCGTTCCGGGCGTCGTGGGCGAGATCGCGGTCCGACGACCCGATCCCGTGATGTTCCTGCGCTACTGGAACGCGCCCGACGCGACGTCGACGAAGTTCACGGGCGACTGGCTACGGACCGGCGACCGCGCGAGCATGGACGAGGACGGCTATCTCTGGTTCCAGGCGCGCACCGACGATGTCATCACGACGTCCGGATATCGCATCGGCCCGGGCGAGATCGAGAGCTGCTTGCTGGGGCATCCGGCGGTCTCGATGGTGGCGGTCGTCGGGGTGCCCGACCCGATCCGCACCGAACGGATCAAGGCCTTCGTCGTGCTGGCGGCTGGTCGTGAGCCCTCGGCGACACTGACCGCCGAGCTCCAGGACCACGTACGAACGCGCCTTGCCGCCCACGAATATCCCCGCGAGATCGAGTACCTGCCCGAGCTCCCGCTGACCGCGACCGGCAAGATCGTGCGTCGCGACCTGCGGGCACGCGCCGCGGATGGATCCTGAGCACCGTCGACGCCGCCCGGAGGCTCTCGCCTAGCTCGGCGACGATCCAGGCCCCGCATGCGGGCTTCGGACCGGTGCGAGCGTTATCTCCTGGCGAACCGGAGCCTCAACCTTCGAGTCGGGCGTGATGACGGACCTCGCATCAGACTTCGACCACGCTCGACGACGTTCGACCGGCATGGTTGGGTGCGTGCTGACCGTCTGAACCGGCGTCCGAACCGTCGAAATAGCGGTCGCACCGTTACAGATGGCGCCATCGGTCGCACCGGTGCGGCGGAGGCCCGCGAGACGCTACGCCACGCTCTCGCGCAACTCCCCCACCGTCGCGAGCCCCAGCCCGGTCAGCATCCAGCCGGCACCGATCAACCCGAAGATCGCGGGCACGCCGATCAGCGGCACCAGCACGCCCGCGCTCAGCGCCGCGACCGGCGACAGGATGTTCGTGAGGGTGCGGATCGAGCCGAACGCCCGGGACCGCAGCGCCGGCGGGATCACGCGCATGCGCAGGGTCTGGACCCACGGGCCCTGCGAGTTGCCGACCAGCCCGGCCACGTACATCGAGATCGCCGCGCCGGCGACGGACGTGATCGCGAGCAGCGGCAGGAACAGCGCCCCGCCGGCGAACACCGCGAAGATGATCGCGTGGCCGACGCCGATCCGGGGCGCCGTCCACCGGCCCACGATCGTGCCCGACATCTCGCCCACCGAGCGGATCGACAGCAGGAGCGTGTACTCGGCTGCCCCACCATGGAGGATGTCGGTGGCGTAGATCGGGAGCGCCACCGCGTAGATCGTCTGGATCGCGTTGAGCGACATGAACATCACGGTCAGGGACGACAGCAGCGGCGATCGCACGATGAGCCCGAACCCTTCGGCGATGCCGCGCCGTCCCAGGGCACCCAGCGTCGCCGGCGGCAGGTACGCCGATGAGGTCGCTGCGAACGGACCACAGGAGCAGGGCGTAGACCGTCGAGCACACGGCCCCGAGCCCGAGCGCCACCAGCGGGCTGAACGCCTCGATGATGAGGCCGGCCACGACCGGGCCGACGAACGCGGTCGACGACCACGCCAGCGAGTCGAACATGTTCGCGCGCGAGTGGCCGCCGGGCGGCACGGCGCCCGCGATGAGCGTGGGCAGCCCCGCTCCGCCGACCATCCACGCCAGCCCCAGGTAGAGCGCTGCCGCGACCGCGGCCGGGAGCTCCCCGACGCCGCCAGCGACCGCAGCGATCGCGACGAGCACGATGACGGTCTTCGCGGCCGCGTCCGCGATCATCACCGGCACGACCCGGAAGCGGTCGAGCACGGCGCCCACGAACAGCCCGCCGACCGGGATGAGGATCGTGTACGAGAACTGCACGAGCGCCACGCCCGCGGCGGAGCGCGTCGCCTCGTACGCGATCCAGATGAGCGCGACGAGCGTGACCGACTCGCCGAACCGGCTGACGAGGATGCCGAGGAACAGCGTCCGGACGGGACGCCGGCGCGGATCGGGACGGTGGCGGGTGGCCGTCACCGGCCGTCGGTGGCGATCAGCCGGCGGCGCGGCCCACGAGGTCGCCCAGCGCATGGCCGCGGCTGGCGAACCAGTCGTGGAGGATCACGGTGTCGGTGCCGATGCAGAAGTGCTTGACGCCCATCTCGAGGTAGGGCCGCGCCTCCTCGGGATCGTTGATCTCCGCTCGGGGCTGGATCCCGAGCGCCAGGCAGCGTTCGAGCACCTGCAGCTCCGTCTTCTTGACCTCGGGAAGGTTCCAGCCGCCGGGCTTGCCGATGCTCATCGCGTAGTCCGAGGGGCCCCACTGGACCATGTCGATGCCCGGCACGGCGAGGATCTCGTCGAGCCGCTCGACGGCCTCGCGCTTCTCGATCATCACCATGACGACGATGTCCTTGAGGGCATCGACGAACGCCTGCGACCCGCCGTAGCCCCAGTAGCTGTGGCGACGGTCCGTGGCGCCATAGATGCCGCCGCCGCCCGGGGTGTCCGGCCGGACCGCGCGGACGCCTTCGGCCGCCTCCTCCGGTGAGTGGATGTCGGCGAAGAGCGTCGCCTGGAAGCCCGCCCCGATCGCCCGCTGGGCGAGCCACGTCCGCGGCTCCTGGTCGAGCTTGATCAGCGTGCCCAGGTCCATCAGCTCGGCGGCGCGGCACCAGTGCTCCAGCCCGTACATGTCGTACGGGGCGTATTCGCCCGAGAACTCGATGTAGTCGTAGCCGCCGGTGTGGCCGACGATCTCGACGAGCGACGGCCAGATCGAGTGGAGGTGCGTGCCCACCGACGGCTTCCCGGCGCGGAGCAGCTCGCGGAGCTTGTTCGGCCGCATCACGCGACCCCCGCCGGCTCGCCGATCCGGACCGCCTCACCGCTCGCCGCGGAGCGCTCCGCCGCCTCGAGCATCGTCTGCGTCCGAGCCCCTTCGCGCCCGCTGACGAGCGGGTCGCGGTGCTCGCGGATCGCCGCCACGAGGTCGCGCAGCTCGTCGGCATAGGCCCGGAGGCGGATGGGGTCGTCGGCGTTGAGCGGGTCGAACGGCGTCTGCTCGAACACGGTCTCCCAGCCGCCGCCGGGCGTCCCGAGCCGCACCGCCCCATACGAGTCGAGGTCGATCATCCCGTCCGACCCGGTGATCAGCAGCTGCATCGCCGATCCGAGGCCCGGCTGCGGGAGCTCGTAGGTCATCCAGACCTGGACCGTCACGCCGTTCGCGAGCCGGTACTGCGCCATCGCGCTCTGCTCGACCGGCGGGATGTCCGTGTAGGTCGCGAACGTCGCGTAGGCGCTCACGGCGGACGAGCCCGACAGCCACCGGACCAGATCGCACGCGTGCCCCGCCCAGTCCGCGTATGGCGAGACCTGCGAACGATCGGCCTGCCACGAGTCCGTCGGCACGTCCCAGCCCGCCGTCGGTCCGCTGACCCGGATCATCCGCAGCGTGCCGATGCGACCGTCGTCGATGAGCTGCTTCGCGGCGCGCGGCGAGGCGCGGAAGCGGTGCTGCGAGACGACGGCGAGCCGGACGTCGTTGGCGTCCGCGGCGGCGACCATCGCCTCGGCATCGGCGACGGAGGACGTCATCGGCTTCTCGACCAGGGCGTGCTTGCCGGCATTCGCCGCCGCCACCACATGGGGTCGGTGCGACGGGACGGGCGTCGCGACGATCACCGCGTCGACATCGTCCCGGGCGAGGAGCTCCGCGGGATCCAGCGCCGGCACCCCGTGCTCCGCGGCGAGGTCCGGCGCGCCGCGACCGCCAGCGACGGCGGTCAGGACCGCGTCCTCGGGGCTGACGTGACGGGCGATCACGCCGGCCCACGTCCGGCCCATGAAGCCGGTGCCGATGACCCCGAACCGGATCGCGCTCATGTCGCCTCCGCACGCTCGCTCATGTCGCCTCCCACACACGCTCGACGATGGGCAGCACGAGTCGCGACGGATGGCCGCGATCGTGGAGGACGCGGTTGCGCGCGACGACGACGGCCTCGGGACCGTCGGTCGCCGGGTCGCCACCCGACTGCGGGTTGGCATCGAACCGCGGGAAGCTGCTGCTGGCGATGTCGAGCCGGATCCGATGGCCCGGCAGGAACACGTTCGCGGTGGGGCCGACGGCGATCCGGAGCTCGACCGGGCGGTCGGGCTCCAGCGGTCGCGGCTCGGCGAGCGAATCGCGGTAGCGCGCGCGGAGGATGCCTTCGCTCAGCAGCTCCGCGCGTCCGTCGGGATGGACGTCGACCAGGCGCGCGACGAAGTCGGTATCGAGCGCCGACGACGCCGCGTGGAGCACGACGGTGACACTGCCGATGACCCCGAGCGGCCGCGGGAGCGGTGCGCTGGTGTAGCTGAGCACGTCGCGGCGACGCTCGGCGACCGCCTGGTCCCACGGCCCGTCGCTCCAGCCGGCACGCCCCGGCGCGATGAGCGACGCGCCACCGATCGACGGCACCGGATCGTCCGGGTCGGCGGTGTACGCGTCCTCCGGCTCGTCGCCGGGCGGATCCAGGGTCAGCGCGCCGTCGCCGGCGGCACTGTTCGCCCGCCCGCCGCTGTGCAGGAACCACGGCGTGTCGACGGCATCGGGCGGTGGCCAGTCGGTCTCGTCGGACCAGCGGTCGGCGCCCATCACGAACAGCCGGACCGGCGGCTCGTCGCCGGCGGCATCGGGATCCTCGCGGACCCAGCGGTCGAAGAACCGGCGGTGCAGCGTCGTGGGATCGAGATCGTCGATCTCGGCGCCCCAGCCGTACGACCGCTCGGGGTAGGCGCGGGTCGTGTTCGTGTGCGACCACGTGCCCACGATCAGGCGCGACCCCTCGCGCGCCGCGGCGGACCCGCCGCGCGTGCGGATCCCGCGGAAGTTCTCGACCGAACCCGCGACGAAGATGTCGTACCAGCCCGCGAGGTTGAGTGACGGCACCGTGACCGCCTCGTAGCGCTCGTTCGGCGCGAGCGACCGCCACCAGTCGTCCCGACGCGGGTGCGCCAGCCACTCCGCGTAGAACGGCGAGACCTCGGCGAGCTCGGGGATCGCCGTGAGCGGCCGTCGGCGATAGAGCGTGCCGATGGCGTCGTACGCCGCCTTGTGCTCGGGCGTCGGGCGATGCGCCTGGGTCAACGATCCGAGGGCCCATCGGAGCGCGAACCCGAGCTGGAACGCGCCGCCCTGGTACGTCCAGCTCTCGTGGTAGTCCGAGGCCGTGACGTACGGCGCGATCGCCCGGAGCGCGGGTGGCGTCCGGCCGGCCGCGAGCCACTGCGTGGCGCCCACGTACGAGCCGCCGAGCATCCCGACCCGCCCGTCGCACCACGGCTGCTCGGCCAGCCACGCGATGGTCGCCTCGCCGTCCACGGCCTCGTCGCGGAACGGCCGGAACGTGCCCTCGGAGTCGTAGCGGCCGCGGACGTCCTGGCCGACCATGGCGTAGCCGGCCTCGACGAGCCGGAGGCCGTCCACCATGTCACTGGACGACGAGGGGTCGCGACCGTACGGCGTCCGGATGAGCAGCGCCGGGACCGGCGCGGACGTGTCCGGTCGGAGCACGTCCGTCGCCAGCGTGATGCCATCGGGCATCGGCACCCGGACATCGCGTTCCAGCGCCAGGCTCGTCCGGCCCGGCACGATGACCGCCACGGGTGGCGGGATCAGCTTGCGCGGTTCAGGTGAGCGGGTCAGACCGCGGCGCCGACGGCCGCACCGACCGGGGTGACGAGCGTGCCGATGCCCTCGACCCACGCCTCCATGACGTCGCCGTCCTTGAGGTACGTGCCGGTGGCATCGCCGACGCCCGACGGCGTCCCCGTGGCGTACGTGTCGCCGGGCTCCAGGGTCATGAACCGCGACGAGAACGCGATCAGCTCGGCGACGCTGAAGATCATGTCGCCGGTCGAGGCGTTCTGATGCTCGGTCCCGTTGACCTTGAGCGTCATCTGCAGCGCCTGCGGGTCGGGGATCTCGTCGGCCGTCACGAGCCAGGGACCCGGTCGGCGCGAAGCCGTCGGGCCACTTGCCGTTGAGCCAGTCGAAGAACAGGTCCCACTCGGTGGGGTTCCGGCTCGGGAGGCCCCACTCGGACGTCCGCGCCGACACGTCGTTGATGACCGTGTACCCGGCGACGTAGGACAGGGCGTCCTCGAGCGCGATGTTCTTCCCGCGCTTGCCGATGACCACGCCCAGCTCGAGCTCCCAGTCGGTGGTGTTCGAGGTGGACGGCAGCGTGATCGGCTTGCCCGGCGCCAGCACGGAGCTGGACGGCTTGATGAACAGCTTGGGGACGATGATCGTCTTGTCGACCGGCTTCGCGCCGCCCTCGATGATGTGCGCCTGGTAGTTGCCCGCGGCCGCCATCATCTTGGGCGGGCGAGCCATCGGGGCGAGGAGCTCGACCGACGACAGCGGCACGCCGTCGCCGGTGGCGGAGCGGGCCGCGTCCAGCGCGCCCGCCTCGAGCAGCGCCAGCAGGTCGCCCTGCGGCACCTTCCCGCCGGTGGCGTCGTGGAGGTCGACGATCCGCTCGGCACCCTCGGTGCCGGTGACCGCGCCGGTACGGGCCTTCCCGTCCGAGCCGCGATAGGTGGCGATGCGCATGGTCCCTTCCTCCTCTGCCTAGGCAGGTTGTGTGGTGGCGACGGGCAGCTCGTCGAGGCGGACGCGGACGTTGCCGCGTTGCTGGGACACGAGGATCGCCTCGGTGAGCGCGACGGTCTGGCGGGCGGACTGCGGTGAGCTCTGGACGGGCCGCCCCGTGTCCAGGGCGGTGAACAGGTCCTGCCACGCGGCCTGGATGCCGGCGACCGTCCATCTGGGCGTCACCGGGCGGATCGACGGGACCCCCGCCGTCGTCCGGACGTCGGTGTTCTCCATCCCGTGCACGCGCATGCCCTCGAGGTCGATGACGACGCGGCCCTTGGGGCCCGACGAGCACGACGAGCATCTCGGCCGCGATCGTGTCCTTCATCCCGGTGACATAGGCACGCACGCCGTTCTCGAAGCCGACGTAGTAGTTCGCGCCGGGCTCCGAAGCCGGGTCGTTGCCACCGTCACCGGCATAGCCGATGCCGTAGTCCTCGAAGCCGGGCTCCAGCTCCGCGATCACCCACTCGGGGGCGGCGCCCGCGAGATACATGATCAGGTCGATGGCGTGCGTGTGATTGCGGAACAGCATCGCGCGCGGGCCGCCCAGCTGGACCACGATCTGCGACAGCCGCCCGAGCTCGCCGTCCGCGATCATCCGCCGCGCCTCGACCCATTCCGGGAGGAACCGGCGGGTGTAGTTGATGTTGACGATCGTGCCCGCCGCTTCGATCGCGGCGACCATCCGGTCCGCATCCTCGAGCGAGGTCGCGATCGGCTTCTCGCACAGGATGCCCTTCGCTCCGTTGGCGATCGCCGCGAGCACAGGCTCCGTGTGCAGGTGATCCGGCGTCGCGACGCCCACGACGTCGGGTCGCTCCGTCTCCAGCATCTCCCGGTAATCCGCGTAGGTCCGAACGCCGGGCCAGCGGGGGCTCCACCGCTCGCGGAACTTGTCGCGCGCCCCTTCGACGATGTCACAGCCGGCGACGACCTCGACGTCGGGGATGGCCGCCAGCGCCGATGCGTGGCTGTAGGGGATCGCCGTCCCGAGCGCCGGGTTGGACGGCGGGCCGGCCGGATCGATGGTGATCCAGCTCAGGCCGACGAGTGCGACGCGACGGGTCAACGAGACAGCCCCGAAAGCATGCGGTGGTCCCTCGGTGTGGCCGCGCCTGGTCACTGCAGCGTTGACCGGCTCTGGCGTACAGATTTAGTATGGCACCGTCCGGACAGTGTGGCTTCACGACTCCGCCGGCCCAAGGCGGTGCTTGAGGCGCCTCCACGCACCGGGCGCCGCCCCACGGAGAGCCCCATGACGACCCTTCCCGGTGTCCGCAGTCGACGACATCGGCTACTCGTCGGAGGGGTGTGGGCAGACGCCGCGTCAGGCGACACGCAGACGCTCACCAGCCACGTCACCGGCGAGCCGATCGCGCCGGTCGCCGTCTGGATCGACGTGCGATGACCGCCGGATCCGCCGCCGAGTCCGAGCCCCGCGGGCCGTTCGACGATGACGCCGTCCCGGACGCCGCGACCATCGGAGAGGGCATCCGCCGTGAGCGGCTGCGCCGGGGCCTGACCCTCGCCCAGCTCGCGACGCAGGTGAACCTGACCGTGAGCGCGCTCAGTCAGATCGAGCGCGGCGCGTCCGATCCGTCGCTGAACTCGCTGCGCCGGATCGCCCAGGCGTTCGACGTGCCGATGTTCCAGTTCCTCGTCGGGACCACGACCCGCGACATCGTCGTGCGCCACGACAAGCGCATCCGCCTGACGTTCCCCAACCGCGAGCTGGAGTACCGGCTGGTCTCCGCGGACACCTCCGGCGAGTTCGAGGTCCTGTCGCTGACGCTCGCCCCGGGCAGCACGACGAGCCGGCATGCCACGCCGCATGCGTCCGAGGAGTGCAGCGTCGTCATCAACGGGCGCATCGTGGCCGAGGTCGCGGGCCAGCTCTATGAGCTCTCCGCCGGCGACAGCATCAAGATCCACCGGGAGCTGCCGCACAAGTTCACCAACCAGGGGAACGCGGACGCCGAGCTCCTGGTCATCATCAGCCCGCCCACCTTCTGACCGACTCCGCCATGAGCGCGCGCGGCAGCGACGTCGCGTGGGTCCGGGCGCGCTCACCGGCCCGATGACGAGCGTCCATCCGGTCTTCACGCGCGATGGGGACCTGGATCCCGACGGGCTCGCGCGATGTATCGAGCACGCGATCGGTGCCGGCAGCGGCACGATGCTGCTGACCTACGGCGACAGCCTCCACTCGATCCTGTCCGATCGGGAGGTCGGCGAGCTGCTCCGGGTCGTGGTCCGGATCACAGCCGGACGGGCGATGGTGGTGGCCGCCGACCGTCAGTGGCCGACGCGGATCGAGATCGAGTTCGCGGCCGAAGCGCGCGACGCCGGGGCGGATGTGCTGATGGTGCTCCCGCCGACGTGGGGTGGGTCCGCCACCGCCGACTCGCTGGTCGCGCACTACCGCGCCGTCGCCGAGCACGATCCC
The DNA here is from genome assembly GCA_963778025.1 of uncultured Chloroflexia bacterium. Taxonomy (GTDB): domain Bacteria; phylum Chloroflexota; class Limnocylindria; order Limnocylindrales; family CSP1-4; genus CAVZTA01. The sequence continues at coordinate 562,955 of CAVZTA010000006.1, read as the reverse complement.
TGTGATGCTCGTCACGGCGCCGTTCCTCGCTGCTCAGACGCTGGGGCTCGAGGTATTGGCGCGACTCCTCGACGAGCCGCGATCGTCGCCCTCAAGGACGACGTGTGCGGCGAGTTCGCGCGACGGGTCGGCTCGTTGTGTCACGACCGGTGGGCGATCATCTCCGGTGGCCAGAAGCAGAACCACCTGGACATGTACCCCTATGGCGTCGACGGGTACATGTCGTCGTACCTGCACGTGAACCCGTCGGTCGCCCATGCGTACTGGGCGGCGATCGTCGCCGGGTGATCTCGCGGCCGCGGCCGACGTGATCGAGCGCTACGACCGTCCGTTCTTCGATGCGCTCCTGCAGACTGCCTGGCGGGTTCGATGCCGGGATCCATGCGGCCTTCGAGGCGGTCGGCCTTGCCCAACGCTGGCGACGGGGGCCGTACCACGACCTCAGCGATGCCGAGTACGGGTCGTTCGTCGAACGCCTCCAGGAGGGTGGCCTGCTCGCGCCGTTCCGCGCCTCGACGAGCTAGCGCCGGATCGTCTCAGCTTCGGCGCAGCACCGCCCGAGGTGCGCGTCGACGACCGCCCCGCCCTCGACGGCCACCTCGCCGCCCACGATGACCGTCTCGAATCCCTCGGCCAGGAGCGTCGGCTGCTCGTACGTCGCCGCGATCGATCACCCGCGCCGGGTCGAAGGCGACGAGGTCGGCCGCGAGTCCGGGCGCGATCCGGCCGCGATCGGCGAACCCGAAGACCGACGCGGGGAGCGAGGTCATCCGTCGCACGGCCTCGGAGAGCGTCATCAGTCCCCGCTCGCGGACGCGCCCAGGCGAGGATCCTCGCGAACGTCCCGTAGCACCGTGGATGGACGCGCGACTCGCGGGAGTGGACGCCCAGCTGGTCCGAGCCGATGCCGGTCGCCGGATGCGCGGATCACGGCCTCGACATCGGCGTCGCCCATCAACGTGACGATCATCACGGTCGCTCCCGGATCGGCCACGAGCAGGTCGAGCACCAACGTCAACGGGTCCTTGCCCGCGCGCGCGGCCGCCGTCGCGATGGTGAGGCCCTCGAGCGTCACGGAGCGTCGGATCGGTGACGGTGGCGAGGATGATCCGGTCCCAGCCGCCCGATGCGACCGCATAGCTCATCCATCCGGGCAGCCCCGTCGGCCAGCTCGGCGCGGAGGCGCTCTCGGACCTCGGCGACCTGGAGCCGCTCGACCAGGGCGTCCACGCCGCCGTCCTGCACCCACGGCGGCAACAACTGCGTGAGCAGCGTGGAGCCCGCGAGGTACGGATACGCGTCGTTGCCCACGCTCGCGCCAGTCAGCCCGCGCCGCGTCGAGGATCGCCAGCGCTTCCGGGGCCCGGCCGTGGTTGTGCCGGCCGGCCGCCTTGAGATGCGACACCTCGACGGTCGTTCCCAGCTGACGCCCGATCTCGATCGCCTCGCGCAGCGCTTCGGCCAGTCCGTCGCCCTCGCTTCGGATGTGGCTCGCGTAGACACCCGCCCCGCCGCGCAACGGCTCGCCGACGGCGACGAGCTCATCCGTACCGGCGTACGACCCGGGTGGATAGACCAGGCCGGTGCTCATCCCCCACGCGCCGGCGGCGAGCGCCTCGGCGACGTCAGCACGCATCGCATCCACCTCGGCCGGGAGTCGCCGGGCGATCGTCGCCGCTCGACCGTCCCGAGACGAAGCTGGCCCGTGGCCGACGAGCAGCGCGCAGTTGACCGCGGGACGTACCGCATCGAGCCGGTCCGCGAAGTCAGCGAACGTCGTCCAGTCCCAGGCGAGGTCCGGGCCCAGCCCGGCGTTCGCGTCGAGCTGCAGCGAGCGCAGGGCGGGGTCCGTAGCCAGCGGGCGCGGGCGAGTAGCCGCAGTTCCCGAGGACCTCCGTGGTCACACCCTGGCTGAGCGAGTTGATCGCATCCGGGTAGGACGGGCAGCGAGAAATCCGCGTGGGAGTGCAGGTCGATGAAGCCCGGGCGTCGACCGTCAGCCCGTCGAGATCGATGACGCGCGCCGTGCCCGACGGGCTCGATGCCCGATCCCGGAGCTCGGCGATCCGGCCGTCGCGGACCACCACGTCGGCGGTCCGCGCGGGTGCGCCGCCTGGATCGAGGACCGAGCCCCCACGCAGCACGAGTTCGCTCAACGCTCCACCTTCAAGCTCCCCCTCGACGGAAGATCGCCTCGATCCCGGTCCAGTCCGTGGCGGGCGAGGCGACCTTGAACCCGAACGACGTCGATGTGGTGGCGCCGTGCATCCGTCCTCCCGGCGAGACCGTCCGTCCAGCGTACGCTAGGCGCCGATGCGCCCCGATGCGATCTCGCGGCTGACCACGCTCCGCAGCGGGTCGCAACCGAACCTCATCTGGCTGCGGGTCGAGACCGCCGATGGCGCGACGGGCGTAGGCGAGACATACGGCAGCCCGGAGGCGGTCGAGGCATACGTCCACGCGACTGCTGCGGCGTATCTCCTGGGCCAGCCTGCGGGCGACATCGAGCGCCACTGGTGGACGCTGTACGAGGCGTGGGGGCCGTCCGGGATCGGCGTCGAGAGTCGGGCGCTCTCGATGGTGGACGTCGCACTCTGGGACCTGCTGGCGCGGCGCCTCGCCGTGCCGCTGGTCGACCTGTTCGGCGGCGCGTTCCGGTCGTCGGTCCGCGCGTACAACACCTGCGGTGGACCGGGTTACGGGCAGGCGGCGGTCGTTCCGGGCACGCCGAGCGTGGCCCCGCGGGAGGCAACGGATCGCTACGACGACCTCTACCTCGCCCGCCACGAGCCGGCGGAGCTCGCCCGCAGCCTGCTGGAGATGGGCTTCGGCGCGATGAAGATCTGGCCGTTCGACGTCGATCGCCGAGGCCCGCGGCGGCCCGGTCCTCGACTCGGCCGGCCTGCATGACGGGCCTGGCCCCGTTCGTCGCCATCCGCGACGCCGTCGGCGACCGGATCGAGATCGCGCTCGAGCTGCATAGCCGATGGGACCTCGCCAGCGCGGTGCGGATCGCGCGCGCCGTCGAGCCGTACGAGCCGCGCTGGTTCGAGGACCCGGTGCGCTCCGACACGTATCCGCGCTCGGGGAGTTCGCGGCGTCAACGCGGATCCCGACGGTGGCCGGCGAGAACCTGGGGACGTTCCCCGCCTTCCGCGAGCTCGTCGAGCGCACGCCGGTGCGGATCGTCATGGCCGATCCGTCGTACGCCGGCGGGATCACCGCGACGCGGCGGATCGCCGACCTGGCCGGCCTTCACCAGCGTTCATTCACGACCCACGACGCGAGCGGACCGGTCAACCTCGCCGTGGGCGTCCAGCTGGGGCTCCACCAGCGAGAACGCGCTCGCCCAGGAGGTCGTCCGCGCCTACTACTTCGGCTGGTACGGGGAGGTCGTCTCCGGGCTTCCGGAGCTCGAGGACGGCGCATTCCTGCCGCATGACCGGACCGGCCACGGCGTGGAGCTGTTGCCGGACGTCGAAGGTCGGCCGGACACCTCGACGCGATCGTCGAGGGCCTGAAGCGCGCCCAGTCGCGCCTCCGCAGGCGGGTCGCATCAGCGGTCAGCGCGACGCCGCGGCGGCACCGCGTCGCCGCATGCACGATCGTGCATCCCAGGTGCACTCCGTGATTGCGGTTGCAGTCAGGACGGAATATCCTCGGCCGGTCACGCGTGGGTGTTCGCACGGCTTCTGCGAGCAAGGAGGAACGGTCCGTGACAGCCTTCGATGGCCCTGAGCTCCCTCCGTCCGACGCCGGATCCGACGATCCCCGACGAGGTCTCGCCGCGGCAGTTGAGTCGGCGGACGGTCCTCAAGGCGGCCCTGCTCGGCGGCACCAGCGCGGCGTTGGTCGTGGCGTGCGGTTCGAACACGTCGTCCCAATCGGCAAGCGCGGCGTCCACCGGGTCGGCCGCCCCACCGGCCAGCGCCAGCGCCAGCGCCAGCGTCGCGCCGAGCGCCTCGTCCACCGGCGAGAAGATCATCCGGATGGGCGCCTTCGAGGGTGGCGGGATCTACACGTTCAACCCGTGGAACTCCTTCGGCCAGTTCTTCATGTGGAACTGGTGCGCCCAGCGCCTCGCGTCCGTGGGCGCCGACGGCAACGTGCTGTACGAAGCCGCCGAGAGCCACGAGATCAGCCCGGACGGCCTCGAGTACACGTTCAAGATCAAGGACGGCATCAAGTTCCACGACGGGACGCCGCTCACCGCCGCCGACGTCGCGTTCACCTGGAACACCTGCCTGAAGACCGACGCGGGCTCCAACTCGATCGCGTACGTCAAGCCGGTCAAGGGCTCGCAGGCGGTCGTCGACGACAACTCGAAGGACGCCGAGGGCATCGTCGTCGTCGACGATCACACGATCAAGTTCATCCTCGACCAGCCGAACGCCGGGTTCATGGCGAAGTCCGTCGGCGTGATCTTCATCGCCCCGAAGCACGCGTACGACGGGACCCCGCTCGTCCGGCTACAAGGACCTGGACATCAACACCAAGCTGTTCATCGGCTCCGGTCCGTACAAGATGACCGAGTACCGCGACAAGGAGTTCGTGCGCTTCGAGGCGTACGACGAATACGTCTCCGGCGACGGCTTCGCGGGCCGGCCGGCGGCCGACAAGGTCTCGGTGGTCATCTACGCCGACGACAACGCCCAGCTCGTCAGCACGGAGGCCGGCGACGTCGACTTCCAGTACTTCCGCAAGCCGTCCGGCGACAAGCTCGCGCGGCTCAAGGGCATCGCGCGGGATGCATACCCAGGAGTCGCTCGTCGGGCTGAACATCTTCTACTCGTTCAACCTCGACGAGTCCGTCCAACGAGCTGGTCAAGGACAAGCGGTTCCGCCAGGCGACTGGTCTGGGCCCTCGACCGCCAGCTCTCGTGGACGACGTCCTCGGCGGCGTGTTCAAGGTCCCGGAGATCGTCAACCAGTGGATCGCGCCGTGGGCGAACCCGACCGACCTCGAGCGGTACCACCCGCAGAACGTCGACAAGGCCAAGCAGCTGCTCGACGAGATCGGCTGGGTCGCCGGCACGAAGATCAACGTCTGGCACTACCCGCCCAAGCTCGAGGACGACATCCCGGTCATCGTCGAGATGTGGGAGGACGTCGGGATCGGCAGCACGCTCACCCCGCTTCCGGATGAGACGTTCACGGCGGACTTCTACGACAAGCCGAAGTACGACGTCGCCTTCGCCTACGGCTTCGGCACGCTCGACGGGTCGCCGTGGGGCTCGGACACGTTCCTGGGCAGCAAGTCCATCCCGCCCAACGGCTTCAACTCGATGCGGTTCAAGAACGCCGAGTGGGACAAGGAGTACGCGGCCGCCCTCGTCGAGTCGACCCAGGAGGCGCAGGCGCCGCACCTGCAGCGCCGCCTCGAAGATCTTCAACGACGAGCTGCCCTACATGCCCATCTACCAGCGCGTCGACTACTCGGTCGTCAACGACAAGCTGAAGGGCCCCGAGAAGTACCACGATCCTACACCCGGAGATCGGCGGCGTGAAGTTCTATGAATGGACCATCGAGGGCTGAGCCGTCACGATCGCACGACACCGGGCCCCGCCGGCAGCGGCGGGGCCTGTCCGTTTCCGGCTAGTCAGCACACGCTCGACGGCCCGGTGATCCGCTTCATCCTGCGGCGGATCGCGATCGCGATCCCCATCCTGTTCGCGGTCTCGATCGTCACGTTCACGTTCGCGAATCTCGCGCCGGGCGACCCCGTGTCGGCGATGGTCCGGCCGGGGTCCGACGTCGCGGCCCAGTGACCTCGCCGCGCTGCGCGAGTCGCTCGGGCTGAACCGGCCGTTCCACGAACGCTACCTCGCCTGGCTCGGGCAGGCTGCTCCAGGGCAATTTCGGGGCCGACGCATCTCCGGGCACGAGCGTCGCGTCGCTGCTCGCCCAGCGCATCCCGAACACGATCAAGCTGATCGGGCTCTCGGCGCTGTGCTGGGCGTGTCCACGGGCGTGTTCCTGGGCGTCATCTCCGCCTTCCGGAAGGGCACGCTGGTTCGACAACCTCATGACGGTCGTCGTGTTCCTCGGGGTCTCGCTGCCGTCGTACCTGATCGCGCTCATCGGGACGATGGTCCTTGTCATCTGGCTGAAGATCGGTCACGGGCTTCAGGCTGTTCCCATCGGGCGGATCCGCCGACCCGAACTCCGACCTGCCTCGCTGGCTCGACGAGCTCTGGCACCTCGTCCTCCCGGTGCTGTGCCTGTCCTTCGGGCTGACCGCGACGTTCCTGCGCTACACGCGAGCGAGCGTGCTCGAGGTCATGCGTCAGGACCACGTGACCACGGCCCGGGCGAAGGGCCTCGGCGAGATCCTCGTCCGGCGACGGCACATCCTGCGCAACGCCCTGCTGCCGATCGTCACCGTGCTCGGCGTCGTGCTGCCGCCGCTGATCACCGGGCGCGCTGTTCGTCGAGTCGCTGTTCCGGTGGCCGGGTGTGGGCCTGCTGATGTGGAACGCGACCCAGACCCGTGAATACCCCATGATCATGGCGGTCGCCCTGCTGGTGGCGGTCGCGATCATCATCAGCAACCTGATCGTCGACATCCCGTACGCGTTCGTCGACCCGCGGATCCGCTACCAGTGACCGCGCCGATGATGCCCGAGACCGTCGCCGACTCGAGCCGTCGCCGGCGTCTGGTCCGCGGACGCGCCCGAGGTCTACCACGAGCTGTCGCCGCGCCAGCTCGCGCTCCGGCGGTTCCGGCGCAACCGGCTCGCGATGTTCGGCACGGTGGTCATCACGACGATGGCCGTCCTCGCGATCCTGGCGCCCGTTGATCGCGCCCTACGACCCGCTCCGGCCGGATACCCGGGCGTTCGGCAAGCCGCCCAGCCTCACCCACCTCTTCGGGACCGACGGCGCCGGGCCGCGACGTGCTCACGCGGCTGCTGTACGGCGCGCGGGTCTCGCTGTCGGTCGGCCTCGTGGCCGTCTCCATCTACGTCACGATCGGGACGATCCTGGGCGCGATCGCCGGCTATTGCCGCGGGGACGGTCGACGCCTCGATCATGCGGCTCACCGACCTGGTCCTGTCGTTCCCCACCCTGATCATCATCCTCGCGATCGTGCCCATCCTGGGCCCCTCGATCGTCAACATCATGCTGGTCATCGGGCTGCTGGGCTGGCCGCCGGTGGCGCGCCTGGTGCGCGGCCAGTTCCTCTCGCTCCGCGAGCGCGACTTCGCGCTCGCGGCGCGTGGCCTCGGCGCGCGTCCCGGCCGGATCATCACCCGCGACATCCTGCCCAACGTCACCGGGCCGCTCCTGGTCGTCGCGAGCTTCGGCGTCGCCGACGCGATCATCACCGAGGCCGGCCTGAGCCTCCTCGGCCTGGGCATCCGGCCGCCCGAGGCCAGCTGGGGCCAGATGCTGACGATCAGCACCGAGCTGGCGGTCGTCGCGGCGAAGCCGTGGATGTGGGTCGCGCCGGCGGCGTGCATCGCGCTCGCCGTGCTCTCGATCAACTTCATCGGCGACGGGCTGCGCGACGCGCTCGACCCGCGCGGCGCCGCGACCGGCCGCCGCTGATCGACCGACGAGCCTCGCGATGCCGTTGCTCAGCGTGCGCGACCTCGTCGTCCGCTTCCACACCGACGACGCCACCATCTACGCCGTCAACGGCGTCAGCTTCGACCTGGAGCGCCGGCGAGACGCTCGGCCTCGTCGGCGAGTCGGGCTGCGGCAAGAGCGTCACGAGCCTCGCGCTGACCCGGCTCCTGCCGGGTCCCGCGGCGGTCATCGAGGACGGCAGCGTGACGTTCGATGGCCGTTCGCTGCTCGAGCTGCCGGAGGCCGACCTGCGGCGGATCCGCGGCCGCGAGATCGCGATGATCTTCCAGGACCCGCTGACCAGCCTGAACCCGGTCCTCTCCATCGGCCGCCAGCTCACCGAGGGGATCCTCGCCCACGAGCCGATGTCGTCAGGCCGAGGCGTCGAAGCGCGCGGCCGAGCTGCTGCGGATGGTCGGCATCGCCGACGCGGAGCGGCGCCTCAAGAACTATCCGCACCAGCTGTCGCGGCGGGATGCGCCAGCGCGTGATGATCGCGATGGCGCTGGCGCTGCGGCCCAAGCTGCTCATCGCCGACGAGCCTACGACCGCCCTCGACGTCACGATCCAGGCGCAGGTCATCGACCTCATCCGCGGCCTGGCCGCCCAGACCGGCGCGGCGGTGCTGCTCATCACCCACGACCTCGGCGTGGTGGCCGACCTGACCCAGCGGACCGCGGTGATGTACGCCGGGTTCATCGTGGAGACCGCGACGACCGCCGAGCTGTTCGCCGCGCCGCGCCACCCGTACACGGTCGGACTCCTGCACTCCATCGCGCGGATCGACGTCGAGGACCAGGGAACGGTCCGGGCGATCGAGGGGCAGCCGCCCGACGCACGCGACCGCCGACCGGCTGCCCGTTCGCGCCGCGCTGCGCCTGGCGGCTGCCCATCTGCTGGACCGACAACCCGCCGCTCGTCCCCGACCGACGGCGACGGCGGACGTCGTCACCACCGGGGCCGGCGCCACGCACCTGCTTCGCCTGCCATCACCCGCCGACGCTCGAGGAGGCGCGCGAGGGTCGCCCGCTGGACCCGGCATTCCAGCCGGCGCCGCCGTCCGACGCCGACCACGGTCGAGGTCTCGGCGGTGGTCGCATGACCACGGCCGTCCCGCCGGAGGCTGCCGCGGCCAGCCCGGCCGATGCGACCCCGCCGGATGCCTCGCGCCCGCTGGTCGACGTCCGCGACCTCGCACGTGCACTTCCCCGTCGGGGGCTTGCTCGTTCCGCCGCGAGCGCGGCGTGATCCGCGCCGTCGACGGCGTCGGACCTCGCGATCCCGCGCGGCGACGACGCTCGGGCTGGTCGGCGAGTCCGGGTCCGGCAAGACCACGACCGGCCGGGCGATCGTCCGGCTGCTGGATCCCACGTCGGGCTCGATCCGGTTCGATGGACAGGAGATCGCGACGCTCCGCGGCGAGCCGCTGCGCCGGCTGCGCAAGCGGTTCCAGATGATCTTCCAGGACCCGTACTCCAGCCTCAACCCCCGGATGACGATCGCCGGGATCGTCGGCGAGGCGCTGGACATCCACGGCATCGGGACGCGCAAGGAACGGCGCGGAACGGGTCGCCGAGCTCCTCCAGCTGGTCGGGCCTCCCGGCCCGCGTCGCGGACCGCTATCCCCACCAGTTCTCGGGCGGCCAGCGCCAGCGCGTCGGCGTCGCCGGGCGCTCGCCGTCAACCCGGACCTCATCGTCGCCGACGAGCCCGTCAGCGCCCTCGACGTGTCGATCCGCGCCCAGATCCTGAACCTGCTCGTCCGGCTCCAGGACCGAGCTCGACCTGACCTACATCGTCGTCGCCCACGACCTCGCCGCGGTCCGGCGGATCAGCGACACCGTCGCGGTGATGTACCTCGGTCGGATCGTGGAGCTGGCGCCCACCGCGCAGCTGTTCGGCGGCGCGCTCCACCCGTACACGATCGCCCTGATCTCGGCCGTGCCGGTCCCGGACCCGGCGCTCCAGGTGGGTCGCCGGCGGATCATCCTGACGGGGCGAGATCCCCAGCCCCGCGTCGCCGCCACCCGGCTGCCACTTCCATACGCGATGCTGGCTCTACCGGCGACTCGGGGAGCCGGAGCGGTGCCGCGACCGAACGGCCGCCGCTCGTCGACCTGCGCGCCGGCCACGCAGCGGCGTGCCACTTCTCGGCCGAGGTGGAGGGCACGCCCGAACAACGCCAGGCGATGGGCCGCGGGTGTGCCCAGCGCGGTCGGCCAGGCCACGGAGACGATCGCGGAGCCGCCCGCAGCGGCCGGCGATCGACGCCGACGCTCTTCGACCAGCGACGACGACGCATGGAGGTCGGAGGGAACGGATGAGGATCGGGCTGTTGCTGCCGCAGGGCTACTTCGACGAGTTCTCGGGATTCGCGGCGGTCGACGCCTGGAAGCGGACCCTGGAGCTCGCCCGGCTCGGCGAGCGACTGGGGTTCGGGTCGCTCTGGCTCGGGGAGCACGTGCTCTCGAAATGGGATCCCGAGGGCCTCCTGCTCGACTGCTGGACCGTCGCCTCCGCCGTCGCGGCCGCGGTCCCCCGGGTGGAGCTCGGGTTCTGCGTCATCAACTCCACGTTCCACAACCCGGCCCACACGGCGAAGGACGCGTCGACGCTCGACGCGATCAGCGGCGGCCGCCTGATCCTGGGCCTGGGCGCCGGCTTCAAGGAGAACGAGGCGAAGGCCTACGGGATCCCGTACCCGGACCTCAAGACCCGGCTCGCGATGCTCGGCGAGCACCTCGAGATCATCAGCCGGATGACGCGGCGCGACGAGCCGCCGTTCACGTTCATCGGCGAGCACGCCCGGGTCGAGGACGTCATCAACAACCCACGGACCAGCGGCCGCGACCACATCCCGCTGCTCATCGGCGGGCACGGCAAGAACGTCACCTACCGCCTCGCCGCGAAGTACTGCGACGAGATCCAGATCGATGTCGACCCGCCCGACTGGAAGGAGCACGTCGCGGTGCTCCACGAGCGGTGCGATGAGATCGGCCGCGACCCGGCGACGCTGATGGCCTCGGCCGGCACGAACCCGGCCTTCCCGTACCCCGGCCTGAAGGTCACCGGCCGGCAGCGGTTCATGACCCAGGAGGACGTGCCGTCGATCATGCCGGCGACGCTCGGCAACCTGAAGACGCGTGCCGAGGAGATCGCGCTCTGGAAGGAGCTGGGCGCGGGGCGGCTCGTGCTGGGCGCGCCCGGCGCGGCCGATACCGACGAGGCGGTCTACGAGCTGGTCGAGGACCTCCGGACGGCGGGCGTCGAGCTGACGCCCGCGGAGGCGGTGTCATGAGGGTCGGGATCGTCCTGCCGCAGGGCTACTTCAACGAGTTCGACGGCTGGGATCCCACGAAGGCGTGGGACCGGATCCTCGAGCTGGCGATCAAGGCCGAGCAGCTCGGGTTCGAGGCGCTCTGGACGGGCGAGCACGTCCTCGCCAAGTGGCCCGGCGAGGCGACCGCCTTCGACTGCTGGACGCTGTCGTCGGCGCTGGCCGCGGTCGTGCCCCGGGTCGACATCGGCCTCATCGTCGTGAACTCCACGTTCCACCACCCGGCGATGCTCGCCAAGCGCGCGGCGACGCTGGACGCGATCGCCGATGGGCGGGTGACCCTGGGCCTCGGCGCCGGCTTCAAGGAGAACGAGGCGAAGGCGTTCGGCTACCCGTATCCGTCGCTCAACGAGCGGATGGAGCATGCTCACCGAGCACTTCGAGATCATCTGGCGGGCGACCCGGACCGGCGAGCCGCCGGTGACGTTCACGGGCCAGTGGGCGTCGGTGGACGCGTTCGCGAACTCGCCGCGCGCCGGCCGCGCGCCCGGGATCCGGCTGATGGCCGCCGGGCATGGCAAGAAGTACACGTTCCGCATCGCCGCCCGCTACTGCGACGAGCTGAACATCAACACCTTCCCCGAGGACGTGCCGGCGCTGCTCGACGTGTTCCGGGAGCGGTGCGCCGAGATCGGGCGCGACCCCGCCGAGGTCGAGCTCAACTGCGGCACCAACCAGATCATGCGCTACCGCGACATGAAGGTGACCGGCGGCCAGCGCTTCGCCGAGCCCCACGAGCTGGCGTACCAGGATCCGGAGAAGGTCGCGAACGTCGGGACCCGCGCCGAGGAGCTGCAGCAGTGGCGGGAGCTCGGCTTCCACCGCATGACCGCCGGCATCCCCGGGCTCCAGAACACCGACGAGGGCTTCTACGAGTTCATCGAGGACTGCCGGACCGCCGGCATCGACTGGTTCGATCGACAGGAGGTGCCGGCATGACGTGGCGGGTGGGCGTCATCGGGACGGGGTTCATGGGCCGGACGTGGTCCGAGGTGGCGGCGCGGCATGCCGCCGATACGCAGCTGGTCGCGGTCGCCGGCGGGCGGCGTGGGCCGGCGTTGGCGGCCGACTACGGCGTGGACCTCGAGGAGACCGTGGAGGGGCTCCTCGAGCGCGACGACGTCGATGTCGTCGTCCTCGCCTCGCCGCCGGCGGTCCACCGGGACCAGGTGGCGGTGGCGGCCGCGAACGGCAAGCACCTCCTCGTCGAGAAGCCCATGGCCCAGGACGTCGCCGAGTGCCGGGCGATGGTCGAGGCATGCCGCGCGGCCGGCGTCCGGCTGGCGGTCGTGTCGCAGCACCGCTTCCGGGACACGCCCTCGGCGGCCCACCGGCTGATCGCGTCGGGCGCCATCGGCGACGTGCGGATGATCCGGCTCACGGGCCTGGAGACCGGTTGGTGGGATCTCGAGGCGCGTGGCGACACGTGGAAGCTCGACCCCGCGCAGCAGACCGCGTACGCGTCGTGGGCCGCCCACGGCATCGACCTGATGCGCTGGTTCGCCGGCTCGGACGGGGCGACGGCGTTCGCGAGCATCACGAACTTCTCGGGCGTGCCGCCGGCGGTCGGCCAGAGCGCGATGGTCCACTACGACTTCGACTCGGGCGCGATGGCGCAGGTCTGGATGTCGTACGAGACGCCGAAACCGGGCCTGCACCCGGCCTTCGAGTTCACGATCGTCGGCTCCGAGGGGATCCTGCGGCTGGACCCGTACGGGAAGCTGCTGCGCGGGAACGGCGACACCTGGGAGGTGGCGGCGGAGCAGCCCGGGTTCGATCCGCTCGATGCGTCGGATCCGGTCCGGCTGGGCGCCTATCGGCGGCAGCTGGAGGACCTGCTGGCGGCCGCCGGTGAGGGTCGCGAACCGCTGGTCAACGGCGAGGAGGGCACGGCGACGGTCGCGATGATCGTGGCCGCGGAACGGTCGGCGGCGACGGGCGAGGCGGTGGCCGTCGAGCCGCGGAGCGCCGTCCCGGCGTGAGCCTCAAGCTCGGCGCCCAGGTCCTGACCTACGGCGCCCGGCCGCTAGGTGCAGTGTGACGGCACAAGCGCTCGTCCATTACCACCACGCTGTAGAGTGCCGGTGATGGCCGTCAGCGATCCGACCGGCATCTGGGACCCCAGCGAACCCGAGCGCATCCTCCACTACATCGCGACCAGCCGATGGGGCCAGGAGGGGTTGCCGCCCGGTGGCTGGTTCGGGCGCGTCTCCGCGGTGCTCCAGGTGGCCGACGGCCGCGTCTTCGTCTTCCAGCGCGGCCCGGCCTCGCACGACGTGACGATCTTCGGCCCAGACGAGCACGCGATCGGTGGCTGGAGCGCCGACTTCGGCACCGAGCACGGGATGCGGCTGGGCCCCGATGGCCACCTGTGGCTGACCGACGTGGGTCGCCATCGCGTCCTCAAGGCGACGCTCGACGGCGAGATCCTCCTGGAGCTCGGCACACCTGACGAGCCCGGCACCGACGAGACCCACTTCAACGCCCCGACGGACGTCTCGTTCGCGGCCGATGGCTCGGTCTACATCACCGACGGCTACGGCAACTCGCGGGTCGTCCACGTGGCGCCGGACGGGACATTCATCCGCGCCTGGGGCCATCGAGGCTCCGGGCCCGGCGAGTTCGACACGCCGCACTCCGTCGCCGTCGCGCCCGACGGCCGGGTGCTCGTCAGCGACCGCCACAACCATCGGATCCAGCACTTCTCGCCCGAGGGCGAGTACCTGGCCGAATGGACCCACCTCGGCGCGACGCAGGGGCTCACCTTCGGCGCGGACGGCGACCTGTGGGCGATGACCCACCGGAGCATCAGCGAGATCCTGAGCTTCGACTCCATCGCCGGCCGGCTCGCGAAGGTCGACCCGGCGACCGGCGCGGTCAAGGGCTGGCTGCCGACGCCGGGCCACATGATGACCGAGTCGGCGACCGGCGATCTGTGGGTCGCCAGCCTCTCGGGCACCGTCATCCGGTTCCGGCCGGGCTGGGTGGTCCAGGGTCCGGACGGCGCCCGCGAGACCTTCTAGCGCCCGATGCCCGCGGCCGAGTTCGATCTGCCGGCCGAGCACCTCCGGCTGCCGACCGCGCCACCCACCGCCTTCCCCGACACCGGTCAGCCCGAGGACGATGTCCTCGCCGCGGTCGCCGCGCGGCTCACCGGGAACCGGTACGAACAGGACCGCAACTTCGCCATCACCTATTCGGGGATCCCGCATCCCATCAGCCGGCGTGTCGAGGCGCTGACCCAGGGGACGTTCTTCGTCGAGTGGGCCGACGAGTCCGAGACCGGCACGCTCGCGCTCGAGCGCGAGGCGGTCCGGATGATGGCGTCGCTGCTGGGCGCGCCGGACGGCGCCGGCGTGATCACGACCGGCGGCACGGAGTCGAACCTCGCGGCGCTGCGGCTGATGCGCAATCGAGGCGGCCGCGCGGCACCCGAGATCATCGCTCCCGTGACGATGCACTTCTCGTTCCGGCTCGGCGCGGAGCTCATGGGCATCCGGCTGGTCGAGATCCCGGTGGGCGATGACTTCCGGCCGCGGATCGAGGACGTCGAGCGGGCGGTCACGGCCGACACCGTGGGCCTGGTGGCCAGTGCGCCGGCGGGGAGCTTCGGCCTTCTCGACCCGATCGAGGCATTCAGCGAGCTCGCCGTCCGCAAGGGGCTGCCGCTCCACGTCGACGCGGCGTTCGGCGGCTTCATCCTGCCGTTCATGCGGGACCTTGGGTACGAGGTGCCGCCGTTCGACTTCGGGCTGCCCGGTGTGTCCACGATGATGACCGACGGTCACAAGCTGGGCCTGCTGCCGATCGCGACCGGGTTCTTCCTGGCTCGTGATCCGGAGTGGTTCGAAGCGATCCCGACGGAACGGACGCTCATCCACACGACCTCGTCGACGAAGCCCGGGTCCCGCGCCGCGACGGCGTGGGCGACGATCCGCCACCTGGGTCGCGAGGGCTACCGGGCGTCGACGGCGCACGTGCTCGCGGTGCGGGATCGGATCGTCGAGGGCGTCACGGCGATCCCGGGGATGGCGCTCATCGCGCCGCCGCTCATCTCGGTCGTCGGATTCACCTCCGACACCATCGACCTCCACGACGTCCACGAGCTGCTCGCCGACGACGGCTGGGGCCAGACCTACGGGGAGATCCGCGGCCGGCCGTTCATCCGGCTGTCGATCCATCCCTCGCGGTCGATGGAGGCGGCCGAGGGCTTCGTCGCGGCGTTCGAGGGGGCGGTCGAGCGTGCCCGGCGTCGCTGACCCCGCCCGGCTCACGGGCTATGTCGACCGGCTGAGCGTGGCCCCCGGCGAGACGGTGCGGGTCATGATCGAGCTGCGCCGCACCGACCTACACGGCGTCGCTGGTCCGGCTCATCCACGGCGACGAGAACCCCGCCGGGCCGGGGCTTCGCGAGGTCGCCGTCCCGTCGGCGATCGACGGCGAGCATCCCGGCCGGCTTCAGGCGATCCGCAGCGGGTCCTACGTCGAGATCCCGCTCGATGGCGCCTTGCCCGATGCGCTCGCCTTCGCTGCATCGGTCTTCCCGACGAACCCGGGAGCGGGCGAGCAGGTCCTCGCGAGCCTGGGCGACTGGGCGGTGGGGCTGGACGCGGATGGCGCGCTCATGGTCCGGGTGGGCGGCCGCACGGTGACGACCGGGCGACCGATGCACCGCTGGACGTGGTACCGCGTCGGCTGCACGCTCGGCGAGGACGGCCGGGCCACGTTGCGCCAGGAACCGCTTCGGGCGCATGCCCGGCGATGACAGCGCCGCCGAGGCGATCGGCGTGCTGCCGGCACCGCTCCTCGCCGGTCCGCTGCTCCTTGCCGCCGAGCGGACGACGGACGGCACGACACACCACTTCGACGGCAAGCTCGACGGACCGGCGCTCGAGGGCGTCGGCGACTGGGACCTCTCGGTCGGCATCGGCAGCGACCTCGTCCACGACCGCTCGCCGCACGGCCATCACGGCCGCACCGTCAATCGGCCGACGCGCGGGGTCACCGGCGCTCGCTTCGACGGCACCGTGACGCAGCTTCCACGATGCGCCCGAGCAGTACGGCGCCATCCACTTCCACCGCGACGACCTCGAGGACGCCGGCTGGGAGGTGGACCTCGAGCTGACGATCCCCGACGACCTCGCGAGCGGCGTCTACGCGGTGCGACTGGAGACCGCTGACGACGTCGACCGGATCCCGTTCGTCGTTCGGCCGCCGCGCGGCGTCGCCCACTCGAAGGTCGCCTTCCTCCTCTCGACCGCGACCTACACGGTCTACGCCAACTTCACCGACCTGGGCCCGGGAGCCTGGCGCGAAGGCGCCGAGAACACCTGGACGAGCGGTGCGCCGCACGCCGACCCGACGCTCTTCCGCGAGGTCTTCCGCTACATCGACGAGAACGCGCTGTACGGCACGTACGACCTGCATGTCGACGGCTCGGGCGTGATCCACGGCTCGTACCTGCGGCCGATCCTGACGATGCGACCGACCTTCCGCTACCGCGTCTGGGCCGCCCCGCCGCGCTTCCCCGCCGACCTGTACCTCGTCGAGTGGCTGGACCACGCGGGCATCGATGTCGACGTCATCACCGACCACGATCTCCAGGCCGAGGGCGCCGCGCTGCTCGAGCCGTACGCGGTCGTGCTGTCGAGCTCGCACCACGAGTACTGGTCGTCGCAGATGCTCGACGGGCTCGAGGCGTATCTGGGCGGCGGCGGCCGGTTCATGTACCTCGGTGGCAACAGCCTGTTCGGCGTCGTCTCGTTCGACCCCGATCCCGCGAAGCCCCACGCGGTCGAGGTCCGCCGGTGGGGTGCGCCGTGGCCCTTCGAAGTCGCGCCGGGCGAGCGGCACCATTCGACGACCGGCGAGCAGGGCGGGACGTGGCGGAACCGCGGCCGGCCGCCGAACCGGCTCGTGGCGGTGGGGACGTCAGCGGCGGGCTTCGATCAGGCCGTCCCGTTCAAGCGCCAGCCCGACTCGTACGACCCGCGCGTCGGCTTCATCTTCGAGGGGGTCGAGGGCGAGCTCATCGGCGACCACCCCAACCTGCAGACCCGCTGGGGCGCGGCGGGCTACGAGATCGACCGCTTCGAGCACGAGCTGGGGACGCCGCCGGGCGCGCTGCTGCTCGGCTCGTCGGTCGGCTTCTCGGACGCCTACAACCCGATGATCGACGAGGTCCTGTGGTTCATGCCCGGCCGCGACGGCAAGCGCCCGGCCGACCCCCAGGTCGCGGGCGAGCCGCACCGCTTCGTCCGCTCGGACATGGCGTACCTCGAGTACCCCGAACGGCGGCGCGGTCTTCTCGGTGGGCTCGATCGCGTGGGACGGCGCGCTCTCCTGGAACGACCACGACAACACGGTCTCGCGCGTCACACGCAACGTGCTCGAGCGCTTCCGCGACCGCCCGCGAGGCCAGTCCCCAAGCGACGAGTGAGGTAACGCTCGCGGACCACGGCGTCCCATACGCTTGCAGCATGGCGACCGACGACACGCATAGGCTCGGCTACCAGCGGGTCGATGATGATCCGAACGTCGACGTGCTCCTTGCCACGATGGACGCGACCGCCGGATGGGACGCGACGCTCCGACTGCGGTCGTGGGAGCGAGCACACCTCGGCCTCCTTCATGGTGAACGGCTGCTTGACGTGGGCTGCGGCCGCGGCGAGGCATCGCTCGCGCTCGGCCAGGATCTCGGCGAGAGCGGGGAGGTCGTCGGCGTCGACGCGTCCGAGAGGATGTTGCGCGACGCTCGTTCCAACGCCCGAGCCGCACGTTGTCGCGTGCGCTTCACCCTCGGCGACGCCTGCTCCCTCGACGAGCCCGACGCTTCCTTCGACGCCGTGCGGTCAGAACGCACACTCCAATGGCTCGCCGACCCGGCAGCCGCGGTCGCCGAGATGGTGCGGGTGGTGCGCGCCGGCGGGCGCGTCTCGCTGATCGACACCGACTGGTCGACGTTCACGATCGATGTCGGCGACGACGCACTCGCTGCACTGGTCCGCGACGGGCTGCGAACGGAACGCGATCGACCCTCCAACATCGGCCGGCGACTGCCGGAGCTCGTCGGCGCCGCTGGTTGCGTTCCGGTCGCGAGAACCGAAGCGACGCAGGCTTGGACGAAGTGGGACCCCGACGAGTCACCAGCCCCGCTTGGTTGCTTCTCGATGGAGAGTCTCGCGGACGACCTCGTCGCCACCCATCAGCTAACGACTGCCGATCGCCGGCAGTTCGTGTCGACGATCCACGACGCCGCGCGACGAGGTCGGTTCTCGATGCGCCTCACGATGTTCGCGGTCGTTGCGGCAGCACCGTCGCGGCCGGGTCGCCTCACGTCGCGAGTCGAGCCTCCGAGCCAAATCAGCTGAAGAGTTCGACCGGCGTCGGGGGCGCCTGGGCGTGGGGGCTGGGTCGTCCCGAGTGGACCTCAGGCGCCGGATCGGGTGAAGGTCACGTGCGTCACGCCGCTGGGCGAGGACGTGGCCTCGATCGCGTAGTCCTTCTCGATGCCCTCCAGCCCGTCCCACAGCCGCACTCCTCGCCCGAGGAGGATCGGGACCACCGTGATGTGCAGGTGATCGATCAGCCCGGCGGCGAGGAAGTCGCGGATCGTCGTGGGACCCCCGCCGATCCGCACGTCCTGGCCGCCGGCGGCGTCCTTCGCGGCCTCGAGCGCCTGGGCCGGCGGCGCGTCGATGAAGTGGAACGTCGTGCCGCCGTCCATCTCGATCGACGGACGCGTGTGGTGCGTCAGGACGAAGACGGGCGTGTGAAAGGGCGGGTTCGGGCCCCACCATCCTCGCCAGTCCTGGTCCTCGTGCCAGCCGGGGTACCCGAACTTGCGCGAGCCCATGATCTCGGCGCCGACGCCCGGGTCGTGCAGGCGAAGCAGGGCGTCGTCGATGCCACTGCTGCCGCCGGGCTCCCCGGTCAGCTCGTGCCACCACCGCGTCTTGAACATCCACTCGTGCAGCCGATCACCGGCGTGACCGAACGGCTGATCGCGGGTCAACCCTTCGCCCGTCCCGAAGCCATCGAGCGACACGGAGAAGAACTGCACGCGGGCGAGCGACATGGCTCGGCTCCTCTCGTTGCGGGATCAGGGCTCAGTAGCTGGCGCGACCGCCCGAGATGTCGAACACCGCGCCGGTCGAGAACGAGACCTCGTCCGAGCTGAGCCACGAGACGAGCGCCGCGACCTCGTCCGGGCGCCCGAACCGGTTCATCGAGTGCCGGCGCCGGATCGCGTCCATCTCCTCGTCGGGGAGCTTGGCCCAATTCGTGGTGAAGATCGAGCCCGGCGTGATCGCGTTGACGATGATGCCGAGCTCCGCGACCTCGTGCGCGACCGCCTTCGTGAGCCCGATGACGCCCGCCTTCGCGGCGGCGTACGCGACCGGGTTGTAGCGCGCGTCCTTGCCCGCGATCGAGCTGATGTTCACGATGCGGCCCCAGCCACGCTCGATCATCCCGGGCAGGACGGCACGGCAGCCGTGGAAGACGCCGGTCAGGTCGACATCGATCGTGCGCTGCCAATCGGCGAGCGACAGCTCCCACGTCTTGACCGACGGCTCGGCGAGACCCGCGTTGTTGATCATCACGTCGACGGCGCCGCCCCAGGCGACCGCATCGGCGACCATCGCTTCGACGGAGTCCCAGTCGGTGACGTCGACCGCGGAGGCGTGCGCCCGGGCACCCGTCGGGTCGATCGCCGCGGCGACGTCCTGCGCCCGGTCGAGACGGTTGTCGGTGACGACGACGCGCAGACCATCGCGCATGCAGCCGCCGCGCCATCTCGGAGCCCAGCGCCCCGCCGGCGCCGGTGATGACCGCGACCCGATCCTGGCCGCTCATGCGAGCGCTCGCAGGCGATCGAGCGCTTCCGGCACGAACCCGCCGAGCCCGAGGCCGGGCCGGTCGGACGGGACGAGGTAGCCATCGACGAGCTCGGGCGGGTGCTCCACGACCTCGAAGTTCATGAGCCTCGACATCGCCCCGGCGCGCGAGCCGTCGTCGTAGGTCAGGAGCGCCGGGAACTCCACGAGGACCCCGCCGCGGATCGTCGACTGGATCGCGAGGTGCGCCGCCACCAGCACGGCCGACCAGGGACTGTGCGGCGCCACGTACATCCCGGCCTCGTCGGCCGCGCGGGCGACCGCGGTCACCTGCGTGATGCCCATCTGACCCGCATCAGGCTGGACGACCGAGATGGCGTCGGCCTCGATGTAGCGCTCGAACTCGTGGGTCATCGTCAGGCTCTCCCCCGTCGCCACGCGCGTGCGCGTGCCCGCCTGCACGCGCGCATGACCCTCGACATCGTGGGGCGGCATCGGCTCCTCCATGAAGAACGCGTCGACCTCTTCGAGCATCCGGCCGGCGGCGATCGCCGCGTCGGCGTCCCAGCCGGGCGTCCAGTAGCCGGGACAGCAGCCGATGTCGACCATCACCCGCGTCTCCGGCCCCGCGCCCTCGCGGATCGCGTGCAGACGGTCGCGGTCCTCGGGCTCGAAGTGCGTCCCCCAGCCGAACTTCAGCGCACGGAAGCCCTTCGCGACCTCGGCCGCGGCCTCGTCCCGGAGGCGCTCCGGCGACTTCTGCTCCCACGGTCCCGGCCCGCCGCCCTCGTACGAGCTGGACACGAACATCGAGCCGCTTGCGTAGGCCATCACCCGGTCCTGGACCTTGCCGCCCAGCAGCTCCCACACCGGCTTGCCCTGGAGCTTCCCGGCGAGGTCCCACAGCGCGATGTCGAGCGCGCCCATCGCGTTCGCCGCGAGGCCGCCCTCGGATCCGCGACCGTATTGCCCGGGCCAGCCTTCCCACATGCCGCGCCACAGCCCGGCGACGTCCAGCGGGTCGCGACCGATGAGGTGCGTCCGGAGCGCGCCAGGGCCGTCCTCGATGATCGGCCGGATGTGCGCGGGCGCCGACTGCGTGAGCCCGATGCCGACGGTCCCATCGTCCGCCTCGATCTCGACGAGGGTGTTCCACGGGTGCGGATCGAGGACGCGGACGGCGCTGATCCAGGTCATCCGGTGCCGCCGCGTTCGTACAATCCCAGTGGAGAACGCGGGCTTCGCATCACCCTGAGTGTAAGGCGGCGGTCGGATGCCGATCACGATCGAGCGGCGCAGCGTCGTCTGGGAGGCGGCCGACGACGACCCGGTCGGGCACGCCTGCGAGCCTCGGATCGCACGCCTTGCCGATGGCGGGATCGTGCTCGCCTTCCGCACCGGCACGCGCCGCGAGAGCGCCGACGGTCGCCCGCGACTCCTGCGCAGCGAAGACGACGGAACGACGTGGGACGACCTGGGTCGGCCGTTCGACGCGATGGGCGCGACCGGATGGGATCTGCGGGGAGCCGCGCTGGCCGAGCTCCGCGACGGGAGCCTGCTCACGGTCATCGTCGCGCTCGACAAGTCCCTCGACCGCCCGACCTACCACCCGGAGACCGAAGGCCTGGTGCCCATCGCCAACCCGGTCGCGATCTCGCGCGATCGCGGCACGACATGGGAGCGGCTCCCAGACCTCAGTGGCGGCCCCGTGCCGCAGACCGCGTCGCAGGGGCTGCTCGTCCTGCCCGATGGCGACGTCCTGTGCACGTTCGAGACCTTCAAGCAGTACGACGAGCCCGGCACGTGGCGCTACCTCGGGGGCTCGCTCCGCTCGCGCGACGGCGGCCGGACCTGGGGCGAGTGCGTCATCTCGGCCGCATCGGACCCGGACGGCGACCCCCACGACACGATGTGGTGGGACCCGCGGATCGCCCGGCTCGCGTCGGGCGAGCTCGTCGAGTTCTGCTACGCGTTCCGCCACCGGACGCGCACCGAGGGTCCCGTCCACGCCCTCTGGTCGAACGACGACGGCCGCACGTGGACCCCGCCCACGCCCACGGCGCTCCACGGCCAGGCGACCTACCCGATCCCGCTGTCGGACGGTCGGCTCGTCGTCGTCCAGCAGCGGCGCGCCGGCGAGCAGACCGTCGTCGCCCACGTCAGCGACGACGGCGGACGAACCTTCGACCCGGATTCGGAGACCGTGCTGCACGATCACACAGAGGTCACCGCGACCGGCGCCGACGGCACCCTGAGCGCCTTCGACTACCTGATGTCGATGGACCGGTTCACGTTCGGCCACCCGTGTGGCGTCGCGACCGGCCCCGACACCGTCCTCGCCGTCTGGTACGCCGGCGGCCAGACCCGGACCGCGATCCACGCCGCCCACCTGCGGATCCACTGAGGTCGCCATGCGCATCACCGACGTTCGAACCGTCCTCCTCACCGGCCCCTCCACGAACGACCCGTATTTCGGCCGGCTGCGCCGCAGCGCGGCCTTCGTCGAGCTCATCACCGACACGGAGCTCGTCGGCCTGGCCGAGACCTACGCCGGCTACTTCATCCCGGAGGCGGTCCCGCCGATCGTCGACTTCTACAAGCCGGTCCTCGTCGGCCGGAACGCCGACGACATCCCGACGCTCGCCGCCGACCTGTTCCACACCGGGCGCTACTGGGCGCGGGTCGGCCTGGGGCTGGCGGTGATCACGGCGCTCGAGGCCGCGCTCTGGGACCTGCGCGGCAAGGAGCTGGGCCAGCCGGTCCATCGGCTGCTCGGCGGCCCGAAGCATGAGCGGCTGCTGGGCTACGCGACCGGCGGCGGGTCGGTCTGGCCGGTGGAGCAGCAGTTCGCGAAGATCGACTTCTATCGCTCGCTCGGGTTCGGGGCCACGAAGTTCGGCACGGGCGCGACCACGCCCGACGGCGAGGACATCGTCCATAGCGAGCCGGCCGCCGCCGCCGACTTCGAGGCCGAGAAGCTCGCGCGTGTGCGCGCGCACGTGGGCGCCGAGTTCAAGGTCGCGCTCGACGGCCACCAGGACAATCCGCTCGGTGCGCGGCCGTGGAAGCTGGAGACGGCTCGGGCGGTCGTCGAGGCGGTCGCGCCGTTCGACCTGTTCTTCTTCGAGGAGGCGCTCCCCTACACCGACCCGTGGGGCTACGGCGAGCTGCGCCGCGTGAACGACGTCCCGATCGCGGGCGGCGAGACGCTCGCCGGTGTCCAGGAGTGGCGGGTGTTCGCCGACCAGGACGCGTTCGACATGGCGCAGCCGGACGCCGCGTTCTGCGGCGGCATCGGCGAGTTCCTGGCCATCGCGGACCTGTTCGCCGCACGTGGGCGGCGGATCGCCACGCACTCCTGGGGTGCCGGCGGCGCGCTGATGCAGAACCTCCATGCCGCCTTCGCCGCGCCGAACACGATGGTCGTCGAGCTGCCGCCCGGGATGGGCCCGCTCCACACCGAGATCGTCGGCGACAGCTTCGTGTTCCGCGACGGCCACGTCCTCCCGCCCGAGACGCCGGGTCTGGGCATCTCGCTGCCGCAGTCGCTCCGCGATCGATATCCGTTCGTGCCCGGCAGCGGCGAGTTCAACCCCGTCCCGGGCAAACCGCTGACGGACCTCGGCTATCCCGGACCTGCTCGAACCGGCGGGCTGAGGGTCACACGTCAGAACGCGGTCGAGCCCGGCGTGAGGTGCTTCTGCGACGAGCCCGGGATCCAGCTCGATGCCCAACCCTGGCGCGTCCGTCAGCGGCACGCGTCCGTCGCGGATGAGCGGCACGCCCTCGCGGCGGACCACGTCGCCCATCCACATCGCGCCCCAGAAGTGCAGCTCGAGGCCGATGAAGTTGGGCGACGCTGCGGCCACGTGCGCCGCGCCGATGGTCGTGACGCCGCCGCCGTTGTTGTGGAGCGCCAGCGGGATCCCGTGGAGGTCGGCCAGGTCGGCGACCTTGCGCGCCTCGTGGAGCCCGCCGACGAACAGCACATCGGGATGGACGATGTCGACGGCGCCCGCCGCGATCATGTCGCGGAACTGATCGGGGACGAGCATCTCGCCCGCGCAGATCGGGATCGACGATCGTCGGCGCACCTCCGCCTGGGCATCGAAGTCGAGGATCGGCACCGGGTCCTCGAACCACCGCAGGCGTAGCGGCTCCAGCGCCTGGGCGAACCGGATCGCCGTGTCGGCATCGAAGCTCATGTGCCCGTCGAGCGCGAGCTCGACGTCCCACCCGATCGCCTCGCGAACGGCGCCCAGCCGCTCGACCGACCGATTGATCTGGTCGATCCGCGCGGAGCGGTTCCACGGGTCGCGCGACAGCTCCGGCGCGATCCATTCGAGGTCGAACTTGAGATCCGTGAACCCGTCGGCCCGCGCCTTCTCACCGACGCGCCGCCACTGATCGAGGTCGGTGGGATCGCCCACGCCGCTGCGGTCGATGTACAGCCGGATGTCGGTCCGATACGCGCCGCCGAGCAGGTTGTAGGCAGGCGTCCCGAGCGCCTTGCCCGCGATGTCGACCAGCGCCATCTCGACCGCGCTGACGGCCCACACGATGCCGCCGGTGACCGTCGCGGTGGGGCTCATCTGCGGGTCGTAGGGCGGCAGCCCGCCGTACAGCATCGCGCGCACGAACTGCCCGGCCGCCAGCGGGTCCTTGCCGATCAGCCACTCCCGGCAGTACCGGATGCCCTCGTCGTCGCCCAGGAAGTTGCCCGCCTCGCCGATGCCGTAGATGCCCGCGTCCGTGTCGACGCGGACCAGCCGGATCGTCCACTCCCGGCTGATGGCGCCGACCCCGTGCGTATCGAGCCCGGTCAGCTGCATCGTCCGGATATCGGTGATCTTCATCGCGGAGCGTCGCCTACCCGGCCGACAGGTCGACGCCGTCGACGAGGTCCAGCACCTTCGAGCGCGACGAGTCGCGCCACGGCTGCCCCGGCAGGTCCTCGGGCGGCGGCAGACGCTTGAACGGGACGGCGAAGACGGCGTCGAACGCCTCGGCGTGCTTCGACGGCCAGCCCAGCTGGAGCGAGTACTGCAGCCCGATGCCGACCTCCCACTCGACGAGGTCCTTGGGCCAGTCGTCCTCGAGGCCGCGGGTCATGATCGCGGCGAGCTCGACCTTCTTCTCGACCACCGACGTCGGCAGGTCGATCCAGGTGTTCGGCCGGAAGCGGATCGTCGTCGACGCGATCGGGAAGCGCAGCACGCGCGCCGGATGCGCGAACAGGTCCGAGAGGTCCGTCGCGTCGAGCAGCGCCTTGCCGACCGTCGTGTGGTCCGCCGTCCAGTCGCCGTCGGCGGGTGGCCCGAACACGTACGTCGGCTGGCGCTCCCGGAGGATCGCGGCGATGGCCTCCTTCACCCGCTGGGCATGGTCGGAGATCCGGTGATACGGCGCGTCGAGGAACTCGATCGTCGCGCCGAAGGCCGCCGCGACGTCCCGAGCCGCCGCCTGCTGGACGGACGACACGGCGACGATGTGGATGTCGTCGTCGGCGTGCGTCAGGAGCGTCCCGCCCAGGCCGTAGATGAAATCGTCCGTGTGCGGGGTGACGACGACGATCTGCACGCTCAACCCTCCCGTGAGGCCGGTGCGGCGGCCTCGCGTCCCGACCCGCGGAGGTCACCGGTGAACGACTCGCCGTCGCGGGTCACGGCGAGGGTGGCGATCTGCGGGCGGACGATGAGCGCGGCGATCGTGGCGAGCCCCAGACCCAGGCCGCCGCACAGGACCGCGGTCTGCGCCGAGGTGGCCTCGGCGATGAACCCGAGCAGCGACGCCCCGACCGGCATCATCCCCCAGTAGACGAGGGCGAAGAGGCCCACCAGCCGGCCGCGGAGCCGGGCCGGCGCCAGCGCCGAGATGAGCGTCACATCGGCCGAGGCGTAGGTCAGGATGCTGCCGCCGACGACCGCCAGCGCGATCGCCGCGACGATGATGCCCGGCGCCAGCCCGAAGGCGACGAGCGAGCCGGACGCGAGGAGCAGGCCGCCGACGAACGCGCGCCCGTGGCCGATCCGGCGCTGGACCCGCTCGAGGAACAGCCCGGCGATGAGTCCGCCCACGCCGCTCGCCGCGAGCAGCGTGCCCAGGCCGCCGGCGCCGATGCCCAGCTCCTCCGCGGCGACCGGGAGCATGAAGATGTAGCTCAGGCCGAGGAGGCCGGCGGCCATCGGCAGCAGGAGCAGCACGCCCAACGTCGGGTAGCGGCGGCCGTAGGCGACGGCCTCGCGGAGCGGGTCGATGATCGACGATGCGTGCTGGGTCGTCGGCGGTCGTGCGGGTCGGGGCAGCCGTGAGATGACCAGGGCCGGCAGCAGGTTGAGCGTGCCGGTGATCGCGAACGCCGCCGCCGACGACGTGGTCGCCAGGATCAGCCCGCCGACGAGCCCGCCGATGATCCGCGCGATGCTCATGTGCAGGAAGTTCAGCGCGACCGCGCTCGACATCGCCGGCGGCGGGACCAGGTCCGAGACGATCGCCAAGGCCGCGGGTGCACCGATGGTCTGGGCGAAGCCCATCAGGAACGCGAGGAGCAGCACCAGCGGGAACGGCGGGTGCGGGACCAGCGCCAACGCCGCGATGACCAGGCCGGCGATCCCCATGCCGGTGACCGAGATGGTCATCATCGTTCGCGAGCCGAACCGGTCGGTGAGGACGCCGGCCTGCGCGGTGAACAACAGCGTCGAGATGCCGAAGACGGTGAACGAGAGGCCGACCGCCGCCGCCGATCCCGTCACCTCGACGACGTACCAGCCGAGCGCCGCGATGAAGATGAAGTTCCCGGTCGTCGACAGCAGCATCGAGCCGATGTAGGCCCGGAACGGCGCGAAGCGCAGGGCCGACCAGCCGACGCGATCGAGGAGGAGCTCACCGGTCGGGCCGCTCGGCGGCGCGACGTCGGGGAGGACCTCGGGGAGACCGTCACCGACGCGGACGCTCACCGCGGGAGTGTAAGTCACACTGGAGTCCGGGCGCGAAGTTGCAGTGCTACGCTAACTCGGCGCGATGATCGACCTTCGCTCGGATACCGTCACGAAGCCCTCGCCCGCCATGTGGGCCGCGATGTCGCGCGCCGATGTCGGCGACGACGTGTTCGGGGAGGACGAGTCCGTCAACGCGCTGGAGGCGCGTGCCGCGGAGCTCCTGGGCACCGAGGCGGCCGTCCTCGTGGCGTCCGGGACGATGGGCAACCTCATCGGGATCATGGCCCAGGTCCCTCGGGGCGGCGAGATCATCGCCCCCGCCGATGTCCACATGATCTCGGGCGAGGCGGCGGGGCACGCCGTGGTGGCCGGAGCGTCCGTGCGCGGGATCCCATGGCACGACGACGGGACGTTCGATCTCGTGGCGCTGCAGGATGCGTTCCGCTCGGACGACGTCCATGAGCCCGCGACCGCGCTCGTGACGATCGAGAACACCCACTCGCTGTCGATGGGCCAGCCGCTGACGCCGGCGTTCACCCAGTCGGTCGCCGACATCGCGGCGGAACGCGGCGTGCCCCTGTTCGTCGACGGCGCCCGGCTGTTCAACGCGTCCGTCGCGCTGGGCGTGCCGGCCCGGGCCCTCGTGCCCGAGGGGGCGTCGGCGACGTTCTGCCTGTCGAAGTCGCTGGGCTGCCCGGTCGGGTCGCTGATCGTGGGCGACGCCGAGTTCATCCATCGAGCACGTCGGGCGCGGAAGCTGCTGGGCGGCGGGATGCGCCAGGCGGGGGTGTTCGCGGCGGCCGGGCTGGTCGCGCTGCAGGACGGGCCGGACGGGATGATCGCCCGACTCGCCGACGACCATGCGAACGCGCGACGGCTTGCGGAGGCGCTCGCGTCGATGCCGGGCATCACGCGGCTGGATCCCTCTCGGGTCCGCACGAATTTCGTGCTGTTCGGCGTGGACTCGGCCGCGTGGCCGGACCACGCCGAGGGCCGGGCCTGGGTGATCCGGCGGCGAGCCGAGTTCCTGGACGCGCTCGCGGCCCGCGGCGTGAAGATGATCGAGTACCCGAAGGGCCTGATCCGGGCGATCCCCCACTACGGCGTCGAGGCGGCCGACATCGAGACCGCGATCAACGCGGCCCGCGAAGCCCTCGCCGACATCGGACTGGCTCCCGCGAAGACCGCCTGACCTCACCGGCGCTCGTCGGGTGGGCGGGGACATTGCTACCCGTTTCCTACCTGCGGTAGCATCGTCAGGATGAAGGTCAGTGTGAGCCTGCCCGGTGACGACGTCGCGTTCCTCGACGACGTACGCGACGGCGAGCGGTCTCGCAGTCACGCTCGGCGGCGCTCCATCGAGCCGTGCGGCTCCTTCGCGTCGCCGAGCTCGCGCGGCCGCATACGAAGCGGCCTGGGCGGAGTGGGCCGACGGTGACGATGCCGAGGCCTGGGAGGCGACGAGCGGCGACGGGCTCTCGCGGTGATCAGGCGGGGTGACGTCCATCTCATCGATCTCGAGCCCGTTCGCGGGTCGGAAGCGGACAAGCGGCGGCCGGCCGTCATCGTCAGCAACGATGCGGCGAATGCGACAGCGGCACGACTGGGTAAGGGCGTCGTGACCGTGGTCCCGCTCACGTCGAACGTCCGGCGTGTCTACCCGTTCCAGGTCATGTTCCCGGCTGCGCTCACGGGGTTGGAGCGTGACTCCAAGGCGCAGGCCGAGCAGGTGCGCTCGATCGACGTTGCACGAGTCGGCGTCCGGCTGGGACGATCCCGACGAGCCTCATCGCGGAGATGGAGGAGGCTCTGCGCCTTCACCTCGAGCTCTAGGCGAACCCCTGAGCCCGCGCCGGGCGCCGCGCCCGGTCAGTGGCCGGTGATGTGGTACTCGGTCGTGTCCGGCGTCTCGTCGTAGCGCCACTGCATCCGGGTGGGCGTGACCGCGATGAGCACGCGGGCCTCCTTGATGCCCTCCCAGTGCTCCTGCGCCGCCTCCTCGGTCGATTCGTACTTCCGGATCAGGTCGAGCGTGGTGTCCTTGACGTCGCCCTCGACCACCTCGGCCGTCCCGAAGACCTGGACGTACTGCGTCCGACGGGCCCACTCCTCGATGCACAGCGTGACCCGCGGGTCGCGCTTGAGGTTCTTCACCTTGACCGTCCAGTCGAGCGTCGAGATCCAGAAGCGCTCGCCGTCCCACCAGTACCAGTTCGGCGTGACCTGCGGCGTTCCGTCCGCCTGGATCGTCGCGACCATCGCGTGAGGCATCCGGCGTAGCCAGTCGGAGCGCTCCTCGGTGAGTCCGAGCTGATCCTTTGCCACCGTCACGCGTCCACCTCCCCGGCCATCGTGGATCCGAGCGTGGTCGGCCGGTCGACCAGCTCCAGCGCCAGCAGCGCCGCCTCGACGATGTGGTCGGCGTCGATGCCTTCGGCGGCATACACATCGGGGATCGTGCCCGACTGGCCGAAATGGTCGACGCCCAGCGGCACGACCGGCGCCCCGAACGCGGAGCCGACGAAGCTCATCGCGTGCGACGCCGTGTCGGCGACGGTCACGATGGGCGCCCGGCGCTCCGCAACCGGCAGGATCCGCGCCAGGTGGCCGGTCTCGTCCGGGGTCCAGCGGCGGATCGCGTCCAGCCGATGGCCGTGGAGCCCTGACGCCAGCCGCTCCGCGGACGTCACGACGATGAGGTTGGCCGCGACCTCCTCGTGGTGGAGGCGCCGGACGGCATCGACGGCCTCGGGGATGATCGGGCCCGCGGCGACGATCTGGACGACCGGGCTGTCATCGGGCAGCGGCTCCGCCGCCGAACGAGCCTCGAGCAGCCGATAGCCGCCCGCCAGCACCGCGTCGCGCCAGCCGTCCTCGCCCAGCCGGTCGATCACCGGCTGGCTGAGCGCCTGGTCCAGCGGACGGGTCGTGAGCTTGAGGTACGAGGCGAACCGCTCGTCGCCGTCGAGACAACCGCGGATCCCCTCGAGCAGGCACCACGCGACCTCGCGCGCGAACACCGGCTCGTAGCTCCGCATGCGCGGCAGCTCGATGCCGAGCGACGCGGTGATCATCGACTGGTGTGCGCCGCCCTCGGGCGCGAGCGTGATCCCCGACGGCGTGCCCACGAGCACGAACGTCGCCCCCGCGTAGAGCGCATAGACGAGCGCGTCGAGGCCACGCGCGATGAACGGGTCGTAGACCGAGCCGATGGGCGCCAGCCGCTCGCCGAACAGCTCGTGGCTGAGGCCCGCCTGCGACAGCCACAGGAACAGGTTCATCTCGCTGATGCCGAGCTCGACGTGCCGGCCGGCCGTGCCGGGTTTCCAGACGAGCGGTCGCTGGGTGTCGTCGTACGCGGTCGCGTCGTGCGCCGAGAAGACGCCCGCGCGATTGATCCAGCCGCCGAGGTTCGTGGACACCG
This sequence comes from uncultured Chloroflexia bacterium, assembly GCA_963778025.1. Classification (GTDB taxonomy): domain Bacteria; phylum Chloroflexota; class Limnocylindria; order Limnocylindrales; family CSP1-4; genus CAVZTA01. Next base: position 532,846 of record CAVZTA010000006.1, on the reverse strand, counting down.
CGACGTCCGGTGCGGCGGTGACGATGCGCTCGCCGATGTCGGGGTCGCGCGCCAGGGCCGCCATCACATCGCCGAACGCCTGCTGGGTGCTGGCGCTGGCCGGGATGCGGACGGCCGGCGGCGTCGACGGCGCGACAGGGATGCGCTGCGGTTCGGGCCGCGGGGTCGTGTAGCCCAAGTCGACGCGGCGCCTGGCGAGCAGGCGACCCTCCGCGGAGTCGGGCGCGAAGGCGGCCCAGGGGTCGGCAGGATCGGCGTTCAGGGTCGGGGCCAGCGCCTCGATCTGCTCCGCGGTGAGCATCGCCGAGTGGTTCAGGCTGTCGCCGGCGAACGGCAGGCGCCAGCCCTTGATGGTGTAGGCGAACACGATCGATGGCCGGTCCCGGACGCGATCGGCGGCCCGGAGGACCCGCTCGAGCTCGTCGAGGTCATGCCCGCCGAGGTCGGCGAGGAGGGTCGGCAGGTCGTCGTCGGTGGTGTCGGCGAGCGCCCGGACGAGATCGTCGCGCCGGGCCACGGCGCAGCCCTCGAGGAGCCGCTCGCGCGCCTCCGCGCCGGGGCGCCGGATGAGGACCTGGTATTCCTCGTTCTCCATGTCGTCGATGCGTCGCTTGAGGGCGCGGCCACCCGGACCCGCGAACGCGTGCTGGAGGCGTCGCCCGTACTTCGCCTCGAGGGCATGCCAGCCGGCGGCGGCGAACATCCCCTCGACACGCCGGATGCGGATCCCGGGCACGACCCGGTCGAGGCTCTGACGGTTGAGGTCGACGACCACGGTCACATTGCCCAGGCCGCCCAGCGAGTCCTCGAGGATCGCCTCCCAGACGTTGCCTTCGTCGAGCTCGGCATCGCCCACCGTGGCGACGAACCGTCGCTCGGGCTGGCGCCCGGCCGTCTCGCGGAAGTGGAGTCGCAGGTAGCGGTCGGCGAGGGCCGCGAACATCGGCGCGACGGCGCCCAGCCCGACGGAGCCGGTCGAGAAGTCGATGTGGTCGGGGTCCTTCGTCCGGGACGGGTACGACTGGAGGCCCCCGAACGACCGGAGCTGCGTCAGCAGCGCCGGATCGAGCTCGCCCAGCAGGTACTGCAGCGCGTGGTACGCGGGCGACGAGTGCGGCTTCACCGCGACGAGGTCCCCGGCGCGCAGCCAGCGCAGGTAGATCGCGGTGAGGATCGAGACCATCGAGGCGCTCGACGCCTGGTGACCGCCGACCTTCAGGCCATCGCGATTTGGGCGGACGTGGTTCGCCTCGTGGATCATCCGGGTCGCGAGCCACAGGATCCGCTGCTGGATCCGCTCGAGCGCGGCCTCGTCGTCGGCGGCTGCCCCGGCGGCGCGCGCGCCGCGTTTCGGCGCGGCTCGATGCCCGTTCGTGGCGATCCGGTCCCTGTCGGCGACGGCCAACGTTCCTCGCTCCTGCGTCGTCGTCGTCCCGATATCCGGGACACCAGTCCCGGAATCTGTTACGGTCATGGTCGCATGCACGAGTCGGCCGGGTCAACGCACGCGGAGGCTCCGGCGCACCACGGCCCGCGTGGCCCGATGGCGCGTTGGGCGCGGGTGCTCGACGCCTTCGCGGAGCGCGGCGAATGGGGCATCCGCGACCTCGCCCGGGAGACGGCGATCCCGCGCAGTGCCGTGCATCGGGTCGTCACCGAGATGACGGCCCTCGGTCTGCTCACCGCGGACGGCGTCGGGCGCTACTCGATCGGGCCGGACCTGGCGCGCATCGGCATCCTGGTCGCCGGCAAGGTCGACGTCCGGCGCATCGGCCGGCCCATCCTCGAGCGCGTGGCCGCCGAGGTCGGCGAGACCGTCGTGCTCGCGCTGTACGACCCGTCGCGGCGCCAGTTCTCGGCCGTGGATGCGGTCGAGACGAGCCACCCCATCCGCTACATCTGGGAGTCGCTCCGCGACTGGAGCGATGTCCACCTGGGCTCGAGCGGCAAGGGCATCCTCGCGTTCCTGCCCGAGCCCGAGCGGGAGGCGATCCTGGCGTCCCTGCCGGATCCGATCCCGGGCCGGCGGCCCGTGAGCAAGGACGCGCTCCGCGCCGAGCTGGCGCTGGCCCGCGAGCGGGGCTGGGTCATCAGCCACGGCGAGCGGTACGACGGGGCGATCGGCGTGTCGGCGCCGATCCGCGATGCCGCCGGCCGCGTGATCGGCGACCTCATCGGCACGTGGCCCGACAATCGGACGGATCCCGCCAAGGAGGCCGATGCGGCGAGTCGCATCAAGAGCGGGGCCGACGAGCTGTCGCGACGACTGGGCTGGCCCGGGGGCTGAGCCGCCCGGGGCGCCGGCGCGGCGCTCGTGCACCCGATGCACGCTGCAACGAACGGCGACGCCGCGCGACGGGCTTCCGGCCGTCCTGCGGGGCCCTCCGCCGCCGAACGGTGCACACGGTGCACGGGCCGACGAAGGAACCGGCCGATCGGCCGCCTCAGGATCGCTGGCGCGTCCCTTGCTTCGTCGTAGCGTGCACCCGGCGCACGTGGGTCGTCGCGGTGGCTCAGCGTTGCTCGCGCATGGCCGCCAAGCGGTCAGGCCCGCAGGTCCCGCTCCACCTCGACGAACGTGGCCTCGAGGCGCTCGGCGATCTCGGCGATCTCCGCCTCGCCGACGATCAGCGGCGGGTAGAGGCTGATGATGTCGCCCCGGGCGCCATCGGCCATGCCCGAGCCCGGGTAGGTCACGATCCCATTGCGCAGCCCCGCCTCGCGGACTCGGGTGCCGAACTTCGCGGACGGCTCGAACGGCTCCTTCGTGTCGCGGTCGGCCACGAACTCGATGCCGGCCATGAGCCCGGTCACCCGGATATCGCCCACGAACGGGTGCTCGCGCAGCCGGTCGAGCGCGGCCCGGAACGCCCCTTCCAGCCCAGCAGCCCGCTCGGTAAGCGCCTCCCGCTCCCAGATCCGGAGCACGGCGAGCCCGGCGGCCGTGGCGATGGGATGCCCGCCGAACGTGAAGATGTGCTCGAACGCCGCGCCACGCTCCGCGAAGGCCGCCCGGACGTGCGAACGCGCCGCCACGGCGCCCAGCGGCGCATACCCGCCGCTCACGCCCTTGCCCATCACGAGCAGGTCGGGCACGACGCCCCAGTGATCCGCCGCGAACCGCTTCCCCGTGCGCCCGAACCCGGTGACGACCTCGTCGAGGATGAGCAGCACGCCGTGCCGGTCGCAGATCTCGCGGACGCGCGGCCAGTAGTCGGGTTGCGGCGGGATGGCGCCGCCGACCGACGCGATGATCGGCTCCCCGATGACGGCGGCCACCCGCCCCGGCCCGGCCGCCACGATCGCCGCCTCCACCTCAGCGGCGGCCGCCTCACCGCAGTCGGGATGGGCGTCGGGCCACGGGCAGCGATAGCAGTACGGCGTCCGGACGTGCGGCGTCTGGAGCAGCATCGGCTCGTAGATCTTCCGCCGCAGCTTCGACCCGCCGACCGTCAGCCCGCCGAGGGTCGCCCCGTGGTAGTTCGTCCAGCGGGAGACGAAGACCGTTCGATCGGGCTCGCCGCGCAGGACGTGGTACTGGCGCGCCATCTTCAGCGAGACCTCGACCGCCTCCGAGCCGCCCGACGTGAAGTGCACGTGGTCCAGGTCGCCCGGCGTGAAGCGCGCGATCTCGGCCGCGAGGGCGATCGCCGGCTCGGAGGCGAAGATATTGCCGACGGCGTACGGCAGCCGGGCCGCCTGCTCGGCGATCGCGTCGACGACCTCCTGCCGCCCGTAGCCCACGTTCGCGACCGCGATCCCGGCGATGGCATCGAGGTACTCGTTCCCCGCGTCGTCCCACAGCCGGATGCCGTCGGCGCGAGCGAGCACGGGATACGCACGCGTGGGATCGAGCGTGAACAGGGCGCCGGCGCCGGTATCGGTGGACGTCACGGTCCCCTCCTGTGTCTCCCTCTGCTGCCCGATGATGACATGCCGACCGCACGTCGGCGGTAGCGGAGGATCCCGATGAGGCCGTTCGAGGCCGAGGAATACACGTCACGCCTGGAGCGCATCCAGGCGGGGCTGACGAACACCGGGCTCGACGGCGTGCTGCTCACGGAGACCGCGAACTTCGAGTACGTCACGGGCCATGTCGAGCGCGTGATGTGGTCCTCGATGACGCGCATCCTCGCGGTGTGGGTGCCCGCCGCCGGCCGCCCGATGCTCCTCGTACCCACCTACGTCCGCGACGTCGCCGCCGAGGACACCGGCTGGGACGTCCGGGACTACGACCGCATCGACCGGCCGCCGATCGACGAGCTGGTCGGGCTCATCCGGGACGGCGGCGGGCGGCGACGCATCGGCCTCGAGCTCGCCGGTGAGAGCCGGCTCGGGATGGCGGCGACCACGCTGCGGGCGCTGGAAGCGGCGCTGCCGGGGATCGAGCTCGTCGACGGTGCGGCCGTGCTGTGGGACGTCCGCATCCGCAAGAGCCCGGCGGAGATCGAGCGGCTGCGGCGCGCGTGCGCCGCCAACACTGCCGCATTCGCGGAGGTCTTCTCGCAGCCCCTCGAGGGTCGCCTCGAGTCGGACGTGGCGCGCGATCATCGAGCGGGCGGCGCACGCTGCGGGCGCCGGATGGGAGGGCTGGACGCAGCCCGGCTGGATCGCGATCACGTCGGGTCCCGGCCACTACCACCAATTCATGGGCCATCCGCGTCCGCGGCGCATCGAGCGCGGCGACATGGTCTGGGCCGATCTCGGCGTGACCGTCGACGGCTACTGGTCGGACTTCTGCCGGGCGGCCGTCGTCGGCGGACCGACGCAGCAGCAGCGCGACCGCCAGGCACGGATCCTCGAGGCGACGCAGGCCGGCATCGAGCTCGCCCGACCCGGCAAGCGGGCCTCCGATGTCGCCAACGCCGTCGGGACCACGCTGGAGCGACTCGGCCTGCCGAACTTCGGGTTCGGGCGGGTGGGGCACGGCATCGGCCTCACGGCGACCGAGCCGCCGAGCGTCGCCCGCCACGACGACACGGTGCTCGAGGCCGGGATGGTCATCACGGTCGAGCCGGCGTCGGTCGAGGACGACGGCATCTACTGCGCCGAGCAGGTCGTCGTGGTCGGCGACCCGCCGGAGATCCTGTCGACGGCACCCGGAGCCCTCGGAACGGTCTGAATTCAATCCTGACCGACTCTTACACTGGGGGTGCAATGGCGTACACGAATCCGTTGATCGCGCGCTGGCGGAGCGGCCCGGCGTTCGGCTTCTGGTGCTCCACCAGCAACGCCGCGCAAGCCGAGTACGTGGTCGACTCGGGCATCGACTGGATGGCCTGGGACCAGCAGCACGGGCTCGTCTCGGACAACGACCTCGCCGGGCTGATGCGCGTGGTGCGCGGCACGAACGTGGCACCCGTGATCCGCGTCGGCGCGAACGACCCGCTGCTCATCGGCCGCGCGCTCGATGCTGGCGCCGCCGGGGTGATCATCCCGCTGGTCAACACCGCCGACGAAGCCGCCCACGCCGTCACCGCCTGTCGCTTCCCGCCGAACGGCACCCGCTCGTTCGGCCCCAACCGCGCGACCATCGCGATGGATTCCCTCGACCCGCGGATCATCGAGGACGTCGCGTGCATCGTCATGGTCGAGACCGCGGAAGGCCTGGCGAACGTCGAGGCCATCGCGGCCACGCCGGGCGTCGACGCGATCCTCATCGGGCCCTCGGACCTCGCGCTCGGCCTCGGCCTCGGCTACGACGACCGGACCGAGCCGCATCGGGTCGCCGTCCAGCGGATCCTCGACGCCTGCCTGGCCAATGGGATCGCGGCCGGGATCGTGCTGGGCGATGGCGCATCGGCACGCGCCCACGCCGACCTCGGGTTCCGGTTCCTGAGCATCGCCACGGACCTCGGGCTGATGATCGACGGGGTCGCCCGGGAGCTCGACGCCGCCCGACAGCCGACAGCCGTCACCCCCGCCTGAGGCACACGATGCAGGTCCTGGACTTCGCGCGCTCGATGATCCTGTGGCGCATCGACCTCGATGTGCTGCCGCCCGGCACGCTCAGCCATCGGCCGCCGTACCCGATGAACAACTCGCGCATCCAGATCGAATCGCGCTGCCGCGTGGTCGACAAGGAGACCGGCCGGACCCAGACGTTCGTCCTTGGCGCGTCGTGCAAGACCGAGCGCGTGGGCGCCGAGCGCGACCTGTTCCTCGAGCCCAACGCCGACTTCATGCCGATCATCAGCGACGACGCGTTCATGCACCTCAAGACCTTCGCCCGGCGGGGCACCGCGCGGGCCAAGTTCCCGCCCGGCAGCGGCGACCAGCCCGATCGGCTGCGGGTGCCGATCAAGGGCAACTACGTCTCGATGGTCCTGGAGCTCGTCGAGCGGGAGGGCGAGCCGCTGCCCGATGCCCAGGCGATCTGTGAGGCCACGCTCGCCAACGAGACGATGGTCGCCAGCACGACCATCCGCCACGGTCGCTACGAGGCCACGATCGAGTACCCGGTGAAGACGATGAACGCGAACGAGCGCGAATGGGTCTACCAGACCGACACGGGCCCGGTGCTCTTCCCGGACCTCGACGCACCGCCCGAGCAGCTCCACGAGCGGCTCGACACCGCGTTCGAGGCGCACAACGCCCCGGACTGGGCGCAGTTCATCGTCCGCCGGCCCACGACGATCGCGGACGGGATCGAGGTCTACCACTACGACGTGTCGATCCGCGTCGACGACGTCGACAACGTCATCTACCGCGTCGCACCCGACGCCGCCGCGACGCCCCGCCGCGTCGACCTGAGCGCCTGATGGGCACCACGGGCGCCGACCTCCTCGCGCGCATCCTCAAGGCCGAAGGGCGTCGAGCAGGTCTTCTGCTTCCCGCTCTCCTCGATCCAGGAGGCGCTGACCGCGGCCGGGATCCGGACCATCACCACCCGCCAGGAGCGCGTCGCGGGGAACATGGCGGACGGCCTGTCGCGCTCGACGAACGGCCGTCGCATCGGGGTCATCGCGGTCCAGGCGCTGGCCGGTGCCGAGAACGCGTTCGCCGGCATCGCCCACAGCTACACCGACTCGACGCCGACGCTGTTCCTGCCCGGCCATCCGGGCATCGACCTCATCGGCCAGCGGCCCACCTTCGACAGCGTCGCGAACTACGGCGCGACGACGAAGCTCGCCTCGCGCGTCCTCACACCGGACCTGCTGGTGCCGACGATGCGCCAGGCGTTCGCCGCGCTGCGCAGCGGCCGCCCGCAACCGGTGATGGTGGAGCTGGTCGAGGACGCGCTCGTCGGCGAGGTCTCCGGCGACGTCGCGGAGTACACGCCGGTGCCGTGGATCCGGCCCGGACCCGACGCGGGCGGCGTCCGCGAGGCGGCCGACCTGCTGCTCCGCGCGGAGCGGCCGCTCATCTGGTCGGGTCACGGGACGCTCTACGCCGAGGCGAGCGCCGAGCTCCAGGAGGTCGCGGAGCTCCTGGGCGCGCCCGGTGCTCACGACGCTCATGGGCAAGAGCGGCTTCGACGAGGGGCATGAGCTATCGGTCGGCACCGGCGGCTACAGCGAGAGCCCGGTGCTCCGCCACTTCCTCGATGCCGCCGACACGCTGCTCGCGGTGGGCTCATCGCTCAGCCGGACGTCGTTCGCGCCGTCGTTCGGCCCGGGCAAGACGCTCATCCACGTCACCAACGATCCGCGCGACCTGTACAAGGTCCACCCCACGGCCGTCGGCCTGCACAGCGACGCGAAGCTGTTCCTGGCGGCGCTGGCCGAGGAGCTCCGCGGTCGCGTCGGCGCGACGCGAGCGCGAGCGTCGGGCGGCGACCGCCGCCACGATCCGCGAGCGACGGGCCGCATTCCTGGCCGACTACGAGTCGCTGTTCGCCGCCGAGGGCACGCCCATCCCGGGCTACCGGATGTTCCGGGAGCTCTGGTCGGTGCTCGATCCCTCGCGCACGATCCTCACCCACGAGTCGGGGCACAGCCGCGACATCCAGTCGGTGTTCTGGCCGGCCCGGACGCCGCGCTCGTACCTCGCCTGGGGCCACTCGACGCAGCTCGGGTTCTCGCTGGGCCTCGCGATGGGCACCAAGCTCGCCCACCCCGACAAGCTGGTGGTCAACGTGATGGGCGATGCGGCGGTCGGCATGACCGGCATGGATTGGGAGACGGCCGTCCGCGAGCGGATCCCGATCCTCACGGTCATCAAGCACGACTCGATCTTCTCGATGTACGACCAGTACATCCCGGAGTCGATCGAGCGGCTCGGCGCTTCGAACGTGTACGGCGACTACGCGGGCGTCGCCCGGTCGCTGGGCTGCCATGCCGAGCGCGTGACGCAGGTCTCGGAGCTGCGCTCGGCGTTCCAGCGGGCCATCGCGGCGGTCGATGCCGGCCAGCCCGCGGTCGTCGACGTCATCACCGCCGAGACGCGCCGGATCCCGCGGCCGGACGCCGGATCGCACTAGGCCCCGACCGGTTCAGCCCATCCGCACCGCGGTATCCGTCTCCCACGACCGCCGGGCCGCGAGGGCCATGTCGACCGCCTTGCGCCCCTCCACCCCGTCGATCGCGACGGGTCGGCCGTCGCGGATCGCCTCGGCGAGGTCGGCCGCCTGGTCGCGGAACGCGCGTCGGAAGTAGGGCGCCTGCCAGTCCCAGGTGGTGCCCGGGCCGACGAAGCGCTCGTCGCGATAGGCGGGCTCGGAGGTGTCGCCGCGGACGACGTCGACCCCGCCGTAGGCGTTGACGTCGACGACCGCCTCGGTGCCGACGAACGTGTAGCGCGCCCGCTCCATCGCCGCGGCGGCGGGGATCTCGTAGCTCATCCAGAGGTGGGCCAAGGCCCTCCCCGGGAAGTCGTACGTGGCCATGACCGTGAGGTCCTTCATGTCGTCACGGCGCGAGACGGCGCGGGCGGTGACGAGCGTGGGCTCCGTGCCGGCGTACCAGCGGACGATGTCGCAGCCGTGCGAGCCCCAATCCAGCCAAGCACCGCCCTCTTCGGGGTTCAGGGGCCAGCCGGTGTTCGGATAGCCCGCGAACAGCCGATGGACGTGGATCGACACGAGGTCGCCGGCCTTGCCGCTCCGGACGAGGTCGTAGCCGACCTTGACCGCCTCCAGCCAGCGCGAGACCTTCGCGAGCGACAGCTGGACGCCGGCCTTGGCGCAGGCGTCGATCATCTCGTCGCATTCCTCGACGGAGAGCCCCATCGGCTTCTCGAGCATCACGTGCTTGCCGGCCTGCGCGGCGGCGACGACGAGGTCGCGATGCGTCGTGTGGGGCGTCGCGATGACGACGGCGTCGATGTCCTTCCGGGCGAGCAACGCCTCGGCGGACGGTTCGAGGGCGATGCCGTGCTCCTGGGCGAACTCGGGGGCTCGAGAGCCACCGGCGACCGCGACGAGCCGCATGAGTGACGGGTCGTCGCCGATGGCGACCGCGTGGATCCGGCTCATGTAGCCGGACCCGAGCATGCCGAAGCCGATGGTCACGCCGTTCCTCCGATCGCCCTCGCCCGCATACGTCCGTCGCGGCGATCGTCGACAATCTACACGTCGGCGCTCGTACGATATGGACGCGTCCGAAACGGTGTCAACGAGCCGCGGGGGTCGTGATCGGCGCCCCAGAGGTCCGGCTCGTAACGCTTCCCGGACGGGCGTGAGGCAGGGTGCCGTCATGAGCAACCTCGGCCGCCGCCGCGGGCTCTCCGGCCGGGCCCGACTGGCGTGGTTCGTCGTCGTGGCCTGCCTCGCCTGTGTGGGCGTCATCGGGCCACTCGATCCCGAGCAGGACGCCGCCAACGCGATCCTGAACGGGATCCTCGTGATCGGGGCGCTGGGCGGCCTGCTCGTGGTCGGCGCGCTGCTCGTCACGCGCGTGCCGGGCAACGCCATCGGCTCGTGGCTGGTGCTGGCCGGGGCCCTCGTCACGGTGTCGGCCGTCGCTCACTTCGCCCAGGCGGCCGGCGCCGTCATGGAGCCCATGCCATGGCCTGGGGCCGCCTGGGCGGCACTCCTTGGCGCGCTGGTGGAGGTCGTCCCGATCGCGATCGTGACGGTGATCGTGCCGCTCCACTTTCCGGACGGTCGTCTGCCGTCGCCGCGCTGGCGCTGGGTCCAACGGCTGATGGTGCTGGCGATCGCGGCCAGCACGGTCGCCGGCCTGTTCGGGCCGGGACCATACGGCACCGCCGATCTCGCCAATCCGCTCTACGCACCTGGTCTTGCGCCGCTGCCCGACGCGCTCGCGGCCGTGGCGCTGCTCGCCGCGGTGCCGGCGTTCCTCGGCTCGGCCGCGAGCATGGTCGTCCGCTACCGGCACGCCGGACACGTCGAGCGACAACAGATGAAGTGGCTCGCGGCCGTCGCGTCCATCGCTGGGGTCGCGTTCCCGGCCTCGTTCATCGTCCCCAACGAGACCGCGTCGTTCGTTCTCTACACGATCGGGTACGCGTCCCTCGCCGCGCTGCCGTTGGCGATCGGCGCCGCGATCCTCCGGTACCACCTGTACGACATCGATCACTTCATCAGCCGGACCGTCTCGTGGACGGTCACCAGCGCCCTGTCGGTCGCCGTGTTCGTCGGCGGCCTCCTGGCGTTGCAGTACATCCTTTCGGGCGTCACGCAGGCGCAGACGCTCGCGGTCGCCGCGTCGACCCTGCTGGCGGCCGTCCTGTTCCAGCCACTCCGACTGCGCGTCCAGCGGGCCGTCGACCGGCGATTCGACCGCACGGCGGTGGACGCCGATCGCGCGACCACCGAGTTCGCGAACCGGCTGCGCGACGAGGTGGACCTCGATACGCTGACCCGGGAGCTCGAGTCCATGGTCGACGACGTCGTCCGCCCGGCTTCGTCCCGCGTGTGGCTTCGCCGCGTCGGCCCCGGCGCAACGACGACGTGACGATCTCCGGACGACCCCCGATGAGGAGTCTTCGAGGCTACGCTCGAGGAGGCGGTCGTTCCGTTCGCGTCTCCCGATCGACGGCCGCGCCGGCAGCTTCGGGTCGTCCTATCCACTGCCCCGTCAGATGAGCCGCGAAGGAGGGTTTCGTGCGCGATCCCGAGGTCGACGTCATCGTCTGCGGGGCGGGGATGGCGGGGTTGTGCGCGGCGGTGTCGGCGCTCGAGGCGGGCGCACGAACCCTGGTCGTGGACATCGCACCGGCGCCCGGCGGGTCCATGCGGTGGTCGGGCGGGACGATCTGGACCGCGCCGTCCATGGAGGTGATGGAGCGCTGGGTCCCCGGCGGGTCGCGGGTCCGGCAGCGGCAGCTGGTCGGCGGGATCGCGCCGGGGCTGGCGTGGCTGGCGTCCTATGGCGTCCCGGAGCGCTCGCCGATCTCGTCGCCGCGGCAGACGGGCTCGGAGGTCGACGTCGAGGTGCTCACGGCCCGACTGGTCGAGGCGATCGAGCGACGGGGCGGGGTGCTCCGGATGGGATCAGCCCTCGACGAGCTGCCGCGTGCGGATCCGGAGCGGCCCGGCCGTCGTCATCGCCACCGGCGGGTTCAGCGCATCGGCCGAGCTCCGCCGGAGGTACATGGGGCCGCATGCCGACGGTGCGCTCGTCCGCGGCAACCCGTACAGCACCGGCGGCGGCCTGCGGCCTGGCGATCGCCGCGGGCGGCCGGGCGACGGCATCGATGGCCACGGTCTACGGCCACACGATGCCCGCACCGCCCGCCGATCCGCCGCGCACGCGCTGGACGGCGGTCACGCAGTACGCCAGCCAGGACGGCGTCCTCCTCGACCTCGACGGGCGGCGGTTCTTCGACGAGTCGCGCTCCATGTCGGACGAGGTGGCGGCCACGCGGCTGCTTGGCGTCCGCGACGCGCGGGCCGTGTTCGTGATCGATCGCCTCCTCCACGATGACGCGCCGCTGCCCGGTCGGTCGCCGTCCCGGATGCAGCCCAACTTCCGGAACGCGGTCGAGGCGGGCGCGCCGTACGCCACCGCCGACAGCCTCGAGGCGCTGACGGAGGCGATGCGGCCGTGGGGCGTCGACGCCGACCAGGCCCTGACGACGCTCCGCGAGTACGACGCCGCGGTGGCGGCCGGTCGGGCGAGCGAGCTGCCCGTCCCGAAGCGCGCCAACGCGCACCGGCTCGCCGAGCCGCCGTTCCATGCGCTGCTCGTCCGTCCGGGTGTCACGTTCACGCTCGGCGGGATCGAGGTCGACGACGAGCTGCGGGTCCTGGATGCGGCCGACCGTCCCATCCCGGGGCTGTTCGCGGCGGGCGCCGATGCGGGCGGCACGTACGACGATGGCTACATGGGCGGGCTGGTGCTCGGCCTCGTGCAGGGCCGGATCGCCGGCCGCGCGGCCGCGGCCTGGGCCACGTCGCGCCGGTAGCGCGGCGATCCGACCGGGCGCTGTCGGTTCCGCCACGTTGCGCATGAGGTGGCGTCGGAGGCGCTGCGGGGCGCCATGGTCGGGCGCCGGGATCAGCTCGGGGCGAGCTCCGCGGCGGGGCGTCGCTCGCCGCGGGCGATGGCCAGTTCGATCCCACCGCCGAACCGCAGCAGGCCCAGGTCGTTCGCGACCGTGATCATCTGGAAGCCCTGCTCGCGATAGCGGTTCGCCGTCGCGCCCGAACCCGTGTGGATCCCGGGCACGACGCCGTGGCGCCGGCAGGCCTCCATGATCCGGCGGATGCTCTCCGCGTGGAGCCCGGCCTCCTCCGTCGACCAGTCCTCGCCCCACGCCGATAGCCCCAGGCCGATCGCCAGGTCGCCCGGACCGATGTAGATGCAGTCGACGCCCGGGGTCGCCGCGATCGCGTCGGCGTTCCGGATGCCGTCGGCCGTTTCGATCATCACGACGCAGGCGACCTCGTCGAGGCCTTCCAGCCGATGCGATGACCGCGCCTGCAGGCCGCGCACCGGACCCACCGACCGCTTGCCGCGCGGCGGGTAGTGGCACGCCGCCGCGGCATGGGCGGCCTCCTCGGCGTTGTTGACCATCGGGATGACGACCGCCAGCGCACCCAGGTCGAGCGCCTTGCCGATCGCCGCCGCGTCGTTGGACGGGACGCGCGTGGTGGGCGCCACGCCGTGGAGCTCGATGGCGCGGAACAGGGCGCCGATCGTCGACTGATCGGCCAGCCCGTGCTGCTGATCGACGCAGATCTCGTCGAATCCGGCCTGGGCCAGGAACTCGGCGACCTGCGGGTCATCCGTGACCATCCAGCCACCGAGGGTGGGCTCGCCGGCTCGCCACTTCTCGAGGATCGGGTTCCTGGCCATCGTCCTCCTCCCAGAGACGCGGCGGCCCGGACCGCCGCGGATGCGCCGTTCGCGGTTGTAGATTGTCGACAACCCCGAGTCTACCGGTCGGGCCACGCCCCGACCATCCCCCGGAGCCGTCCACCCGATGCCGGCGTTCGCCGCCCTCCGCGTCCCCGCGTACCGGCGGCTCCTGGTCGCCGTGACGGTCATGGAGATCGGGCTGTTCGCGTTCGAGACCGCGCTGTTCTGGACGGTCCTCGCGGAGACCGGGTCGGCGGTCCAGGTGAGCCTGCTGTTCGCCGGGCTCGTTGTCCCCGCCCTGCTGCTCACCATCCCCGTGGGCATGCTCGTGGATCGCAGGGGGCCGCGCGGCATCCTCATCTGGAGCTCCGCAGCGGCGGCCGCGGTCATCGGTCTTGCCGCCATCGCGGCGGGCTCCGGTCGCCTCGGGTTCGAGCTCGCGCTCCTGCTCGCGATCGCGGAAGGGATCTTCTTCGGCTGCTACGCGGTGCCGGCGCAGGTCATCGCCGGGCGCGTCGTGGACCGGTCGCTGCTCGCGAGCGCGGTCGGCCTGTCGGCGATCCCGTCCGGGCTCGGCTCGATCGTGGGTGGCGCGCTGGGCGGCGCGCTGCTCGAGCTCGGCGGCCCGGCGCCCACGTTCGTGGTCGCCAGCGTCGGCCTGGTGCTGTCGCTCGTGACCATCCTCGGTCTCCCGCGGCTGCCGGGTCTCGAGGCGAGCGGCGGCATGGCGCTCCGCGACCTGCGCAGCGCGGCGCGCTGGCTGCGTGAGTCATCCGTGGGCAGCGCGATCGTGCTCCTGAGCGCGATCTCCGGGCTGTTCGTGATGAGCCGGTTCAGCCTGCTGCCGGTGGTCGTCCGCGACGTCCTCGCCTCGGGGCCGGGCGCGCTCGGCCTGCTGACCACGGCGGGCGGCGTCGGGATGCTCGCGGGAACGTTCGGCACCGAGGTCCTGGGTCGGCGGCTGGGGCGGGGCCGGGCGCTGCTGGCGGCGCTCGGTCTGGCGGGCCTGGGGCTGGCCGGGCTCGGCCTCACGCCGCTCGTCCCCGTCGCGATCACCCTGGCCGCGGTCATCGCCGCGTCGACGACCGTGTGGCAGCTCACGTCGGCCACGCTGCTCCAGCTCCTCGCGCCGGCTCGGATGCGCGGCCGCGTCCTGGCGCTCAACGACGTCGTGCGTCTCGGTCTGGTCCCCATCGGCAGCCTCGCCGCCGGGGTCGTCGTCGATCGGGTCGGGGTCGCGACGGTCCTGGTGGTGTACGGCGGGCTCACCGTCATCGCCGTCGCCGCCACCTGGGTCGGCTCGCGGGCGCTGCGTGCGGGACCCGTCGCGGAGGTCGATCCCCTCCCCGAGCCCGCGCCCGCCGGCGCTACTCGAGGATGAAGCGCTCGAAGCGGGCGTCCTCGACGAAGCCCAGGCGCTCGTACATCGGCCGGCCCATCACCGATGCGGTGAGGCTGGCCACCCCGTAGCCGCGGTCGCGCGCCAGGTCCACGACCGCCGACGTCACGACGCTCCCGAGCCCCAACCGGCGATGCTCGGGCGCGGTCCCGATGTTCGTCACGAAGGCGTGGCCGTCCACGACGAACAGCGAGCCGCACGCGGCCGGGACCCCACGGTGCCGGATGATGAGGTGGATCCACGGCGGCTCGTCGAGCGGCGTCCGATAGACCGACAGCACCGCGTCGGCCTTCGCGGCATCCGCCCAGCCGTACGACGCGGCCATGACCGCCGTCCAATCCCGGAGCCCGGCGTCGTCCACGACCTCCTCGAGCGTCGCGCCGGACGGCATCTCGACCGGTGGGCCGTGTCGCCGGCCGGGTCGATGACCATCCCGAACTCCGGCTCGTCCTCGCGCATCCCGAGCGCGCCGAGCCGCTCACGGAGGTCGGTCGGCCGCGTCGACGGCCCGATCCACCACGTGGCCGGCACCGAGCCGGCGGCCGCGAGCGCGGCGTTGACGTCGGCGATCCGGGCGTCGGCGTCATCTTCCGCGAACCGCACGCCCGACACGTGGTTGAAGCTCGCGAACGGCCGGCCGGTGGCGATCCGGCGATGGTCGCGCTCGTCGATGACATCGGCGCCGCTGACCCGTGCGAAGACGGGCAGGGCGGCCTCGAGGGCGAGCTCGGAGGCCGTGGGTGTCGGCGCGTCAGGCCGCATGTCGGCGGACGTAGTCCTCGTCGATCTCGACGCCCAACCCGGGCCCCGTCGGGATCGTCACCCACCCGTCCTTGAACTCGAACGGGGTCGCGAGGATGCCGGACCGATACGGGTTGTCGTCGACCCCGAACTCGAGGAATGGCTCCGGCGACGCCCCGATCGATCGCGTGGTCGGCGGCTGCGCGGCGAGCGCCTGGAGCGCCGCGGCGATCCCGATGCCCGAGTTCGACGTGTGCGGCATCGCGGCGATCGCATGGAGATCGGCGAGCTCCGCGATCCAGATCGTCTCGCCGACGCCGCCGCAGATCACCGGCTCCGGCTGGACGATGTCGACAGCCCGGCGAGCCAGGAACTCGATCGCTTCGCCGCGGTTCGGCAGCACCTCGCCACCGGCGAGTGCGATGTCCAGGACCGCGGCCAGCCGTTCGAACCCGGCGTACGTGTCGCGCTGCCGGATGGGCTCCTCCCACCAGAGGAATCCCAGGCGCTCCAGCACGCGGCCCATCTCGACGGCGCCCGCGAACGTGTAACCAGCGTTCCCATCGGCCATCAGCGCGAACTCCGCGGGCAGGTCCGCGCGCATCCGCTCCAGGAGCGGCGCCTCGTGGCTGATCGCCTCCCGGCCAAGCCGGAGCTTCAGCGCGGTGAAGCCGAGCTGCCGCACCCGGGCCACCTCGTCGGGCCACGTGTCCGCCGGGTCGCGGCCCTCGATGTAACCGCCGCTCGCGGCGTAGGCACGGACCTTGGTGCGGAACCCGCCGCCACCGTACGACTCGGCGATCGACATCCCGAGCTGCCGGGCGCGCAGGTCCTCGAGACCGATCACCAGCGCCGAGACCGCGTACGGATGCTCGAGCGACCAGCGGATGTCGCGGACGAGCGCCCTGAGGTCGGCAGGCGACCGGCCGATGAGCGACTCGCCCACCTCGCGCAGCATCTCGGGCAGGCCCGGCACCGTGTACGACTCGCCCCAGCCCGCGCGCCCGTCGGTGTCGCTGAACTTCACCAGCGTGTGCGAGTGGTATGTCGAGTAGGCGATCGACGGACCCGTCCGCGGATCCAGCTTGTGACGCAGGACGAAGACCTCGACGCGCTCGATCGCCCGGCCGCCGTGCGTATCCGCCATCAATATCCTCGCTCCGGATCGACGTCGTTGAGGAGTGGCTCGCCGGCGACGAACCGGCGAAGGTTCTCCGCGATCAGCTGCCGATGCTCCAGCGCGCCCGACGACCCCGAGACGTGCGGGGTCAGGACCACGTTCGGCAGCGTCCAGAAGGGGCTGCTCGACGGGAGCGGCTCCTCGCCGAACACGTCCAGCGCCGCGCCGCCGATCCGGCGCGCGGCCAGCAGCTCGGCGAGCGCCGCCTCATCGATGACCGGGCCGCGGCCCGTGTTCACCAGCCAGACGTGCGGCCGCAGCCGTTCCAGCACCGAGCGGCTGACGATGCCCCGGCTGCCGGGCGAGATGGGCAGCGTCACGGAGACGAAGTCGGCCTCGGCGAAGGCGTCACCGAGCCCGTCGACACCGACGATCCGCTCGGGGATGGTGCCCTCCGGATCGCCGGTGCCCGGGAGGCGGTACGAGGTGTCGACCCGCTGGTCCGGCCGCGCCTTCACCGCCAGGACCCGCATCCCGAAGTCGCTCGCGAGCCGGGCGATCTCGCGCCCGATCCCGCCATAGCCCACGATGACCAGCGTCTGGCCACGCAGCAGCGTGCCGACGAACGGGCGGTTGTCGGCCGGCCATGCCCCGCGCCGCTGGAGGTCGTCGCGCGCATCGGCCTTCTCGGCGACGCGGAGGAGCGCCGCCAGCGTGAACTGCGCGATGGCGCCGGCGTAGCAGCCGCGGGCGTTGGTCAGCGTGATCCCCGACGGCCACGTGCCGCCCCCGACGTCGAGCGCGCTCTCGGCGCCCGCGGACAGGATCTGGAGCCAGCGCAGACGCGGCGCCCGGGCGAGATCGCTCGGCAGGACGTGGCCGATGAGCGCGTCCGTCTCCGGGGTGATGACCTCGTCGGTCGCGGCGCGCCCGGTCCGCTCGGTGATGTCGAAGACGAGGCGCGGCGAGACGGCCCGGAACGTCGCGAGCGTCGCCTCGTCGAAGCCGTCGTAGGCGATCCCGATCCGGATCGGCTCGCCAACCTCGGTCATGCGGCGACCCGCTCCAGGGGCAGCGTCACGACCTGCCCGGTCTCGGCCGCGCGGATCGCCGCCTCCGCCATCTCGACCGCCGCGCGGCCGTCCTCGCCGGTGATCGGCGGCTGCCGGCCGTCCCGAGCGCGTCGATGAAGCCCTGGACCTGCAGCGCCGAGCGCTTGATCCGCCGCGGGTTGTGGGGCTGGAGCGGGTTGATCCAGGTGGGCAGCTCGAGGAGGGTCTCCCAGCCGGCCGCCGTGCCCAGCCGCAGCACATCGAGGTCGAACTCGAGGATCCCCTTGGAGCCGATGATCGAGTACTGGTTGTTCGACCGGGTGCCGTAGCCCGGCTCCGGGATCTCGTAGCTCATGAAGATCTGCCCCAGCGCGCCATTGGCCAACCGGAGCTGCACGACCGCCGTGGGGTCCGGCGCCTCGGGATACGGCGAGAACGCCGTCATCTCCGCCGACACGCGGACCGCCTCGCTGCTCGTGAGCCAGCGGATCGCGTCGCAGCAATGGCAGCCCCAGTCGAGGAACGCCTTGCCCTCCTTCGGGTCGGAGCTCCAGTGGTTGCCCGGCGCGAGCCCCGCGCCGATGGTCGGGCTCATCGGCCGGATGTAGCGGATGTCGCCGATCGCCCCGTCGTCGATGAGCTGCTTGGCGAGCATCTCCGGGTCGCCGTGGCGGGTCTGCTTGGCGACGGTCAGCGCGACCCCTGCGGCCCGGCATGCCTCGATGATCCGGTCGCACTCGGCGGTGTCGAGCGCCATCGGCTTCTCGAGGTAGATGTGCTTGCCCGCGGCGGCGGTCGCGAGCGCCAGCTCGAGGTGCGTCGAATGGGGCGTCGCGATGACGACCACGTCGACGTCCGGCCGGGCGAGCAGCGCCTCGACCGACGGCTCGGCCTGGGCGCCGTAGCGCGCCGCCAGGTCCGCGGCCCGCGAGCCGCCCGCGACGGCGACGAACCGGCCGCCGGTCACCTGCGTCGCGAGCGCATCGGCGTAGACGGTGGCCATGTTGCCGCTGCCCAGGAACCCGAACCCGACGTCGCTCATGCCACCCTCACGCGTACTCCACGATGCCCGGCTTGAACGGATAGCGCGCCTCGAAGTCGGGCGGCAGCGAGACGCCCAGCCCGGGCGCGGTGGGCCGGCCCACGAAGCCGTCGACGAGGACGACCGGCTCCGCGAGCAGCTCCGCGCGCAGGTTGTCGGGCGCGATGGCGTACTCCACGAACCGGCTGTTCGGGCTGGCGAATGCGACGTGGAGGTTGGCCATCAGCCCGGGGCCGATCGCCGCGCCGGTGTGGACGATCAGCCCGACGCCGTGCTGCTCCGCCAGCCGCGCGACGTCCCGGCAGACGCCGACCCCGCCGACGTGCGTCGCATCGGGCTGGACGAAGTCGAGGGCGCCCTTGGCCAGCCAGTCACGGAACTCGGCGACGCCGGTGAGGCACTCGCCGCCCGCGATGGGCACGCGCGTCCGGCGGCGCAGCTCCGCGTAGCCGTCCGGGTCGTCGTAACGGAGCGGCTCCTCGAAGAACAGCAGATCGAACGCCTCGAGCGCATGCGCCAGGTCGAGCGCGGTCGCGCGTGACCAGGGCTCGCGGACCTGGACGGCGTGGGCGTCGGTCGCGAGCTCGATGTCGGGCCCGAGCGCCTCGCGCAGCGCGCCGAACTTGGCGCGCTCGTCGGCGATCCGCTGGGCGGTCGTGCCCGCGTACCACGTGCCGTACGGCGGATCGCCGGGCGCGGTCGTGTAGCCGCCCGGCCGGCCGTCGATCCCGGTGCCGAGCTTCAGGCCGCGGAACCCGAGATCGACGTAGCGACGCGCCTGCTCCACCGTCCGATCGATCGGCCACGTCCCCGTCCCACCCGACGCGTACAGCGGCAGGCGATCGTGCGCCGGCCCACCCAGCAGCTCGTGGACCGGGCGGCCGGCCGCCTTGCCGGCGATGTCCCAGAGCGCCATCTCGAGGCCACCGAGCACGCTCAGCCCGAGCCCGGTCCGGCCCCACCAGAGCGAGCGCTGGTACAGCTCCCGGAAGGCCGCCTCGGGACGGGTGGGATCGAGCCGGAGGTCGATCAGCAGTCGGGCGTGGTAGTCGATGAGCGGCGGGACCACGTCCGCGTGGAAGTAGCCCATGATCGGTTCGCCGAGGCCGGTGATCCCCTCGTCCGTCTCGACGATCACGAGGGCCGCCGTGCGCTCGAACGCCGCCCCGCCGACCCACGACGGGTCGCCCGTCCAGGGCGCCGTGACGAGCGCGGTCCGGACCGCGGTGACCCGCATCGCGAGGAGCGCTACGCCGGTCCGCGGACGACGACGCCGGACGGGATCGCGGTCACGTCGGCGATGCCGCACAGGCCCGCATCGTCGGCCAGCGTCTGGCGCATCGTGTCCAGCACGCGGGCGACGCCGTCGGCGCCGCCGAGCGCCAGGCCCCACGCTGCCGGCCGGCCCACGAACGCCGCGCGCGCACCGAGCGCGAGCGCCACCAGGACGTCGCTGCCGGTCCGGATCCCACCGTCGACGTAGACCTCCGCACGACCCGCCGCGCCGGCGACGACGTCGGGCAGCGCGTCGATCGTGGCGAGCGACCGGGACAGCTGGCGGCCACCGTGGTTCGAGACGAGGATGCCCTTCGCGCCCGCATCGATGGCACGGGCCGCGTCCTCACCGGTCATGACGCCCTTGGGCACGATGGGCAGGCTGGTGCGGCCGGCCAGCCACTCCAGGTACTCCCACGTGTTCGACGGGGTCAGGTCGGGCGACGTCTTGAAGTGGGCGAACGTCACGCCGGCCGGCAGGCCGCGGAAGCCCACGTGCCACGGCGTGTGCGAGACGCCGATGGGGGTATTCACGAGCGGCACGATCGCCCGGCAGCCCGCCTCCTCGGCCCGGGCGATGACGCCGGCCAGGGCGTCCCGATCGTCCCAGTTGTAGAGCTGGAGCCAGAACGGCAGCCCGGGATTCGCCTTGGCGACGTCGTCGACGCTGACCGTGGCGTTCACGGCGGCGATGACGAGGCCACCGACGCGCGCGACGCCCTCGCCCATCGCGAGCTCGCCGTCGGGGTGGATCCCCTTCTGGAGGCCCATCGGCGCGACCCCGATGGGCGCCGCCACCTCCGCGCCCAGCAGCGTGGTCTTCGTGCTCACGGTCGCGACATCGACAAGGACGCTCGGCCGGAAGCGCCAGCGCGAGTAGGCGGCCTCGTTGTCCCGCAGGGACAGCGCGTCGCCGCTCCCGGACGCGATCCAGTCGTACGTCGGGCGATCCAGGACGTGGCGGGCGACCTCGGCGAAGGCGCCGGGATCCAGACGGTCGATCAGGGACGCGGACACGGGCGAGCACACCTCGGGCGCGACGGGGAACGTGGGTCGACAGCGACGGGCGACGGAATGTCGATTGTCGACAATCTAGGAGGTGGCGGAACGGCGGTCAAGCCGCGGACGCGCGATCCGCCGCCCTCGCCGCGCAGCGGCCACCGCGGCCACCGCCCGGTGGTGGGTCCGCCGACGGAGCCCCCGGTCAGTCGTCGGGCCACCGCTCGGTGGTGGACGCGCCGGAGCCCACCGTGAGGACAGGACACCGAAGCCGCTCAGGGCGCCGGCGAGGTCCCCGGGGAGGGCGCCGCCGCCGCGTCGACCTTCGGCGGCAGCACCGCCACGTTGAGCCACCGACCGCCGGTCGCCCGCCGGATGACGAACAGGTTGGCGAACGGCTCGCTCGCGGTGGCGGTCACGTTCCCGTTCGCGTCGTACGTCGTATGGGTCGCGGTGCCCGTGGCGTCAAGACCCAGGCTGAGCCCGCTCTGGACGCCGAACGGCTGGATGATCGAGAACTGGACCGCGTCGAAGTCGTAGGTCGTCACGGTCGTCGAGCCGCTCGCGACGGCGTCGCGGTATCGACCCTGCATCTCGGCCAGCCGGTCGCCGTGATCGACGGCGCTCAGGATGCTCTCGTCGCGCCGCAGGAGCGCCTCGTTCTCGAGCAGCAGGTTCTCGCCGAGCGTGACCACGAGCTGCTCGGCGCCCGGCCCGATGAGCCGGAAGTCGTACGACGTGACGTCCTCGTCCACGGTGATCGCCGGCAGCGTCGACGTGTCGATGTGATGCGGGACGCGGTTCAGGACCTCGTCGATGTTCGGGACGATCCGGCCGCGCGCCGGCGAGCCCGCCGCGACGACGCCGACCCCGAGCACGAGCACGAGCGCGACCGTCGCCCCGATGCCCAGCGCGGCACGCCCGGCGCCGGCGCCCGAGCCCAACGCCCACCGTGACGCGAACCGCCCGACCCGGTCGTCCTCCGACTTGGGCCGGGGAAGCACGCGGTCGAGCAGCGGCCGGGCGGCGCAGATCACGACGAGCCCCGCCAGCAGCCCGACCTTCGTGCCGAACTCATCGGTCTGCGGCGCCATCAGCAGCACGCTGGCGATCCCGACCAGCGCCCCGAACACGATCCGTCCCACGCGTCCCGACGGGGCGGTCTTGGGGTCCGTGATCATGAAGAACAGGAAGATGAGGACCTCGGGCGAGGTGACGATGACCCGCCAGTAGTCGAACCCGCAGACCGGCGCGAACGCCCAGTTCGCGGTCATGCACTGCCCGGTGCCCGCGAGCAGCGCGAGCCCGATGGCGAGCGTGACCCAGAACGTGGCGCCCAGCGCGAGCAGCTTGAGACGTCGGGTGATCAGCAGCCCACCGGTCAGGATCACGGCGTAGGCGATGACCAGCCAGATGTCGAGCGGGCCCCACCAGAAATCGAGCGGCTCCACCCGCGAGCTGCCGAGCACGACGAACGTGATGACCAGCCCGATGTTCGACGGGTTGAAGACGTGCGACCCGTGGTACTTGATGACGTACTTCGTGAGCAGCGACAGCCCCGCGACGATCGCGAACACCCACCACGCGTAGAAGCTCCACGGATCGTCCGGCGTGCCGACGACCCGCAGGATGAGCGCCACGCCGCTGCCGGTGAGCATCGCGCTCGCGGGCCACACGAACGCGCGAGCCTGGCGGAAGGTGATCGCCACCTCGAGGATCCAGCAGGTCGCGATCGCGGCCAGGATCTGCGGCACGCTGACCTGGAAGTCCAGGCCCAGCTGGCCCAGCACGTGGATCGTGATGATCACCGACGCCACGTGGAGCCGCGGGTCGCGGATGTTGGGCAGCACGAGCGGGTAGGTGGACCCGCCGAACGACAGCGTGCGCGCGGCCGGGGCCGTGGGAGCGGTGGGGGCGGTCATCGGGCCGCCATCCTATCCGTGAGCCACCCGCAGGACCTGGTCGGCGGGCACGTCGTGCAGCTCCGTGGTCGTCCCGTCGGCCCACGCGATGCGGACCACGTCCGCGACCGTCGCGTCGCCCAGCCCGAAGTACGCCTCGCGCGGCGGCCCGGCCAGGTAGCTGCCACCCGCGAGCAGCAGCTGTGTCGTGGTCCGGCCGCCGGCCGTGACGGTGATCCGGGCATCGATCCCCGGGTCTCCGGCGCCCGTCGGCGCGACGGTCAGCGCATGCCGGCCCGCGGTCTGGTTGTGGAGCAGCATCGTCGGTGCGGCGACCTGGGTCACGAGGAGGTCGGGCGCCCCGTCGCGGTCGTAGTCGAACACCACGAGCGCGCGCTGGTCGCCCGGCACGTCGCAGCCCGTCCCGGCGGCGGTCGTGTAGTGCGCGCCGGTCCCGTCGTCGAGGAACAGCTTCGACGTGGCCGACGCGAGCGGCTCGCTCTTGCCCGCGACGTAGGCGTCCATGCCCTGGACCGCGTAGACGTCCGGGTCGCCGTCGAGGTCCATGTCGACGAAGGCATTCCCCCAGCCCCAGGCGGTGTCGATGAGGCCGGTGTCCGCGATCGAATCGCGGAAGTGGATGCCCTCCGTGTCCCGGTCGTAGCGCATGAGCGTATTGCCGATATTGCTGCCGAAGAGCCCGCTCGGATCGGTGATGTGGGTGATGAACAGCGCCAGGTTCCCGTCGGGATCCACGGTCGTCGCGACGCCCATGCTGTTGCCGACACGCGTCAGCCCGCTCCGGTAGCCCGGATCGCGGAACGTCCCGCCACCCAGGTTCTCGTAGAACCGGTCCGGGCGGTTGTCGTTGGCCTGGTAGATGTCGGGCAGCCCGTCGTCGGTGAAGTCCGCGAAGACCGCCGTGAAGCTGTCGCCGTGGTAGCCCTGTGCGCCCATCGATCCGGTGACGTCCTCGAAGCGGTAGTCGCCGACGTTGCGGTAGAGCCGGTTGGAGCCCGGGAAGAGGCCCTTGATCTCCGTCCGTCCCGGGTCCGATGCGCCCTCGTTGGTCCAGTAGCTGAGCCAGATGCTCGGGTGACCGGAGTGGTCGTAGTCGGCCAGGGCCATGCCACCGACGATGTACCCGGTCGGATCGAAGCCCGAGCCGGCGGTGACGTCGGTGAAGTGGCCGGCGCCGTCGTTGCGGAAGATCTGCGACGGTCCGCCTGGGCCGCCTGGCTCGTAGTCGGCCGCGATCACGAGGTCCGGCCGGCCGGTGCCGGCGAGGTCGACGAACTGGGCGACGCGCGCGTTCGAGGTGACGCCGCCCAGGCCCGCGGCCTCGGTCACGTCGCTGAAGCGACGACCGCCGCCCGGTGCCGGATCGTTGTGGAACAGCCGCGACGCGTGGCCGGCCTGGCCGAGCAGCAGCACGTCGAGGTAGCCATCGCCGTCGATGTCGCCGACGGCGGCGCCGTTGCCCATGTTCTGTTGCATCAGCGTGCCGTAGGCGTTCTGCGCGGGGAACACCGGCCCGGGGTCGCCGACGAAGTCGAGGCCGGCATCGTGCGCGACGTCGACGCACATGGCGTGGTCGTTCGCTGGGCCGCCACTCCGGGCCATCGCCGCGACGACGGCGCCGCCGGCGACCACGGCGACGACCGCCGCGACGACCAGCCGCCGACCGAACCGGTGCCGGAACGAGACCGGCGCGGCGGGTGCGGGCTCGACACTCGGGATGCCGGGGGTCACGTGGTTCCGGCGCCTCGGCGCGTCATGGCATGGTCGGCAAGGTCAGATGCGTCGCGGCCCCGCCCGAGGGGAGGGACGGGGCCGCGTCGTTGCGGAACGCCGGATCGACGGATCCGGCGCGCCGGCTGGGGTCTACGAAGACAGGTACTTGATGATGATGTCGTTGCAGCCCTTGACGGCCGCCTCGTGGCCCTTCGCCGCGTCGTATTCGCCGCTGATCATCTTGGAGATGACCTCGTTGAACACCGGCGTCGTGTCGTACGGCGTCGACCAGGGGTCGGTCTGGAACTTGTTCTGCTCGACATAGACGGGCTGGAGCGGCTGTGCCTCGATGGTCTTGGGATCCGTCGCGACTGACGTCATGGCGACGGGATAGAGCACGAGCGCCCCGGTGCTGTCCTTGACGGTGGTGGCCGCGGCGAGGCCGATCTCTTTCGAGAAGGTCCGCTTCGCCCAACTCCAGGACGCGTCCTGCTGTGCCGAGAACTTGCTGACCCCGAGACCGTCGGGGCCGCCCGTGGAGCCGCTGGTGGCGGGCCGGTAGCCGGGCTGCGGGCGTACACCGTGGGTGTCGCTCTGGATCTCCATCGCCCCCGTCAGGATGGGGCTCTCGCTGTTGCGGACGGCGGCCACGTTGCCTTCGCCGAAGATCTTGTACGCGTCGTGCTCGTTCTCGAGGTTCATGTACTGCGGGTCCCACCACCCGCTCTTGAAGCCCTGCTCGATGACCGAGAAGACCTCCTTGCCCTCGTCGTTGTCGAACCCGACCTGGGTGAAGTCCGGGCTGAACATGGGCTTGCCGGTCGAGTTCCAGATGTAGGTGAAGTACAGCTGGGCGAAGAGGATCGCCTGCGTGGCCAGCCAGGGCTGGATGCTCGGGATGATCTTCTGCGCCTTGAACTTGTCGACGAGCTTGAACAGGTCCGGATAGTTGTCCGGCGGGTTCTCCGGGTCCTCGCCGATCTTCTCGAACAGCTTCTTGTTCCAGCTCCAGACCGCGGGGCTGGCGTACAGGGGCAGGGCGCGCAACACGCCGTCGTCGGTCGTGAGCGCGGCCTTGGCGTTGTCGAAGAAGTCGCTGAGGTCGCCGAAGACGTCCTCGGTCACGGGCAGCAGCAGGCGCTTGCCGAACTTCGGGATGTAGCCGTACGCGGACGTCGTGTACATCATGTCGTACGACGGGTCCTGCGTCGCGATGATGCCGGCCTGCTTGATCTGCTTCTCTTCGAAGGTGACGTTGTCCTGGGTCGCGTCGCCCTTCGTCTCCTCCTTCCACTTGGCGGTGCCCGCGTCCAGCCACGGGATCATGTAGCCGCCGGTGAAGTTGTGGAGCGTGACGCCCGAGAAGTCCTCAGCGACGGGTGTCGCCGAGGCCGAAGGCGGTGCGCTGCTGGCGGCGGTGCTGGGGGCCGCCGCACTGCTGGCGGCGGCGCTCGGGGCCGTGGACGCCGATGGGGTCGCCGCACCGCATGCGGCAAGGAACGCCGCGCCGCTCGCGAACAAGCCGCTCTGCAGGACGACGCGCCGCGAGATGCGACGTTCGAGCAGCTCGCTCTCGGGCTGCTTGGGTGTCTCGATCCATGTCTGCCATGCTTCTCCTCCTCACTCGACCGCTGGGTGACGGGCGCGACGCTCGTCGCGTCGCCCGCGCGGGTGCCTCATGCCCACATAGGCATCATGGGCCCCGTGCGTCCTGGACGGCTGCGGCCATCCTCCGCAGCTCAGGCATCCGACTTTCGATCGGCGTCTCGTCGAGCGCCTCCGCGACGTCCTGGAGCGGCCCCATCCGGGCGATCCGGACCGCTTCCCCGAGGCGGAGGCATTTGCGATGGGCGAAGTGCCGATCGATCGAGGCCAGGCTCCCGTTGGGGGCCACCCCGACCCGCAGCTGGCCGCGGCCGCCCTGCGCGGCCCACGCCATCGCCCATACGAGGACCTCGGTCTCGTCGAGGCGCTCCGTGCTGGCATCGCCGGCCCCGGCGATGATCCCGCGCTCGGGCGGGACCGCATCGATGAACCGCCAGGCGGTCGGTCCGGCGAGCACGTCGACGAGGTAACTGCGATAGGCCGGGTCGATGAGCGCCGCATGACCGCGCGGGTCGATGGCGCCGCCCCACAACCCCAGTGACAGGTGCGGCCCAGCGGTCGCATCCAGCCCCGCGGTGAGGCGCTCCTGTGCCGCCCGGAACACCCGCCACTCGGCGTCGTCGTCGCCGATCGCCGTGGCCGACGGCTCGTCGATCTCGATCATCGTGCAGCCTGCCGCCGCCAGCGCGCGGACCTCCTCACCCTGCGCCTCACCGAGCGCCGTGGCGAGGGCCGTGCGACGCCGTCGGTCGGTCGGCTCGGAGAGCGCGGCGAGGGTGTACGGGCCGAGCAACGTCTGCTTGACGATCAGCTCCGACGCCTGGCTCGCGAAGGTCCAGTCGCCGACCAGCACCGGCGCGTGCCAGCGCACCCCGCCGCTCACGACCGGGCGGGTCACCACCTCGCCGTCGGCCAGCGCGACGCGCTCACCGGCCTGGAGCCCCGCGAGGCCGCGGATCCACGGCACGGATCGGTCGGCCGACCGCACGCCACCGTCGCCCACGATGCCCAGCGCCACGACGGCCATCTCGTCGAGGACCTCGCGCACGAAGGCGTCCGCCACGATGCGATACGCGGCGTCGTCGATGCGGCCCGCGCGCAGGTCCGCCTCTGCCTGGCCCAGCCGATCCGGCTGGGCAGGCAACGGCTTGCGGGGATAGCCGCCGGCGAACGTCGCGAACATCCGCTCCTCGACCGTCAGCCCTTCACGAAGCCTTCGCTGAGTCCCGTGATGATCCGCCGGTGGAACAGCAGCACCAGCAGGAGGCACGGGACGACCGCGAGGATCGCGCCGGCCGCCAGGAGATTCGGCGGCGGCGATTCGTTGAGCCGGTACGGGAACGCGGTGATCGCGGTGATCAGGCGGGTGACCGTGACCGCATTCCGGTCGCCCAGGATGACCGCGAACAGGAACTCGTTCCAGGTGCCGATGAGGATGAGGATCGCGGCCGCGGCGATACCCGGTCGCGCGGCGGGCACGGTGACCCGGAACAGCGTCCCGAGGCGCGTACAGCCATCGATCCGGGCCGCGCGCTCCAGCGCGATCGGCACCTCGGCGAAGAAGTTGCGGAGCAGCCACACGATGAGCGGCAGCCAGAACGCCGTGTTCACGATGATCAGCGCCTGGACGGTGTCCTTCAGGCCCAGGATCTGGAAGATCCGGAGCACCGGGATGGCCATGACGATGCCCGGGACCATCTGCAGGAAGATCAGGACGCCCAGGATGAGCTTCTGACCCGGCAGCCGGAACCGGGCCAGCGAATAGGCGGCGGGTGACGCGAGCACGATCACGAAGAACGTCGTGCCGATCGCGTTCATGAGGCTGACCGCGAAGGAGCCCTGCCAGTTGCGTGCCTGGAGCAGCCGCACGTAGCCGTCCGTCCACAGGCTGAACGACAGCTGCGGCGGCATGTGCGACAGGGCATCGTCCGTCTGCAGGCTGGCGATGACCATCCACGCGATGGGTGCGACGAAGAAGAACACCAACGCGCCGACGAGGACCCCGAACGCCACCTTGGACACGACCGGCGGCAATCGGATGAGCGGCCGGTGCATCGGGACGTCGCGCAGCGACGGCAGGGCGGCCACCGCGGCCTCGTCGGCCGCGGATCGCTCGAATCGGAGGCTGCTCTGCGTCGCGATCGAGAGCTCGGTCTCTTCGTCGTCGATGACCTCGGGTCGCCGGCGGCGGCGCGCCTGGAACAGGAGCAGCAGCATGCTGCACGCGACGATGATGAAGAACAGCACGACCGTGATCGCCGAGGCGTAGCCCAGGCTCACGTCCGCGAACGCCTTCTCGTAGATCGCGTAGATGAGCACGTACGTCGCGCGACCCGGTCCCCCGCTCGTGAGCGTGTACAGCATGTCGAACACCTGGAGGCCCAGGATGATCTGCAGCACGCCGATCACGATGAGCGTCGGGCGGACGGCGGGGAGCGTGATGTGGCGGAACGAGTCCCACGAGGTCGCGCCATCCATCCGGGCGGCCCGATACAGGTTCCGGGGGATCGTGTGGAGCGCGGCGAGCAGCAGCACCGCGAGCAGCGGCACCGAGCGCCAGGCCTGCGCCACGATCGCGATCGAGATCGCCTGGTTGGTGTTCTGGAGCCAGTTCACCGGCTGGTCGATCATCCCCAGCGCGATGAGGATCCCGTTCACGATCCCGAAATGCGTGTCGAAGATGAACCGCCAGAACACGCCCGCCACCACCGACGCGATCGCCCACGGCAGCAGCACCACCATGAAGAACAGGCCCGAGCCACGGAAGCCGCGGTTGAGGACCAGCGCGGTGATGAGCGCCAGCGGCAGCGTGAGCGCGGTGGTCAGCGCCGCGAAGCCGAGCGTCCGCGGGATGGCTTCGAGGATCTCCCTGTCCGCCGGAAGCCGGACCAGGAAGTTGTTGAGCCCGACGTTGCGGATGATGTCGTCCTTGGCGAGCTCGATGCGGAACGTGCTCAGCCCGAACACGGCGAGCGTGGGCGGCAGGACGATCAGGAACAGCAGCAGCAGGCCGGGGATCGAGACGAGCAGCGCGAACTGCTTCTCGCTCAGGCGATCGAGCCTGCGGGCGACCCGGCCGCTGACCGCGCCGGCCGTGCCGGTGATGACGGCCATCAGCCGGCACTCGCGAGGCGGTGGCGCGGCCGGCGGCCCCGCTCAGGCGACAAGTCGGTTCCCGGACTCGAGATCGAACAGGTGGACGCGACCGGGCGTGAGCTCGGCGCGGACGTTCTGACCCAGCGTGACGTCGATGTCCGGAGCGGCGCGGGCCACGATCGTCGACGGACCCACGGCGAGCTCGACGAACGTGTCCGAGCCGATGGGCTCCATCAGCCCGACCTGCGCCCCGAACGTCCGCGGTCCATCGGCGGCGCCGTTGAGCTGGATCCTGACGTCCTCGGCGCGGATGCCCAGGGCGACCCGCCGGTGGTCCCCTTCGGCGAGCCCGATGGCCGCGGGTGCGCCGAGACCCACCCGCATGTCCGCGCCGACGAACTCGACGCTGCCGTCGTGGTGCTCGAGGTCGCCCTCGACGAGGCTCATCTTGGGCTTGCCCACGAAGGTCGCGACGTAGGTGTTGGCGGGCCGTCGATAGATCTCGTGCTGGGTCCCGAACTGGACGAGCTTGCCGTCCCGCATCACGGCGATCAGGTCGGACAGCGTCATCGCCTCCTCCTGGTCGTGGGTGACGAACACGCTGGTCGTCCCCAGACGCAAGTGGAGGTGCTTGACCTCGGTGCGCATGCGGCTGCGGAGCGCGGCGTCGAGGTTGCTGAACGGCTCGTCGAGGAGGAAGACCAGGGGCTCCTTGACGAGCGCCCGGCCCAGCGCCACGCGCTGCTGCTGGCCGCCCGAGAGCTGCGCGGGCTTGCGGTCGAGGAGACGGCTGATGTCGAGCATCTCCGCGGTCTGCCGGACCCGCGTCTGGATCTCGGCCTTGGGCCGGCGCTGGAGCTTCAGGCTGAACGCGATGTTGTCGAACGCGGTCATGTGCGGATAGAGCGCGTAGTTCTGGAACACCATCGCCATCCGCCGCTCGTTGGGCGGGACGTCGGTGATGTCGCGGTCGCCCAGATAGACCCGTCCGCCATCGGGTCGGTCGAGGCCCGCGATCAGGTTGAGCGTCGTGCTCTTGCCACAGCCCGACGGGCCCAGCAGCGTCACGAACGCGCCGGCCGGGATCTCGAGGCTGAGCTCGTCGAGCGCGTGCACCTTCCCGAACACGCGGGCCAGGCGGTCGAGGCGCAGGGAGGCGTTGTCGGTCACGGGTCCCTCGAGTCCGAGAACGGGTGGTCGGCGGAGGACGTCCACGCTCACGTTGTCCGTCGATTGTCGACAATCTACGATTGTGCCGACTCGCGAGTCAAGGCGTCGGGGACGGGCGCAGAGCCGCTATCGTCCGCGACGGGAGGTGAAGGGTGGCCCTGGAAGCCGGACTCCGGCCCGTCGAGCGGCGGGTCCTGCGGCACGAGGTGCTGCTCGGGCTGCGCACCCGGATCGTCGAGGGCGACATCGCGCCCGGCACCCGCCTGCTCGAGATCCCGCTCGCCACGCGCCTGGGCGTCAGCCGCGGGCCGATCCGCGAGGCGCTCCGCCAGCTGGAGCAGGAAGGGCTGGTCGAGTTCGAGCCGCACCGCGGCGCGGTCGTCGTGGGCGTACCGGACGACGAGATCGAGACGATGTACGGCATCCGCGCGCTGCTCGAGGCGACCGCGTTCTCGCGGGCGTGCCGGCGGCTGAAGGCGCGCGACCTCGAAGCGCTGGACGCGATGGTCGAGGCGATGATCGAGGCCAGCAAGGACGGCGACGTCGAGCGGGTCACGGAGCTGGACCTCCAGTTCCACGGCCGGGTCGTCGAGCTGTCCGGGCTGACCTACCTCCGCCGGCTGTGGGCCAGCATCGACGGCGTCGTCCGGCTGCGCAACGCCCGGGTCCGCAAGCAGCTGCGCGACGAGGGCGTGGACCGCGCGCGGCTCATCGAGCCGTCGCTGGAGCATCGGGACCTGGTCGGCGCGCTGCGCGCCAAGCGACCATCGGTGGCCGGCCGCGCGGCGCGCAAGCACATCGAGACGGCCCTCAAGCGGATCCAGGCCGAGTCGCACGAGTGATCCGGCGGGTCGAGGTCCTCGTCCTCCAGCACCGGCTGTCGCGGACGCGGGTGTACGGGACGGGCTCGAACGACACCCGCGACTCGCTCCTGGTCCGGCTCGACGACGGCGAGGGCACGGTCGGCTGGGGTGAGACGCTGCCGGTGCCGGGGGCCGTCGAGGTCGCGCGCGAGCTTGCCGACGGCCTGGTCGGCTGCGATGCGGACGCGGCGGCCGCGGACCTGGCATCCCGACCGGGTGTCCATCGCTGGGCGCTCGGCGCGGTGGCCACCGCGGTCGACGATCTGCGCGCTCGACGGCGCGGCGTGCCGCTCGGCGAGCTGTACCGGCCGCGGGTGCGCGATCGGGTCGAGGCCTACGCCTCGAGCCGGGGCTACGAAGGCCCCACGCCGGCCTCGGGCTGGCACGAGGAAGCGCGGCTCTCGCATGACGCCGGGTTCCGGGCCATGAAGTTCCGGATCGGGCGGTACCCCGTCACCGACGAGCTGGCCGCGGTCCGCGAGGTCATCCAGGACGGCCCCGCGTTCGAGTGGATGGCCGACGGCAACGGCGCGTACGGCTTCGACGATGCGCTGCGCGTCGGCCGCGCGTTCGAGGAGCTCGGCCTGCGCTGGCTCGAGGAGCCGCTGCCGACGAACGACTACGCCGCCTATGCCCCGCTCGCCGCGGCCCTCGGGATCCCGCTGTCGGGGGGCGAGATCATCGAGACGCCCGAGCTCGCCGATCCTCCGCTCGCGGCTGGATCGTTCGACCTCATCCAGCCCGACATCTCGATCTGCGGCGGCGTCGCCGCGGTGCTGGAGATCGCGGACCGGGCGGCACGCGCCGGCACCGCCACGATCCCGCACGCCTGCAACGGCGGGGTGCTGCTGGCGGCGACCCTCCAGCTCCTGGCCGTGCTGCCGGCCGCGGTCGATGCGCCGTGGGCGCGCCCGATGCTCGAGTACGACGTCGGCGAGAACCCGATCCGCACGGACGTGCTCACGGAACCGGTGCCGGTCGTGGACGGCTGGGTCGCGATCCCGGCACGGCCCGGGCTCGGCATCGACGTCGACGAGGCCGCGGTTCGTCGGCTCGCGGCGTGAGCGACGACCCCGGGAGCGACTCCGTCGTCGTCCTGTTCAAGGGCGGACGCCTGCCGGCCTGGCACGACCTGTCGCCGGAGACGCGCGATGCCTACGAGCAGGAGCACATCGACCTGATGCTCTCGGTGGCGCGCGAGCATGGCCTGCGCCGGATCGAGGGCTTCCGGCTCATCACCGCGCAGGGGCCGTGGGTCCGCTACTGGGTCATCGAGTTCCCGACGATGGCCGGCGCCGAGGCGTGGATCGAGGCCGAGATCCGGCCGCCGTACGGGCCCTTCGGCTACTACGAGTACGAGCTCGCCCGGCCGCACCAGGTCGAGCTGCTCCGGTCCTGGGTCAGCCGGCCGCGTCCCTTGATCACGCCGGCGGCCGAGCCGCACCGGCGGCCGGAGCTCACCGTCCGCCGCGACTCGATCGTGATCCTGCTGTTCGGGCGCTGGCATCCGGGCTCCGAGCTCGTCGACCCCGTGACGCGCGGCGACGACGAGCACAACGAGCTGATGCAGCGGGTCGCGCGCGAGCACGGACTCATGCGCATCGAGGCGTTCCGGCTCCTGGGGCCGAAGGCCGACTACCACCGCGCCTGGGTCATCGAGTTCCCGACGCTCGAGGACGCCGAGGCCTGGCTCGACGCCGAGGTGCTGCCGCCACACGGCCGGTACAGCAGCAAGACCTACTTCCTGGCACGACCCTGGGCACCCGACTACTTCGCGAGCTGGGTCCCCCGCCCCGGATGACGATCGCGGAGGCGTTCGAGGACAACTTCGCGGAGCTGCTCGCCTGGTACGCGTCGTTCGGCGGCGAGACGGTCCGTGCGGCCGATCACTGGCGGAGCCACAGCGGCGTCCCGTTCCGCGCGCTGAACGCGGTGACCGCGATCCGCCTGGCGTCCGACGACGCGATCGGTGAGGCCACCGCATGGTTCACGGAGCGGGCGATGCCGTGGCGCTGGCTGGTCCACCCGTCGTCCGGGCCGGCGGATCTGGGTGAGCGGCTGCTGGCCGCCGGCCTGACCCTGTACAGCGACAACCCGGCGATGGCGATGTCGACTCGTCGGGTTCGAGATGCCGCCGCTGCCCCATGGCGTGTCGATCGAGCGGGTCACGGACGAGGCCGGCCTGCGACGCTGGCACGGGGTCAACGTGCCCGGCGATGGACCTGGACCCGGTGCGCGACGAGGCGTGGTGGACCGCCCATCGCCGCCCCGGGTTCACCGAGGACGCGCCGCTCGTGAACTACATCGCGTCGCTGGATGGCACACCGGTCTCGGTCGCCGCGTTGTTCGATGGGGCGCGGCGTCGCGGGCATCTACAACGTCGCGACGGTGCCGTCGGCGCGGGGTCGGGGGATCGGGCGAGCGGTGACGGCGGCCGCGATGGCCGAAGGCGTGCGGCGCGGCCTGCGGGTGGCGGCGCTCGGCGCGTCGCCGCTGGGCTACCCGGTCTATCGGCGGCTCGGCTTCGAGGAGTACGGGCGCCTTCGCTCGTTCGGCCCGCCCGGCTGAGGCGAACGTCGCTTCAGGCGAGCGGCAGCTCCACGGCCTGGCCGGTCGCCGCGGAGCGGTCCGCGGCCTCGACCATCTCCACCGCCGCGCCGGCCGTCGAGGCCGGTGACCACCGGCTCGCGGCCCTCCTCGATCGCGCCGGCGAAGTCCTCGACCTGGGCGGCGAACCCCTTGAGCCGGTTCGGGTCGAGGTAGTCGCCCAGGAAGTCGAACGGCACCTGCCGGGCGACGATGTCCCACGACGAGCCCGTCCCCAGGCGCACCTCGCCGTAGTGGTCGGCCTCGATGATCCCGGTCGACCCGATGACCCGGGTCGTGTCGTTCGGCACCAGGCCCGGCTCGGGGACCTCGTAGGTCATCAGCATCGAGGCCATCACGCCGTCGGCCATCGTGTACTGGACCATCGCCGACAGGTCGACCGGTGGCGGCGTCCCGTACGTCCGGTACTGCGCGTACGCGCGCACGCACTCCGAGCCCGTGAGCCAGCGCAGCGCATCGGTCTCGTGCACGCCCCAGTCGAGGAACTGCGAGCCCTCCGCCGGGTCGAACGCCCAGTCCTTGCGCGGGATGATCACCCGCCCGGTGGCCTCGTCGACGATGTCCTCGAGCAGGAACGACGTCCACGTGCCGTGCATCTCGATCATCCGGATGTCGCCGATGCGGCCGTCGTCGACGAGCTGCTTCATGGCCATCGGCGCGTCCCGGAACCGGGTCACGAAGTTGACCGTGAGCTGCACGCCGGCCGCGCGACACGCGTCGATGATCGCGTCGCACTCGGCGACCGAGAGCGCCATCGGCTTCTCGATGTAGACGTGCTTGCCGGCCGCCGCGGCGGCCTCCGCCTGCTCGCGGTGGGCGGTGTGCGGCGAGGTGATGATCACGGCGTCGACGCCCGGATGGGCGAGCAGCGCCTCGTAGGTCTCGGTGGACTCCGTCCCGAACTCGGCCGCGACGGCCGGCGCGCGCTTGCCGCCCCAGACCGCGCGCAGCTCGCCGTTGGGGACGTGTCGCGTGAGGCACGCCGCGTACGTCCGGCCCATGTACCCGGCGCCGACGATGCCGAACCCGACGCTCACTGCGAGGAACTCCGGGTAGCGCTCCTCGAGGAGCCGCCGGAAGGTCCGGTAGTCGTCGTCGGTGAAGCCCGTGTACGGCGACAGCAGGCGCAGCGGGAAGTCCGGCGACATCCGGAGCTTCACGAGCATCTTGTCGAACGCCCCGTCCATGTGCGGTCCGGGCGGTACGGCGCCCCACAGGTCCGTGGACATCACGTGGAACCGGTGATGCAGCTCGAACAGCTCGGCCGTCGCGCGGGCGCGGCCGGCCTGGTACAGGCGCCGGGTCATCTCGGGAGCCAGCTCGGCGTACGACGCGAGCAGCCCCACGTCGCCGGTCATCGCGCCGTAGGCGTAGTTGCCCTCGCCCATGAAGTGCATCAGCTCCGGCGCCAGGCGCACGAGGTCGTACGCCATGGGCATCCCGCCACCGGTGTTCTTGGTCGCGACGAGGTTGGGCACCCGCGGGACGATCCGGGCGTAGTCCGCACCCGTCAGGACACGCTTCGTCCGGGGCAGGTTGTAGTGGAGGAACGTCGAGTCGGGGAACGTCCCGCACACGTCCTCGAAGAAGCGCAGCACCTCGTCATCGGCCAGGGCGCCCCAGCTGGGCAGCGAGATCTGGAACATCCGGAAGCCCACGTCGTGGGCGTAGCTCATGCGCTCCACGATCTGCGGCGTGGACAGGCCGATGACGCCGACCATCGAGATCAGGTCGGGGACGCGCGTCTCCTCCCAGAACAGGTCGACGACCTGCCGGAAGCGGCGCGTGTCGACCGCGTAGCCCTCACCCCCGGTGCCGAAGACGTAGACCTGCCTGAACCCGGCCGCGACGACCTGGCGGACCTCGTCCCGGAAGATCGCCTCGTCCAGCTCGTCCTTCTCGTCCCACGGCGACGGGCAGGCGACGAGGATCCCCGACGGATGGCGTGCCACGGCCGCGCTCAGGCCACGGCCGGGATCCGCCCGGCGCCTTCCAGGACCTCGAGGAGGTAGTGCGCCGCCAGCCGATGGAGGTCGCGGATCGCCTCCTGGGAGGTGGCGGCCATGTGCGGCGTGTGGGTCACGTTCTCGATCCCCTCCAGCGGGTCGTCGGCAGGGTCCGGCGGTTCGGGCGAGCGGACGTCGAGCGCCGCGTGGCCCACCCGGCCGTCGAGCAGGGCGTCGGCAAGCGCGGCCTCGTCGATGAGCTCGCCGCGGGCGACGTTCACGAGGAGGAGCCCGGGCTTCACCCGTTGCAGCGTCTCGTGGCCGATGATCCCCCGCGACGTGGGTGTGAGCGCCGCGCACAGCACGAGGGCGTCCGACCGCGCCAGCAGGTCGTCGAACGACACGGACTCCAGGTCCGGCTCGCCGGTGTCGAGGACGATCGGGTCGTGGGCGATCGTCGTGAAGCCGAAGGCCCGCGCCTTGCGCGCCACCATCCGCCCGATCCGCCCGGCGCCCAGGATGCCCAGCGTCTGGCCGCGCAGCCGGTGGATGGAGCCGGTCAGCTCGGGATGGCGACCCCACCGGCGGAACGTGGCCGTGGCGATCGGGACCAGCCGGCGCTCGGCCGCCAGGAGCAGCGTGAGCGCATGGTCGGACACCTCGTCGGTGCAGTAGTCCGGGACGTTGCGGACCACGAGGCCGGCTTTCTGGGCGGCCGGGCCGTCGACCTTGTCCATCCCGATGCTGTAGCACAGGATCCCGACCGCCTCGCGCAGACCGGCGATCCGCTCGGCGTCCAGCCGGCGGACGCCGGTGACGATCACGGCGGTCGCGTCGCGGATCGCCTCGTCGGCCTCCTCGGGCGTCGCCGGGACGACCAGGTCGACGCCGCGGCTCGCGAGCGCATCGGCCTCCTCGGCGTACGACCAGTCGCCTGGGATCGGGTCGAAGACCACGACCCGCGGTTGCTTGGGCACCGCGCCACCTCACTGCGGGCTCGCGTCGTGCGGACGCTCGCACGGGGAGTGGATTGTAGACAGTAGACAATGTCGCGCGCCACTATGGCGATGGGCGATCCACCAGTCGACGGCGTCAGGGAAGCGGAGCGAGGGGATGACGACGATCCGGGACGAATGGGTGGAGACGCTCCGCGGGGTCGACACCGCGTCCATCTACAACATCCTCAAGGGCCTCGGCCGCGCCGAGCCCGGCAGCTACTCCGGGCCCGAGCTGCGCACGCTGTTCCCGTCGCTGGGGTCGGTGGCCGGCTTCGCGGTGACCTCGTCGTGGACCGCGGGCGAGGCCGGCGGGGCCAACGCCGACTATCTCGCGTTCCTCGAGGCGATCGAGTCGTCACCGCGGCCGACATTGGCCGTGCTGTCGGATGTGGGCGCGAACCCGGGACGGAGCGGCATCGCAGGCGACGGGATGGTGCGCGAGTTCCAGGTCGCCGGCGCGAGCGCCGCGATCGTGGGCGGCAGCGTGATGGACATCGACGGCATGGAGCGGGTCGGCCTTCCGGTCTACGTCACCGGCGTCGTGCCGGCCTACGACGACCTGCGGA
Organism: uncultured Chloroflexia bacterium; assembly: GCA_963778025.1. Classification (GTDB taxonomy): domain Bacteria; phylum Chloroflexota; class Limnocylindria; order Limnocylindrales; family CSP1-4; genus CAVZTA01. The sequence continues at coordinate 495,524 of CAVZTA010000006.1, read as the reverse complement.
TGGCCGCCTGGGGCGAGCCGGTGATGGTCGGCTCGCTGCGCGTGGCGACGGGCGACTTCCTGGTCGGCGACCGGGCGGGGCTCGTCCGCATCCCGGTCGATGCGATCGAGGCCGTCGTGCGTGGGGTGCCCGGCTTCAAGCGGCTGGAGCAGCTCGATGCAGGAGATGCTCGCGCGGCCCGGCCTGACGGTCGCCCAGATGCGCGCCTGGTACGCCGAGAACGAGCCGGAGTTCCTGGGCGGCGAGAGCGAGGGCTCCGCGGCGACGACGCTGAAGCGCGCGGTCGCCGACGGCGAGTAGCACACGGGTCAACGTTCCCGGCCCGGCCCCAGAGCCGCTGGGCGGTTCACCTGGCGATCGCCCGTCGTCGGTCCGGTCGGCCGCCCGCGGTCCAGTGCCGCGAGGCGCGCGGCCGGGGCGTCAGGCGAATGCCGGCCGCACGTCCGTCAGGAACAGGTCCAGATCCTCGGTCCCGGGGAAGTCCGGGAACACGAGCTGGATGTGCTCGAAGCCGAGCTCCGCGAGGGACTCCAGGTGGTCGCGCAGCGCGGCCGGGTCGCCCGCGAAGACCGGCGCCTCGGCGTCGACGCGATCCCCGGCCAGGCGCCGCGCCTCCGCGCCGTCGCGCCGCAGGAACACCGTCAGCACGATCGTCCGCTTGATCGACGCCGGGTCGCGTCCGACCGCGGCGCAGTGCTCGTCGAGGATGGCCACCCGGCGTCGCAGCAGGTCGGGCGCGCGGTGCAGCGTGTTCCACCAGTCGGCGCGCTCGGCGACGGCCCGGAGCGTGAACCGCTCGCCGTCCCCGCCGATCATGATCGGCGGCGGCGGGTCCGGCGCCGGGTTGCACAGCGCGTCCTCGAGCCGGTAGTGGCGTCCCGCGAACGACACCGGCCCGCCCTGCCAGAGGAGCCGGATGAGGTCGATCGCCTCCGCCATCTCTTCGATGCGCTGGGCCAGCGGCGGGAACGGGTAGCCGTAGCCGCGGTACTCGTCGCCCGCCCAGCCGGCGCCGTAGCCCAGGATGAGGCGCCCGCCCGACAGCTCCTGGAGGGACGCCGCCATCTTGGCGAGCAGCGGCGGGTGACGGTACGAGTTGGCGAGCACGATGGTGCCGAGCAGCGGCTCCGGGTGGCGCGCTGCGATCCACGTCAGCAGCGTCCAGCACTCGAGCCGGTACTTGTCGTTGGTCATGAAGTGGTCGCTGATCCAGACCGACTCGAACGCCGGCGCGGCCACCGTGAGGATCCGGTCGAGGTCCGTGAGGAACGTCTCGGGGTCGACGCGCTCGATCCCGCGATCGCCGGCCGGGGGGTGATAGCCGAACTGGAGTCGGGTCATGGCGGGACAGCGTACGACCTCGGGATTGTCGACAATCGACAGGATTGACGTTCACGCCGGGCGCTCGTAGCGTCCGGGGCATCACGCACGGTCAGGGGCAGGAGGACGACGATGGCGATCGCCGAGCGGGCCGCGACGGCGACCCACTTCATCGACGGTGAGGAGACCCCCAGCGCGTCCGGCCGGACGTTCGCGGCGGTCGATCCGTCGAGTGCCGACGAGATCGGCCGGGTCGCGTTCGGCGAGGCCGAGGACGTCGACCGGGCGGTCCAGTCGGGCAAGCGCGCGTTCGAGTCGGGCGTGTGGTCGAAGGCCGCGCCGGGCGAGCGCGCCCGGATCATGCGCCGGCTCGCCGACCTCATCCGCGAGAACGCCGACCGCATCGGCCGCATCGAATTGGTCGACACCGGCAAGCCGATCGCGCAGGCGACGGGCGAGGTCGTCCTCGCGGCCGACTTCCTGACCTACTTCGCCGGTCACGCGGAGCTGCCCAACGGCCGGACCCATCCGGCGGACGCCGGCTACTTCGTGTATTCGGTGCGTGAGCCGTACGGGGTCGTCGGCGCGATCAGCCCGTGGAACTATCCGTTCCTGCTCGCGGCCTGGAAGACCGCGCCGGCGCTCGCCGCCGGCAACAGCGTCGTCCTCAAGATGGCCGAGCAGAGCCCGCTGTCCACGTCGGAGCTCGCGAAGCTGACCATCGAGGCCGGGATGCCGCCCGGGGTGTTCAACGTCGTCCATGGCGACGGACCCACCACCGGCGCGGCGCTCGTCGCCCATCCCGACGTCCCGAAGCTGACATTCACCGGGTCCACGGCCACGGGCCAGGCGATCCTCCGCTCCGCGGCCGAGCACATCAAGAGCGTCCATCTCGAGCTCGGCGGCAAGACACCCAACCTCGTGTTCGCCGACGCGGATCTCGATCAGGCCATCGCGGGCTCCCTGTTCACCGCCTTCTACAACACGGGTCAGATCTGCACGAGTGGCTCGCGCCTCCTGGTCCAGAAGTCGAATGCCGACGACGTCATCGAGGCGTTCGTGGAGCGGGCGCGGAACATCAAGGTGGGCGACCCGGCCGATCCGGGGACCCAGCTCGGGCCGTTGATCTCCGACGAGCAGTACGCGCGGGTCACCGGCTACATCGAGGAAGGCAAGCGCGGTGGCGCCAAGGTCGCGCTCGGCGGGTCCCCGTCGCGGGCGAACGCGGGCGGCTACTTCGTCGAGCCCACGATCTTCGTCGACGTCACGCCCGACATGCGGATCGCCAACGAAGAGATCTTCGGGCCCGTCCTGTCGGTGCTCACGTTCGAGGACGAAGAGGAGGCGATCCGGATCGCCAACGGCGTCATGTACGGCCTTGCGGCGACGGTCTGGACCACCGACCTGGGGCGGGCGTTCCGGGTCGCCGAGAAGATCGACGCCGGGATCATCTGGACGAACTGCCCGCACTACCTGCCGGTCAACGTCCCGTACGAGGGCCACAAGATGTCGGGTCTCGGCGAGGACCTGGGCATCGAGGCGCTCAGCGAATTCACGCACCTGAAGACGCACTGCCTGAACTTCGGCGGCGGCAAGATGGCCTGGGCCTGACACCGGCACCGTTTCCGGTAGGTCCTCCGCCGCTCCGCCGCCTGGTGGCGGCCCTGACGGAGGACACCTCCGACTCCTCCGTCGCCTCCGCCGTCAGGTGGCGCGCCCGACGGAGGAGCGGGCGGTCCTCCGTCGCTCCCGCCGCCACGTGGCGGAGTCGGCCAGCACTGGGCTTGGGGTCCGTCGGTCTGGCGATCGACCGCCTCAAGCGACGAGCCGGGACGCCGCGAGCTGCTCGCGATCGGCGGGCCGCCGCCTGGTGTGCCCGGCGGGCTCCACATCGGGGAACAGCCACTCCTCGTGGCGACGGATGACGGCGCGGTCCAGGAGATCGACATTGCCGTACCGGGGGTGCCGCAGTGCATGACGTTGCGTGGACAGTGGACGGGTCGGCGCTCGTGACGCGCGTGCCGATCGACGATCCGGGACTGTCGCGATTGGTCGCCGTGACGCCCGATGGATCGAGCCGCGTGGATGTCGGGGTCGTGACCCGCAACGCGATGTGGATCGTCGACAGCCCGTGACCCAGGCGATGACCTAGGCCTCGAGCGCGCTCAGGAACTCCGGGCGCTGGTGCTGGCCCAGCGGGTGGCGTGCGACCTCCGCCTCCACGATGTCGGCGCCCCAGCCGGGGCGGTCCGGCACGTGGATGTAGCCGTCGCGGATGTCCAGCGGCTGGTCGATGAGGTCCCACTTCCAGGGGACGTCGTCCATGTCGATCTCGAGGATCTCGCAGTTCGGCAGCGCCGCGCACAGGTGCGCATTGATGAGCGTCGCGAGCGGGCTCATGTAGTTGTGCGGCGAGAACATCACGTCGTAGTGCGCGGCCAGGTCGCAGATCCGCCGCGTCTCGGAGAGCCCGTTGTTCAGCGTCTCGACCATCACCACATCCGTCACGTGGCGCTCGAAGAACGGCCGGAACGCCTCGCGCCGGATGAGCGCCTCGCCGTGACAGATCCGCGTCCGCGTCTGCTCGCGCGCGGTGAGCAGCGCATCCGGGTCGAACCCCTCCGCCTCCAGCCAGTACAGGTCGAACGGCTCCAGCGCCCGCGCCAGCTGGACGATGCCGCCGTGGCGATACTCCTGGCCGACGTCGAACAGGATGCCCATCGACGGCCCGACCCGGTCCCGGAGCGCACCCACGAACGCGACCGCGGCATCGATCCGGAAGCGGTCGATCGCCCCGTCCAGCGTCGGCGGCAGGCCGGACGCCAGGCCCGGCACCAGCAGGTTCGTCTTGAGCGCCCGGAACCCGGCCGCGCTCCACGTCGTCGACCAGCCCGATCCAGGCGTCCATCGAGCGCGCCGGCTCGACCCCCAGCGCCTCCGGGTCGATCGCCCGATACGAGGCGAAGTGCGACCAGTACAGCGGGATCCGGTCGCGATACAGCCCGCCCAGCAGGTCGTAGACCGGCACGCCCAGCCACTTCGCCTTGATGTCGTGGAGCGCGAGGTCCAGCGCGGCGATCACCTTCATGCGCTCCGGCACGCCGGCCCGTCCCGAGTCCCACAGACGTCGCCCGATGAACTCGATGCGGGTCGGGTCCTGGCCGATGACCTCCTGGGCGACCAGCCGGATCGTCGCCGCGAGCCCCGGCGACGCCTGCCAGTCGTAGCCCTCGCCCCAGCCGACGATGCCCTCGTCGGTCGTGACCTTGAGGAACAGCCAGTCCCGCCCGCCGATGCCCGACGAGCACGTCAGCGGCTCGACCGCGGTGATCCTCATGCCAGCCGGTCCGCGGGCAACGGGTGCGCGGCGACCACCGACTCCACGATGTCGGCGCCCCAGCCGGGCCGGTCGGACACCACCAGGTGGCCGTCCTCGATCTCGAGCGGCTGGGTCAGCAGGTCGCCCTTCCAGGGGATGTCGTCGAGGTCGATCTCGAGGATCTCGACGTTGGGCAGCGCGGCGCACAGCTGGGCGTTGATGAGCGTGCCCAGCGGGCTCATCCAGTTGTGGGGCGAGACCATCGTGTCGTACAGCTCGGCCATCTCGGCGATCCGACGCGTCTCGGACAGGCCGTTGGCCAGCGTCTCGATCATCACGACGTCCGTCACGTGGCGCTGGAAGAACGGCCGGAACGCCTCGCGCCGGATGAGCGACTCGCCGTGACAGAGGCGCGTCCGCGTCTGGCGACGCGCGGCGAGCAACGCGTCCGGGTCGAACGACTCGACCTCCAGCCAGTACAGCCCGAACGGCTCCAGCGCCCGGGCGAGCTGCACGATGCCGCCCATCCGGTAGTCGAACTGGACATCGACCGCGATGCCGATGGACGGTCCGACCACGTCACGGAGCGTGCCGATCCAGCGCACCGCCTCATCGATCGTCCGCCGGTCGATGGCGCCGTCGAGGTACGTGGGAAAGCCGGGCTTGCCGCCGTCCCGCGGCTCCTGCACGAGGTTCGTCTTGAGGACCTTGAAGCCCTGGGCGACGACATCGCGCGCACCGGCCGCCCAATCCGCGTACGTGGTCTGCGGCTCGGCGCCCACGACCTCCGGCCACACGGCGCGGTACGAGGCGAAGTGCGACCAGTACAGCGGGATCCGGTCACGGAACTTCCCGCCGATGAGCTGGTACACGGGCACGCCGAGCCACTTCGCCTTGATGTCCCACAGCGCGAGATCGATCGCCGCGAGCACCTTCATCCGCTCGGGGACGCCCGGCCGGCCGCCGTACCAGATCCGCTCGTTCATGAGCTCGATGCGGCGGGGGTCCTCGCCGATCAGCCGCCGGCCCATCACCGTGAGCGCCGTCGCCAGCGACGCCGAGGTGTGCCAGTCGTAGGTCTCGGCCCAGCCGACGATCCCCTCGTCGGTCGTGACCTTGACGAAGCCGAACTCGCGAAGGCCGCCGTCGCACACGAAGGGCTCGATCGCCGTGATCCGCATCCACCCCTCCGAGCGTGTCTCATGCGCTGGATTCGCTTTGACACGAGGACCCGATTGTCGACAATATACGTGTAGGCGTGCTCGTCCGATCACCCGTCACCGCGGGGGCTGCTCGGGCCACGCGCCGGTCGACGATGCGCGGGACGGCCGACTCCTCCGCCGTTCCGCGCATCCCTCCTCCGGCGCTCCCACACCGTTCCCCGTCGGGTCGGCAGGGCCACGCACGGCCGGTCGCGGCGACGCTCGAAAGGAGGCTCCGTGGACACGGTCGCGTTCGGGATCCTGGGAACCGGGTTCATGGCCCGCACCTACGCCGAGGCGCTCAAGAACCACGTGCCGAGCGGGCACCTCGTCGCGGTCGCGCTGGGATCGCGGGCCGGAGCGCTGGCCGCCGACTACGGCGTGGCGCAGGAGCCGTCCGCCGAGGCGCTCCTCGCCCGGGACGACATCCAGGCGGTGATCATCGCCACGCCGCACCGCACGCACCTGCCCCTGACGCAAGCGGCGGCCGCCGCCGGCAAGCACGTCTATGTCGAGAAGCCGATGGCGGTCACCGTCGCCGAGTGCGACGGGATGATCGAGGCCTGCCGACGGGCCGGCGTCCGGCTCACGGTGAACAAGGTCACGCGCTACCGCGAGTCGCCGACGACGGCCAAGCGCCTCATCGACGAGGGTCGCATCGGCGAGCTGCGGATGGTCCGGGTCCTCAGCTCGGTCGTCGGCTATCACCCTGACGACCACGGCTGGGGCAAGGACCCAGCCGAAGGCGGCGCCTGGCTGGACATGGGCGTCCACCTGTTCGACGCGCTCCGCTGGTTCACGGGCTCCGATGTGGAGACGGTGTTCGCCAAGGTCACCGACTGGGGCGGGTCCGGCCTGCGGCGCAGCGGGATGGCCCAGCTCGTCATGCGCAACGGTGTCATCGCGCAGGTCTGGATCAGCTTCGAGATGCCGTCCCCGGGGCTCGGCTCGCAGAGCCAGTGGACGTTCGTGGGCTCCGAGGGGATCGTCGAATCGGACTCGTACGGGAAGGTCCGCCTCGGCCGTGACGACAGCTGGGACGACGTCTTCGAGATGCCGCCGTTCGGGCTGAACTCCGACACCATCAGCCCGGTCCGGCTGAAGGCGTTCTCGAAGCAGGTCGAGGACTTCGCGCAGGCCATCCGTGACGGACGCGCGCCGGAGGTCGGGGCCGAGAACGGACGAGCGGCGGTGGAGCTCGTGGAGGCGACCGCCCGCTCCTCCGAGACAGGGCAGGCCGTGCACCTGCCGCTGAGCGCGGTCCCGGCGTGAGGCTGGTCGAGTCCGTCACGCTCCACGAGGGCGTGCCGGGGACGCCGCGGGCCGTGGCCGCCTTCCCGACCGTCACGACGCTGGCCGACGGCTCGCTGCTCTCGACCTGCTCGATCGGCACGGGCAAGGACACGCGACGACCTGCAGATCGAGCTTCGGCGGTCCACCGACGGCGGCCGGACCTGGAGCGAGGCGGAGCGACCGTTCTCGTCGACGCTCGACGGCGTCCGGGGCTCGCTCAAGGTGGGCTACATCACCCGCCTTGACGGCGACCGACTGATCGCGTGCGTCCTGTGGATCGATCGCGAGGCGTTCCCCGGTCAGCCACTGTTCAACCCGACGACCGAGGGCTGCCTGCCGATGGTCGTCATCCTGTCCGACTCGCCGGATGGCGGCCGGACGTGGGGCCCGTGGCGACGGGTGGACACGCCGGAGAACGTCGGCCCGCCGAGCCTCACGTCGCCGCTGCTGCGGCTGCCCAGCGGACGGCTGCTGCTGAGCATCGAGTCCAACAAGACCTACCTCGACGACTCCCGCTGGTTCCAGCACGTGGTCTACCTCGCGACCGACGACGAGGGCCGGACGTGGTCGGCGCCGTGGATCGTCGCCCAGGACCCCACGCGGCCGGATCGCCAACTGGGATCAGCGCACGGCCGTCGCGCCCGACGGGCGGCTGGCCAGCTTCACCTGGACGTATGACTTCGACGCGGTCGCCTATCGGAACGTCCACCGCCGGCTGTCGTCGGACGGCGGCGCGACCTGGTCCGAGCCGGAGGACCTCGGGTTCGCCGACCAGCCGTCGCGACCGGCCATCCTGCCCGACGGACGGATCGCGCTCGCCTGGGTCGACCGCTACGGCTCCCGGACGATCCGGGCGCGGAGCGCCGCGTCGATCGACGCGCCGTTCGACGCCGCGACGGAGGTCGTGCTGTTCGACGCCCACGATCCGGCGCCCAGGGTCGCGGGCTCGCCCGATGGCGGCACGACCGGCGCGGCCCTCGTCGAGATGGGCGAGTGGTCGTACGGCCTGCCGTATGCCGAGGTACTGCCCGACGGCGATGTCGCGGTCGTCCACTACGCGCCCGGCGTCGGGGGCGCCACGGACATCCGGTTCCATCGACTGAGGATCTGAGCGTGTCCATCCGCACCTGGCTGCGCGGCCCGGTGGTCGCCGTGCCCACGCCGTTCCACGACGACTACTCGCTCGACCTCGACGGGCTGGGGGCGAACCTTCGCGAGATCGTCGCGCGAGGCGTCACCCGTGGCGACGGCGTCCTGCTCGTGGCAGGCGCCGCCGGCGAGTTCCCCGCCCTGTCGCGCGATGAGCGCATCGCGGTGATGCGTGCGTCGGTGGCCGCGGCCGGCGGGACCCCGGTCGCGACCAGCATCCAGCACACCGACTGGCGCGAGACGCTCGCGCTCGCGCGTGCCGCCGCGGACGAGGGGGTCGAGGTCGCGCAGCTGGGCGTGCCGTACTACTACAACGCGACCGCCGACGACCTCGTCCGGCTCGTGGAGGCGGTGGGCGACGCGTCGCCGATCCCGGTGATGATCTACAGCACCTGGTGGGAGGGCGGGCTGGACATGGATCCGCCGCTCCTCCGGCGCCTTGCCGAGCTCGAGAACGTCCAGGCGCTGAAGTGGTCGGCGCCGGGATACGACCGGTTCACCGAGGGCGTCGCGGCCGTGGCGGACCGGCTCGCGGTGATCGACAACCAGGCGATGCACGTCTGGGGGCACGTCCTGGGCGCGACCGGGTTCGTGACGCACGTGAGCAACTTCTGGCCCGAGTACATCCTCGAGATCTGGCGAGCCCTGGAGCGGCGCGACTACGACGCGGTCCCCGCGCTGCTCGGCCGGTTCAAGTGGGCGTGGAGCCGCTGGGCGGGCGCCGTGCAGGCCGAGACCGGTGGCGAGGGCCCGTTCATCAAGGCGGCGATGGATGCCGCCGGTCTCGTCGGCGGTGTGCCGCGGCCGCCGGCGGTGCTGCCGAGCCCGCCGCTCCTGGCCGAGCTGCAGGCGCTCTTTCGGGACGCGGATGTCCCAAGGGCCGGCGTCCCGGTGCGCGCACCGGCCTGAGCCGTGGCGCCGCTGACCCTCGCGGGCGTCCGGATCGTCGACATCGCTGCCGGCCGGGTCACCGAGCCAAGCGATGTCGTCGTGGTCGGCGATCGCATCGCCAGCGTCGGGTCTGCTCCGGCGGAAGCCGACCCGCCGCGCTGGCTCGTGCCGGGCCTCATCGACGTCCACGTCCATCTCACCTTCGATGCGACCGCCGACCCGATGCGCCCGGTCCGCGAGCTGGGACGCGCCGGCGCTCGTCGAGCTGGCGCTGGCGAATGCCGCGCGCGCGGTGCGGGCGGGCATCACGACCGTCCGCGACCTCGGCGCGCCGCTGGACGTCATCCGTGCCGCCTCCGAACGGCTCGCGGGCGGCGAAGCACCTGGCCCCGACGTCGTCTTCGCCGGAGCGTCGCTCACGCGCGTCGGCGGGCACCTCGGCGTCCTCGGCGGCGAGGTCGCGACGCCGGCGGCGGCCCGGGCACTCGTGGAGCGTCAGCTCGCCGCCGGGGCACGTGCGGTCAAGGTCGTGGTCAGCGGTGGCGGCCTGACGCCGGGCACGCGGACGGAGCTCGCAGAGCTGCCGCTCCCGATCCTGCGGGCGGCCGTCGAGGTCGCGAACGCGCACGGCGTGCCGGTCGCAGCGCACTGCCACGCGACCGAGGCGATCGCGCGCGCCGTGGACGCGGGCGTCACGACCATCGAGCACGGCTCGTTCGTCGGGCTCGACGGGCACGTGCGCTTCGACGCGCCGCTGGCGCGTCGCCTGGCCGACGAGGGGATCGCGGTGGACCCGACGCTCAGCGGGTCGATCCGGACGGCCGCCCGCTACCGCACCGCTGGCGCGCACAACCCGGCCGAGCACGACGCGATCGCGCGCCTCGAGTCGCGGCCCACGATCGTCGCCGCCCTCCGCGCGGCAGGCGTCACGATCGTCGCCGGCTCGGACGCGGGCGTCACGGAGACCCCGCACGACAGCCTGCACGACGACCTCGCGGCGCTCGTGGACGTCGGGATGACCCCACTCGAGGCGCTTCGTGCGGCGACGGTCGACGCAGCGCGGCTCCTGCGACTGCCGGACCGCGGCGAGGTCGCCGTCGGCCGCCGGGCGGACCTGCTCGTCGTGGACCGGGATCCGCTCCTGCATCTCGCGGTGCTGCGCGAGCCGCTGATGGTGATCGCCGCCGGACGCGTGGTCGCGGGGCCCATCCAGGCCTGACCGCGACCCGGGTCGCGCGCGATCGGGCCGAGGGCGACCGCCGGTCCCGCGCCGATCAGCGACCCGCCAGGTCCGCGATCGCGCCCGAAGCCTTCAGGCCGTGGCCCGTGAGCGCGACGACGGTCGTCCCGCCGAGGTCGCCGGCGAGCGTCAGCCCGGCGTGAGCGGCCGCCGAGGTCGGCTCGGCGAAGATGCCCTCCGCGAGCAGCGTCCGCAGCGACGTCCGGATCGCATCGTCGTCGACCTCGACGATCGTGCCGCCACTCGCGCGGATCGCGGCGAGGATCTCGCGGGACCGCGGCGGCCGGGCGATCCGGATGCCCTCGGCGATGGTCGACCCGGCCTCGACGGGCTCCGCGTCCTCCGCTCCCGCCCGGAACGCGCCGGCCAGTGGCGCGCAGGCGGCGGATTGCACGCCGACCAGCCGCGGAACGCGCTCGATGACGCCGGCCTCGAGGAGCCGCCGGAAGCCGAGCGAGGCACCCAGCAGCAGCGTCCCGCCGCCGAGCGGCGCGATGACGGTGTCGGGCGCCCGCCCCAGCGCCTCGACGATCTCGTAGGCGAACGTCGCCGTGCCGGTCAGGAACGCCGGTTGCCAGAGGTGCGACGCGTACGCCACGTCCGGCCCCGCGTCGTCCAGCGCCGCCCGTGCCGCGTCACCGGCCGCCGAGCGCGGGCCCGGCACCGTGACGATCGACGCGCCGTGCGCCCGCACCTGCACGAGCTTCGCGGGCGACGCATCGGCGGGCACGAACACCCGTGCCCGGATCCCCGCCCGAGCTGCGTACGCCGCGAACGACGCGCCAGCGTTCCCGGACGAATCGACGATCAGCTCGCGCACCCCGCGCCGGACCAGCCAGCCGACGGTCACCGCGACGCCGCGGTCCTTGAACGAGCCCGTCGGCAGCGAGCCCTCGAGCTTCGCGAAGACGCCTGGTCGGCCGCGCAGCTCGACCAGACCCGTCACCGGCTCGCCCAGCGTCACGACATCCGCCGTCGGCAGCCAGCCGCGATAGCGCCAGACGCCGCTCGACGTCCGGTCGATCAGCGTCGCGGCGTCGGCCGGCGGCAGGTCCAGCTCCAGCGGCGAGCCGCACGCCTCGCAGCGCCACGGGGCCACGCCCCTCGGCTCGGTGGCGCATCGGCCGCAGCGCAGGTCGCCCACCCCGCTACGATGCCATCCCGTGAGGATCACCGACATCCGCGTCGACACGCTGTCGATCGGCCCGACCTTCGTGCGCGTCGACACGGACGAGGGCCTGACGGGCCTGTCGGAGGTCGGCTGGCACGATCCGGCGCTCTTCCGCCGCTACGTCGACCTGACGATCAAGCCGCTGCTCGTCGGCACGGACCCGCTCCAGCCCGGACGGCACTGGGAGCGCCTCGTCCACGCCACGCACGAGCGGCCATACCCCACGCCCATCGAGATCGCCGGCGTCATCGACATCGCGCTCTGGGACCTCGTCGGCAAGGCCGCGGGCCTGCCCATCCACGTGCTCCTCGGCGGCGCCGCCCGCACGGAGTTCGACCTCTACTGGAGCTGCGGCGCGGGTGGCAACCGGACCCCGGCGGAGATGGCCGCCGCGCTCGAGGTCGGCCTGAAGGACGGCTTCAAGGCCTTCAAGATCCGGATGGACTGGGCGCCGCTGCGGATCGACCAGGACCCGCGCAAGGACATGGAGATGGCGCGGGTGTGCCGGGAGCTGGTCGGGCCCGACGCGTGGATCGGCTTCGACGTGAACCGCGCGTACACGGTCTCCACGGCGATCCGCCAGGGCCGCCGCCTCGAGGAGCTCGGCTACGCCCACCTCGAGGAGCCGCTGCCGCAGTACGACCTGCCCGGCCTGCGCCAGGTCGTCGACGCGCTCGACATCCCGGTCTCGGCCGGCGAGAGCCAGCACGGACGATGGCAGTTCCGCGATCTCATCGAGCTCTCGAACCCCGACATCCTCCAGCCCGACATCGTGGACGCCGGCGGCATCTCGGAGACCGTCAGGATCTTCCAGCTCGCCGAGGTGCACGCCAAGCCCGTCATGCCGCACTGCCCGTCGGCGGGCCTGCTCTCGATCGCCAGCCTCCAGGCGTACGCGACGGTCCCGGGCGGGACGCGGCCGCACGAGTACGGCACCGAGTACGGCCCCCGCCCGGAGCAGATCCAGGAGCTGTACCAGGAGCCGGTGCTGCCGGTGAACGGGCGGATCAGCCTGCCCACGGGCCCGGGGCTCGGTCTGACCCTCAACGAGGCCGTGGTCGACCGGCTGCGGATCTGACGGAGTCCCCGATGGCCACCACGCTCGAGACCACGTTCGCCGTCACCTTCGCCAACCTCGTCATGGGCCGCGGCGCGACCCGCGAGGTCGGCGATCACGTCGCCGATCTCGGCCTGCGCCGCGTGCTGCTCCTCACCGACCCGCGGCTCCGCGAGCTCGCGCCGGTCGGCATCGCGCTCCACTCGCTCCGGCGATGCGGGGTCGAGGTCGACATCTTCGACGCCGTCGAGGTCGAGCCCACGGACACCTCGTTCGAGGCGGCCGGCGCGGTGGCCGCCGCAGGGCGCTACGACGGGTTCGTGGCCGTGGGCGGCGGGTCCGTCATCGACACCGCCAAGGCCGCGAACCTGCTGGCGACGCATCCGGCGCCCCTGCTCGACTACGTGAACAAGCCGATCGGCGAGGGCAAGCCGCCGCCCGGCCCGCTTCGACCGCTCGTCGCCGTGCCCACCACCGCCGGCACGGGCAGCGAGACCACCGGTGTCGCGATCCTGGACCGGCGGGCGCTCCATGCCAAGACCGGCATCGCCCATCGCTTCCTGCGACCGACGCTCGGCATCGTCGACCCGGACAACACCCGGACCCTGCCGCCGATGGTCGCCGCGTCGTCGGGGTTCGATGTCCTCTCGCACGCCCTGGAGTCGTACACCGCGATCCCGTTCGACAGCCGGCCCGCGCCCGAGCGGCCCAACCTGCGACCGTCGTACCAGGGTGCCAACCCGTTCAGCGACGTCTGGGCGCGCCGGGCGATCGAGATGGTCGCCCAGGCGCTGCCACGGGTCGTCGACGACGCGGCGGACGACGAGGCTCGGGAGCTGATGTCGCTTGCCGCGACGTACGCGGGCATCGGGTTCGGCAACGCGGGCGTCCACCTGCCGCACGGGATGTCGTACGCGGTGTCGGGGATGGTCCGCGAGTTCGTGCCGGCCGGCTACCCGTCCGGCAAGCCGCTCGTCCCGCACGGGATGTCGGTCATCCTCAACGCGCCGGCGGTCTTCCGCTGGACGGCGTCTGCGGCACCGGGCCGACATCTCGAGGCCGCGGCGCTGCTGGGTGCGGACATCCGCGGGGCGGCGCCCGAAGATGCGGGGACGATCCTGGCCGGGCGCCTGGTGGAGCTCATGCGCCGGACCGGCGTCCCGGTCGGGCTGGAGCGCGTGGGCTACACCGCCGAGGACGCCCCAGCGCTCGCCGAGGCGACGCTTCCCCAGGAGCGGGTCACGAAGCTCGCCCCGCGCATCGCCGACCGAGCGACGCTGGAGCAGCTGTTCCGCGACGCGATGACCGAGCGCTGAACCCCGGGCCGGCCGCGCGCGTGGCCTAGTGGCTCGCGCCGTCGCTGCCTCCATCGAGGTCGACCGTGATCGACAGGAAGCGGATCGGCAGGTGCGTCAACTGCTCCGGGCCGTGGGCGACGCGGCCGTCGAACATCAGCGAATCGCCTGGGGCCAGCCGGTACGTGTGCCGGCCGTAGCGGTAGGTGAGCTCACCCTCGAGCGCATAGAGCAGCTCGACGCCCTCGTGCTGGAACAGCGGGAACGCCTCGCTGGCCTCGGTGAGCGTGACGAGGAACGGCTGGACGCGGCGTTGCTCACCCTTGACCGGCGGCGAGCAGCTCGTAGCGGTGGCCGTGGCGCGTGCCCTGGCGGACCAGCTCCAGGCCCTCGCCCGCCCGGACGTACGACGCGTCGCGTTCTTCCTCGAACCCGCGGAAGAACGTCGTGACCGGAAGCTCCAGGGCCGTCGACAGCCGGGCGAGGGTCCGGAGGCTGGGCGACGTCTGCGCGTTCTCGATCTTGGACAGCATCGCCACGCGACAGCCCGGACCGATCGGACAGGTCCTGGAGCGTCAGCCCCAACCGGCGGCGCTCGTCACGCAGGCGGCCCGCGATCGCCTGGGTGATGTCGGATTCGAGCAGGTGGGCCTCGCCGTCGCCGCTGGAAGCCCGAGTGTCGTCTTGCATGGCAGTGGAATGGAAGCCTACTATTCCTCCGCGAGTAGAAACGCGACCGCGGCGGCGCGACGACACGGGGAGCAGCCTACATGTGCGGGATCGCGGGCTATTGGTCGAAGTCCGATACCGACGGCGCCGCCGGCGACGTGCTGCTGTCGATGCTCACGGGACTCGGCCGGCGCGGGCCGGACTCCGCCGGCATCGCGCTGTACACGTCGCAGCCACGGCCGCTCGAGGTCGCCTGGGTGCGCGTCCCGGAGGACCTGGGACCGACCGAGGCCGAGCAGCTCGTGGTCGAACGCGCGTCGACCGTCGGCACGGATCGATCGCGTGACGAGGCGTCCGTCGCTGGTCCGCCTGGAGCTCGAGCGTCGCGGGACCGTCGACGAGCTGCGCGCCGCGGTCGAGCGACCCTCGGAGGACGTGGAGATCGTCAGCCTCGGCCGTCACCTCGAGCTGGTGAAGCAGGTCGGGCTCGCCGCAGGAGCTGGAGGACACGTTCGAGATCGGCGCGGCGCAGGGCAGCCACGGCATCGGGCACACCCGGCTGTCCACCGAGAGCCGGGTCGACCTCAGCCACTCGCAGCCGTTCTGGGCGCGCGGCGTGGCCGACCTGGCGACGGTCCACAACGGCCACATCACGAACTACCACAAGCTCCGCCGGCGCTACGAGCAGCGCGGCGTCCGGTTCTTCACGGAGAACGACTCCGAGGTGATCGGCGTCTATCTCGCCGACCAGCTGGCCCGCGGGTGCTCGCTCGACGAGGCGCTCGCCCGCGTCGCTCGACGACCTCGACGGCAGCTTCACGTACCTCGTCGCGACCGCCGGACGCGATCGGCTTCGCCCGCGACCCGTTCGCCCTCAAGCCGCTGATCACCGTCGAGACCGACGCGTACGTCGCGATCGCGAACGAGGAGATCGCGATCCGCGCTGCGCTCGGGTCCGGGCGGCGTCGCGCACGAGCCCACGCGGCCACGTCTATCGCATCTGGCGGCGCCCGGCTCGCCAGGCGACGGCCGCCGCCGTGACGGTGACCGCGGCCACCGACACGACGATCGTCCGACTGCGACGGGCGACTCGATCCGCGACATCAACCGCGCGATCCGCGAGGCGCTGGCGATCGGGTCGCGACGGTGCAGGTCGTGAACCCGGGGGCGCGGCACAACCTGGGCGTCGCGCTGCTCAGCCGGCGGCGACCGTCCGGATCGACGGCAGCGTCGGGCTACTACTGCGGCGGGATGAACGACGGCGCCGACGTGCGACATCGACGGCAGCGCCGGCTGGGGCCTGGCCGAGGGGATGCTCGTCCGGGCACGGTCGATCGTGACCGGCAACGCCGGCAACGGCGCGGCGGCCTCGATCCGGGGCGGCACGGTCGTGGTCCGCGGCGACTGCGCGGCGCGGGCCGGGCATCGCGATGAAGGGCGGCACGCTGCTCATCGCGGGCGACGCCGGCTACATGACCGCCTTCATGATGCAGAAGGGGATCGTGGTCATCTGCGGGGACGCCGGCGAGGCGCTCGCCGACTCGATGTACGAAGGGACCGTGTTCGTCGGCGGCAGCATCGCCTCGCTCGGCAACGACACGCTGCGTCGAGGCGCCCACGCGGGACGACGACCTCATGCTCGATGCGCTGTTCGCGGCGCACGAGATCGCGCGCGCCCGGACGCGTTCCGGAAGGTCGTCTCCGGCCGCAAGCTGTGGAACTTCGAGAAGCACGAGCTGCAGACGTGGCGGGAGGCGCTGTGACGGACGTCGCCGGGCCCGCGCGCGCCGCTCCGCCACAGCCCGGTCTACACGCCCGAGGTCATCGAGGAGATCCAGGACAAGGCCGAGCTGGGCCGGTATCGCATCCGCGGCTTCGGGACGCTCCGCCAGCGGCCGCTGCCGTCGCTCGACGACCTGACCTTCCTGCCCGCGTCGCTGACCCGCATCCCGCTGGAGGGCTACCGCGAGCGGTGCGTCACGACGACCGTCCTCGGCACCCGCTTCGCGGAGCAGCCGATCAGCCTCGACATCCCGGTGATGATCACGGGCATGAGCTACGGCGCCCTGTCGCTCAACGCGAAGGTCGCCCTCGCGCGCGGGGCCAGCGCGGTCGGCAGCTCCACGACCTCCGGCGACGGCGGGATGCTGCCGGCCGAGCGCGAGCACACGCACGACGATGATCGTCGAGGTCCTGCCCAGCCGCTACGGCGCGAACGTCCATCACCTGCGGCCGCCGACGCCATCGAGCTCACGATCGGCCAGGGCGCGAAGCCCGGCACCGGCGGCCTGCTCCTGGGCTCGAAGGTGTCGCCCGGAGATCGCCGCGCATCCGCGACCTGCCGCCGGGCGTCGACCAGCGCTCGCCCGGCGCGCCATCCCGACTTCCTCGGCCCGGACGACATGATCATCAAGATCGAGGAGCTCCGCGAGGCGACCGACTGGCGGGTCCCGATCTTCGTGAAGATCGGCGCCACGCGCGTCTTCGACGACGTGAAGCTGGCCGCCAAGTGCGGCGCCGACGTCGATCGTCGTCGACGGCATGGAGGGCGGCACGGCGGCCTCGCCCGAGATCCTCCAGGACCACACGGGCATCCCGACGCTGGCCGCGATCGTCGAGGCGCGGCGCGCGCTCGAGGACATCGGGCCTCGTACGGCGAGGTCCAGCTCATCGCGGCCGGCGGCATCCGGAGCGGCGTCGATGTCGCGAAGGCCCTGGCCCTCGGTGCGGACGCCTGCTACATCGGCACCGCGGCGCTGATCGCGCTCAACTGCAACGCGCCGCTCTACCTCGAGGACTACGCCGCGCTCGGGACCGCGCCCGGCGCCTGCCACCACTGCCACACCGGCCGCTGCCCGGTCGGCATCACCACCCAGGACCCGGACCTGATGGCGCGCCTGCCCATCGACGAGGCCGCCGAGCGCGTCGCCAACTTCCTGACCGCGATGACGCTCGAGGTCCAGATGATCGCGCGCGCCTGCGGCAAGGCGAACGTCCACGACCTGGACCCCGACGACCTGCGGGCGCTGACCATCGAGGCGGCCGCGATCACCGCGGATCCCGCTCGTCGGCACGGACTGGGTCCCCGGCGCGGACGTTCTGAGGCCTCGATCCGCGATGTCGTTCCTGCTGCCCTGTCCGGCCTGCGGCCCGCGTGACGTCTACGAGTTCCGCTACGGCGGCGAGGTGGCTGTCCGGCCGGCGCCGGACGCCGATCGGCCGGCGTGGACGGCCTACCGCTACCTGCGGTCGAACGCCGGCGGGTGTGGAGCGGGCGTGGTGGTTCCATCGGGCCGGCTGCCGCCGCTGGTTCCAGGCGGAGCGCGACACCCGCGACAACCGGGTCCTCCGGGCGGCATGGCCGGGCGAGCTCGGGTGACGGCGCCGACGCGTCGCGCCGTCGCCGGCGGAGACCGCTCGACCGGGGCGCGGTCGATCGCGCTTCACGTTCGACGGCCGGCCGGCACGGCGGCTCGACGGCGACACGATCGGCTCCGCGCTCGCGGCGGGTGGTGTCGACGTCCTCTCGCGGAGCTTCAAGTACCACCGGCCGCGCGGGCTGCTGTGCTGCACCGGCCGCTGTCCCGAACTGCCTGGTCGAGGTCGATGGTCGCCCCAACGTCCGGGCGTGCATGACGCCCGGCGCGGGACGGCATGCGGGTCCGCTCGCAGAACGCGTGGCCGTCGCTGCGGCGGGACCTCATGGCGCTCACGGACACGTTCGATCGGTTCCTGCCGGTCGGCTTCTACTACAAGACGTTCATCCGGCCGCGCGCCTCTGGCCGCTGTACGAGTGGGTGCTCCGACACGCGGCAGGCCTGGGTCGGGTGGACGTCCGGTCGCGCCCGGAGCTCCACGCCCGGAAGCGCCACCTCCACACCGACGTCGTCGTCATCGGCGGTGGGCCGGCGGGCTGCCTCGCGGCGCTCGAGGCCGCGTCGCTCGGGCAGCGGGTCGTGCTCGTCGACGACGGCGACCGGCTGGGCGGGCATCTCCGGCATCGGCGTGCGGCCGGTCGCCGGCGACGACCGGATCGCCGCGGCGAGCGGGATCGACGCCGCGACCCGAGCTCGCGGAGCGCGTCGCCGCCGAGTCGCGCATCGAGCACCTCGCCCGGGCGACCGCGATCGGCATCTACGAGGGCGGCCTCGTCGGCGTGCTCCAGGGCACGCTGCTCCTGCGCATCCGCGCGCGGCAGATCGTCGTCGCGACCGGCGCCGGCGAGCAGCCCGCGGTGTTCGGCGCGAACGACCTGCCGGGCGATCATGCTCGCCTCGGGGATCCTCCGCCTCCGCGCACCTCCACGGGGTCGCCGCGGGCGAGCGGCGTGGTCGTGGTGACCGACGACGATCACGGCTGGCGCGCCGCGGCGGAGCTGCGTCGAGGCCGGGTTCGAGGTCGCCGCGCTCGTCGACGCCCGTGACGGGGATCCGGGACGACCGGACCCGGACGGCATGGCGCTCGCCGCGGCCGGCGTCTCCGTGCTCGCCGGCTCCACGCCGCTCGAGGCACGCGGTCGCTCCCACGTCGAGGGCCTGGTGCGTCCGGACGCCGCGCGGCGACGCAGGACGATCGCGTGCGATCTCGTGGCGATGGCCATGCGCCCCGAGCCGGCGATCGCGCTGCTCGCGCGGTTCCGGGGCCGTGCCGCGGTTCGACGAGCGGCCTGGGCGAGTCGGCTCGCGGATCGCCTGCCCGGACGGCGTCCACGCGGCGGGCCACGTGCTGGGCCTGGCGCGATGACGCCGACGGTCGCGGCGAGCGGGGTCGCGTGCCGGGCGCGCGGCGGCCGGCCTGCGGACGAGCCGCGTCGACGCCCGCCGAGTCGCCGCGCCGGTCGACGCGGCCGCCGATCGGCGCCGCCGGCGTCGCGCCATCGGGGACGCGGGGTCGCAAGCAGTTCGTGTGCCTGTGCGAGGACGTCACCGTCAAGGAGCTCGAGCAGGGCGTCCGGGAGGGGTTCGACAGCCTCGAGACGCTCAAGCGCTACAGCACGGTCACGATGGGTCCCTGCCAGGGGAAGATGTGCCACGGCCTCGCGGCACGGGTCCACGCGCGGTTCGCCGGGTGGCGCGCCGGCCTCGACCAGCCTGACCACCTATCGCCCGCCGTACCAGCCGGTGCCGCTGGCGCGTGCTCGCCGGTCCGCACCTCGCCCCGGTCCGGCGCACGGCGATGCACGACCGGCACGAGGCGCTGGGCGCCCGCTGGATCGACATGGGCGACTGGAAGCGCCCGTTCGCCTACGGTGACGTCGCCGACGAGGTGCCGCGCCGTCCGCGAGGCCGCCGGGCTCATCGACGTGAGCACCCTGGGCAAGCTCGACGTCCGCGGGCGCGGACGCCGGCGCGTTCCTCGACTGGCTGCACCCGAACCGGTTCAGCGACCTGCGGGTGGGGCGCGTGCGCTACCGGGCGATGCTCGACGACGCCGGGCATCATCCTCGACGACGGGACGGTCGCCCGGCTCGGCGAGGACCGCTTCCTCGTCTCGACCACGACCGGCAACCTCGACGCGGTCGAGCAGTGGTTCGGCTGGTGGCTGGCCGGCGGACCGCGGGACGTCGACGTGACGAACGTCACGTCGCAGCTACGCGGCGGTGAACCTCGCCGGGCCGCGGGCCCGCGAGATCCTGGCGCGGCTGACCGACCTGGACGTCTCGCGCGAGGCGATGCCGTACCTCGCGGCCGCCGAGGGCGCCGTCGCCGGGCGTCCCGGCGATCCTGCTGCGGATCGGGTTCGTGGGCGAGCTCGGGTTCGAGATCCACGTCCCGGCCGACTACGGCGCGCCACCTCTGGGACGCGCTGCTGGACGGCGGGCGCGGACCTCGGCCTGCGACCGTTCGGCGTGGAGGCCCAGCGCGTGCTGCGGCTCGAGAAGGGCCACGCGATCGTGGGCCAGGACACGGACGCGCTGTCGATGCCGGCGCGACGCCGGCATGGGCTGGCTCATCAAGGCCGACAAGGACGACTTCATCGGTCGTGCCGCGACCTCGACGATCGCCGAGCGGCGGCCAGGTGCTCACCGGGTTCGAGGTGCTGGGTCACGACGTCCCGGCCGAGGGCGCCGCCATCGTGCTCGACGGCGCGCGCCATCGGGCGCGTGACCAGCTCGCAAGTGGAGTCCCACGCTCGGATCGGCCGATCGGGCTGTGCCTGGCTGGCCGCGGACGCACGCCCGGGACGGCGCGCCGATCACCATCCGCCTGGGCGTCGGCCGCGACGGGCGTTCGACGGTCGGTCGGGTGCGGACCGAGCCGTTCTACGACCCGACCGGCGAGCGGTTGCGCGCATGACGCCCCGGCGTCGCCGAGCCCCGATCCGTCGGAGCCCGCTGCGAGGGCGCGTCGCGCCGCTGACCGGCGAGCGACCTGGCCGCTGCGCGAGCTCGGCCCGTTCGACAAGACCGTCGCCGCGCGGCATCGGGCAGCGCTGGCGGTCGCCGGCCGGGTCGTCGACGCGCGGCGCCGTCACGGTCTGGCGTCTCGCGCCCGACGAGGCGATCGTGCTCGTGCCGACCCGGCCCGCGAGCGCCGAGCGCGGCGGGCGTGCTGGCCGGCGCGCGGTCGACGGTCGATGTCAGCTCGGGTCATGCCGTCCTGCGCCTGGCCGGCCGTCACGCCCGGGCGCTGCTCGCCGCGGCGTGCCCGGTGGACCTTGCCGAGCACGCCGTGCGGACCGGACGATCGTCCAGGCGCGCGGTGGCCGCCGTCCGCGTCGTGCTGGCACGGATCGACGAGGACGGCGAGCCGGGCTTCACGATCCTCGTGGCCCGCGACGAGGCGCCGCTACCTGTGGGACGCGCTGACCGAGCTCTGGACGCTGACCCGTGAGGTCCCGACGTGATCGGCCCGTTCCGGCGGATCAGGCTCCTGGGGCGTCGCGCCCAGCAAGGCCAGCTACGACGTCGTCATCATCGGCGGCGGCGTGCACGGGCTGGCGATCGCGTATGAGCTCGCCAAGCGCGGCGTCGCGCGACGTCGCCGTCATCGAGCGGTCGTACATCGGCTCGGGCGCGAGCGGCCGCAACACGGCGATCATCCGGTCCAACTACCGGACCACCGCAGGGCGTCGCGTTCTACGACGAGTCGGTGCGCATCTACGAGGGGCTGTCGGCAGAGCTCGGCTTCAACGTCCTGTTCAGCCAGCACGGCCACCTGACCTTCGCGCACACCGAGCTCGGCGATCGCCGGCCTGCGCGTCCGCGCCGAGACGAACCAGCTGATGGGCGTCGACAGCCGGGTCATCGTCCGCGACGAGATCCGCGAGCTCGTCCCGGCGCTGGACCTCTCGGACCGGCCGCGCTTCCCCGTCCTCGCGGCGCTCTACCACCCGCCGGGCGGGATCATCCGCCACGACGCGGTGGTCTGGGGCTACGCACGACGTGCCGTCCGAGCTGGGCGTGGACATCCACCAGGACACCGAGGTGACCGGCATCGATGTCGCCGACGGGCGCGTCGACCGGCGTCCGGACCAGCGCCGGTCCGATCCGCACGGGCACGGTCGTCAACGCGACCGCCGGCTGGGCGTCGACCATCGCCGACGATGGTCGGCGTGCGGCTGCCCATCGTGACCCACCCGCTCCAGGCGCTCGTCACCGAGCCGCTGAAGCCGTTCCTGGACCCGGTCCTCGTCTCGGCGACGCTCCACGTCTACGTCAGCCAGACCGACCGCGGCGAGCTCGTCATCGGCTCGGAGATCGACCCGTACGCCTCGTACAGCAACCGCTCGACGCTGCCGTTCCTGGAGTCCTCGGCGAGCCACGTGCTGGAGCTGCTGCCGTCGCGTCGCCGGCGTGAACGTCCTGCGCCAGTGGGCCGGGCATCTGCGACATGACGCCCGACTTCAGCCCCATCATCGGGACCTGTGCCCGAGCGTCGGCGGGTTCATCCTCGACGTCGGCTGGGGGACGTACGGCTTCAAGGCCGGGCCGGTCGCCGGGCGCCGGATCGCCGAGGCGATCGCGACCGGGGTCGTCCCGGAGGTGCTTCGGCCGTTCTCGCATCGAACGATTCGCGACGGGCAGCCTCATCGGCGAGAAGGCCGCGGCGGCCGTCTCGCACTGACGCAGCGGCAAGGAGGGTCCCGGATGCCGAGGAACGCGGACGCAGACCGCCCGACGACGCGCAGCCGGCCGTCGCGCATCGACGCTGGCGGACGGTCTCGCGCACGACGGCGTCGACTACCTGCTCGCGCAGTGGGTGGACATCCACGGCACGCCCCGCTGCAAGGGCGTCCCGGCGAGCGCGTTCGACGCGTTCCTCGGCGGCAGCGCCGGGTTCGCCGGCGCGGCGACGGTGGGCATGGGCCAGGGCCCGCACGAGCCACGACCTGGTCGGCATGCCCGACCTCGAGCACCTACACGCGTGGTGCCCTGGGAGGACGGCGTCGGCGCGGTTCGCGTGCGACATCGAGGTCGACGGCGAGCCGTGGCCGTACTGCTCGCGGACGGTGCTGCGCCGGGCGATCGAGCGGCTGGCCGAGGCCGGCTACGAGATGAAGGTCGGCGTCGAGGCGGAGCACATGCTCGTCACGCGGACGCGCGGACGGCATCGATCGCGCCGTTCGACCCGACGGGCTTCGACACGCTGGACAAGCCCTGCTACGACTTCAAGAGCCTGTCGGGCGCGATGCCCTACCTGCGCGAGCTGATCGGGTACATGGAGGGGCTCGGCTGGGAGCCGTACGCCTCCGACCACGAGGACGGCACCGCCCAGTTCGAGCTCAACTGGAAGTACGCCGACGCGCTCGACGACCGCGGACCGCTACACGTTCTTCAAGATGATGACCAGCCAGGTCGCGCGGCAGCACGGGGCGATCGCGACGCACATGCCCAAGCCGTTCAGCGCAGCTGACCGGCAACGGCTGCCACTTCCACTTCTCGCTGTGGGACCGCGAGGGCCGAGAACGTCGTTCCTCGACACGGACGACCCGCGCGGGCTGGGCCAGTCGCCGCTGGCCTACCACTTCCTGGGCGGCCTGCTCGCCCATGCCCGGGCGCTGACCGCGCTCATCGCGCCGACCGTCAACTGCTACAAGCGGCTCTCGATCGGCGCGTACCTCACCGGCGCTCGCTCGGGCTTCACGTGGACGCCCGCGTTCATCACCTACGGCGACAACAACCGGACGCACATGTTCCGGACGCCCGAGCCGGGCCGCTTCGAGTGCCGCGTGGTCTCGGGCGCCGTGAACCCGTACCTGGGCATGGCGGGCTTCATCGCGGCCGGGCTCGACGGCATCGAGCGGCGGCTCGACCCGGGCGATCCGCACGATCGGCCGGAACATGTACGAGACCCCGCTCGCGCGATGCACGCGCCGAGGGCCTGCGGTTCATCCCCCAGTCGCTCGCCGAGGCGATCGACGAGTTCGAGGCCGACGAGGTCGTCCGGTCGGCGTTGGGCCCGGAGCTCGCCGCGGAGTTCATGCGACGTGAAGCGTCGCGAGTGGGTGCGCTACCACAGCGCGGTCGGCCGCTGGGAGGTCGACGAGTACCTGACCCTGTTCTGAGGCCCGGGGGCCTGGGAGCGGGCTAGCGCTCGTCAGCACGGAGCCCGGGCGCGCGGCGGTCGGCGCGCCCGCCAGGACGACCGGCACGCCAGCGACGATGACGTCGCGCACGCCGACCGGCGCCAGCGCCGGCTCCTGGAACGTCGCCCGGTCGTGGATCGTGGCGGGGTCGAAGACCACGAGATCCCCGGCCGCGCCCTCGGCGATCCGGCCCCGGTCCGTGAGCCCGGCCCGGTCGGCTGGCCGGCTCGTGCACATCGCGATCGCCTGCTCCAGCGGCATCAGGCCCGGCGTCGCGGACGTAGCGGCCGAGGAACCGGGGATAGCAGCCGTAGTTGCGGGGGTGCGGGCGACCCGCACCCGACGGGCCGTCCGGGGTCATCGCGAGCCCGTCCGATCCGATCGACGTCGCCGGATGCCGGAGCACCGCGCGCAGGTCATCCTCGGAGCGGCCGTACGCGACCATCGTCACCCGGTCGTCGCTCCGGCGGATCAGCTCCATCGCCGCACGGCCGGCGTCCATCGCCCACCGATGGCCGACCTCGTCGACGGTCAGCCCGAGCGTCTCCTCCATCCCGGCTTCGAGCGAGGCGACCTCGACCTCGTCCCAGCCGAAGAACAGCTCGGTCTCCCAGTCCCGGAGGACGCGGCTCACGTCCGCCGGGCGGCCCAGCCGCTCGACGATCGCGGGCCCGCCGCCCGCCTGCGCCCACTCCGGGAGCAGCTGCGACAGGTTCGCCGAACCCGCGATATAGGGGTAGATGTCGCACGCCACGTCGAGCCCGTCGCGTCGCGCGGCGTCGATGAGCTCGAGCGCCCGCGGAACCTTGCCCCAGTTCCGTCGCCCGGCGACCGCGAGGTGCGACAGCTGCATCCGGCAGCCGGTCTCCCGCGCGATGTCGAGCATCTCCTCGACGCCCTCGAGCATCCGGTCGCTGTAGTTGCGGAAGTGGGCCGCGAACAGCCGGTCATACCGGGCCACGGTCCGCGCGATGGCCAGCAGCTCGTCGCGCTCCGCGAACATCGCGGGCGGGAACATCAAGCCCGTGGAGAAGCCGATCGCGCCGTCGTCGAGCGCAGCCTCCAGGTGTCCGATGAGCGCATCGGTCTCGCCGGCGTCCAGGGGCCGGGCGGCCTGGCCCGCGGCCGCGACGCGCAGGGGCATGTGCCCGGCGAGGAGCGCGCTGTTCAGGGCGATGCCCGTTCGCTCGACGGCGGCTGCATAGCCCGGCAGGTCCTGCCAGTCCCAGGCGACGGCGAGATCGTTGTCGATGTTCGCGTTCGCGGAGCGGATCTCAGCGGCGCGGACAGCGGGGTTGGGGAACGGACCCATCCCGCAGTTGCCGTTGATCTCGGTGGTGACGCCCTGCCCGATCTTCGACGGAGCACCCGGCGCGGACAGCAGCGACAGGTCGGAGTGGCTGTGCAGGTCGACGAAGCCGGGCGCGACGGCGAGCCCGGTCGCGTCGATCCGCGAGCGGGCCTCTGCGGCGGCCAGGTCGCCGAGCGCGGTGATCCGGCCGCCGGCGATGCCCACGTCGGCGCGCCGCGGCGGACCGCCGGTCCCGTCGATGACGGTCCCGCCACCGACGACGAGGTCGAGCATCGATCAGCCTCCGTACAGGGCTTCGGCGTTCGACCAGAACACGCGGTCGATGGCGTCCGGCGGCAGCAGCGCGTCCGCGTACGTGCCGTGGATGAATCCGGGATCCAGGAGCGGCGCGTCACTGCCCCAGAGGAGCCGCTCGACGGGCGCGGCCCGGACGGCGGCGCGGACCTCACGCAGCGACGCGAACGAGCTGCACAGCTCGAGATAGAGGTTGTCGGTCTGCGCCGCCAGCTCGCCGGCGCGGCCGCTGGGCGTGCCCAGACCCGCGTGTGCGATGACGATGGGCAGCCGCGGATGGCGCCGCGCGATCGCGAGCAGCGCGTCGGCCCAGTCGTCGCCCGCGTCGTGGAGCTTCACGGGGCGCCCGAACCGCGCGAGGAGGTCGAACAGCGGCCGCCATCCGCGGCGACGACGTCGGCACGCCCGACCATTCGCCGTGGATCTTCACGCCGACCATGCCGGGCCGGTCGAGGTGGCGCCGGAGCTGGTCCTCGGTGAACGCGAGGTCGTTCGGGTCGGCGACGACGTACCCCAGCGGCCCTCCGGCCGACGCCGCCCGCACGGCCTGCTCGTTGCCGGCGGCCGGCGCGGCGAAGATCGCCACCGCCGACGACGCGACCGCCCGGCTCGTGGGGCCCGTGAGCAGCTCGCCGACCAGCTCGTCGTCGGCCACGTGCGGCACGTCGAACGGCAGCGGCGCGTGGTGGGTGTGCACGTCCCAGGAACGTGCCGGGAGCCGCGGCGGCGTGACGTCGACCGGGCCGTCCGGCAGGCCGAACAGCCGGCAGGCATTCCCGGCCAGGATCGCGCGCTTCGCGTCATCCGGGATCCGTGCGAGGAGGACGGCGTCGATCGCCGAGGCGCCGGGCCGCCGTGGGCTGCCCGTCCCGAGCAGGAGCCGCTCGGCGCCGATCGACGCCACCGCGGTCGCCACGCCCCGCCAGTGCGCCAGGGAGCTGGTCTCGAGATGGAGATGCTCATAGCGGACCGCCGCGCGCAGGTCGTCGGCGATGTGCGTGTAGTGCGCCCCGAGCAGGATCACCGCGATCCCGAGATCCGCCGTCGCCGCACCGATCGCCGTCGCCTCGCCGGTCCCGAACGCCGGTCCGACGCCCGACAGCGGCACCAGCAGCGGCTTGCCGGTCGGGGCCACGGCCCGGAGCACCTCGCGGACTGATTCCGGGGTGGGGAACGGCCACACCGCGCCCTCGAGCAGATAGCCGGCCACGCCCGCCGTCTCGGCGCTCGCCACCGTCCCCGCGGCCGTGCCCGGGACCCTGGCCGAGACCACCGCGATCGGCCGCAGGTGGTTCGCCGGGTCGGCGGCGGCCTCGACCGCCTCGCGGTTCCCGCCGGCCAGGTCCGCGCGGGCGATCGAGCGACGAGGCGAGCGCGAGCCGCACGCCGTGGCGCCGGCTCTCGACGACGAGGTCGTCCAGCGGCGCCCCGCCGGCACCCGCGAAGCCGTGCTCGGGACCGAAGGACGTGTTGACGTCGACGAAGCCGCGATCGGGCGCGTCCATCGGCGCCTAGCGAACCCGTCCGCGGGCGATGACCGGCCATCGCTCCAGCACCTGCTCACCGTCCATCGCGAGCAGCTTGCCCGCATCGGCGATGGGTCCCTGATCGTTCGCGACGCACGCGGACCGCAGGTCGGCCAGGCTCAACCCGCCGCTCCGGCGGCGGGAGCCTTGCGGGCCTTGGTGCGCTTACCGTTCGTTCGGCCCGGCCCGTCCGTCCCGTCCGTCCCGCCGAGGCCGGCGAGCATCTCGGGGACCTCGATGACGTGGTCCCGTGCGACCTTGGCCGCGACGTGGGGATCGCCGGCCCGCAGCGCGTCGATGAGCGTGACGTGCGATGACGCGGCATTGGCCAGGAAGTAGCGTGCCGCCTTGCCGGGTCGGTCCAGCGCCTGGTAGGAGCGGACGCGCACGAGGCCATCCAGGCTCGACCAGATGTGGCGCAGGAGCGTCAGGCCCGACCACTCCACGATGAGGCCGTGGAAGCGGAGGTCGAGCTCGGCGATCGTCTCGACGTCGCGGCTCGGCACGACCGCGCGCATCTGTTCGATGAGGCCTTCCAGCTCCGCGAGCTGCTCGTCGGTGGCCTTGCCGGCAACGTCGGCGGTCGCCCGGCCCTCGATGATCGCGCGCAGCTCGTAGATCGCATCCATCTCGCGCTCCGGCAACCCGACGACGACGGCGCCACGGTGCGGGAAGAACTCGACCAGGCCCTCCTGCTCGAGATGGCGGATCGCCTCCCGGACGGGCGCGCGACTGACGCCCATGCGCTGCGCGACCTCGGCCTCCAGCAGTCGCGAGCCGGAGGGGATCGAGTTCGCGAGGATCGCCGTCCGGAGCGCGCCCAGGACCTCCTGCCGGAGGATGCGCGGCTTGATGCGAGGAAGGTCGAGCCCGGGTGGCACCGCGCCGGCCGCCACCGGGTCGCCGAGGTCTGCGTGATCGGCCACGGTGAGCCTTCCTCCTGACCATGCGCACGGTCCGATGGCCGGATGTCGACAATATACGAGTGTCCACCGAGGCTCGACCCGCGCTCGCCGCCGGGCATCCCGTCGCTGCACGCGAGGGATCCGGGTCCTCGAAGCCGGTGGCTCCGCCGCGGACGCGGCCATCGCGACGGCATTCGTGCAGGGCGTGGTCGAGCCGTCGGCCGGCGCGGCGCTCTATGTCGTGGCGCGTGGAGTGGACGGCGCCCTGGAGGCTGCCGCCGATCCCCGCCGACCGGGAGGCTCGACCTGATGGAGTTCGGCTATTCGCCACCGCCCGGTGACCGGGAGATGGGCGCCATCGATCCCGCGACGTTCGTCGCCGACCTCGACCGGGTGGTCGACGCGGTCGCGCCGTGGGCGTCCTCGATCTGGATCTCCGACCACTTCATGGAGCACGCGGGCTACCGCGCCGAGCCGTGGACGCAGCTCACCTGGATCGCGGCGCGCCATCCGCGGCCGCTGCTCGGGCATTGCGTGCTCGGCAACTCGTACCGTCATCCGCCGTTGCTGGCGAAGATGGCGGCGTCCCTGCAGGCCCTGTCCGGCGGCCGGTTCATCCTGGGCATCGGCAGCGGCTGGCTGGAGTCCGAGTACCGCGGCTACGGCTACGACTTCCCGCCCACGCCGGTCCGGATCGCGCAGCTCGACGAGGCGCTGCGGCTCATCAAGACGCTGTGGTACGACCAGCCCGCGACGTTCGCCGGTGAGTGGTTCCGGCTCGATGGGGCGTGGTGCGTGCCGGCCCCCGATCCGCGGATCCCCATCCTCGTCGCGGGCGGCGGCGAGAAGTACCTCCTGCGCGTGGTCGCCGAGCACGCCGACTGGTGGCTCTCGTACGGCGACCGGCCCGAGGTGCTGCGGCGGAAGCTCGCGGTGCTCGCGGACCACTGCGCCGCGGTCGGCCGGGACCCCGCCACGATCCGGAAGGCGACACCGATGACGGTCTACCTCGCCCGGTCCGCCGCGGAGGCACGTTCCTGGGCAGGCGCCGCGGCCGAGGGCGAGCGTCCGGCGTTCGCCGGCGACCCCGCGGCGCTGATCGACCGGATCCGCGAGCTCGAGGAGCTCGGCTTCGAGATGGTCCAGCTCCGCTTCGCCGGCTTGTTCGACACGACGGACATCGACCTGTTCCGCGACGAGGTGCTGCCCGCGTTCCGGTAGGTGCGCGGGTGGCAGGGTCGGGGGCGGTAGGCGCGCCGCGCCGGAGGCCTCAGGACGCGGAGCGGTCCAGCACGACGCGGCCCGCCTGGATCACGAGGCGGGGCGACTCCAGCGCGCCGACGGACGCGACCGGATCGCCGTCGACGACCAACAGGTCCGCCACGTAGCCCGGCTCGACGAGGCCGACGTCCGGGAGCCGGAACAGCTCCGCGGTGACCGTCGTCGCGGACGCCAGCGCCTGCAGCGGGGTCATCCCGTGGTCCACGTACAGCCGGAGCTCGTCGACCATCTCGCCGTTCTGCACGAGCGGCGCTCCTCCATCGTTGCCGGCCGCGACCCGCACGCCCGCCCGGATGGCATCGCGCAGGAACGTCACGAGCTGCTCGTGGAGCGCCTCGCACTGCTCGACGACCTCGGCGGGGATCCCGGCCGCGACCCCGCCGTCGATGATCCGCCGGTCCGAAAGGATCGTCGGCACGAGGAACTGCCCGGTGCGGAGCATCAGCTCGATCGTCTCCGCGTCGCCGCCGTGGCCGTGCTCGACCGAGTCGACGCCCGCGTGCAGGGCGTTCATCACGCCGGTCTTGCTCTCGGCGTGCGCGCCCACCGGCAGGCCGCGCTTGTGGGCCTCCTCCACGGCCGCCGACATCTCCTCGATCGTCAGCTGTGGCACGCCCGCCTGCCGGCCCGAGGTCATCATCCCGCCGGTCGCCATGAGCTTGATGGCCGTCGCCCCGCCCTTGATGTTCAGGCGCACGGCCCGCCGGGCCGCGTCCGGCCCATCGGACTCCAGGCCCATCCAGTGGCCGTGGCCGCCGGTGATCGTCACGACCTGACCGGCCGCCAGCATCCGCGGGCCGGGGAGCTCACCGGACGCGACCATCGCCGCGACCTCCAGCACCGACGCCGGTCCGCCGACGTCGCGGATCGTCGTGACACCCGCCTCCAACGTCTCTCGCAGCCGCGCCGCGGAGCGGATCGTCCGCTGCGACGCGGTCTCGGCGCGGAACGCGATGTCCGGATCGGCTGACCCGTCCAGCGACACGTGTGCGTGCGCGTTCATCAGCCCCGGCACGACGGTCCGGCCGGCGAGCTCGAGCACCGCGCCATCCGAGGTCGACCCGCCGCCGACCGACAGCGATCCGTCCGCCACGGACGACGACATCCGCGCGGTCGGCCACGACCCCGCGAGCGTCCACCACCCGGACGCCCCGGAGCGTCAGATCCGCAGCCTGGCCCATCGCGCGCTCCGGCTGACGCCCGCCCCACCGTAGAACACGACCAGGACGTCGCCGTTCGGCAGGCGTGCCCCGCGCGGGTGCCCGAACTGCCACTTCCCCATGTCGTTCCAGTAGTCGGCCTGTCCGCGCGGTCCTCCCGCGCCCGGTTCCGTGCCGGCGTCGCTCGCGTAGACCGTCAACGCCCCGGCATGGTCCCAGGTCTGCCCGAAGTCCTCGCTGAGGACCGCCCGGATGCCGGGCGGATCGCCCCGGTGCGACGACAGCGCGACCAGCCGATCGCCGCCGAGCGAGATCGGTTGCGTATGTTGGCCGGCGAACCCCGTCGACACCGGCTCCGTCCATTCGCGGCCGTCGGGTGACCCCCAGCAGACGTGGACGTCGATGTCCTGCCCGGCCTCCACGTCGTGCGTCCAGAACATGTTCACGAGGCGCCCGTCGTCGGGGTGGGTCTCGAGCCGCTCGTCCCAGTAGAAGATCCGGTTTGCGGGGTCGCGAGCGACGAGGACCTCGTCGTCCCACGTCCGTCCCTCATCGCGCGACAGGCGCAGGTACGCCGCCGGCACACCCGGATTCGCGTCCCAGTGCGACTTCCACGTCTCGAACGGCACGCCGAGCGTGCCGTCGGCCAGGCGCAGGACGGGGCCTGCGGTGGACGCACCGTCGTGGCCACCCAGGTCGATCCGGCGCCGTTCGGGCCAGGTCCAGCCGCCATCCCGCGAGACCAGGGTGTAGGCCCGCATCCCCAGCAACCCCTGGGTGACGGGGTCGACCCACGGCTGGTTCGGATCGCGCCGGTCCGTCCAGAGGACCGCCGCGGTCAGCACGCCCGGTTCCAGCTCGGACGAGGTACCAGCCACGGGTCTCGCCGATCCAGCCGTCCCACTCGCGCTCGCCCAGCGTCAGCGTGCGCAGCTCCCACGTCGCGCCTTCGTCGCGGCTGGCGAACACGCCGGTCGTCCCGTCGGCTCCCTCGCGGTCGCTGCCCAGCCGGCAGGTCGCGAACAGCGTGCCGTCGGACGCCCGTAACGCGGACGTCGCCGACGCGGTGCGAAGGTTGACCGGCGCACACGTGGCATCCCAGAACGCGCCGGACGCGACGACCTCCACCGGACCCTCCGCATCGCGCGTGCGCGGCTCGACGGGCGCGCCGCGATTGTCGACAATCTACATTACGCACGACACGGGTCGCGACGGCGGTGACGCGACCGCGCGGAGGAGGGGCGGATGACCACGGAGCTCGACGTCGACATCTCGCGGCTGTTCTCCGTCGAGGAGTTCGAGCCCATCGCGCGCGAGGTCATGTCCGCGGCCGGCTACAACTTCGTGTCGGGCGCCGCCGGGTCGGGCAAGGCCCAGATCGCGAACCGCGAGGCGTACCAGCGCTGGGTCTTCCGCCCGCGCGTGCTGGTCGACGTCAGCCGGATCGACACGAGCACCACGCTCCTCGGCCAGCGGATCGAGCTCCCGGTCGTGTTCGCCCCATCCGCCCTTCACAAGCTCGCCCATCCCGAGGGCGAGATCGCGACCGCCCGCGCCGCGGAGGAGCTGGGCACGTTGATGATCGTCAGCACCAGCGCGAGCATGACCGTCGAGGACATCGCCCCGCACGTCAGCCGACGCTGGTTCCAGCTCTACTGGTTCACCGACCGCGAGTTCACCCGGGACCTCGTCGCTCGCGCCGAGGCCGCCGGCTACCAGGCGCTGTGCCTCACCGTCGACACGCCGGTCGCGGCCTGGCGGGAGCACGAGGCGCGACTGCCCGTCCTGCCGCACCCGGACGTCGACGTCGCGATGATCGCCGACGTCGACGACCTCGTCGGCGAGAGCAGCCTCACCTGGTCGTCGCTCGACTGGCTCCGCTCGATCACGAAGCTCCCGATCGTCACGAAGGGCGTGATGACCGCCGAGGACGCCCGGCTCGCCGTGGACACCGGTCTCCCGGCGATCGTCGTGTCGAACCATGGCGGCCGGCAGCTGGACAGCTCGATGGCGTCGCTCGACGCCCTGCCCGAGATCGTCGAGGCGGTCGACGGGCGGCTGGAGATCCTGTTCGACGGCGGCATCCGCCGCGGCACCGACGTGCTCAAGGCCCTGGCGCTCGGGGCGGACGTGGTGGCGATCGGCCGCCCGGTGTTCTGGGGCCTCGGCGCGGGTGGCATGCCCGGCCTGGTGCGCATGATGGAGCTCATCCGCGGGGAGCTCATCTCGGCGATGGGCCATACGGGCGTCACCTCGATCGCCGGGATCAGCCGCTCGGTGGTCGCCCCGAACCCCGCGACGGCTCGATGACGATCCGCGCGACGACGACCCCCGCGACGATCGACAGCGCGACAGACGACCCACGCATCGGCCGTCCCATCGCCGACGTCGACACGCCGGCCCTGCTCCTCGATCTCGACCGATTCGAGCGCAACGTCGACCGGCTGATCACGGCGATCGCCGCCGGCGGCAAGTCGTGGCGACCGCACTCCAAGGGCCACAAGTCGCCGTGGATCGCCGGCTACCAGCGGTCCGTCGGCGCCATCGGCGTGACGTGCGGGAAGGTCTCCGAAGCCGAGGTGATGGTCGAGCACGGCATCACGAGCGTGCTGGTCGCCAACGAGCTCGTCACGACCCAGAAGCTGCAGCGGCTCGTTCGCCTCCTCGATCGTGCCGAGGTCATCTGCTGCGCCGACGATCCGACGGCCGTCGACCTCGCCTCGGCCGTCGGCGAGGCCGCCGGCGTCGAGATCCCGATGCTCGTCGACCTGAACATCGGCATGGACCGCACCGGCGTGCGACCCGGACCGGACGGCCTCGAGCTGGCGCGCCGCATCGACCGCGCGCCGGGCACCCGCCTGGCCGGCATCATGGGGTACGAGGGGCACGTGCTCACGCTGTGGCCGCCCGAGGAGCGCGCCCGCGCGACGGAGGCGTCCATCGCCGGACTCCGCGAGACGAAGGCGCTCATCGAGGCCGACGGATCCCCGTCCCGATCGTGAGCGGCGCCGGATCGGGGAACCACGTCGAGGCGTCATCGATCCCCGGCCTGACCGAGCTCCAGGCGGGCGGCGCCTGCTTCATGGACCGCTTCTACGGCGTCGAGTGCCACATGGTCGAGCAGGGCTTCGAGTACGCGCTGACCCTCCTGACGACGGTGACCAGCCGGCCGACGCCCGAGCGGGTGATCACCGACTCCGGGTTCAAGACCCTGTCGACGCGCGACGAGATGCCGTCCCTCGTCCTGGGCCACGACGAGCTGGAGCTCAACTACCTGTCGGCCGAGCACGGCTCGTGGCGCGGCGCCCGGCCGGACAAGCCGATCCGCGTGGGCGATCAGCTCCGGCTCCTGCCCGACTACCACGACACCACGACGTTCCGCCACGACGAGATGATCGGCACGCGGGATGGCCGCGTGGAGCGGATCATCCGGCTGCTGGGCCGCGGGCGGCTGCAGTAGCCGTGGACCTGGACCTGCTGATCCACGGCGGCAGCGTCGTCGACGGCACCGGCGCGCCCGCGGTTCGCGCCGACGTCGGGGTCAAGGGCGACCGGATCGTCGCCATCGGCGACCTCGCCGAGGGCGCGGCCGCGGCGACCCGCATCGACGCCACCGGCCGCGTCGTCTCGCCCGGCTTCATCGATGCCCACATCCACTCCGAGACGGCCCTCCGCGGCAACAAGGACCAGCTCGGGTCCTCGTACCAGGGCGTGACGACGCACCTCACCAGCCCCGACGGCTTCGGCTGGGCGCCGCTCCCGCCGGTCGACGCGCAGCAGCTCTGGCGCGGCACGTCGTTCGCCGAGGGGAACCCGGGCTTCCGGCCGGCGTGGCACACCGTCGAGGAGTACCTCGCGGGGTTCGAGGGCTCCGTGCCCGTGAACGTCGTCCCGATGGCGCCGCACCAGGCGATCCGCTTCGCGGTCCTGGGCTGGGACCCCAAGGAACCCGATGCGGCCGAGCTCGAGCGGATGCGCGGCGTCCTCCGGCAGTGGCTCGACGCAGGCGCCGTGGGCATCAACACCGGTCTCGACTACCCGCCGGCGGCGCACTCCACGACCCGCGAGCTGATCGAGCTCGCGAAGGTCGTCGCGCAGCATGGCGGCGTCTACGCCTCGCATATGCGCTATCAGGGCCTCGGACGTCCGGATGCCCTCCGCGAGGCCGCCGAGATCGGGCGGCAGGCGGGCATCCCCATCAACGTGTCGCACGAGTCCATCGACGACGAGACCGAGCCGGTCCACGCCGACGCCCGCCGGGACGTCGACTTCGCCTTCGACTGGTACGTCTACCCGGCGGGCTCCAGCACGCTGCTCGTGAACATGCCGCCGGAGGACCAGGTCGGCGGCATCGACGGCGTCATGGCGCGCCTCCGCGACCCCGCGACGCGCGCCCGGTTCGCGAGGCTCGCGGAGGAATACCTCGTCGCGGCCTATGCCAGCGGCGCCCGCGAGTACTTCTCCGACACGACGTCCGGCGAGCACATCGGCCGGTCGATCCGGGAGATCGCCGAGCAGCGCGGTCGCCCGCTCGGCGAAACGGCCATCGACCTGCTCGAGGAAGAGGCGCCCGACGTCCTCCTGGTGTTCAAGCGCGGGATGAGCGACGAGCAGTTCGAGGCGCTCGCCCGCCGCACGATCACCCAACCCGGGTACACCGTCGCGAGCGATGGCATCTATCACGGCGTGCTGCCCCATCCGCGTGGCTACGGCACGTTCACGCGCTTCCTGCGAGTGTGGGTCCGCGAGCGCGGCGTGCTGTCGCTCGAGGATGCGATCCGGCGCATGACCGGCGGCGTGGCCGATCGCTACGGGATCCGGGACCGCGGACGGGTCGCCGAGGGGCTGGCCGCGGACCTCGTCGTGTTCGACCCCGCGACCATCAGCGACCACGCCACCTGGGAGCAGCCGCGCGAGCGACCCACCGGGGTCGACGCGGTGCTCGTCAACGGGCGCGTCGTCATCGCCGGCGGTCAGCCGACCGGCGAGTTGCCCGGGCGCGTGGTGCGCCGGGGCGACCGATGACCCACCGGGCGGCGCGCCTCGCGAGCCCCGACCGGCCGATGTTCGGTACATTGTCGACACGGCCGAGCGTCCGCGAGCGCGGAGCGACCATGATGTGCCGTCCGAGGGGGCTGGACGTGTCGAGTGCGAGGGTCACCTGGCGATGATCGATCTTGCGCCCGGGGGCCGAGACGACACCTCCCCCACGCCCGGCCAGGCCGCGCTCGGCGGGGCCGCACCGCTGCTTGCGGTCGACAACCTCCTGGTCGAGTTCTCCGGCCGCAACCGCACCGTCCGGGCGGTCCGCGGGCTGTCGTACCAGATCCGGCCGGGCGAGACGCTGGGCCTGGTGGGCGAGTCGGGCTCCGGCAAGAGCGTGTCGGCGCTGTCGCTGCTGGGCCTGCTGCCCAAGCGCGTGAGCAAGACCGGCGGCAGCGCGATGTTCGAGGGGCGCGAGCTGATCGGCATGCCCGAGGACAAGCTGCGCAAGATCCGCGGCTCGAAGATCGCGATGATCTTCCAGGACCCGCTCTCGAGCATGAACCCCGTGCTCAGCATCGGGCGCCAGATCACCGAGGCGCTCCAGACCCACAAGGGCATGGACAAGCGCGCCTCGCAGAAGCGCGCCGTGGAGCTGCTGGAGCTGGTCGGCATCCCCAACGCCCGGGGACGCGTCAACGACTATCCCGCACCAGTTCAGCGGCGGCATGCGGCAGCGCGCGATGATCGCGATGGCGCTCAGCTGCGAGCCCAGCCTCCTCATCGCCGACGAGCCGACGACGGCCCTCGACGTCACCATCCAGGCGCAGATCCTGGCGCTGCTCACGCGGCTGCGGGAAGAGCTCGGGATGGCCGTCCTGATCATCACCCACGATCTGGGCGTGGTCGCCGGGTTCGCCGATCGCCTGGCGGTGATGTACGCGGGCCGGCTGGTGGAGCACGGCCCGACCGACGAGCTCCTCATGGGGCCGTCGCATCCGTACACGATCGGCCTGCTGCGGTCGCTGCCCCGACTCGACCGGCCGCGTCAGCGCGCACTGACGCCCATCGAGGGCTCGCCGCCCGACCTGGCCGCGGATCTCATCGGCTGCCCGTTCGCGCCACGCTGCGCCTGGCGGCTCGAGGACAGCTGGCTCACCAACCCACCGCTCGAGCTCGCGCGCAACAGCCGCGCGATCCCCGGCCCCCTGGGCGGCCACTACGTCGCCTGCCACAACCAGCCCACCCCCGAGGAGGCCGTCGCCGGGCATCCGGTCCGCGATGGCTTCATCGCGGCGCCGCCGCCGGGTGCGGTCCGCGCGGCCATCGAGCAGGTCGCGGAGCCCTCGATCGGCGAGGAGCTCGTGGTGTTCGGTCCGGACGGCGTATCGCCCGAGACCCTCGCGTCCCCCGGCGCCGTCGACGCTGCCGAGGCGCCGCCCACCGAGGAACAGCCCCGATGACCGACGGCTCCACGACGCCCGTCGCCCCGGATGCCGGGACGACCGCGGTCGCGTCCGCCGCCACCGACGCCACGAACGGCGCGTCGGGGGACGTCCTCCTCGAGGTGCAGGACCTGCGCGTCTGGTTCCCGATCACCGGCGGCATCCTTCGCCGGCGGACCGGCTGGGTCCAGGCCGTGGACGGCGTGAGCTTCACCATCCGGCGCGGCGAGACCCTGGGCCTCGTCGGCGAGTCCGGCTCGGGCAAGACGACCATCGGGCGCACCATCGTGCGCATCACGTCCCCGCTGGAGGGCTCCGTCCGCATGGACGGCGTCGACCTCCTGTCGCTCCACGGGGAGGCGCTCCGCAAGCGGCGCCGGAAGTTCCAGATGGTCTTCCAGGACCCGTATTCCAGCCTCGACCCGCGGCAGACCGTCGGCGACATCCTGGCCGAGCCGCTCCGGGTCCACGGCCTCGCGAGCGGCGCCGGGCGCGACCAAGCGCGTGGCGGAGCTCCTGGAGCTGGTCGGCCTCGACCCCGCGTTCGTGGAGCGCTATCCGCACGAGTTCAGCGGCGGCCAGCGGCAGCGCATCGGCATCGCCCGGGCGCTCGCGGTGGAGCCCGAGCTGATCGTCTGCGACGAGCCGATCAGCGCCCTCGACGTGTCGATCCAGGCCCAGGTCATCAACCTCCTGGAGCGCCTCCAGGGCGAGCTCGGGCCTGACGTACCTGTTCATCGCCCACGACCTCGCGGTCGTCCGCCACATCGCCGATCGGGTGGCGGTGCTGTACCTGGGCAAGATCGTCGAGATCGCGCCGTCGGACGTGCTGTACAGCGACCCACGCCACCCGTACACCGTGGCGCTCCTGTCGGCCGTGCCGGTCCCGGACGCCGCTGCGGAGCGGTCCCGCCGCCGGATCATCCTGACGGGCGACATCCCCAGCCCGTCCGATCCGCCGTCCGGCTGCCGCTTCCATACGCGCTGCTGGCTTCGCGAGCGGCTGGGCAACCCGGAGATCTGCGTGACCACCGAGCCGCTCGCTCGCGGTCTCGCCGCTCACGCATCCCGAGCAGTCCGTCGCCTGCCACTTCGTGGAGGAGCTGACGCGGCACCGCCCCGCGGTCGTGGTGCCCGAGAAGCTGGATACGCCGGTCGACGTCACGCTGCCGGCGGCGACCGGGGAACCCGCGCCCGCCGCGTGAGGCGCAGCTGCCGTCCCTGGACGCGGCTGAGCGGCAGGGCTCGGCGGATCAGCCGGGCGTGATCGTCACCGTCCAGACGCAGTCCGGGTTCGTCTGCGCCTGCACGTAGTACTTGCCCCCGGCGAGGCCGTTGAGCTCCTTCTCGCGGGTCGACGATCAGGCCAGCGCTCTGGCCGGCCTCGGTGACGAGCGTGATGAACGGCATCACATGGTTCGAGGTGCAGGCCTCGATGGTCATCGTCGCGTGACCGGCCGGCAGGTCGAACGCGTCGGACTTCGTCCCACCGACACCGACGATCGTGACCGTGCCGCCCTCGACGGTCACGCCGGGCGACGCTGCGACGGCCGGCGATCCGCCACTGCCGCCTGAAGCGCTCGCAGCGGGCGAGCGTCCGAAGTCCTCCGGGACGGGCGTGCATGCCCCGATGAGGACGGTCAGCAGCAGGCCGGTTCCCAGCCCCGTCACCCTCTCCACCCTGGCCACCCTCGCGCCTCCTCTGTGCGCCGGGCCCTCAGCGCTTCTTCACCGTCTTCGGGTCGATCGCATCGCGCAGCCCGTCACCGACGAAGTTCACCGCCAGCACCATCGCGGTGATCGCGATCGCGGCGGGGACCCATTGCCAGGGCAGTGTATTCAGGACGACGGGGCTGATCGCCTCGGTGATGAGGTTGCCCCAGCTCGCCTCGGGCGGCCGGACGCCCAGGCCCAGGAACGAGAGGCTCGATTCGAGCAGCACCGCCGTGGCCACGCCGAACGTCGCGACGACCGTCAGCGGTCCCAGGATGTTGGGCACCATGTGGCGGAAGAGGATCGCGCGGTCGGGGACGCCGACGACGCGCGCGGCGGTGATGAACTCCGACTCGCGCAGCACCAGCAACTGTCCGCGCACGAGCCGCGCGGTCACGGGCCAGCCCAGCAGCGCGATGACGATGATGACCGAGCCGATCGACGGGCCGACGACCGACACGAACACGATGATCAGCAGCAGCGGCGGGATGGCCAGGATCGTGTCGGTGAAGCGCATGATCCCCTGGTCGAACCAGCGGCCGTAGAAGCCCGCGATGAGCCCGAGCGCGGTCCCGATGATCAGGTACAGCCCGACGGCGCCGAAGCCGACGGCCACCGACGTCCGGCCGCCGTACAGGACGCGGGACCAGACGTCGCGACCCGACACATCGGTGCCCAGCACGTGCAGGGGACTGGGCGGCTGGCGGGCACCGGTGACGAAGTCGATGCGGTTGGGCGGCCACGGCGTCAGGAGTGGCGCGCAGATGGCCATCAGGACGATGAGCAACACCACGATCAGGCCGACCAGCGCGAGCCGGTGACGCAGGAACCGCTGGAGGGCGGCCTTCGTGGGCGAGACGTGCTCGACGACGACCTGCCGCGCGCCGAGGTCCACCGGGAGCGGCATGACCGAGCCACCCTCGGTGCCCATGGGGGCGGTGGTGGTGGGGCTGCCGACGGTCGAGCCACCGAGGACGACCTGGTTCGGATCGGTCATGTCTTGGCCTGTTCGTAGCGGACGCGCGGGTCGACGTAGGCGTACGCGACGTCGGCGATGATGTTCGCGACGAGCACCGCGGTCCCGGTGATGAGGATGATGCCCATCATCAGCGACGGGTCGCGCGCGCCGGCCGCGCGCACCGCGAGCTGACCGATGCCGTTCCAGGCGAAGATCTGCTCGGTGATGACGGCACCCGCGACGGCCTCCGGCGCGAGCCACGCGATGATGGTGATGATCGGGATGAGCGCGTTCTTGAACGCGTGGCGCAGGATCACCAGCCGCGGCACGAGGCCTTTCGCCCGGGCGGTCTGGACGTACTCGGAGTTGAGCACGTCGAGCATGCTCGCCCGCGTGTAGCGCGCGAGCGGCGCGGCGTTGACGATCGCGAGGACCGTCGCCGGCAGGATCAGGTGATGGATCGCGTCGAAGATGTCCGTGCGGCCCGGGCTGTGCTGGAGGCTGGTGGGTAACCAGCGCAGGTTCACCGCGAACACGTACACGAAGACGAGCCCCAGGACGAACACCGGCACGGACGCGAGGAAGATCGACCCCGCGTTCAGGATGTAGTCGGTCTTCGAGTACTGCTTCACGGCGGTGATGACGCCGATGGGGATGCCGATGAAGACGGCGAGCGTGAGCGCCGTGACCATCAGGAACAGCGTCTGCGGCAGGCGCGATCCGATCTCGTAGGCGATGGAGCGCCGGGACGAGAGCGAGTAGCCGAGATCGCCCTGGAGCACGCCGCCCAGCCAGCGGGCGTACTGGTTGGGGAAGATCGGCTGGTCGAACCCGAGCCGATGGCGCTCCTGCTCGAGGATCTCGGGATGTGAGGCGAGGTTCGCGAGGACCTCCGGGTTCGCGGTCGCGAGCAGCGGATCCCCGGGTGCGGATCGCAGCGCCACGAACCCGATGATCGTGATCCCGAGCAGGACCGGGATCGAGATGAGCAGGCGTCGGATGAG
This sequence comes from uncultured Chloroflexia bacterium, assembly GCA_963778025.1. Lineage (GTDB taxonomy): Bacteria > Chloroflexota > Limnocylindria > Limnocylindrales > CSP1-4 > CAVZTA01. The sequence continues at coordinate 454,809 of CAVZTA010000006.1, read as the reverse complement.
GAAGGCGCCCACCGGGCCTCCTATGCAGCGTGCTGGAGGCGGTCGATGAGCGCCTGCATCACCGGTGCGTCGATCCCGCGATCGGACTACGGAGCGTAGGTCCAGTCGAGGATCTTCTGGAACGACTCGCGCTCGTTCGGGTAGATGGTGAACCCACCGCCGAGCCGATCGCTGTACACGTGCAGGTAGTTGGGCTGCCAGAGGTAGTCCTCGGGCAGGTTCTCGTTGAGCTTCATGCCCAGATCGGTGAGCGTCGCGGTCTGCGCATCGCCCACTTCGCCGGCGGCCTTGGTGAACAGCGGGTCGTACAGGTCGCACTCCGCGCCGCTCAGCTTGAGCTGGCTCCCGCCCGTGCTATCGCAGGAGTAGTACTGCTGCGACTGGTACCAGCCGACGCCCTCACTGCCGCCGAACGACAGGAAGATGTCCCAGTCGTCCGTCTTCTGGATGAGGTCCGTGTACGGCGCGGTGGGCAGCGCGGTGAGCTCCACCTTGAGGCCCGTGGCGTCCTGGATGTTCTGCTGGAGCGCGGGCGCCGTGACCGTGAAGTTCGGGTCCTCGGCGAGGAGGGCGAGCCGGACGGTCTTGTCGCCCCACTTCGACTTGGCCAGGGCTTCCTTGGCCTTCGCCGCGTCGAACGTGTACTTGTTGATCTTGTCGAGCAGCCCGGGCACGCTGTTGAAGCCCGGCGGGATCGTGTAGTTGATCGTGGCCAGGCCGCCGAGCACGGACGAGATGATCGTCTGCGTGTCGATCGAGTAGGCCATCGCCTGGCGGAACGGCACGTCCGTGTTCTTGTGGTTGAAGTTCATCGCGAAGATGCCGACGCCCGGCACGTTGAGCTGCTTGAGCCCGGCGACGTTCGCAAGGCCCGGGCCCTCGGCCGGCGGGACGCGGATGACGAGGTCCAGCTCACCCGCCTGGAGCTGCGCGACCGAGACGTTCGACTCCTGGATGCGGTAGTCGATCTGCTCGATCTGCGAGTCCTTGCCCTTCCAGTAGCCCTTCTTGGCGGTGAAGCCGGCGCCCGTCGCCGAGATCGAGGTCGTGATGTCGTACGGCCCGGAACCCGGGGTCTTGCCGGCGACGCCGAGGCAGAAGTCGCACGTCTCGGCTTCGGCAGCGGTCAGCCCGTCGAGGACGTGCTTCGGCTGGATGTAGTACACGGCGCCGGCGAGCCGGCGGAGGAACGTCGAGTCGGCAGTGGCGAGGTCGATCTCGACCGTGTGGTCATCGATCTTCTTGACGCCGCTCGGGGTGTTCGTGGTCCCCTTGACCTCCGCGCCACCGACCACGTTCTGGAACGCGGCGACGCCCAGCTGCTTGAAGGCATCCGGGTTCTGGTTGGCCCAGGCGATCGTCCACAGGACATCGTCCGCGGTGACCGGCTGCCCGTCGCTCCAGACCGCGGCCGGGTTCAGGTGGAACGTGTACTTCTTCGCGTCGGGGCTGACGTCCCACGTCTGCGCCAGGTCGGGCAGGATCGTGACCTCGTCGCTGTCGACGTCGACCAGCGTGCTGAACAGGATGTCGGCCATCAGCTCCTGGTTGCCGGTGCCCAGCTCGACCGGGTGGATGCTCGGCAGGAAGTCCGAGATCCGGGCGACCCGGAGCAGGCTGGACCGTCCCGCCGCGCTCGGCGATGCCGATGCCGATGCCGATGCCGATGCCGGGGCTGAGGACGCGGGCGCCGCGGAGCTGGCGGGTGGCGCCGAGCTGGCCGACGGCGTTGCGCCTCCGCAGGCGGTCGCGACCAACGCGACGGCTGCGAAGAGCGCGGGGAAACGAGCTCGCATTCGAACCTCCTCCACTCACGGGCCGACGGCCCGAGGCTCGCCCGGAATCCTGTAGCCTGCCTGTGGTGCTGTCAATCGATTGTAGTGTCGCTGCACAGCGGCGCCTGGAACAGTCGATCGCGCCAGCCTCTCCGGAGGGCCCTCGATGACCCGGATCGCGTCCGTGGAGACGCTGCATCTGGCGCATCCGCTGGAGGTGCCGTCCGGCCCCGGCGGCGTCCTGAACCGGGAGCGACACCTGCTGCTCGTCCGGATCGCCACGAGCGACGGCGTGGTCGGCTGGGGCGAGACGTCGCCCCTCGGTGGGGTCGTCGAGACGATCCGCGACGTGGTCGCCCCGCGCCTCGTGGGGCGCGACCCGCTGCTGGTCGGCCGGTCGTGGCGCGAGCGCTGGCTGGAGCCGTTCGAGAGCGGCCTCGTGACCGGGGCCGTCGACACGGCGCTCCACGACCTGCGCGGCAAGCTGCTGGGCATCCCGGTCCACGCGCTGTACGGCGGTGCGCTCCGGGAGCGCGTGCCGGTCTACGCCTCCGGGTTGTGCTACCTCCAGGACGTCCATCCCCGCGACCAGTGGGTCGCCGAGGCGACCGGGCTCGCGGCGCGCGGGTACCGGGCCATCAAGATGCGCATCGGGCGGTATCCCCCGCGGGAGGAGCTGCCGCTCGTCGCCGCGGTGCGCGACGCGCTGCCGGACGACGTCCGCCTGATGGTCGACGCCTGGGGCTCGTACACGCTGACGACGGCGATCCGCGTGGGACGCGAGCTGGAGCGCATCGGGCTCGACTGGTACGAAGAGCCGCTGCCGCAGCACGGCTATCACGGCTACGAGGTCCTCGCGAACACCCTGGACATCGCGGTCGCCGGCGGCGAGATGCTCCAGCATCCGGCGGCGTTCGCGGAGCTGCTCGACCGGCGCGCGGTCGACATCGTGCAGCCCGACATCAGCCTGTGCGGCGGCATCGGCGACCTGCTGTTCGTCGCCCGGCTGGCCGCGCTGAAGGGCATCCGGACGATGCCGCACTCGTGGAACGGCCCGGTCGTGGAGGCGGCGTCGCTGCACGCCGCCTCGCTGCTCCCCGATCCCACGCTGCTGCCCGGCGCCGAGGCACCGCTGCTCGAGCACGACACGACCGAGAACCGGTTCGTGTCGGGGCTGCTCCGGGAACCGTTCGAGCTCGTGGACGGCAGCTATGCCGTGCCGACGGCGCCCGGGCTGGGCATCGAGCTCGACGAGCGCGCGCTCGAGCGCTTCCGTGTCTGAGCGACCGATCAGGCACGCGCACGTGAACGCCACGTGTCCGCCCACCGGGTACGGCGGCGGTGGCGTGGGAGTGATGGGACGGCCCGCGCGCATCACGAAGCGCGTGTGCGCAGGTCCGAGATGCGCTCGTCGGGTCGGCCGTCGACGATCAGGACGTCGGCCTCCAGACCCTCGCGCAGCGTGCCGGTGACGTCCTCGAGGCCCTGGTGCCACGCGGAGCGAGAGGTCGCCCACTGGATGACCTCGGCGGCCGGGACGCCGATCCGCTCGTACGCCTCGAGCTCCAGGAACAGCTCGTCGCCGAAGTCCGTGAGGTTGATGCCGACGTCCGTGGCGGGGACCACCGTCACGCCCGCGTCGATGAGCCGGCGCGCGTTCATCCACCAGTCGTGGCGGCTCATCGCGCCCGGGTTCGGCTGGAGCTTGTTGATGTCGATGCCCGACTCGACCTCGTTGCGATAGCCCGCCGAGATCGTGGGGCACGCGCGGGTGCCGCGCTCGGCCATGCCGCGGGCGACCTCCTCGTCGAACGCCCACTCCCATTCCTTGCCCAGCATCGTGCAGTGCTGGATGGAGTCGAGCCCGGCGATCGACGCGTTGCGGATGCCCGGCACGCCGTGGGCATGCGCCGTGATCCGCTTGCCCAGCCGGTGGGTCTCGTCGGCCATGGCCTCGAGCTCCATCACGGAGTACGAGGCGTACCGCGAATCGGTCCCGGCCGTCATGCCGCCGCCGGTGGCGAACGTCTTGATGCCGTCGACGCCCTCCTCCTCGATGAGCCGGCGGACGGCCGCCTTGACGTCGTCGACCCCGTCGGCCTCGCCGCCGAAGAAGTGGCAGTGGCCCTTCGGCTGGGTGATCGTGCGGCCGCTGACCAGCAGCCGCGGACCCAGGCTGATGCCGCGCTCGATGACGTCGCGGACGCCCTGGGCCGTGGTGTTCCGCGCGCCGCAGTCGTAGGCCGTGCGTGATCCCGGCGCGCACCATCCGCTCGGCGGCGACTGCGCCGCGCGTGATCAGCTCGGCGTCCGACTCTTCGGCCATCGTCGCGAGCGGGTCGACGGTCGGCGGCAGCGTCACGTGGACATGCGCGTCCATCAGGCCCGGGCAGCGCCGTCGCCCTCCGGGAACGAGTGACTGCGCGCATCCTCGGGCGACGCGACCGTCGCGTCCGGGCCGACCTCCGCGATCGTCCCATCGATCACGAGCAGCGCGGCATCGGTCAGCGGTGCGCGATCGGTGCCGTCCAGCAGGCGGCCGACGCGGATGCGATGGACGTTGCGACGGCCGGGGACGATGGCCATGGGACCTCCTGGTGGTGTCGACCGCCCGATCATCGCAGGCTCGGCCGATGATCGACGGCCCGGCGCTCCAGGTCGCCGACGACGTGCGCGTCGTCAAGCACCTCCGGATCCCGATGCGCGACGGCGTCCGCCTCGCCGCGGACGTGTACCTCCCGGTCGGGAGCGACGAGCCGCTCCCGGTGGTCATGGACTACATCCCGTATCGCAAGGACGAGGTCAACCTCGCGGCCTTCCGGCACTACCTCGAGCTGCCGCGCCACGGGTATGCGCTCGTGCGAGTCGACATCCGCGGCACCGGCGCGTCGGAAGGGCACGCGGTCGACGAGTACGTCCTCGACGAGCAGCTCGACGGCTACGACGCGGTCGAGTGGGTCGCGACGCAGCCGTGGTGCGACGGCCACGTCAACCTGATGGGCATCTCGTACGGCGGCTTCACGGCGCTCCAGGTCGCGACCCATCAGCCACCGCACCTGACCTCGATCATCCCGGTCGACGCCACCGACGACCGCTACACCGACGACTGCCACTACCGCGGCGGGCTGCTGCGCATGTACTACGACCTGGGCTGGTACGGCACGCGGATGATCGCGTGGAACGCGATGCCGCCCGATCGCGCGACGTTCGGCGACCGGTGGGCAGAGGTCTGGCGCCGCCACGTCGACGAGGACGAGCCCTACCTGCTCGCATGGCTTCGCCACCAGGTCGACGGGCCGTACTGGCGCACCGGCTCGGTGGCCGGGATGCTCGACCGGATCGTGTGCCCCACGTTCATCATCGGCGGCTGGCGGGACGGCTACCCGAACCCGCCGCTGCGGCTGTTCGCGGGCCTGCGGGCACCGAAGAAGCTCCTGGTGGGGCCGTGGGACCACGCCTATCCGGATGCGGCCATCCCGGGTCCGCGGATCGACCATCTCCGCGAGGTCGTCCGCTGGCTGGACCACTGGAACCGCGGTCGCGACACCGGGCTGCTGGACGAGCCGCCGATCGCGGTGTTCGTCATGGAGCCCGGGACGCTGGCGCCGGACCGGCTCGACGAGCCGGGCGAGTGGCGGGCGGAGCGTTCCTGGCCGATCCCGGGCGCTCAGGAGCGGATCCTGACGCTGGCGGCGCGCGCGGCCGGCTCACCGCCGGCGATGAGCCGACCACGGGCGAGGACCGCCTGACCGTCGATCCCACCGTGGGCACGATGGGCGGTCTATGGTCGGGCGGCGTGCCGTTCGGGTCGCCCGGGGACCAGCGCGTGGACGAGGCCGGCTCCCTGGTCTACACGTCCGAGCCGTTGGGCGAACCCCTGACGATCCTGGGCCGGGCGCGGGCGGACCTCCGCCTGGCCGCGAGCGCACCGGTCGCCGGTGTCGCGGTCTCGCTCATCGACGTCGATCCGGGCGGCCGCTCCCATCTCGTCGCGAAGGGCATGCTCAACGTCACCCGCCGCGCGTCGCTGACCGACCCCGAACCGCTGGCGCCAGGCGAGGTCGTCGACCTCCGCGTCGACATCGACGCAACGGGCTGGCGCTTCCCGGCCGGCCACCGGATCCGCGTCGCCATCGCCGGTGCCGACTGGCCCAACGTCTGGCCCACGCCCGAGGATGCCGTCCTGTCCGTCCACCACGGATCGACGATCGCGCTTCCCGAGGTGCCGCCCACGAACGCGGAGCCGGCTCCGGTGTTCGAGCCGTCGCCGGTCCCCGTCACGCCGCCATCCGCGCGCAGTCCGCGTCCGACGTGGACGATCGCGCGCGACCACCTGACCGGCACGGCGACCGCGACCATCGAGACGCGCGTCGCGTTCCGAGCCGTGGACGGCACCGACATCGAGCGCGAGTTCGGCGTCGTCTGCGAGGTCGATCCCGCGGATCCGGCACACGCCGTCGGTCGCGGGCGCCATCGCTGTCGGTCTACCCGCGACGGGTCCACGGCCGAGTCGCGGGCCGAGGTCGTCATCGCCTCTGACGAGACGGACTTCCACGTGACCATCGAGCTCGAGGTCACCATCGATGGCGCGGTCGCTGCGACGCGGTCGTGGGACGAGCGCATCCCCCGCGTGCTGCTGTAGCGAACGAGGAGACCCACCGATGACCGACCCGACGCCGCGACTCGCCGCCGACGCGCCGGTGGAGGTGCTGTCGGCCCGGAGGCTGTTCGGCGGTCCGCCGATGCGCCGCAACGCCGCCAGCGTCATCCGGCTCGAGGGGAGCGGCCGGCTGCTCCTCGTGTTCTCGCAGGGTCCCGGCACCGCGATCCGGAACGACACCGCGATCATGCTCGCGACCAGCGACGACGACGGCGAGACGTGGACCGACCCGCGGCCGATCTACGCCTACCCGGGCTGGTTCTGCCTGGCCATGGGCGGCCTCGCCCGGGTCGCCGACGAGAACGTCAAGCTGCTGCTCGGCCGGATCTTCATCGACTTCTCGCTGGGCGGCACCGAGCCGATGACCGGCTGGTGGGTCGCCTCCACGACCAGCCGCGACGGCGGCGAGACGTGGTCCGAGCCTGGGCCGGAGATCCGCCTCTTCCCCCACTGGACCGAGCTGTATGGCGCGAGCAACCCGCATCCGCTGTCCGATGGACGGCTGCTGTGGGCGGTGATGGGCACCAAGGGCCGTGACGCCGGCTGGCACAGCGGCGTGTCGTTCACCGGGCCCGACGGCGACGACTTCACGCCGCCCACGATCATCGCCGAGGCCGATGGCCTCGACTACAGCGACATCGACGTCGTCCGGCTCGACGATGGCCGGTTCCTGGCGGTCGTGCGCGAGCACCAGACCCGGCAGAGCGTCTTCGCCCACTCCAGCGATGAAGGGCGGACCTGGACGCCCATCCGGCCGACGCCGTTCAAGGGCTCGAACATCAAGCTGTTCCGCCTTCGTTCGGGGGCCATCCTGTGCGCCTATCGCGACGAGGATCCCGAGCGTCGCGGCGTGAGCATCAGCGTGACCGAGGACGGCGGCGAGACATGGCGCGATGCCGGGCAGCTGTACGCGGCACAGCTCGATGCGCGTCATGAGCCGGGGGCGGTCTGCGGCTATCCGGACATCGTCGAGCTCAGCGACGGGACCCTGGGCGCCGTCCTCCACACGTATCCGACGCCGGATGGGCTGGAGCTGCACTGGCTCCGGCTGCGCGACCTGACCTGACGCGCGGCGGGATGCGCTCCCTCAGCGCTGGCGCGTCGCCCGGGGGTTCAGTGCGTCGCGCAGCCCATCGCCGATGAAGTTGACCGAGAGCACGGTCAGCGCGATCGCGATGCCCGGCGCGATCCACAACCACGGCGTGTCGATGAGCACCGACGGCGACTGCGCCGCGTTGATCATCTCGCCCCAGCTGGGGATGGGCACCTTGACGCCAAGCCCGAGGAACGACAGCCCCGCCTCGAGGATGATCGCGCTCGCCACCCCGAACGTCGCGAGGACCGCGAGCGAGCTGATCAGGTTCGGGATCATGTGGCGGATGAGGATCTGGCTCGAGCTGACGCCGACGACCCGCGCGGCCAGCACGAACTCCGCCTCGCGGAGCGAGAGCAGCTGACCGCGGACCAGCCGGCAGGCCCCGGGCCAGCCGAGCAGGCCGATGACCGCCACGACGCTCGCGAGGCTGGGCCCGACGGCGGCCACGAACACGATCACGAGGAGCAAGGTCGGGATGCTCATCAGCGTGTCGACGATGCGCATGATGAAGAAGTCGACCCGCCCGCCCCGCAGCCCGGCGAGGCCGCCGAGCAGGGTGCCGATCGTCACGTAGATCGCGACCGCGCCGATGCCCACCACGAGCGACGTCCGGGCGCCGTGGACCACGCGCGCCCACACATCCCGGCCGGAGCGATCGGTGCCCAGCAGGTGGTTGGCGCTGGGCGGCTGGCTCACAGCCTTGACGTCCGTGAAGAACGGCTTGCTGGAGATGACGTCGGCGAACACGGCCATGAGGACGATCACCGCGAGCAGGACGAGCCCGATGACGGCGAGCCGATGGCGCAGGAAGCGCCGCGTTGCCGCCCGGGCGAGCGACTGATGCTCGTACGCGACGACCTGCCGCGCGACGACGGCGTCAGCGGGCGCTGTCAAGGCGGATCCGCGGGTCGACCCGCACGTAGGCGACGTCGACCAGGATGTTGGTGACGAGCACGCCTGCGCCGATGACGAGGACGACGCCCATCATCAGCGCCGGATCGCGGTCGCTCGCCGCCCGGACCGCGAGCTGGCCCATGCCCGGCCAGGCGAAGATCTGCTCGGTGATCACGGCCCCGGCGACCAGCTCCGTCAGCAGCAGGCCCACGACCGTGATGATCGGGATGAGGGAATTGCGGAACGCGTGCCGCGCGATGACCGTGCGCGGCGCGAGCCCCTTCGCCTTGGCGGTCGTCACGTACTCGCTGTCCATGACGTCGAGCATGCTGGCCCGCGTGTAGCGCAGCAGCGGTGCCGCGGACGCCAGACCCAGGACCATCGCGGGCAGGATGAGATGCGACGCGAAATCGAGCGGCGTGTTCGGCCGCCCGAGCGTCTGGATCCCGCCGCTGGGGAGGAGATCCAGCCACACCGCGAAGATGTAGATCGCCGCCAGACCCAGCACGAACGTCGGTGCGGCTGAGAGCGTCATCGTGATCGTCGTCAGGATGTAGTCGAGGCGCGAGTACGGCCGCAGGGCCGACAGCACTGCCGAGCGGGATGCCCACCAGCACCGCGATGAGGATCGCTGTAGCCCATCAGCGCGACCGTCGCCGGAAGCCGTTTGGCGAGCTCCTCGGCGATGGGCCGATGCGACTGGATGGAATAGCCGAGGTCGCCGCGGACGGCGCCCGCCAGCCAGACCAGGTAGCGCACCGGGACGGGCTGGTCGAGGCCCAGCTCGTGGCGCCGCTCTGCGAGGAGCGCCGGGTCGCGCTGCAGCTGGGCCAGGATCGTCGGATCCAGGCGCGCGGTGAGCGGGTCGCCCGGCGCCAGCGAGAGCGCGGCGAAGCAGATGATCGTGATCCCGATGAGGACCGGGATCGCGATCAGGATGCGGCGGATGAGGTAGGACGCCACCGGCCGTTCCTCAGCGAGCGTGGAACGGCCGGTGGGCGAGCGGGATCAGGATCCGGGCGCTACTTGGTGAGCGTCCAGTTCTGGACCCCGACGATGAACTCGCGGGTGTTCGGCGGGATGGTCACGCCCTGGAGGCCCTTGACCTTGGCGCTCAGGGCGTTGGTGGTCCACCAGCTGACCTTCTCGACCTCGTCGTTGATGAGCTTGCTGATGCCCTTGAAGATCTCGTTGCGCTTCTCGGGGTCGATCTCCTTGCGCGCCGCGACGAACCCGTCGTCGATCGCGCAGTTCCGCGAATAGGTCTTGTAGTGGGCCGGCTCGGTCTGCTTGCAGCTGAAGTAGATCTGCGACTCGAACGGTCCGACACCCTGTGCGCCACCCTGGGCGATCGTCACGTCGAAGGTGTCGATCTTGTCGTACGCCTCGATCGCGGCCGTGGTGTCGAGACCCATGAGCTCGACCTTGAAGCCGATGTCCTGGAGGTTCTGCTGCATGATCGGCGTCCACTGCTCGACACCGGCGAACGACTTGTCGAAGACGATGCGCAATGGCTTGCTCTTGTCCCACGACGACTCGTCGAGCAGCTGCTTCGCCTTCGCCGGGTCGTAGTCGAAGTAGACCTGGTCGTCGGCAGGGGGCATGCCCGGCAGGACGCCGCGGTTGATGTGCCCGGCCCCACCGTAGACGGAGTCGATGATGCCCTGCGCGTCGACGCCCATCGCGATGGCCTGACGGGTCTTCACGTCGGTCAGCGACAGCAGGTTCATGTACGGGCCGTACGTGCCCACGCCCGACGTCGAGAGAACGTCGAGGTTGGCTACCTTCTCGAGGCGACCCTGCTCGGCCGGGTTGAGGCGGACCGACAGGTCGAGGTCGCCGGACTCCAGCTGGGCGATCGCCTGGTCACCCAGGGCGCGCTTCACGAAGATGTTCTTGATCTTCGGGGCACCCATGAAGTAGTCGGGGTTCGCCTCGAACTGGCTGTACTGGTCCGTCTCGTACTTGATGAACTTGTAGGGCCCGGTCCCGATCGGCTTCGTGGTCGAGAACTCGATCGTCTCGACCGCTCTTGGGATCGGTGTCCTTGAGGATGTGCTGCGGGACGATGAACGCCGACGGGTCGCTCAGGTCGCTGAAGTAGTTGGCGTTCGGCGCGGCGAGCGTCAGCTCGATCGTGTTGTCGTCGATGACCTTGACGCCCGATGCGACCGCGTTCGGGTCGGTGACCTTGTCGACGCCGACGACCGCGGCCCACGCGTTCTGGGGGTTCTTGCGCGTGTTGAGGAGCGCCCGGCTGACCGTGAACGCCACGTCGTTGGCCGTGAACGGCTCACCGTCGTGCCACTTGATGCCGGGATGCAGGTGGAACGTCCACTTCAGCCCGTCCGGGCTGATGTCCCACGAATCGGCGAGGTCCGGGGCCGGGTCCCAGCCGCTCCCGTCGTCCTTCCACTTGCGATCGACGAGCTTGTCGAACATCAGCTGGAAGTTGATGGCCTGGCTGAACGTCTCCTGCGAGGCGGGATGCCAGATGGCGGTCAGGTCACCGAGCCAGTGCATCTGGAGCGTGTCGGCCGCGGCGCCGCCGCTGGCGGCCGGCGACCCGCTGGCGGCCGGCGACCCGCTGGCGGCCGTCGTGGGCGCGGCGCTCGGCGACGCGGTGCCCCCGACGCTGGGTGCGGTGGATGCCGATGGCTGGCACGCGGCTGCCACAAGCAGCGCGACCATGGCGATCGACAGGCGGACGTGGCGCATGGGTCCCTCCTCGACTCCGACGCGAAACATCACTGGGGCGGGCACACGATAGGAGTGCACAGGGCCCCGGTCAATGCAGTACTGCTGCAAATCCTCCGGTCGACGGGGCCGTCAGATCGGGACGGCGCAATCCACCTCGCGGTCCGCGTCGAGATACGGGCGCAGCGGGATCGGCACCTCGGCCGCGCGATGGACGGTCCCGCCCACGATCGTCAGCGCCGGCCGCAGCACCCGCTCGACGCGCTCGCGGTAGCCCTGCGAGCACGACAGCTCCATGGGCGTGTCGTCGATCCGGAGCACGGTCACATCGGCCACGGCGCCGACGCTGAGCGTCCCGAGATCCGGCCGCCGGACGGCGCGTGCGGGCGTGACCGTCGTGGCCCTGACCACGTCGGCCAGCGACATCCCGAGGTGCAGGAACTTCGACATCGTCAGGGGCAGGTCGACCACCGGGCGCTCGATCGAATAGCGATGCAGGTCGGTGCTGATGGCGTCCGGCGCGACGCCCTCATCGAGCGCCGCGCGCGCCGTCGCCCACGAGAAGCTGCCGCAGCCATGACCGACGTCGAACAGGACGCCCCGTCGCCGTGCCTCGTGGGCCTCCGGACAGCAGCCGGCCGTCGTCGCCGCGGATGCCGGGGCCGGACGCGGTCAGGGCGTGGGTCACGATGTCCCCGGGACGGAGCCGCGTGAGGACCTCGCGGACGTCCGCGCCGTGGGCGATGTGGCTCATCAGCGGCAGACCGGCGAGCTCCGCCGCCTCGAGCGCCGCGGACAGCGCGGCCGAGCCGTTCGTCCCGCACGCCTCCTCGCCGATCCGGACCTTGACCCCGTGCACGACGTCGGCGTGCTCGGTCGCGACGCTCGCGGTCTCGCGGGGCCGGGCGTAGCGGATGTCCTGGAGCTCGCCGACGAGCGTCGACACGAGGCCGGCCGCCGCCACGTGGAGGAACGCGAGGACGCGCACGGGGGCCGGGTCGATCGCGAGGCGTCGGAAGACCCCGAAGTTCGAGAACCCCGCCGTGCCCGCGTCGATGCCGGTGGTGACGCCGCCGGCGAGGTTGATCGCCGGATCGATGCCGTACGGCGAGCCCTCGAACCAGTGGCCGTGCAGGTCGATCAGCCCGGGCGTGACGAGCAGCCCGGTGACATCCTCGACGGCATCGTCCGCGCCAGGCTGGAGCGACCCGGGTTCCGCGACGGCGGCGATCCGCCCGTCGTCGATGGCCACGTCGCGCAACGCATCGATCGCGTTCGCGGGATCCAGGACCCGTCCGCCGCGCAGGATCGTCCGCGTCACCGGCGCACCTCCGTGGATCCCGCGGCTGCCGTACCATCCGGCCGCTCACGGGGCGCAAGCGTAGGGTGCGAGGGAGGGTCGATGCCGGTCTACGCGGAGCTGGGCGTCAGGACGGTCATCAACGCACGCGGCAACGCGACGCTCGCCGGCGGCACGCTCATGGATCAGGCCGTGCTCGAGGCGATGGCCGAGGCCGCGCGGTCGTTCGTGCGGATCGCCGATCTGGAGGCGGCCGCCTCGGCGCGCATCGCGGCAGCGACCGGCGCGGAGGCGGGCTACGCGACGTGCGGCGCCGCCGCGGCGCTCACCCTGGGCACGGCGGCGATCCTCGTGGGCCTCGACCCCGATCGCATCGACCGGCTGCCGCAGACCGACGGCCGTCCCGACGGGATGCTCGTGCAGCGCGTCCATCGCAACGGCTACGACCACCTCGTCCGGGCTGCGGGCGCGCGGCTGGTGGAGGTCGGCGGCACCGACGGCGCGACGGCCGACGAGCTCGGATCCGCGATCGACGAGGGCACCGCGGGCGTGTTCTTCCAGGCCGACGAGGAGCCGGCCGGGCTGCCCCTCGCCGACACGATCGCGGTCGCCCATCGGCACGGGCTGCCCGTCCTGGTCGACGGCTCCGTCAACCTGCCACCGCGCTCGAACCTCCGGCGGTTCATCGCCGCCGGCGCCGACCTCGTCGCGTTCAGCGGCGGGAAGACGATCCGGGGCCCGCAGGCGTCCGGGTTCCTGGCCGGGCGCGCCGACCTCATCCGGTCCGTCGGACTGCAGCACCAGGATCTCGACGTGCTGCCGACCACGTGGTCGGGACGCTCGCTCCTCGAGACCGGCGCCCTCACGCGCATCCCGAGTCATGGCATCGGCCGGTCGATGAAGGCGGGCAAGGAGGAGATCGTCGGGCTGCTCGTCGCGCTGGAGCGCTATCTGGCCCGCGACGAGGCGGCGGAGATCGCCCGCTGGCGGCGGCTCGCCGACGAGCTGACCGCCGGCCTCGCGGAGATCGAGGGTCTGGAGACGTGGACCGAGCCGATGTCGCCGCCCGATCGGCCCGTCGCGCGGACGGCGATCCGGGTCGATCCGGGGGCCTATGGGCGGTCGGCGACCGAGGTCGTGCAGGCGTTCGAGCGTCGGGACCCGATCATCATGCTGGCCGACCACGCGTCGGCCGGCGGGGTCCTGCGGCTCGACGTGGAGAACCTGCGCGACGACGAGGTCGCGCCCATCGTCGACGCGTTCGCCGAGCTCGCGACTACACCAGCGAGCGCCCTGCCCGGAGCACCGGCCGCCCGGCCTGGATGACGTCGCTCGGCGTGCGGAGCGCCGCGAGGTCCGCGATCGGATCGGCCGGGACGGCGACCAGGTCGGCGGCCAGACCCGGCCGGATCGCGCCCGTGGTGCCGGCCAGGCCGAGCGCTGCCGCGGCGTCCGACGTGATCGACCGGATCGCGCGCCACGGGTCGAAGCCCAGGAGCCGCGCGTAGACCTGGGCGCTGCACGCGACCGTGTCGAACGTGACGATCGGCATGCCCATGCCCATCCCGCCGATGAACCGGACGCCGCGCGCCGCCATGTCCTGCATGAACGCGAGCCGGGGCTCCAGCTCGCTCGGGACGTCGGGCAGCGCCCAGTGCCCGAACTCCGGCTTGTCCGGCCGACCGGCCGCGTGGTGCTCGTCGTGGAGCTGGACCTCGCCGATCGTGGGGTCGACCCACGTGCCCTGGCGCGCCATCGCGTCTGCGACCCCCGGGTCGTAGTCGTAGGCCCGGTCGCGGACGTCGAACTCCGTCCACCAGACGCCGCCGTGGATGACCGTGTCCACGCCCGCATCGACCGCGTTGCGATTGCTGACGGTCGTCAGCGAGTGGGCGAGGACCGGCAGCCCCAGCCGGTGCGCCTCGCCGACCGCGGCCCGCAGGATGTCCGGCCCGTACTGCTGCGAGCGCGGGTTCGAGGTCGGCGTGTACCCGCCGCCCGACGCGATGATCTTCACCGCGTCGACGTCCAGCCGCTTCCGCTCGCGGACGCGGCGGACGACCTCGTCGGTCGTGTCCGCCTCGGCGCCCAGGAACCAGTAATGGCCGCCGGTCGTGGTGATCGGCGCGCCCGTCACCAGGAGCCGCGGCCCGGGCGCGATGCCGTCGCGGAGCGCGTCGCGCATCGCGAGCGCGACGTCGTCGCGGCTGCCGGTGTCGCGAGCCGTCGTGGCGCCACTCAGCAGCAGCCGGCGCATGTTGGCCGTCGCGCGGATCAGCAGCCGCTCCACCGGCTCGGGACGCGCGATGTCGCGGTAGTCGAGCGACGCCGGGTAGTGCATGTGGACGTGCGTCTCGACGAAGCCCGGCAGCAGCGACACGTCGCCCAGGTCGTGGAGCTCGTGGGCGGTCGTGGCGTCGCTCGGCAGCTCGCGCGCTGGCAGCACCGCGTCGATCCGGCCGTCCTCGACGCGCACCACCGCGTCCTCGAGCCAGCCGGTGAGGTCGGCATCGGCGACACGGGCGGCACGGAACAGGCTGGGCATCGCCGTAGAGTAGGCGGCCGTGAGTGACGAGCGTCTGGTGGTGACGGTCCGGGGCCCGCTCGATCCGGGGCTGCTCGGCGCGACGCTCGCGCACGATCACGTGCTGAGCGACGCCTTCGCGATGTACGGCGAGGCGTCCGCGGACTACGCCTGGATCCTGGACGAGCCGGCCGTCGCGATCGATGAGCTCACGCGGTACCGGGCGGCCGGCGGCGGCGCGATCTGCGACCCGACGAATGTGGGGCTCGGCCGTGACCCCGTCGCGCTGCGCGCGATCAGCGAGGCGAGCGGCGTCCACATCGTGATGGGCTCGGGCTGGTACCGCGAGCGGGTCTATCCGCCGGAGATCCACTCGCACGAGCACGGCCGCGCTCGCCGAGCTGCTGGTCCACGAGCTCGTGGACGGCGTCGGTGACACGGGCATCCGCGCCGGGTTCATCGGGGAGATCGGGACGGGACGCGGGGCGATCACGCCGGCCGAGGAGCGCGTGTTCCGGGCCGCCGCGCGGGCCCATCGCGCCACCGGCGCGCCGATCATGACCCACACGACCCACTTCGGCGAGCTCGCCCTCGAGCAGCTGGACCTGCTGGCCGACGAGGGTGTCGCGGGCTCCTCCGTCATCGTGTCGCACCTCGGCGACCGGCCAGGCATCGCGTCCATCCGCCCCATCGCGGAACGCGGCGCGTGGCTGGGGATCGACAACCTGGGCTTCGTCGCCGGGTACGCGTCCCTCGAGACGCGGGCGGACAACGTGGTCGCCCTCTGGGACGCCGGCTACGGCGACCGGATCCTGCTCGCCAGCGACATCTGCAGGACCGATCAGCTCGTCGCCCACGGCGGCGCGGGCTACGCCAGCGTGCTCACGCGCTTCCTGCCGCTGCTCCGCGAGCGACGTCTCGATGACGGCCAGCTGCGCACGATGACCGTCGACAACCCGGCCCGCGCGTTCAGCTACCCGGCGCGATCCTGACCGAGCGCGTGGCGGTCCGCCGGCCCGCCCAGGTTGCGGGAAGGGCATTGCCGCGGCTCTGTCGACAGTAGACAATCTGCCGCGGGCAGCCGATGGCCGCGAGGGGCGGTGGGACGGTGGCGCTGCCGCGCCGCGGCGAGTCCGCACGCAGGAGGGATGCATGGCCAAACCCAAGGTGCTCGTGACCGGCGCGAACGGCCTCATCGGGGGGCTCACCATCCGCGGCCTCGCCGATCGGTACGAGTTCAGCGGCTTCAGCCGCCACCCGGTGGAGGGCATCCCGTACACCATCGGCGACATCCGCGACCTCGACCTGGTGCGGTCGGCGATCAAGGGCCAGGACATGGTGCTGCACCTCGCCGGCACGACCCACAACGACGACGACTGGGACGACCACTTCTTCATCACCGCCGGGGGGACCATCAACGTCCTCCGTGCCGCGGCCGAGGCGGGCGTCTCGCGGACCGTCGTGATGAGCACCGGCAGCACGATGTGCGGCTGGGAGTGGGACGACTCACTGCCCTACGGCAAGCTCGCGCGCGGCGAGTGGGACCAGGTCGACGACTGGGAGCTGCTGGACTACCGCACGCCGCCGCGCCCGGACAGCCCGTACGGCGCAGCCAAGCTGTTCGGCGAGGCGGCCGCCCGCTGGTTCTCCGACAAGACCCCGATGTCGTGCCTCGTGATCCGGCTGGGCGCGGTCCTGAAGTCGAACCACCCCGAGCTGATCCGCCACTTCCCGGGCTTCCTTGCCCAGGAGGACGCGGTCCAGATGATCGACAAGTGCCTGAGCGCGCCGCCGGAGGTCCGGTTCGGGATCTTCGACGCGATCTCGGAGAACTCCAAGCGATGGCGCGACACGACCCCGGCGAAGGAGATCCTCGGCTGGCAGCCGACCGGATCGTCGGATCGCTTCGACAAGTCAGCGCTGAGTCGGTAGCAGGAGGGAGCGTGGCTGCAGTTGAAGTCTGCCTGTAAAGCCCAACCAGTGTTAGCCTGTCCGTTGAACGGCGTGCTGGTGGTCGTCCCACAGCCGTCGACTCACACTCGAGGAGGAGGTGGGTGTTGAGCATCCTTGGTTTGCGTCGCCCGGCGGCGGCGCTGATGGTCCTGGCGATGGTCGTCGGGGCCTGCGGATCACCGCAAGCGTCGTCGTCCACGGCACCGTCCGCGTCGACGGCAGCGTCGTCCACGGCACCGTCCGCGTCGACCGGTGGGGAGAGCCCGTCGGCCTCGACCAGCGGTGGCGGCGGCACGCTCGTGGGGGCGTGGGTCGGGCCGTGCTGCAACGGCAACGACTGGATCACGCCGATGGACCCGGGCGGTGACGCCCACTGGTTCGACAAGATCTACGGCCGGCTGACCACGTTCGAGGTCCTCGATCCGGTCAAGCAGGCCAACGACTTCGACGCCAACTCGGGCGTCTACGGCAAGCTCACCGGCGATCTCGCGGAGTCGTGGGAGATCTCGTCGGATCAGCTGACCTGGACGTTCCATCTGCGCCCGGGCGTCACGTGGCAGGACGGCGAGCCGTTCACCGCGGACGACGTCAAGTTCACGATCGAGCTCTGCTACAACCCGAAGAACACGATGAAGCCCTGCGCGTACGTCGCGGCCGTCGGCGGCGCCGTGGGCGTCCAGGACTACATCGACGGCAAGGCGACCGAGATCACCGGCGTCAAGGTCGTGGACCCGAACACCATCGCGTTCACGTTCACCGCGCCGAACTCGCTGTTCCCGACGTCGATCTCCGAGCTGTTCATCCTGCCCAAGCACCTCGTGAGCAAGATCCCGCCGGAGCAGATGAAGACAGCCGACTACTGGAAGACCAGCCAGATCGGGACGGGCCCGTTCCAGTGGAAGAAGTACACGCCCGGTGAGTCCACCGAGCTCGTGCGCTTCGACAACTACTGGCGCGGCAAGCCCAAGCTCGACGGGATCATCCGACGTCACTTCAAGGATCCCGCCGCGGCGCTCATCGCGTTCGACGCGGGCGAGATCCAGTTCACGTACCTGACCGCCGACGAGGTCGAGCGCGAGCGTGGCAACGCCAATGCGGTCGTCCTGCCCGGCAACTCCGGCGTGGACAACGGCATCTCGGCGAACCCGAACGTCGTCCCCGAGTTCGGCAAGCCGGAGGTCCGTCAGGCGCTCCTGATGGCCATCGACCGGCAGTCGATCGTCGACAACATCTACGGCGGCGCGGCGAACATCGTCCCGTGCCTCTACGGCCTGCCCAACCTGACGGGCAGCGTCACGCCGCAGGGCTACGATCCCGCCGGCGCGAAGGACCTGCTCAACAAGGCCGGCGTGGACCTGTCCAAGCTCGGCAACCTCGTGTTCGACACGTACTACGCCGACCCGCTCTCCCAGAACGTCATGACGGCGATCGCGGAGAACTGGAAGACCAACATCGGGCTCACCGTCACGCCGACGCCGCTCGAGAACGTGGCCTGGCAGAAGCTGTTCTACACCGACGGCAAGAGCGCCATCTCGTTCTGGGGTGCCGCGAACGGGCCGACCGGTGATCGCGGGTACAACTACTTCTACTCGAAGAACGCGTACCCGACGGGCAGCAACGGCGTGAAGGGCTACCACTACGAGAACGCCGACGTCGATAAGGCCCTGGACGCCGCGCGCAAGGAGTTCGACCAGGCCAAGCAGGACGCCCTCTACCAGCAGGTCTGCCAGGTGACGCACGACACCCTGCCGAACCTGTACCTCTGGCAGTCCGTCCGCTTCCATGTCGTGAGCAAGAACGTCAAGAACTTCATCGCGATCCCCGCCGCCGGCGGTGGCTCGTACTACGATGCGGCTGAGCTGTGGGAGATCTCGAGCTAGTCAGTTCCGGGATCGATCACGCGGATCAGGGGGCGGAGCGGCTTCGCTCCGCCCCCGTTCCATCCCCCCAACCACATCCCTGACCGGAGCTGACGGTCGGTGACCACCTTCATCATCCGCCGCATCCTCATCAGCATCCCGGTATTCATCGGGATCACGCTGCTGGTGTTCACCTTCATCGCGCATCGCGCCGGGCAACGTCGCGGACGGCCTCATCCGGCCGGAGCTGAACGCCGACCCGCAGGCACGCGACGAGATCATCCGACGCTACGGGCTGGACCAGCCGTTGCCGGTGCGCTACGTCAGCTGGCTCAGCAACGCGCTCCAGGGGCAGCTGGGCTACCGGGCGATGAACGGCACGTCCATCGCCGACGAGGTCGGGCGCGGGCTGCGAGCCTCGTTGATCCTCACCGGCACCGCGCTGCTGTTCGGGATCTTCGTCGGGATCCCGCTGGGCATCCTGTCTGCCGTCCGCCAGTACTCGAAGATCGACTTCCTGCTGACCGGCGTCACCTTCCTGGGCATCTCGCTGCCGTCGTTCCTGCTGGGCCTCGGTGGCCTGTGGCTGCTCGGGCTCCAGTTCAGGATCTTCCCGATCGCCGGCATGACGTCGGTGGGCAAGCCGTTCGACTTCGTGGACTTCCTGCGCCACCTCGCCCTGCCGGCGCTCATCCTGGGCTTCGGGTACATGGCGATCTTCATGCGCTACACCCGCGCCTCGATGCTCGACGTGATCAACGCCGAGTACATCACCACCGCACGCTCCAAGGGCCTGGCCGCGCCGACCGTGCTGTGGCGACACGCCTTCCGCAACGGCCTCATCCCGATCATCACGCTCATCGGCCTGTCGATCCCGGAGGTCGTCGGGGCCGCCGTGGTCACCGAGTCGGTGTTCTCGTGGCCCGGCCTGGGGCTGATGCTCACCGAGGCGGTCAACCAGCGGGACTTCCTGCTGATCATGGGCATCACGATCCTGCTGGCGACCGTGGTGCTGGTGGCGAACCTCGCTGGCCGACGTGGCCTACGGCGTGGCCGACCCACGGATCCGGTACAGCTGAGATGGCCCAGCAGGACGTCGCGGCACCGCTGGTCGTCCCGGTCGCCGTGGCTCGGAGCGTCGGCTCCCCGCGACAGCGCGCCCTCCGCCGCTTCCTGCGTCACCGCCTGGCGCTGGTGGGCCTGGTGACGATCGTCATCATCGTGGTGCTCGCGCTCCTCGGGTCCGAGGAGGCCGCGCTCAAGCAGAACCTCAGGCTCGGGTTCACCAACCAGCCACCCGGCAAGATCCCCGGCTACCCGCTGGGCACCGATGCCCTCGGGCGCGACGTGCTCGCCCGGACGCTCGTCGGTGGGCGTGTCTCGATCCTCGTCGCGATGGTCTCGGTGTTCATCGCCGCGGTCATCGGGACGACCGTCGGCGTGATCTCGGGCTATGCCGGTGGCCGCGTGGACACCACGCTGATGCGCCTCGTCGACATCGTCCTGAGCTTCCCGATCATCCTCCTGCTGATCGTCGTCGCGTACACGATCGGTGCCGGCCTGATCACGATGATGATCATGATCGGCGTGGTGTCGTGGGCCCAGGGCGCCCGGATCATCCGCGGCCAGGTGCTCGCGCTGCGCGAGACCTCGTTCATCGAAGCGGCACGCGTGATCGGGGTGTCGACGCCGCGCATGATCGCGATCGCACATCCTGCCCAACATCGTGGCCCCGCTCGTGGTCTACGCGACGTTCCTCGTGGCCACGGTGATCGTGTTCGAGGCGAGCCTCAGCTACCTCGGCCTGGGCGTCCAGCCACCCACGCCCAGCTGGGGCAACCTCGTGCAGCAGACGCGGGTCGTCACGGTGCTCGAGCGATATCCCTGGCAGTGGGTCCCGGCCGCGATCTTCATCGTGCTCATGGTGCTCGCGGTGAACTTCGTCGGTGACGGCCTGCGGGACGCGTTCGATCGCCGCGGGACGTCGGACCGCTAGCCGGCGTCACGCGCCCTCCACGCGCACGACGCGACCCTCGCGCGCGGACCGATACGCCGCCTCGATCAGGCGCAGCGCGTCCACCAGCAGCTCCCCGGGCGCGGCCGTCTCACGCCCATCGCGGATCGCGCCGAGCAGGTCCTCGACCGCCGCCTTGCCGCCGGCCCCGTAGCCCGGCACCACCGGATCGTCGAACGCCGTGGTGGCGTCGCGCGTCATCCCGTCCTCGCCGGCGGTCACGAGCGTGAGCGCCTCGCCGCGGACCCAGCTCCACCGACGCGTCGACGCCGCGGATCGCGAAGCGCGTCCGATAGCCGCGGGCGGGCAGCGCGTACGCGTCCTGGAGGGCCGCCACGGCACCGCCCGCGAAGCGCAGCGCCACGACCGCCACGTCCTCCACGGCGAGATCCGGATCCCCGCGCCGCGCGGTCATCGCCGACACCTCCACGACCGGCTCGCCGATGAGCCAGGGCAGCGTGTCCAGGTCGTGGATCCCCAGCCAGGCGAGGATGCCACCCGCGCTCCGAGCGGGGTCGAACAGGTGGTTCGCCGGCTCGCGGACGCGGACGCGTCGACGTGGCGAAGATCGCCTCGGCGGTGACGAGCGTGCCGAGGCGACCGGTCTCGATGACTGCACGCGCGGCGCGCGCCGCGGGCGAGTAGCGGCGCGTCAGGCCCACGACGGTGCGGACGCCGTGGTCCCGCACGGCATCGAACGCCTGCCGAGCAGCCGCGCTCGTCAGCGCCGCGGGCTTGTCGATGACCATGTGCACGCCGCCACGCGCGAGCCGCTCGATGACCGCCGGCGCATCGCGGTCGGGCATCGTCACGAGCGCCACGTCCGGGCGATGCTCCGCGAGGGCCGCGTCAAGGTCCGTCGAGAAGGGCAGGTCGCGGAACCCGGGTGGCAGCGCCGCCGGCAGCGACGGGTCGACGAAGCGCGGCCGGAGCGCCTGTCCGTTGGCCGGGTCCGGGTCGTACAGCGCGACGATCTCCAGGTCGCCCGGGAACAGGCCCAGGGTGTCCACCCAGCCCGTGACGTGGTAGTGGTCCAGCCCCGCGACCAGGACCCGGAGCGGTGTCACGACGGCGTCACGACGGTGTCTCGCCCGACCGGATGATCTCCTGCGTGTGGTCGTCGATCCAGTCCCAGTCCAGCTCGACGCCCAGGCCCGGCGCGTCGGGCAGCACCCGGCAGCCGTCCGGATCGATGGCCAGGGGACGGCCCTTGACGCCCTGCTCGTAGACCGGGTGATGCGCCTCGACGAAGCGGCAGTTCTCGACCGACAACGCCACATGGAGGTTCGCCACGTCCGACAGGAACCCGCCCAGTCCGTGGATCTCGAGGTCATAGCCGAAGAGCTCCGCGGCGATGCACGCCTTGCGCAGTCCGGTGATGCCGTCCTTGATGAGGACATCGCCGCGGACGATGTCCGCCGCCCCGTGCCGCAGATGCTCCGGGAGCTCGTGGAGCAGCAGGGTCTCCGTGGCCAGGATCGGGATATCCAGCTGATCCGCGAGCCGTCGGAGCTGATCCAGCCGGCGGTCGGGGATGGGCTCCTCGAACCAGGTGAACCCGAGCGCCTGGAGCTCCCGGCCCGCGGCCATCGCCTGGATGTAGGTGTAGCCGCCTGCGGCGTCCTCCATCAGCGTGAAGTCGGGGCCGGCGCCCTCGCGCGCAGCGTGGAACCGCGGGATGTCGCGCTCCAGGCCGTCCCAGAACTGGATCTTGAAGCCGCGATAGCCCTCGGACCGGCGGAGCTTCGCCTCCTCGAAGACCTGTTCGGGCGACGGGTCGATCGAGCGGGCGGTGGCGTAGCACGGGACCCGCTCCCGAGCGAGCCCCAGGAGCGCGGCGACGGGTTGCCCGAGGGCCTTGCCTCGCAGGTCCCACAGCGCGACGTCGAGCGTGCCGATCGTGGCGTCGCTCGTGTTGTACATGTGCCGCTGCTTGCGCCGGAGGTGCTGCCAGATCGCCTCGACATGGCGCGGGTCACGGCCGATGACGTCGCCGGCATACGCCTCGTGCAGCACGTGTCCCATCGCCCGGCCCTCGCCCAGGCCGCCGTACTGCATCGCATGTCCGTCGATGCCGGCGTCCGTGTGGAGCGTGACGAGCGGGATCCGATAGGTCGTGTCGAAGATGCCCTCGGGCGGGTGGTCGCCCCAGGCCGGTCGCAGGTCGTACGCGAGGATCCGGGTCGTGATCCCGGTGACGCGCATCTCGGCCGGGCCGGTCACGGCACGTCGGCACGGTGTGCCGGGCGATAGGTCAGCGTCGCCGCGACCGCGGCGAGGATCGCCGGCATCGCCTGTGCCACGTCGGTGTCGTCGATGCCCGCGGCCAGCTCTGGGTGCCCCGCCTCATCGAGCATCCCCCGGAGATCCGAGAGCCGCCCCACGATCCAGGCGTGCGGATCCGGGAAGATCGACGGATCGAACACGCGCTCGCACGGCTGGATGCCGCTGAACGTCGGGTGGTAGTGGGAGGCATCGAGCGCCGTCGTGCTGCCGACCGTCGTGAACAGGTCCGCCCGCCAGACGGGCTCGTCGATCGACCACCAGGTCGCGTCCCGCCGCGGCTGCGGCGGTGGGATCTCGGAGGGCACCTCGCGCAGCCGCCGGAGCTGGACGCGGCAGCCGATCTCCTCGGTCCCGTCCTCCTGGTACTCCTCCCAGTAGTTCGTGGTCACCGCGACCGGCCCGATGGCCACGACCGTGATCATGCGTCGACCTCCCGGAAGACCTCTGCGATCGCCACCAGCGCCGACGACAGCGGCCGGCCGAACCAGCCGTCCCAGACATGGTTCGGGAACGGCCGTCCCTGGACCGCCACGCCGTCGACGGCCGCCGACCAGCCGGCAGCTTCGATGAGGACCGTCGTCGTGTCCCACGGCGCGTCCGCACCGCCGACCCGCCCGGATGCGACCAGCGGCGTCCCGAGGTCGCGCCACGCGACCTCGATCACGTGATCGCCGGCCACGATGCGCGCCGTCACGGCGCCGTCACGGATGGGCGAGCGCTCGAACGTGGCGGTGGTCGCTGCGCGGTCGGGGTCGTCCAGCGGCCAGGACCTCGGCTTCAAGCGCCCCCGCAGGACGCGGTCCAGGCCGGGCGTGTCGGTGGCCACGAGCTCGCCATCGGGCAGGTCCGCCGAGCGGACGAACGCGAGGTTCCCTCCGGGCGCCGTCGACGAGAACGCGACGGCGTACCAGCTGACGACGAAGGACGGAGCGTCGGCGGCGCCCTCGGTCGCGCCGTCCTCACGGAGCGCAAGGACGAGATGGTCGGCCACCATCGCGAGGCGGCCCGATGCGACGACCGCCTGCGTCACCGTCCCTCCTCGTGCGTCCCACGCTCGCCGTCGCCGCGGGTTGTCGACAATCTACACTTCGGCCGGGCTCGCGAGCGCGGCCCGTGGGGCGGCGCACGGGACGAGGATGGTGGCGATGCCGAGGCCGTTCGTCGGGCGCGTTCCCATCGTCGTCGACTGACGTCCATCGATGCCGCCCACCAGCCCGGGCCGCCGCCGGCGGAAGTCCAGGCTCCGGTCGACCCTGCCGATCCCGACGCTGCCCATCCCGACCCTGCCCATCCCGGCGCTGCCGTCGATCCCGATCCCGTCGCTGCGGCCCACGCCCAGCCACTCGGACGAGGTCCACAACGACCGGATGATCCGGGGCGATTCGGTCGCGATGGGCGCGATCAACGCCGCGTCGACGTTCCTGCCCGTGTTCATCGCCCGCCTCGGCGGCTCGGCGTTCGAGGTGGGCCTGCTGACCGCCATCCCGGCCGTGTTCGCGGTGATGCTGGCGATCCCGTTCGGCCAGGTCCTCCAGCGCCAGACACGCATCGTCGCGTGGTACAGCCGCGGGCGCCTCCTCGGACATCTCGGGTACGGCGCGATGGCGCTCATCGTGGTGACGCTGTCGCCGCAGCTGGCCGTGCCGGCCGTCCTCGTCGTCTGGGCGATCGCCGCCGTGCCGCAGACGATCGGCATCGTCGCGTTCCCGGTGGTCATGGACGGCGCGGCAGGGCCGCGGGGCCGCATGGAGCTGATGAGCCGGCGCTGGTCGATCATGGGCGTGACGAGCGCGATCGTCGTCGCGCTGGTCGGCGTGACGCTCGATCTCCTGCCCTTCCCGGCGGGCTACGCGCTGATGTTCGCCGGGTTCGCCGTCGCCGGCGTCATCAGCTACCAGTTCTCGAGTCGCTATCGGGTCGTGGCGCATGGGACGGAGGCGGCGAGCCGGTCGTCGCTGTGGCAGCGCATCCGCGGCGTCGGCGCGATCGCGCGCGCGCACCCCGCGTTCCTCGGCTACAGCGCCCGGCAGCTCGTGTACATCGCCGGCGTGCGCCTGACGCTGCCCCTGATCCCGCTGTACTTCGTGCGTGAGCTCCATGCCCCGGACGTGTGGATCGGGATCATCGCGACGGCCCAGTCCGCGGCCCTGCTGGTGGGCTACCTGTACTGGCGCCGCCAGGCGCGTGTCCGCGGGCGGGTGTTCATGCTCCTCACGACCCTGCTGGTGTCGTCGCTCTACCCGGTCGCGATCTCGCTCACCGGCAACCTCGCGGTCGTCGCCGTGCTCGCCGCGGTGGCATCGCTGTTCAGCGCGGGCGTCGACCTCGCGCTGTTCGACGAGTTGATGGACCGCATCCCGCGGCAGTACGGCGTGACGTTCACCGCGCTCGACACGACCTTCGCGAACACGGCGACGATCGTGGCCCCGCTCGCGGGTGCCGCGATCGCCGGAGCGATCGGCATCCAGGATGCGCTCCGGGTCGGGTCGATCATCACGCTCACGAGCGTCGCGCTGTTCGCCTGGGACATCCGGAACCGCCGCCGCAACGCGCTTCGGAAGGCGCTCGCGCAGTCGTCCGACGCGCCGATCGTCAGGCGGCGGCCACCCGATGGACGATCTCCCCGGCCTTGACGACCGCCCGCACGCGCTCAAGGCAGCGCAGGTCGGCCAGCGGATCGCCGTCGACGAGCAGCAGATCGGCTCGCTTGCCCGTCTCGACCGTGCCGATCTCCGCCTCGAGGCCGAGCGTTCGGGCGGCGATGCTCGTCGCGCCCCGGATCGCGGTCATCGCGGGCGCACCGTGCTCGTGGATCAGCCGGACCTCGCGCGCGACCATGTCGGAGGTCACGCCGCGGACGCCGCAGTCGGTGCCCGTGGCGATCGGGATGCCCATGCGGATCGCCGTCTCGCACGACCGGCGATGGAGCGGCTCGATGAGGTCCTGACGAGCTCGTGAGACGGGGGTCAGGCCCTCGATCGTGCGCCAGACGTCCGTGACGCTGAGCGTCGGCACGAGCGTCGCGCCGCTCGCCCTGAGGACCTCGAGGTCGGCCTCCTCGGCGAGGAACGCATGCTCCACGCTGGCGACGCCGGCTCGTGCCGCGCGCCGGACGGCCTCCCCGCCCTGGGCGTGCGCGAGCACCCGCCGATGGAGCCGGGCTGCCTCGTCGACCACGGCCTTGAGCTCCTCCTCGGTCATCTCGGCACCACCGGCGCCCTGGTCCCAGCCCGACAGCATCGCCGCCTCGCTGGCCACGGCCTTGATGACCTCGGCGCCGTCGCGGACGTTCGCCCGGACCCCTCGCACGAACTCCACCACGCTGTCCGACTCGCGACCGAAGGGCCAGCCGTGGCCACCGGTGATGGTCATCGCGGGACCCGCGGCGAGGAGTCGCGGACCGGGGACGAAGCCCGCGGCGATCGCGTCGCGCAGCACGTAGTCGAACGAGCCCGGCGACCCGGCGCTGCGTGCGGTCGTCACGCCCAATTCCAGCGCGCGTCGGGCGGCGCCGGCCGCGCGCAGGGCGATCAGGGCGTCCGGGTCGTGGCGGAACGTGGCGAAGCCGTCGTCGACCGTCGTGTCGATCGGGTAGTGCGAATGGCAGTCGATGAGGCCGGGGAGCAGCGTCTGCCCGGCGCCATCGATGACCGTCGTGCCGTCCGGCGGTGGCGTCGACGAGGCGCCGTCGATGGCCGTGATCCGCCCGTCGTCGACCGTCACGTCGACGTTCGTGCGCGCCGCGTCGGCGATGCCGTCGATGAGCCGGACGCCCCGCACCATGAGTCTTGCCGTCACGTGTACCGCGCCCTCCCACCGTCGCTCGTCAGCCGGCCGCTGCGGACCAGGTCCGCCACCTCGCGGAGGTCCGCAAGGTAGGCATCCACGAACGGCTCGTGGCCCGGTGACTGCATGTAGCGGAGCGCCGGCAGCGGGTGGCTGTCCGCGAAGACCAGCCAGCCGCGCTCCTCCATGCCCTTGCCGATCGCGAACATGTCGAGCGTCTCCGAGGTCACCGCGAAGACGCCCATCACCGGCCGGCCCATGACGTGCAGCCCCTCGATCGCGTCGATGCCGGCCCACCAGCGATGGAGGTAGTCGAGCGTCCGGCGCGTGCGGTCGAGGTAGCCCGCCTCGCCGAGATAGGTCAGCACGGCCCACGCGGCGGCGATGGCGCCTCCCGGTCGCGTCCCCGTCATCGACGGCGTCACGTACCAGTCGTCGGGGCGTTGCGGGCCGCCGAACCGGAATGGCTGGTGGTCGAACACGTCGTGGTCCCGCGACATGACCACGGACGCGCCCTTGGCCGTATACCCGAACTTGTGGAGGTCGGCGGAGATGGTCGTCACGCCCGGGACGCGGAAGTCCCACAACGGCACGGGCTCGCCGAGTCGCTCGACCCACGGGAGGAACCACCCGCCGACGCACCCATCGACGTGGAACCCGATCCGCCGCTCCTCGGCGATGGGCGCCAGCTCCGCGATCGGATCGACCATGCCCAGGGTCAGGCTGGGCGCCGAGCCCACGAGCAGCACCGTCCGGTCGGTGATCGCCGCGCGGTACGCGTCCTGGTCGATCTCGAGGTCCGGTCCCAGCGGCACCCGGACGAGCTTCAGGCCGAAGTAGTGGGCGCCCTTCCAGAACGCGGGATGGGCGGACTCCGGGACCACCATCTCGGGCTGGCTGATCTCCGGGTGGACACGGCGGGCACGGTCCCGGGCGGACTTGACGCCCATGAGGATCGACTCCGAGCCGCCGGACGTGATGCTCCCGACGGCGTCCGGCCCATGGAACAGCCCGGCCGCGTAGTCGATGACCTCGCGCTCGAATCGGGCGAGGCTGGGGAAGATGTCGGGCAGCAGCCCGTTGGTCGAGAAGAACCGGAGATAGGCCTCCTTGGCGACCTCGAGCACGTCGTCGCCGGCCGGGTAGTTCGTGCCGACCGCCATCCGGCGCAGCCAGTCGACGTCGCCCGCCGCGGCCTCGTCCAGCTCCCGACGGAGCGTGTCGCGGTCGACGCCCTCGGCCGGCAGCGTGACGCGCGGGCCGGCAGGCGGCTTGGTCGCGGCGGCTCCCATCCAGCTCCTCCTCGTGCCGCATGCGCACGGTGGCGTGCGTGGACACCCTGTCGGCGTTGCGTAGATTGTCGACAATCTACGACATGCTGGCAGTCACCGGCCTGCCCGATCCCGTCACCATCGATGGTCCGCGCCCGGCCGTCCCGGCCGACGTGCCGGACCTCATCGCGCTCGTCGACGCCGCGATGCGCGCCGGCACGGACCAGACGCTCCTGACGGACTACCCGCTGGTCTACGCGCCGGAGAACCTGCGCAACGTCCGCGTGCTCCGCGTGGACGGCGAGCTGGTCTCGGTGGTCCCGGTGCTGCCGCGTGCCGCGGTCGTGGGCACGCGGCGGATCAAGGTCGGGATCATCTCGCCCACCGCGACCGCACCGGCGCATCGGCATCGTGGCTACGCGTCGCGGTGCCTCGGCAGCGCGATCGAGGCGATGGCGGATGCGGGCTGCGCGCTGTCGGTGCTGTGGACCCTCGTCGAGACGTTCCCGTTCTACGAGCATGCCGGGTACCACCCCGTGGTCTTCCAGAACGAAGCCGTGACGCTCGCGCGGCCGGACGCGGACGCCTTCGCCCGCGACCCGGGGATCGTGGTCGGCACGCTGGCGGCGACGGACACCGCCACCCTCGACGCGATCCGCGGCATGCATGACGCGGACGCCGACGGCCAGGGGATCCGGCGCGACGCCCGCGAGACCCGGGCGCTGTTCGCGCTGCCGCGGATGCGCACGCTGGTCGCCCGGCGGGGCGGTGTGCCCGTCGGGTACCTCGTGGTCAGCGAAGCGATCAACAAGCCGGGGCTGATCGAGGCCGGCGGCGAGCCGACGGCCGTCGCGACCCTGGTCCAGGCGGCGCTCAGCCGGGCTGCCCGACGGCGCGACGTTCGACGCCCCGTCGCTCCGGGCACCCACCGTCCTGGCCGAGGTGGTCGAGCACGCCGTCCCGGGTCGTCGCCGGGCGGTGACCGACGGGATGATGGTCCGGGTCAACGACATCGACGCACTCCTCGGCCGGCCGGCGCCGCTCGAACTGAGCCGCCGTGCCTGGGCCGCCGCGCTGTTCGGATCGCATCCGGCACGTCCGACGCCGCCGATCCCCGGGCTCGCGGACCGGCTGGGCTTGCCGCTGCCGCTGGCGCTGCCCATCCCGGTCCTCGATCGCAGCTGAGCGAGGAGCCTCGTGAAGGTCGTCGACCAGCTGCCCCGCGCGGTCCGCGAGCTCGAGAACCTGTGGATCCCGCTGCCCGACGGCGACCGCATGGCCGCCCGGGTCTGGCTGCCGGAGGACGCGGACGCCGATCCGGTGCCGGTCATCGTCGAGTACCACCCGTATCGCAAGCGCGACCTGTCGGCCATCAACAACCAGCCGATGCACGCGTACCTCGCGGGCCACGGCTACGCGGCCGTCCGCCTGGAGATCCGCGGCAGCGGCGAGTCGGACGGGATCCTGCGCGACGAGTACCTGGCCCAGGAGCTGCAGGACGCGTGCGACGCGATCGCCTGGCTCACCGCGCAGCCGTGGTCGTCCGGACGTGCCGGGATGATCGGCAACTCCTGGTCGGGCTTCAACGCGCTCCAGGTCGCGGCGCTTCGCCCGCCGGCCCTCGGCGCGATCGTCACCTCGTGCTCCACCGACGACCGCTACGCCGACGACATGCACTACATGGGCGGCTGCCTGCTGACGGACATGCTCGATTGGGGGACGCTGTTCCAGGCGCTCCTCGCGTTGCCGCCCGATCCGGCCCTCGTCGGTGACCGCTGGCGCGAGATGTGGCAGACGCGCATCGACGCGCTGGACAGCCCGCCCCTCGAGATCTGGCTCCGCCACCAGCTCCGTGATGGGTTCTGGGAGCACGGCTCCGTCTGCGAGGACTACTCGCGGATCGAGGTACCGGTCCTCGCCGTCGGTGGCTGGCTCGACGGCTACCGGAACGCGATCCCGCGGCTCCTCGCCGGCCTCGACGTCCCGCGTCGCGGGGTCATCGGCCCATGGGCGCATGCGTATCCGCACCTCGCGACGCCCGGGCCGGGCTACGACTTCCTGGCCCAGGTCGTCCGCTGGTTCGACCACTGGCTGAAGGGCCTCGACACGGGCGTCATGGATGAGCCGATGCTCCGGGCCTGGATGGCCGAGGACGTCCCCGCGGCGCCGTTCTATCCGACGGCGCCTGGACGGTGGGTCGGCGAGCCGGTGTGGCCGTCGCCCCGGATCACGACCCAGCGGCTCTCTCTCGACGGCGACCGGCTTTCGAGCGCGGCATCGCCGGCCGGTCCCGCGGTTGCCCGCCAGTGGTCGTCGCCCGACACCACGGGCCTCGTCGGTGGCGAGTGGTGTCCGTACGGGACCGGCGGGAAGGGCCCCGAGTTCCCGGGGGACCAGCGCGAGGACGACGGCCGCTCGCTGACCTGGGACGGGCCGGCGCTCGAGGAGCGCCTCGAGATCCTCGGCGCGCCGGTGGTCGAGCTGGAGCTCGAGGTCGACCGGCCGTCGGCCTTCGTCGCCGTCCGGCTGTGCGACGTGCGCCCGGACGGTGCATCGACCCGCGTGTCGTTCGGCGTGCTGGACCTCACCCATCGCGATGGACACGCCGACATCCGGCCGATGGTCCCCGGCGAGCGGACCACGGTCCGTGTCCAGCTCAACGACACGGGCTACGCGTTCCTGCCCGGGCATCACGTCCGGCTCGCGGTCTCGACGCAGTACTGGCCGATGGTCTGGCCGTCGCCCGAGCCGGTGCGGTTGACGGTGCACGGCGGGACGCTGGACCTGCCGGTGCGACCGCCACGGGACGATGACTCGGCGCTCCCCGATCTGGGCGAGCCGGCGTGGGGCCCCGAGGCGGCGATCACGGTGCTACGGGAGGGTCACTGGGGTCGCGAGATCGTGACCGACGCCATGACCGGGACGACGACGGTGACGAACACCGTCGAGGGACCGCTGAACCGGCAGGACCGCAACGGGCGGGCCCTGGCGGTCACGGGCTTCGACCGGAACACGCTGGTCGCCGGCGATCCCGCCGCGACCACCGCCCACAGCCGGCGGGCCTTCGAGATCGTCCGCGACGGATCCACGATCCGCGTCTCGGCGGACGTGACGCTGTCCTGCACGCGTCACGACTTCCTGCTCGACATCGCGATGGCGGCGCTCGAGGACGATCGCCCGGTCTGGGACCGGCGGTGGCAGACGACGATCCCACGAGAGGGGGTGTGAGCGGATGGCCTACGAGAACCCGTTCCTGGCCTGGCTGGCGGCCGGCAAGCCGGCCATCGGCTGCTGGGCGACCACCACCGAGACGGTGATCGCGGAGGTGCTCGGTCACGCCGGGTACGACTTCGTGATCGTCGACATGCAGCACGGCACGATCGAGCTGTCGACGCTCGCCCCGGTGCTGCAGGCGATCCAGGCCGGCGGCGGCACGGCCATCGTCCGCGTCCCCTCGCATGCGTACCGCGACATCGGGAAGGCGCTCGACCTGGGCGCGCTCGCGGTCGTGGTCCCGCTCGTGGAAACGGCCGAGGAGGCGGCGGCCGCGGTGTCGGCGTGCCGGTTCCCGCCGCACGGCACGCGCTCGTGGGGCGCGATCCGCACCGGGCTGCTGATCGGCAACGAGGAGCCCCGGGAGCTCGAGCGGTTCGGGTGCTTCGTGATGATCGAGACCGTCCGCGGGCTCGACAACGTCGACGCGATCGCCGCCGTCGAAGGGCTGACCGGCATCTTCGTCGGGCCGGCCGACCTCGCGATCTCCCTCGGGATGTCCACCGACCCGGGCGTCTGGTCGGACGAGCAGCGGGCGCGCCATGTCGCGGCGACCGACACGGTGCGGGATGCCTGCCGGCGCGCCGGCATCGTGCCCGGGATCCTCGTCGGCAACCCGGCTCGTGCGCGCGGTTATCTCGAGACCGGCTTCCAGGCGGTGACGGCGAGCCTGGACATCGTCGTGCTGGAGTCGGGCTCCGTGCGCGACCTGGCGATCGCCCGCGGGCAGGCAGCGGCAGGATGAGGCTGAGCGCGATCCGCGCCACCACGCGCATCGACGGACTCGGAGGAGAGGGACGATGACGGAGACGCAGGAACGACAGAGCGGCGCCGCGACGGGCGAGGGGCCGGTCGTGGTCATCCCGGAGCCGATCGGGATCATGGACTGGAGCTACGAGGTCGAGCGCTCGATGCTCGAGCCGCTCGGCATCCGGCTCGTCATCCCGAAGGACCGCGCGGAGGCCGAGGCGGCGATGCGCACCGCCGACGTGGTGTTCACCTCGAGCGCGCTGACCGCCGACGACATCGCGACGTTCGACAACGCCGTCGGCATCATCTGCTACAGCGTCGGCATGGACTACGTCGACGCGAAGGCCGCCGCGGCGAAGGGCATCCCGATCTGGAACTGCCCGACCTCGAACAACGAGGAGGTCTCGGACCACGGGGTGCTCCTGGTCCTCGCCGCCCAGCGCCGGCTGGTGCCGTTCGCCACCGCCGCCGCGCAGGGCGACTGGGAGATCTACAAGTGGCCGGTCTACCAGGAGCTCCACCGGATCCGGTCGCGGACCATCGGCATCATCGGGCTCGGGCGGATCGGGCACCTGATCGCCCAGAAGCTCATGGGCTTCAAGCCCACGATCATCGCGTACGACCCGTACATCTCGGCGAGCCGCTTCCCCGAGGTGGAGCTGGTGTCGCTCGATGAGCTGTGTGCCCGCGCGGACATCATCGTGTCGTCCGCGGCGCTGACCGAGACCTCGCGCGGGATCATCAACGCGGAGATGCTGGCCAAGACGAAGCCGGGCGTCCTGATCGTCAACGTCTCGCGCGGCGGCATCGTGGTGGAGCAGGCGCTGCGCGACGCGCTCAATTCCGGGCATGTCGCGTATGCCGCGTTGGACGTCCGGTCGCCGGAACCGCCCGACCCCTCCAACGACCTCCTGACGTCACACCCGAACGTCACGCTGACCCAGCACATCGCGGCGGCGTCGGTGGAGTCGATCGCGGGCCTCCACGTCGAAGCGGCGGAGCAGATCATCAAGCTGCTCCGTGAGTCGGGCCGGCTGCCCGCGGCTCCCTCGGCGTAGCGCGCTCGTCCGATGGCCCGCTACCCGAGCACCGTCATGGTCAGCGCGCTCTGCCCGTGGGACGAGGCGGAGCGACTGGACGAGGCGATGTTCCGGCTCCAGATCCGGTGTCTCGCCGAGTCCGGGTTCCGCCACGTCTACGTGTTCGGGACGGCCGGCGAGGGCTACGCCGTCGACAGCGCGCGGTTCCGGCAGGTCATCGAGGTCTTCGGCGACGAGACCGCGAAGCACGGCATCACGCCGATGGTCGGGGTGATCGGGCTGTCGACGGCGAACGTCCTCGAGCGGCTGCGCATCGCGTACGACCTCGGATTCCGCGAGTTCCAGTTCTCGCTGCCCTCGTGGGCGGTGCTCTCGGATGCCGAGGTCATCCGCTACGTCGAGGAGGTCTGTGGCGCCTTCTCCGACGCGGCGTTCCTGCACTACAACACCGCGACCACGCGCCGGCTGGTGACCGGGCCGCTGTACCGGGAGCTGGTGGCTCGGGTGCCGAACCTCGTCGCCACCAAGACGATGACCGGCGATCTGGGCGTCGTCGCGGGCGTCGTCCGCGAGGCGCCCGAGCTGATGCACTTCCTCACCGAGCAGTCGGTCGCGTATGGCTCGCTGTTCGGTGAGGTGGGCCTGCTCGGGACGTACGGCGCACTGGCCCCGAAGCATGCGTGGGCGCTGGTCGAGGCGGCTCAGCGGGGCGATGCGCGCGGCGCGGCCGAGATCGGCGCGTGGTTCGGCCGGCTGAACGACGCGGTGTTCACACCGCTGATGGCGGACCGCCGTGTCGACGGCGCCTACGACAAGACGATCGCCAAGCTGAGCGCCGGCCTGGGCGACTTCCCGCTCCGCATGCTCTCGCCGTACCGCTCCATCACCGACGAGGAGTTCGGGGGCGCGCAACGCACGCTCCGCGAGCGCTTCCCCGACTGCGACTAGATCGCGTCGATAGGGGTGGCCAACAGAACGCCGTTCGTCGTTCGGGTGAGCCGCCCAGTGGTCGACGCCGCGACCGTGAGCCGAGGTGAGTCGCAAGTAAGGGCCGTCGTGCACCCTGAACGCTCAGAGCATGCGGCCGCCGCGCTCCCCCGTCGCCGCGCCGTCGACGACGGCCCACGATCCGTTGACCATCACGCGGGAGATGCCCGCCGGGCGCGCCGCCGGGTCGGCCTCGGTCGCCCGGTTCGCGATGACCGCCGGGTCGAACAGCACGAGGTCGGCGGCCAGGCCCGGCGCCAGCCGGCCGCGATCGGTCAGCCCCAGCCGTCGGGCCGGCTCGGCGGTCGCCTTGTGGACGGCTACCTCCAGGCTCAGCACCCCGCGGTCACGGACGTAGGAGCCCAGCACCAGCGGGAACGTCCCGAAGCTCTTGGGCATCAGGCCCATCGCCCGATGCCGCACCGGGTGATGCGAGAACCCATCGCCGATCGGCACGCACAGCGGGCTGGCGATCATCCGGTCGAGGTGGCGCTGGTCCTTGATCGTCGGGGCGACCCAGAACTGGCCGTCCTCGAGCACGAGGTCGAGCGCGGTATCGACCGGCTCCTGCCCACGCTCGCGGGCGATCTCGCCGATCGTCCGGCCGAACAGGCCCTCGTTCGCCGGCGAGTTCACCTTGCAGATCACCTCGTCGTCCCAGTCGGTCGCCCAGGCCTCCGGGCCGGGGTTCGCCAGCTCCGCCTTCAGACGGGCGCGCGATGCCGGATCGCGGATGATCGCGGCGGTCGCCTCGTTGCCCCCATCGCGCGCCCAGCCAGGAAGACCCTGGATCCAGGCGCCGCCTCCCCGCGGGAACACGGTGAGGTCGAACGTGACCTCGAGGCCGTCGGCGCGGGCGTCGTCCAGCTTGCCGAGCAGCACGTCGGCCTCCTCGGGCGGCCGGTTCGGCCGCGGATAGAGGTGCGAGATGTTCAGGGTCACGCCGGCGCGCCGCGCCGTCTCCAGTGCCTCATCCACGGACTCGCGGACCGACAGGTCGCCGTACCGCATGTGGGTGTGATACGTGAGCCCGTGCTTCGCCGCGACGGACGCGAGCGCCGCGAGCTCCTCGACCGAGGCGAACAGGCCCGGCGCGTAGGACAGCCCGGTCGTGAAGCCCCGCGCTCCCTCGGCGATGCCCTGCTCGACGAGCCGCTGCATCGCCCGAAGCTCGTCCGGCGCTCGGCGGACGGTTGGCGCTGCCCAGCACGTAGCGGCGCAGCGAGTTGTGACCCACGAAGGTCGTGACGTTCGTCGCCGGCCGGGCCGCCGTCACGGCATCGCGATAGCCGCGGATCGTCGTCCAGTCCCAGGCCACGCCCGGGAACGCGAACACGGGCTCCTCGTCGACCATCGCGCGGACGGTCTCCGCCGACACGGGCGCCGCCGAGAACCCGCACAGTCCGACGGCCTGGGTCGTCACGCCCTGCTCGATCGCGCTCTCGCAGCCCGGCTCGGACAGCAGCGAGACGTCGGAATGGGTGTGGAGGTCGATGAATCCGGGGGCGACGACGAGCCCGCGGGCGTCGACCTCGGCCGCCGCGGTCCCGTCCGGCAGCCGGCCACCCACGACCTCGAGCCGGCCGTCCGACGATCCCGATGTCCCCGTCGACCGCCGGTCCGCCACTCCCGTCGACGATCCGGGCGCCCCGGACGATGACGTCGAGCCCGCTCACAGCAGCGCGTCCGCGCCGGAGGTCACGTAGCCCTCCCAATGGCCCCACGGACCCGAGGTGAGCACGAGGGTCGGTCCATCGCCGTAACGCCAGCCGCGGGCCAGCAGGTCCGCGATCGTGGAGCGGGCGACGCCCGGGATGCGGACACGCGCCGTCGACGCGCCGAGTGACGCCGCTTCGCCGATCGCCAGGTCCATGGCGGCCGGCAGCCTGGCCGGATCGGCGACGGCGATCGGCCCGATGGCGCCATCGGCCTGGAGGTACACATAGCCCGCCACGCTGTCCCCGACCCGCAGCGAGTAGCCGTGGACGGCCGGCGTCGTCGACCAGAAGGCGTGGTCCTCGGGCCGGGGCGCGTCCAGCACCAGGCGGTCGAGCCGCGCGAGATCCGTCGCCGGCGGAGCGTCGGGCTCGAGCCGGAGCCGGCCGTGCGCGGTCGCCGGTCGCGTGGGCCCGCTCAGCTCGAGCAGCGTCATCGAGGGGAACATCCCGAACCGCCCGTACAGCGCGTTGGAGATCGGATTCCGCGCATCGGCGCCCACCGTCAGCAGGCTGCCGGGCCGAGCGTGCTCCGAGCGTGCGCCGGACCAGCTCGGCGCCGATGCCACGGCCCTGGAACGCCGGCCGGACGTGGAGCGCGGCGAGATACCAGACGTGGGCGCGCTGGACGGCGATGCCGAAGCCGATGACGTCGCCCGCCGCCTCCGCGAGCCAGAAGCCATCCGGGTCGTGGCGGACGGCCGACCGACGGAAGTCGAGGAACCGGTCCGGTGGCGTCGGCCCGCGATCCACCGTCGGCCATCCGTGGCGGCGGGCGAGGTCCCTGGCCGCCTCGGTGAACACCGACCAGGTCGCGAGGAAGTCGGCCTCGGTCGCGCGCCGGTAGGCGATCGCGTCGCTCACCCGTCGAGCGGCAGGGTCACGGCCTGCCCGGTCCGTGCCGACCGGTCCGCCGCGAGGCCGATCTCGATGCCCTTCCGGGCCTCCTCGCCCGTGACCAGCGGATCGCGTCCCTCGCGGATCGCTGTGGCGAAGTCCGTCACCTGGTCGGCGTACGCATACGTGAAGTTCGGGTCGAACGTCGCGCCCGAGCCGTCCACCGCCGGGTGCTCGAAGATCGTCGACCACGCGTCGCCCTTGCCCAGCCGGGTCGTCCCGCGGTACTGGACGTCGACCATGCCCTCCGAGCCGACGAACAGGTAGTCGCCGGTCCATTTCGTCGGATCCAGGCCGGGCTTCGGGAACTCGTAGCTCGCCCAGACCGAGCACATCACGCCGTTCCGGAAGGTGAGCACCATCATCGCGCTCTTGTCGGTCTGGGTGTCCGCCGTGTAGTCGTGGTAGCGCGCGTACACGGAGTCGACCTCGTCGCCCACGACCCAGCGGATGGCGTCGAAGCAGTGCGAGCCCTGATCGATCCACGGGCTCCCGGCCTCGGGCCGGTTGATCCAGTGCTCGGCGGGAAAGCCCCAGCCGGTGTGGCCGTAGATGTGGCGGACCATGCGCAGCTCGCCGATCGCGCCCTCGTCGATGAGCTGCTTGGCCATCCGGTAGCCGGTCCGATAGCGCGTGACGGTGTTCACGCCGAGGAGCACGCCGGCGGCGCGGGTCGCCGCCACCATCTGGTCGATCTCCGGCAGCGTCGCCGCGATCGGCTTCTCCGTGAACACGTGCTTGCCGGCGGCGGCCGCCGCGAGCGTCTGCTGCAGATGCGTCTGGGTGGGGCTCGCGAGGAGGATCGCGTCGACGTCCGGCCGCGCGAGCAGCGCGTCGAGCGTGGGCTCGACCGGGACGTCCACCTCGGCCGCCAGCTCCGCTGCGCGCGAGCCGCCCTGCACGGCGACGACATCGGCGCCGTCCACCATCTGCCGCAGGGCGCGCACGTAGATCCGCCCCATCATCCCGGTACCCACGACCCCGAACCCGATGCTCATCCAGCCCTCCGATGGTGATGACGCTGTCCATCATCCCGCAGAATGAAGTGCCAGTGGAATGCATCCGGAGGATCGCGTGACGGACCACCGCTCGACGCACGACCGTTTCGCGGGCCGCGTGGCCATCGTCACCGGGGGCGGGCAGGGCATCGGCCGGGCCGTCGCGGAGCGGTTCGCGGCCGACGGCGGAGCCGTCGTCGTGGCCGACCTCCGACACGAGACGGCGGCGGAGGTGGTCTCGGCGATCGAGGCGACCGGTGGCCGCGCGCTGGCGGTGACGACCGATGTGACGA
Source organism: uncultured Chloroflexia bacterium (assembly GCA_963778025.1). Taxonomy (GTDB): domain Bacteria; phylum Chloroflexota; class Limnocylindria; order Limnocylindrales; family CSP1-4; genus CAVZTA01. The sequence continues at coordinate 416,741 of CAVZTA010000006.1, read as the reverse complement.
AGGCCGAGGACACCGAGCGTCTCGCCGCAGCCGCGGTCGACGCGTTCGGCAGCATCGACGTCCTCGTCAACAACGCCGGGATCCTCCGGTCCACCCGGGCGGCCGACGTCACGGCCGAGGAATGGCGCCTCGTCGTCGACGCGAACCTGACCGGCGCGTTCCTGTGTGCCCGCGCGGCCTATCCCGCGCTGAAGGCGACCGGGCACGGCCGGATCGTCAACATGGCCTCGATGGCCGGCCGGGCCACGAGCACGCTCGGCGGCGTCCACTACACGACCGCGAAGGCGGGTGTCCTGGGGTTGACGCGCCACCTGGCCCGCGAGTGGGCGCGCGACGGCATCACCGTCAACGCCCTGTCGCCGGGCATCGTCGACACGCCGATGGTCCGTGAGTCGACGGGCGAGGAGCGGATGGCCCAGGTGCTGGCGTCGATCCCGCTCGGCCGGCTCGCCGAGCCGTGGGAGGTCGCTGCGCTGGTGTGCTTCCTTGCGTCGGACGAGGCGGCGTACATCACCGGCGCCAACGTGGACATCCACGGCGGCGAGCTGATCATCGCGTGACCGTGACGTGCGGTGACCCCGGTCGTCGATTCCCACGTCTACTGCTTCGGCCCGCCGACGCCGGCGCAGCTGCCGGGCCTCCAGGTGTGGCATGCGCTGCACCACCAGCCGGCGTGGCGGGTGCGCGACCGCGCCCCGTCCGACGCGCGCCGGCTGCTGGATCCCGCGCCCGACGACCCGTTGCGCCCCGCCGACGCGGCGTTTCGGATCGACGACGCCCATCGACGGTTCGTCTGGACGGTCGACGGGGAGGACGTCACCAAGCAGATCTATCCGCCGGACCTCGCCGACCTCGCGTACGGCCCGGCGAGCTGCGTCGCGAAGATGGACTACGCGGGGGTCGACTGGGGGCTCATCCACGTCGACCGCGTGCTCGGCCACGACGCGGCGTACCTCGCAGGATGCGTCCGGCGCTACCCCGACCGGCTGCGCTCCATGGCACCCGTCGACGAGCCCGCGATCCGCACGCAGCCCGAGCGCGTCTCGGCGGATCTCGAGACGGCGATCCGGGTCCACGGCCTCCATGCCATCAAGTTCATCCCCGAGTACGCGTATCGGAGCGGGGCACGCGACTGGCTCGACGGCCCGTTCCGGACCTTCTGGGATGCCGCCTCGACGCTCGGCGTGCCGGTGTTCCTCACGCTCGGGGCCGCGCCCGGCCACGACGACGAGCAGGCGGGCTATCGGGCCGAGCTCGCGAACGTCCGCCGTTTCCAGGCGCGCTACCCGGACCTCACCGTGAGCCTCACGCACGGATTCCCGTGGCGGTCGTTCCTCGATGGGCGTGGGCTCAGCCTGCCGGACTGGCTGTGGGAGCCGTTCGAGGACCCGCGGCTCCACCTCGAGGTGAGCTTCCCGGTCCGCCTGGGCGACGTCTTCGAGTATCCGTATCGCGAGGTCTGGCCGACGCTGGAGGCGCTGCTGCGTCACATCGGCGCGGATCGCCTGCTGTGGGGCAGCGACATGCCGTTCCAGGACCGGTTCTGCACCTACCGCCAGTCGCACGAGTGGCTGGACCGGAGCGGCCTGCTGGATCCCGGCGAGCTCGCCTCGATCAAGGGCGGCACGGCTGCCCGGCTGCTCGGGCTGCCCTGACCCTGCGCCACCACGTGGCGCACCCGACGGAGGAACCACGCTCCGCTCCCCGCCCCCGCCACCACGTGGCTCGCCCGACGGGGGACGCCTCGGTCATTCCCCTGGTGCGCCACGTCGCGGCGCGTCTCGCATCACGACGATGCCGCCCGCCCTCGGCGCACGTCCCGCCGACACCGCCTGGAGCACGGCCCGAGTGTCGAGCGGGAAGTTCGCGCGCAACAGCTCCCGGTCGGCCGCGAGCACGCCGCGATCCCAGTTCGTGTCCGGAAGGAGAAGGATCACCAGCTCGACGCCGCTGTCGCGGCGCTTCAGCGCGATCCGTCGATCGATGGCTTGCGTGTCGATGAGTCGCATCTCGCCTTCGATCGCGATCCTCTTCCCCTCGAGGACGGTCACCCGGTCCCAACCGCGGAGGTCGCCCGGGATCGGCATCCCGACCTCCGTGTGCCATGGCGTGCCAGCTGGAAGGCGCGCGTGGAAGGCCTCGAGCAGCCGCCCGTGGCGCGCGTCGCGGACGCCTCGGCTCGCTGGATAGGCATTCCCTCGATACACCAGCCCGACCACTGCGCACGCGCGGGCGAGCTGATCGAGGGTGACGCCCGGCGACTCCCCCCGCTCGATCCTGCGCAAGACCGATGCACTGAGGCCCGCCGCATCGGCAGCCCGACCGATGCTGACGCCGGCCCCCACACGTGCCTGTCGGATGTCGCTGCCGATGCGGCGCCTGATGTCCAGCGCTTCTCGGCGAGCCCGATCCATCCGCCGCTCGAGGGTCGCCACCTGACCATCGTCGCGGCTGCCACTCACCCCGGCCTTACGCCATCCGTCGCCACGCGCTCGCCACCACGTGGCGCACCGGAAGGACGAACCCGCGGTCGTTCCCCGCCTGCGCCGCGACATGGCCCCCGAGACGGAGGAGGAAGCCCTCGTTCCCCGGACGCGCCACGTCGCGGCGCGCGCGGCCCTGCCCGAGCTTGCCGGGGCCCGCGGGACCGCCTCAGCTGAACGGCTGTCCGAGCGGCGCGCCCAGCACGACCATCGACGGACCCGGCTCGGCGGTCGCGCGCGCCATCGCGGCCGGCAGCTCCGCCACGTCGTCGACGCGTTCCGTCGGGATCCCGAACGACCGCCCGAAGAGCACGAGGTCGGGGTTCACCAGGTCGCACGCGTAGGCCTTGCCGTAGCGGCGCTCCTGGTAGGACGCGATCGACCCGAACGCGGCGTCGTCATGGACGAGCACCGTGACGTCGAGCTGGTGCGCGACCGCCGTGGCGAGCTCGGTGGCCGTGAACAGGAAGCCACCGTCGCCGCACGTCGCGACGACGCGCCGCCCCGGCGCGGCCACGGCCATCCCGTTCGCGACCGGCAGGGCCCAGCCCAGCGTCGCCGAGCCCCACGGGAAGTGCGACCCATCGGGCTCGTAGACCGGCCAGACGTAGCCCGTCCAGGAGTTCACGCGCGCCGCGTCGTGCGTGACGATGGCGTCACGGGGCAGCGTCGCACGCGCCGCGAGGAACGCGTCCCGCGTAGCACGCGCCGCGGGCGGCACCGCCTCGTGGAGCGCGTCGCGGGCGACCTTCGCCCGGCCCGCGCCCCAGCCGTCGTCCGTGGCCGCCGGGCCCGACCCGAGCTCATCGAGCAGCCCCTCGAGCGCCAGCCGTGCGTCCCCGACGACACTTGCCTCGACCGGGTACGCGCGCCCGATCGCGGCCGGGTCGACATCGATCTGGATCACGTTCCGGAACGGCAGCGACCAGCGTCCGGTCTCCACGTCGTCGAGTCGCAGGCCGACGACGAGGACCGCATCGGCCTCCTCGAGCAGCGCGATCGTGGACGCCTGGCCCGGGACCATGTGCCCCGCCCAGCGCGGGTCGTCGGCGGCGACCGTCCCGATGCCCGTGATCGGCGTGAGGACCGGCGCGTCGAGACGGCCGGCGAGCCGGCGGAGCGCCCCGGCGGCGTCCGCGCGGAGGACGCCCTGGCCCGGCACGAGCAGCGGCCGACGAGCGCCGGCGAGGAGCCGCGCCGCGGCGACGACCTCGGACGCGTCGACCGCGACGGGTCCGGGCAGCGTCACGGCCGGTGTGGCTCCCGGATGCGGCAGGTCGAGCAGATCCGTCGGCAGCTCCACGTACGCCGGCCGGTTCCGTCCGGTCATCGCGCACCGAAGGGCCTCGGCAACGGCCGCGGGGATCTCCGGCCCGGAGCGCGGACGGCCGACGAACGCCGTGACCGCCTCGAACGAACGACCCTGGTCGACCGTCTCGTGCAGGATGCCCTTGCCCAGCCCGAGCAGCGCGGAATCGATCTGGCCTCCGAGCAGGACGACCGGCGACGAGTCGGACCACGCCTCCGCGAGCGCCGAGAGCGTGTTGAACGTGCCCGGGCCGGTCGTCGTCGAGACGACGCCGTGGCGCCGGGTGATCCGCGCGTAGCCGTCCGCCGCGAAGGCGGCTCCCTGCTCGTGGCGCGGGAGGATGTGGCGGATCCCCGGCCGCTCCGCCAGGGCATCGTAGAGCGCGAGGGTGTGGATCCCGGGGATGCCGAAGACGTGACGGACACCCCCTGCCTCCAGCACGTCGACGATCGCCTCCACGACCCGGCGCTCATGCATCGCCCGCCCTCCCATCCCTCATCGGGCGGTCCAGCCGCCGTCGATCACCTGTGCCGACCCCGTGATGCTCCGGCCCGCTTCCGAGCACAGGAAGCGGACGTACGCCGCGACCTCGGACGGCTCGAGCAGCCGCTTCACGGCGGCCGGCGCGAGCATCACCTCGTCCACCACCCGGTCAGCGGGGATGCCGAGGGTCGCGGCCTGGCGCTCGAGCTGGCCCTCCACGAGGCTCGTCCGCACATAGCTCGGGGCGACCAGGTTCGCGGTGATCCCATGCGCGCCGACCTCGAGTGCCGTGGTCCGCGTGAGTCCCAGCAGGCCGTGCTTGGCCGCGACGTAGGCGGCCTTGTCAGGCGACGCGACGAGCGAATGGATCGAGCCCATGTTCACGATCCGCCCCCAGCCGCGGGCGATCATCCCGGGCAGCACGGCCTTCGTCAGGTGGAACGCGCCGAAGAGCATCACCCGGATGAGGTGCTCGAAGCGCTCCTCGGGGAAGTCGACGATGGGCGCCACATGCTGGAGTCCCGCGTTGTTGACCAGGATGTCGACGCGCCCCGCGGCGGTCGTGACCGCGTCCACGAGCTGCCGGCACGCGGCGGCGTCGGCGACGTCCGCACCGAAGGCGATGGCGTGGGGGATCGTGTCCGCGGCCGCGGCGGCACCCGCCGGATCGACGTCGGCGAGGGCGACGGTCGCGCCATCCTCCGCGAGCCCGGCGGCGATCGCCTGCCCGATGCCGCGTGCAGCACCCGTGACGAGAGCGACCCGGCCCTCGAGCTCCGCCATCGGGCGATTGTAGATTGTCGACATCGGCCGGCCGCCACCCGGACCGATGAGGCGCGGGCGCGCCGCTCGTCTACACGACGATGGATCCTCGCGAGAACGCCGCTGCCATGACCCCCGATCGACCGGACGACGCCACCCCGCCGCCCGATCGCACGCGCATCTTCCACCTGCTCGTGGCCAACACGCTCGTCGCGAGCGTGACCAACAACTTCCTGTGGTTCGCGCTGACGTTCTGGGTCTACCTGGAGACCCTGTCGGTGCTCGCCACCGCGATCATCGGCGGCGGGTACATGCTCCTCGTCGCCATCTCCGGCATGGCCTTCGGCACCTTCGTGGACCGGCATCTCCGGCGCACGTCGATGCTCCTGTCGAGTGCGATCTCGCTGGCCACCTTCACGCTCGCTGCGGTCGTCTTCTCGCTCTCGCCCGAGTCGTCGTTCCGCGACCTGACCAGCCCGGCCTTCTGGGCGCTCGTCGTGCTCGTGCTCGCGGGCGCGATCGCCGGCAACCTGCGCGCGGTCGCCCTGTCGACGACGGTGACGCTCCTGGTCCCCGAGGACGGCCGCGATCGGGCGAACGGCCTCGTGGGCACCGCGAACGGCGTCGCGTTCGCGATCACGTCGGTGTTCAGCGGCCTCGCCATCGGGCTGCTCGGGATGGGCTGGGCGCTCGTCATCGCGGTGGCGATGACGGCGCTGGTGACCGCCCATCTCCTGTCGATCCGGATCCCGGAAGCGCCGCCGCAGCCGAGCGCGGACGCGGCACGCTTCATCGACTTCCGCGGAGCGTTGGAGGCGATCCACGTCGTCCCCGGGCTGCTGGCGATCCTGCTGTTCTCGACGTTCAACAACTTCCTGGGCGGCGTGTTCATGTCGCTGATGGACCCGTATGGCCTGACGCTCATGTCGGTCGAGGCGTGGGGCATCCTGATCGCCTTCACGAGCCTCGGGTTCATCGCCGGCGGCATCCTGGTCGCGCGGCGCGGCCTCGGGCGCAACCCGGTCCGGACGCTGCTCCTCGCGAACGCCGCGATGTGGGTGGTCACGATCACCTTCCCCATCCGCTCGGAGATCCTGCCGCTCGCGATCGGCTTCTTCATCTACCTCGTCCTGGCGCCGGTGGTCGAGTCGTCGGAGCAGACGACCATCCAGCGCGTGGTCCCGTTCCGCGAGCAGGGTCGCGTGTTCGGGTTCGCGCAGAGCCTCGAGACCGCGGCGTCGCCCATCACGGCCTTCCTCATCGGGCCCATCGCCCAGTTCTGGGTCATCCCGTCGATGACCGGCGGCGCGCTGGCCGACACGATCGGCGCGTGGTTCGGCACGGGGCCGGCGCGGGCGATGGCGCTCATCTTCATCGTGGCCGGCGTCATCGGCCTCGTGGTCACGCTGCTCGCCATGCGCTCGCGCTCGTACCACGAGCTGTCGGCGCGGTATCTGGGCACGTCGTCGAGCGAGGCCGACGGCCAGGACGCCTCGATGGCGGCTGCCTGAGCCGCCTCGCAGCAGACACCCGTCGGCGAACGGAGGCGACGGCCTCGACGAGCGCGGCGGCTGGTAGCGTTGCGGCGTGGGCGATGGACTCGAGCTTGACGCGGACCGCCGACGGACGGCGACGCTCGAGGCATTCGCGGCGCTGGAGCGGCTGCGCGACCTGCGCGAGGCGGCCGGCAACCACAGCGCGCCGGACGATGCGCTCCTCGAGGTCGCCCGTCAGCCGCCGCCGACCCAGGGTGAGCCCCTCGACGGGATCCTCGACCGGTTCGTCCGGATCGCCGCCGCGGGCTGGGACAAGACCTCGGGCGGGAACTTCTCGTTCATCCCCAACGGCGCGCTCGACGCGGGCACGATCGCCGCCCTGCTGGCCTCCGGCGCGAACGCCTTCACCGGCGCGGCGTTCGAGGCGCCCGCCATGGTCGCGATGGAGGAGGGCGTGCTCCGCTGGATGGCGGACCTCCTCGGCCTGCCGCCATCCGCGGGTGGCGTCCTGCTGTCGGGCGGCTCGCTCGCGAACCAGACGGCGCTCGTCGCGGCGCGTGCCCACGCCGGTGATCCGGCCGGCCGGACGATGTATGCCTCGGAGCGGGTGCATCACTCGGTGGTCAAGGCGGCGCGGCTGGTCGGCATCCCGCCGGAGGCGATCCGGACGGTCGCGGCCGACGCCGAGGGGCGATGTGACACGCACGAGCTGGCGCGGTGCGATCGAGGCCGACACGTCCGCGGGCCGAACGCCGTTCCTCATCGTCGGCACCGCGGGCAGCACGGACACCGGCAGCATCGACCCACTCGACCGCATGGCCGACATCGCGGCCGACTCGGGCGCCTGGTTCCACGTCGACGCCGCGTACGGCGGGTTCTTCGCCCTGACCGCCCGGGGCCGTGAGCGCCTGCGGGGCATCGAGCGCGCCGACTCCGTGACCGTGGACGCACACAAGGGCCTGTTCCTGCCATATGGCGTCGGGGGCCTGCTCGTCCGCGACCCGACGTTGCTCGTCGAGGCGCACGAAGGGCGCGGCTCGTACCTCCGCGGGATCCCCACGCTCGCGGGGTTGCCGCACTACTTCGAGCGGGGCCCCGAGCTGACGCGACCGAACCGCGCGGCGCTCGTCTGGTTCCCCCTCCAGCTCCATGGCACCGCGGCGTTCGCCGGCGAGCTCGACCGGATGCTCGACCTGGCCGAGTCGGCGCATCGGCGGCTGGCCACCATGCCCGGCATCGTCGTCGGGCCGGCCCCGGCGATGTCGATCGTCGTGTTCCGGGCGGCGGCCGGTGACGATGCGACCGACGAGATCGTCCGCGCGCTCCACGCGACGGGCCGGTTCCAGGTCTCGACGACCACGATCGACGGCCACGCGATGATCCGGTTCGCCTTCCTCAGCCCACGGACGACGGAGGCACGGGTCGCCGAGGCGATCGATGTCGTGGCGGGAGTCGCCGGTCGCGACCGCGCCGCCGAGGCGACGCCGGCCGGCTGAAGCGCCGGTCAGGCCGCGGGACGCTCCGGGACGCGGACGGGCGCTTCCCGTTCGGGCTCATCGGGCTCCGTTGGCTCGGCGGTGTCGAGGTCGAGCGAGCGAAGGCTCGGGACCAGGGCCGCGACGACGCCGACCACGGCCATCGTCAGCAAGCCCCCGCCGACCACCGCCGGCACCGCCCCGAACAGCCGGGCCGCGACGCCGCTCTCGAACGCGCCGAGCTCGTTGGACGCACCGATGAACACCCAGTTCACGGCCGCCACCCGACCGCGGATCCGCTCCGGCGAGAGGACCCGCAGGATCGTGCTGCGGATGACCATGCTCACCCCGTCCGTGATGCCGGCCGCGAGGAGCGCCAGCACCGAGACCACGAACACCGTCGAGAGTCCGAACACGATGATGCTGATCCCGAAGCCGGCCACGGCGAGCAGCAGCGTCCGGCCCGCGTGCCGGCCCGGCGGCCAGCGCGCCGCGACGAGCATCACCGCCAGCGCCCCGACCGACGGTGCGGTCCGCAGCACGCCCAGGCCCACCGGCCCGACATGGAGGACGTCCGCCGCGAAGATCGGCAGGAGCGCGACGGCCCCGCCGAAGAACACCGCGAACAGGTCCAGCGCCATCGAGGCCAGGAGCGCCGGCGTCCGGATGACGTAGCGCACGCCGCCCAGCAGGCTTCGCCCGATCGGCTCGTCCTCGGCGCGCTCGGGGACCGGGCGGCGCTCGATGAAGACGAGACAGCCGGTCGCCACCGCCAGCAGCGCGGCCAGCGCCGCGTACGTGAGCGCGACGCCCACGACCGCGATGGCCACGCCTCCGAGCGCCGGCCCGGCGAGAAAGCCCGCCTGGCTGACGCTGTTCATGATCGACACGCCGCGGACCGCGTCCTCACGGGGGATGACCTGCGCCTGGAGGGCGGTGAGGGCCGGGCGCTCGAAGCCGGCCGCCACGCCGATCGCGAAGATCACCGCGAGGACGCCGAGGAGCGGCGTCGACCCCGCGGCGAGCACGGCCAGCGCGACGGCGGCGAGGGTGGCCACGGCGCTCGTGGCGATGACGATCGACCGCCGGTCCAGACGATCCGCGACGTGGCCGCCATACAGCGCCAATGCCAGCGCCGGGATCCCCTCCACCAACCCCAGCCAGCCGAGCGCGAGCGGATCGTGCGTCAGGTCGTACACCTGGAACGCGACGACCGTCGTGAGCGCGCTGAACGCCAGCCCCGCGATGCCCACCGCGGCGGTGAGCGCGCGGAACTCGCGGAGCCGCAGCAGCGCGCCGGCGCCCCGAGGCGGGGCTGCGTCGTCGGTCGTCATCGCCCCATCATCGCCGCCCCGGGCCGTCATCCGCCTGACGGCGCATCCACCGAACGGTGGATGCCGTCCTCGACCGCATCGGGCGTCGCGTTCGAGCCGGCCGGCCGATGTGCACGGGCAGGCTGGTGCGCGAGCCTGCATGCCATGAACGTCATCGAAGTCACCGACCTGCGCAAGCGCTACGGCGACCGTGTCGCCGTGGACGGCGTCTCGTTGTCGGTCGAGGAAGGCGAGATCTTCGGCATCCTCGGTCCCAACGGCGCCGGCAAGACCACCACCGTCGAATCCATCGCCGGCCTGCGTGCGCCCGACCATGGGTCCATCCGCGTGCTGGGGCTCGATCCCCGACACGACCGTGACCGGCTCCGCACCCTCGTCGGCGTCCAGCTCCAGGAGACCGAGCTCCCCGAGCGCATGACCCCTCGCGAGGCGATCGAGCTGTTCGCCTCGTTCTACGCCGCACCGGCCGAGCCTCGCGCCCTGCTCGAGGACCTCGGCCTCGGGGACCAGCGCGACGTCGCGTACCGCAACCTGTCGGGCGGCCAGAAGCAGCGCCTGTCGATCGCGCTCGCGCTCGTCGGGAAGCCCAAGGTCGCGATCCTCGACGAGCTCTCGACCGGCCTCGACCCGCACGCCCGCCGGGAGACGTGGCGCGTCATCGAGTCGATCCGCGACCGCGGCGTGACCGTCCTGCTCGTGACCCACCTCATGGAGGAGGCCGAGCACCTCGCCGATCGGGTCGCCGTGTTCCGCGAGGGCCGGGTCATCGCGATCGACACGCCGGCCGGCATCGTCGCCCGGGCCGACCCGGAGCAGCGCGTCCGCTTCCGGCCGTCCGCGGAGCTCGACGACGGGCTGCTCACCGGCCTGCCCGAGGTGCGCCGCGTGGAGCGCTCCGGCCCCCACGTCGTCGTCACGGGCACGGGCGACCTCCTGGCCGCCGTGACCTCGGTCCTCGCCCGCCACGGGATCGTGGCCCGCGACCTGCGCATCGACCAGGCGTCGCTCGACGACGCCTTCATCGCCCTCACCGGCCGACCGGCCGCGACCACCGCCAGGGAGCTGTCATGAACGAGTTCATCGCCCTCGTCCGCACGGAAGCGAAGCTGCTGCTGCGCGAGCCCATCACGTGGCTGGCCGCCATCGCGCTGCCCACGGCCGTGCTCCTCATCTTCGGGACGATGTTCGCCTCGGCGCCGCCCGATCCGGGCCTCGGCGGCCTGCGCTTCATCGAGGTGTTCGTGCCATCGCTGGTCGTGATCACCCTCGGGACGCTGGGCATCCAGACGCTGCCGATCCGGCTCGCGACCTACCGCGAGCGCGGCATCCTCCGACGACTCTCGACGACCCCGGCGCACCCGCTTCGCCTGCTCGTCGCGCAACTCGCCGTGTACCTCGTCACCGCCGTCGTGGCGCTCCTGCTCCTGATCGTCGTGGCCCGCGTCGCGTTCGACGTGCCGCTGCCGCGCGACCCGCTCGCGTACCTCGCCACGTTCACCCTCGGGATGTCGTCCCTGTTCGTCGTCGGGCTGCTGCTGGCGGCGGTCGCGCCGTCGGCACGCGTGGCGACGGCCATCGCGATCCCGCTGTTCTTCGCGGTCATGTTCCTGGGCGGCGTCTACATCCCGCGCGCGGCGCTGGGCGACGCGCTCATGCGCATCGGCGAGTTCACGCCGCCCGGCGTCCAGGGCCTCCAGGACGCGTGGATGGGCACGCCGCCGCAGCTCGCGCCGCTGGCGGTCATGGCCCTGGTCACGCTGGTCGGCGGCGCGGTCGCCGCCCGGGCGTTCAAGTGGGAGTGACCGGCGCGGTGGCCGGCCGCGCCCGGCCCCGGGTCCGGCAGCGGGTGCGGTAGCGTGCGGGCCATGCGCGGCTTGGGCGATCGATCCTGGGACGGGATCTCGGACGTGATGCTCGACGTCGGCGGCTACGCGCTGCTGGCACTCGCGACCGTCCTCGCCCTCATGGCCGATGGCGCCGACCCGGCGTGGTGGCTGACGACGGTCGCGCTCGCGCTCGCGGCGGCTGCCTGGATCTACGTCGGCTGGACGCGGCTGCCGCGCCCGCGTCGCGAGCACCAGCGCCGGCTCGTGGTGTTCTTCGTCGGCCTCATCGTGCTGGCGGCGATCCTGATGCTGCGCCAGCCGCTGTTCTTCATCTTCATGATCGCGGGCTTCTTCTACGCCACCGTGCTCCGGCCGTACCCGGTCGCCGTGGCGGGCATCTTCGCGAGCTCGGTGCTCGTGAACTCGCTGCTCGCCGGGCTGCCCGCGACGGCCACCGGCTGGACGTTCTACGTCGTGATCATCGCCATCCAGACGATCGTCATCAGCGCCGGCACCCTCGCCGCCGATCGGGTGGCGGAGCAGAACGAGCAGCGACGCGCGACGGTCCGGCGGCTGGAGCAGGCGCTGGCCGAGAACGCCGGGCTCCACGCGCAGCTCCTCACGCAGGCCCGCGAGGCGGGCGTGCTCGAGGAGCGCGAGCGCATGGCGCGCGAGATCCACGACACGATCGCCCAGGGCCTGACCGGCGTGATCACGCAGCTCGAGGCGGCCCGGCATGCGCTCGATCGTCCCCAGGAACACGACCGTCACCTGGCGAACGCCGAGCGGCTGGCGCGCGACAGCCTGAGCGAAGCGCGCCGGTCGGTCGACGGCGCGCTGCCGGCGGCGCTCGAGACGGCGGCCCTCCCCGACGCCCTGCGCGAGGTCGCGCGAGCCTGGTCCGAGCGGACCGGCGTGCCGGCGGAGCTCACCGTGACCGGCGAGCCCCTCAGCCTCGAGCCGGAGATCGAGGTCACGCTCCTGCGCACGGCCCAGGAGGCCCTCGCGAACGTCGAGAAGCACGCGCACGCCGGCCGGGCGCGCCTCACGCTGTCGTTCATGGGCGACGTGGTGGCGCTCGACGTCCGCGACGACGGTGTCGGGTTCGATGCTCAGCGGCCGGACCCCGCGCCGGGCGGCGGCTTCGGGCTTCATGGGATGCGCCAGCGCGTGGCGCGGGTCGCGGGCACCCTGGTGATCGAGTCGGAGCCGGGTGGCGGGACGGCCGTCTCGGCCCGCGTCCCTGCGATCCCCACCGGCGCCGCGTCGGTGACCGCTCCGTGAGCGCTCCGTGAGCGCCGCGGCCCCGATCCGCGTCCTCATCGTCGACGATCACCCGGTCGTCCGCGACGGCCTCCGCGGCATGCTCGCCGGCGAACCGGACCTCGAGGTGGTCGGTGAGGCCGGCGATGGCGCCGAGGTCCTCGCGACCGTGGACGGGCTGCGCCCCGACGTCATCCTCATGGATCTGCGCATGCCGGGCATGGGCGGCGTCGATGCGATCCGTGCCCTCGCGGAGCGGCGGTCACCGGCGCGCGTCCTCGTCCTCACCACGTACGACACTGATCGCGACGTGGTGCCGGCGCTTGGCGCGGGCGCGACCGGCTACCTCCTCAAGGACGCGCCGCGCGCCGAGCTCGTCCGCGCGATCCGGGCGGCGGCCCGTGGCGAGGTGGTGCTGGCGCCGTCGGTCGCGACGCGACTGGTGACCCAGCTCCGCAGCCCTGCGCACGAGACGCTCAGCGAGCGCGAGCTGGAGGTGCTCACGCTCATCGCCCAGGGCGAGACGAACCGCGGCGCTGCGGCCCGCCTGTTCGTCTCCGAGGCGACGATCAAGACCCACCTGCTGCACATCTACGCGAAGCTCGACGTCGGCGATCGGGCGGCCGCGGTGGCCGTCGCGTACGAGCGAGGGCTGCTACGCCCGCGTGCCGATCCGTAGGACGAGACGCCTGCGAGACGCCGCTCCCGGACGATGGCCGTCCACCCCCGCCTCGTGAGATGGCCATGACCCCCAGGCTCCAGTCCGTCCCGGCTGTTCGAGTGCGTCGTCGCCGGTCGGTCGCCGTCATCGTGGGAGCGCTCATGGCCCTGAGCCTGGGCAGCGTCCCGGTCAGCGCCACCATCGTCGAGCGGAACCGCTTCGTCCGAGCCCTACGAGTTCGTGGCGGGGATCTGCGGGTATCCGATGACGGTCAAGGGCGTCGAGACCCACAAGGTCCTGGTCCGTGCCGACAGGAAGGTCGACGGCCTCGTCTACTTCACCGACAACTACGCGTTCAAGGAGACCTGGACCGCCGCCGACGGTCGCTCGTTCACGCTGTCGGCGAACGCGGTCGGCAAGGACGTCAAGGCCGTGTCGCTCGGCGGGATCGCTCTACCGATTCACGTCCAAGCAGCCCGGTCAGGCCCAGGTCATCACCGACTCGTCCGGTCGCGTCGTCTCGCGGGATCGCGGGAACCTCATCGTTCGATCTACGTCATCGACCTCGCGGACGAGAACTTCTTCGAGTTCCTGGGCGTCCGGCTCTCCGGGCCGCACGAGGGGTTCGAGACCGACCTGTGCAAGCTCGTCGCAGCCGCTCACCGGCAACGACTCGGCGCGGTATCAGACGCTCCGACCCATCGGCTCGACGACCTCCGCGATGGGCTTCTGCCGAGTACCTGCCGCCGAGCTACCACGCGACCGGGGCCGGCAGCCCATTGCTCATCTTCCTGCACGGCTACGGAGAGACCGGCGACGGCACGCCCGAGGCGCATCCAGAACCTGCTGTTCGCCGGCATCCCGAAGTACATCGACGTCGGCGGCTGGGCGACGGACCGGCCGTTCGTGGTCCTCTCGCCCCAGCACGTCGAGGAGGCGCCCGGGTTCCCGTTCGGGCCCGACCTTGCAACGGGTCGTGCAACATGTTCCTGCAGCACGATCGCGGAACCATGTCCAGCCCGCCTTCTGCACGACGCCTGACGAGGTACACGCCTTCATCGGCTACGCCCTCGCGCACTACAACATCGATCCTTCGAGGGTCTACGTGACGGGGTTGTCGTGCGGCGCGATTCGGCGCCTGGGAGTACCTCGCGAAGTACGGCGACGAGTACGTGGCCGCGGCCATCCCGATCGCCGGCGAGGGCCGGCCGGCCTGGACCGACGCCGGCTGCGACCTGGGCTCGGTGGCGCTCTGGGCGTTCCACGGCGAGCTCGACGACGTCGTGGACCCGGCCGGCAGCATCGAACCGATGACGAACCTGGCGGACTGCCCGGGCATCGACCCCGCGCGAGCCAAGCTCACGGTCTACGAGGGCCTGTTCCACGACGGCTGGGACCAGGCGTACAGCGGCTCGCTCGGCGACGACATCTACAGCTGGATGCTGGGCATCACCAAGTAGCGCGACTCACCGGCAGCGCGACGCGTCAGGTGGAGGTTGCCGTAGAAGCGCCCGATCGTTCGGCCGCCAGCTCCAGCGCTCGCACGAACACGGCGGCGGGCTGGGCACCCGACACGCCGATCGCGCGATCGAACACGAAGAACGGCACGCCGGTCAGCCCGAGCTCGAGGCCCGATCCGGACGTCGTCCTCCACGTCGCGGGCGAAGTCATCACCGGCCAGCACGGCTTCGACATCCGGCGCCGGCACGCCGACATCGTTCGCGAGCCGCACGAGGGTCGCAGCCTCGTCAAGGATCTCGCCTTCGACGAGCTGCGCGCGGAGGAGCCGCTCTTCGATCGCCTCACCCAGCCCCTGGCTGGCGGCCAGATGGGCGACGCGATGGGCGTCGAAGGTGTTGACGACGACGTAGCGATCGAAGTCGTAGGCGAGCCCTTCCGCCGCGGCCAGCTCCGTGACGCGCTGGTCCAGGAGCCTTCACCTGGTCGATCGAGCCGCCCATCCGTGCGGCGAGGTACTCGTCATGTCGTCGGCGCAGCCCGCGCGGGTGGTCCGGGTTCAACTGGAAGCTGCGCCAGGTCACCGCGACGCGATCGCCCATGCCCGACGCCGCGACCGCCGTCTCGAATCGCCGCTTGCCGATGTAGCACCACGGGCACACGACATCGGACCAGATCTCGACGCCGATGCGCTCGGTCTTGCCGGATTCGTTGCTCACGCAACGGACTGTACCGCGCTGCCGGCGCCGGCGGTATCGGCGCCGATGGCGGCCGCTGGTGCATCCGATGCGCCCTGCGACGAAGCGCGACCGCGGAACGCGGTCAGACGACGCGCCGATCCGCCGTTCCGCCGTCACCCAGTGCACCGCGTGCGCGGAACGACGTCGGATCGGCACCCGCGACGGGTCACCACCGCGCTGCTTCGTCCCAACGAGCATCCGATGCACGGCGCCCGGACCTGGCCACGGTGGCGAGGGTCACGACACCGTTTCGGGGTCCGGCGCGTAGAACTGCGTCGTGTTCGCGACGCTCCGCGCGGCGGCCTCGCGATCCGCGCCTGCGGCCACGTTCGCCTCGCCCCAGCGCTCGCTGCTGCGCGTCGAGAACGCACGGCCCTCGTCGGACACCTGCCAGCCGATGGGATCCTCGAGCGGTGCCCCGCCGCGCAGGTACAGCGCGAGCCCGAGCACGGCTCCATCCCAGCCGACGCCCACGGCGCCCGGACCGTACTCGGCCCAGCGATCCTCCGGGACGATCGCCACATGCTCGAGGACCAGCCGCGTCGTGGCCGCGTCGACGGCCGTGAGCCGGACCTCGACCTCACTGATGTCCGCCGGGCTCGTGACCTCCCCGTACACCCAGGAGACCTTGAAGCCATTCGGCTGGTCACAGGCGAGGATCTCGCCGCCCGCGTTGCCCTCGAGCTGATAGCGGCCACCGACGCGGAAGTCACCGCTCAACGGCAGGAACCAGCGGCTGATCCGCTCGGGACTCGCGACGGCATCCCAGACGTCGTCGATCGGGGCGTCGTAGTCGCGTTCGAGGCGGACGACGCGGCCCTCGCCGGCCGCCATGTGTGCGGGACCGGTCGAACGGTGGACGGCGTCGATCTCGCGGACGATGTCGATCATCGGTGGTCTCCTCTCGCGTCGGGGGACGCGGTGGTGGTGGCGTGCAGGCGGCGCTCGCGCTTGCCACGCGCGAGCTCCGTGGCGAGCGAGTCGAGGCGCTGGCTCCAGAACCCCCGGAAATGCTCGAGCCAGTCATCGACCTCGCGGAGCGGGGCGGCGTCGACGGCATAGAGCCGCCGGGTCCCGGCGGGCCGGACCGTCGCGAACCCGCTGTCGCGCAGGACCTTCAGGTGCTGCGAGACCGCCGGCTGCGAGATCCCGAACTCCGCCTGGACGACGGCGCTGATCTCCCCGGAGGCATGCTCACCATCGGCGAGCAGCTCCAGGATCCGCCGACGGACCGGGTCGCCGAGGACGTCGAAGGCGTGCACGAGGCAATCGTAAAGTCCGTGCTTATATAAGTCAACGATTAAATCGCGGAGCGAGAGCCGGCGGCGATCCGCAGAGCGCGCCGCGTCCGCCGCCTAGACCACCACCCGGCGGTGGATACGACGCTCGGCCCCGCTCCGCCGCCGAGGCCACCACCCGGCGGTGGGCGGCGACCACCTCAGGCGGGCTCGGCGCTCGGCTCGAGGACGACCACCGCGGTCTCTCGCGATCGCTTCCGGGCAAAGGCGTCGACGTCGGTCCCCCAGCTCCCGAACTCGTCGAAGCGTGCCCAGAGTCGCGCGCGTTCATCGCCCTCCGCGGCGCGTGCGCGGACGGCGCGAGTGCCGCTCTTGAGGTCGACCCGCGCGTCGGGGTGCCCGAGCAGGTTGAGCCACCACGCCGGCTCGGGATCCGCCCAGCCGTTCATCGCGAGCGTCACGAGGTCAGGACCGTCCTCGTAGTACGCGACGATCGCCTGCCGCTCGAGACCGCTGCGCCGACCGACCGTATGGAGCCGCAGGTAGCCCGCCTTGCCGGGTCGCGGCACGGCGAGCCCTCGCCGTCCCCCGGTGAGGCGGTGGATCGCGCGATGGATGATCCAGGCGAGACGGACGAACCACCGCGGCGGCAGCCATGGGGTCCGGCCAGATGCGGTCACGTCGTCCATCGGTCCTCCTCGTTCTACATCGTAGGTCTACAACGTAGAGTGCGTCCTACGGCGTAGAGTGTCAAGCCCGATCCGCGCTATCCTCGACGGCATGGCTCGGCGCACCGGCACCGGAACGACACGATCCGCGAGGACGAACCCATCCCTGAGCCGCGAGCGGATCCTCGCCGCCGCGGTGGAGCTCGCGGACGAGGCGGGCATCGAGGCGCTGAGCATGCGCCGGCTTGGCCAGCGGCTGGGCGTCGACCCGATGTCGCTCTACTACCACGTCGGCGACAAGGACGACCTCCTCGACGGCCTCGCCGAGTCGGTCGTCGCCGAGATCGCGCCGGCGACCGCCGAAGCCGAGACCGACACCGGAGCAGGGTCCGAAGCCGACTGGCAGCCGACGCTGCGCCGGACGATCCTCGCGGCCCGGTCGACGATGCTGCGCCATCCGTGGGCGGCCGGGGTGATCGAGTCGCGAGCGACGCCCGGCGCCGCGACCATGCGCCACATGGAGGTGGTCCTCGCCACGCTCCGACGCGGCGGCTTCAGCGTCGACCTCGCCCATCACGCCCTCCACGTGCTCGGCAGCCGGGTGCTCGGCTTCAGCCAGGACCTGTTCGACGACCGCGGCGCGGACGAACCCGATCCGGACGAGGCGGCCCGGATGGCTCGCTCGTGGGCGACGGCCTTCCCCAACATCGCCGAGCTCGCGATGGCCGTCCGCCATGACGGTGGACTGGGCGGTTGCGACGACGACGAGGAGTTCCGGTTCGGCCTGGACCTCATCCTCGACGGCCTCGAGCGGCACCGCGCGCCGACCTGACGGCTCGACCGGAAGTCAGCTGATCGAGCGGATCCGATCGCTGCCGCGCGGGATGCTGTCGGTCACGCGCCGCCATCCGCCCGTCCTCGAAGACCTCGTAGACACGGAACGCGCACGGGACGCCGTTCGCGCGGAGCGGGTCGGGCGCGTCCATGAGCTGGAAGTGCAGATGCGGCGCGGTCGAGTTGCCGGTGTGCCCGACGCGTCCGAGGACATCCCCGCTGCGAACGCTTCGCCGGCGCGGACCGCGACGGAGCCCGGCGCAGGTGCGCGAACGCGGCCCACACATCGCCGCACGCACGATCACGTGATTGCCGAGCAGGCCCGCGACGTGGTCCGGCGTCGGTCGGAAGGTGACGCCCGTCCACAGGACCCGGAACAGCTCCCGCAGCGGATGGACCGCTCACGCTCCGGCTACGCCGTCCATCGCGACGACGACCTCGCCATCGAGCGGCGCGTGGACCGGCTCGCCCCACCCGTGGCAGCGTCTCGTGGGGCACGCCCGTGAGCAGCATCCGGAGCGTCCCGACCGGGTAGTAGCGCGAGCCCTTCTCGGGGTCGAACCGGATGAGGTCGAACGCGTACCGCTGGCCGAGGATGTCCGTTCCGTGGCTCGGGATGCGATCCGCGGGTGTCTGGACCGCGCGCCACTCCCCGCGCAGCGGGAAGTCGACGATGCGTGCGTCGCGGAGCTCGACGACGCGATCGCCGTCGCGGGTATCCCTGCGTGCGGTCACCGCGGGACGATACCGTCCGCGACCGCCACCTGGTCCGCAACGCCGGCCTGTCGTGCTGAGTCTGTGTCCGGCGGCCGCCGGTATGCCCGGCGACCACCCGGACCATCTCCGCTCCATCCGAACGGCACGCGGGCTCGGCGACGTTTCATCGGGCCCTCGGCGCTCGTGCGAGACAGCCCTGAAGGCGACGCCTGCTATAACGTCTCGCGATACAAAGCGCAATGAGGGCGGGACTGGCGATGGGGCGCGCGATCCGGCGGCTGCGCGACGTCCGGTCGGGCGATGCGCCCGAGGTCGGCGGCAAGGCGGCGCGCCTCGGTGAGCTGCTCGCCGCGGGCGTCCGCGTCCCGGTGGGCTCGTCCTGGGCGTCGCCGGGGCGAGCCTCCGACCGGGCCGCGACCGCCGCCGAGCTTCGCGCCGCGGTCCGCTCACTCGGCGCCGGGCCGTTCGCCGTCCGCTCGAGCGCCGTCGGCGAGGACGGCGACGAGCGGTCGTTCGCCGGGATGTACGAATCGGTGCTGGGCGTCGCACCCGATGACGTCCCGGATGCCGTCGACCGCGTCCGGGCGAGCGCCGACGGCCGGGTCCTCGCATACGACCGCGCCGCGGGCGACCGGATGGCCGTCATCGTCCAGCGGATGGTCGTGGCACGCGCCGCGGGTGTGGCGCTCACGGCGGATCCGATCACCGGGGACCGGCGATCGTGTGTCGTGACCGCCGTTCGAGGCCTCGGGGAGCGGCTGGTCTCGGGCCGGACGGCCGGCGACGAGTGGGTGGTGCGCGGCCGGCACGCGACCGCGCGACGGACCCCCGAGCGCGCCGTCACGGCTCGCGAGGTGCGGCGCATCGCGATCGCGGCCCGGGTGATCGCGGCGACGGCCGGCTCGCCACAGGACGTGGAGTGGGCGATCGATGCCGCCGGGCGGCTGTGGATCGTCCAGGCCCGCGCGATGACCGCCCTGCCGCCGGCGATGTCGTGGTCGTCGCCGGCTCCCGGCGCGTACACCCGCCAGCTCCGCTTCGGGGAGTGGATCTCCGAGCCCGTGACGCCGCTGTTCGAGTCCTGGCTCCTCACGATCCTCGAGGAGCGCCTTCACGCGCAGCTCCAGGCGTGGACCGGCCAGGCGGCGCCAGAGCCCCACCACGTCGTGGTCAACGGCTGGTACTTCTACTCGCTGAACTGGCTCAGCCCGCGGGCGTCGATCCGGAACATCCCGTCGTACCTGGCGCACGTCATCCGGGAGCCTCGCCGTGTCGCCGCGATGTTCCCGCCCTCGGTCCGCCACGGGATCGCCCTGTTCGAACGCGAATGGCGCACCGAGCTGCAGCCGCGGTATCGGGCGCGGGTCGCCGAAGCGGGCGCAGCCGTCGACGATGCTCCGATCGCGGCGTTGCCGACGTTGGTCGACGAGCTGGCCGCGCTGGCGGGCGAGTACTTCGCGTCGCTCGCCGCGCTCGCCGGCGCCGCCTACAAGATGGAGATGAACCTCGGGCAGGCCTACCGGCGCGACCTCGCGCCGAGCCTGGGTGGCAGCCATCTGCCGCTCCTCGCCGGGTTCGAGGTCCCGCTGCCCGCGCGTGCGGCCCTGGTGTCACTCGACTGGTGGTTCCCAGCGGTGGCTGTGCCGGCGTCGGCGGCGCCGGACCGCTCGGAGCACGAGCGGGTGGTCGCGGAGCGGCGTCGCGCCGAGGCCGCGGCGTCGGCCGCGCTGGCCGCCTCGCCGAGACGCCTCCGGTCGTTCCGACAGCTACTCGCCGAGACCCAGCGGCTCATCCCGATCCGCGAGGAGCAGGTCCAGGAGCTGACCATCGCGTGGCCGGTGATGCGCCGCGCGGTCCTGCGCATCGGTGACGCGCTCGTCGCCCGCGGGGCGATCGGCGACGCCGACGACGTGTTCTTCCTGACGCCGCGCCGAGGTCCTGGCCGCGATGGATCCAGCGGCCACGCCAGCGCGCATCGACACCGCCAGCCGCCGCGCGCTTCGCGAACGTCAGGCGCAGCTGGTCCCGCCGCTGATCGTCGGGCGTCTGGGGCCGGTCCTGTCACGCCTGTGGGCATCGTTCCCGGGCCTGGTCGGGGCCGCGCGGTCCGAGGACGCCATCGTCAGCGGCTCGCCGGCTTCGCCGGGGCGCGCGACCGGTCTCGTCCGCGTGGTGCGTGGACCGGCGGACTTCGACACGCTCCAGTCCGGCGAGATCCTGGTCGCGCCGATGACCGCGCCGGCGTGGACGCCGCTGTTCAGGCTCGCCGCCGCGGTCGTCACCGACAGCGGCAGCGCCGCCGCCCACGCATCGATCATCGCGCGCGAGTACGGCATCCCTGCCGTCGTCGGCTGCGGTGACGCGACGGCCCGGCTCCGGACCGGACAGCGAGTCACCGTCGACGGCTCGACCGGGAACGTCGAGCCGGCCGGAGCCGAAACCGACGCACCTTGACAGGTGACTTAGTACTCACTAAGTTGTAGCCATGCCGACGACCACCCAGCCCCCGAGGCGGACCCAGGACGCTCGCTCCAGCCGCATGTCGGCCGACGAGCGTCGCGATGTGATCATCGCGGCCGCGACGCATGAGTTCGCGACTGGCGGGCTCGTGGGCGCGTCGACCGATGCGATCGCCCGGGCAGCCGGCGTCTCGCAGCCGTACGTCTTCCAGCTGTTCGGCACCAAGAAGGAGCTGTTCCGCGCCGTCGTGCGGAGCTGCTTCGGCCGCACCCGCCTCGCCTTCGAGGATGCGGTCCGGCGCTACGAGGCGGGCGAGCCCATGGAGTGCGACGGCCCGCTCGGAGCGATCGCCCTGGCCTACACGACGCTCCTCGAGGACCGCACGCTCCTCCTGGTCCAGCTCCAGGGCTACGCCGCGTGTGCCGATCCCGAGGTCCGGGAGACCGTCCGCGAGGAGTTCTCCGCGCTCCACCGCAGGGTCCAGGAGCTCTCGGGCGCCTCGCCCCAGGAGATGCAGGCGTTCTTCGCGCAGGGGATGCTGCTCAACGTCGCGGCGGCCGTCGACTTCGGCGCCGCACCGAACAAGCACTGGTTCCTCGAGAACCTGGAGGGACACGCTTGACCGATCGGCCGTCGTGCGACTCCGCCCCGTTCTTTTCGCCCATCGAACCTAGCGAGTAGTCACTAATGACAAGGAGCGATCCCATGTCCCTCGCCCGGACGGCACCCACCCACCGCGTGGGCTGGACCTTCGCCATCAGCTCGATCGCGCTGTTCATGGCGGCGCTCGACAACCTCGTCGTGACCACGGCGCTGCCCGTCATCCGCCAGAGCTTCGGCGCGAGCCTCTCCGAGCTCGAGTGGATCGTGAACGCCTACACCCTCACGTTCGCGGTGCTGCTCCTCACGGGCGCCGCGCTGGGCGACCGGTTCGGTCGCCGCCGGATGTTCGTCATCGGTCTCGCGATCTTCACCGCGGGGTCGGCGATCGCGGCCACCAGCTCGACCATCGGCGTCCTCATCGCCGCGCGTGCGATCCAGGGCGTCGGCGGCGCGATCATCACGCCGCTCAGCCTGACCATCCTGTCGGCGGCCGTCCCGCCGGAGCGACGCGCGGTCGCCCTCGGGGCATGGGGCGGCATCGCCGGGCTCGCCATCGCCATCGGCCCGCTCGTCGGCGGGGCCATCGCGGAAGGCCTCGCCTGGCAGTGGATCTTCTGGATCAACGTCCCGATCGGGCTCATCGCGATCCCGCTCGCCTGGTCGCGCCTGACCGAGACGTACGGCCCGCCCAGCCGGCTCGACCTGCCCGGCCTCGGGATCATCACCGCCGGGCTGTTCGCCCTCGTCTACGGCCTCGTCCGCGGCAACGAGCTCGGCTGGGGCAGCCCCGAGATCGTCCTGTCGCTCGGCCTCGGCGCCCTCGGCATCCTCGCGTTCATCGGCTGGGAGGCCCGCACCGCCGAGCCGATGCTCCCGCTCCGCCTGTTCCGGTCCCGCACCTTCAGCGCGGCCAACGCCGTGTCGCTCCTGATGTACTTCGGGATGTTCGGCTCGATCTTCCTGCTCGCCCAGTTCTTCCAGGTCGTGCAGCACTACAGCCCGTTCCAGGCCGGCCTCCGGACGCTGCCCTGGACGATCATGCCCATCTTCGTGGCGCCGCTCGCCGGGCTCGTCTCGTCGCGCACCGGCACGCGGCCGCTGATCGTGGCCGGCCTCGCGCTCCAGGCCGTCGCCCTGGCGTGGATCTCGCTCGTCGCGACGCCGACCGTCGAGTACCTCGCGCTCGTCCCGGCGTTCATCACGGCGGGCATCGGCATGGGCCTGTTCTTCGCCCCGATCGCGAACGTCGTCCTGTCGGCCGTCCGGCCCGACGAGGAGGGCAAGGCGTCGGGCGCGAACAACGCGATCCGCGAGATCGGCGGCGTGTTCGGTGTCGCGATCCTCGCCTCGATCTTCGCGGCCAACGGGTCCTATGCCTCCGGGCAGGCGTTCGTCGACGGGATGATCCCGGCGCTGCAGCTGGGCGCGGTCGTCGTCGGACTCGGCGCGGTCATCGGCCTGGCGATCGGCGGGCGATCGCGGACGGTCGTCGATGTGCCCGAGCGCGTGGGCCGCCTCGGCGGACCCGTGGAGGCCAGCGCCGGCTGACGCGAGCATCCGCCACGGTCGATCGGAGCCCCGGCACCTCGCCGGGGCTCCTCCGTGTCAGGACCCGGCCGAGATCACCGGCGCGATCGTCTTCGTCGCCGCGCCCTGGTACGCGGCGAGGAGGATGCCCAGGGCGGCGATGCCCTCGACCTCGGTGTGGAGCGGCCGGGTCCCCGCGATGAGCGAGTCGGCGAAGTGGCCGATCTCCGCGACGAACGTGTCGACCGGCTGCGCGGTGAACGTCTGCGACGTCCCATCGCGCAGCGTCACCGTCAGCGACGTGCCGTCCGGGCTGTGCAGCGAGCCGCGTTCGCCGACCACGGAGAACCGCTCCGTGACGGGCGCCGGCGTGTACGCCCAGCTCGTGACCATCTGGCCGACCACGCCGTGGTCGAACCGGACGAGCACCTGTGCCGAGTCCTCGCCCTCCATGAACGTCAGCCGATGCGTCGACAGCATCGCGGTCGCCTCGATCGGCGTCCCGCCCGCGAGGTGGAGCAGCAGGTACGTCGGGTGGTAGCCCGTGTCGATCAGCTCGCCGCCACCGCTGGTCTGCGCGCTCGCGCGCCAGCCCATGTTCGAGGGGTCGAAGTCGTTCCAGAAGCTGTCGGTCGTCCGGACCTCGTAGACGCGACCCAGGACACCGGCATCGAGGAGCTCGCGCGCCTTGGCCACCGCCGGCAGGAACAGCTGATTGTGGGCGCTCATCAGCGTCACGCCGTTCGCGCGCACCGCCGCCACGACGTCCTGCGCCTCCCGAGCGCTCAGGCACAGCGGCTTCTCGCACAGGATGTGGCGGCCCGACTCGGCGGCGCGGACGATGGCGTCGCGATGCAGGTGGTGCGGCAGGCAGATGTCGACCGCGTCGATGGGCGCGTCCCGAAGCAGGTCGCGGTAGTCGGCGAACCCGGGGACGCCCAGCTCTTCGGTCCGTCGCTTGAGCGCGGTCTCGCCGATGTCGGCCACGGCCGTGACGCCGATCCGGTCCGCGTGTCGGCGATAGCCGCGGATGTGCGCACCGGCGATCCCGCCGGCACCGATGAGCCCGACCCTGACGCTGTCCATCCGTGTCCTTTCGAGCTGGCCAGAAGCGGGCGCTCAGCCGCGGTACGCCACCGGCCGGCCCTCGGCTGCCGCCCGGTTCGCGGCCACCACGAGCCGGGTGAGCTCGACCGCGCGAGCGAGGTTGTCGTCGGCGCGTGTGCCGGCCCGGATGTGGTCCACCCACTGGGCGAACGGACCCGGCCGGTCGAGCGGCACCGTCGAGTAGTGGGGACCTCGACCGCCGAACGCCGCCCCGGTCGACACGATCACCCGTCGATCATCGGTGTAGCGGATCGTGCCGTCCGTCCCGCCGACCTCGATGACGAACGGCGCACGGTTCACGAAGCCCGCCTCGATCACGCCGATCGCGCCGCCCGGGTAGGTCGCCGTCACCACGGCGTGGTCCTCGACCGCGTGCTCGTACACCGAGCGATAGGTCGCGGCCACCGACTCGACATCGAGCCCGAGGAACCGCTGGACGAGGTACACGGGGTGGCAGCCGAGGTCGGTGAGGGCGCCGCCGATCGCCGCCGCGGGGTCGTAGAAGCGCTCGGGCAGCCAGCCCGGGCCACCGTCCCGCGGCACGGCGCCGTCGTGCGAGAGACGCACCCGCGCGTGCGTCAGACGGCCGAGCGAGCCCGTTTCGAGGACGTCCGTGATCGCCTGCGTGTACCCGTGCGCGAGGCGCGGCAGCGAGACGACGAGCCGGACATCGTGCGCATCGGCGGCCGCGACGATCGCCTCGGCCTCGTCGACGGTCGGCGCGAGGACCTTCTCGGTGAAGAGGTGCTTGCCGGCGGCTGCTGCCCGGGTCATCACCTCGTGGTGGCGTGCGGTCTCCGTGGTCACCGTGACCGCGTCGACGTCGTCGCGGGCGAGGATCTCGTCGAGGGTCGCGACATACGGCACGCCGAACCGCTCGGCGCCCGGGCGACCCAGCGACTCGTCGTCGTCCCAGACCGCGACGATCTCCGTGTCCGGGTGCTCCTGCGCCTCGCGGGCGTAGTCGGCGGCGTGGACGTGCCAGAAGCCGAGGACGGCGATCCGGAGCGCGTCGGGCATGGCGGCACCTCGGGCGGGGACGGAGACGCCCCTCATGGTGCCATCCGGCGACGTCACACCGCGATGACGACCTTGCCGCGGGCCTCGCCCGACTCGACGCGCCGCACGGCCGCTCGCGTCTCGGTCAGCGGGTACGTCCGGTCCAGCAGCGGGACGATCGTGCCGTCGGCCAGCCACGCGCCCAGCTGCTCGAGGTCGCCAAGGTCACGTTTGGCGAGGAACGGGACGTACGTCCGGCGGTCGAGCTTCGAGAGCACGACCCCGAACGCCGGTCGCAACACCGGTCCCAGCCAGTCGCCGTGGCCGGCCCCGCAGATGACCATGCGGCCGCCGCGCACGATGACGCGTCGCCACGCCAGCAGCGAGCCGTTCCCGCCCGCATCGAACACGAGGTCGACCTTCCGAGCGAGGCGCGTGGCATCGGTGGTCCGGTGGTCCACGACCTCCTCGGCACCCAGGGCCCGGACCCGCTCGACGCTCTCGGTCCTCGTGACGGCCGTCACCGTGGCCCCCAGCGCCCGCGCGATCTGCACCGCGAACGACCCGACGCCGCCGCCCGCACCGTTGACGAGCACCCGCTGTCCGGGTTGGACGCGCCCCCGGTCGCGGAGCCCCTGGAGTGCCGTGATGCCCGCCACGCCGACCGAACCCGCCTGCTCGAACGTCACGTTGGCGGGCTTCGCGACCAGGCCGTGCTCGGCGACGGCCACGCGGTCGGCGAACGAGCCGATCGTCATCCCGAAGACCTCGTCGCCGGGCCGGAAGCGCGTCACGGCGGCGCCGACCGCCTCGACGACGCCCGCGACATCGGACCCGAGCCGCGGATCCCTGGGCCGCCGCCAGCCGTCGCTGGCGCGCACGAGGTGCGGGCGGCCGGTCATCCGGTGCCAGTCCACGGCGTTGACCGACGCCGCCACGACGCGCACGAGCACCTGGTCGTCGGCGGGTACCGGGACGTCGACGTCGGCGAGCTCGAGGACGTCCGGGGACCCGTAACGCGGGAACCGGATGGCGCGCATCGATGCCTGGGTGGGTCGCGTGGGCGGGGACTCGATGGTCGAGCTGGCCGTCGGGGCGGTCATGGTCGTTCACCTTGCACGGATGGCTGGGCCTTACGTTGTAAGCACGGAGCGACGGTAGCCCATACACTGTAAGTCTGTCAACGGCGTGCGCGGGGCCTTACCCTGTACGACGACCCTCGGAGGATCGATGACCGACACGCTCCAGGACACCACTCGCGCCCGAACGCCGCTCAGTCGCGAGCGGGTGCTGCGGGCCGCGATCGCGTTGGCCGATGAGCATGGGCTCGGGGCCCTGACGATGCGCCGCCTGGCCCAGCAGCTGGGCGTCGAGGCGATGTCGCTCTATCACCACGTCCCCGGCAAGGACCGGCTCCTCGAGGGGATGCTCGAGCTCGTGACGGATGAGATGGAGGTCGCCCGGCCCGACGGCCCGTGGAAGGCGGAGCTCCGCCGATCCGCGCTGTCGGCGCACGAGGTCCTCGGGCGACATCCCTGGGCCGCCGGCGCGGACTCCGCGGTCGCCCGACCGATCCAGGCGCGGTTCCGGTTCATGGAAGGCCTGCTCTCGACGTTGCGCGCGGCCGGCTTCTCGCCGATCCAGACGGATCACGCCTACCACGCCCTCGACAGCCACATCACCGGGTTCACGCTCTGGCTGGCGAGCATGCATCTCGACGAGGTCGATCTCGAGCACGTGGCACGACAGGTCATGCGCGACCTGCCGCGCGCCGAGTTCCCGGGCCTGATCGAGCACATCGAGGTCCACCTCGCGCCGCGCGACCCGGGCGACGAGGGCTCGTTCGCCTTCGGGCTGGACCTCCTGCTCGATGGATTCGAGCGCCTGCTGGAGGCGTCGGCGGACCATGACGGGCGGTCGAAGAAGGGCAAGCGGAAGCGCCGAGGCTGAGGGGGACGACGTGGCGGACCGGTTCGACGAGGTCTACGGGCGGCTCAAGGCGATCCTGACGCCGTACGCACCGCGGATGCATGTCTCCGCCGACGGCGCGACGACCTACGGGCTCGACCTCGCCCCGCCGGAGGCGCGGAACCCCACGACCTGGTTCGCCGCCGTCCGCCGCGGCAAGCGCTACGTGAGCATCTACCTCATGCCGGTGTACGCGGACCCATCGCTGACGGAGGCGATCTCACCCGCGCTCGCGAAGCGTCGCCAGGGCAAGTCGTGCTTCAACTTCGCGGTCGTCGACGAAGCGCTCTTCACGCGAGCTCGAGGCGCTCGTCCGGACGGGCTACGAGCGCACCGCCGGCGACCCGACGTGGGCCCCCGCTCGGCGCTGAGCAGGGATGGGCCATCGCCCGGCCGGCGCGCACCGCGAGACGAGCGGCATCTGACCCCGCTGCTGGCTCGACCCCGGGTCACCGACCCTCGAACGCGAAGCTCCACGCGCAGGCGGAGCTCGCGTGGACGCGGTACTCCGTGCGGGCGAGACCTGCCACCGGGACCGTGCCGGTCTGGGCCGCGCTGCCGGAGATGGCCTCGTTCACGAGCAGATCGACCTCGCGGCCGTCGTCCGCCCGCTCGAGGACGGCCGCGTGGTAGCAGCCGTTCGCGGTCGACGGCGTCGCGGTCCAGCGCACGAGGTAGTCGCCCTCGAGCGAGAAGGAGCTCGAGGTCGCGGCTCCGCGACCCGAGACCGTGGCGCCCTTCACGTGGGCGGCGGCAGCGGCGGCGTCGGACGCGGCCGTCGACCGGGCGATCAGCGTGATGACCCCGGAGCCCACGCCGTAGAGCAGCGCGAGCAGCAGCATGCCCAGGATCGCCTGGTCGGTGCGGACGAGCGGCTCCGGCGGGACCGTCCAGGAACCGCCGTCGCCCTCGGCTGCCGCGTCGGCGTCGGCGTCGGCGTCCGCGTCGACGGCGCTCGTGGTCGTCTTGTCGACGGCTGCCCCGGCTTGCCGGGCTTCGCGGGTGCCGCTGGCTTGACAGGCGTCACGCCCGGCAGCACCGCCGCCGTGGCTTCGCTCGCAGCGGCCACGAGTGCGGGCGGCTGGATCGGCGAGACGGACGTCTTCGGGACGGGCACGTGCTGGCCCGGGTGACCCGCGGCGCGGGCGCAGCGTTCCCCGTTCGGCCCGATCGCCGCACAGGCGAGCGTCATCATCCCCCGGAGTCCTCCGTGCAGCGCCTGGACATGCCGATGCACGATCCGGGCCGGAGCATCGTGAAGCGGACGGACGCCGCCGACGACGACCCGTTGGTGCGGGTACCGACAGGACTCCGGTCAGGGCCTCAGGGCAGCGGCCGCCAGGCCTGGGCGAGGAGCAACGCCACGGCGGCAAGGATCAGCCCGACCGCGGCGAAGACCACGGTCACCTCGATGACCTCGTGCTTGAGGATGAGGTACGTGGGCAGATCCTCGAGGACCGAGTCCAGCTCGGCCGCCGACTCCGCGGAGTAGTACTCGCCGCCCGTCATGTCGGCGACCGCCTTGAGCGTCTCCTCGTCGATGCCGCGGCGGAACCCCCCGCCACCACCGCCGAACCCGCCACCGAACCCGGTGAACGGCTCGTTGCCGACCAGCGACTGCGGGCAGCGCCGCGGGTCGTCGTCGGGGTCCGCGGTCCCGAACCCGATCGTGTAGATCCGGACGCCGCGATCCGTCGCCTGCTGCGCCGCCTCGACGGGCTCGGGGCCGGCGTTGCTCACGCCGTCGGTGAGGACGACGATGATGTCGGGGGCATAGGCGCCGTTCGGGACCGGCTGCGGCGGCAGCCCGCCGCGGCCCTCGACGACGCTCGGCGCGACCGATGGATCGACCTCGGCGATGGCGTCGATCGAGGTGAGGATCGCGCTCCCGATCGCCGTGCGCCGGCCGGTCGTGAGACCGGCGATGGCGTCGAGCAGCACCTCGCGGTCGTCGGTCGGCGGCTGGATGATCTCGGCGAACCCGGCGAAGGCGACGACACCCACCAGGCGGTCGGTGGTCTGGCGGTCGATGAACCGCGAGGCGGCCGCCTGCGCGACCTCGAGCCGGCTGGGAGCGATGTCGGTGGCGCACATGCTGCGCGAGACGTCCATCGCGAAGATCACCGTCGCCTGGCCGGTCGGCACCGAGGCGATGACCACCGGTCGCGCGAGCGCCAGGGCGAGGCTCGCGAGACCCACGGCGAACAGCGCGAACGGGAGGTGCCGGCGGATCCGTGACCTCCGGGGCAGCGCCTCGCGCACCAACCCCAGCGAGGAGTAGCGAAGGGCAGCGGGACGCCGGCGACGGAGCGACCAGATGTACGCGCCCACGACGAGCGGCACCAGGAGCAGCGCGATCACGAGCTCCGGCCACAGCAGCGTCACGGCAGACGCCCCAGCCACGCGAGCGACGAGGCCGCGCCCGCGAGCAAGCACGAGCACGCCGGCGCCCACGAACAGCGAGGTGACCTCGATCGGCTCGCTGCGCACGACCAGCCGCGTCTCGACCTCGTCGTACACCGACTCGAGATCCGCCTGGCTCCCGACGCCGTGGTACGTGCCGCCCGTCATCGCGGCGATCTGCTGGAGGACCGCCTCGTCGAGGGCGGTGTGCACGTGGAAGCCGTCGATCTCGAGCTCCGTGCCTTCGGGGCTGCCGATCCCGACCGTGTCGATCCGGATGCCGCGATCGACCGCCAGCTGCGCGACCTGGACCGGGTCGGGCTCGGTCGTGTTCTCGCCGTCGGACAGCAGCACGATGGTGGCTGCGGCGAACGTGCCGGGCGGGACCGGCGTGGGCTCCGGGGTGGGCGCGGGCGACGCGCCGGCCGGGGCCGAGTAGTAGTCCGTGTCCGGGCCGGACAGCGCGAGCTCGGCGGCCTGCAGCGAGATGATGATCCCCTGCCCGAGCGAGGTCGCGCGCTCCGGCCCGAGCCGGGCGATCGCTGCCTGGACCTCGGCCTGGTCGTTGGTCGGTGGCTGGACCGCGAAGCCGCTGTCGCTGAAGGCGACGACGCCGATGCGCACGCTCGTCGGCTGCCGCTCGACGAACGCCTTCGCCGCCGCCTTGGCGGCCTCCATGCGGGTCGGCGCGACATCGGTGGCGGCCATGCTGCCCGACACATCGAACGCGAGGATCACGGTGCCCTCGAAGCGTGGCACGCCGACGTCACTGTGGGGTCGGGCGAGGGACAGGCTGAGGATCAGCGCACCGAGCACGAACAACGCACCCGGGATCCGGACACGCCATCGTCCGGGGCGGCCGAGCGACCGGGTCGTGGTCCCGGCCGAGACGCCGCCGGCCCCGCCGATCGCCGTCGCCGCGACCGGCGCGACCTTGAACCGATGGGCCACGAGCCGCCGGCGTCGGCGCAGCCCGATCCAGCGGTACGACGAGCACGCCCACGGGTACGAGCGCGACGGCCAGGAGCATCACCGGCCATTCGAAGGTCATCGGTCAGGCCCGCCGCATCCGGCGGCGCGCCGCGATCCGCACGATCGCACGCACCAGGTCCTCGTCCGTCGAGATCGTCACCGCATCGACGCCCGCCCGTCCGAACGCCAGCGCCAGTGCCCGCTCGCGCGCCGCGACGGCCGCCGCGAAGCGCTCGCGGAAGCCCCGATCGTGCGTGTCCACGTACAGCTGCTCGCCGGTCTCGGCGTCCTCGACCATCATCGGTCCCAGGTCCGGCAGCTCGAGCTCCCGTGGATCGACGAGCCGGATCGCGAGCACCTCGTGGCGGCGGGCCAGCAGCTCCAGCGAGCGTTCCCAGCCGGGCACGCTCACGAAGTCCGAGATCACGAACACGAGCGAGCGGCGCTTGATCTGGCGGCGCGCCCGGTCGAGCAGCTCGCGCAGATCGGTCGCGGGCGCGCGCGTGAGCTGCGGCTGCTCCAGCAGGTCGCGGATGAGCCGCAGCACCTGGTCGCGCCCACCCCGCGCGGGGATCGTCGCGCCCACGCTGGACGCGTAGAGCACCGCGCCGACGCGGTTCCCGTGCCGGGTCAGCAGGCGCGCGAGCGCACTCACGAAGTCGATGAGCACCGACCGCTTCTGGCGTTCCGCCTCGACCGTCCCGAAGTCGACGCTGGGGCTCAGGTCGAGCAGGAACCACGCGGTGATCTCGCGGTCCTCGGTGTACTCGCGGACGTACGGCACGTCCATCCGCGCGGTGACGTTCCAGTCGATCGCGCGGACGTCATCGCCGGGCTGGTACTCGCGAAGGTCGGCGAGGTCGATGCCCTGGCCGCGGAACAGCGACCGGTAGTCGCCCTGGAGCAGGCCGTCCAGCTTCCGGACGACCTGCCAGTCGAGCCGCTGGAGGATCCGCTCAGGCGCGGACGCCGGCGTCGGCATGCTCTTGCAGCGGGACCTGCGGGACGGGGATCCGGCCGAGGATCCGGCGCAGCAGGTCGTCGGGGGTGACGTCGTCGGACAGCGCCTCGAACGACAGCACGAGGCGGTGGCGGATGACGTCGAGCGTCATGTCGAGCACGTCCTGCGGCAGGACGTAATCGCGACCGCGGACGAAGGCCAGGGCGCGGGCGGTCAGGATCAGGTTGATCGAGGCGCGGGGGCTGGCGCCGAACGTGATGTACCGCACGAGGTCGGGCAGCCCCACGCTCGCCGGGTCACGGGTCGCGGTCACGAGGCGGACCGCGTACTCATACAGCGCCGGGTCGACGTACACCGCATCGGCCTGCTGCTGCAGGCCCAGCAGCTCGTCGATCGTGAGGACCTTGCCCACCGGCTGCAGACGGTTGGTCATCCGCTCGACGATGACGAACTCCTCGGTCGGCGACGGGTAGCCGATGAGCACCTTGAGCATGAACCGGTCGACCTGCGCCTCCGGGAGCGCGTACGTCCCCTCGGTCTCGATCGGGTTCTGGGTCGCGAGCACGAGGAACGGGTCGGGGACCTTGAAGGTCTCGCGGCCGATCGTGACCTGACGCTCCTGCATCACCTCGAGGAGCGCGGACTGGACCTTCGCGGGGGCGCGGTTGATCTCGTCGGCGAGGAGCAGGTTCGTGAACACGGGGCCGAGCGACGTCCCGAACTCGCCGGACTTCTGGTTGAAGATCCTGGTCCCGACGAGGTCGGCCGGGACGAGGTCCGGGGTGAACTGGATCCGCTTGAACTCGCCGCCGATCGCCTCGGCGAGGGTCTTGATGGCCATCGTCTTGGCGAGGCCGGGCACGCCTTCGACGAGCAGATGACCGCGGGCGAGCAGCGCCACGATCATCCGCTCCAGGAGGTGGTCCTGGCCGACGATGACCTTCTTGACCTCGTAGAGCAGCCGCTCCATCGGCGCCTCGCGGTCGTGGCCGTTGCCGGGCTCCAGCAGCCCGCCGCGGTCGGCGGGTCGTCGATACCGGTCGTGATCGGTCATCCGGGACTCCTGGTGCGACGGCTGGCTAGT
This sequence comes from uncultured Chloroflexia bacterium, assembly GCA_963778025.1. Lineage (GTDB taxonomy): Bacteria > Chloroflexota > Limnocylindria > Limnocylindrales > CSP1-4 > CAVZTA01. Next base: position 383,910 of record CAVZTA010000006.1, on the reverse strand, counting down.
ACGGCGGCAGGTCGGCGGCCCCGCCGGCGACGTCGATCGGGACGGCGAGGCCGACGCCGACGAACACGTGCTGGTCGGTGGGATTGAGGAGCGCGGTGACGATGCCCACGACCCGCCCATTGCGGTCGAGCAGCGGCCCCCCGGAGTTGCCCGGGTTCACCGCGGCGTCGATCTGGATGAGGCCCTCGATCGTCTGGTTCGTCTCGGGGACGGTGAACGTGCGCTCCAGGCCGGAGATCACCCCGCTGCTCATCGACCCGGCAAGGCCGAACGGGCTGCCCACGACGAACGCCTCGTCGCCGATGCGCAACGCGCCCGGATTGCCGAGGACCGCCGGCGTGAACGTCGTGCCCTGGACGGCCGCCTGGAGGACCGCGATGTCCTTCTCCGGCTCCTGCGCCACGATCCGCGCGGCGGCGACGGTGCCATCGGTGAACGAGACGAGGACCTCCGACGCCTTCGCGACGACGTGGAGCGCGGTCAGGATGTCGCCGCGATCGTCGATGATCACGCCACTGCCGAGCTCATCGTCGTCGGCGACGGCGGGGTCGCCCTTCGCCTGGATGACCACGAACGAGGGCAGGATCCGGGCGTACGCCGCTCGGGACAGGGCCGGACCCGGCGTCTGTGATGCGAGGGCCGATTCGATCGCCCCCTCGACGTCCCGGGTCGACAGCGGCGGGGGCGGCGGGAACAGCGCGCCGTACAGGCTCAGCGCGATGAGGGCCACGGTCACGCCGCCGACGAAGGGCACCGCCCGACGCAGCCGCGGATCGGCGGCGGTGCGCCGGAGCGTCCAGCGACGCTCGGTGGCAGCGGGCGGTTCGACCGGGTCCGTCAACGGTTCGCCCCCCGGGCTGGGATCCCGATGGCAGGGCCCGCCTTCCCCCTGGATCGACGGCCCCGACCGGTTGGTTGCATACGGTACGACGCCGGGCGCGGGAATGGGTTCGGACGGTCCGGACGACGCGCGCGGCCGAGCGCGCGGCCACCGCTGCGGGGTGGGCCGCAGTCGGCGGAGGCGGACGTCGGGTGTCGCGGCCACCGCCTGCGTGGTGGACGGGCAGGCGGCTCGGAGCTCAGTCGCTTAGGGCGGCCTCGAGCTCGGCCTTCGTGGGCATCCCCTCCCGAGCACCCGGCCGCGTCACGGACAGGCTGGCGGCCACGACCGCCCGGCGGGCCGCCGCGGGGAGCGGCAGGCCATCGGCGAGCGCGGCTGCCAGGGCGCCGTTGAGCGTGTCGCCGGCACCGGTCGCATCGACAGCCTCGACCCGCGGAGCCGCCAGCTCGATCGGATCGCCCTGCGCCGGGACGAGGATCGCGCCGTGAGGGCCGAGCGACACGAGCACCGCGCGGTCGGCACGTCCGCCACCGGCCGCGAGCAGCCCCCGCGCCGTGACCACCGGGTCGCCGCGCCCGCCGGTGAGCACGCCGAGCTCGCCACGATTCGGCGTGAGGACGTCGGCCGCCGCCAGGCCAGCGAGGGTCAGGCCGTCGGCAGGTGCCGGGTTGCAGATCGTGCGGGCGCCGGCGGAGTGGCCAGCCTCGAGCGCCGCGACCATCGCGTCGGTCGGGATCTCATGGCCCGCAAGGACGACGTCGCCGCCGCGGAGCTTCAGCCGCGCCAGGGCGTCGCGGACTGTGCCCGCGGTCAGCGTCCCGTTCGCGCCCGGTGCCACCGAGATCTGGTTCTCACCCGTCTCGTCGACGAGGATCAGCGCCACGCCGGTCGCGACGCCCGGCTGCCGCGTCACCTCCTGGACATCGATGCCCTGTCGCACCAGCGCCTCACGCGCCTCGTCGCCGAACGGGTCGTCCCCCACCGCGCCGACGAACACCACCTCCGCCCCGAGCCGTGCCGCCGCCACCGCCTGGTTCCCGCCCTTGCCGCCGTGGAAGCGCCGGAACGTCCCGCCCAGCACCGTCTCGCCGGGCGCCGGCAGCCGCGCGCCGGCGACCACGAGGTCGACGTTCAGCGAGCCCACGACGATGACCCGACCGCTCCTGCCCGTCATCGCGACCGGAGACCCAGCGCTGTCGTCCCGACGATGCCGGCAGCGACTCGGCTGCTCGATCCCCGGCTCGGTGCGCACCTCACGCAGGCCCGCCGCGCCCACCGAGCTGCGTGGCGTGCAGGCTCGGTCGCGGTGCGAGCAGTCGGATCGCTGAGGGCCCGGAACGAACGAACCACCCATCGAGCGACCGGCCGCGGTGGATCCCAGGACGCTCTGCCAACCGGCTCAGGGCAGGATCTGGCGCATCGCGAACAGCAGGTTCGCCGGCCGCTCGGCGAGCCGGCGGACGTACCACGGATACCAGAAGGTGCCATAGGCGACGAGGGTCTTGACCGTGAACCCCTCGCGGGCGAGACGGCGCTGCTGATCCGCCCGGATGCCGTACAGCATGTGGACCTCGACCTTCGAGCGGTCGATGCCGTTGGCGTCCGCGTGGCGCGCGGCCTGGGCGATGAGATCGGTGTCGTGCGTGCCCAGGACGCAGCGCGACACGCGTGCCGGCCGCCACACCCTTGACCATCGCGACCGTCACGCCCAGGTACGCCGCGTCGACGTCCGCGCCACGCCGGTAGGCGATCGACGCCGGCTCGTCGTACGCGCCCTTCACGAGGCGGATCGCGGGCTTGACCGGCAACAGACGCTCGACGTCGGCCGGCGTCCGATGCAGATAGGCCTGCATCGCCAGGCCCGTGTTCGGGTGGTCCTCCTTGACCCGCTCGTACGTGGCGACGGTGGCCTCGACGTAGTCGCTGCCCTCCATGTCGATCCACGCCCAGGTCCCGGCCTCGGCGGCGGCCAGCGCCAGCTCGCGGAACAGCTGCTCCGCGCGCTGCGGGTCGAGATCGAACCCGAGCTGTGTCAGCTTCACCGAGATCTCGGTATCGAGCCCCGCCGCCTTCGTGCGGGTGAGGACCTCGTGGTAATGCGCCGCGACGGCCTCGCCCTCGTCGATGCTCGTCAGGTTCTCGCCGAGGAGCGTGAACAGGCTGCCGATCCCGTCGGCCAGCTGGGTGGTCGCGGCCGCGATGGCGTCGTCGAGCGTCTCGCCCGGCATGAATCGCCGGACCGCCCGCTTGACCCAGCGCCACTGCGGCACGTGCGCCCGGAGCCACGGGTTCCGGGAGGCCCAAAGGAGCAGTCGGCGCATCGCCGCGGAGTCTAGAACGTGGGCCACGCGGACGGACCTCCTCCGTGACGGCGTTCAGGGAACCTCCTGACCGAACCGGGCGCTGCGCGCCTGTTACCGTCGCATCCCATGACCGCCGCGCTTCGCGATCGCCTCGCGCTCGTCGTCGCGGGGTCGGTCGTCGCGCTCTCGCTGTTCGCCCTGCTCGCGGGCCGGGTCGACCCGGGCGTCCGGCTCGCGGTCGAGGACGACCACCTCGTGGTCACCGAGGTGCTGCCGTGGTCGAGTGCGGCACGATCGGGCGCCCAGGAGGGGCAGCTCGTCGTCAGCGTCGACTACAAGCGCCTGTTCTTCCCGCCCGACCTCCCGCCCGGCCCGGACGAGCACGTCCCCAGCGCCGAGGAGCTCGCCACGCTGGCCGAGCTCGGGCCCTCCGAGGAGCTTCGAGACCGTGCCCGCCGACGCGGCGGTCACGACGCTCAAGGAGATGGGCACGCAGTCGATCGCGATCGATGGCCCGTACCAGCTCCAGAGCACCGGACTGACCTTCGCGCTCGGCCTGCTCATCCTCGTCTTCGGCGCGCTGTGGCTGCGGTTGGGCCGGGCGGTGCCATCGCTGGTGCCGATGGCGATCCCCGTCGCGGTCGGCGCCGCGCTGCCGCTGCTCGCGCTGCCGCTCCTGCGCACGTCGTCGATGGCCGCCCTGACCCTGGGTGGCGTCCTGCTGCCGCTGGGGATGCTGCCGCTCGCCCATGGGCTCAGCGAGCGGATCGCGGACCCGCGGGATCGCCGCCTGGCGTGGGGAGCGGCGATCGCGGCGGCGCTGGTCAGCGTGCTCCTCGCACTCCTCCAGCTGCGGCAACCCGAGCCCTTCGGCGTCCCCGGCGACGTCGCGCGCTGGCTGGCGCTCGGCGCCGTCGCGTTGATCCCCGGCATCGCCGCCGCGGCGCCGTCGCTCCTGCGCCCGCCCGCGGACGGTGCGCGACCCGGGCGGCTCATCGAGTCCACCGAGTACGCGGTCGCCGGGTCGACCACGCTCGTGTCGGCGTGGGTCCTCGTGGGCTCGGCGTGGGAGCCGTCGACGATCCCGATCGTCCTGTGGCTCCTCGCGATCCTCATCGCCGGCCGGCTGACGATCCGGCCGCTGCTCCGGCTCGCGCAGCGCGCGACCATGCATCGCGACCTCGTCATCGCGGCCGCCGAGGCCGAGCGGACCCGGCTCGCCGCCGATCTCCACGACGACGCGCTCCAGGAGCTCACGCTCCTCGTCCGGCGGCTGGACGCCGTGGGCGACGACGAGGGCGCGCGGATCGCGCGCGGCGTGGCCGACCGGCTCCGCGCGATCTGCGGTGATCTCCGTCTGCCGATCCTCGACGACCTGGGGGCGGGACCTGCCCTGGAGTGGCTGGTCGAGCGCGTGTCCCGTGTGGCGGGCACGCCGGTGGCCCTGGAGCGGCACGATCCCGTGCGGCCGCCACCCGACGTCGAGCTCACGGTGTTCCGCGTCGCCCAGGAGGCGTTGTCGAATGCCGTGCGGCACGGGCAGCCGCCGGTGGTCGTGCGCTACCGCGCTTCCTCGTCCGGCGTGTCGTTGACCATCGACGACGCCGGTCCGGGGATCGATCGACGCGCCGCGGAACGAGCGCCCCGGGACGGCCATTTCGGCCTCCTCAACATGGGCCAGCGCGCCGACCAGATCGGCGCGATCCTGGACATCCGGCGCTGGCCGGCCGGCGGGACGCATGTCGCGCTGGAGTGGCGGCCGGCCGGGGCTGCCGCGCGCTCCCAGCCCCTCGGCGGTGGCAACGACGACACCGCCGTCATCGCCGTCCCGGCGACCGGGCAGGCGCCCAGCCCCGCCTCCGGACCGGCCGGCCCGTGATCCGGCTGGCGATCGTCGACGACCACCCCGTGGTCCGTGAGGGCACGGCGGCGCTGCTGGCGGGCCGACCGGATCTCGAGATCGCGGGCACCGCCGGCACGCTCCAGGAGGCGATGCCGCTCCTCGACGAGACGCGGGTCGACGTCCTCCTGCTCGACATCCGGATGGGCTCGGAGAGCGGGCTCCGATTGCTGTCGGACGCCGTCGGCGCGCGGGGCGCGTCGGGCGTTCCCGCGGTCGTCGTGCTGACGGCGTACGACTACCCCCAGTACGCCGAGGCGGCGCTGCGATTGGGGGCGAGCGGCTACGTGCTGAAGACGGCGCCCATCGGCGAGCTGGTCGATGCGATCCGGCGGGCGGCGGCGGGCGGGCTGGCGTTCTCCATCCGCCCGCGCGGACCGACGCTCTCGGCTCGTGAGCTCGACGTCGTGCGCCAGGTCGTCGACGGCCGCTCGAACGACGAGATCGCGACGGCGCTGGGGATCACGCCCAAGACGGTCGAGACGCATCTGCGACGCCTGTTCGAGCGGTTCGACCTCGCGTCTCGTACCGAGCTCGCGACGAAGGCGCTGCGCGAGGGCTGGATGGAGCTGGCGTAACGTCCGACGGCGCGTGCGCGTGGCGCGAACGCCTTGACATCGGCCCTATCCGTAGCCATGCTACGTATCGTTAGTGACCCTATCGATTAGCACGGCTACGGAGGTGCGATGCCCCGACGACCCCTCCCCGAGGACGTCCCGCCGGGCGTGTCCGTCGAGGTCGCGAACCGCCTGAACTCGGCGGCCATCCACCTGCTACGGCGGATCTCGCGCGACGACGGCGCAGACGGCGTGACCGGTGCCCGCCTGAGTGCCCTGTCGGTCCTCGTCTTCGGCGGCGCCCAGTCGCTCAGCCAGCTGGCGCGACGCGAAGGCGTCGCCGCGCCGACGATGTCACGCATCGTGGACGGCCTCGTCCGCGACGGGTTCGTCGAGCGGACGACGATCGAGGACGACCGCCGCCAAAGCCGCATCGTCGTCACGGAGGATGGCCGCCGGATGCTCGAGCGTGGCCGCGCCCGTCGGATCCGCACCCTCGCCGCCGAGCTCGAGACGCTCGACGCCGTCGAGCTCCGCGCCCTCGAACGAGCGCTCGACCTCCTGGAGGGCCTCGAGACCCGCGACCGCGCCTCCGATGCCATCTCCCCGACCCGCAAGGAGACTCGCCGATGACCACCGAACCCGGCCTCGAGCTCCGCTCCATCGGCCAGCTGATGGTGCCCGTCACGGACGTCGAACGCGCCACCGCGTTCTATCGCGACGTGCTGGGCCTGCCGTTCCTGTTCGCCTTCCCGGGCAACGCGTTCTTCGATGCCGACGGTGTCCGCCTGTATCTGGCCGCGCCCACCGAACCCGGCTTCAACGGACCCATCACGATCTACTTCCGCGTGTCGGACGTGCCCGCCGCCGTCGAGCGGCTCGAGGCGCGCGGCGCCGCGTTCTTCAGCCGCCCGCACATCACGCACCGCGACCCGAGCTACGACCTGTGGATGGCGTTCGCCCACGACCCCGACGGCAACAACATCGGGCTGATGGCGGAGATGCCCAAGACGGCTGGCTGACCGCGTCAGTCCGGGCGGCGCTCGGAGGGCCGCCGCGCCGCCTCGACATTCGCCGCCGTGCGCAGCTCCTTGAGGCGGCCCTGGAGGAAGACCCGCTCGGGCTCGTTCGTCGCGAGCTCGAGCGCCCGCGCATACGCCGCCATCGACTCGTCCCGCCGGTCGAGCCGTCGCAGCAGGTCCGCGCGTGCCGAGTGCAGGTGCAGGTACCCGTCGAGCGTCCCCGAGCGATGGATCGCGTCGACCACCTCGAGGCCCGCCGCCGGCCCGGCGACCATCGCGAGGGCCACGGCCCGATTGAGCTCGACGACGGTCGAGGGCTGGATCCGCGCCAGCACCTCGTACAGGCCCAGGATCTGGACCCAGTCGGTCTCGCGCGCGGTCGCGGCCTCATCGTGGACCGCCGCGATCGCCGCCTGCAGCTGATATGCCCCGATGCGGCGCATCCGCATCGCGCGCTCGACGAGGTCCCGCCCCTCGGCGATCCGCCCCTGGTCCCAGCGCCGCCGGTCCTGGTCGTCCAGCAGCACGAGGTGCCCGTCCGAGTCCGTCCGGGCGTCGCGGCGCGCATCGTGGAGCAGCATCAGCGCCAGCAGGCCAAGGACCTCCGGCTCGTCGGGCATGAGCTCCGCCAGCACGCGCCCCAGCCGGATCGCCTCGGCGCACAGCTCCCGCCGGATGAGCTCGTCGCCCGCGGTCGCCGCGTACCCCTCATTGAAGATGAGATAGACGACGCGAAGCACGGCCTCCAGGCGCTCCGGCAGCAGATGATCGGGCGGGACGCGGTACGGGATCCCCGCGTCACGGATCTTCCGCTTCGCCCGCACGAGGCGCTGCGCGAGTGTCGGCTCGGGCACGAGGAACGCGCGGGCGATCTCGGGCGTGGTCAGCCCGCCGAGCGTCCGGAGCGTCAGCGCCACTCGCACGTCCGGCGCGAGGGCCGGATGGCAGCACGTGAAGATGAGCCGGAGCTGGTCGTCCGGGATGGGGCTCATCTCGTCCTCCGCCGCCTGGGCGAGGGCGGCCTGGCGCTGGTCGGCGTCGAAGGCGGCGTCGCGGGTGAGCTGCCTCGTCTTCTCGATCAGGAGCCGCGCCCGGCGGACCCGATCGATCGCGCGGTTGCGGGCCGTCGTGACGATCCACGCGCCGGGGTTGACCGGGAGGCCATCGGTCGGCCAGCGCTCGAGCGCGGTCAGGAACGCGTCGGCGACCGCTTCCTCGGCAGCATCGAAGTCCCCGAGGAGCCGGATGAGCGTCGCCGTCGCGCGTCCGGATTCCTCGCGGAAGACCCGGTCGACGACGGCGTGCGCCTCGGTCGACGCGGACTCCGCGGACGTCACGGCGCCTCGACGCGTCGACTAGCCGGCGGCGCCGGCCTGGGCCGCCGCGCGACCGGACGCCTCGAGGTACTCGTCGCCGAGCTCGAGGATCGGGCGCACCTCGATCGTCCCATGCTGGGCCCCGGGGATCCGCGCGGCCAGCTCGATCGCCTCGTCGAGGTCCCGGCACTCGAACAGGTAGAAGCCGCCCAGCTCCTCCTTCGTCTCGGCGAACGGCCCATCGGTCACGAGCGCCTCGCCGTCGCGGACACGGACCGAGGTCGCCGCCGTCGACGGCTGGAGCGCCTCACCGCCCTGCATGATCCCGCGATCGAGCATCTCCTTGGTGAACACGGCGTACGCGGCGTTCTGGCCTTCCATGACCTCGGCCGGGACCGAGCTCGGGTCGAAGGGCGGGCCGTAGATCAGGAGCAGGTAGCGCATCGGGGACCTCCGCGGGATCGGGCACCGGTCGGCACCGTCATCCTAGCGACGAGCGAGCGTCGCGCGAATCGACACCGCGCCTCAGGACGCGAGCAGGTGACGCCCCTGGGACGGGGCGACCGCGGGTTCCTCCGGCTGCTCGGGGGCGGTCGATGGGACGCCGCTCGTGGCGGGGTCGGAGAGCAGCTGACGCAGTTGCTCGCCGGAGCCCGCGATCATCCCGTGGAGCATCGGCCGGAAGGCCTCGAACGTCGCCCGCTCGCGCGGCTTGACCTTGCCGACGCGGATCTCGACCCGTGTCCCGCCATCCGCGAGCGGGATGAACGTGTCGGTCATGACGATCTTCGGCAGCGACGGGTCCGGCATCGACGATCGCGAGGTCAGGTAGTCGAACGGCCGCCAGTCGAGGATCTCCTCGACGATGGCGTCCTTGCCGTGCATGCAGTGGTTCGTCGTGCCGGCGCCGCGGCGACCGGTGGGCGTCGACTCCACGATCTCGGTGATCCCGGGTCCCCAGACGGGACGGCGGATCGGCGACGTCACCCACTCCCACGCGACGGCGGGGGGCACCGGCACCTCGTAGACGACGGTCAGCGCGGCATCGGCGTCGGTCACGGCGATGCGCTTGCGGTCCTGCTCCTCGCGCCATGCGGCTTCGAGGTCACGGACCCAGCAGGTCGTCTCGCCCCCGACGTCGAGCAGCTCATGGTGCTCATGCAGGCCCATCGCGACCGGATCGGCGCCCATCGCCCGGAGGCAGGCATCCGTGTACAGCGCATAGGCCTTGAACCCGAGCGTCTCGTCGACGTGGTTCTTGAGCAATCGGTGGACCACGATGACGTCCGACCCGACGAGCTCCTCCCGACCCGCGAGGCGCTGGCGAACGATGGAGCCGTGGTGGACGACGACCTTGAGGTCGAGCTGCGGCATCCGCGTGCACGCATCGCAGTCGCAGGTCGAGGCCTGGCCGATGTCGCGGAGACGGCGCCGGAACGCGAAGTACGTCCGCTCGACGACGTCCTGGAGGAGCGACGGGTCGATGACCTCGGTGACGACGTAGGCGAAGGCCGCGTCGCCCTCCAGCTTCGAGAGCCGAAGCGTCGGACGAAGCGCGGCGACGACCGTGTTGATGAGGTCGGCGAGGATGTCCTGCGCGTGGTCGAGCTCCACGCCGGCGAGATAGCTGGTGTAGCCGGCGATGTCGGCGATGACGAGGCAGGCGGGCTCGGGCTTGGTCAGCATCGGTGCGGCGTCCCCGGTTGGTGACGACACGGTACCCGGTCGTCGGTCACCTGCAACGACTACGCATCGCGGACGTGCGCGGTTCACCGCCCGGGTTCGGCATCGTGCGGCCGATCGGGGGTGTCGTGGAGGACCGGACATGGCCGACGACTTCGACCGCTCGACACGTCAGCGCGAGACGTGGTCCAACGCCGACGATCCCACCGCGGATCGGATGGCCGCCTATCCCGACGCCGGCGAGCTGGATTCGCCCCAGACGGCGCACGACGTCGTGGGCCAGGAACCGGAGCCCACCCCGTCGGGACCGCAGCCCGCGGGCGCGGACGCGGACCTGCTGATGGTCGGCGGTCCGGGCGACCGGCTGGGCGGGCCGCACGCCACCGACCGCGAGGGTGACCCGGGCCTGCCGGGCCACGACCAGCCCGCTGAAGGTGGTCGCTCCCAGGCCGAGGACGACGGCCGCGGCGGCTCGCTGGTGGACCGCCTCGACCGCTGAGTGCGATCTGGGGCGACACTCGGGGCTCCGAACCCGGTGCGAGCGATCGCGCCGACCCTGGCCGGCCGCGTACCGGTGCGAGCGATCGCGGACGGGATAGTGGTGCGAGCGTTGATCCGGAGCTTGACCGAGGGTCGGGGAAGGCCGAGACGTCCCGGGACCCGTCGCCGGGCTGGCTCCCGCGTACGAATCGAGGCCAACGCCGCGCCCAGACCCGGTGCGGGACGCGTTGACCTCGCCGGAGCCCAGGTTTTAACGCTCACACCGGTCCGGGGTCGTTCAGGCGCGGCGGAGCTCCACGTCGAGCTCGTCGCCGACCGCCGCGCTCGCCGCTTTGAGCGCCGCCTTGCTCACCCCGACGCAATAGCCGCCGCCCGCGACCAGCATCGTCGAGCCGCTGAACGGCGACCCGTTCAGCGACCCGGTGACCTTCCACTGACGCCGCCCCCCGAGCCGCTCGACCAGATCAGCCGGGATGTCGACGACGGCGAGTCCGCCCGGCGGGTCCTCCTTCCAGTGGCGGACCCGGCCACGGAACCGGATCGATTCGTCCATGACGACGCCTCCTCGCCGCATCATGCACCGACCATCAGGCCACGGCGATGCGCGACCGCGGGACACACCCGGAGACGCTGCGCGCGCCTGCCCTGACACCCATCGGACGAGCCACCGCGTCGAGCGCGTAGGCCGTCCCGGCGTAGCATCTCGGGATGCCCACCCGGAAGGAGGTCATCGAGGTCGGCGGCCGCGAGGTGTCGATCTCGAACCCGGACAAGGTGTACTTCCCGGACACCGGGTACACCAAGCTCGACGTCGTCAGCTACTACCTCGCCGTGGCCGACGGCGCGCTGCGCGGCGTGAAGGGCCGGCCCATGGCGCTGAAGCGCTTCGTCGACGGCATCACCGGCGAAGCGTTCTTCCAGAAGCGCGCGCCGGACAACCGGCCCGACTGGCTCCGCGTCGCCACGCTCACGTTCCCGAGCGGTCGGACCGCCGACGAGATCGTCCTCGACGAGCCCGCGGGCCTCGCCTGGGTCGCCAACCTCGGCTGCCTCGACCTCAACCCGCACCCGGTCCGGGCCGAGGACCTGGACCACCCCGACGAGTTGCGCGTCGACCTCGACCCCGTGCCCGGCGTCCCGTGGGATCAGGTCCGGCAGGTCGCGCTGGTCGCCCAGGAGGCGCTCGAAGCGGTGGGCCTCGTCGGCTGGCCCAAGACCAGCGGCTCGCGAGGCATCCACATCAACGTCCGCATCGAGCCACGCTGGACGTACGGCGAAGTCCGGCGAGCCGCGCTCGCCCTGGCCCGGGACGTCGAGGAACGGGCGCCGCAGATCGCCACCAGCAAGTGGTGGAAGGAGGAGCGGCACGGCGTCTTCCTCGACTACAACCAGAATGCCAAGGACCGCACGGTCGCTTCGGCGTACTCGGTCCGGCCGCTCCCCGACGCCCGTGTCTCGTTCCCGCTCCGCTGGGACGAGGTGGCCGACGTCCGTGCCGAGGACTTCACGATCGCCACCGTGCCGGCGCTCTACCAGGAGCGCGGGGACGCGGGCGATGGCATCGATGCGGCGGTCGGATCGCTCGACGGGTTGCTCGAGCTGAGCCGGAAGCACGAGGCCGAAGGCCTGGGCGATGCGCCGTGGCCGCCGAACTACGCGAAGCAGGTCGGTGAGCCGCCACGGGTCCAGCCCTCGAAGAAGCGCCGCGCCGACACCGAGTACGAGGGCCGGGGCAAGGACGGAGGCCCGCCACCCGAGGTGGCGGCGGAGCGAGCCGCGGCCGTCGCGGCGGGCGACCCGAACGCCGGGCTGCCGACCGAGTGGGAGGGCACGCGCCCGACGCCGACGGGCCGCCGCAGGTCGACCATCCCGGTCATCGAGATCTCCAGGGCGGCGAAGAAGCAGGAGGCGCTCGAGGGCCTCGAGCGCTGGAAGGCCCGCCATCCGGACGCCGCCGGGCACCTCGAAGCCGCCGATGTCCTGGTCGACGGGATGCGCGGCCGGTCGTCCCTCTGGTACCGCGTCCGGGTGAACCTCATCCACGTCCCCGAGGCGGATCGGCCTGCGCAGGAGCCGCTCGATCCGGACTACGACCCGTGGGCGGGCTACGAGTGGCCAGACCGGGCAGGCCAGCTGGAGCGCGCGCCACGCAAGAAGGCGTCAGTGTCGGAGCCGCCGGACGAGGCGACGTGAGCGAGGGCTCGATCCGGCAAGCTGAGCGCGGTTCACGCGGTCGGTCGTCGCTGTCAGCCGCTGGGTGGCGAGTCAACGGCGGACGAGCCCGGTCATGCGTCGCCGCTGGGTGGCGGCCGACGGCGGACGAGGCGCTCGTCGTCGTCAGCCGCTGGGTGGCGCAGCCGACGTCGGACGGGCGCTCGGTCGTCGCGTCAGCCGCTGGGTGGCGCAGCCGACGGCGGACGAGGCGCTCGGTCGTGGCGTCAGCCGCTGGGTGGCGGACGTGACGGCGAGGGACCCACGTGACCCGCGAGGACGCGATCGCGCTGCTCGAACGACTGGCCGCAGGCTGGAACGCCGGCGACGCGGAGGCCGCCGCCGCATGTTTCGCCGAGGACGTCGACTACGCCGACCCGATGCGCTACGCGTTCTCGCGCCGGGAGGACCTGCTGCCGTTCTTCGAGCCTCCGCCGACCGGCCACCAGGTCACGTGGCACCGGATCCTGTGGGACGACGCCGCGCATACCGCGACCGTCGAGTACACCTACGCGGGCCACCACCGCTATCACGGCGCCGCGCTCGTGGAGATCGGCGACGACGGCGTGATCCACCGCTGGCGCGAGTGGCAGCACCTCGACGACGCCCGGGACTGGGACGCCTTCCTCGCCTCGCCGGAGTCGGACTAGGCCGAAGCGCTCTCCGCCCCGACCTCGCGGATCGCCTGGCCCACGATCCGCACGCCCTCCTCGATCCGTGATGGCGTCACCGTCCCGTACCCGAAGATCAGGGCCCCGGGCTCGTCAGTCTGCCCACCGCCGAACGCGCGCAACCCGCGGATCCCGACACCCGCCTCGGCGACCCGCTTCGTGACGGCCTCCTCATCGACGCCATCCGGCAGCCACGCGAGCACATGCAGGCCCGCGGAGGCGCCCACCGGCCGCAGCTCCGGCGCCTCGCGCGCCAGGGCCGCCAGCAGCACGTCGCGCCGGTCCCGGTACAGGGGCCGCATCCGGCGCAGGTGGAGGTCGAACTCGCCGCGCTCGAGGAAGTCGGCGAAGGCCAGCTGCTCGATGGCGGCGGTCCCGCTGTCGGCGATCTGCTTCGAGCGCGTGACCTCGTCGACGTAGCGGCCCGGGACGATGAGCCAGCCCAGTCGCAGTCCCGGGGCGAGCGTCTTGCTCGCCGTGCCCGAGTACACGATGTGCTCGGGTGCGAGCCCGTGCATCGCACCGATCGGCTCGCGGTCGTACCGGAACTCGGCGTCGTAGTCGTCCTCGAGGATGAGCGCCCGGCGCCGGATCGCCCACGCGATGAGCGCCGCCCGCCGCGCCGGGGACAGGACGGCGCCGGTCGGGTACTGATGGGCCGGCGTGACGACCACCGCATCGGCTCGAGCGCGCTCCAGGACGGAGACGTCGAGTCCCTCGTCGTCGACCGGGATGCGGACCACGGACAGCCCGGCCTTGCGGAGGGTGATCTCGGCGTCCTCGTAGCCCGGCGCTTCGAGCGCGACCCGTCGGCCGCCATGCGCACGGACGAGATCCGCGATCAGGGCGAGGCCCTGCGTGAAGCCGTTGCACACGACGACATGGCCGGCGTTCGCGGCCGTCCCCCGCACCCGGTTGAGGTACGTCGCGAGCGCCTCGCGGAGCTCGGGGACGCCATGGCCCTGGAGGTAGGTGAACCGGTCGCTGGGGGCAGTCTCGAGGACGCGTCGCAGCGACCGGAGCCAGGCCTGACGTGGGAAGGACGACACGTCCGGCCGGCCGTAGGCGAAGTCGATCCGTGGACCCGGCTCGGGCCCGACGACGGGCGCCGGCGGTGGGACATCCGCGGCGCACTCGGAGACCCGGGTGGCCCCACCCGGCTGGCTCGTCAGGTAGCCCTCGGCGACGAGCTGCTCGTATGCCTCGACGACGACGCCGCGCGACAGTCCGAGCTGCTCCGAGAGCGCGCGCGTCGACGGCATCACGGTCAGCGCCGCGAGCCGACCGTCCCGGATCCCCTGGCGCAGCTCGTGCTCCAGCTGCCGGTGGAGCGGGGCCGGATCGGCGCGCCGGAGCTCGACCATGAGCTCGGTGGAACTGGTCCTCGGACGAGGCATCGCCGACCAGTCTAGCAACGGACCGGTAACCGTGTTTCGTGCACGGATACTGGTCCTCTCTGGTTGGTTCTCAACCGGACCTCGTCAGGAGACCGGTCGTGCTCGATGATGCGTCCATCAGCCCTCGCGCCAGCGCTCCGAAGGAGGTCCTCGTGGACGCTCTCGTCATCCTCGTCATCGCCCTCGCCGCCATCGCCATCCTCGACCTGCTCGCCGTCGCCTTCGGCGCCGACTCGCGCGACCTCGGCGACGAGTCGGCGGTCGGCCTCACGGCCTGATCGACGGCACCGCACGGAGCCACCATGGACCCGTTGAGCATCGCCACCCGCGTCCCCGATCACATCGCCGAGCTCCACCGCGAAGCCGCGACCGCACGGCTTTCCAAGCCCGCCGGTCGGTCGATCCTTCGCATGCCGCACGTCGACCGCAAGGCGTGGCTCGAGCCCATCCGCCGCACCCTCCGGGGCGCGGCGTGGTGAGCTGGGCGCGCTTCGAAGCCGACGCCCCCGAGCTCGCGGCCCTCGTCCGCGACCTCCTTCGCCGCGACGGCATCGACCAGGCATTCCTGGCGACCGTCCGCGGCGACGAGGCGCCGCGCATCCACCCCGTGTACGTCGGCATCGTCGACGGCCGGCTGTACACGTTCGCCAGCGGCGTGAAGCGCGCCGACCTCGAGCAGGACGGCCGCTACGCGCTCCACCCCCACCAGGACGCCGCGATCCCGAACGAGGCCGCCCTGCGGGGCCGCGCCCGGACGGTCGACGACGCTGCCGAGCGCGACCTCGTCGCCGCCACGTGGTCGTTCACGCCGGGCGCGGAGTTCGGCCTGTTCGAGCTCGACATCGAAGCCGCGCTCATCGGCCGTCGCGACTCCGCCGACGAGTGGCCGCCCCGCTACACGAGCTGGCGCGCGCCCGACTGAGCTTCAGGAGCCGGGGCGACCCATCGAGGCCGGCGCGGGCCTCGACCGACCCGCGGCTCAGCCCGAGCCGAAGATCCGCTCGAGCTCGAACGGGGCGGTGACCTCGAGCTGGTCGTAGCGGCAGTCGGCGGGCTGCTTGTCCGGGCGCCAGCGGCGGAACGTCGTCCCGTGGCGGAACCGGTCGCCCTGGAGATGGTCGTACGCGACCTCGACGACCTTCTCCGCGCGGAGCGGCTCCCACGACAGGTCCTTGCCGCGGTTCCAGCGCGATGTCGCGCCCGGCAGCCGCTGCCCCGACGCGTCCGCCGCGCCCCACGCCGCCCACTCGGCCCATTCGCCCCAGGGATGCCCGTCCTTCGCGTCCTTCCGGAGCGGCTCGAGCTCGGTCAGGATCGTCGCCCGGCGCTCCCAGGTGAACGACGAGGTGATGCCGACGTGATGCAGCTTCCCGTCGTCGCCGTACAGCCCCAGCAGCAGCGAGCCCACGTGGGTCCCGGGTCCGTTCTTGTGCCAGCGGAACCCCGCGACCACGCAGTCGGCCGTCCGCTCGTGCTTGATCTTGAGCATCGCGCGCTTGCCCGGCTGGTACGTCCCGTCGAGCTTCTTGGCGATGACCCCGTCCAGGCCGGCGCCCTCGAACCGGTCGAACCAGTCGGCGGCGGTCGCCCGGTCGCGGGTGGCGGGCGTCAGGTGGACCGGGGGCGTCACGCGCCCGAGCAGCCCTTCCAGCCGCGCCCGCCGCTCAGCCTGGGGCACCTCCCGCAGGTCCTCGTCATCGAGCGCGAGGAGATCCCACGCGACGAAGCTCGCCGGCGTCTCCGCCGCGAGCATCCGGACCCGTGATTCCGCCGGGTGGATCCGCAGCAGGAGCGACTCGAACGCGAGACCGTCCGGCCCGGCGATGACGACCTCGCCATCGAGCACGCAGCGCTCCGGCAGCTGCGCGCGGAACGGCTCGGCGAGCTCCGGGAAGTAGCGGTCGAGCGGCTTCAGGTCGCGCGACTGCGTGTAGATGTCGTCGCCGTCCTTGAACACCAGGGCGCGGAAGCCGTCCCACTTGGGCTCGTAGAGCCAGCCCTCGCCCTGGGGCAGGTCCGGGACGGCTTTCGCGAGCATCGGCTCGATGGGCGGGTCGAACGGCAAGCGCATGCCCGAACGATACCCAGCCCGTCGGATGTCGAGACGTTGACACCAGAAGGGGAGCACACGAGACAGCGGATGTGTAGCCTGCAGATGGCCGCACTCGACCTCGACGCGGCCCGGGGGATCGCCCGCTTCGCCGCCACCAGCGCAGGCGATTCCCTCACGTCGGGCGACGACGCCTCAGGAAGGGACGCATGACGACGCTCGCCTTGCCCGCCGCCCTCGACGCCCCGGGCGCCGATCGCCCACGCTTCCGAGCGCTGCCGGGACATGCCCATCCCCTTGGGGCGACCCCGGACGAGGGCGGCACGAACTTCGCGCTCCTGGCGCAGCACGCGACGGCGGTGCAGCTGCTCGTGTTCGCGTCCCATGACGACCCGGAGCCCATCGTCGTCATCGACCTCGATCCCGACCGGGACCGGTCGTTCTACCTGTGGCACGTCTACGTCACCGATGTGCGACCGGGCATGGGCTATGCGTACCGCGTCGACGGGTCGCGGGACGTCTCCGGCGGCGGGCACCGATTCGACCCGCACAAGGTCCTCGTCGACCCGTATGCCCGTGCGGTGACCTCGTCGGTCTGGGATCGAGCCGCAGCCTGCCGGCCGGGCGACAACGTGGCCAGCTCGCTCCGCGGCGTCGTCGTCGACCTGCGGGGCTACGACTGGGAGGGCGACCGACCGCTGGACCGGCCGATGGACGAGACGGTCATCTACGAGATGCACGTCGGCGGGTTCACGAAGTCACCCACCTCGCGGGTGACCCATCCCGGCACCTTCAGCGGCATCGTCGAGAAGATCCCGTACCTCCAGGAGCTGGGCGTCACCGCGCTCGAGCTGCTGCCGGTGTTCGAGTTCGACCGCTCGGAGATCGGGGCGATCAGCCCGATCACCGGGGAGCGGCTCACGCAGTACTGGGGCTACAGCCCCATCGCGTTCTTCAGCCCCGACTGCGACTACTGCATCAAGCCCGAGGACGGGGGCCATGTCGCGGAGTTCCGGGACATGGTCAAGGCGCTCCACCGTGCCGGCATCGAGGTCATCCTCGACGTCGTCTTCAACCACACCGGTGAGGGCAACCACGAAGGCCCGACGATCAGCTTCCGCGGGCTGGACAACGCCACCTACTACCACCTCGAGCCGTACGACAAGCAGTACTACACGAACCTCAGCGGCTGTGGCAACACGATCAACTGCAACCATCCGATGGTCGACCGGTTCATCGTCGACTGCCTCACCTACTGGGTCCGGGAGCTGCATGTCGATGGCTTCCGCTTCGACCTCGCGTCGATCCTGTCCCGCGGCCCGGGCGGCGCGCCGATGGCCGATCCGCCGGTCCTGTGGAACATCGAGCTCGAGAACGAGCTGGGCCGGACGAAGCTCATCGCCGAGGCGTGGGACGCGGGCGGCCTCTACCAGGTCGGCTACTTCCCGGGCTACCGCTGGGCCGAGTGGAACGGTCGCTTCCGGGACGACATCCGCCGGTTCCTGAAGGGCGACAAGGGTCTCGTCGGGGCGGTCGCATCGCGCATCGCAGGCAGCGCCGACCTGTTCCAGGACGACGGCGAGCTGCCCATCAACAGCATCAACTTCATCACCGCCCACGACGGCTTCACCCTCAACGACCTGGTCTCGTATGACCACAAGCACAACGAGGCCAACGGCGAGGGCAATCGCGACGGCAGCGACGACAACCTGAGCTGGAACCACGGCGCCGAAGGGGAGACCGACGACCCGGCGATCCACGCGCTGCGCGACCGCCAGGTCCGGAACGCCCTGTCCCTCCTGCTGCTGTCCCAGGGCGTGCCGATGCTCCTGATGGGCGACGAGGCGCGGAACACGCAGCACGGCAACAACAACGCGTACTGCCAGGACAACGGCGTCAGCTGGCTCGACTGGGACCGGGTCGCCGCGAACGCCGACCTCGTCCGTTTCGCCAGCCAGCTCATCGGGTTCCGCCAGCGCCACCCCAACCTGCATCGCACGACCTGGTTCCGGGGCCGGCGCAACGAGCGCGACCTCCCGGACATCGCGTGGCACGGCTGCCGGCTCGACAGCCCCGGCTGGTCGGATCCGGAGTCGCGGGTCCTCGCGTTCACCCTGGCCGGCTTCCCGGCCGTCGACCCCCAGGAGGGCGTCGACGACGACGTCGACATCCACGTGATGGTCAACATGGAGTGGCAGGACCTCGACTTCGACGTCCCGCCGCTCGCCACCCGGCGCTGGTTCCGGGCCATCGACACCGCCCGGCCGGCACCCGCCGACATCACCGTCCGCGGCGAGGAGGAGCCCTTCGACGGAGTCACGTGTCGGGTCCGCGACCGGAGCATCGTGGTGCTCATATCACGCTAGTCAGGCGTCCGCGCCGCGCCGCGGCACGGAGGAGGTCAGCGCAGATGGCGATCAAGGAACCGGCGGCGACCCGAAAGGCGGCCACCCGAAAGGTGACCGCCAAGAGCCCGCGGATGGCCTTCTCGTTCGCGGATCTCATCGCGGGCTACGTGACGGCGTTCGACAACGACACGCGCTCGTTCGGGCTCCGGACCACCGACGACCGGGTGTTCGACGTCCACCTCACGGACATGACCAACGCCCTTCTGGTGCGCAATCTCGGCGAGGCGTACGTCGACGCCACCGCGCAGCTGCGCGACATGCTCGTGCCGGGCCGCTACGTGTTCGTGTACGGGGTGTTCTACCCACAGCAGGGCGACCATCGATTCGAAGCCGCCCAGGTCGTGTTCGCGGGCCGGCGGGCACACGAGTTCGTGTTCGAGAAGCCCGACTGGTGGGTGCAGCAGATCTGGCAGATGGGGGACTTCTACTACCGGGCGCAGTTCGGGACGGGCGAGCCCGACTGGCGCACGTATCGGGTGAACATCAACATGGCGGGCCAGAAGGTGGGCAACCGCCAGGAGACGGACACGATGTCCCGCCTCATCTATGGCCTGTCGACCGCCTACCACATGACGGGCGAGGACCGCTTCCTCGAGGCGGCCGAGGCGGGCGTCGAGTACCTCCGCGACCACCTGCGGCACAACGATCCGGGCGAGGGGATCTCGTACTGGTATCACGCGATCGACATCGACGAACCGAACGAGAAGAAGATCCTCGCCTCGGAGTTCGGCGACGACTACGACGCCATCCCGGCGTACGAACAGATCTACGCCCTCGTGGGCGCGGCACAGGTGTTCCGGATCACGCGCGATCCGCGGATCAAGGCCGACATCGACGCGACGGTGACGCTGTTCGAGAAGTTCTTCCTCGATCCCCGGCACGGCGGCTACTGGTCGCACATCGACCCGGTGACCTTTGACGGGCGCAGCGATTCCCTGGGCCGGAACCGCGCGCGCAAGAACTGGAACTCGGTCGGTGATCACATCCCGGCCTACCTGATCAACGCGTGGCTCGCGACCGGCGAGCAGCGCTACGCCGACATGCTGGTCGCACTGGCCGACACGATCGCCGAGCGCTTCCCGGACGATGAGCACAGCGCCTTCGTGCAGGAGCGCTTCCACGAGGACTGGAGCGCCGACACGACCTGGGGCTGGCAGCAGGACCGCGCGGTCGTCGGCCACAACCTGAAGATCGCCTGGAACCTCATGCGCATCTACCACCTGCACCCCAGCGACCGATTCCGGGAGCTGGCCGAGAAGATCGGCCAGGTCATGCCCGACCACGGGATGGATCCGCAGCGCGGCGGCTGGTACGACGTGGTGGAGCGGGGCCTGGACCGGGGCGAGACCGTCCATCGCTTCACGTGGCATGACCGCAAGGCGTGGTGGCAGCAGGAGCAGGCCATCCTTGCCTATCTGATCCTCGCGGGGTCTGTCGGGGCGAGCGGAGACTGGCTGCGCTATGCCCGCGAGGCGTCGGCCTTCTACAACGCCTGGTTCCTCGACCACGGCGACGGCTCGGTGTACTTCAACGTCCTGGCCAACGGCGTGCCCTACCTGCTGGGCAACGAGCGGATGAAGGGCAGCCATTCGATGGCCGGCTACCACTCGTTCGAGCTGGCGTACCTGGCCACGGTGTACACGAACCTGCTCCTGACGAAGGAGCCGATGGACCTGTGGTTCAGCCCGCTGCCCAACGCCCTGGGCGAGGACGTCCTGCGCGTCGCGCCCGACATCCTCCCGCTGGGCAGCGTGTGCATCCGCGAGGTGGAGATCGATGGGGCGCCGCACGAGGACTTCGACTCGGACGAGATGACCGTCCGCGTCCCGACCTCCGCGACCCGCCAGAAGATCCGCGTCCGCCTCCAGGCCATCAAGGACCCGTTCGAGACCGAGACGGAGTTCGTCGACGGGACCGCGATCATGACCCTGGCCGGCAAGCTCGACACGAGCACGTGGTCGGAGTTCCAGACGGAGCTCGAGCTGGCGTTGGCCAAGCGCCCCACGCGCCTCGTGCTTCGGCTCGAGCACCTCGAGTCGATGGAGAACGTGGGCATCCGGGTGCTGCTGTTCGCGCGCTCGAAGATGGACATCTCGGACCGCGCCGACATCTTCGCGGTCGCCCCCAGGCCGCAGGTTCGCGAGATCCTGCTGCGGGCCGACCCGGAGCAGGAGGACATCCGGGTCGTCGACTCCTTCGAGGACGTCCCATGACACGAGCTGATCCGCGACGACCGAAGCATCGGAGGGGAGCGTGAAGATGTCGTACGACCACATCGTGGTTGGTGGCGGGACGTCGGGCGCGGTCATCGCCGCGCGTCTCAGCGAGGATCCGGCGGTCTCGGTGCTGCTCATCGAGGCGGGGCCCGATTTCCCGCCCGGCCAGCTCCCGGAGGACGTGCGCAACGCGCTCGCGGTCTCCATCCGGGACCACGACTGGGGCTACAAGGCCGAGGCGAACGCCGGCCGGATCATCGACTACGCGCGCGGCCGGGTCGCCGGCGGCTGTTCGGCCATCAACGGCACGATCGCGCTGCGCGGGATGCCGTCCGACTACCAGGACTGGGCGGACCGCGGCAACCCGGAGTGGGCGTGGGAGAAGGTCCTGCCCTACTTCCGCCGGATCGAGGACGACCGCGACTTCGGCGACCGGTCCGAGGTCCACGGCCGCGGCGGGCCCCTGCCCATCGTGCGCTGGACGGACGACGAGCTCATCCCGCTCGCGAAGCAGTTCAAGTCGGCGGCCCTCGAGCTGGGCTATCCGTCGGTCGCCGATCACAACGACCCATGGTCCAGCGGCGCCGGGATGATCCCGATGAACCGGCGGGGCGACGCGCGGGTCAGCTCCGCGGTCGCGTATCTCGACCCGGCGCGCGGACGCCCCAACCTCACGATCATGGCCTCGACGACCGTCGACCGGGTGCGGTTCGAGGGAACGCGGGCGGTCGGCGTGGAGGTCATCCGGGACGGCGCCCGCGAGCGGATCGACGGCGGGACCGTCGTGCTGTCGGCGGGCGCGGTGGGCACGCCGATGATCCTCCTGCGCTCCGGCGTGGGGCCCGCGGAGGAGCTGCGGCAGCTGGGCATCGACGTCGTCATCGACAGCCCGGGCGTCGGCCACAACCTCATCGAGCATTCCCAGTCGCTCGTCGCGTGCATCCCGCGTGAGGGCGTCGTCCGGCGCGAATTCCCGGACGTCCAGTTCCTCATCGACTACACGGCGCCCGGCAGTCCCCACTACAACGACATGCAGATCTACTGCGTCCACAAGCTGGGCAAGGAGCGGCTGCCGAAGCTGCAGCCGCCGGCGGGCATCGACCTCCTGTTCGCCGCGATGTGCGTCATCAACCGCCCGAACTCGCTGGGCACGATCCGCCTCACGTCCGCCGAACCCCTCGCGGCACCGAACATCCAGCTGAACCTGAACACCGACCGCTACGACATGGAGCGCCTCTCGGACGGCGTCCGCCGCTGCTGGGACCTCGTGCACTCGGACGCGGTCCGCGACCTGTGGCAGGACATCGCGATCCTGGACCAGCGGACGATCGACGACGATCAGCTGCTCGCGACGTACGTCATCGAGAACGCCGCGACGATCTGGCACCCCGTCGGCTCGTGCCGGATGGGCCCGTCGCACGACGGCGAGGCGGTGGTCGACGAACGGCTGAAGGTGCGTGGCGCCGACGGTCTCCGGATCGCCGACGCCTCGGTGTTCCCGGGGCACGTCAGCCGCAACCCGATGCTCACCTGCTTCGTGGTCGGCGAGCGGGCCGCCGAGTGGATCGCCGCCGGCGAGCGGGAAGCCGTGGTCGCGGGCGGATGACGACCCTCGTCGACGGCCGGACGCTCGCCCACCGCTACTTCGAGGAGCTGTTGTCGGCGCCCGGCGACCTCGCGGTCGCCGAGGAGATCCTGCATCCCGACGTGTCGTTCGAGAACCCGGTCTCGAAGACGACGATCGAGGGCATCCCCGCGTATCAGCGCTTCGTGGAGACCTGGTACCGCGGGTTCCCCGAGGAGCGCCGCTTCTCGGTGGAGGAGCTGGTCGCCGAGGGCGACCAGGTCGCGGCACGCTTCCTCATCGCCGCGCGCCACGATGGCGAGTTCCTCGGCGCGCCGCCGACCGGGGCGCGCGTCGAGGTCCCGGGCGTGAACCTCTTCCGCCTCGCCGAGGGGCGCATCGTCCATGTCTACGCGTTCTTCAATCCCCTGACGCTGTGGACCCCGCTGGGCCTCGCCCCCGCGGGGCTCCCGGCGCTCCAGGGCTGACGCATACACCGGGAGGGATGGCATGGCCACGGCCGATCAGGTGCGAGCGGCAGTCGACGGCTACGTCCAGAGCTTCGTCACCGCCGACAAGACCCGTTTCCTGGGCGTGCTCGCGCCCGACGTCGTCCAGGAGGAGCCGGCCGGGTCGAGCCCGAACCGGGGTGTCGATGCCCTGGGCGGGTTCTGGGATTCGCTCTGGTCGAGCGTCGACTCGATCGAGTTCCAGTCCCGCGAGGTGTACGTCGCGGGCGACGAGGCGGCGCTCGTGTTCACGATCGTCCAGCACCCGAAGGCCGGCGGCCGCGTGACGATCGACGGCGTCGACACCTTCCGCGTCGACGACCAGGGACGGATCGCGGAGGTCCGGGGGTTCGGCAGCGTGAGGGAGTCAGCGTGACCCAGCAGCCGTTCCGCATCGCCGAGGAGACCTACGTCATCCCCTCGTACAACCCGGTCCCCGGCGTGGGCCTGCTGTACATGAACGCGCTGGTCATCCGGGGCCGCGAGCCGATCCTCGTCGATACCGGGGCGACCGTCCACAGCGACGCCTATATCGAGGCTGCCTTCTCCCTGGTCGACCCGGCGGACGTGCGCTGGATCTTCCTGAGCCACGAGGACCGTGACCACGCGGGCAGCCTGATGCGTGTCCTCGACATGTGCCCGAACGCGCGTCTGGTGACGAACGCCGTCGCCCACGGCAAGCTGAGCGAGGAATGGGTCATCCCGCCGCAGCGCGTCTACTACGCCAACACCGGCGAGACCTTCGACGCGGGCGACCGCAAGCTCCTGGCGCTCCGCCCGCCGCTGTTCGACTCGCCGGCCACGCGCGGCCTGTGGGACCCGACCACGGAGGTGTACTACAGCTCGGACGCCTTCGGCACCGTCGTGCCCGTGGAGTACGAGCTGGGCAACGACGTGCCCGCAGCCGACTTCGACTGGGGTTTCGACTGGTTCAACCGGGTCAACCACGTGTGGCACGAGCTGGCCGACCCGGCCAAGGTCGCGGCGCTCGCGAAGCAGGTCCGCGACCTCCGACCGAAGACCCTCATCAGCGCGCACGCGCCGGTCGCCTCGGGCCGGATCGACTGGCTGTGCGATCGCATCGAACGGATCCCGACCCTGCCGCCCCAGCAACTGCCGACGCAGCTGGACCTGGAGGCGATGCTCGCCGGCGAGCCGCAACCCGCCGTCGGCTGATCCCGCGCACGCGACCGGACCGCGCGCCGGCCGCACATGGAGGGCGAGATGGTCATCCCGGCGGACCACGAGGTCGGATCGGACCCGCCTGCCGATCGCGGCAGGATCGGCGTGCTCATCGAGTCGCACTTCGACGAGACCGAGTTCCACCGCTTCAACGAGGTGTTCCCCGCGCGCGGCTACGAGCTCGTGTACCTGTCCCACCTGTGGGGCCACCCGGAGCTCACGTTCACCGGCAACGACTTCGGGGCGCGGGTGACCGTGACCCGCGAGATCACGGGCGAGGATCCGCGCGACTACCGGGCGATCGTCCTCGTCGGTGGCTACGCGATGGACCGCCTGCGCTACCAGGAGCATCTCCGTGAAGGCGCCCCGAACACCGCTCCGGCCGTCGAGTTCCTTCGACGCGCGGTGGCCGCGATGGACGAGGGCGTCATCCACATGGGCACGATCTGCCACTCGCTGTGGCTGTTCTGCGCCGCGCCTGAGACGCTCCGCGGCCGGCGAGTCACCTGTGCCCACAACATCATGGACGACGTCGCCGCGGCCGGCGGGACGCTGGTCTATGACGGCGATGAGCTGGCCGCGACGGTCGTGGACGGCAACCTGGTCACTGCCCGCCACCCGGGCGTGACCGACGCGTTCCTCGACGTGCTGCTCCGGGAGCTCGACGCGCCGGTCCCGGTGGGGGCCTGACGGCCGGGCGTCAGGGCTGCCAGCTGGCGAGTGCGTCCCGCGCCCGGGTCCGGGCAAGGTTCCAGGCGGGCCAGCCGCGGATCGAGTCGTCCTCGGTCAGCGATCGACGTCGCGCCGACAGCACCCGGGCGAGCGCGGCCCGGTCCGCCGCCCCGAGTGACGGATACGCCGCGACCATGGCCGGCACGGCGTCGTCACCCAGCGATCCGAGGTATTCGGCATCGAGCCCGACGCGTCCGTCAGGCGGGATGAGCGACGGGTCCAGCGCGCGGGCGAGGTTCTGGTCGGTCGAGAACGCCTGCGGGCCGAGGACGTTGGCGACCCCGACCGTCACGAGTCCCAGGATCGCCAGCGCGTGCAGCACCCAGCGCGATCGATCCCGTGCGACGAGCACGGCGAGCGCGAGCAGCGAGGCCGCAAGCCAGCCGATCGAGAGCACGACCCAGAACCGGAGCTCCGTCCAGCCGTAGGCGTCCTGGTACAGCCGCAGGCGCAGGAACGACGACGCGAGGACGAGCCCGGTGAGCGCGAGCAGCACGAGGGTCGCCACGAGGTACGGCCGGCTCCGGCGGCGGACGGTGACCTCCAGGCCCGCGACCAGCGCCCCGGCCAGCCCGGCCACCGTGAGCAGCTCGAAGAAGCCGCGTCGCGCGTAGTTCGCGTACGTCTGCCCCGACGCGGCAAGGGTGTCGAGCCCGCCGAACAGGTAGGCCAGCTGGAGGGCGACGAAGACCGCGAACAGGAGGTCGACGGCGAGGAGGAGGACGGAGGCCTCGACCTCACCGATCCGAAGGCCGGTCGCCGGCGTCGCGACCGCGGCACCCAGCGAGCGGGCCGGCGGTGCCGGCGGCGCATCCGACGCGACCGCCGGGCCCCACAGCGGAGCACGGGTCGCGGGACCCTCCGCGTCGCCCGGACCGTCGCCCAGGATCGCGCCCCAGTCGCCGGTCGCCAGGATGAGCGCCCCGCCCGCGATCCACCCGACGACGACGATGACCACCGCCCGCTGCGGCGCGTCCGCGAGGTCGATGTCGATGGACGTCAGGGCGTCGACCGCGCGCGCGAAGATGGCATCGGCGGCCGCGAAGAGCGCGATGAAGACGAGGAGCAGCGGCACCGCGAGGGCGAGCCCCCGCAGGACCGGCACCAGCTGCGGATGGACGTGCACGCGTCCGTCGAGGGACCGCGTCAAGGGTCGCGCCGCACGGAGCACCGGGACCAGCCCCACGACGGTCGCGCCACACAGCATCGCGGCGCTCATGGCCACCGCCTCGACCGCGCCGCGCGTCACGGGGCGCCCGCCGAGGGCCACGAGCCAGGCTCCCGCGGCGGCCGTCGCGAGCAACAGATCCACCATGACGAGCGCGGGGTCGGTCCGGAACGCGATGAACCCCGCGAGCAGCACGGCGGCCGGCGCCAGCCAGGCATCCCAGGGGTCGAGCCGGTCCAGCCCGTCCCGACCGGCCACCAGCGTCCCCGCGACGACGATCAGCAGGATCCACATCGGGACGTTGAGGCCGCCGGCGTTGCCGCGGAACAGCACATCGGCGGCGACACCGGCGAGGAGGGCGAGGGCGAGCAGGCGAAGGGCGGTCGGTCGGCTCATGGCGGCTCGGACGGCTGGTGTCCGGACGGTGTGGCGCGTCGTCGCCTCGGGCGATGGGTGACGTCCCGCAGTCGTCGTTGGGGGACGAGGCACGCCCGAGCAGCGACGCGGCGCGGCGCGGCGCGGCGCGGCGGAACCCGTGCCGCGGACCGTGCGTCTCCGCCGGGCCGCCGGGCGCGTGGCGCCCGGGACGCGCGTAAGGGAGACCGCGGCATGGCATTCGCACGGTCACGCGGAGGAGGCGTCCGAGCGACGATCCTGCTCCCGCTCATCGGGCTCCTGGCGCTCGCCGGCTGCGGCGGTGCCTCCAGCGCCAGCCCAGCGCCGCCCGGCGGGGCGCAGGCGCCGGCACCGTCCGCGGCAGCAGCGTCCGGCGCCGGTGATCCCGGCCAGCTCTTCGGCGAAGGTGAAGGCGATGGGACCGCGCAGGGCGGCGACGGCGGCAGCGCGCCGCCGGCCGCGCCTCGTGACGAGGCGAAGATCGTCTACACCGGCTCGCTGCAGCTCGTCGTCGGTGACCTCGACGAGGCGACGGCCTCCGCTCGCCAGCGGATCGATGCCCTCGGCGGCTACGTCGGCGGCTCCCGCGAGGAGCTGGACACCCCATCGCCGACGTCGACCATCACGTTCCGCATCCCGGCCGCGCGTTGGGAGGACGGCGTCGCGGCACTCCGGGGCCTGGCGACGAAGGTCGTCCGCGAGCAGACGGCCGCGACCGAGGTGACCGGCCAGATCGTCGACCTCGAGGCCCGGATCCGGAACCTTCGAGCCAGCGAGACCGCGCTCCAGGGGATCGCGGCCGGGACGGCCAGGGTCAGCGACCTGCTCGAGGTCCAGAAGCAGCTCACCGAGGTGCGCGGCGAGATCGAGCAGCTGGATGCCGCCCGTGCCGCGCTCGTCGACCAGACCGCGTACGGCACGCTCGACACGACGTTCGGGCTCGAGGCGGTCGCGGTCCAGGCGGTCGCGAAGGGCTGGGACCCCGCGAACGAGACGGACCGCGCGACGGCCACCCTCGTCGGCGTGCTGCAGGCGCTCGCCACCGCGGGGATCTGGTTCCTGATCGTGTGGCTGCCGATCCTGCTGCTCGCCGGCATCGTGGTCGCAGTCGCTGCGTTCGTCTTCCGGCGGACCGGCCTTCTGCGGCCACGCGACCCGGTCGAGGGCTGGCCGCCGGCGGCGCCACCCGCCACGCCCGCCTGACTCCGGGGCCGCCGTCGCCGGGCCATCAGCGGTGGTGCAGGCGCCATCTCGCGGCTGACCGAGGGATGGCACCATGCGCCGATGGCGGACACCGCACCGGTCGACCAGCAGGCGCGCTACGACCGGATCGCAACCGGCTACGAACGCTGGTGGGCGCCGGTCCTCGTCGACAGCGCGCTGCTGGTCCTCGACGACATCGCCGGGGATGTGGCGGCGCGACCGGACGCCTGTGTCCTCGACCTCGGGACGGGCACCGGCACGCTCGCGCGCGCCATCGTGGGGCGCTGGCCGGCCGTCCGCGTCACGGCCATCGACCTCTCGGACGAGATGCTTCGCGCGGCGCACCGCGCCGCGGAGGCCGAGCTGACGACGGAGGCCTCCGCGCGCATCGCGCTCGTCCAGGCACCGGCCGACCGCCTGCCGTTCGACGACGGCACGTTCGATGCGGCGGTCAGCTCGTTCGTGCTCCAGCTCGTGCCCAACCGCCAGGCGGTCCTGCGCGAGGTCGCGCGGGTCCTGGCACCCGGTGGCCGGTTCGCATTCGTGACCTGGCTGGCCGACCGCAAGCCGTGGCGACCGGACGCCATCCTCGATGACGTGCTCGACGAGGCAGGCTTCGATCCTCCCGAGGGCGAGGATCGCCATGGCGATCCGGCAAGCGTCAGCGCGATCACGAACGGCCTGCGCCGGGCGGGCTTCAGCGACGTCCACGGACGCCGGGGCACGCTCGCGCACGCGTTCACCCCCGAGAGCTACCTCGGGTTCGTCGAGGAGTTCGACGAGGAGGACACGTTCGCGGAGATGAGCCGGCGCACCCGCGAGCGGGCGCGTCGGCGGATCCTCTCCGAGCTGCGGGCGATGCCCGCGGACGACCTGGTGTTCCGCGTCCCGATCGTCTACGCCTCAGGAACGGCACCCGGACCGGATCAGCGGACCGGGGCGCTCGGGTCGAGCTCGGACTAGCCCTCGTCGGACGGCGCGGCACCCTCGGCCGGGGACTCGCCCTCGGCCGCGGCGCCTTCGCCACCCTCGGCAGCCTCGCCCTCTTCGCCCTCTTCGGCCTCGGGGGCCTCCTCGACCTCGACGCGCGGCGCCTGGACGCGGGCCACGGGCTCGTCGACGTCGTTCAGGAGCGTGACGTCGCCCGGGATCGGCAGGTCACGGACGTGCACCGTGCCCTCGAAGTCGACGAGGCCGGAGATGTCGTACTCGATCGACTGCGGCAGATGGTCGGGCAGCGCCCGGACCTTCACGCTGTCGAGGAAGTGGAGGAGCGTGCCGCCCTGGACCTCGACCGCGGGTGCCGTGCCCGTGGGCACGAGCGGCACGTCGACGATCATCTCCTGGGTCATGCGCACGGCGAGCAGGTCGACGTGGATCGGCCGGCGCGACACCGGGTGGACCTGGACGGTGTGCACGAGGACCGGGGTGGTCGCCCTGGCGCCGTCGACCTTGAGGTCCACCAGCGCGTTCTGCCCGATGTGGCGGCGCAGGGCGTCGAAGGTGTGCGCGTCGATCGTCAGCGACTCGGACGGGACGCCATGGCCGTAGACGACGGCGGGCAGGCGGCCGGCGGCGCGCAGGCGCTTGACGATCTTGCCGGTCTCGGTGCGGCGTTCGGCCGCGAGGGACGGTCGGTCGGGCATGGCGGATGTGGGTCCTTCGATGCAGGGCGCCGCGGCGCGGATCGATCGCGCGGGCACGAGGGGAAGCGGCGGGCAGCCTAGCACACGTCGCCTCGGTCGCCTACCGATCGGCATCGACCGAGGCCAGCGCATGGGACGCAGGCACAGCGGCCCTTCCTCCGTTGGTCGATACTCGCGCCGTGGCTGCGACCATCCTGATCGTCGAGGACGAGTACGCCGTGGCACGCGGCATCCAGTACGCGCTCCAGCAGGAGGGTTACGAGGTCGCGCTCGCCCGCTCCGGCGAGGAGGGGCTGGAGTTCGCGACGCACCAGGCGCCGGACCTCGTCGTGCTCGACGTGCGTCTGCCGGGCATGGACGGGTTCGAGACGCTTCGCCGATTGCGGGCCGTGGGCTCGAAGGCGCCGGTGCTGTTCCTGACGGCCCGCGACGACGAGTTCGACAAGGTCGTCGGGCTGGAGCTGGGCGCCGACGACTACGTCACGAAGCCGTTCGCGCTGCGCGAGCTCATGAGCCGCATCAAGGCGCTCCTCCGCCGCGCCTACGGCGACTACGCCGATGCTGCGGGCGGGCGAGTGATCCGCCACCACGACCTGCTCATCGACCTCGAGCGGCGGCGCGTCCAGCGCGGCAACCGGCGGATCGCGCTCACCGCGACCGAGTTCGAGATCCTGCGCCATCTCGCCAGCCGCCCCGGGCGCGTGTTCTCGCGGCGTGAGCTGCTGGAGCTCCTGCGCGACTACGAAGCGCTCGACCAGGACGAGAAGACGATCAACGTCCACGTGAGCCACCTCCGCGAGAAGATCGAAGACGACCCCGGCGCGCCGCAGTTCGTGCTCACGGTCCGGGGTGCGGGCTATGCCTTCGCCGAGCGCTGAGCGCCGGTTCCGACGGCTCTTCCGCCCGTCGGTCCCGACGAGCTTCCAGTCGCGGCTGACGTACGCGTTCGTCGGGGTCGTCGCCCTGACGCTCGCGCTCGTGTCACCGGTCGTGATCAACCGCTTCGATGACTACTTCCGCGAGCAGGAGACCCAGAACCTGCTCGTCCGGCGAGTCGCGACGTTCGCATTCATCGCCCGCACCATCGATGCATCGACCGGCCGGAGGGACCCCGTCGTCCTGCCCGATGGTGAGGGCGGTTGGGCCCTCAACCCCAGGGTCCGGGACCTGTTCGCGAGCGACTTCCTGACGGACGTCGCGGTCGTCGCCCAGGCCGACGTCTCGATCGAGATCGGGGCGCTGGGCCCAGGCGTCGACGGGACCGCGAATGGTGAGCTCTTGCCAGTCCCCGACGGGCGATTCATGGCGTCGAACACCGCACAGCCCCCGGCCGGGCTGGCGCGTGATCCGACCATCGCGGTCGGGCCACAGCTCTACCGCGTCAAAGGTGGCGTGACAAGGCCCGACTACGGCATCCGCGTCGAGCTGAGCCAGCCGTACACCCGCCGCGCGTCGACCGTGGGGGCGATGACCGGGCTGCTGATGGTCATCGCGTTGATCGCGTTCGGCATCGCGGTCATCGTCGCGGCGATCCTGTCCCGACGCTTCACGTCCCCGCTGCGGCGCCTCACCGATGCCAGCCGGCGCATCGCCGAGGGCGACCTCGCCTCGAGGGTCTCGCCCGAGGCGGTGGGCGCCGGGACGCTCGAGCTCAGCGAGCTCGCGGCGCAGTTCAACACGATGGCCGACCGGCTCGAGGAGAGCGTCGCGATCATCCGCCGCGATCGGGACCGCAGCCGCGACTTCCTGGCCGATGTGAGCCACGAGCTGCGGACGCCCATCGCCGCCCTCCGGACGTTCACGGAACTGCTCCAGGGCAAGGCGGGCGAGAAGCCGGAGACCCGAGCGGAGTTCCTCGAGTCGTCCGCGATCCAGCTCGAGCGCCTGGACTGGCTGGCCCAGAACCTGCTCGAGCTCTCGAAGCTGGACTCGGGGCTGGTCCTGCTCGACCTCCGGCCGGACGACATCCGGGCGACCGTGGAGTCGGCGGTGGAGCAGGCGGAGCCGACCGCGGCGAAGCGGGGCGTCCGCCTCGAGCTCCAGCTGCCCGATGCCCCCGTGCGCATCCGCCACGATCCGCCGCGGGTCGGCCAGATCGTCACGAACCTCGTGGGCAACGCGCTCAAGTTCACCGGACGAGGCGGGCGGGTGCGCGTCGTGGTGCGCCCGGGGGCGGACGGTGCCGCGCAGCTCGAGGTGAGCGACACCGGCGCGGGGATCGACGCCGACGAGCTGCCCCGGATCTTCGAGCGGTTCTTTCGCGGCTCGCGGATGCACGAGGCACGAAGCACGGGCAGCGGCCTCGGGCTGGCGATCGTCAAGTCGATCGTCGACATGCACGGCGGGACGATCGCGGTCGAGAGCCAGGTCGGGAAGGGCTCGACGTTCGTGGTCACGCTGCCGCGCGACCCGCGGGAGGCGATCGAGGCGGTGCCCGGCCCCACGGCGGCAGCCACGCCGAGCGCGACCGCGGAGGCTTCGTCGACGCCGGCGGCCGTGGGACGGTCGCCGGGCCCGGCGCCCGCGCCGAGCGCCGCTTCCGGAGGCCCTGACGCCGTCCCGCCCGCGCGTTCGCCATGGTCGAGGCCGGGCGACGAGGCACAGATCCCGAAGATGGTGGATTCTTCACCGGGCGACGCTCCCCGCCTCAACCCCTGACGGGCAGGGTGGAGCACACATCCCGGGGGCCCTCGGGGCCCGTATGCCTTCGCCCACCACAGGGGATCCCATCGCACCATGACCGATCAGCCCTCCCCGCCGGCAACGCCCGGTGACCGCCCCGATCCGTCGCTCGACGACACCCAGCCCGTCGAGATCCGGCGCTATGAGCCCACCCCGGAGCGCCCCGGCGGCTGGACCACCGGCTCGACCTGGAACACCGATCCGTCGGGCTCCCGCGGACCCGACCGCTGGTACGAGACGGCTCCGGCCGCGGCCAGCACGCCGGTGACACCCGTGGACCCCCGGGGCACCTCGCGACGCGGCGTCGGCTTCGGCCCCGTCGTCCTGGCCTCGGTGCTGTCGGCGGTGCTCGCCTCGGGCGGCACCATCGCGCTCCTCGCCGAGACGGGCTCGCTCGGTCGCCCGGTGCAGTCGATCCTGCCGGCCGGGACGCAGACCTCCAGCAGCCAGCCCGGGCAGCCGGTCACCATCGACGAGTCGTCCGCGATCATCGACGCCTCGGCGCGCG
The DNA here is from genome assembly GCA_963778025.1 of uncultured Chloroflexia bacterium. Lineage (GTDB taxonomy): Bacteria > Chloroflexota > Limnocylindria > Limnocylindrales > CSP1-4 > CAVZTA01. The sequence continues at coordinate 351,244 of CAVZTA010000006.1, read as the reverse complement.
TCAGCCCGGCGGTCGTCCGGATCACCGTCCAGGGAGCCGGTGACTTCGACGGCACGACCGTCCCGTCGACCGGTGTCGGATCCGGTGTCATCTACTCGCCCGACGGCTGGATCGTCACCAACAAGCACGTCGTCCAGGGCGGCGACCGGCTGACGGTCGAGCTCAAGGATGGCCGCCAGTTCGAGGGCCGCGTCTACGGCATCGACACGCTCACCGACCTCGCCGTCGTCAAGGTCGACGCTCGGCAGCTCCCGTCCGCGGAGCTCGGCAGCGCCGATGGCCTGAAGATCGGGCAGCTCGTCATCGCCATCGGCAGCCCGCTCGGGACGTACTCGTTCTCCGTCACGTCGGGCATCGTCTCGGGCAAGGGCCGGTCGATCGGCGTCGACAACGGCGAGCGGCTGACGAACCTCATCCAGACCGACGCGGCCATCAACCCGGGCAACTCGGGCGGGCCGCTGATCGACGCGGGCGGCACGATCGTGGGCATCAACACCGCGATCGCCTCGGACGCGAACGGCATCGGCTTCGCGATCCCCATCGACATCGCCCGGCCGATCCTGGAACAGGCCCTGCGCGGCGACCAGCTGGCGCGGCCGTGGATCGGCATCCGCTTCACGTCGGTCGACCTGCAGGTCAAGGAAGCGAACAACCTGCCGGTCGATCACGGCGCGTGGGTCACGACGAACGGCCAGGGCGAGTCGATCATCACCGGCAGCCCCGCGGCGTCGGCCGGCGTCCAGGATGGCGACATCATCACGGCCATCTCAGGGACGGCGGTCGACCAGGAGCACCCGCTCGATGCGCTGCTCGTGCGCTACCCGCCGGGAACGACGATCACCCTGACCGTCTTGCGCGGCGGCAAGACCGTCGACCTGGACGTGACCCTGGGGACGCGACCCGACAACCTCGGCTGATCGGACGGTCAGGACGGATCGCCGTCAACGCGCCGAGCGTCGGCGGTGGATCTCGACGCCGGCGTAGCCGATCGGGCCGCTCAGGCGGACCGCGGGCTTGCGCACCCGGACGGTGACCTCGTCGGCGTCGAAGGTCGCCAGGACCTCGGCCGCGATCGCCTCGGCGATGGCCTCGAGCAGGTGGTAGGTCCGCGCCTCCACGATCGACTTGCACAGGTCGTAGACGGTCGAATAGTCGATCGTCGTCGTCAGGTCGTCGCTGACGCCCGCGGGCCGGAGGTCGCGCGGCAGCTCCACGTCCACCTCGAACGGCTGGACCCGCTCCTGCTCCTCCACGGTCTGCCCGTGATGGCCCTGGAAGCGCATGTCGTGGAGCACGATGCGGTCGGTCATGCGTCGTCGCCTCCGGCGAGTGGCAGCACGCCGGTGGGCCCCGGCGGCGCAGCGTCCCTCCACCCGGCGGGCCGCCACCCGCGGAGGATGGCATCGGCGGTCCGCGCCGCGCGCACGTTCGCCTCGACGTCGTGCACGCGGACGATGTCGACGCCGGCCGCGATCCCCAGCGCCGTCGTCGCGAGCGTCGCCTCCACGCGCTGATCCGGCGGCAGGTCGAGGAGCCGGCCGAGCGTCGACTTCCGCGACGTGCCCAGCATGATCGGCCGCCCCAGCGACCGCAGCGCCTCCAGCCTCGAGAGCAGCTCGAGATTCTGGTCGGCCGTCTTCCCGAAGCCGATGCCGGGGTCGACGATGATCTGGTCATCGCGCAGGCCGGCTGCCCGCGCCCGGTCGACGGCCCTCCGCAGGTCGTCGACGACCTCCGCCACGACGTCCCGATAGACCGGCTCGGTGCGGTTGTGCATCAGGACGATGGGCACGTCCCGAGCGGCCGCGACGCGGAGCATCGCGGGGTCGTCGCGGACGCCCCACACGTCGTTGAGGAGGTCGGCGCCGGCGTCCAGGGCCGCCTCGGCGACCTCGGGCTTGATGGTGTCGATGCTGAGCGGCACATCCGGGAACGCGGCTCGGAGTCCTCGCAGGACGGGGACGACCCGCTCCCGCTCCTCGTCGATGCTCAGCACGGTGCCGCCCGGTCGGGTCGATTCCCCGCCCACATCGAGCACATCAGCGCCCGCGGCGACCATCTGGCGCCCCGCGTCGAGCGCGGATCCGACGGCGTGGCCCGTCCGGAGCAGCCCGTCGCCCGAGAACGAGTCGGGCGTGATGTTCAGGATCCCCATCACGTACGTCCGCTCACCCCATGCGAACGTCCGCGGGCCGATCCGGGTCGCGGCGAGGGCGCTCACGCCGGGTCCTCGAGCGCCGGGTCGTGGACCAGCCGCGCACGCGCCGCGCCGACCAGGTACAGCGACCCGGCCACCACGACCGGTCCACGACCGGTGGACATCGCCCGGTCCAGCGCACGCCCGACGTCCGGCTCGACCACGGCCACCACGTCGGAGCGCTCCCGCCACAGGCGCCGCGAGCTCGTCGGCGGGCATCGCCCGCGGCACGTCGAGCTGCGTGGCCACGACCGTCGCGCCACGGAGGCTCGCCGCACCCGCGACCGCGTCCACGATCCGTGGCACGTCCTTGTCGGCCATCGATGCCCACAGCAGCGTGAGCGGCGCATCGGCCGGCCCACGGAGCGTCGCTCGGAGGTCGTCGAGCGCCTGTGCCAGGGCTGCGGCGCCGGCCGGGTTGTGCGCGCCGTCCAGCAGCACGTCCCTTCCTGCCACGTCGACGAGCTCCAGGCGACCGGGCCACACCGCCGTCGCGAAGCCGTGCCGCCGTGCCGCCTCGTCCGCCGTCGGCAGCCCGGCCTGCCCCAGCGCATCGAGCAGCGCCCAGGCGACGGCCGCGTTCGCGGCCTGATGGCGTCCCCGAAGCCCGACACGCACATCCCTGATGTCCGGCAAGTCGATCAGCAGCCCATCCCGGTCGATCCGCGAGACCGCGGGCACCGCCACCTCGACCAGCGGCGCGCCGACCTCCGCGGCTCGCGCACGGATCACGGGCAACGCCTCATCCGAGGCCCCGGTGACGGCGCGGTCGCCTGGCTTGATGATCGCCGCCTTCTCGCGCGCGATCGCCGGGATGGTCGTCCCGAGGCGGTCGGTGTGGTCGAGATCCACGTTCGTGACGACCGCCACGCCACCGTCCCAGGCGTTCGTCGCGTCCAGCCGCCCGCCCAGGCCCACCTCGACCAGCGCCACGTCGACCTGCTCGTCCGCGAACCATCGGAACAGCATGGCGGTCAGCAGCTCGAACTCCGTCGGCGGTCCGTGCTCCGCCTCGATGCGCGCGGCCAGCGGCAGCACGAGCGAGACGAGCCGCGCGAACGTCTCCGGGGCGATGGGCCGGCCATCGACGATCATCCGCTCGCGGTACGTCACGAGGTGGGGCTTGGGTGTCTCCGCGACGCGGTGTCCGGCCGCCCGCAACGCGGCTCCTGCGAGGGCGATCACGGAGCCCTTGCCGTTCGTCCCGGCAACGAGCGCGCCGCGCGTCGCGAGCTGCGGATCGCCCAGCAGCTGGAGCAGCGCTTCGACCCGTTCCAGCCCCAGCCGGATCCCGAACCGGCCGCGCTCGGTCAGGGCGCGGACCGCCGCCTGGTAGCCGAGGTCCGTCGCGACCCCGGGATCGGGCTCCCGCTCCCCGGTCACCCCTTCGTCAGCTCGTCCTCGTAGAACACGCACTGGTTGAAGCGTGGGGTGAGGCACACATCGTTCACGTAGCCCTGTTCCAGGTGGACGCCCCCGCGGAGCTGACAACGCGAGATGTTCTGCTCCTGGCGGATGAGGGCCTTGAGCAGATGGGGCGCCTGGATGGGGATCGCGCCGCGCGAACCCGTCATGTAGAAGTGCGGGCAGACGTTCCGGCGCAGGTTCGGCAGGCCGAACCCACCGCGAGCCGGCGGCGTGAGCGGGCGGTATCCCGGCGGCGCGGATCGACCGGGCTGCGGACGACCCGGGACGCCGCGGGCGGGGGGTGCGGCGGGCTCGGGCTGGGACGTGGCCGGCGTGGCTCGCGTGCTCGGCGACACGCGGGCGATCGGTCCGTAGCTCCACGAGCCGCGACCCCCCTGCGCGGGCCGTTCGGGCTTCCGGTCGTGCGCCTCCACGTCTCCCTCACGGACGGCGGCGGAACGGTGGAACCCGGGCGCGCGCCGACCGCACTGTACAGCCTGCGACCGCACCGCTGTGCTCACGCCGTCGACGGGTCGGTGCCGCCGTGCCCCGCTCGGGCCCCCCGGTCCTCCCCCTTCTGCGGGATGCGATCCGAGGCGGGACTGTGCGACGATCCCGGGACATGGAGCCTCGGCGCCCCGGCCGCCGTGCGTCACAGGTGCGGCCGCGTCCTCCTGTGGGTAGCCGGCCGCGTCCCGTTCGGGCGCGGCCCGTCGCGCCATCCCCGACTCGACTGGCGCTCCACAAGAACATCGAACGTGGGCCCGGCGCCCCGATCGTGCTTCGGCTGCTCCTCGTGGTCGGGGTCGTCGCCCTCGTCGGCGGCGTCGTATGGGTCGGCAGCGGCGGCGTGAGCATCGTCGCGGCCGGGATCACGGGAGCGGTCGACGGGCTGGTCACGAAGCTCACGACGACGCCATCGCCGACGCCCTCGCCCGTCGAGCCGGTATCCGACGCACCCGCCATCACGAAGCCCGAGCAGCCCTACACCAACGCGGATCTCGTCGACGTCACCGTGACCGTCCCGACCAGCCTGACGGGCCAGCAGGATCTCTCCGTGCGCCTGTGGCTGGCGCCCGAGGAGGAACAGCCGCGGGTGGTCGCCGAGGGCTCCATCGGTCCGACGCCCACGGTGATCCTGCCCGACGTGCCGCTGGTCAAGGGCAAGAACCCGTTCTTCGCGACCATCCTCGGCCCGGCCAACGAGAGCGAGCCGTCGCCGACCGTGACGTGGATCCAGGACCTGACCAAGCCGACGATCCAGGTCACGTCGCCCAAGGACAACCAGGTCGTGAACGGCGACGTCGCCACGATCACCGGCAAGACCCAGGGTCGCAGCACGCTCGCCGCCCGCAACGAGGCGACCGGCCGCACGGTCACGGGCACGGCGAAGAGCGATGGCACGTTCTCGATGAAGGTGCCCATCGTGGCCGGCACCAACGGGATCACGCTCACGGTCACGGACCTTGCCGCCAACTCGGACTCGAAGGTCGTCACGGTGCGCAAGGGGAACGGGAAGCTCACGGTGTCCCTCACCGCGGACGCCTACCGCTTCCGGGCGAAGCGACTGCCGGCCGATGTCGAGTTCACGGTCACGGTCGTCGACCCCGATGGACGGCCGCTGGGCGATGTCACCGCGCTGTTCACGATCACCGTCCCGGGCCTGGAGCCGATCGTCTCGCCGGAGCTCACCACGGCCGGCGACGGCACGGCCGTGTTCCAGACGCGCATCGCACGGGGCGCCACACCGGGCAACGGCCTTGCCTCGGTCCTGGTCCAGACCGACGAGTTCGGGAAACGGACGGACCGCCAGGTCCTGACGATCAGCCCCTAGTCGCAGGCGAACGGGCGTTCGTCCCCGGGCGCGGTCGCCGCGACAAGCGTCGCCGTCGCAGCTACCATGTGGGCATGTCGTCGTGGCGCTGCCCGCACTGCGGGGTCGCCCAGCCGGAGACCTCCCGGTGCTGGGTGTGCCAGCGGTCCACCACCAGCTGCGACACGTGCCGCCATTACCGGCGCGCGGTCGCCCCGGGGCTCGGGTTCTGCGGCTTCGACCGCCGACGGATCCCGCTGCTGGGCGACGAGATGCGCGCATGCTGGGAGGCCGCCGCGGGGCTCGCCGCGGGCGAGGCGCCGGAGACCACGTCGATCCGACCGATGGCGGCGGTCGCGGGGCCGGCTCGACGTCCCGCCCTCGAGTTCGTGGAGGTGGCGTCCGGATCGCGAGGCGCCGTGGCGGTGCTGGAGCGTGAGGCAGCGCCAGCAGCGGTCGTCCCGGGCACGGCGCTCGCGGCGGTCATCGCTCCGGCCGTCGCTCCGGCCGTCGCGGCACCCCTCGCGCCGCTGACCACGGGCTGGACCCTCTGGGGCGACACGTTCCTCTGAGCGACCGGGCCGCCTGACGCTCAGGCGCAGGCGTCGGGCTTCTGCTCCTGCACGCCGAAGTTCACGTCGGAGCCGCTCGGTCGTGAGGCGCCCGCGACCGGCGTCTGTGCGAACACGAACCACGTGTCGGGCGCATCGGGCGGCGCGACGAACCCGATGACGAACCCATCGTTCGCGACGGCCGCCTTGGCGTCACCCAGCGTCTGGCAGACGTAGTTGCCGACCGCCGCCGCGGGCGGCGGCGTGGGCGTGGGCGGCGGCGAGGGGGTCGGCGAGGGCGTCGGGCTGGGCGTGGGAGGCGGTGTCGGTGACGGGGTGGGACTCGGGGTGGGGCTGGGTGTGGGCGTCGGCGTGGGCGTGGGCGTGGGCGTGGGCGATGGACTGGGCTCCGGACCCTTCGACACGACGTAGTCGACGGGCGTCCCGGGCGCCGCCTGGAGGCCCGGGTCCGGATCCTGCGAGATCACCGAGCCGACCGGGACCAGCGGGTCGAAGGCATCGGTGCGCGTGCCGACCTTCAGCCCGGCACCGACGATGACGGTCACGGCCTCGCCCTCGGGCAGGCCACGGATCGTCGGCACGGCCACGAACGTCGTCCCGCGCGCGAGCGTCAGGCGGACGGTGCTCCCCGAGTCGACGATGGCATCGGCGGCCGGATCCTGCGCGACGACGGTGTTGGGCGGTTCGCTCGACTCGACGAAGGCCGCCTGGCTCACCTCGATGCCCAGGTCGTCGGCCTGCGCCTGGGCGGCATCGAACGTCATGCCCACGAAGTCGGGCACGGTGACCTGATCGGCGGCGCTGGGCGTCGGCCGCCCACCCCCGCCTCCCGACAGGAAGCGGAACAGGAGGAACCCGAGGACGAGCAGCAGGACGAGACCGACCACACCGGCGACCCACGGCCATGGGCTCGCAGGCTCGGGCTCCAGGTCGTCGGCATACACGGGCGGCGGCGGGCCGGGCGGCACGGTCCGCGGCTGGGGCCGCGGTCGCTCGGTGGCATAGGCGTCGGGCGCGTACGGGATGCTGCCCGGATTCGGACGCGCCGTGGACGAGGCGACGGTGCCCGCGGCCAGCCCGGCGGCGGCACCGGCGGCGGCGGCACGGGCGGCGGCGTCGGGATCGGACGCCGACCCTCCGGCGGCCCCGGCGCCCGGCCGCTCCGGCCGCTCCGGTCGCCGCATCGGCGCCCGCCACGCCCGCCGCGGCGAGCGTGACATCCGGGCGATCGGCGAGGAATGCCTCCAGGGCGTTGGCCATCACGGCGGCACTGGGGAAGCGCCGCTCGGGTTCCAGCGCCATCGCGCGCTGGACGACGGCATCGAGCGCGGGCGGGATGGTCGGCCGGACATCGATCGGGCGAGGTGGCGGGCCGGTGAGGCGCGCCACCGCCACGGCCGCCGCCCCGTCGCCCTTGAACGGCCGCTCGCCGGTGAGCATCTCGAACAGGACGATGCCCAGCGCGTACACGTCGGACGCGGCCGTCGCGGTCTCACCGCGTGCCTGCTCGGGGCTGAAGTAGTGGACCGAGCCCATCGTCGTCCCGGGCAACGTCAGCTGCGCCTCGGCGACCGCCCGCGCGATGCCGAAGTCGGCGACCTTCACCCGCCCGTCGCGGGCGATGAGGATGTTCGATGACTTCACGTCGCGGTGGACGATCCCGCGGGTGTGGGCGGCGTGGAGCGCCTTGGCGACCTCGGCGGCGATGCGGGCCGCCTGACGCGGCGCCAGGGCGCCGTTGTCCTTGATGATCGAGGCGAGGTCCTGGCCGTCGACCAGCTCCATGACGATGTACGGGCCGGAGGTGTCCTGGCCGTAGTCGTGGACGCTGACGATGCCCGGGTGGGACAGCGACGCCGCCGAGCGCGCCTCCTCACGGAAGCGGGCGAGGAAGTCCGGGTCGCGGCCGTACTCCGGGCGGAGGATCTTCACCGCGACGTCGCGCCCGAGCTGTGCGTCGTGCGCCCGGAAGATCGTCGCCATGCCGCCCTGGCCGAGCAGCTCGACGAGGCGGTAGCGTCCCCCGAGCGTCTCCCCGATCCCGGTCACCGGCGGCGTGCCCTCCTTCGGCGCGGGCGTCCCCCGTCGCGCGGTCACAGGTCCAGGCTGCGCAGGTACTCCCGGAATTCGGGTCCCATGTCGGGCCGAGCGAGCGCGAACTCGACGGACGTCTTCAGCCAGCCCATCGTCGTGCCGGCGTCATAGCGCGTCCCCTCGAACGCGTAGCCGTAGACCGCCTGCTCCTGCATCAGCGCCTCGAGCGCGTCGGTCAGCTGGATCTCGCCACCGGCGCCGCGCTGCGTCTGCTCGAGCTTCTCGAAGATCTTGGGCGTGAGCACGTACCGCCCGATGATCGCGAGGTTCGACGGCGCCTGATCGGGCTCCGGCTTCTCGACGAGGTCGTGGACGCGGTACAGCCGATCGCTATCGATGCCTTCGGTCACGCGATCGCCGGCGATGACGCCGTACCGCCGCGTCTCCTCGCGCTCGACCTCCATGACCGCGACGACAGACCCGTGCGCCTGGTGGTACGCGTTGATGAGCTGGCCGATGCACGGTCGCTCGGCGACGACGACGTCGTCCGGGAGGATGACCGCGAACGGCTCATGGCCGATGAGGTCCTTGGCCATCAGCACCGCGTGCCCGAGCCCCAGCTGCTCCTTCTGGCGCACGTAGGCGATCTGGGCGAGGTCGCTGATGTGCCGGATCTGGCGAAGCTTCTCGATCTCGCCCTTTTCCTCGAGCAGGTGCTCGAGCTCGTAGTCGAGATCGAAGTGGTCCTCGATCGCCCGCTTCTGGGAGCTGGTGACGATGATCACCTGCTCGATGCCCGCCGCGACGGCCTCCTCGACCGCGTACTGGATGACGGGCTTGTCGACCAGGGGCAGCATCTCCTTGGGCTGCGCCTTCGTGGCGGGGAGGAAGCGGGTCCCCCATCCGGCAGCGGGGAAGACGGCCTTGCGTACGCGCATCACACCAGTGGGCAGGGGATGGGGATGCCGCTGAGTATAGCCCGGGGTCGCCGTCCTCCCCGCCGACCTGACCGGGTCAGAGACCCGCGACGAAGGTCCTGACCTCCTCGGCGAACGCGCCCGGCTGGTCGAGATTCGTCAGGTGGGCCGACCGTTCGAGGACGACGTGCCGGCCACCGCAGGCGCGTGCCCACGCATCGCCGCCGGGCCGGAACACGAGGTCCCAGGCGCCATTGAGGACGAGCGCTGGGCGGCTCGACTCGCGCAGCGCGTCGCGTGCTCGCATCCCCGGCAGCGCGCGCAGCGCCGCGGCCCCGCCGGCTTCCCAGAGCCCGCCGTCGAGCACGCCGGCGCTGACGGCGGCGCCATACCGCCTCGCGAAGAAGGCGCGACTCGCGAGCCGGGATGCCCGTCCCCCGCCGGCGTCCATCGTCCAGGCGAGGAGCCGCATCGACGCTCCGAGGGCACGGCGGGGCTCCCGCGAGCAGCCCGCGAGGACGAGGCCGGCGACGACGTCGGGATGCCGGCGTGCCGCCTCGATGGCGACGTACCCGCCCAGCGACAGCCCGACGATCGTGGCGTCGGCGCGCCCCGTCTCCCGCGCGAGCGCGGCCGCGTGCGCCGCGACACGGTCAGCCGCGTCGGCGAGCGTGAACGGCACGTCTGCGAGGTCGCCGTGGCCGGGCAGATCGACGGCCGCGCAGCGGTGTGTGGTCGCGAGGTGGGTCAGGACGGGGTGCCACATCGTGCGCGACATCCGCGTGCCGTGGACCAGCACGACCGGGGGTCCGTCGAGCGGTCCCGCCAGCAGCACGCCGCGGTCGGCGCTCGCATCGACGTGAGCCCGCGGCGGTCGGTCGACCGCCACCGTCAGGCCAGCTTGTGCTCGATCGCCCACAGGGCAGCCTGGGTCCGGCTGGCCAGATCGAGCTTGCCCAGGATGTTCGAGACGTGCGTGCGCGCGGTCCGCTCGGTGATGTCGAGCAACGCCGCGATCTCCTTGTTGGCGTGACCCTTGGCGACCAGCGCGAGGACTTCGCGTTCCCGGTCGGTGAGCGGCTCGCGCGGGTCGGGGTCGGTGCGCTTCTGGCGCAGCCGCTGCGCGAGGAGGCGGGCGACCTGCGGATCGAGGTGGACCTCGCCCTGGTGCGCCCTTCGGACGGCGGTCGCGACGTCGTCGGCATCGGCGTCCTTGAGCAGGTAGCCCGACGCTCCAGCCTCGAGCGCCGCGGTGACCCGCTCCTCCTCGATGAAGCTGGTGAGCGCCACGACCTCGGTCTCGGGGTGGTCCTGCTTGATCCGGGCGGTGGCGCCGATGCCGTCGAGGACCGGCATCAGCAGATCCATGAGCACGACATCGGGCTCGAGCTCGTCGACGAGCTCGACCGCGCGCTGGCCGTCCTCGGCCTCACCGACGATCTCGATGTCGTCGAGCAGCTCGAAGAAGCCGCGCAGGCCGCGCCGCACCACCGCGTGGTCGTCGACCAGCAGCACCCGGATCGGCGGGTCGCCCGCGCCCGCCTCGACCCCGACCGCCTCGACGCCATCCGTCGCCACGACCCCTCCCGATCCCTGTGGACCTCAGGGCGAGAGCATACGGCGGCGGTCCAGCCGGTCGCGGGTGCAAGCTCGGGCGGGCTCGCGCGGAGGGCTCAGGAGCGGACGGTCGCCCCCACCGCCACGTCGCCCGCGTCCGCGTCCGTCTCCGTGTCCTCATCGTCGTGGGCGTCGACCGGGCGCGGGCGCTCGCGGCGCGCCGTCGCGAGCCGGACCGACGTGAACGGGATGCGGATCTCGCGGAAGACGTCGATCGAGACGAGGAAGCCCGCGAACAGGAACACGACGCCCAGGAACTTGCCCAGCTGGAACAGCTCGGTCGAGCCGAACCGGTTCAGCGAGTCCGTGAGGGTCGGGATGAACGCACCGATCGCGATGAGGATGGTCGCGGGCACGCGCGAGTGCAGCTTGCCGGTCACGAGACCGCGCACCGCGCCGGGCAGGGATGCGACGAGGTTCACCACGATCGCGATGGGCGCGATGAGCAGGTTGAACAGGAACTCGTCGCCCTTCTGGCGCGCATCCAGCGAGTACGGCAGCACCCGTCGCTTGGGCATGAACACGTAGGTCGAGAAGACCGCGCCGAGGATGAGGGCGAACGCGCCGGTGATGTTGAGGAACGGCGTGAGCAGCCGGAGGACGCCCGGGAAGAGCGTCGCGACGGGCATGTTGGTGGCCGGGTCGACCGCGTAGCCGGGCGCCGGCAGGGTGACGACCAGCATGAGGACGATGGACAGGACCGTCGCGCCGACCACCGCGCCCGCGGCGAGGCGCGGCCAACGGTCGTTGGCGAAGTAGGTCTCGACCGCGATGGCGAGGGCGAGGATGCCGGCCACGATGAAGTACAGGAGCGGGACGGTGCCGGCGCCGGCGTATTCGGGCTTGTTGCGGACGAGGAACGTGAACAGGCCGGCGAGGAACAGCGACAGGGCGAACGCGTAGCCGAACCGCGTGCGCGCAAGCAGGAACGCCGTGCCCAGGCCCAGCCAGCCGGCAGTCCACACCGCACCGGTCAGATACCAGGTGCGATACAGGCCCTCGTTCCAGCCGCTCGCCGCGGCGAGCGCCTCGCAGCCCGCGGCGACGCTGTAGAACAGCATGCCGAACGCCCAGACGAGCTGGAACGCCTGGCGCCGCTCGCGCCATTGGTCGATGAGCGCGACCGCGAAGATCAGCGCGAGGATCGAGGTGGCGGCGGGCAGCAGGATCGTCATGCGCGGGCTGCCCCGTCGCGGCTCGACGGCGACGCCGTCGAGGAGGTGGACGCGGCCGCCCCGGGGGGGGTCGGGGCGGCCGCGGAGTGAGAGTCGATGAGCCGGAAGAGCAGGCGATCGAGGAGCGCGGTGGCGGCTTCGTACAGGGTGCTGAGACGAGCAGCGTCCAGCTCGCGCCGCCGAGCCAGCACGCCGAGCTCCGTGAGGAACGGCCGGCGCGCGTTGACGAACGCTGCGACGGCCTCGCCGAGGGGCATACCCATGGTCGCGAGGCGGCGGCCGAGATCGGCGGTCAGCGCCAGCGCATCCTGCGCGGCCCGGTCACGGGCGGAGGCGGTCGGCGCGTCGAGGTGGGCGAGGAGCGCCGCGACGAGCAGGCGACCCTGTTCGCGGTACGCGTCGTGCTCGGTGGCCGGGACGCTGCTCCTGGGGTCAGGCGCACCGCGCGTCGGCACCTCGTAGCGGCGGCGATAGACGGCCGAGACGCGATCCGGGGTCGCGCCCAGGGCGCGGAGCCGGCCGGTGGGTCCGGTGCGTCGGGTCGCGACGATCCGCTCCAGCGACCGACGTGCGAACCGGCGATGGCCGCCGGGTGTCGTGAACGCCTCGACACGACCCTCGTCGGCCCAGCGGCGCAGCGTGTCGGGATCGACGCCCAGCAAGCGGCTTGCGGCACCCAGCGCCAGCCAGTCGGTCGGGTGACCGGCTGACGAGGTGGCGGGCGTCGGCGCGGCGGTCGGCGGTGAGGCGGGCACGCGGTCCTTCCGGATCCGAAAACCTGGGTGAATCTGGGTCCTCGAGTGCCTCGAGGTCGCGCGCAGGATACATCGGGGTCGCAGGGGATGTGTCGTCGTCGCGAGGCTCGGTATCGCGAGCGGTCGCCCGTGTCGCGTCGGGCGGTCAGCGACTCATCCCTCGAGACGGCGTCGGCCCCGTCCGGGAGGCCGCATCGGCCCTCGGGAGGCCTCGTCACTCGGCGGGCAGGAACTCGTGCTGGTCACGATGGAGCCCGTCGCACAGGCCCCATGCGGGCGGATCGAGCGGCAACGGCACGGGGCGCATGATCTCGCGGACGCGGCCCTTGCGGCAGAACCAGTAGCCGCGCTCGGCCATCCAGTGCAGGACGTGGTCTGGATCACCGTGGAACTGGAACGGCCCGGGATTGATGGTCGGGCGATCGGTCCAGCCGACCGGCACCTCGGTCGACACCGTGTCCAGGATGTTCAGCCGCCACGGCACGCCCGAGATGATCTCGTTGCACCCGTCGCAGCGGATCGCGACGTTGTCCGACACGATGGTCCGGATCTGGACCCCCTGGATCTCCACGCCCGCAACTCTAGCAGCGGGTCGCCTCGGCTCGGAGAGCTGGCCGAGCGGGCGTCGGCGCGGTGGCCGCGGCCCGCGGACTCCGGCCGCCGGCGAGCTGAGCGGTCGCACGAGGCGCCCGATAGCCGACCGGAGCGTGGATCGGGAGTACCCCCAGCCGGATTCGAACCGGCGATCTCCACCTTGAAAGGGTGGCGTCCTAGGCCTCTAGACGATGGGGGCCAGAGCGGGGGCGAGTGTACCAGCGGAGCTGGACGCTTCCCGTCCCGCGCTCCCGAACGTCAGGCCGCGGGCGCCTTCCAGAGGAGGCCGAAGATCACCGCCATGGCGAGGAACCCGAACGCCGCGATCGCCGCGATGCCACCCAGGACCGCCAGCCCGAAGGCCTTGCCGCCCCGGCCGTACGCGGCGGCCTTGTAGGTCGCGATCGCGCCGGTGATGCCGTAGCCCGCGCAGACCACGCCCAGCACGAAGGCCGCGGCCGCCAGGAACGGCACGTCCTGGCCGCGCTGGACCACCAGCGCGAACGCCAGCAGCGCCACGCCGATGAACAGCCCGATGGCCAAGGTCGCGCGCAGCGGGGTGATGAGCGGTCCCGATGGTTCGGGCTCGTCGTCGCGGACCCGGCGTGGCCGCCCCGTGCGCGGGTCGACCTCGACCCACTGCTGGCCGTCCCAGACCGGGTCGCCGGGGAGCTGGGCAGCCGCGGCGCGCTCGGATCGCGCCCGTCGGGCGGATCTGGCGTCACGTGTCATGGCGCCGGGGACCAGCGCGCGACCAGGACGGAGCTCGAGAGACGGGTGCCGGAGGTCATGCGCGGGCGAGCGTAGCAGGGCTGCTACGATCGGCCACCACCGCCGTCGCCCCGGCGGGGCCGCCGACCGGCTGAGCAGCGGGGGACCCCGATTGCGCATCGCCCAGCTCGCGCCGACCTATGAGCGCGTCCCGCCGCACACCTACGGCGGGACCGAGCTGGTCGTGAGTCTCGTCACGGACGGATTGGTCCGGCGAGGCCACGACGTCACGCTGTACGCCACGCGCGACTCGCTCACCGATGCTCGCCTCGAGGGGCCGGTCGACCGTCCCTACCGCTACGGCGCCGACGACGACGGCGTGCGCCATGCCGAGCACGCGCACCTCGCCAACGTCCAGGCCGCGTTCCGCGACGCCGTCGACGGGCGATTCGACGTCATCCACAACCACGCCGGTCTCGAAGGCGTCGCGCTCGCGGCCTGGTCGCGCACGCCGGTGCTCACGACCACGCACAACGTCTGGACGGAGGTCGGCACGACGATCTGGGACGCCTACCCGTGGGCACACCACCAGCTGTCGGCCGCGCAGGCGACCGGCTACCCTGCCCGCGGCCGCCTGGCGCCCGTCCATCACGGCATCGACCTTGCGCGCTACGCAGCGCGCACGACGCCTTCGGGATCGGATGCGCCGCTCGCCTTCCTCGGCCGCTTCTCCCCGTCCAAGGGCGCCGATGTGGCGGTCGACGTGGCGCGCCGCACCGGGCGACGCCTGCTTCTCGCGGGCAAGGTCGACCAGGGCGATCGGGCGTGGTTCGAGACGCAGGTCGAGCCACACGTCGATGGTGAGTGCATCCGCCTCGTCGGCGAGGTCGACGAACCCGCGAAAGCGAGCCTCCTCGCCGAGGCGGCGGCGCTCCTCTTCCCGATCGCGTGGGACGAGCCGTTCGGGCTCGTCGTCGTCGAGGCGCTCGCGGCGGGCACGCCGGTCATCGGCATGCGCCGCGCCAGCGTCCCCGAGCTGGTCGACCACGGCGAGACCGGCTTCGTCGTCGACGATGCCGATGCCATGGTCCGGGCCGTCGGTCAGCTGGACGCCATCGACCGCGCGCACTGCCGACGGGTCGCCGAACGGCGGTTCGGCGCCGACCGGATGGTCGACGACCTCGAGGACCGGCTGCGCGAAGCGATCGACCTCGGGCCGACGGGCGCCCATCCTCGGGCCGGAGGCGAGCCGGGTCGGCTGACCGCGCGGACAGCGCGACGATCAGGCGACCGATCCCTCGAGCCGCCGGGTGTCGCGAACGGGCAGCGGGACGCCCCCCGGGACCACCTCGCCCGGCTCTTCCCCGCCTCGCCAGCGGTGGTACACGGCGACGTTCCAGCTCGCCCGTGGCCGATGGAGCGCGGCGGCCAGCTCCTCGCCCGGCGTGCCGAAGCACACGAGTGTGGCCTTGGCGTCGTCGAGCGTCGACCACGTCCAGAAGCAGTGGACGACACGGATCTTGAAGCCGCCCCGCAGGAACGGTCCGTCACGCCGGCTCCACGAGGTGTATTCGGGAAGCGTCGCGTCGCGGAGATGCGAGATGTCGTCACGGCCGTAGTCGTGCAGCACCAGCAGTCGGCCGCCGGGCCGGAGGACGCGATCGGCCTCAGCGAGCTCGGTCGCGTCCACGCCGCGGAAGGAACCCCACGCCGCGGCCACGACATCGGCCGAGCTCGCATCGAGCGGCAGCCGTCCGTCCTGGAAGGCGACGGGCTCGACGCGCGCGTCGGCGGCGGCGAGCCGCCCCGCGAGGACGCCGTCGGCTGGCCCCACGAGCGCCACGTCGCGGCCGGCGACCGGACCCAGCGCCTGCAGCGCTCGGGTGATCTTGCCCTCGACGTCGAGCGCGGACAGCAGGAGGCCAGCTCCCGGATCCGGGAGCTGGTACGGAAGGTCGAGCACGGTGCCGGCGAGCATACGCTCCGGGTTCCGGGGGTCGCCTCCACCAAGTGCGGTATTCGCAACGACCGGTGCGTGGGGCCACAGGCGGTTCGTCCCATCCGTGCCCAGGACCCGCCGCGATGCGCACGCGCGAGCCGACAGGCCTACGGCCACCTCCATGGCATCATCGCGCCGCCATGATCGACCGGATCCGGGCGATGCCCGGCGGCATCCGCCTGTTCCTCGTGTACGCGTTCCTCATCCTCGCGGGGATCGGGATCGCGCTGCCCTACGTCGTCAACCTCGCCATCGGGGCGCCGGTCACGCTCGAGGGCGTCGTCCTGATGGTCCTGCTCGCGTACACCATCTTCACGACGACGCTCGTCCTCCAGCGCAAGGAGGCGGCGCGGAACCTGGCGTTCGGACTCGCGACCCTCACCCTGCCGGCGATCCCACTCCTGTTGCTGTCGCCGGCGCCGGGCAGCGGCTTCCTGATGGCGGCGTTCGCGATCCTCCTCTTCCGCGGCCTGGTACGACCGGAGGTGAAGGGCTACCTGAACGAGCCCTAGGTCCCCGGCGGCGAGGGTGAGGCCGGGACGCTACCCTTCGCGCAGCGTCGCGACCCCGTGGTGGTTCGGTCGTGCGCGCCATCCGGGCCGGGCCCCGATCACCGCCCGTCCCGTCCCCACGGAGCCAGACGTTGAGCAAGTCGAACCGCCGGTCGACGAACACCGGCACGAGAGGCGCGTCCCGCCCTGCCCCGAGGCCGGCCTCGCCGCCCGCGTCCGGTCCGGTGCCGCCCGCGGCACCCGACGACGACACCATCGTCATCGAGACCGCGACGGCAGGTGGCGCGACGGCGGGTGGCGTCGCGAGCGGGTGGCGCCGCGACCGCCGGCGCGACTTCCGGAACGCGCGCCAGTCGTCCGACCCGCCCTTCCTCGACGTCGCCGAGCGGCACCCGCCGCGCGGGCCGGCGCGAGGTCGCGCGGCGCCGATACGACCAGCCGAACTTCCTGGAGCGCCATCGCAGCGCGCTCATCGGCGGCGTCGTCGTGGTCGCCGTCGCGCTCGTCGCCGGCTGGATCTTCCTGTCGGCCACATCGCCCGCCTACGCCTGTTCCACGACGTTTCCCGCCGACGCGCCGGTCGCCTCGGGTCAGCTCGGCGCCGTGCAACCCGACATGGGCAACAACCACATCAATCCCGGCACCCAGGTCCGCTACACGTACTGCCCGCCGGCATCGGGGCCACACATCAACCGCAGCGGGTTCGGGCCGATCGAGCCGCGGTTCTACGGCCAGAACGACCGCAGCGAGCCGCAGGGCTGGGTGCACAACCTGGAACACGGCGCGGTCGTGGTCCTGTACTCGTGTGAGCAGGGCGCGTGCGAGCCGGACGATCTCGCGCAGCTCCAGACGTTCCTGCGCTCGTTCGACGCGGTCAGTCCCATCTGCAACGTGCCGCCACGGACGGTGGGTCCGGTGATCGCCCGGTTCGACCAGATGCCGAAGCCGTACGCGGCGCTGGTGTGGGATCGCGTGCTCTACATGGACACGTTCGACCCCGCCCTCGTGAAGCAGTTCTACCTTCAGGAAGGCGAGAAGCTGAACGCGGACGGCACCGACTTCCTCGCGCCGCCGGAGCCGCAGTGCGCGGTGCCCAGCCCGAGCGTCTCGCCGAGCCCGTCGACGTCGGCCGGCCCGTCCGCGAGCCCGAGCGCCGGCACGTCGCCCAGCGCGAGCGCCAGCCCGAGCGGGTCGGCGGCCGCGCCGTCTGCATCGGACGTGGCCAGCCCGAGCGCGAGCCCCGCCGCCTCGCCGTCGCCGTCGGCGTCGCCCAGCGCCAGCTAGGCACCTCCGCGTGCGGCTGTTCGCCTACCGATCTGCGTCGACGGGCGGACGGTCGGGCTTCGTCCAGAGCGGACGCGGGGGGTTCGGCGACGCGTTCCCGGTCGGGGTCGACGTCGACGGCGTCACCTTCGCGCAGGTCGCTGCGGACGGGCGGATCGCCACCGATGCACGGGCCCGTCGAGCGGTCGTTCCTGACCGCCGGCGCGGCGGTCGCGAAGCCGGGCAAGATCGTCTGCGTCGGGCTGAACTATGGCGACCACGTCCGCGAGGGCGCCGGTCGCGAGGTCCCACAGCGGCCGCTCCTGTTCTCGAAGTTCGCCAACGCCGTCATCGCCGATGGCGAGGCGGTCGTGCGTCCACCGGGCACGCTCGCCCTGGACCTCGAGGTCGAGCTGGGCGTCGTCATCGGCCGCCGCGCGCGCCGAGTCAGCGTGGAGGACGCCCCGGCGCATGTCGCGGGCTACGTGGTCGTCAACGACATCAGCGCCCGCGACTGGCAGGGCAGCCCGCCGGCCCTCCGCGAGGGCGAGAAGGGTGACGGCCAGTGGCTCCGCGCCAAGGGCAGCGACACGTTCCTGCCGATGGGCCCGGATGTCGTGACCGCCGATGAGCTCGACCCGAAGCAGGGCCTGCGGATCCGGAGCTGGCGGATCCCCGGCAGCGGCGATGGCGCGGGGACGCCGGTGCTGATGCAGGACGGCACCACCGCCGACCTCATCTACGACGTCCCGACGCTGGTGAGCTTCATCTCACAGTCGATCACGCTCGAACCCGGCGACGTCATCGCCACCGGCACGCCCGCGGGCGTGGGCGTCTTTCGCGACCCGCCGATCTTCCTCGAGCCGGGCGACCGCGTCCGGTGCGAGATCGAGGGCATCGGCACGCTCGAGAACCCGATCGTGGACTGGACCGCGGACCCGCGACCCGCCTGACCACCCGACGGCTCTCGTACCGGTGCGAGCGCTATCTGTCGTGGATCGGGAGCCTTTCGGGTCGCAGACGGGCCGTCGAGCAGCGCGCCACACCTCGATCCGTGCCGTGGGCTCGGAGGGACCCGTTGGCACCGAACCCACAGGAATAACGCTCGCAGCGCTACCCAGGTCGCACCGGTCGAGCGCTCTGCCGGATCGAGGCCTTTCGGTCCCGATCGGCGCGCGGAGGTCCGCTTCGGGCCTCGATCCGCCTGTCGGCCTCGATCGGCCTGTCGGGCTCGGCAGACGACCGGCCTCTCGAACCCACCGGGATAACGCTCGCACCGCTCTCCGCGCCGGCACGGTACGAGCGAGCGCGGCCGGCCGGCCGGGGCCGGGCGAACGTCAGGGTCATGGCGGCCCGGACCGCCGACACGGCACACTTAGCGGCGATGCGCGCGCTCGTGAAGACCCACCCCGGTCCGGGCCTCGAGCTGTGCGACGTGCCGGTCCCCGCTATCGGCATCAACGATGTCCGGATCCGGGTCCGCAAGACGGGCATCTGCGGCACGGATCTCCACATCGAATCGTGGGATCCGTGGGCCCAGAAGACCATCCAGCCGCCGCTCATCGTCGGCCACGAGTTCGTGGGCGAGATCGTCGAGGTCGGCAGCAACGTCACCGACTTCGAGGCGGGCGACATCGTCAGCGGCGAGGGCCACGTCGTGTGCGGCCGATGCCGTCACTGCCTCGCCGGGCGACGCCATCTGTGCGCGAAATCCATCGGCCTCGGCGTCGGGCGTGACGGCGCCTTCGCCGAGTACGTCGTCCTGCCGATGACCAACATCTGGCACCACTGGGACGGCATCCCCGAGGATGTCGCGGCGATCTTCGACCCGTTCGGCAACGCGGTCCACACGGCGCTCGCCTTCGAGGTCCTGGGCGAGGACGTGCTGGTCACCGGCGCGGGGCCGATCGGCCTCATGGCCACCGCCGTCGCGAAGTTCGCGGGTGCCCGCCATGTCGTCGTCAGCGAGCCCAACGCCTACCGCCGCGACCTCGCCACGCGCATGGGTGCCACCCGCACGGTCGACCCGACGACCGAGGACCTCCATGACGTGCAGCGTGAGCTGGGCATGGTCGAGGGCTTCGACGTGGTCATGGAGATGTCCGGCAACCGTTCGGCGATCCGGTCGGCCATCGACAACATGGCCCATGGCGCCGGCATGGCGCTCCTCGGCATCCCGACCGCCGAGATCGCGCTCGATGTCACGGAGATCGTGTTCAAGATGCTGACGCTCAAGGGCATCTACGGTCGGGAGATGTACGAGACCTGGTACAAGATGTCGGTGATGGTCCAGTCGGGGCTGGACATCACCCCCGCGATCACGCACCGCTTCCCCGCCGCCCAGTTCGAGGCCGCGTTCGCGGCGGCCCGCTCCGGCGACGCGGGCAAGGTGATCATGGATTGGGGTGACGCATGACCACGACGCAACGCATCGAGTCCTCGGGCCGATGGCTCGCGGGAGCGTCGCCTCGGACCTCGGAGGGCGCCACGGCATGAAGGCGGTCCACGACCCCCTCGGATTTCTCGCCGACGAGGTGCAGGAGCTCAAGGACAAGCACCTCTATCGGCCCCTCCGGGTCATGGCGAGCGAGCAGGGTCCGGTCGCCACGATCGACGGCCGCGAGGTCATCTCGTTCTCGTCGAACGACTACCTCGGGCTCACCCATCACCCGCGGCTGCGCGAGGCGGCGCTCCGGGCCGTGAGCGAGTTCGGCGTCGGCTCGGGTGCGGTGCGCACGATCGCGGGCACGATGTCGATGCACGAGGCTCTCGAGCGGGAGCTCGCCGAGTTCAAGCACACCGAGGCGACCCTGACGTTCCAGTCCGGGTTCACCGCGAACACCGGGATCATCCCGGTCGTCGCCACCGAGCAGGATCTCGATCGTCTCCGACGAGCTGAACCACGCCTCGATCATCGACGGCATGCGCCTGTCGAAGGCGCCGCGCAAGGTCTTCAAGCACAAGGACGTCGAGGCACTCCGAGCGCTGCTGCAGGAGGCCCGCGAACAGGGCCGCCCGGACGGGACGCCGTACCGCCTGATCCTCGTCGTGACCGACGGCGTGTTCTCGATGGACGGCGACATCGCGCCGCTCCCCGGGATCGTCGAAGCGGCCGAGGCCTACGGCGCCGCCGTGTTCGTCGACGACGCGCATGCCAGCGGCGTCCTCGGCGACCACGGGCGCGGCTCGGTGAGCCACTTCGGGCTCGACGGGCGGGTCGCGATCCAGGTCGGGACGCTGTCGAAGGCCGTCGGATCGCTGGGTGGCTACGTCGCCGGCAGCCAGGCGTTGCGCGACATCCTCGTCCAGCGGGCACGGCCGTTCCTGTTCTCGACGTCCCATCCGCCCGCCGTCGTCGCGGCGTGCCGCGAGGCGCTCCGCGTGTTCCAGGACGAGCCGCACCTGCACGAGCGCCTGTGGGCGAACACGAAGCGCTTCAAGGCGGAGCTCGCGCGCCTCGGGTTCGACACGGGCGTCTCCGAGACGCCGATCACGCCGGTCATCGTCGGCGAGAGCGGCGCGGCGATCGAGTTCTCGAACCGGCTGTTCGACGCCGGCGTGTTCGCGACCAGCGTGGTCTTCCCGACCGTGGCGCTGGACCGCGCGCGCCTGCGCACGATCGTGACCGCCGCGCACACCGACGAGCATCTCGACCGGGCGCTGGAGACGTTCGCACGCGTCGGACGCGAGCTGGGGGTCATCTCCGGGTGACCGACGGGTCGACGAGCGGGGGGTCGACGACCGACCGAACGGCGAGCATCCAGCCCGACGGGTCGGACCAGGTCCGGCCGCAGGTGGTCGAGATGGCGGCAGCCAAGCTGCGCGGCGCAGGAGGAGCGGAGCGAGCGGGCTCGGACGCCCGTGAGCGAGCACCGGACGCGGCAACGCCGCAGCGAGGACGAGCCGCATCCGGCCGGACCCGGTCGGTCAGGCGACCGATCTGCCGCTCGACGCCCATCTCCACACCACGCGCTCGCCGGATGCCAACGTCCCGCTCGAGGCCTACGCGCGGCAGGCCCACCAGCGGCGGATCGCCGAGCTCGCGATCACCGACCACGTCGACTTCGACCCGCGCCGGCCCGCCTTCGCCTATTCGACCTTCAGCGAACGGGAACGCGAGGTGCGCGACGCCGCGGAGCGCTGGGCCGATCGCGGCGTGGCGATCCGGTTCGGCGTCGAGATCACCTACCAGCGCGCGTACGAGGACGATATCCGCGCCTATCTGCGGCGCCACCCGTACGACTTCGTCATCGGCTCGGTGCACATCGGACCCGATGACCCCTATACCGCCGACCGGGTAGCGTCGTTCGTGGCCGGGCGGCCGCTCCGGGACATCGTCGCGCCGTACTTCGACGAGGTCCTCGAGACGGCGCGCAGCGGCCTGTTCGATACGCTCGGCCATCTCGACTTCGTGAAGCGTTACCTGTATCCACACGTGACCCCCGCCGACCTCGCCGCCGCCCCGGAGCTCTACGAGCCGCTGTTGCGCGCGCTCGTCGAGTCGGGCACGGCCCTGGAGGTCAATGCGTCGGGGCTGCGCCAGGTCGCCAACGAGACGTATCCGTCGGCCGCCATCGTCGCGCGCTTCCGGGAGCTCGGCGGCCGCGACGTCACCGCAGGTTCGGATGCGCATCTCGCGTCGTCGTTCGCATTCGGCCTGCGCGAGGCGTACGGTCATGCTCGTCAGGCCGGTTTCCGTCAGCTGGCCTTCCGTCGCGGAGGGGAACGCGTCGCCGTGGCGCTGCCGGGCACCGGATCGCCTAACGCCACCGTGGGTCCGTCGTTATGACCGCTGACGACGAGGCGCTGGAACGCCTCGTGGAGGAAGCCAGGGGCGGCGACGCCGAGGCTTTCGCGGCGATCTTCGATCGCTACCACGAGCCGGTCTATCGCTTCATCGCCAGCCGTATCCATCGCCCGGCGGATGCGGAGGACCTGACGCAGCTCGTCTTCGTCAAGGCCCTGGAAGCGCTCCCGCGCTATGAGTCGCGGGGCGTTCCCTTCGGGGGCTGGCTCTTCCGGCTGGCCAGGAACACGGTGATCGATCATGTCCGGACCCACCGGGAGACGGCGGACCTCGAGCTGGTGCTCGACCGTATCGACCAGGACCGGGGCCCCGACGAGTGGGCGATGACCCGCCAGGAGCTCGAGACCGTCCGCGTGGCCCTCGCCGCGCTGACGGACGACCAGCGGGAGGCGATCGCCCTCCGGTACTTCGCCGGCCTGTCCGCGAGAGAAGCGGCGACGGCGATGGGCAAACAGGAAGGCACGGTGCGCGGACTCCAGTTCCGCGCCATCGCGGCACTCCGTCGCCATCTGGGGATCGAGGTGGCGGACGTGTCGGAGACACCCCCGGGGGTGGGGGAACGAACAGGATGACGACATTCGAAGGCGCCCCGCGCGATCCGGTCGACGAGCTGGGACTCCTGCTCGCCCGGTACGCGGACACCGTGCTCAAGCCGGATCCGTTCGCGATGGATCGCGTGCGGGCTGACCTGCGTGCGCGCGCCCAGCGGGCCTCCGTGCACCGCCGCGCGGAGGCGCTCGCCCTCGCCGCCGTCCCCGCGACCGTCATCCCGGCGCGCCGTGGACCGTTCGCCGGCTGGTCGGTCCGCCGGGCATCGTTCGCGACCGCCGCCTCGCTCGTCCTGGGCGTGTCGATCGCGACGACGACGTTCGCGGCGTCGCGGGCCGGTGGCCCGCTGTATGCGTCCCGGATCTGGGTCGATACGGCGACCCTGCCGACCGAGCCCGGACCGCGCCTGCAGGCGGAGCTGGCGTTCGCCGAGACGCGCCTCGCGGAGGCGTCGGCCGCGGCCGCCGACGACGACGCAGGCGGCGTCACGGCCGCACTCGATGCGTTCAACGGGATCATCGTGATGACCGCCGACGAGCAGGCCGCGCAAGGGGCCGCACCCGGCGTCGCGCTCCAGGCGTTCCAGCACCATCTCGCGGTCCTGCAGGCCCTGGTCGCGACGGTGCCCGCAACGGCACAGGGAGCGCTGACGCACGCCCTGGCAGAGAGCGGCAAGGCCGTCCACGTGCTCGAGACGTCGCCCGGCCAGCCAGCCGATCCCGGGCAGGGTGGCTCGAAGGGTCAGAGCGGCTCCGGCGGCCAGGGTGGGTCCGGCCAGAACCCGGGTCAGGCTGGCTCGGACGGCGGTGGCGCCCCAGGCGTCCCGGCCAACGACCCGGATCGGACACCCAAGCCCGAGAAGACCGCGCCGCCCGTCGATCCCGCGCCCACGCCGTCGCATGGCAACGGTGGTGGTGGCACGAACGGCGGCGGCGGTGGGAACGGTGGCGGCGGCGGTGGCGACAGCGGCGGTGGGAACGGTGCCGGCGGCGGTGGCGACGGCGGGGGCGCACACAGCCCTCCGCCGGACGATCCACCGGCGAACGGTCACCCACCCAAGGACCCGCCCGGCCACGAGCGCGCGCCCAAGTCCTGAGGCCCGTCACACACGCAAGGTCCACGTCATCCGGGACCGGATGACGTTTCGTGCTGTCAGGCGGGCGCGGGCACCGTTCGGCCACCGACCGTCAGCCACGCGACTCCGCCGGGCCGCCCGCGACGCTACCCTGCGCCTCGTGGTCCGCACGTGATGCAGCTCATCGTCCTGGGGGCGGGGCCTGCCTACACCGACCGACAGGGCGCCAGTGGCTCGGCCTATCTCGTCGTCGCCGGGTCGACCCAGCTCCTCCTGGACCTCGGTCAGGGGTCGTTCCCGCGGCTATTCCCCGAAGTCCGGCCCGAGGAGCTCGACGCGGTCGCGATCACCCATCTCCATCCGGACCACTTCATCGATCTCGTGTCGCTGCGCCACTACCTGCGCTACGAGCTGCACCCCTCGCGCCGGATCCGTGTGATCGGCCCCGCGGACCTCGGCGAGCGCCTCGATGCCCTGCACGCGGAGCCCGGGTTCAGCGCCCAGGCGCTGGATCTCGAGGCGATCGACGGCACGGCGCTGCGCGTCGGGGCGATCGACCTGCTGCCGCGCAAGGTGACCCACACGGCGGACAGTCACGCCTACCGCGTGTCGGCGGGCGATGGACCCGGGCTCGTGTATTCCGGCGACTGCGGCAAGGCGGACGACCTCGCACCGCTCATCCAGCCTGGTGACACGCTGCTGACGGAGGTGTCGTTCGGGCCGGGCCCGGTGCCACCCGGCGCCATCCACCTCGACGGGCCGTCGGTCGGCCGGCTCGCGTCGGCCACGGGCGTCGGCGAGATCCTCCTGACGCACGTGCAGATGCGCATGGATCCGGAGGAGACGGTCAAGTCGGTCGAGGGCGTGTTCGACGGACCGGTGCGGTTCGTGTGGCCGGGGTCGCGCGCGACGATCGGCTGAGGGACACGACGGCTCCGAAGCACCCGGCGGACATGGGACCCCGCAGACGCGTGAACTGCCGACCGCGACGCGCCGGGAATCGACGAGGCCGGGACCCTGGGGTCCCGGCCTCGCCTTCGGTGTCAGTGGTCGTCCCGCCGTGGGCGGGGACCGATCACTCCTTGCGGGCCTTCTTCGTCGCGGGCGTCAGCACCAGGATGGTGGCCAGCAGGCCGGCCATCGCGATGAGCATCAGCCGCCACGTGTCGCTGGCCGGGCTGCTCGCCGCGCCCGCGCCGAAGGCGTCGGTCGACGGCGGGGTGAGCTTCGGCGTGCCGGTCGCGCCCTCGACGCCGCCGGACGGCGTCGCCTTCTCCGGCTGGTTGAGGAAGCCGCAGAGCGTGATCGTGTCGGCCGGGACCTCGAACGTGAGGGTGTCGCCCTCGAGCACGCCGATGCCCTCGTCCTGCATGATCTTCAGCCGGTCCGCGCGCAGCGCGTGGAGGTCGACTTCGCTTGCGGGCTCCTGGATGCAGACCGCGTCCAGCAGGTCGTAGCCGGCCTGGACGACTTCCTTCAGGGAGACGGTCGCGGAGCCGTCGTCGAGCGTGATCGTGGTGAAGGCGAGGGTCTCCTCGTCCGTCACGACCTCGTTGGGATCGGCCGTGCCGCCACCGACGGTCACGAGGTAATGCCAGCCGCCAGGGAACGTCTCGTCCTCGTCGGTGGCCGGGTCACCGTCCTGGTCGACGATCTTGACGACGTACACCCATGCCTGGCCGGGCGTCTCGGAGGGCGTCTCCGAGGGCGTCGCGGTCGGCGTCTCCGAAGGCGTCTCGGTCGGCGTCTCGGTCGGCGTCTCGGTCGGCTGCTCGGTCGGGCTGCTCGGTGGGCTGCTCGGTGGGCTGCTCGGTGGGCTGCTCGGTCGGGCTGCTCCGTGGGCGTCGATGTCGGCGCCTCGGTCGCTTCCGGTCCGACGCAGATGTGGCTGAGGTTGAGGTTGCCGTCGCTCTCGACGTCGCTCGACGCCTCGAGGAGCGTGTCGTGGCCGGTGGTGATCGACCAGTGGAGGACGTCACCGGACTTCTTGTAGGACTCGACCGTGACCTCGCCCTTGTCGTCGAACGTCGCGGTCAGCTCACCGGACGCGACCGACTCGTCGACCTGGGTCTGGACGAAGTGCCAGAACACCTCGCCGGGCTCGAGGGCCGGGCAGTCGTCCGAGCCGAAGCCGTTCGCATCCCAGCTGATGGGCGGGTCCTGGTGGAGATCGTTGGCCAGCGCCGCGCCGGCACCCGGGCCGAGGATGGCTGCGGCCAGCATCGAGGTGACAGCAAGCCACCCGATGGTCCGGAGCCCCCTGGATCGTCTCTTGGGCATCATGCGATGGGTCCCCTACCTCCAAAGATCCGCGGGAATGAGTCCGTTCGGTCCCCCGGGCCCGAGCCGAGCCTGAGTCGGCCGGACGATCGTGCGCGATGGACCTTTCGACGTCCAGTACTGAAGTACCGGTATCCAGAGCTCCCCGCCGCACGAGAGCGCACCGCTCGAACGAGAACCGTTGCGACGCCGCAACGAAGGGTCCTGGCCCCGGGAGGACCAGGCATGGGACGGGGCGGGATGCACCCAGACTAGGTGCATCCCGCCCCTGGTCTCGGGGACCCAAGGTCGGATCCGGCCCCTGCCGGACGACCGGCAGGGGACCGGATGGGGTCGTCAGCGGCGGGTCCGGCGGCGGGCCGGCGCGGGCGCGGGGGCGATGAGCCCGACCGCGAGCGTCAGCCCGCCCAGGGCCAGCACGACGAGCACCAGGTTGAAGCCCGGGTTGCTCGGCGTCGCCGGTGCGACGTCCGTGGGCGGCGGGGTGATGCGCGGCGTCGGCGTGACGTGGAGGACCTCGCCCGGGACGGTGACGTCGGCGTCATCGTCGTCGGGCGTGGTCTGGTCGCTGTCGATCGTCGCGACGTTGCGGAGCGGCTGCGGGAGCTCGTTGGCGTCCCGCTGGACGGTCACCTGGTAGGTCACCGTGCCGTCCTTGCTGACGGTCTCGGCGTCCCAGCGCAGGGTCCGGGTGTTGGGGTCGTAGTCGGTGAACGCGAACTCGTCGTTGCCCTGGGCGGAGTCGAAGAGGTATTCGAGGCCCTCAGGCAGGACGTCGGTGATCACGCCATCGGTGACCGGACCGTCGGTCAGGTCGTAGGCGAGGGTGTAGGTCAGGACATCGCCCTCGGCGGCCGCGGGGAGCCCGAGGACCGCATCGGTGCCCTTCGTGTTGCCGGTGAACGACTTCTCGATCGTGAGCTGCGGGACGCGGACCACCGCGTCGTCGGTATCGGAGACCGAGGCCTCCGGCTGGATCACAGGATGCCCGGTGACCACCGCGATGTTCGTGCGGACCCCGAAGTCGACGTCGGCGGTGGCCGAGCACGTCATCGACTCGCCGGCCGCCAGTGTCGTCTTCGGGCAGATGACCGCGAAGTCGTCGCTGGCGTCGTCGGGCGTGGCGTTGTCGTCGACCAGGTCGATCCCGATGAGGGCCGCCGAGCTGGTGTTCGTCACGATGTACGTGAAGGTCACGGACCCGGGCTCGGTGACGTAGTCCTCGCCGTCGGCCGCCGTGCCGGCGGTCTTCACGAGGGAGATGCCCGCGCACTGGACGACGATCGTCGCCGAGCTCTGGTCGTTCGCCTGGTCCTTGGCCGCCTCGTTGGCCGCCGCGACCGTGGCGATGTTCGGGAGCTGGCCGCAATCCTCGACCGACGTCGTGCCGGACACGTGGATCACGACCGACTCACCGGCCTCGAGGTCCCCGAAGGCGCAGGTCAGCGTGGCGTCCTCGATCGAGCACGCCTCGCTGTCCTCGCTCCAGGCGATCCCGGCACCCGGCAGCGGATCGCTGAGGGTGACGGCCTTGGCGAGACCCGGGCCGACGTTCTTCACGGTGATGGTGTACGAGGCGGTCCCGCCGGCGAGGATCGGGCTGTCATCAGCCGTCTTCTCGACCGTGACGTCGGGGCACAGGACCACGACCGACGCGGAGTCGGTGTCGGTGCCGGCGTTGGACGTCGTGACGGTGGCCGTGTTGTCGACCTTGCCGCAGGTGGCGGGCGTGGTCGCCGACGTGACGTGGACCTTGACCGTGGCGCCGGACGGGAGCGTCGCGGGGCCGTACTTCAGGACGCCCGACTGGATCGACCAGCCCGGGTCGCTGTTCGCGGCGTCGATCGACCAGCTCACGCCGGCCGGGGTCGGCAGCGTGTCGCTGACGGTGACGCTGAACGCCGAGCCAGCGCCGTTGTTCGTGACGGAGACGGTGAACCCGATCGGGTCGCCGGCCGACACCGACGCCCTGTCGGCGGTCTTGGTGAGGTCGAGGAGCGGGCAGTCGACGACGATCGACGCGGAGCTCTGGTTGTTCCCCTGTGCGCCGGCCGGCTCGTTGGTGGCCGCGACCGTCGCCCGGTTGGGCAGCGTGCCGCAATCGCCCGAGTCGGTCTCACCGGTGACGTTGACGGTCCGCGTGGCGCCCGCGATGAGGTCGCCGAAGGAGCAGCTCAGGACCTGGCCGGTCGTGCCCTGATCGGGCGCGATCGAGCAGGCGGCGCTGTCCTCGCTCCAGTCGATGCCATCGGGAAGCGGGTCGTCGAGCGTGACGGCGCGGGCGATGCCCGTGCCCTCGTTCGAGATGACGAGCTTGAAGGCCGCCGTCTCGCCGGAGCTGATCGAGTCGTCGATAGCCGTCTTCACGACCTTGACGTCGGGGCACTGGACGAGGATCGAGGCGGAGCTGACGTTGTTGCCGAGCTTCGACGACGGCTCGTTGGTCGCGGCCACGGTGGCCGTGTTGGGCAGCGTGCCGCAGTCGGCCGCGTCGGTCGGGCCGCTGACATGGATGGTGCGCGAGGCGCCCACGCCGAGGTCGCCGAACGAGCACGCGAGCGTGTTCGACGCGATCTGGCAGTCGGCACTGTCCTCGCTCCAGGCCACGCCCGGCCGGGAGCGGATCGTTGAGCGTCACGGCCTTCGCCAGGCCGGGCCCGGCGTTCGAGACGACGATCGTGAACGCCGCGGTATCGCCGGCGCTGATCGGGCTGTCGTCAGCCGTCTTCAGGACCGTGACATCCGGGCACTGCACGACGATCGAGGCGCTCGACTGGTCGTCGCCGGTCTTGGAGGCCGGCTCGTTCGTGGCCGCGACGGTCGCGGTGTTGGGCAGCGTGCCGCAATCGGCTGCGTCCGTGACACCCGAGACGTGGACCGTCCGGGTGGCCCCCGCCGCCAGGTCGCCGAACGAGCACGACAGCGTGTTCGCGACGATCTGGCAGGCGTTGCTGTCCTCGCCCCAGGCCACGCCGGCCGGGAGCGGGTCGTTGAGCGTGACGCCCGTTGCGGTGCCCGGCCCGGCGTTCGAGACGACGATCGTGAACGCCGCGGTCTCGCCCGCGTTGATCGGACTGTTGTCAGCGGTCT
Organism: uncultured Chloroflexia bacterium; assembly: GCA_963778025.1. Lineage (GTDB taxonomy): Bacteria > Chloroflexota > Limnocylindria > Limnocylindrales > CSP1-4 > CAVZTA01. The sequence goes on along the minus strand of CAVZTA010000006.1, from coordinate 321,877 downwards.
TCACGACGGACACGTCGGGGCACTGGATGGTGACCGACGCGCTGGACTGGTCGGAGCCGTCGTTGGTCGTCGCGACCGACGCCGTGTTGTTCACGACGCCGCAATCGGCGGCATCGGTGGGCGAGCTGAGATGGACGGAACGGCTGGCCTTGGCCGCCATGTCGCCGAAGGAGCAGCTGAGCACGCCCGCCGCGATCTGGCAGTCAGTGCTGTCCTCGGACCAGTCGAAGCCGGTCGGGAGCGTGTCGCTGACGGTCACGCCACGGGCGAGGCCCGCGCCGTTGTTGGTCACGACGACGTCGAAGCCGATCGGGTCACCGGCGCTGACCGGCCCGGCCGGGTTCGCCGACTTCTCGATATCGATCTGGGCGCACAGGACGTCGATCTCGCCGGCGTCGCTGTCGTTGCCGTTCTTCGAGGCCGGCTCGTTCGTCGCGCCGACCGTCGCGGTGTTCTGGATCGTGCCGCAGTCGGCCTTCGACGTCGGGCGCGAGACGGTGATCGTCTTCGTCGCGCCCGAGGCGAGCGTGCCGAACGAGCAGCTCAGCGCATTGGCCGCGCCGATGGAGCAGGAGCCTGCATCCGCGCCGCCCAGCGTCCACGTCCCGGCGGGGAGCGTGTCGTTCAGGGTGACGCCCGTCGCCTGGGCCGGGCCGAGGTTGGTGACCTTGATGGTGAACGTGGCCTGGTCGCCGGCATCGACGTCGTTGCCGGAGTCGCCCTCGTCGGGCGTCTTCTCGACCTTGACGTCCGGGCAGCGGACGGTGATCTGGCCGGCATCCGCATCGCTCCCGTCATTCGTCGACGTGATGCGACCGGTGTTGTCGATGACGCCGCACGAGTCCTTCGTCGTGCCGCTGGTGAGCGTCACGCTGCCGGTCGCGCCCGACGCCATGTTGCCGACGGTGCAGGTCAGCGTCTGGTCGCTGCTCGTACCGCCCAGCTGGCAGGTGCTGCCGGAGCCGGTGGAGCCCGAGATGCTCCACTCGACGCCCGCGGGATCGGGCAGGTCGTCGCTGACGACGACGCCGCGCGCGGTGCCCTCGCCGCTGTTGACCCAGGACAGCTGGAAGCTGATCGAGTCACCGGCGTCCTTGGTCTGCCCGTCCGGGGTCTTCGTGATGTGGACCTCGGCCGGGAGGAAGCGGTTGCGGAAGAGGCAGGTGACCGTCTCGTTGGCGCCGAGGTGGATGGCCGACGGATCGCTGCCGTCGTCGCACGCGGCGCTGAGCTGCGTCCAGTCCTCCGGCAGGTCCTCGCTGACCGAGTACGTGCCGGGCTCGAGGTTGCCGCTCGAGTGGGACTGGCCATCGGTCAGGTTGAACCCGTTGGCGTCGTACGAGGCATCGAAGTGGAAGCTCTGCGAGCTCCCGTCCGGATCGGTCTGCTTCTCGACGATGATCTTCCCGCAGTCGTTCAGATCGATCGGGAAGGGATCGGCGGTGTCCTTGAGCTGCGAGCTGCTGATGTCGCCGCCGGCGCGGCTGCGGACGGAGCCGGACGAGAGGCCCGGGCAGGACGGGTTGATGCCGAGCGCGCTGAGGTCGATCGCCGCTTCGGCGAACTCGAACTGCGGGACGGTGTAGCCGAAGCCGGAGGAGGCAAGGTCGACGAAGTTCGTGGCGGAATGGACGCCCGCCGTCTTCGTGACGTCGCTGACGGTGATGGTCTCGCCGGCCTTCTTGCCGCTCTGCACGCAATCGCTGACCGCGGTGACCTTGTAGACGGTCATCTCGGGGTTGGAGCCGCCGTTCGCGAACTCGAGCGACAGGAACAGGTCGCCCACGGATCGATCAGGCTTGGCGACGCCGCCGGCGCCCGGGAAGACGGTCCAGGGGTTCTTGTTGAGCTCGAAGTCGATGTGGGTGTCGCCGTTGTTGATGATCCGCTCGGCGCCGACATAGAAGTACGCGGCGTCGCCAACGAACTTCGCGTACGCCATGACGTGCTTGAAGTCGTCCTTGCCGGTGACGGGACCGTTGTCGAAGCCCCACGTGCAGGTGTCGAGCTCCTTGGCGCCGCCGATGAACTGGTCATCGTCGTTGGCGCCGGCAGGATCGGAGACGAGGTCGGAGCGCGGCGGGACGGCGGGATCGACGACCCCGCTGCCGCTGGCGCCGTCGAGCCAGTCATCGCCGTTCGCGAGCGAGTCGACGAGGGCGGCCGGGATCGATCCCGGGTTCGACGCCCCGTCGCCGCTCTTGAGGTCGCCGTCGATCTCGAAGCCCTGGACGGTGCCGGCCTTGAGGCCGGACGCCGCCAGCGCCGCGACGGGTGTCGCGAGACTGACGTACTGCAGGACGAGCGAACACAGGAAGAGCGCGGTCCAGAGGAACGCCAGGTTCCTCTTGGTCCGCGCACTCGTGTACGCCCACAACGTTCCCCGAGACCGCATCGGTCGAAACCTCCGGATCGCCGCGGGCTGCGCACCCGCCCCCATCTGCCTCGAGCGGAGACCCCCGTCCGGGCCCGAGGCGGGCGCATCGTAGGAGCGGAAGGGCGGCCGAAGGTACTGGGACGCTTTGCACCCGACCGCCCCTGACAGCCCGTGATGCCTCCCCTGCTCACCGTCCGAAGGCGCGCTTCGCGGTGCGGCGCGGCACCGAGGTACCAGGACCAGTGGGCCATGCGTGGGAGCGGCTAGGATTGCCGCTCCCACCGACGACCTCGGAGCGTCCCGTGCCGCATGTCGACCTGAGCCCCGCCGCTGCGCCGATCCGCACGCAGGTGCGTGAAGCCGTCGCGCGTGCGTGGGAGCGCACGGTCGAGGCGGGGACCTTGCCGGCCCTCGACGACCCGGCGGCTGCGCCCGCCATCGAGATCGAGCGGCCGGCGAAGCCCGAGCACGGGGACTTCGCGACGAACCTCGCGATGAAGCTGGCGCGACCCCTCCGCCGGGCGCCGCTGCAGATCGCCCAGGCGCTGGCCGCCGAGCTCGCCTCAGGCGAGGGTCCGATCGCGAGCGCGGAGGCCGCGCCGCCGGGCTTCCTCAACCTGCGCCTTCGGTCCGACGCGCTGGTCGCGACGATCGACGGCATCCTCGCCGCGCCCGGGTCGTGGGGCCGTATCCCGCCCGTGCGTGCACGCCGGGTGGATGTCGAGTTCGTCTCGGCGAACCCGACCGGGCCGCTGACCGTCGGCAACGCGCGCGGCGCGTTCGTCGGGCGACCTGCTCAGCCGTGTCCTCGAGGCCGGCGGCCAGGCGGTGACACGCGAGTACTACTTCAACGACTCGGGCGGGCAGATCACGAAGCTGGGTGCGTCGGTCGCCGCCGCTCGCCCGCGGCGAGCCCGTCCCGGAGGACGGCTACAACGGCGGGTACGTGCGCGACCTCGTGGCGTCCATGCCGGCCGACCTGCGGGAACGGGCGCTGGCCGGCGATGCGACGGTCGATGAGGAGCTCGGGACCTGGGCGGGCGGGATCGTCCGCGAGGGCATCGAGCGGTCACTGGAACATCTGGGCGTCCATTTCGACGTGTGGACGACCGAGGCGTCGCTCCACGAGGACGGCTGGGTCGGGCGGGCCGTCGACCGCCTGCGCGACAGCGGCCATACCTACGAGCGCGATGGGGCGCTGTGGTTCCGCGCGACGGCGTTCGGCGACGTCAAGGACCGGGTGATCTACCGCGGCGACGGGCGGCCGACGTACTTCGCGGCGGATATCGGCTACGTCACGGAGAAGTTCTCGCGCGGCTTCGACCACCTCATCTACATCTGGGGCTCGGATCACCACGGCACCGTGGATCGCGTGCGCGGTGCCGCCGAGGCGATGGGCTATCCGCGCGACCACGTCCAGATGTCGCTGTACAGCTGGGTGCGCTTCATCCGCGACGGGGTCGAGGTCCCGATGAGCAAGCGGACGGGCCAGTTCATCACGCTCGACGAGCTGCTCGACGAGGTGGGCATCGACGCGGCGCGCTGGTTCTTCGCCTCGCGAGCGAACACGACGGCCATCGACTTCGACATCGAGCAGCTGCGTGGCCACCGCGACGCGCTCGCCCGGGGCGACCACGAGGAAGCATCGAAGTTCCCCGTCTACTACGTGCAGTACGCCCACGCCCGGATCGCATCGATCGCCCGCAAGGCGGCCGAGGCCGGCATCACCCCGGCGGCATCGGTGGCCGGGGCGCTGGACGATGGACCGGCGGCCGCGCTCGCGCGCGAGATCCTGCGGCTGCCCGAGGTCATCGAGGATGCGGTCCTCGCCGAGGAGACCCAGGGCGTCACGGCGTACGCGACGTCGCTCGCCAAGCAGTTCTCGACGTTCTACGACCAGGCGAAGGTCATCGTGCCCGAAGAGCCGGAGCGCTCCGGTCGCCGGCTGGCACTGGCGATCGCGACCCAGACCACGCTCGCTCGCGCCCTCGGCCTGCTGGGGATCTCCGCCCCCGAGTCGATGTAGCTCGGTCCCGGTCGGCGCTTCCGGGCTCAGCCGGGCTCAGCCGGCCAGGCCCAGGACGTTCGCGACCTTCGCCTGGGCATCGCGACTCGAGGCCACGATGACCGTCGCGCTCGTGGCATCGCGCTGGAACACGTCCGCGAACGACGACGCCGTCGTCAGCTTGCGGGCGACGCCCTGGGCGGCCTGGACGAACGCGGCCTGGTCCGCATCGCTGTCCCAGGCGGTATCGAGCACGACCGCCCAGGCGCCGCTCGCGTCCTCGAGGAGCACCACGCGATCGCCGCCCCAGCCGCCCGCGGCGTCCATCGCCGTCGCGGCCGTCGCGCCACCCACGTCGACGAGCCAGACATCGGTCTGGAACTCGCCGAACGTGTCCTGGATGGTCTCCTTCCAGGTGCCGCCGAGCCGGGTCGCGAGATCCTTGGGAAAGGTCACCGGGATGACGGCTTCCTTCGCCAGGTACTTGTCGGGATGGAGGATCTGCTCGGTGCTGTCGGGCAGCTGCGCGTACATCGCGTCGACCGCGGGCCAGCCTCCGCGCAGTCTGCGCGGCCCCGACGAACGCGAGGCCCGCGTTGTACGGGAACTGGAGCGTCTCCTGGACGATCCGCGGCATCTTGTCGAGGATGGCCTGGGTCTCGGGATCGGAGCCCGCGCCGGCGACCTCGCCCAGCTCTGCGGCGGTCATGTTGGCCTGGCCCCAGCGGACCATGAGGAACGTCGCGTCGCCTTCGACGAGGGCCAGCCGGGCGATCCCCTTGTCGCTCTGGTCGAGCCCGACGTCGAGCATCGGATCGAGGTCGAAGTTCTGGTCCTGGAGCGCGTGGTCGTACTCGTGCGCGTACGTGATCTCCTGGACCGCCCCGATCCCGCCCTCCCGTGAGATGACGTACAGCTCCTTCGTGTTCTGGTCGTACTGCCCGAGCACCTGACTGCCGAGCAGCTCGAGGAGCATCGCCTGGAGGTCGGCGCCGGGCGGCAGGAGGCCGAGGTGCTGCATCATCCGGCTCTGGCCGGCCAGGTACTCCGGCGGGTTGTCCCGCTCGAACTCCTGCTGGAGGAGCTGGACGAGCTCATCCTCCCCGATGACCTTGGGCTCGACCGGCGTCTTCTCCTCGAGCCCGCGGATGTCCCGGACCTGGCCTTCGATCTCGGTGTAGAGCGCCTCGGGATCCATGGGCGTCGCGCTGGGCGAGGGGGACGTCGCGCCGGACGCCGACGGCCGGGGCGTGGGTGTCGCCGAGCCGGATACGTCCGGCAGCGGCGTGGGGGCGGAGGTGGTGCCGCAGGCGGCGAGGAGCACGCTGAGGCCGAGAGCGGCGACGGACCGCCGCGGTCGGATGGGGAAGGTCATGCGGCGGATTGTGACATCGAACCGGGTTTCGCCCGGCGGATGTGTCCGGAGGAGGGTCCCGGAGCGACGTTGCGGGGAGTCCCCCGAGCCACCCTGCGGAGATGTGGGTTTCTTAATCGCTCGGTGGCTCGTGGATGAACGTGCCATGCGTAGCGTAGAGGTCGGAACGCAACCCTCAGGTTCCATCCTCCCTCCCTCCGACCGGGGGTGCCGATTGGGCAGGCACCTCCGGTCTTTCGTTGTCCGGCCGCGCTGATGCGGCCCATCTGGCGCGTTGGTCCGTCCGGTGCTCGCTTGCGCACGTCCGAGTGCGCGCGCTCCGCTCCTCCGGCGGCGCCTTCCAGCTGGACCGCCTGAGCGCGGCCTTCCGGCTGCTGTGGTGGATCGGCCATCTGCCGAGCGCGGCCTCCCGCTGGGGAGTCCGATCCGGCGGTCGTGCATCGGATGCGGCTTGCGGCGAAGAAGGGCCCGTCGCGGCGGTCCTGGCGGCGGTACCGAGCCGATCCGTGCATCGGATGCGGCGCCCGTCGTCGGAGGCTCCACGAGGCGCCGATCGCGTCGCGCCGCGGGTGGTCCTTCGTCGCAACGTGCGTCGGGTGCACCCTGGCCCGGCGGGGCCGGCGGGCGGCGGGCGCGAGGCGGCGGGCGGCGCGGACCCGCGCGGGGTACTCCCCGGATGAGGACGGCATGCGAGAATGCCGTGTCGATGGAACTGAGCTGGTATGGCCGGACCTGCATCCGGCTCCGCGGTCGCGACGCGGTGGTCGTCGCGGATCCCTATCCGTCGATCGTCGGGCCCACCGGGCGCGGCATCACGGGCGACGTGGTCACCTTCAGCCACCCCGACGACACCCCGCTGCCGCGCGCGAAGGGCCGCCTGTCGCGCGACGGCGGCACGGTCATCCCGGGCAGCCTCGAGGAGGCGTTCGTCCTCGACGGGCCCGGCGAGTACGAGGTCCGCGACGTCCTCCTCACCGGCATCCGCACGTACCGCGACGACGCGAAGGGCACGACCAAGGGCAAGCAGACCTCGTTCGTGGTCGAGCTCGACGGCATCCACACCATCCATCTCGGCGACATCGGTCACACGCTCACCGAACAGAAGCTGTCCGACGTCGGACGCGTCCAGGTCGCCTGCGTACCGATCGGTGGACAGCTCTCGCCGACCCGCGCCGCGGAGCTCATCGCCCAGCTCGATCCCAAGATCGTCGTGCCGATGCCCGTGTGCGAGGACGAAGACGCGTGCAGCGAGGCGCTCGACAAGTTCTTCCACGAGATGGGCGCCCAGCCCACGACCCAGCCCAAGCTCCAGATCACCACCTCGAGCCTGCCGAGCGAGACCACGACCGTCCTGCTGGAGTCGCGCGGCAAGGTCTGATCGAGCGGGCTGACCCTCAGCTCGCCCCGCGCCGATACACGATCCGCCCCCGCTTCACCACGACCTCGACCAGGTCCGCGCCCGGGAAGTAGGGGATCTGCGCGGCCGCCGGCACCCGCCAGATCGCGATGTCGGCCTGCTTGCCCGCCTCGAGCGAGCCCAGTTCCTCGCCCAGGCCGACCGCGTACGCGGCGTTGATCGTCGCCCCGACGAGCGCCTCGGCCGGCGACAGCTTCAGCTCGAGGCAGGCCAGCGACAGCACCAGCGGCAGCGATGGCGTGGGCGATGTGCCCGGGTTGAAGTCCGTGCCGAGCGCCACGGGGATGCCCGCGTCGACGTACCGCCTCGCCGGCGCGACGAGCGACTCGGGCTTCATCAGGAACCAGGTCGTGGCCGGGAGCAGCGTGGCCACGACCGGCCGATCCGTCTCTGCCGCCCGCGCCAGGGCAGCGATGCCGGCATCCGAGGGCGCCGCGAGGTGATCGGCCGACAGCGCGCCCAGCTCGGCCGCGAGCTCGGCGCCACCGGACGGCGCCAGCTCGTCGGCGTGGAGGCGGGGCGTCATGCCGTACGACGCCGCCGCCTCGAGGATCCGCCGGCTCTGGTCGGCGGTGAACACGCCCTTCTCGCAGAACACGTCGCAGTGACGCGCTCGTCCCTGGGCGGCGATGCCCGGGATCTGCTCGTCGATGACGCTCTTCACGTACGCCTCGTGGGCGTCCGGGCGGTCGCGGAACTCGGGCGGGACCGCGTGCGCCCCGAGGTACGTGGGCACGACCTCGACCGGACCCTCCTTGCCCAGCTGGAACGCGACCTCGACGAGCCGCAGCTCCGTCTGCAGGTCGAGGCCGTAGCCGGACTTCGCCTCGACCGTCGTCGTCCCGTGGCTGAGCATCTCGTCGAGCCAGCGGCGTCCGTGCGCCAGCAGCCGGTCCTCGTCGGCGGCGCGGGTCGCGGCGACGGTCGAGAGGATGCCCCCGCCCGCCGCGAGGATCTCCAGGTAGCCCGCACCCTGCTGCCGCAGCAGCAGCTCGTGCTCGCGGGTGCCGGCGAAGACGAGATGCGTGTGGGCGTCGACGAGGCCGGGCGTCACCGAGCCACCGTGCGCGTCGAGCCGCGCGAACCGCGACAGCGGGTATCCGCCACCTTCGAGCGATCGTTCGACCTCGTCGCGCGGGCCGACCGCGAGGATTCGGCTGTCCCAGCAGGCGACGACGGGCGCGTTGGGCGCCGCCGTGCCACCGACGGAGTCGGCGTCGAGGATCCCGGCGTCCCCCTGGTCGCGCCCGCGACGCAGCCCACCCGCCATCGTCACGACCTCGGAGGCGCCGAGGACCAGCAGGCCGGGCGTCGAGCCCGTCTGTCGCCCGCCCTCGATGACGCGCAGGCTCACGTCGCGGTCCCCGGCGGGCGCCGCGCGCTCAGGGGATCTGCCCCGACCGGGCGGCGGCCAGCCGCAGCTCCAGCGCCATCAGCGGGTCGAAGTCGCGGAGCTTGATCGAGCCGGCCGCCTGCCGGATCCGCTCCTCGAGGGGGACGTCCGCGGGGACGCCGAGATGGTCGGCGACGTCGAGGAAGGCTTCCTGCGGCATGAGCCCGATGAGCTCTGACTCCGTGACCCCGACGCCCTCCTCGTTCGCCAGCTCCTCGACCATCTCGTAGACCCGCCACACGGGCGTCCTTCGGAAGTCGAGCAGATTCATCGAGACCTGGGCGAACCGCGGGTTGCCCCGCTCGGGTTCCTCGAGGTCCATCCCCAGCGCCTGGACCGCGGGGAGTCCGCCACCCGATTCGCGGACGCGCCGAGCGATCCGCTGGGCCAGCTTCGTGTCGTCCGAGCCCAGGTTGACGTTCCAGGCGATCAGGAACGGCCGGGCGCCGACCGCGACCGCGCCCGCGCGCGGGTGCATCCGCGAGGGTCCGAAGTCGGGTTCGCGGCCGCGATGCGCGATCTCGACCTTGAGGCCTTCGTACTGCCCACGTCGCACGTCGGCCAGCTTCACGCGCTCGGGGCGCCTCGCCGCCGCCGCGTACAGGTACACGGGCACGTCGTACCTGTCGGCGACGCGCTGACCGAACGCCTCCGCCAGGGCGATGCACTCGTCGAGCGTCGTGTCGCCCAGCGGCACGAACGGGACGACGTCGACCGCCCCGATCCGCGGATGCTCGCCCGAGTGCGCCTCCATGTCGATCTCGTGGATCGACTCGGCGACGAGCGCGTCGAGCGCGTCGCTCACCGGCCCGTGCTCGCCCGCCATGGTGAACACGCTGCGGTTGTGGGACGCGTCCGAGGTGCGGTCGAGCAGCGACACCCCCGCCACGCCCGCGACCGCGGCTGCGAGCCGATCCACGACCTCGATGCGTCGTCCCTCGGACACGTTCGGGACGCTTTCCACGAGCACGGGAAGATGCTAGCCGTGGGGCGAGCCCACGGCGGGTCGCCGCCGCGCCCGCGGCACGTTCAGGACTTGAACCGAACCTCGAAGGAGTGGTTCGTGCCGTCGGCCAGGGCCACGACGACGGTGCCGCAGCGACCGGCCCACGCCTTCTGGGTCTTCCAGACGTACGTGTACAGATCCGTCAGGGCGTCGTACCGCAGACCGCCACCGTTGGCGGTCGTCTCGACCTCGTCCTCGGGCTCGTCGGTGGCGCATGAGTCGAACCGGACCATCGGCGCGCCGGCGAGGATCGCCAGGCCCTGTGGCCCATCGAGCGAGAACTTCACCGGCACGGCCGAGCCGGCCTTGCGACGTTCACCTTCGGCGGGATCGACCGGTGCCACGAACCCGCCGAAGTCCCAGATCACGTCGATGGTGGCCTGGGCGGTCGCGGTCAGTCCACCCGCGTCGGTCACCCGGACCGTCGCCGTCGCGCTGGTCGGGGCATCGATGGACGTCGCCGAATAGGTCACGGACGCCCCGCTCGTCTCGAACGTGCCATCCCCGTCGAGGTCCCATGCGTAGCTCAGCGGGCCACCCTCAGGGTCGGTCGCCGTCGCGGCCACGACCACGGTGCCGTGCTCGGTGACGGCATAGGGGCCGCCCGCATCCGCTGTCGGCGGTCGATCGACCACCGGTCGCGCCACGCGTGAACCGGGTGGTGATCGGGGCAGCCAGCTGATCGGCGGGATCGAGCGGGTCGAGGTCGGTGATCCGGTCCGCGGGGATCGTGAACGTGCAGCTGTCGCCGGGGGTGAACGTGCCATGCGAGATCTCGAACACCGTCGGGCCGCCTGAGACGGCGATGCTCGTGCTCGCGAAGGTGCAGGCGATCGAGAGGCCGGTGCTGTCGAAGGCGACCGGTTCGGTGAGCGTCACCGTGATGGTCGCATCGGCGGCGACGTCCACGGCACCATCGGCCGGGTCGATCGACACGAGCGCCGGCGCGACGTCCGGCGTCGCTCGCGGTGCGGGGCTCGCGCCGAAGAAGTCCTGACCGTTCACATCGGTGTCCTGCGCGCCGTCGGCCTCGCGGAAGATCGCGGTGCGGACGGTCGTGCCGGGTGCCGCCGATGTCCCCTCCCAGAGATTCGCGCCGTCCCACCCGACCAGATCCACGACCTGCGGCAGCGTGTCCAGCACGCAGGGTGTCGCCGTGGATCCGCACCCCAGCCCGGTCGTCGTGCTCACGAGCGCCACCTTGCCGCCGGTCGCCGACATCGCGATGGGTGTGGGATCGACCAGCGCCGGCACCGGCAGGGCCGCGCCGCCGGTGCCGCCGGAGGCCTCTTGGACCAGGAGATAGGCCCCCGCCGGGAGCGTGCCACGCAGCGGGGTCACGAGGGTCGCGTCGGTCCCGATCGAGCCGGTCTGGAGGCCGTACTGGACCGACCAGTCGTCGAGCGCGACCGGCGCGACGCCACGATTGAAGAGCTCGATGTAGTCGTTGCGATAGCTCGTGCCCTCGCCGCCGCCGCCGTAGACCTGGCTGATCACGACATCCGGGGACGCGGCCCTGACCGGTGCGGGCGAGTGCGCGATCGCACCCGCGAGGGCGACGGACGCGGACAGGGATCCGACCAGCAGCACTCGCGATGGGCGTCGGGACACGGACACTGGGGGACTCCTCGACGAGGCGGCTCACGGACATGACGGCTTGGGGCACAACGATGCTGCCAGCGATCGAGCCGCCAGACCCCTAGGACGGTTCCCCTATCGCCCTCGGCGAAGGCGTCGCGTGAGCGTCAGCCCGGACCCTCGAGCATCGGGATGCGCACGCCACGTTCACGCGCGACGTCGATCGCGCGGTCATAGCCCGCGTCGACGTGGCGCACGACCCCCATCCCCGGATCGGTCGTCAGGACCCGCTCGAGCTTCTCCGCGGCCAGGGGCGTCCCGTCGGCGAGGGCGACCATGCCGGCGTGCTGGCTGTAGCCGATGCCGACCCCGCCGCCGTGATGGATGCTGACCCACGTCGCGCCGGCGGCGGTGTTGACGAGCGCGTTGAGCAGCGGCCAGTCGGCGACCGCATCGCTGCCGTCGGCCATCGCCTCCGTCTCGCGATTCGGGGACGCGACCGACCCCGCATCGAGATGGTCCCGGCCGATGACGATGGGCGCCCGCACCTCGCCCCGCGCGACGAGGTCGTTGAACGCCGCCCCGGCCCTCGCCCGCTCGCCGTAGCCCAGCCAGCAGATGCGCGCCGGCAGCCCCTGGAACGGGACCTTGGCCTGGGCCATGCCGATCCAGCGTCGGAGCGCCTCGTTCTCGGGGAACAGGTCCAGGATGGCCTCGTCGGTGCGATGGATGTCCGCGGGGTCGCCGCTCAGCGCGACCCACCGGAACGGACCCTTGCCCTCGCAGAACAGCGGCCGGATGAACGCGGGGACGAAGCCCGGGTAGTCGAATGCGTCGGTCACGCCCGCCGCCTGGGCCTGGGCGCGCAGGTTGTTGCCGTAGTCGAAGGCGACGGCACCGGCCCGCTGGAAGGCCAGGATGGCGCGGACGTGGTCGGCCATCGAGCGCATCGCGCGCTGCGTATAGACATCCGGCTGGGTCCGCCGCAGCTCGAGGGCGTCGGCGAGCGCGATCTCGCTGGGCACGTAGCCGCTGAGCGCGTCGTGGGCGGACGTCTGATCGGTGACGACGTCGAAGCGCTCGCCGGCGGCGGCCCAGGCGGGCTCGATCTCGGCCGCGTTGCCGACGAGGGCGATGCTCCTGGCTACCCGATCCGCGGCGGCGGCGCGGGCCGCCCGCAATGCCTCGGCGGGGTCATGCGTGAGCTGGTCGACATAGCCGATGTCGAGCCGGCGTTGCGCACGGGCCGGATCCACCTCGATCGCCAGGCAGACCCCGTCGTTCATCGTCACGGCCAGCGGCTGGGCGCCGCCCATCCCGCCGAGCCCCGCCGTGAGCGTGACGCGGCCTCGCAGGCTGCCGCCGAAGTGCTGGCGGGCAAGCTCCGCGAACGTCTCGAACGTGCCCTGGAGGATCCCCTGGGTCCCGATGTAGATCCAGGATCCGGCCGTCATCTGGCCGTACATCATCAGGCCCTGCCGCTCGAGCTCCCGGAAGTGGTCCCAGGTCGCCCACTTGCCGACGAGGTTCGAGTTCGCGATGAGCACGCGCGGCGCCCACGGGTGCGTGCGAAAGACGGCGACGGGCTTGCCGCTCTGGACGAGCAGCGTCTCGTCGTCCGCAAGCCGGCGGAGCTCGCGGACGATGGCGTCGAAGGCGTCCCAGCTCCGTGCCGCGCGGCCGGTCCCGCCGTAGACGACGAGGTGGTCGGGGTCCTCCGCGACCTCGGGATCGAGGTTGTTCATGAGCATCCGCAGCGCCGCTTCCTGCGGCCAGCCGCGGCAGCTCAGCTCGGTGCCGCGTGGCGCGCGGACGGGGCGCGGCCCGGCGGCCGCCGGCGGGGTGCTCGCCATCGCCGACGAGTCTACGTCCCGCGGATCCGCCTCAGTCGCGCAGCCCCTCGACGATGCGTTCGCCGAACCTGCGGGTCTCGCCGACCGATACGACGGAGACGATCGCCTGCTGGTCGGGCAGGTAGACGTGGTACGTGTGGCCGCCGCTGCCGCAGGTGCCGATGAACGTCTGGTGGCCGCCGATCTGCGCCTCGGCGTTACCGGCCTTGCCGCCGGCCGGCTCGCACGCCGCGACGTCGTACGAGTCGCGATACGACCGGAAGAACGCATCGCCGAAGGCGCCGTCACGCAGATGCAGGACGGACGTGACGGCGAGCTCGCCCGACTCGACGTCCGAGATGACCGCGATCGCGATCCGATCCGCCGCGATCCCGAGCGCCTTGACGTCCAGGTCCGCGAGCGCGTCGGGATCGGGCTCGAACGTGAGGCCGTCGATATCCGCCGGGAGCAGCGCCAGCAGGGAGTCGTCGAAGGCCACGGTCGCCGTCGGCGCCGATGACGGACTGGTCGAGGGTGACGGAGCGCGTCGGTGCGGCGCTGGACGAGGAGCTCGCTGACGGCGCCGCTGATGCGGAGCGTCGATGCGCTCGCGGGCACGGTCGGGATCGCGGTGGGTGCGACGCCGCCACAGGCGACGACGAGGAGGAGGATGAGCGCCGTCGCTCCCAGCCTCCCGAGGACGCGCTGGATCACAGCTCCCGCCGCATCACCGGGAACCGCTCGTCGTCGACGGCGACCGCGAACCCCAGTCGGCGCCAGAAGTCGACCGTCGCCGCGCTCGTCGCGTCAAGCCGCGCACCGCGCTCGGGATACGTCTCGATGGCGCTGAACCCGCGACCGCCGAGATCGTCGCAGACCGCCTCCGCGAGCCGCAGTGCGTGGCCGGCGCGCCGGGCCTCGCGGGTCGTGGCGATGCAGGTGATCACCGCGGGCAGTGGCGCGGCGGGCAGCTGCGGGTACAGCTCGCGCGTCCGCTGCGCCCGCGGATACGCCGACAGCGGCCCGAACTGGGCATATGCCGCCGGCTCGTCCTCGACCAGGAGGACCTTGGCGTAGCTCCCGAACACGCCCAGACCGCGGCCGAGGAGCTGGAGCTTGCGCGGCGCCTCGGCGCCCGGACGCGCCGATGCGGCACGGGTCGGGGCGAACGGGTTGTCGGCGAGCGGGTCGTCGTCGCGAGCGAACGGATTCGACGCGGACGTGGCCGGTCGCGGCGGCACGAACGGGTTGTCGGCGAGGCCGGCACTCGGAGCGAACGGGTTCGCCGGCGCCTTGGGTGGCGGAGCGAACGGGTTCGCGTCGTGCGTGATGGTCGACGTCGTGGGCGACGCCGAGGCATCCGGAAGCCACGACGCGCGCGCGGCCTTCGACCCGCGGTCGGCATCCTCCCAGTAGTCGCACGAGCGATGGTCGAACCCGGGATCCGCGCATGGCGGGATCAGCGCGAACGCGTCACGGTCGGTGAGGTCCACGATCCGGATGGCCATCCGCGGGAGTCTAGCGAGGACCGAACGCCGGACCGCCGGCGCTCGCGGAGGCCTGACCCACCAGGTCGATCAGCCGGCCGTCATGCACCAGCGCCGTCGCAGCCGCCAGATCCGGCCCGGGCTCGCGGTCGGCTCCCAGCGCCGGGATCTTCGCGCGGACGCGCGCGTGGGCCTCCGCCACACCGGCGCCCGCGACGGGCGGGGGCGCATCGAACGTCGCGAGCCGCAGGTCGAGCGCCTGGGCGGCGCACAGCAGCTCGATGCCCACGATGCGCTCCACATGCTCCAGGACCTGCCGGGCGTGCCGCGCGGCGATCGCGCCCATCGACACGTGGTCCTCCTGGTTCGCCGACGTCGGGATCGAGTCGGCGGACGCCGGATGCGCCAGCACCTTGTCCTCGGACGCCAGGGCGGCGGCGGTGTACTGCACGATCATCAGCCCCGAGTTCCGCCCCGGGTCCGGAGTCAGGAACGCCGGCAGTCCACCGTTCAGGCGTGGGTCGACCAGCAGCGCCGTCCGCCGCTCCGAGATCGACCCGAGCTCCGCGAGCGCCAGCTTGGCGAAGTCCAGCGCAAGGGCGATGGGCTCGCCGTGGAAGTTGCCGCCGCTGATGACCTGGCCGCCGCCGGTCGCGACGGCATCCGTGGGCGCGACGGCGCCCTCGGGGAACACGAGCGGGTTGTCGGTCGCGCTGTTGAGCTCGATGTCGAGGACCCGGCGCAGGTGGTCGAGGGCATCCCGGACCGCCCCGTGGACCTGCGGGCACACAGCGCAGCGAGTACGGATCCTGGACCTTGTGCGCGCTCGCGTGGTGCGCGCGCTGGAGTCCCGAGTCACGCAGGAGGTGGCGGAGCTCGGCGGCCACCTCGATCTGTCCGGGATGCGGCCGGGCGAGCTGGTACGGCGCGGCGAACGCGACCTCGGTGCCGAGCAGCGCCTCCACGCTCATCGCCGCGGCCACCGAGGCGGTCCGCGTCAGCCGGTCCGCGTCCGCGAGGAGCAACGCCCCGAGGGCCCCCATCAGCTGGGTCCCGTTGAGGAGGGCCAGACCCTCCTTCGCCTCGAGCGTCAGCGGCTCCAGACCCACCTCGCGGAGCGCGACGAGCGACGGGACGACCTGCCCGTGAAGCTCCACGTGACCCCGGCCGATCAGCGGGAGCGCGAGATGCGCGAGCGGCGCGAGATCGCCGGACGCGCCGACGCTCCCCTGCTCCGGGACCATCGGATGGATGCCCAGCCGCAGGAGCTCGCAGATCCGATCGACGAGCAGCGGTCGACAACCGGAGTGGCCCAGCGCCAGCGTGTTCGCGCGCAGCAGGAGCATCGCCCGGACGACCTCGCGCGGGAACGGGCGGCCCACGCCGGCCGCATGCGAGACGAGCAGGTTCTCCTGCAGCTGCCGGGCATCCGCCGCGGGGATCGACGTCGTCGCGAGATCCCCGAACCCGGTCGTCACGCCATAGACGACCTCGCCCGCGGCGACCAGCCGCTCGATGACGTCGCGCGCCTCCTGCATGCGCGCGCGCGCATGGACGTCGAGCGCCGCGTGTGCGCCGTGGCGCGCGACCGCCTCCACGTCGGCGATCGTCAGGTCGGCCCCCGTCAGGACGACGCGGCGAGGCCCTTCGTCGGCGTCCGGCCGCCCCTCGCGTGGCTCGAAGTGGGCGTCACCCGCCGGGTGTCCACCCGACCCGTCCGTACCCCCCACGGGCTGGTCGGACCCGCCATCTGGGTGACTCATGGGTTCGAGGATAGTCGGCTATCCTGCCGCCCGTGCCTCCACCCATCCCCGCGCGTTAGGTCGGCATGCTCGAGTTCATCGACAAGATCGTCATCCCGTTCCTGGCGTCGCTGTACGGTGCCGTCGGGTACGCGGGCGTGTTCCTGGCGATGATGATCGAGTCGGCGATGATCCCCCTCCCGTCCGAGCTGATCCTGCCGTTCGCGGGATTCCTGGTGTCGGATCCCACGGCCGTCGAGCCGATCACCGGCAGCCCGTGGAACTTCTGGCTCGCGGTCATCGCCGCGACGCTCGGCAACACGGCGGGCTCCCTCATCGCCTACGGCATCGGCGCGTGGGGCGGCCGGCCGTTCCTCGAGCGCTACGGCAAGTACATCCTCATCCGCCCCCACGAGATCGAGCTCGCGGAGCGGTTCTTCGACCGGTGGGGCGCGCCGACCGCGTTCTTCAGCCGGCTCCTGCCGATCGTGCGCACGTTCATCTCGTTCCCGGCCGGCGTCGCCCGGATGGATCTGCGCAAGTTCGTGATCTACTCGACGGCCGGCGCGTTCTTCTGGTCGGTCCTGCTCGTCTACGCCGGAACGGTGCTGGGCGCCAGCTGGGCGGACATCCGGCACGCGCTCCAGCCGTTCGACATGGCGATCGCGGTCGCGGTGATCCTCGGTGCCGTGGCGTTCATCTGGTGGCGCCTCGGGATGCCCGGCCGGCGCCGGCCGTCGACGCCCTAGCGGTCATCCGGGCGTCCGGATCGACGCCCCCGCCGGTCACGACCAGGGCAGCGTGCCCGCGCGCTGCAGGTGCGCGGTGTCGTTGAGGACGAGCAGCCGGGCATCCGAGGGGCCGTCGCCGTGCTCGAACCGGAGCACCGTGATGTTCGCCTGGCCCTGCACGAAGCGCTGCCGGAACTCGCGGATGGGGAGCCCCAGCGCGACGCACACCAGGATCCGGTTGGTCGAGCTGTGCCCGACGGCCAGCACCGGCAGCTCCTGCTCCGAGGCCGCGCCGTGGCGCTCGACGTGATCCGCGAGCAGCTCGTCGAGGAAGTCGCGGACCCTCGCCGCGACGTCGTTGCCGGACTCGCCGCCCGGGTAGCGCAGGATGTCGGGTGCCTGCTCCCAGCGGCGGCGTGCCGTGGCGTGGTCGCGCTCGAGCGCCTCGTACGTGAGGCCTTCCCAGGCTCCGTAGTCCATCTCGAGCAGGCGCTGGTCGGTCTCGACGCGTTCGGTGGGGGCGACGATGACCGCCGTCTCCCGCGCCCGGATGAGCGGGCTCGAGATGACGCGGTCGAAGTCCACGCCCTCGAGGCGTGTCGCCAGTGCCTTCGCTTGCGCGCGGCCCGCCTCGTTGAGCGGCACATCGAGACGCTGCCCCAGGTGCTGCTCCGGGACCGACCGATCGGTCAGGCCGTGGCGCGTGAGGACGAGGATCAGCATCGCGAGTCAGTCTAGGGGCGCCGTCCGTGGGAGAATGCGCCGCCGGAGGAGCAACCAGCGACCGATGAGCGACCGATGAGCGACCATCCCGCGACACCCGTGCACGGCAGCGCCAAGGACCGATGGGTCGACACCGACGCGACGGGTGATCACGACGACCTGAGCGGCCCCCAGGGCAGCAGCGATCACGGCGAGACCCACGGCCACGGGGATCCGGCGCACGGTGGGGAAGAACGCCTCGGTCCCGTGGATCTCACCGCCTGGGGACTGGGCGTGCTGGGCGTGATCCTCGGCGGCGTGGTCGCCGTGGTGATGGCGATCTCGGTCGGGGTCCTCTGAGCGTCGCCGACGCGGGGATCGCCCGCTAGAACAGCCCGACGATATTGCCGTCCGCGTCGAGGTCGATCTTCTCGCCGCCCGGTCGTGACGGCAGTCCGGGCATCGTCCGCATGTCGCCCAGGATCGGCGTGATGAACCCGGCACCAGCGGACAGCCGGACCTCCCGGATCGGCACCCGGAAGCCGCTCGGCCGGTTCTTCAGCCCCGCATCGTGGCTCAGCGAGTACTGGGTCTTGGCCATGCAGATCGGCAGGTGGCCGAAGCCCAGGTCCTCGTACTGCTTGATCGCCTTGCGCGCGGCCGGCAGGAGGTCGATCCCGTCGGCGCCATAGACGCGGGTCGCGATCGTCTCGATCTTCTCGGTGATCGGCATGGCGTCGGGGTAGAGGAGCTTGAAGTCGGCCTCGCCGCTCGCCGTCGCGTCCCAGACCGCCTGCGCGAGCGCCGCGGCACCCTCGCCGCCGCTCACGAAATGCGTCGCGACGACCGCATCGCGTGCACCGGCCGCGAGGGCGACCTCCTTGATCGCCTCGACCTCGCCGGTGGTGTCGGTCGGGAACGAGTTGATCGCGACGACCGCCGGGATCCCGAACAGGCGCACGTTCTCGATCTGCTTGGCGAGGTTCTGCGAGCCCAGGCGGACGGCCTCGACGTTCTCCTCGAGCAGCGCCGGGTCGAGCGGCTTGCCCGCCACGATCTTGCCGACGCCGCCGTGCATCTTGAGCGCGCGCACCGTGGCCACGACCACGGCCGCGTCGGGCCGGAGACCGCTCGCCCGGCACTTGATATCGAAGAACTTCTCGGCGCCCATGTCGGCGCCGAAGCCGGCCTCGGTGGCGACGATCTCGTTCGAGGCGAGCGCGACCCGATCCGCGATGATCGAGTTGTTGCCGTGGGCGATGTTCGCGAACGGCCCGCAATGGACGAACGCCGGACCGCCCTCGAGGGTCTGGAGGAGGTTCGGCTTCAGGGCGTCCTTGAGCAGGACGGCCATCGAGCCCGCGACGCCCAGGTCCTCGGCGGTGATCGCCTTGCCGTCGCGCGTCGTGGCCATGACCATGCGGCCCAAGCGGGCGCGGAGGTCCTGGAGATCCGTCGCGAGGGCGAGGACGGCCATCACCTCGGAGCCGACGGTGATGACCCACTCGGTCTCGCGCGGGATGCCGTTCTCCCGTCCGCCGAACCCGATCGTCGCGCGGCGGAGGGCGCGGTCGCTGATGTCGACCACGTGCGGCCACAGGATGCCGTGGATGTCGATGCCCAGCGCGTTGCCGTGGTGGAGATGGTTGTCGAGGAACGCGGCACCCAGGTTGTGCGCGGCGCCGATCGCGTGGACGTCGCCCGTGAGGTGAAGGTTGAAGTCCTCCATCGGGATGACCTGCGAATAACCGCCCCCCGCGGCGCCACCCTTGATGCCGAACACGGGGCCGAGGCTCGGCTGGCGGATGCACACCGCCGCCCGCTTGCCGATGTGATTCAGGCCCTGGGCGAGGCCGACGGTCGTGGTCGATTTGCCCTCGCCGAGCGGCGTCGGCGTGATCGCGGTGACGACGACGTACTTCCCGCGCGGGTTCTCGCGCTCCAGGCGCTGGATGCCCTCGAGCGTCACCTTCGCCTTGGTTCGTCCGTACGGCTCCAGCTCGTCGTCCCGCAATCCCAGCCCCGCGGCGATCTCGGTGATCGGCCGCGGCGTCACGCCACGGGCGATGTCGAGGTCCGATGGGAAGCCGCCGGACGAGCTGGTGGGCTCGGACGCGGTCGGCTCGGAGGCAGGGGCGGTCATCGGCGGCTCCCGAGGAGGCGGAGACCGCTCGACGAGCCGGGCACTCGGCCCACCTGGTCCTTCGCGGCCCGCAGGAGATGGGTGAGCAGGAGGGCGTTGGTGACGGGACCGACGCCGCCCGGCACGGGCGTGATGGCCGACGCTACCAGTCGCGCCGAGTCCATGTCGACGTCACCCACCAGACGGTCGCCGACGACGTTGATCCCGACGTCCACGACCACGGCACCCGGCTTGAGCATGTCGCCGGTGATGAGCCCGGGTCGGCCTGCCGCGACGACCACGACGTCGGCCCGCCGCACCTCCTCGGCGAGATCGGGGGTCCGTGAATGGCAGATCGTCACCGTGGCGTGCTCGCGAAGGAGCAGCAGCGCGGCCGGCTTGCCCACGACGTTCGAGCGACCGACGACCACCGCGTGCCGACCGGCGAGTGGGATCCCCGACCGCTTGAGCAGCTCGACGGCGGCATGCGCGGTCGTCGGCAGGAAGCCGTCGTACCCGAGCGTCAGCAGCCCGGCATTGAGCGGATGGATGCCGTCGATGTCCTTTGCCGGATCGAGGACCTCGATGACCGACGACAGCGGGATCCGCTTGGGAAGCGGCATCTGGACGATGATCCCCGCGACCATCGGGTCGCGGTTCAGGAGCTCGATCTCGTGGCCGACCTGACCCCCCGAGACGCGCCCCGGGATCTCGACGAGCCGGCCTTCGATCCCGACGGAGCGACACGTCCGGAGGATCTGCTCGAGGTAGACCGCGGACGGGGCGTCGCGCCCGACGATCACGACGGCCAACGTGGGCGCGAAGCCGTACCGGCCTCGGAACGCGGCGACCTCGGCGGTGACCGAGGTCTTGATCTCGGCGGCGATCGGCGCTCCGCGCAGCAGCCGGGCCCCGTCCTCGGATCCGACCCCTGCGCTCACCGTCACCCGATGACCGGACCGTCGAGCGGCTCGCGCACCTCGCCGTCTCGCACCAGCTGGCGGGTCACATCCGCGGTGCGCTCCACGTCGTCGAGCGCCGACCTCGTCCGGACCGTCAGCTCGCCCGCGAGCGACTCGTCCCCGAGCGACGGCAGATTCACGAGGACGTTCGCCGCCGCCCCGGTCGCCGCCGCGCGTGTCAGGAGCGCCGCGACCTCGAGATCCGACGACGCGTTCCGATTGCTGCGTCCGGCAAGGGCCTCGGCGTAGGCGACGACCTCGACACACGCCTCGACACACGCCAGCGGCACCTCGCTCGCGTCCCGGGCGGCCTCCTGGAGTGCCGCCGCGCGCGCTGCCTTGTCCGCGTCCGTCTCCCTGGGCAGCTTCATCGCCGCCGCGAACCGCGCGTACGCCTCGGAGTCCTCATCGGCGAGGACGAGGAACCGATCCGCGAGTCGGAGCCCGGCGCCCTTCGCCTCCGCGTGGAGCGCGGCGTGGTCGGCGTATCTCGGCCGATCCTCGCTCAGGGACGCGACCATCGCCACCAGCGACGCCGCGAGCGACCCCGCCACCGCCGACGCGCTGCCGCCGCCGGGCACGGGATCGGACGATGACAGCCGCTCCGAGAACGCGTCGAGCGTCAGCGTCCGGAACGAGGGGAGGTCACCCACGCACGGATTGTATGGAGGCTCGGGGGCGGATGAGGCCACCCGTCCCGAGCCGTGGATTGGCCGGCGACGGGGCGGCTGGATCCGCGCCGCCCCGCAGTGCCGACCGGGTCGCCGTCGCGGGGAGGAGCCGGACGGCGCAGATGATGCGGCGGTTCAGGTCAGACGTCGTTCCTCGACGCCCTCGATCGCCCAGCGTCGGCCCCGTTGGCGGTAACTGAGGACCACGCGTGCGCGAGGCGTATCGACCTCGAACACGACACGCGGGCCGGTGACCACGGGATACGCGGCGCGCTCGTCACGGACGGCGACCACGCGCGTGACCCGGAGGCGTTCGTCGCCCCAGGTGATCTCGCGCGGTACGCCTTCGAACCAATCGGTGCGGACTTCGACCCTCACGGGATCGACACGGACCATCGCCACGGGAGTGACTCCTTTCTCGGCGGGTCGGTCGTCGTCCACCGGGGCATCGCGGAGGACAGAACGGATGTTCGTTTCGACCCGACACTAGACCGAACAGGCGTTCGATGTCAAGCGTCGAGCGGAATGTCCACCTCCTCTGTGTCACCTTGGCTGTCACGACCCGCGGCGTCGTCCTCGTCGCGAGCCTGACGGGCGAGCTCGGTGCCGTGACGCCGTTCGACGGCGGTCATCGGGTCGCGCTCGAACGGGGTCGGCAGATGGGCGCCCACGAGCCGCGCCCGAGTGACGGCACGGTCGCCGAACCGCTTGCGGATCTCGTCGGCGGCCTCGGCGACCTGGTGTCGCCGAGGTTCGTCGGTCGGGGTGAACAGCCCCAGCTGCTCCTTCTCGCGGAAGTTCGACGCGGCCACGCCGACCAGCCGGATGCGCTGGCCCTTGAGCTCCTTGCGCAGCAGCTGGGTCGCCGCGCGATAGATGGGCTCGGTCAGGTCCGTCGGCTCGGCGAGCGTGACCTGGCGGGTGATCGTCCGGAAGTTCGAATCGCGCAGCTTCAGGGCGATCGTGCTCGCCTTGAGGCCGGAGCCACGGAGGCGGCCGGCGACGCCGTCGGCCATGCCCAGCAGCGACCGTTCGATGACCTCGCGCACCGACGTGTCGACATCGAACGTGTGCTCGTGGCTCACCGACTTCGCCGGATCGCCGCCATCGACGACGTCCGGGTCGATGCCCACCGATCGCTCGCTCAAGGCCACGCCGATCTTGCCGAATCGCCGTTCGAGCGCATCGCCCGGCAGCGCCGCGAGGTCCCCGATCGTGCGCACGCCGAAGCTCGCCAGCGAGTCGGCCGTCCGCTGGCCCACGCCCCACAGCCGCGTGATCGGCAGCGGCGCCAGGAACGCCGCCTCCTCGCCGGGCGGCACGACGACCAGGCCATCGGGCTTCCGCAGATCCGAGCCGATCTTCGCGACGAGCTTCGTGGTGCCGACGCCGACCGACGCCGTCAGCCCGAGCTCATCGTGGATCGTCGCCTTGATCAGCCGCGCGATCGACTCGCCATCGCCGAACAGCTGGCGCGAGCCGGTGACATCGAGGAACGCCTCGTCGATCGAGATGGGCTCCACGAGCGGCGTGTAGCGACGGAGGATGGCCATCACCTCGCGGCTGACGCGGCCGTACTTGCGGCCGTCGACGGGCAGGAACACCGCGTGGGGACAGAGCGCGCCGGCGGTCCGCAGCGGCATCGCGCTGTGGATGCCGTACTTGCGCGCCTCGTAGCTCGCCGCGCTGACGACCCCTCGAAGATGCGGTCCGCCACCGCCGACGACCACCGGCTTGCCGCGCAGCTCCGGCCGGTCGCGCTGCTCGACGGCCGCGAAGAACGCGTCGAGGTCGACGTGGAGGATGGTGCGGGGCGTCGTCACCCCGGGGATGGTCGCACCGCTGTCCAGCGGCTGCCCCTCGACCGCCGGGCGTGCACCCGATGCGCGCAACGACGAAGGAGCAGCTCCGTCGGGGGCCCCGACCCGCCCTCGCGCGTCGGATCGAGCATCCGGTGCGCGATGCGACGTCGGACCGCCCCGCGCGGCGCTCCCCGGTGGTCCGGGCGGTCAGACGTTCGTCACAAGGCGCATCGGATGCACGGCGCGCCCGTCCGACAGCCCGGAAGAACGCCTAGCCCTTGGGCTCGACGACGATCGTGACCTCGGGCGTCATGCCCTGGAACACACGGACCGCGACCTTGTAGGTGCCCAGCGTCTTGAGCGGCTGCTCGAGGTCGATCTTGTGCTTGTCGACCGTGATGCCACGCCGACCGAGCGCATCGGAGATGTCCTGCGAGGTGATCGAACCGTAGAGCTTGCCGCCCTCGCCGACCTTCACGCCCATCGTCAGCGTCGTGCTCGCGATGCGGGTGGCCGCGATCTCGGCATCGGCGCGCTCGCGCTGCCGCTTCTCTTCGCGACTGGCGATGTCGTGCTGCCACGCGCGGTACGCCCCACCGGCGGCCGAGACCGCGAGCTTCTGGGGGATGAGGAAGTTCGTCGCGAAGCCATCGGCGACGTTCTTCATCTCCCCGCTCTTGCCGAGCTTCGGGACGTCCTTGGTCAGGATGACCTTCACGCGAGCGAACCCTCCTCCTTGTCGATCCATGCCCGGAGCCGCGGCCCGAGCCGAGTCTGCTGCACCGCGTCGCCGACCGTGGCGACCATCCCCGGGATCCGCCGGATCACACGCCGCACCGGACCGGGCGTCATGCGCCGGACCCGGGCGAGGTCCTCCTCGAACGCCCGCTTGTCGATGCCGAGCTCGACGATCTTCTCGTCGAGCAGGCCGGTCGGGACGCCATCGAGGAACAGCTCGACCGCGAGCACGACCACCACGAGGTCGTCGAGCCCGCCGATGAGCGGGATCTCGTCGGGGATGAGATCCCGCCCCAGGACGAGATACCCGGCCGCACCGGCGAGCAACGCCTTGCGAGCGGGTGGCATCCGCGGATCCGTGGTCAGTGCCCAGATGAGACGGGTGTACTGCGGCGCGCGGCTGGCGAGGGGCATGAAGGCCATGATGCCCAGCATCCGGCGCATCACGGCGCCGCTGGAGCGACTCTTCCGGGACTTCCCTTGCTTCGCATCGCCGGCGGCGTTCTCGTCGCGTGCCACGTCCGTCCTTCCCTGTTCACGAGCACCCGGCACGAGCGCACCGCCCGTTCCGGAGCGGGGAGTCTAGCAGTCGCCTGCGCACGGGCCCAGTGCGCGGCTCGAGGGCGCCTTGACATCGAACGTCCGTTCGGTATGCTGCACCTCGAAAGGAGGCGCCGGTTGACCCGACACGACGCCGAACGCAAGCGCAAGATCCTCGACTACATCGCGGCGACCCTGCGCGCGCGCGGTTACCCGCCCAGCGTGCGAGAGATCGCACGAGCGGTCGGCCTCGCCTCCACCTCCGCCGTCCACCACCACCTGCTCATCCTCGAGCGGGAGGGCTATCTCGAGCGTGGTGTCGCGCAGTCCCGCGCGATCCGGTTGACGCCGCAGGCGGCGCTTCGGCTGGGACTCTCGAGCGAGCTCACGCCACAGTCGGCCCCCATGGAGGCGCATCGCCTGCCCGTCATCGGCGAGATCGCCGCGGGCGGACCGATCGAGGCGTACCAGGATGCGTCCGAGACGCTGGCCGTCCCCGAGATCCTCGCGCCCTCGGGCGATGCGTACGTCCTGCGCGTCCGCGGCGACTCGATGATCGAGGCGCACATCGCCGATGGCGATTACGTCGTCATCCGCCCGCAGGAGACGGCCCGGAACGGCGACATCGTGGTCGCCCAGGTCGACGAGAACGCGGTCACGCTGAAGCGGTTCTTCCGCGAGAAGGACCGCATCCGCCTTCAGCCGGCGAACCCGGCGTACCCGCCGCAGTTCTACCCGGACGTGCGGATCCAGGGGAAGCTCATCGGCGTCATCCGCCGCCTCGACTGACGCGCCGGCTGATGCGGCCCGATGGTCGCGTTGCCCGCTGTGCGGGCTCGCTCACGCACATCCGAGTGCGCTCGCTGCCTGCTCCGCGGCGCCTTGCCATCGGACCACTGACCAGGCGACGCCCTGGGGCTTCGTCCACCGACCTTCCACAGCTGACGGGCATTCCAAGGCGGTTCGTGGATATCAGCCGGGGATAAGTCCCTTTTCAGCGATGGGCACCGGGCGTGACAGTCGAGCTGTCACAACGCCACCGCATCCTCCCGGGTGTCCATGATCGACCGCCTCCCGCCCCAGAGCACCGAAGCCGAGGAAGCCGTCCTCGGTTCGATCCTCATCGACCGCGACGCGATCATCGAGATCGCCGAGTTCCTGCGCCCTGAGGACTTCTACCGCCAGGCGAACGCGAAGATCTACGGCGCCATCCTCGAGCTCTGGGAGCGCCGTGAGCCGCTCGACGTCGTCACCGTCGCGGAGACGCTCGAGCGATCCGGCGACCTCGATCCCATCGGCGGGCGTGCCTATCTGGCCACGCTGTCAGAGCGGACGCCCACCGCGGTCCATGTCGTCCCCTACGCTCGGATCGTCGAACGAAAGGCGGTCCTCCGGAATCTCATCGGTGCGGCCGGCAAGATCGCCGGCATCGGCTACGAGGACCCTGCCGAGGTCCAGGAGGCGATCGATCGGGCCGAGTCCGCGCTGTTCGCCGTCAGCCAGCGGCGCATCGCCGCCGGCTTCATGGACCTTCGCCGCCTGCTCCACGACGCCTACGACCGGCTCGACTACCTCCACGCGCATCGCGGTGAGATCAGTGGCGTCGCGACCGGCTTCAAGGATCTCGACACGCTGACCACCGGCTTCCAGCGATCCGACCTGATCATCCTTGCGGCGCGCCCGTCCGTCGGCAAGACGAGCTTCGCGCTGAACGTCGCGGAGCACGCGGCCGTCCGCGACAAGAAGAGCGTCGGGATCTTCAGCCTCGAGATGAGCAAGGAGCAGCTCGTCCTTCGGCTCCTCTCATCGGTCGCCAACATCGATTCCCAGCGCCTGCGGAGCGGCTTTCTCGAGGAGCTGGACTTCGCGCGCATCGCGCCGGCGATGAACTCGCTGTCGGAGGCCGCGGTCTACATCGACGACACGCCGAACATCACGACCATGGAGCTGCGGACGAAGGCACGCCGGCTCCAGGCGGAGGTCGGGCTCGACATGATCGTCGTCGACTACCTCCAGCTCATGCAGTCGAGCACGACGACCCGCGATGCGAACCGCGTCCAGGAAGTGTCGGAGATCTCCCGCGGGCTCAAGGCGCTCGCGCGCGAGATCAACGTGCCGGTCGTCGCGCTCTCGCAGCTGTCGCGCCAGCCGGAGATGCGCGAGTCGAAGGAGCCGCGTCTCTCGGACCTGCGGGAGTCCGGGTCCATCGAGCAGGACGCCGACCTGGTCCTGTTCCTGTGGCGCGAGAAGGAGCGCGGCGGCGACGACCAGGACGCCGATGGCGAAGTCGTCAAGCTCAAGCTCGCGAAACACCGCAATGGGCCCACCGGCGAGCTCGACCTGTGGTTCAAGAAGCGCCAGACCCGGTTCGTCGGCTACGCCGGCGAGCGCTACGCCGAAGCGAGCTGAATCCCGACACGAAGAAAGCCGGCCGGCTCCCGGAGGAACCGACCGGCTCGGAGCGCGCGACGGGCGATCAGCTCTGCTCGTCGGGGAGCAGCGGGCGGATCGCGAGGGAGTACAGCTTGCCGTCCGGACCCTGGACATTGATGCCCTGGAGTCCCCCGGCGGCGTCCTCGGCCTTGATGCCGAGCGCGGTGACCTGATCGGGGGTCAGGGTGTGCTTCGGGAAGCCGCCCTGATCGGCGGGCGGCGCGACGAAATCGGTGACCTTGAGGTCCTTCCATGGCCAGGCCACGGCCGCTCCGCCCATGCCGCCCTCGATGAGGGTGCCTCGGAAGCTCGTGGGGACATACACGTCGGTCGAGATCGTGCCCTTCTGATCGAAATCGCGGAGCCGATCGGCGAGCTTGGCGAACGCCTTCCGCGCGAGCGCGTCGGGCTGGTTCGGGTCGACGTCCATCCCGAGGGCATACACCTCGACGGTCTTGTCGACGCCCCCAGCGTCGATCCTGAAGAACGCCGTCCCCGCGTCGGCGACCATCTGGTTGTCGTACTTGGGGCGGGCGATCGCGAGCCCACCATCGGTGAGGGCGAACGTCAGGACCTCCTGCATCTGCTCCTCGCTGAGCTTCGCGATGCGGAGCGGGAAGCTGCCCATCGCGCCGTTGGCGAAGGTCGGCGGCGCCTCTTCGGTGTATTGCTGGAACACGATCGTGCCGTCGCCGTAGAGGGTGAAGATCGGCGTCCGGCTGGCGAGGAAGGCCGGCATGACGAACCCGCCACCCTCCTCGTAGCGGAGGATGACGTCGCTCTTGCCGGTGGGATGGTCGAGCCCGGCGATGGTCGGTGATGCCGCGGGCGAGCCCGAGGGAGGCGTGACAGGCGAACCCGACGGGTTCGCGGAGCTCGAGGGCGAGGCGCCAGTCGAGCTGCAGGCCGCCGCCACGAGAGCGACGGCCGCGAGGGGCAGGAGGCGTCGGGAAGTTGACATGGCGCCGAGACGTGACCGTTCAGACGTCGGTTCCGCGCGCTCGCGTGACGCACGCGTGCCATGCCGCGCGGCCTATTGACGGCATGCGTATCGTCTCGCACAGAGTCCCGGCGTCGTCGCGGATGCGCAGTCCCTCCTGATGCGTATCCGAGATACGGCGCGACCGTGACCGCCCAGGCCCACGCGCCCAAGCGCCTGCGCGCCCAGCGCCATCAGGAGGATCCGGAGAGGGTGTTCCAGGACCGTACGCTCACCTGCCGGGATTGCGGTGAGTCGTTCATCTTTTCGTCGGGGGAACAGACCTTCTTCTCCAGCAAGGGGCTCGTGAACGATCCCCAGCGCTGCCCGTCGTGCCGAGCCGCTGCCAAGCGCGCCCGGACGGTGGGTGGGCCGCGCGAATACCACGCCGCGGTCTGCGCGTCGTGCGGCGGCCAGGCGATGGTCCCATTCGCCCCGCGGAACGATCGACCGGTCTATTGCAGCGGCTGCTTCGACAAGGTCCGAGCGGGCCTCGTCGGCGTCGCGACCCCGGCCTAGGAGGACGGTCGGAGCGGAGAGGAGGCGTCAGCCCGGCGGGAGGTGGGGTCCGCCGGGTCGACGTCATCACGTCGATCGGCCGGCCGTTGGGCCGGCTTTTCGATTCGCGGCGACCGTATGCTCCGGCGACGACTCGGGGCGGCTCCCCGACCGAAATCGGAGGGCGGCTCATGGGCGTGATCATCATCCGCGAGATGGTCGGGACGAGCCCCCGATCGTGGAGCGACGCCGCGCGGCAGGCGGTCGCGACGGCATCCAAGACGGTCCGCAACATCCGGACGATCGAGGTGGTGAAGTCGAGCGCGCGGATCGAGGACGGCGAGATCGTGGAGTACCAGGTCGAGCTCAAGATCGGCTTCGAGTACGAGGGCTGAGGGCCCGCAGCTAATCGGCGGATGAGTGCCGCTTGGCACCATCCGCACCATGCCCGACCACCCCGCACCGCCCCGCGTCGCCCTCGCGGACCGGCCTGCGCCGGCGTCGCCGCGCGCGGGTGGTGCATCGGCGCAACGTTCCCCGGACGACTCCGCGCGCCGCGTTGACACCCCAGACGAAGGCTCCGTATCGTTCGCGCGGCCTGACGCGCGGCGGGACGCGTCCGCGGCGCGGCCCGAAGGGGGAGCGGGACGGGGCGAGGGTCGGCGCCGCCCAAGCGCGACCACCGCCCCGGGGCGTGGCGTCCCGTTGGTGGCGGTCCGTCCCGTGGGGGTGCTCCGGCAGGTGAGCGGCTACCCGATCCAGCCATCGAAGGTGCAGCGTCCGCCGCTGCGCGACGACGTGCTGTCACGGTCGCGCCTGAACGACCTTCTCGATGCGAAGTCCAGCCATCGGGTCGTCCTGGTCGTCGCAGAAGCCGGCTACGGCAAGACCACGATGCTCGCCGACTGGACGCGCCGGACGTCGCGCCGCGTGCTCTGGTATCGCCTCGACACGGATGACCGAGACTGGCTGGGCTTCCTGCACCACATCGTCGCTGCCGGCCGCGTCCTGGACGAGCGGTTCGGGATCGAGACCGAGGAGCTGCTTGCGCTCGCTCGGTCCGGATGGCCCCACGCGCGACCAGATCGTCGCGTCGCTCGCGCGGGCGATGTCCTCGGCCGCGGCCGGCGGGCTCACGCTGATCCTGGACGACTACCACGCCGTCGACGACCGCGACGACGTGCGCGACGTCCTTCGCGGCCTGATCGACCGTATCCCCGACGGCGTGTCGATCCTGCTGTCGACTCGCACGGACCCGGAGCTGCCGCTCGGCCGCTATCGAGCGCGCGCCGAGGTCGCGACGCTGACCGCCGAGGACCTCCGCTTCGACGAATCCGAGACCGAGCGTCTGTTCCGCGAGGCGTACCAACGCCCCCTCGAACCCGACGTCCTGGTCGACCTCAACGAACGCACCGAAGGCTGGGCCGCGTCGCTCCAACTGGTTCGGACCGCCATCGAGGAGCGCTCACGCGCAGAGGTGAAGCGCTTCGTCGGCAAGCTCTCAGGCGCGCGTGGCGACCTGCACGACTACCTGGCAGAGGAGGTGATGGGTCGTCTCCCACAGGACCTACAGCAATTCCTGATGCGTGCATCGCTCCTGGAATCCATCGCAGAGGAGCACATTCGCATCGTATTCCCCGCGGACGCGAAAGCTGTAGGCGAGCTCCTCAGGAAGTCAGAGTCCCTTGGCCTTCTTGGTCGGAGGACACGCACCGGTGGGAACTATCGTTTCCATCCACTCGTGCGCGATTTCCTCGTCGGTCGTGCTCAAGCCGACCTGGGCGAAGCCAAGGTAAAGCGGCTGCATCTTGAGCTCGCTCGCGCCTTCTCCGGGACTGACTGGCGACTGTCGGCTCAACATCTCGTGAATGCCGGCCACGCTGATGAGATTGGTCCTCTCATAAACCAATCGCTTGAGCAAGTCCTTGCCCGAGGCGAGTACTCGGCAGCCAAGCAGTTCCTCGCTCTCGGTGGGTTGCACGACGAGACGTCGGTCGCCGTTTCCGTCGTTGAGTCAAGGATCTGGCTCCAACAGGGTGACTTTGAGGGCGCGCGCCGCGCGGCCGACGTATCAATCCTCCTCGCTCGCGACAACGCGGACGTATCCCTCGCGACGGTCTTGCTGAATGCATCCGGAATCCACCATGCGACGTTCTCGAAGGCCCGCGCCTTGGAGTTGGCGATCGAGACGGCAGGATTGGCTACCGATCCCTATCTGGTGGTCCGCGCCAAGGCGGCGGCGTCTCTCCAAGAGATGTCGAGGCGGGGTGACATTGCAGAGCTGCGGGCCATTCTCGTCGACCTACGCGAGTATCAGATCGAGCATGGCCAGTGGCACTTCGTCGGCATCACCGAACTGAACCTCGCTGTATGCGAGACATGGCTTGGACACCCCGCGAAGGCGCTGCTGCTGTGCGATGAGGCGCTCCTTCACATCGAGCAGTCGTCGAACGGGTACGAGGCCGCCTCCGTCGAGATGGCGCGATCACTTGCGTACGGCTATCTAGCTCGATGGCCCGAGGCTGAGGCGTGCATGAGGCTAGCGCTGGATGCCGTTCACAATCCGAGCCGACCAGAGGTTGTCGCCGACTCGACGCTCCAGAGCGCTTGGTTCGGTAGTCACGACTGGGCGCGGTCGCTTGCGACCGAGCTGAGACCAGACTCGCCATTTCGATCGTTTGCGTTGATTGTGCTTCTCACGCTTGCCTTGGATGAGCGTGATGAACCGGCAGTTCGAGAGTACTCGGCGCAGCTCTCGGTATCGCCACTGGCCGCCAGCATGGAAGTGGAGCTCTTCCATGTGCAGCTTGTGCTGTGCAGGGCCGCGTTCGTCCTCCGTGAGCCCAATGTCAGGGTCGCACTCGACAACCTCACTGCGACAAGCACTCTCCAAGCGTCGCCGCTGCAAAAGAACATCGCGCGACTACTCGGCGCAATTGTCGACGGTCCAGTGATGTTGTCCGACGTCGTCGCGCAGCCGGACATGTCCCTGCCGTCAGCAATTCTCGCTTCAGAAATCGCCATGAGCCTAGATGCCCTTGACGACGCCTGCCTACTCGGTCATCCAGCAGGAGGTTGCCCGGCGGCCCGAGAAGTGGTTGCCGCTTATCCGCTCTCGATTGCGATCGGACGCCCCCGTCTCGGTTCGGTGTATGCGACTCGTCGAACTCTATGGCGGCAGTGCAGATGTGCCGCTGTTGGCCGGCCTGACCATCCGAGGCAGGAAGATGGCCGCTGCCCAGAGTGCAGCCAAGCAGCTTGCAACTCGTCTTGCGCGGCGTGTCGTAATCGAGGACCTCGGTCGGTTGCGAGTGGTCGTTGATGGGCAACAGGTGGCGGCCGGGACGATTCGAAGAAAGGTCCTCGGATTGCTCGCGTTTCTGGTCGCCCAACCGGGTATGGCAGCGACCCGCGATCAGATCCTGGACGCGCTCTGGCCGGACTACGACCCTTCGACGGCACTCAATTCCCTCAACCAGACCATCTACTTCCTGCGGCGCGCGCTGGAGCCCAACTACCGAGCCGGCTCATCGCCGGACTACATATATTTCGAAGGCGAGACGGTCTGGCTTGACCCTGTTCTCGTCTCGACGTCCAGTCACCGGTTCAGAGATCTCATTCGGCAGGCCGTCGGTCGAGAGGACGCGGTCGTAGAGGAGGTCTTAAGCCTCTACGGTGGCCGCTTCGCGCTCGACTTCGCATACGAAGAGTGGGCGAGGGCTTATCGCGACAGCCTCCATTCCGCATTCCTGGGTGTCATCGAGGCTGCAGCGACTATCCTCGAGGCCCGTGGAGAGTTCGACCCTGCGGTCTCCGCGCTGAGGCGATCGCTCGAACTCGACCCCGAGGCGGACGCGCTAGAACTCCGCTTGCTTCGCCTCTATCGGCGATCGGGAGCGCACGCTGCAGCAGCGGAGCAATACGCGCACTATGCGACGGTGCTTCGGGATGAGCTGGGCCTCGAGCCCCCCTCACTGGATTCTCTCTCGTGAAGTTCGCGCCCTCCGGTGTAGATACGTAGGGTGCCGTATTGACCCGTTGAGTCCTCGCTTCCTATAGTCCGGCTCGCTCCCTGGTACTGCGGTACTAGGAGGCACTGTCAAGAACGCTCGGAACGCGCTGAAGCCCCGCCTGAAATGGGCACTTAGGGCGGGGTGGAGCTAGTAGTGCAACCGACCGACTTTCGAGTCTGGTCGGTTTCTGTTTGCTCGTGGAGGGACGTGCAATCAGGGGCCGCAAGGAGGTACGAGCGTGCAGCCCGAATACGGCAACAAGGCCTGGTAGGCACGGGGGAACGTCGATGCTGGAGCGAGTCCGCCGCTTGGCCTTCGCCCTCTCGGCCGTGGCGGCCGCAGCGATCGCAGGAGGCGCTTCCCTTCGGGGTTTCTAGGGTTACCATCGGCCTATCAGGGATCGGGGCGAGTGGCAGGTACTCTCACCTCGGTCCCTATTAGTTTCACGAGACCGTGACCCGAACCCTTTCGATCTTCGTCGCGACGCTCGTAATCGTCAGTGCGATTGCACTGCCGGTCACGGGCGTCGCGATGTTCTTGCTGAACGGCTGGCCCCTCGGCATTCGGCCCGACATCGGCCTGCCCCCGAACGGTCCTCCCGAGACTTCCGTTGTCCTCGGCGTGGCGTTTTGGATCTTCGCCACTCTGTTCGCGTCCGCGATGCCCGTTCGAATGCCGCGAGGAACCGTGGTCTCCGTCTCGATGGCTCCCATCGTCGCGGCCACTTACCTTGGCGGTCCCTTCGCAGGAGGCTTGGTCGCTGCCCTAGGTACGACCGAGATGCGGGAGCTAAGGGGCCGAGTCCCGTGGTACGGCACGCTGTTCAACCACGCGGGATTGGCATTGCCAGCGATCGCTGGGCGGGTTAGTGCTCGAAGCGCTACGAGGTCCGACCGTCGGCGTGCAGGATTTCGCCGCCACGGTCGCCGGTTCATCAGTCTTCTTCGTCTCAAATGCCGCAATTACCGCGGGTGGCGTGGCGCTGCGCTTCAGCATGCCGTTCCGCATGGTCCTCATTGGCGACGCGCGTGCCGTACATTGGCAACTTGTTTGCGCTCACGCCTCTGGCGTGGTTGATGGCGCGCGTGTACACAGTCGAACCTGGCGGATGGTGGTCCACCCTGCTGTTCGCTCTGCCGCTCTACACGACGCGTATCGCTCATCAGCGGTTCATGGAAATGCGCGAGATGTTCACGCAGACCATCGGGGCGTTGGCCGAGGCCGTGGACAAGCGGGACCCGTTCACGAGCAAGCACAGCCAGCGCGTGAAGGACATCGCGGGGGATATCGGGCGTGAGATGCGGCTGTCGGAGTCCGAGCTGGAGGCTCTGGAGTGGGGCGGGCTGCTCCATGACGTCGGCAAGATCGGCGTGCCGGATGCGGTGCTCCTCAAGCAGGAGCGGCTGAATCGCGAGGAGCGGATGATCATGAATGCGCACCCGGTGCTCGGGGCGCAGATCATCGCGCCGGTCAACCGCCTGGCGCCCGAGCTGCCGATCATCCGCCACCACCACGAGTGGTTCAACGGTTCCGGATACCCGGACCGGCTCATCGGCGATGAGATCCCCAAGCTCGCCCGGATCCTGCACGTGGCGGACGCGTTCGAGGCGATGACCGCCCAGCGTCCCTACCGGATGACACCGCTCACCGCTGAGCAGGCGGTCGGCGAGCTGCGCAAGTTCGCGGGCATCCAGTTCGACCCGCAGGTGGTGGACGCATTCGTGCGGACCTCGTGGGTCGAGGGCGTGATCGACCCGGGGCGCACCGTCCAGCCGCGGCCGATCCCGCTGATCAGCACCGCGGCCAGCCGCATCACGCAGGCGAAGGCCGAGCCGGTCGGCGCCGAGCCGGGCTGATACGGTTCGCGCGGCGCTGAGGGGCGCGCCGCGGACCGAGGCGTCAACGCGTGATCCCGCCGGTGCACGACCGCAACGCCACCACTAGCCGCGCGACCCGATGCTGATCGTCGGCATCGCGCTCGGCCTCGTCCTTGGCCTCATCCTCGGAGGCCGGCTCAGCAACCTCGCCGACGTTCGGCTGCGCTTTCTCCCCCTGCTGTTCCTGGCGGTCATCGTCCGGTTCGGCACCGAGGCGGCGCTCGCCGCCGGCGTGCCCATCGTCGAACAGCTTCGCGTGCCGCTGTTCGTGGGCGCGTATGGGTTGCTGCTCGTGGGCCTCTGGGCGAACCGCTCGCTGCCGGGTCTCGGCATCGCGTTCGTCGGCATCCTCGCGAACGCCATCGCGATCACCGCGAACGGCGGCTACATGCCCATCTGGGTCCCGAGCCTGGAGTTCGCCGGCTTCCCGGCTGACGACATCCGCTCGGTGTTCCACGTCCTGCTGCCCCCGGTGCTCGACGCGGAGTTCCTCAGGCGCGCGGGTCCCCTCGGCGACATCATCCCGATCCCCATCCCGATCGTCCGGAATGTGGCGTCCATCGGCGACGTGTTGTTGTCGTTCGGGCTCGGGTTCTTCCTCTTCGCGGTCATCCTGCGCAGCCAGGCGGAACGCGAGGAAGACGAGGTGG
Organism: uncultured Chloroflexia bacterium; assembly: GCA_963778025.1. GTDB lineage: Bacteria > Chloroflexota > Limnocylindria > Limnocylindrales > CSP1-4 > CAVZTA01. Next base: position 286,947 of record CAVZTA010000006.1, on the reverse strand, counting down.
CGGCCGCCGACACGCGGCTCACCGGGCTCGCGAGCACGCTGCGTCTGCCGCGAACGCTGGAGGAAGCGCTCGGGCGATCGATCGGCGTCCCGACGCAGGCCCCGCGGACCCGCGCAGGCCCCGCAACGCAGCATCCGCCCGGAGACCGGCCTCGCGCGCGGACTCGCCGAGGCCGCCGCCCTCGAACGGCCCGTCATCCTCGGTGGGCCGGGCCCGGGTCTCGGGTCACCGGCCCTCGCGCCGCTCGCAGGCGCCGACGAGGTCGCGCGGTTCCGTGGCGGCGGCCTGATGGCCGCGAGCTCGACCGGCGAAGCCGTCTTCGTCCCGCCCCCGCCGACCATCGTCGTCCCGCGGCCGACGGTCCTCGAGCGCGCGCGGAACCACCCCTACGTGCGCCTGGCGATCGATCCCTCGTTCTCGGCACTGTGGGTCGGGCAGCTGATCAGCATCTTCGGCGATCGTGTGCATCAGATCGCCATCGGTGCGCTGGTCCTGGGTCTGACCGGCTCGTACTTCGCGCTCGCGCTCGTGTTCGTCGCGGCGACCATCCCCAACCTGTTCCTCGCGCCCATCGCCGGCACCTACGTCGACCGGTGGGATCCGCGGCAGGTGATGATCGTCTCGGATCTGCTGCGCGCCGCCGTCGTGGTGCTCATCCCGGTCGCCGCCGTGATCTGGATCCCGCTGATCTACCCGATGGTCATCCTCATGACCTCGATCTCGGTGTTCTTCCGGCCAGCGCGCGTCACGGCACTGCCCCGGATGGTCCGCGAGTCGGACATCCTGCCGGCCAACTCGGCGCTGTGGGTCGGCGAGACGCTGGGTGACGTCATCGGCTATCCGATCGCGGGCCTCTTCGTGTTCGCACTCGGGGCGGGACTGCCACTCGCGTTCTGGTTCGATGCCGCGACGTACGTCGCCTCCGGCCTGCTGATCGCGACGACGACGATGCGCACGCTGCCGAGGCGCAGGGACGCCGGCGAGCCCAGCCCGGCGATCCTCGACGATCTCAGGATCGGCTGGAGGTTCCTGCGCCGGGAGCCGGTGCTGCTGGCGAACACCATCCAGGGCGCGATCGGGCAGTTCGGCACCGGCATCTTCACCGCCGTCACGTACGCCTACGCGGTCGCCATCACGATGGACCCCGATCGCGGCAAGACGGCGTTCGCCGCGATCGAGACCGGGATCGGCGTCGGCAACCTGGTCGGGGGGTTCCTGCTCGGACTCGTCGCGGCTCGGATGGCGCGCGGGAAGCTCGTCATCGTCGGCTACACGATGTGGGGCTTCGCGCTCATCGTCATGGGCCTGACGGCGAGTGTGCCGTTCGCGGTCGGGCTCGCGTTCGCGTCGGGGGTCGCGAACATGATCTACATCATCCCCAGCCAGACGATGTTCCAGGAGCGCGTGCCGCCCGAGCTTCTGGGCCGGGTCGTGGGTTTCCGGTTCGCGGCGGTGTTCGGCTCGCTGACCATCGCCGGCGCGATCGGCGGCATCGTCGCGCAGGTGGTGTCGCCCTCGGCAGCCGTGCTGCTGGCCGGCGTCCTGCCGCTGGCAGCGGGTCTCGGAGGCCTGTTCACGCGCGCCGTGCGAGAGGCCTGACGCTACACTTTCGCCCGCGCTCCCGGCCCGATCGTGGGACTGGGGGCGTCGTGCTGAGGGAGTGGATCACCCGGATGACCGATCGGGAACCGACGGCCGATGACACCGGAGCGCCGGTCGACGCTGACGCCGAGGGCGCGGAGGCGGTCGAGGCCGACGAGGTCGAAGCCGGCGAAGGCGAGGCCGACGCCGGGCAGGGTGACGCCGACGCCGACGAGACGCCGACCGAGGTCATCCCGCCGGCTGCCGCTGCCGCTGCCACGGCCGCTGCGAGCGCTCCTGCGGGTGCCGCTCGCGGACCTCGGCGACCGGCTCCGCCCGCACGTTCAGCCGCCCCGGCGGTCACACCGTCCGAGCACGCGGTCCACATCGACGACCGGATCTCCGCGATCTACGTGATCGCGGCGGTCGCCGCGTTCGTCGCGATCTTCGGATACGCGCTCCTGGGCGGGACCGCGGGTCTGATCACCGGCACGCCGACCCCGCCGCCTTCGCCGAGCCCCACCGCTTCCCCGTCGGTCTCGGCGTCGCCGTCCGCTTCCGCTTCGGGGTCCCCGTCGGCCTCTCCTTCGGCGTCGGCATCCGCTTCGGCGTCGGCGTCTCCGTCGGCGTCGGCTTCGGCCTCGGTGTCTGCCTCGCCATCCGTGAGCCCGTCCGCATCGGCATCGGTGAGCGCACCGTCTCTCTCCCCGTCGGCGTCACCCTCGGGCTGAATCCCCGGGCGTACCGCTCCGAGCGCTATTCCGGGCGGTTCCAGGCCCCTAAGGCGGCGCGCGGCCGTCGAGATCGCCGGGATCGAGCGTGCGCCAGGCTCGTCCGTACGCCCGATCCGGGTTAGTGGCCCCTTCAGAGCCGAAAGTAGCGGTCGCACCGGTAGCGGCGGCGTTGATCGCTCCCACCGGTCAGGCGGGCGTCGGAGCGCGCCGTCTCTCCCCCGTCGGGGTCACCTTCGGGCTGAGAACAGTCGTGCCGGTGTGAGCGCTATTCCGGGCGGTTCCAGACCCCAAGGCGGCGCGCGGCCGTCGAGATCGCCGGGATCTGAGCGTGCGCCACGCTCCTCCGTGCGCCGGATCCGGGCCAGTGGCCCCTCCAGAGCCGAAACTAGCGGTCGCACCGGTAGCGCGGGGCGTATCGCTCCCACCGGTCCGGCGGGAGTCGGAGCGCGTGGATCGGTCGCCGGCGTGGGACGGGTCGTTAGTCGTTCGGTGATGCAGATGACCGGCCGCGTACGACGGCGCGGGGTGGGCGCCGCGAGACCTGGGTGGCCATACTGCGCCGATGACGGGCACCGGCGATGCCGCCGCTCAGGCGCGCCAGGCGATGGTCGAACGCCAGTTGCGATCGCGGGGGGTCACGGATGAGCGCGTGCTCGACGCGATGTGTCGCGTGCCCCGCGAGCGGTTCGTCCGGGCGGGCGGCATCGAGGGCGCCTATGCCGACGCGGCACTGCCCATCGCCTCGGGCCAGACCATCTCCCAGCCGTACATCGTCGCCCGCATGACCGAGCTCCTCCGCGTCATGAAGGGCGACCGCGTCCTCGAGGTCGGCACCGGCTCGGGCTACCAGACGGCGATCCTCGCCGCGCTCGGCTGCCACGTGACGACGATCGAGCGCCACGAGCGATTGGCGGACGAGGCCCGCGCCACGCTGGAGCGCGAGGGCTTCGGCGCCCTGGTCGACGTTCGGACCGGCGATGGCAGCCTCGGCGAACCGGATGGCGCGCCGTGGGACGGCATCCTCGTCACGGCCGGCGGCCCGGTGATCCCCGATGCGCTGCGGGAGCAGCTCGGCATCGGCCGTCGCCTGGTGATGCCCGTCGGGCCGCGCGAGCACCAGGATCTGATGGTCGTGACGCGCCGCGGTGCCAACGACTGGACGGAGATGTCCGACGGGCCTGTCGTGTTCGTCCCGCTGGTCGGGCTGGGCGGCTGGGACGACCGGGGCGGCTGGACCGCCTGAGCCGGACCTGCCCGCCGATATACTCGCGCGGTCATGACCCACGTGTTCGTCGCGCCCCATCCGGACGACGTCGCCCTCTCGTGCGGCGGCCTCATCGCCAACCTCCGGGAGCTCGGGCAGAACGTCACGATCATCACGGTCTTCTCGGGGAGTGGCGGCGGCAACGGCGACCTGACGAGCTACCAGCGCGAGGCGCTCGGCTTCGGCAGCAAGACGATGTGGCCCGTGACGGAGGCGTTCAACCGGGCCCATATCCGCGCCGAGTACGGCTACGACGACCCGACGTACCTCCCGCCGTGGCAGGCCACGACCGACAAGCTCGATGCGACCCAGGCCGATGCCGATGCCGCCGCCAAGCGCTTCTGGCAGCGCTCCTCGTGGTATCGCCGGGCGAACATCCACAACGAGTCGCTGGCGGGGCAACGGGTCATCGACGATGTGTCGACCCAGGGCGCGGTGCTCACCGACGAGCTCGTCGACGCCGCCGCGGCCGGTGAGGTCATGGCGCAGCGGCGCCTGGAGGACGAGGCCTACGCCGCGTTCGCCGAGGCGAGCATCGTCTGGCTCGATCTGCCCGACGCGGTCTTCCGAGGCTACGAGGGCGACGACCAGCTGCTGAACACGCCGCGCGACGATGACACGGCGCCGTACGAGCTCATCCGCCGCGAGATCCTGCGTCTCGAGCCGCAGCGCGTGTACGTCCCGCTCGGCATCGGTGGGCACGTCGACCATCAGCTGTGTCGCGAGGTCGGCGTCGCGCTGCTGAACGAGCATCGGCGGTGGATCATGCCGGGTCCGAACCTCGTCGGCGCCGTCCAGTTCTACGAGGACTTCCCGTACGCGTGGTGGAACGACTTCCGGCAGCTCGGCGACCTGGGCGACGAGATCTGGAGCGAGCTCCCCGAGGGGATCCTGCTCAAGGCCGAGTACGCCGACATCACCGACCAGGTCGAGCGCAAGATCCGCGGCATCGCCCTGTACGAGAGCCAGATCGACCGGCTGTTCGGCAGCACGAAGGCGATGGCCGACGGCGTCCGCTCGTACGCGGCGACGACGAGCGAGCTCACCGGCGTGGGTGGCTACGCCGAGCGGTACTGGGTGAGCACGACGGCCTGAGCGGATGACCGTGTCGCCGGCCGGCAGGGCCTGGACGACCCGCGACCGACTCCTGCTCGCGCTCATGGTCCTCGGCGGGATCGCGATCCGGGTCGCGCTCCTCCCGAGCAGCGGGTTGACCGGCGACATGACCGAGTTCGCCCGCTGGATCCACGGCATCGTCCAGGGCGGTTTGCCGCGCGCCTACGACCAGGACCTCACGTTCCCGCCGGTGATGGCGTACGTGTGGGCGCTCATCGGGGCGGCGCATCCGTCGTTCGCGACGTCGGCCTCGTTCGACGACCCGTCCGTTCGGGCGGTGATGAAGATCCCGGCGTCGCTCGCGGACCTGGGCCTGGCGGCGGCGATGGTCTGGTGGTTCCGGGATCGTCCGGGCACGGCGCTCGTGGCCGTCGCCGGGACGCTGCTCCTGCCGGTGGCCTGGTACACGTCGGCGTGGTGGGGGCAGTACGAGTCGATCTACGTGCTGTGGGCGGTGCTCGCCCTGTGCGCCGCCCGGGCGGACCGGCCGCATGTCGCCGCGGCGTTGCTCGCGCTGAGCGTCCTCACCAAGCCCCAGGCGCTGCCGTTCCTGGTGCCGTTCGCGGCGTGGGTGTTCGCGCGGGGCGGTGTGCGGCTGGTCGCGACGACGGTGGCGGTGGGCTTGGCGGTAGCGGTCGTGGCGTGGCTGCCGTTCCTGGCCGCCGGTGGACCGGCGAACTACATCGCCAGCATCGGCTCGCACCAGAACGACACCTTCAACGTGCTCTCGCTGCGGGCATGGAACCCGTGGTGGCTGCTCCAGGGCCAGCTCGTCCAGGATGCGTTCGTCGCTGACGGGAACGCGATCCTCGGGCCGATCACCTTCCGGTCCATCGGTCTCGTGCTCGCGGCGCTGCTCGAGGTGCTGGTGTTCCTCGCGGTCCTTCGGCGGCCGACGATCGAACGGCTGGTCCTCGGCACGATCCTCGCGTCGCTGGGCGCCTATCTGACGCTCACGACGATGCACGAGCGGTACGCGTATCCCGCCGTGATCCTGCTGACGCTCCTGATCGCGGAGCGGCGGTATCTCGTCGCGTGGCTGGTCGCGCAGGCCGTCGTGGCGCTGAACCTCGTGGCGGCGGCGCCCGCGACGTCCGAGCTGGGGGCTGCGATCCCCATCGATGGACCGCTCGCGTTGCCGGCGGTCGTGCTGCTGCTCGGGGTGGCGGTCGTGGTCGCGGCGCGGCTGCTCGTGACGGGCTCGCCCGAAGCCGGACCATCGACCGGTGGGCGCGCCAGCGTGGTCGACCTACCGTCGCGCGTGTGAATCCTCGACGCCTCGACCGCACCGACGCGTTCGTCGGGGTCGCGACGGTCATCGCGTCGCTCCTGCTCCTGTGGCTCGGTCGAGGGATGACGTTCTTCGCCGACGAGTGGGAGGTCATCGCGGCGCGCCCGCTGGGGCTCGACAGCTTCCTGACCCCCTTCAACGAGCACTGGCTGGGCATCCAGGTCACGGTCTTCCGGGCGCTGGTCGAGGCGATCGGGCTGGGCAGTTACATGCCGTATCTGGCGCTGCTGGTCCTGCTGCACGCGGTCGTGGCGCTGGAGGTGTACGTCATCGCTCGCCGCGCGACGCAGCCGTGGATCGCCGCCGCCGTGACGCTCGTCGTGCTGCTGTTCGGGAGCGGCTTCGAGGACCTGTTCTGGGCGATGCAGATCGGGTTCGTCGGGGCGATCGCACTGGGATTCGGGGCGCTGCTGCTGCTCGATGGACGGCCGACGCGAGGCCGGGTCGTCGCGGCGACGATCCTCCTGGTCCTGGCGATCATGACCAGCGGCTTCGGGCTGTTCATGCTCGCGCTCGTCGGGCTCGACCTGCTGGTGGATCCCGCGCGCCGGCGGCTCGTGCCGGCGACGTTCGTGCCGGCGGGGATCTGGCTCGTCTGGTACGTGGCGCTGGGGCGAGCCGGGGTCGCCGCGCACGGCAGCCCGTTCACCGCCGACGCGATCGTCAACGTGCCGTCGTTCGTGCTGGGCGGGCTGACGACGGCCTTCGGCGCGGCGCTGGGCGTGGGCGAGGCCGGTGGGCTCATCGCGGTGGCGGCTACTGCCGCGCTCCTCGTGATCGCGCTCGTGCGCCGGATCGTCGTCCCGAGGCGGACCATCGCGCTGCTCGGCGCGATCGTCGCGATGTACATCCTGCTGGGCCTCGTGCGATCGAACCTCGGCATCGAGGCGCAGTACTACACGCGCTACACGTACCTGTCGGGGATCCTCGCGCTGCTCGCCCTCGCGACGGCGATCGGGCGGCGGCCGATGCCCGAGGCGCCGCGGCTGCGACTGCTCGCGGTCGGGGCCGTCGGCCTCGTGATCACGCTGTCACTGCTGTGGAACGTGCGGCTGCTGCTCTCCGGGCGCGATCTGTTCCTCCAGCGGGCCGACCTCACGCGGGCGCTGGTGGCGCTCGCGACGACCGAGCCGCTGCCGCCGGGCGTCGACCCTTCCGTCGACCTGGTGCTCATCCCGTCACCCGATCGCGTGCGGGCGATCGTCGCGCGCTTCGGGTCACCGCTGAGCGACTCGCTTGGCGGGCGATGCCGTCCGGCCGATCCCCGAGGAGGCCAGGGCCGACGCGCTCGAAGCGCGCGCTCGACCCACCCGAGTTCGTCCTCGCCGGCTGCATCGGCAGTCGCCCGCTCCCCGCGGACTGCGCCCGCTTCGACGGCGGCTGATGCCGCGGGGTCGCCCTGGTCGCTCCCACCGCCCGTGATCGCCTGATGTGCAAACGGCGGGCTGGTCGACGTCAAGGTCCAGGATGCGTCGCCCGACGGCTCGCTTCGGCGCTCGGCTGCACACGGGGCGGTCATCGGGCTCGATAGCGACGGCCAGATCGCCGTCCGAGCGAGGCCCTCGCGATCGGCCGTTGCGGGCACAGGCCGGAAATGCACACCAGTCGATCACGGCGACGCCCGGGATGTGTCGACGCGTCGGAGCCGGCCGCGTTCACGACTGGCGACGACCGACGTGCGAGTCGACTGGCCGCCGGATGTCATCGTGCGAACGGAACGCGCCGCACGCGAGTCGTCGACGGCGACACGCGCCGTCAGCGGCGGAGCAGCCTCCGCGCCCGGCCGCGCATCGCGACGACGTACCACTTGAGGTAGTAGGGCAGCCACTTGCGGAGCTTGAAGTTGCTCTCGCCGGCGGTCCGGTCGCGCCACGTCGTGGGCACCTCGGCCACCCGTCGCCCGGCGAGGGTCGCCTTGACCGTGAGCTCCAGCGCGAGCTCGAAGCCCGCCGACGACTCGATGGGCGTGGCGTCCAGGAGCCGTCGCGAGTAGAGCTTGAAGTTGTTCGTCGGGTCGTGGGTCGCGATGCCGCCCACCCAGTGGAGCGACAGGCCCGCGATCCGGCTGAGCGTCCGCTTGAGGAGCGGCCCGCCGACCTGATGTCCGCCGCGCATGTAGCGCGACGCGGCGACCACGTCGGCGCCGCCGCGCGCCAGCTCGAGCATCGGTGCGACGACGTGGGCCTCGTCCGAGCCGTCGGCCATCGTGATCAGCACGTACGTGCCCGACGACCCCGCGATGCCCGCCTTCATCGCGTTGAGCACGCCTCGGCCGAGGTCGTTGCGGAACGGCCGGACGGCGGGCAGCTCGGCGGCGAGGCGCTCTGCGGCGGGTCGCGTCGGGTCCTCGTCGAAGTCGTACACGACGAGGAGCTCGTGCGGTGTCGGGATCGCGGCGGTGAGCGCGCGCACGACGGGCTCGATCCGGTCGCCCTCCTTGAACACCGGCATGACGATCGAGAGCTCGGGCGCCGTGCCCGGCACGGACGAGGTCATCGAGTCGCGGGGTGGACGCGAGGCTCGTCGAGCGGACTCGGCTCGGACGTCGGCTCGGCCGCGGGTGACGCGGTCTGCGCCGCGATCCCGGAACGGCCGCCCAGCTGGAACAACGCCACGACGCCCGCGATCGAGATCGGGATGATCCCCAGCAGGTGGAGGACCAGGGCGATCGGCAGGACGGTCTCCGGGGGCACGCCGACGACCGCCCCGGCCGCGATCGCCGCCAGCTCGAACGTGCCGACATAGCCCGGCGCCGCCGGTGCCGCGGTGCCGATGACCGCCCCCGCGCTGATCGCGATCGCGGCGGCCACCGGGAGATCGGCGCCGACCGCCCGGCCCACCGACAGCACGACGATCGCGTCGCAGCCCCACGCCAGGAGGCTGAACCCGGCGCTCAGGAGCAGGACCCAGAGCGGCAGGCGGCCGATCGTCTCGACGAGGCCACGCACGAGGCCGAACAGCCGGTTCGCGGGCAGCCGGTCGAGCCAGTGCCTGCGGTCGGCGACCTGCGCGAGGAACCGCCCGACGGCGAACCCGCCGACACCCAGGACGATCAGGCTGAGCCCGACCCCGCCCGTGCCCCCGGTCGCCAGCCAGACCGCGATCGCGGCCACGCCGGCGAGCGTCACGAGGTCGAGGACGCGCTCGGTGATGACGGTCGCCGCGACCTCACCCAGGCCGATCAGCTCGCGTCGCGAGACGAGCACCGTCCGCACCGCCTCACCGGCACGCGCCGGCAGGACGTTGTTGGCGAGATACCCGACGAGCAACGGCGCGAGGATCCGGCGCACCCGGATCGGCCGCCCGGCCGTCACGGTGAGCAGCTTCGACCAGCGGGTGGCGCGGAACAGCATCTGGGCGGTCAGCGCGGCGAGCGCCGGGACGAGCCAGATGAACTCGAACTGATGGATCTGCGAGATGGCCTTCGGGACGTCGACGGAGATGGCGATCGCGGCGATCGCGGCGACGGTCCCGACGAGCCCCAGGATCCAGGGCAGGAACGGCCGAAGCCGCTTCATCGCGTCAGGACAGGCCGGCCCACGTTCACAGGCGACCGGCCTCGAGCTCCGTGCGGATCCACGGAACGACCTCGTCGAGCATCTGATCGAGTGTCGTGGTCGCCTCGAACCCGAGGACCTCGCGCGCCTTCCGGACGTCGGGCACACGCAGCTGCACGTCGTGTTCGAACGGCGGATCCGAGACGTGGCGGAACGGGCGATCGGGGCCGTGGACCTTGTGCCAGATGGCCTCGGCGAGCTCCAGCACGGTGGTCGACGCGGCCGTGGACAGATTGAAATCGTCGTTCACGGCCTCGGGCGATTCCATCGCGATGCGGATGCCGCGGGCCAGGTCGCCGCCGTACGTGTAGTGCCGGACCTGCGACCCGTCGCCCAGGATGTGCAGCGGGTCCTGGCCCTTGAGCACCTTGAGGACGAGGTCCGGGACGACATGCGACAGCGCGAGCTTCACGTTCCCCGACATGATGTCGGTGTCGCGCAGCGCCCGGCGCTCCCCGATGCCCACGCAGTTGAACGGCCGCAGGATCGTGTACGGCAGCTGGTACTGCTCCCACGCGCCGTGGGCGAAGTACTCGGACGCGAGCTTCTGGAAGCCGTACGTCGAGATCGGTGGCGGCGAGGTGCGTTCGGCGCCTTCCGGTGTCGGGAACACGGTCGTCGACTCGTACACCATCGACGACGACAGCACGACGATGCGCTTGAGGCGCCCGGCCTTGTGCGCGGCGATCGCGGCATCGAACGTCGACGCCAGGATCCGCTCGTTCTCGGCGAGCAGGTCGTAGGCGAACTCGTGGAAGTACGAGATGCCGCCGATCATCGCGGCGGCGGCGACGACCTGATCGACATCGCTGGCCAGCTCGCGCATCAACGCGCTGTCCTTGGCGTCGCCCTGGACGAACGTGTAGCACGGGTGCTGGTCGTAGCTCTTCGAGGTGGGGCCGTACTTGCTGAAGTCATCGAGCCCGATGACCGTGTGGCCTCGATCGAGGAGCTCCTGGACGAGATAGCCGTTGATGAACCCGGCCGAGCCGGTGACCAGGACCTTCACTAGAGCCGGATCCCGTCGCCCAGCACGTTCCACACGTCGACCACGTCCTTGCCGCCGACGTGCATCCCGCGGTACGCCTTGTGCGGCGCGCCGAGGACGAGGACGTCGCTCTCGGTCGACCACTCGCTCGAGCGGGACGAGGCGCGAGTCCTCGACGAACGGATCGGTGCACAGCACCCGCGCGCCCGCCCACGCAAGGAGCTTGCGCAGCTTGTAGCTCAGGGATGCGCGGGTGTCGTCGGACTCGGCCTTGAACGCCATGCCCAGGATGCCCGATGGTCTTGCCCTCGAGGCCGCCGTAGCGGCGCTGCAGCGCGGACACGATGTACGCCGGCAGGCCCTCATTGACCTGCATCGCCGCCTGGCCCATCGGGAAGTGGTCGGACGTGAACGCCGAGAGCTGCATCGTGTCCTTGAACAGGCACGGACCCGCGGCGAAGCCGGGGCCCGGGAGGTCCTGGGCCCGCGGGTAGTCCTCGCGGATCGCCCGCAGGATGTTCGTGTAGTCGACGCCCGCCTGGTCCGCGATCATGAAGAACTGGTTCGCCACCGCGAACTTCATGTAGCGCCACGTGTTCGTGAACAGCTTCGCGAGCTCGGCTTCCTTCGACGTGGTGCGGACCGTCTTCGACGCGATGACGTGGAACAGCTGCTCGGCGCGATCGCCCGCCGCAGGCTCATCCGCGCCGATGATCTGCGGCAGCGAGCGGAGCTCCTCGAGAGCGTGGCCTTCGGCGATCCGCTCGGGGCAGAAGGCGACGTCGACGTCGCACCCGCGGCGCTCGCAGGTTGCCGGCGACGTAGCCCGTCGTGCCCGGGTAGACCGTCGATCGCAGCACCACGAGCGTGCGGGGCTGGAGATGGGGCGCGATCTGGTCGACGGTCTTCTCGAAGATCGTCATCGACGGACCATGGAACTCGTCGACCGGCGTGCCGACGACGACGATCAGCTGGCGCGTGCGCTCGATGATGGCGTTGTCGGTCGAGAGGACCAGGTTGCCGGACGCAAGCACGTCTGCGAGGAGGGCATCGGCGCCGTTCTCCATGAACGGCATCTCGCCGGCCGCGATGCGATCGAGCGTCCCCTGGTTGATGTCCAGGATGCCGACGCACAGGCCTTCCCGGGCCAGGGTCAGGCTCAGCGGCAGCCCCACGTGGCCACCCCCGCCGAGCACGACGACATCGAGGTCGGGCGTCGCGCTGGTCATCGCGTGGCACCTTACCAGCCCGGTGCGAGCAGTCACCGAGGTCCGAAGGTCATGGGACCGCTCGGCCGTCGGGCTAGCGAAGGGGGTTCCGGGCAGGCGTAGGCTTCCGCGTCGTGACGAGCGCCTTCTTCCGCAGCCGCACCGGATCGTGGTCACGCGCGCTCCGCGATGCCGCCGTGATCGCGGGGACGATCGCCTCGCTCTGGCTGCTGGTCATCTACTGGGACGCGATGGTCAAGCTGCTCGCGAACGACGGGCTCGTCTACTGGGGCGTCGACCCGGCTGCGCCCTACGCGGGCGCGACCGTCGGCGGCGAGGGCGCGTATCTCTACTCGCCGGCGTTCACCCAGGCGTTCACGCCGTTCCGGCTGCTGCCGCGCGAGGCGTTCGCGATCGTCTGGTCGGCGCTGATCCTGGCGGCGGCTGTGTGGATGGCGCGCGTGTGGCCGCTGATGCTGCTGCCGCTGTTCCTGCCGGTCGTGCAGGACGTCATGATCGGCAACATCCACATCCTGCTGGCCCTGGCGATCTACCTGGGCTTTCGGTGGCCGGCGACGTGGGCGTTCGTGCTGCTCACGAAGGTGACCCCAGGCGTGGGACTGCTGTGGTTCGTGGTCCGGCGGGAGTGGCGCAGCCTCATGATCGCCCTTGGGACGACCGCCGCGATCGTCGCCGTCTCGTATGTCATCGCGCCGGGGCAGTGGGCGGACTGGTTCGCGCTGCTGCGGAGCGATGGCGGTCAGGAGTCGGGTCGGCTGCTCCTTCGGCTCGTCGCGGCTGCCGCCCTCGTGACGTGGGGCGCACTCACCGATCGCGCGTGGACCGTGCCGATCGCGGCGATGCTCGCCTTGCCCGTCATCTGGATGGACAGCTTCGCGATGCTCATCGCGGCGGTCGCGCTCAAGGTCCGACCGCCGGCGTCGGTCCGGCAGCGGGCAGCCGTTGCAGCCGACCGTACGGCGCCCGCTTCGATCTGACCCTCAGCGCTCCGGGCGAACGAGGATCGCGCCGTCGTCGTCGCTGAACACCTGGCGCCAGCCAGCGTTCGCCAGGCGGACCGGGAACGGGTCGTCAGCGGCACCCCCGATGACCACGACGGTCACGCCCCACGCATCGAGCTGCTGCTCCCAGCCCTCGCCGCCGTCGTAGACGAGGTCCATGGCGTCCCACGCGGCCGCCGGGAAGAGCTCGATCCGCGAATCGAAGCCGATCGGCGCATCGCGGAAGGCGTATTCGAACCAGGAGCCCCAGACCTGCGGCGCGAACAGCCGGTCGCCGGGGCGCACGAGCCCCCGCAGGGCCGCCGGTGATCCCGGACGGCGCCTGGCCCAGCAGCCCGGTCGGCGCCTGCAGTCCGGGGTCGACGGGTCGCCAGACCGGCAACGCCACCACGATCGCGAGCGCGATGAACCCGATCAGGACGGCGTTGACCCGCCGGATCAGCGGCGTCTCGCGCGGTTCGCGTGCGACCCGGCTGACGGCGTCCTGGACCGGCGCGTCGGCCAGGAGCCCGGCCGCCACGACCGCCGCGACGAGCGGCCACCACGCCACCCCGCGCACGGCGTAGAGCCCAAGGCCCGCGAAGAGTCCGAGCGTCAGCAGCGTCGGCCAGGGTGTCGGCCGGCCGCGCCGCGCCATCAGCACGACCATCGCGGCGACCGAGCCGAAGAACAGCAGTCCCGGCACGTCGCGCACCGTCGTCGGCTGCCACTCGGTCACCCGGGACGTGACGTCGCGAGACGTCGTCAGGCCGATCGCGTACGCCCACACGTCGATGCCCCACGGATTGACGAGTGCCGCCACCGCCGACACGCCGGCGACGAGGAGTGGCACGTGCCGGCGCCCCGCTTCCACCGACGGGTCCGCGAGATCCTCGATCCAGGCCAGCCCCAGGAGCACGGGGGCCAGGAAGAACGAGCCGTGGATGTTCGCCCAGATGAGGGTGACGACTGGGATCAGCCACAGCAGGCGGGGATGTCGACGCCGTTCGCCGACGAGGAACAGCGTCAGCGCGAACAGCGCCATGCCCACCAGCTGCGGCCGAAGCGCGAGCGCCACCGCCGAGACCACGAACGCCGCGAGCGCCAGCCCCGCCGCCGTGCGCACACCCACGCCCCGCCGATGCGCCGTCAGGGCCACGAGCCCGAACGTCGCACCCACGAGCGCCGCCCGCGTCACGGCGAGCCCCGTCCACCCGCCGATCCGCTCCACGAGCGCGAACAGCACCTGCGCCGCCCACTGCTGGTCGTGCCACGGCTGGCCGGCGACCGTGTAGGTCCAGGTGTCCACGCGCGGGATGCCGCCCCCGGCCAGCATCTCCGAGCCGGCCCGCAGGTGATAGGTCAGATCGGTGGTCGACAAGCCCGCGAGCATCGCTCCGAGCACGGGCAACAGGACGGCGAGGCTCGCCCACAGGCGGCGGAAGGTCATCGCTTCAGGCCGGAGCGATCCCCGGCGCGCCGACGGTCGCTCCCGTGGCCGCCATCGTTCGCGCTTCCCGTCGCCCGATGACGACGAGCGCGCCGACGCAGGCGAACCAGCCCGCGAGCCAGACGATCGGCGGCGCCACGTTGACCAGGAAGGCCGCCTGGCTGAGGGGGATCAGGGCCGCCCACCATTGGCGGCGCTGGAAGAGCCACGCGACGGGCAGGACCAGGATGAGCGCGTAGTGATCCCACAGGATGGGTGACACGAGCTGGGTCGCGAGCACCGCCAGCAGGTAGCTCGATTCACGCGTGCCGGTCCGCTGGAGCCAGATGCCCAGGAGCACGACGGCCGCCGCAAGACCGTACTGGAGGACGCCGGCCAGTGGCCGAGACAGTCCCAGGAAGTACGCGATGGTGCCGGGTGAGAAGTTCGCCGGCTGGACGAGCGGGTCGTCGAGACCCGTCATCAGCTTCAGGAAGTCCGTCCAGCCCGCGACCCCCACGACCAGCGTCGCAACGACGCTCGCGACGAGCACGACGACGACGCCCACGGCGATGTCGCGCCACCGCCGCTCCAGCAGCAGCCAGCCGAAGAGCAGCACCGGCTGGATCTTGATGAGCGTCCCCAGCGCCGCGACGATGCCGACCACCGGCGGGCGGTCGAGCCAGCGCCAGCCGATCACGAACAGCAGCACGAGGATCGGCGCGACCTGGCCGACCTTCACCGAGAAGATGAGCGGCCACGACAGGCCCGCGAGCGCGAGCGTGATCCAGCGCACCTCGTCGCGGACGGGCAGCAGCAGGATCGCGGCGATGAAGCACGCGACCAGGCCGCCGATCCACAGCGCCCCGGCGATCTGCGGCGGGACGAGCGTCAAGGGCAGGACCAGCAGCAGGAAGGGCGCCGGGTAGAAGAACAAGCCGAACTCGCCCGGGCGCGAGAGGGCGAGGTCGTACGGGGACGCCCCCACGAGGACCCGGCGCGCAGCCGCGTCATACGCGAGGTAGTCGAAGGCCAGCGTGTACGACGCGCTCGCGACGAAGATCGCCAGGTACAGCAGCGTGATGAGCAGCGCGACGATCGCCAGGATCCGGGTGAGCCGCCGGTCGGCGCGGGCGGGTGCGGTCGTCGCTGTGGCAGATCGGGCGGTCAACGTCACGAGGCCGACCCGGCCCGGATCGGTGTGCCGGCCGCCACGAGCGCGGCCGGCGCCTTGAGCGAGAGGCGCCACGGGACCAGCGGCACGACCGCGACCAGCACCGCCAACCCGTTCGACCACAGGATCGGCAGCGCGAGCGTCACGCCGACAGGCACGGTCCAGCGCCGGTCGGTCAACGCGCCCCAGCCGATGATCAGCGCGGCGATCGGGAGGCGCACGAGGAGCGGGACGGGCACGTACCAGCCGAGCGTCTCGATCGGGTTGCCCGTGTTCGCGGTCAGCAGCTGGATCCACTGCCGCCACGCCCCGGGATCGAGCACGAACGACACGGCCGCGATGGCGAACGTCGTACCCAGCGCGATCGCGAGCGCCCGCCACTCGCGACGCAGCAGGAACCACAACAGGCCGATGCCGGGCGTGACCTTGGTCAGGATCGGCAGCGCCCACACCGCCGACCACCGGAAGCCCGCCACGATGCACGCGGCGATGAGCAGATGGACGTTGCCCGAGATGATCTCGAACGAGACGGGCAGGAACAGCAGCGCGGGCAGCGCGAGCCGCCCGAGCATCCACCACAGCAGCGCGAAGTTCAGCGCCGTCCACGCGGCGACGAACACGTGCCACGAAACGAACGTGAATGGCTGCACGAGCTGGGCGAAGGCCGGCGAGTACAGGTACGCGCCGATGACCCCGGTCTGGGCGGCGTCGTAGTAGTGGCCCGCGCCGGTCGTCCAGTACGCGTAGGCGTCGACGCTGTCGTCCCACGGCTCGACGGCGAACAGCCGAAGCAGGACGAAGGCGACGGCGAGGATCCAGTAGCCATCGCGGAGGAGCCGGTCGCGCACGGGCGCATCGTAGGCGCGCGTGGTGCGGTGCCGCACCGGGTCAAAAGTCCGCGACCGCCCGGGGGCCGAATCGCGACGCGCCCTCTGTACTGTCCGCTGACCCGCGACCGATGGATGGCCGAAGCGGCGATTCGAGGGTCAGTCGCATCACCACGTCCCGTCGCACCGACCTGGATGGCCTTCGCGGACTGGCGATCGCCCTGGTCCTCGTGGAGCACACGGGTGTCGACCGCTCGACCCTTGAGCAGCTGCTGCCGTTCACCCCCGCGATGGCCGGCGTCACGACCTTCTTCGTCCTGTCGGGCTACCTCATCACCCGAGGGCTGCTCAACGACGAGCGCGTCCGTCTGCGCGCGTTCTACCTGCGACGCGCCGTCCGTCTCGGGCCGGCGCTCGTCCTTGTCGCCTCGATCGCGGCGCTGCTTGCCGCGAGCGGTCTCATCCAGCGCCCGTGGGCGCCCGGTGTCGCGGCGACGCTGCTCTACGTGAGCAACTGGGCCCAGGTCGCCGGCACCGACCTTGGCCCGCTCGGACACACCTGGTCCCTCGCGATCGAGGAGCAGTTCTACATCGTGTGGCCCGTCGTGATGCTGTTCTCGCCACGACGCTACCTGCTACCGATCGCCCTGGGCGGTGCGGTCCTCGGCTGCACGATGTATTGGTACGGCGTCGGGCCGGTGTATCACTCCACGTTCACGAACGGCGGGGCGCTGCTGGCCGGCTGCGCGATGGCCATCTGGGGCCGGACCCTGCCCGCCCTCGCCAATCCACTCGGGATCGCTCTGATCGTCGTGAGCTCGCTGGTCTGGTGGCAGCCCATGGCCGTCCTTGGCGCGAGCCTCGTCGTCGCCAGCAACGGGTCAGGGCTGCTGCCGCTGGCCCCGCTTGGACGGCGTGCCTATTCGATCTACCTGTGGAGCTGGCCGCTGGTGCTGCTGGTCGGCGGCCCAGGGAGCTCTCGCACCGACGTTGATGGCCGCCGAGGCGACGTATCGGCTCGTCGAGCGACCCGATCATCGAGCGCTACCGCGGTCGCGGGATGCCGACCCGCACAGCCGATCACCAGGCGCCGGCGATCCGGGCCGACGACGGGGCGCTGGGTCCTGCCGGTCTGACCGCCGCAGCGGCCCATCGTTGCCGTCGCGCACCCGGACCACGATCGCGCCGATCACGATCGCGTGAATCCAGACGGACATGAGGTACTGTCCCGGACTGGGACTTCTGGACGACAAGCCATAGGACGTTCGTCACGCCCGTGACTCTTCTCTCGATCCGACCGCCCCTTCAGAGAACACTCGCCGCGCCAAGTCGACGACGCGTCCTGGTGCGACCCCAGCTGACCACGGTCGCCTGGGTGGCGACCGTCGCGGTCCTGGCTCTGCTGTATCTGCCGATGTGGGCACACGCGCTCTCGACACAGTCGATCTGGCCGAGCGCTGGTGCCGACTACGACATCTACCAGCGTGCGGCTCGACGGTTCCTCGCCGGGGCGTCCTTCTATGAGCCCTACCAGCTGGCCGGCCCGTATCCGATCGTGCTGCAGTCACCGGTCCTCTATCCCCCGACGGTGCTGCCGCTGCTCATCGCCTTCACGATCCTGCCGGCGCCGCTCTGGTGGGCGATCCCGGTGGCAGCGACGATCGCCGTCATCGCTCGGCATCGGCCGCATCCGCTTGCGATCGCCGTGATGGGGTTGCTCGCTCTGGACCCGGGGACGGTCTACGCGCTGGTCTGCGGCAATCCCGGCCTGTGGGTCATGGCCGCGATCGCCATCGCCACGTTCCGGCCGTGGGCGAGTCCGCTCGTCCTCGTGAAGTTCACGCTCCTGCCCTTCGCCCTTCTGGGCATCAACAAGCGATCGTGGTGGGTGTCCTTCGCGGTGATCGCGGGGCTATCGGCGATGTTCCTGCCGGCATGGCAGGAGTACCTGACGGCGCTGTCGAACGCACAGATCGAGCGCGGCGTGTTCTACAGCGTCGGCCAGATGCCGATGATGCTGATCCCCGTGGTCGCGGTCCTCGGGTCGCGCCGCAGGTCGGGCGCTCCCGTCCTGTCGCTCGCGGCTCCATCAGCCGTGTCGGCGACTGGCGTGTGGCGTCGAGCGAGAGCGGCGTTCCGGCCTTCGATCAGGCCTGATGACGTCGAGTCCCTCGGTCATGCTTGAGGACCACCTCGTGATCGCGTCGGAGCGTCGCGTCGCCCGAAGCACGCGCTGATCTCGATGGCCTTCACCGTCGCATCCCGGAACGAGCGTGAACGCTAGGACCGTGCGCGATGCGCTGCGGGTCGGCGATCCACGCTGGGCTGCAGACCAGCGAAGCCCCCGCTTATCCCTGCGCCGGCCCGCGGTCGGAGATCGCGCGGGACCGACCATCGACCTCGGCGACTCGGTGGCCAGGCGTCGCCGACTCGTCGCGTTCGCGATCAGCCTCCCGATCCTCGCGATCGCACTGCTCTTCTTTGCCGCGCGCTGGCAGTCGTTCGCGGCCACCGACGCGATCGGGATCGACTACCGGACCCTCGTCGCGCATGGCCAGCGCTGGCTCGACGGCGGCTCGTGGTATCAGCCATACCAGCTGGCCGGTCCCTACGTCGCGGCACCCGCTGCGCCGCGTCCCATCGAGGCTGTGCCGGTCCTCTATCCACCTGTCCTGCTGCCCGTGACCGTCGCGCTGACCGCGACCCCGGCGTTCCTGTGGTGGGTCATCCCGCTGGCGGTGATCGCGTACGCGGTCATCTCGTGGAGACCGGCTCCATGGTCGTGGCCGCTGCTCAGTCTCATCGCCTGCTGGCCGTGGACACAATCGATCCTGATCGTCGGCGGAACGTCGCTGTGGATCGCGGCGTTCGTCGCGGCGGGTCTCCGCTGGCGTTGGCCGGCGGTCTTCGTGTGCCTGAAACCCAGCCTCTTGCCCTTCGTCGTGATCGGGATGCGGGACATCCGCTGGTGGATCGCGGCCGGAGTCCTGATCCTGGGATCGATGCCCCTTGCCGGCGACTATGTGCGGTCCGTGCAGAACGCGACCGGCATCCTGGTGACCTACTCGGCGGGAGACATCCCGATCATCCTGGTGCCGGTCATCGCGTGGCTGGCCAGGACCCGGATCCCGGTCGGGCGTGATCGGTGGGCCCTCTGGGGCGGCGACGAACACTCGCCGGCCGCGACGTAGGTCCTATCGCGTCGAGCGGTGCGTCCGGGCATCATGGCCGCGTGTCGCAGCCCGCCCCGCTCGCAGCCGCCGATCGCGCGCTCCAGCGCGCTGACGGGCATGCTCGACCCCATCCGGGCCTGGGAGGGACCGACCAGCCCGCGCGCACGGCTCGCCATCCTGTTCGTCACCGGTGTCCTGGGCGTGCTGGCCCTCGTGTTCACGATCCAGCTGACCCAGTTCATGATCGGCAACCGCTACAGCATCGCGGTCGACTTCAACCAGTACCGCGGCCACACGGCGCGCTGGCTCGAGACCGGACAGTTCTACCTGCCGCACCAGCTGCAGGGCGACACGACGGTCATGGATGGCGATCCGCTCTACCCGCCGATCGCGCTGTACCTCCTGGTCCCCTTCCAGTGGCTACCCGCGATCCTGTGGTGGGTCATCCCCCTGGGCGTCATCGCCTACGTCTTCATCCGGCTACGCCCGCGGATGTGGACGTGGCCGATCATCGCGTTGCTGTTCCTGTGGCCGCGGACGCCGGCGTTGATCCTGTACGGCAACCCCGGCATGTGGGTCGTCGCCGCCGTCGCCGCCGGGCTCATCTGGCGGTGGCCCGCGGCGTTCGTGCTGCTGAAGCCGTCGCTCGCGCCGTTCGCGCTCATCGGCATCCGAAGCAGGCTGTGGTGGGTGATCGTGGCCGCCATCGCCGTCGTCTCGATCCCGCTGCTGCCGCAGTGGCTCGACTACTTCACGGTGCTTCGGAACTCACACGTCCACCCGGCGTACTCCGCCCTCGACCTGCCGTTCGTCCTGGCGCCGATCGTCGCGTGGCTTGGCAGCTCGACGGCGACGCGGACGGTCTCGGAGACTCAGCCGGCGGCCGCGACCTCGCGCAATCGGACCGCTCGGGCGCCTTCCTCGTAGATCCGGCTGACCTCGGCGACCATGTGCTCGAGGCAGAACCGGCTCCGGACGACGTCGTGGCCGGCGCGGGCGATCATGTCCGCGAAGGGGTGATCGACGAGCAGCCGCGTGATCGCGTCGGCGAGCGCGTCGGCATCGTGCGGCGGGACCAGCAGCCCACTCACGCCGTCCTCGATGACCTCGGGGATGCCGCCGACATTCGTCGCGACCACCGGGCGTGACAGCGCCATCGCCTCGAGGATCGAGAGTCCCTGCGCCTCGCGATAGGACGGCAGGACCGCGACATCCAGCGCCGCCGTGACCGCCGGCACATCGTCGCGACGCCCGGTGAACACGACGCGGTGCGCGATCCGGAGGTCGGACGCCAGCTGGCCGAGGGCGTCGTGACGACTGCCCTCACCGATGATCATCAGGTACGCATTCGGGACGCGCCGGAGGACCGACGGCCAGGCCTCGAGGAGCGTGGGATGACCCTTCTCGGGCTCCAGCCGGGCGACGACGCCCACGAGCTGCGACCCCGGCTCCATGCCGTACTCGTCGCGCAGCGTGCAGCACGGCTCCTGGTGGTCGTAGCGCTCGAGGTCGACGCCGTTGTAGATGAGCTCGACCGGCGCACCCTCGCGCCCCTCGTCGGCGATCTTCCGCTCGATCGCGGTCGACACGGCGATGAGCCGGTCGATGGACGGCGTCAGGCGCCGGAGCTCCTCGCGGTCCTCCTGCGAGCGGACCCTCGACGAGTGGACCGTGGAGACGACATAGGGCCTGCGGTGACCCGCGTCGCGCAGGGCGATGGCGGCCTTCGTGCCCACGACCTCCGCGCGATACATGTGCGCGTGGATCACGTCGGGGCGCACGTCCGCCAGATGGGCGGTCAGCGTGCCGACGGCGATGGCGTCGTCCGGCTCGTCGATGACGGTCACCGCGAACCCGGCCCGGCGCAGCTTGCGGACGGCCGATCCGTCGCTCAGCGCCACCACGGACGCCTCGTAGCGGGAGGCATCCAGGCGCGACAACAGGTTGAACAGATGCTCCTGCGCCCCGCCGTTCGTGCCGGTCGCCAGGATCTCGACGACCCGGATCCGGCGGCTGCCGGGCAGCCGCGACCGCCGAACGGGCGTCAGGCAGGGATCCCAGGCAGGCGCAGCGCTCATCGCTCTTCGGTTCGTCGGACGAGCAGGCGGCGGATGGGTTCGTTCACCGCGCCCCACTCGTACTTGTAGCTCTCGTCGCCCCGCAGGAAGTCCAGGCGTCGCGCACCACGCTCCAGCGCACGCTCGACGTACCGCGCGACCATCACGACGCCCGGCGACAGCTCGCGCGCCTCGGGGTCGACGCCCGCGTTGTAGTACAGGATCTCGTCGCCGGTCTCGATGCTGATGCCGGCCGCGATCCGCCGCTCACCGACGGTCAGGAACGCGAGCTTCAAGGGCCCGTCGGCACCGAACAGCTCGAACAACCGCCGGAAGAACGTCCGGCTCTGCGCACCGCCGGGCGTCGGCGGGAACAGCCCGTCCTCGCCCCAGCGCTTCTGGTGCAGGTCGATGAACGCCTCGAGATCCGCGAGCGGGTCGGGCGAGTCCGTCAAGCGAGACCTCGCCGGCCGCCTCGGCGCGGCGCACCTTGCGCCGGATCTCGTGGCGCGCGTGCTTGCCGAGGGTCGCGAGATAGTCGTCGAGGCTCGCCCCCTCGGGGAGCGTCACGACCGGGCAGACGTCCTCGTGCTCGATCTCGATCATCCAGGCGTCGCTCGCCGGGCACGCCTGGAACGCGTCGCGGAGGGCCGGCCCGGCCGGATCCGCCGCCTTGAGTCGTCGCAGGTCGACGACATCCCAGGGCACGCGGTCGTGCGGATCGTCGGGCGCCGCCAGCCAGCCGGCCGTGGCGCTCGCGACGTCAGCGAGCCGCGACGGGTCGCACAGCACGGTCGCGTAGTCGGCGTGGTAGCTCGCGCCGAAGAAGACGGCTTTCGCGTCCGCCGGCACCTCCGTGAGCCGGACGTGCGAGCCGTGGCGCATCGTGGTCGAGTAATCGCCGGGCTCGACCTCGTGGCGGTGCATGAGCGGCACGATCCCGACCAGCGTGTCGCCCTCGAGCGCGACCAGCGTCTGCTCGTGGGCGTTCGCACCGTACGCGTCCCACCACGCCCGATGGAAGACCCATGCGCTGAACGGCGTCGCGCACGGCGTCGCGGCGACCAGTCGGTCCCAGTCCGCCCGCGGGATGTCGTCGAACGGGCGCCGCTCGACGCGCAGCATCGACGAGGAAGGCTCAGTGGGAGGCGCTTCGGGGGCCTCCTGACAGGCAGGCTCCGACGCTGCGGCAGACGTCACGGCCGAAGCGTAGCACCGGGTGGCGTAGATGCTTGCGGACGCAACGGTCGGACGGAACTGCGCGATCAGGGCGCCGGGGGCTGAGCGTCCGCCGACTTCGGGGCGAGGCTCAGCAGATAGCCCGGGGACGCCCGCGACTCGTCGTCGCCGTCGCGCAGCCGTCGGAGCAGGAAGTACTCGGGGAACGGCCGGTCGTCCGTGATGATCGTGCCGTCGCCCACGAACGCCTTGACGGCATCCGTGGTCAGCCACGTCTGATGCTGGATCACCTGCGCCCATCCATCGACGGTCGTCGCCGGCGAGTCGTAGGCCGTGGAGATGTCCTCGAGGATGCCGGGCCGCGACAGCACCTCGCGCACCGCGGCGTCGTCGAACACGATCGGCTGCGTCGAACCGAGCATGAAGCTGCCGTAGCCGCCGGGCCCGAAGACGACCGTCACCTGCGGAAAGACCGAGGCGAAGGTCCGCAGGTGCGCCTTGTACTCGTCGATCGTCGTGCCCCACGGCATCCACTGCATCATCACGCCCCCGTCGGTCAGGTGCGCCAGGCCGGCCTCGTAGTACTGCTGCGACGAGATGACCGACGCGCCAGAGCTCTCGATGGGCGGTGGCGGGTCGGTGACGATGATGTCGAACCGGTCCTGCGTGAGCTCCAGGTGGTTCCGCCCATCGGCGATGATCACCCGCCCGTCCGGGTTCGCCAGGACCTGGTCGGCGTCGGAGTAGTAGTACCCGAACATCTTCGGGACCGACGGGACCAGCTCGACGGCGTCCGTGCTTGAAGCCCGGCGGTGAGCGCCGTTCGGAAGCTCGAGCCCATCCCGAACGCGACGATCAGCGCGCGCTTCGAGTCGGGGCGGGCGATGAGCGGCAGGATCGGCATGAGCCGGGCGTCGACCGTGAGCAGCGTCATCGACGTGCCGGTGACCCAGAGCTCGGGCGTGAATCGTCGCTGACCGGCCTGGACGGTGGCGATCTCGTCCTCTGCCGAGGCGAAGACCGTGCCGCCGCATCCGACTCGAGCAGCGCCTCGTTGGGCTGTGGCAGACGCCCAG
Organism: uncultured Chloroflexia bacterium; assembly: GCA_963778025.1. Taxonomy (GTDB): domain Bacteria; phylum Chloroflexota; class Limnocylindria; order Limnocylindrales; family CSP1-4; genus CAVZTA01. The sequence goes on along the minus strand of CAVZTA010000006.1, from coordinate 263,292 downwards.
GAAGCACCCAGACGGTCACCCATACCACGGCGAGGAGCGCACCCCCGGCGGCCAGGAACCGCGCGGCGGGCTCGTCACGCATGACGCGCACGCGCCAGCACGATCGCCAGCGCGATGTTCAGCGCGATGACCAGGGCGGTCGTCCGAGGCGAGCCGACGAGCGGGATGAGCACGAAGGGCACGACGAACGTCCCGATGATCGCGCCGACCGTGTTGGCGGCGAGCAGGCGTCCCGATTCGGAGCCGGCGTGTACGGGCATCGTCGCGGCAGCAGCCCAGACGATGCGGGGAACGCGATGCCCATCAGGAACGTGACCGGGAACACGACGAGGAAGACCGTGTCGCGGAGCTTGCCGATCGTCGTCGAGCGGCCTGACGCGGGGTCGAGCCGAGCGGATGGACGAGGACGACGGTGAGGCCGATCAACGCCAGGACAGCGACGCCCAGCTGCGTCACGGACAGGAGGACCTCGGTCCGCCGGATCGCACGCCGGATGAGGCTGTAGGTGACCGCGCCTGCCGCGAGACCGGTCAGGAACACCGCGAGGATGAGCGTGAACACATACGTGGTATTGCCGCGTCCCCGAGGCAAGCAAACGGGTCCATAGCGTCTGGTACGCGAGCGACGTGAGGCCCGACATGAACGCGACCGTCAGCGCGAGGCGCGGCACCGGCCGGCGACCGCTCGCGCGCCGTTCGCGACCGTCGCTGGCGACCTGCAGCGCACCCTCGCGGCGCGAAAGGCCGAGCGCGATCAGCACCGGCACCGGCCGAGCACGCCGCGCCGACGAGCAGCGCTCCCGTGAGGCCGAGCACCTCGATGAGGACGAGACCTGCCGCGAGCGTGCCGAGGATCGCGCCGATGGTGTTCGCCGCGTACAGCCGCCCGAAGGCCGCCGAGAGGTGCGCCGTCGCGCGTGAAATAGCGCGTCAGCGTCGGGCAGCGTCGCGCCCATCAGGACCGTCGCCGGCGCGAGCGCGAGCAGCGCGAGCGCGAACCGGACGAGCACCAGGATGGGCGTCCCCTCGATCGAGGGATAGACGCCGCGATAGAGCTCGTGGAGGAGCCGGAACGTGATCGGGGTCAGGATGACGACGACCACGAGCACGAGCTCGATCAGGCCGTACAGGCGGAGCGGACGAGGGCTTCGGTCGGCGATCCGTCCGCCGACGAAGCTGCCGATCGCCATCCCGCCGAAGAACCCGGTGAGGATCGCGGAGACGGCCTGGGTCGTGTTCCCGAAGACCAGGATCAACTGGCGGGACCACACGACCTCGTACACCAGCCCGGCGGCGCCGGACAGCACGAAGACGGCGAAGATCAGGGTGCGGATCGGTGCGCTCACCGACCCAAGTGTGTCACGCCATCAGGCGACGGCGCCGCCGCGACGTCGATCGGTCGCCCACGCGATGACCGGGACGAGGACCAATGGGAGATCGCCGAAGGAGTACGCGAGGCCGCGACCCGAGTCGAAGTTGCGAAGGCTGACGAGGTAGTCGTCCCACATCGAGATCGCGGCCAGGGACACGATGACGAGGCCGCCGACCGCGAACCACCAGCGGCGATCGCGGATCCCCAGGAGCGCAAAGGGTGCGAGCGACGGCTTCAGGAGCACGAACGCCGTCGGCCAGCGAGGTCCGAACGCCAGGGCTGCGACCACCCACATGCCCGGATTCCCGGACAGGACGAGCCAGATGCTGTTCGGCCAGAGCAGTCCCGCGATCAGCAGCGGCCACACCCAACGAGCCGGTCGGCGGCGCCACAGCCCGATGACGGTGAGTCCGATCGGGATCGCCCACCACAACGCGGCCGGCAGGGCGACGAACGGCACGAACAGGACGAGCGAGTAGGGCGGATAGAGGATCGGTTGCTCGTCCATCGTGAACGGCCCCTGGAGTTGCGCGGCGGGGTAGAACGACCCACCGGACAACCAGGTCCGTGTCGCGTCCATGTACAGCTGGTAGTCCGCACCGATCCGTGCCGAGACATCCGAGCGCATCACGGTCGCCGCGAACAGGAACAGCATCACCAGCGCGACGAACGTCGACCCGACGACGGGCCAGAACCATGGTGCCGGGCCGCCCCTGACCGATGAGCCCCCTGCTTCGGTCGAGGGGTGCTCGACCGAAGGGCGAGCCTGAGCAGCTGCCGACTCCGAGCTGATGTCCGCCACGTCGCGATCAGTCACACGGGCCTCTCAAGCCAGGGACCGAGGCTCACCAGGAGTCCTCGACGGACCATCGACCCCTCGGGCATGGGCCCACCGTACTCGCCCGCATCAGCCAGGAGCGTTGCTACGCTGCACCAGCCGTGCAACCAACCAATGTGTTCCAGCCTGCCGCCGTTCGGACCATCAACGTCGGTTCGCTCGCGATCCCCAGGGTCCTGGCAGTCGCGATCGTCGCTGCCATCGGCGCACGGCTCGCCTTCTGGCTCGTCACCGATCGGATCTGGGAAGACGCGCTCATCACGGTCACCCACGCCCGCAACCTGGTCGCCGGGCTGGGCCTGACCCATCACCCGGGCGAGCCCGTCACCCACGGCTTCACGAGCGCGCTGTCGGTCCTCGTCCCGCTGGTCGGCGAGGCCGTCGTCCAGGGCTCCGGGATCTTCGTCCTGCGTCTCGTGTCGCTGGCAGCGTCGGTCCTCGCGCTCGTCTTCGCCTACCGGATCGCGGGTCGCCTGAAGCTCGGCAGGTGGCCGACGGTGCTCGTCCTGGCGTATCTGGCGCTCGACCAGAACCAGATCTTCTACGGCATGGCCGGGATGGAGACGCAGCTCGCCGTCGCGATCCTCCTGTGGTCGATCGACACGGTCATGGCCGGGCGGATCATCGCGAGTGGCGTGTCGTTCGGCCTCGCCCTGCTCGTTCGACCCGACTTCCTCATCTGGGACGCGGTCGCGGGCCTGGACCTGCTGGCGCGCTTCAGGTCGAAGGCGCTCAAGGCCGCGGTCGTCGCGTTCGCCGTCGTCGCGCCGTGGCTGATCTTCACGACGCTGTACTACGGCTCGCCCATCCCCCAGACGATCATCGCGAAGTCGGGCCGGTTCGTGACCCCGCCGCCGGCCGGAGTCGACGTGATCGGCCTGGTCGGCTGGGTCGTCCAGTCGATCGCCGAGCGGGTGTCGGCCCTGACCTTGACGTTCGCCCCGTTCTACGAGGACACGCTGACGACGAGCGCGCCGCTGCCCCTGGGGCTCGCGCTGTTCGTCACGATCCTGATGTGGCTGCTGGTCATCAAGGGCGTCATCGCCACCTGGCGGATCCCCGGGCTGGCGCGCCGCGGTCGGCGTTCGCGCTGCTGTTCGCGCTGTATCGGGCGCTGCTCCTGCCGGGCGCCTACTTCGACTGGTACGTGCCGCCGCACACGGCGGTGCTCATCCTCCTCGCCGGGGCGGGCATCGCGTCCCTGCGGCCGCTGTCCCGGTCGGATCCGCGCGCGGCGATCGCGGTCGTCCTCGCGATCGCGTTCGCTCTGCACCTGCCGTTCTCGCTGGGCCTCGAGCGCAAGCTCCAGGCGGACATCGAGGTCGGCGTTCGCCAGAAGGTCGGTGAGCGACTCGCGGTGCTGGTGCCTCCGGGGCAGACGCTTGCGACGGAGTCCGCGGGCTACTACGAGTACTACTCGAACGTGTTCATGCTCGACTACCCGGGTCTCGTCTCGAAGCGGGCGCTCGCGATCATGCAGTCGCTCCCGCCGGAGAAGCGCGGCCTGCTCGAGTTCCTGAACGCCGCGCAGGCCGACTGGATGGCGCTGCGGGTCGGTGAGTGGAAGGGCCTGCAGAAGGTGTATCCGCAGACGGCCGCGCTGTACGAGGTGGTCGAGGAGATCGACGCACCGGCCGGCTCATTCTCGGTGGATGCCGAGGGCCGCCAACGGATCGACGTTCGCGGGGCTGGTCAAGGATGCGTCGAGTGCTCGCCTGTTGATCCTGCGCAAGAAGGCGGATGCCGGCTAGAGGTTGTACGCCCAGTACACCCCGGCGGCGTTGACGAGGACGCCGAACAGGATCGCGGCCCACCAGACCCAGCCGACCCGCCCGCGCGACGCGACGGCCATCGCGCACAGCGCCCAGACGAACGGGATCGAGTCGAGGAAGTAGCGGTAGCCGTACTGCAGCCAGCCGCCGCCGTAGTAGAGGAGCGTCGGGATGAGCGCCGCGATGGCCGACGCCAGCATCAGCCAGGTGCGGCGGTCCTTGCGCCACGGAGCGAGGACGAAGGCGAGCAACCCGGGGCTGGTGAGGACGATCGACATCCCGAGGCCGTCGGGCCTGAAGTACGGGAACGTCGAGATCGGCATCGGCAGGTGGATCAGCAGGTAATCCAGGTTCATCGGCACGTGCACGAGCGAGAAGAGGCCCTGGTCGCGCAGCGCGGCCAGCCAGTCGGGCAGCAGCGCGAGGGCGTAGCCGGACTCCGTGGGTGACCCGAAGCGCGCGCTGTTGTAGAGGCCGAAGAAGACGAGCGCGGGCAGGAACCCGAGGCCCAGCAGGATCCACTGCCGCCACGGGAGCTCGCGTACACGGTCGGCAACGATCACGCCTCGCCTCGTCAGCGCGGGCCAGGCGTCCCAGAGCGCGTAGGCGGGAGCCACGAACGCGGTCGGAGGGCGGGTCAGGAACGCACCGCCGATGAGCAGGCCCGCGAGGAAGCGTCGAGGGCGCTCCCAGGTCAGGCCGATGAGCAGCAGCAGCAGGATCGTCGCGACCAGGTGACCGGTGTGCCACACGCCGCCGCGCGTCGTGACCCACAGGATCGGCGTCGAGAAGCCGAGCAGGAGGACGAGCGCGAAGCGGTCGCGCAGCCGCTGGACGCCGATCACGCCGGCCGCCCACCACCCCAGCCCGACGACCAGGGCCGCCAGGAGCGCGTTGATGCCGCTCTCCCACTGGTCGGCGACGATCGGCCCGACGGCCGCCACGAGGGGCATGAGGACGACCGCCGGGAACGGCGGGAACGGCACGTAGACCTTCGACCCGACGAGGATCACGTCCCACGGCCCGAGCTGGCGCGCGATGTCCGTCCGCCCGTGCAGGAACGCGTCGGCCAGGTAGAACAGGTCGCCGCGCCCGGCGTCGTACAGCCGGTCGCACAGCCAGTAGATGAGGCCGGCGATGACGGTGAGGGTGAGGCCGACCACGAGCGCACGCCGGTCGTACCCGGCGGCGCGCCGGGAGGTGGGGATCGGGGCCGTCATCGGGCCCTAGTATCGGCGGCGATGGACGGAGGAGAGGGAACTCGTCGACGCGTGCTCGACGACCTGCGGCGGGATCTGCCGGCGGTCCTCATCGCGTTCCTCGTGAGCCGCTTGCTCCTCCTGTCCGTCGTGGCGGTCCTCGAGAGCTCCATCCCGGTCGCCTACGACCGACCCGAGTACACGGATCGGCCGATCCTCGGCGGCCTCACGGGAGAGGACGCGATCTACTACCTCGGCATCGCCGAGGGCGGCTACCACCTGGAGCCGGTGAAGGACCAGTACGTCGACTGGGTGTTCTTCCCGCTCTATCCGCTGGTCACGAAGCTCGTCGCCATCCCGCTGATGGGCGACATCCCGCTCGCGGGGGTGCTGGCCGCCAACCTCGCGTTCCTGGCGGCACTGCTGCTGCTCGCCGTGCTCTCGCGTGACCACCTGGACGGGGACCGGACGCGCCGAAGCGTGCTCCTGCTCGCGCTCGCGCCGGGGGCGGTCGCGTTCGGGATGGCCTACAGCGACAGTCTCATGCTCGCGCTGTGGCTCGGGGCGGTGCTGGCGGGCGAACGCCGGCGGTGGTGGCTGGCGGGCATCCTGTACGGGCTATCGGTCCTCACCAGGCCGCCCGGGATCCTGCTCGGCTTGGCGCTCCTGGCCCTGCTCGTCCAGCAGGGCGGACGGCGTCCGAACCGCGACTGGCTGGCGTTGGCCTTCGGGCCGTTGGCGATCCTCGGGTTCATGGCGTACCAGGGCGCGGTCCTGGGCGACCCGCTGGCCTTCATCCACGGACAGGCACTGTGGAACATCCCGCCGATCGTGGCGCCGACCGGCACGCCGACGCCTGGCGCCGCAGGGCCGAATGCGGCTGGGTCGATCCTGCCGCTGGTCGTCCTGCTCTACACGGTCCTGTTCGGCTATCTCCTGCTCCTGCCATTGCTCCGACGGGACCGGATGCCGCTGCACGTCGCCCTCGTGGCGATCGTGGCCTTCGCGAGCGTCTTCCTCTCGGGACGGATCCAATCCGACGCGCGCTACCTCGCCGTCGGGTGGCCGTTCGCGTGGCTACTTGCGAATCGCAAGGGCAGCTTCACCGGCGACCTCGCGGTCGCGATCTCGGCCGGCCTGTTCGTGCTGTTCGCGTTCCTGCACGTCACCCAGGCTCTGGCGCCGTAGACGAGCCCGGCAGCGACCGAGGCACGATCACGAGCGTCCCATCGACGAACAGGTCTCGTAAGGCTCGTCGTCCGTACACGGCCCAGGGGTAATTGGGCGGAAGAGGCGATCGCTCGGCCCGACGGGCGTCTACGACGTCGGCTCCAACATGCGGTGCCTCGGCCACGCCGCCGCCTCCAAGCAATTGGAACCACCGCGCGTACCGCTTTGCCGAACCGTCGTCGCCTAACGCGGCTGATATGCGCGCAAGCCAGTTCGCGTACCCGCCGTCAAACGGATGCGTTTGGAGAAGTCGTTCGAACAGCGGCCTCGCGGCTTCCGGCCCGTCGCGAACAAGCGTCAGGATCGCATCGACCTTCTGTCGATCCGAAGGCGCCAAGTCCGCTGGTAGTTCCGCCGGCCTTCCAGCAAACGCCAGGATCATGGCTGCCGATGCTGCATCAGGTGCGAGGGCCGCGGCAGCATCGACCACGTCGCGGGAGGAGACGCGCCGATCGGAAGCCGACCAGAACTTGCTTCCGGCCAACTCAGGATCGTCGAGGATCGCCCTCGCATATGCCGACTTCGCCAGATCAAGGTCACCGATGGACTCCGCAAGCAGGCCGGCGTTCAGGGCAACGTTCTCATCCGTCGGATCACGCTCCAGAGCAGTCTGAACGGCCGCGATCGCGCCCTTCTTGTCGCCCAGATGTGCTCGAGAGATGCCAAGTCCCACGAGGTGCATCGGCAGTCCGTCCACATCCGTGACCGATGTCAGCGTGCGCTCAGCATCTGCCCACTCGGCCGATGTTGGAGTCGGCAACCGCGAGCTCCAGAAGTCGGAGTGAGTCGTCTGGTTGGAGAAGAAGCGATGCCGTCACCGAGTCACGGACGCGAGCCCAATCGCCGGAAGTCGCGAGTTCGTCAAGGCTCGGTAGCTGCGACCAAGGTGTAGTCCGATCGGATGACGATCACGGTCGCGGCGACGACACCGAGAGCAACCGGCACGGTGAGGCACCAAGCGAGCGCACGCGGCAATCGCGGCCACCCGCTCGCAGTCGATCGCAACGCGATGAGGCGTCCGTCGATCCACGCGACCGCGATCGCGAGCGGCAATGACACCCCGCCCAGATTCAGCGTGTGGTCGACGAGCGAGGCAGCGAGGAAGCCGAGGAGCCCTGCCGCAGTGGCGCTTGAGATCGGGGCGATCTCAGCGACTTTCAGGCCATCGACGAGGCGCCGTGCCAAGGCAACCCCCAACACGAGCACGCCGATGCTTCCGATCAGTCCGACTTCGGTCACGTAGTGGACGAGAGTGTTGTGTGCGTGCGGAACGACCAAGTCGGTCGTTCCAGGTGGATTGGCTGCGAGTTTCGAAAGCGCCCACGTTCCAGGGCCGGCGCCGAACAGAGGATCGCCGGCCAACAGGTGGAGCGAAGCCGTCCAGATCTGCGCCCTTTGTTCGGCTCCTGCAGCCAGCGCCAGGCGGGGCGCGATGGCCGGCGTCAACGCTGCCAGCGCGACGACTAGGATCGCGACCGCAGCAACGATCGCACGACGATCAATGGCGGCTACCATCGACCGGACGCGCGGATCTCGGACCGACAGGACGCCCCACGACGACCAACGCGTACGACCAGGCCAACGAGGGCCCCGCGGGTCCCGCTGATGACCACGGTGAACAACGCCAGGGCCGCGATCGTGACAGCCAGCGCTCGATGTCGACGTAGTCGAACCATCGCCTGCGGGGTCAGCGCCAGCACGAGCGCGGCAACGACGTTCGGTGCCCCGAGCCACAGACCGTTGAGGCCCGGTCGCAACGGGAGCCCATGCTCAGGTCCCGCTGTCTGGAGCCAATCGATCCACATCCACCCGACGATCAGCGCGTACGCGACCGAAAGGGCAAACGGCGTGATCACCAGAACGGCGGCGAGCCTTCGCTCGTAGAAGGCATCCATCGCCAGCCGCGACGCCAGAAGCAGAACGAGGATGGTCGCAGTCGTTCCGAGCCATGCCTCCACGCTGAGTCCCAAGCGCGAAGCCGCGACAGTCGCTGGGATGGTGGTGATCAGGGCGATGAGCGACGGAACCACGAGCGGGCCGGTCGGTCGCCATTCGGGTCGACGGAGGGCCGTGATCGCCCAACCGCCCAGGACGAAGGCCACCACGGCGTGCGTCAGGATCCGCACGGACGCTGAGCCAGCCCATGTGTACGTGCCGCAGACCAGTACGATCAAGGTGCCTGCGGCAATCAACCCGAGCCATGCTCGAGCCTTCACTGCCGAAAGGGTGGCGCGAGGCTCGGTGGTCACCCAGTGATCACAGCGTGGCGATTCTGTGGGTACCCGACGCTAGGCGGGTCATGCCGGCTGGCAATTCCGATGCGCAAGGGCGCGGCCTGCCCGGCGACTGCGGGGCCCAAGCGGGGGGACGTGTACGACCGAGCTTCATCGCGGCCTAGTATCGGGAAGATGATGACCTTGGTGCATCCGTGCGCTTGATCGTGATCACTTCCCTGTTCCCGGCAGGGAACGAGACCTTCATCGTTCGGGAGGTCGGCGAGCTGGTCCGTCGCGGGCTCGACGTCAGGGTCATCTCCCTACGCCCTCGGCCGCGCGAGATCCTAGACGCCGAGGCTCGGGGGCTACTCGAACGCGTCTGGTATGTACCTAGTGGCTTGGCTTTGCTTACGGCCTCCGCGCCATACGATCCGAGCTCATCCCCGAGCCGCGTTGCGGCTGACCAGACAGGCGATCAGCGACGTCGCGAGGTCACTGCCCACGCCGATGCTGGCATTGAAGCAAGTAGTGCTGATCCCATCGATGCTCGCGGCTGCACCGCAGGCCGATCCGAGCGGCGGTCGGATTCCACGCGCACTTTGCCTCGATCCCGACGTCGGTTACGCGGGCCGTCGCCGCGTACTCGCGCACGGGCCACAGCTTCACTGCGCATGCTCACGACATCTACGTTCACGAGAACCGGCGCCTGCTGCGCGGACGGATCAGCGATGCCGCTCTGGTCCTGACGTGTACCGCGCACAACCGTCAGTTCCTCGCTGGTCAAGCCCATCCGCGTGACCGCCCGAAGGTGCGAGTTGCCTTCCATGGCCTGGACTTGGCCGGGTTCAGCCCGTCGACAGAACACGATCCCGGGCTCATCGTGGGTGGAGCCAGTCTCGAAGCGAAGAAGGGCCTAGCGGACCTGATCGAGGCGGTGGCGGCGCTCGTTCGTTCCGGGAGCGGGTCCGCTGCGTCATCATCGGCGAAGGTCCTGAACGCGAACGGCTCGACGCCCTCATCGAGCACCACCGCCTGAGAAACATCGTGACCCTCACCGGGAGAATCCCGAACACGCAGGTCGCGGACTTTCTGCGTCGAGCAGAGGTGCTCGCGCATCCGAGCGTGGTCGATGCACGAGGATCCATGGATCGGATCCCGAACTTCATCCTGGAGGCGATGGCTGTCGAAACACCAGTCATCGCGAGCGACTTGTCCGGCATCCCCAGAGGTGGTCCGGCCGGGCGAGACGGGCGTCCTGATCCGACCAGGTTCCGTCGACGACCTGATTCAAACCTGCCTGGTCGATCCTCCACGATCCGGATGCGCGGAAGCGAATGGGCGCGGCAGGACGTCGACTCGTTCTCGAGCGATTCGACGTTCATCGAAATGGCGGGGTGGTCGCCGACGCGCTATCGGCGCTGGCGTGACGTCTGTCGGGGAACGCGCCCGCTCCACGCTCCACGCGCCGCTCATCCGAGACGCACTCACGCTGGTGCCGGCGTACTTGATCCCGGGCTTCGCGTCGCTCGCTGCGGTGCCGCTCTTGTTCCGATCTCTCGGCGCCGTGGGTTATGGGACCTGGTCGCTGATGTACGCGATCAGCCAGGGCGTGCCTACGTTGACCACCAGCTGGATCGAGGGCGCGACCATCCGATTCGGGCACAACCGAGCGTTCGGTCGGTCGAAGATCACCCTCAGCACGGCGTTGCTCGCGTCCGGGATCGGCGGCGCGCTCATCGCGGGCATCACCGATCAACGATGCGACGGTCCAAGTCCTGGTCGCCACCGGCATCTTGTCCGCCACGGTGTCGGCGTACGTGATCACCCTTGCCGCCTACTAGGCGAACCTACGCTTCGGTCGCCTATCCTCGCTCACTGTCTTGCGGACCGTCGCCGGCACCGGCGTGGCGGTCATCGCCGCAGTGGTGACGAACGATCCCGCCTGGTCGATCATCGGCCTCGCGGTCGGTTTCGCGTTCGGTCCCGCCGCGCTGCGTCTGTCACGACCGTCGGGCGACACGATTGCGACGTCGTCCGTCCAAGAACCGAATCGCCGCGAGCTCCGGGCCTATGCCGCAGCATCCCTGGGCCTAGCGCTCGCCCTCTACCTGCTCGGCGTCGGCGACCGGTTCATCCTCTCCGCCTATGGACTCCACGCGGAGCTCGGCGTCTACGCGGCCACGTACGCGATCGTTGACTTGATCGTTCGGTTCGGGCCGGCGGTAGTCCTTCTTCCGCTACGTGCACGCACGATCCGTGCCTGGGACGCGGGGAACGCCGCGGACGGTCGGCGTGACGCGCTAGCCGTGATCGCCCTTCTCTGCTGGGCGCTAGGCGTGCTCAGTGTGGCTCTGGTTGTGGTGCTGCCGAGGATCTCGGCGCTGCCGGTTGATCGCACCGTCTGGCAGGCCCGATCATCGCGGGTACGGCCGCCTTCGTGGTCGCGAGTGGGCTCGCGATACTCTTCAACGCGGCCCGGCGACAGACGCGGCTGGCGGTCAACACATGGATCAGCCGCGATCCTCAATGTTGTCCTCAACGTCGTCCTGATCCCAGGTCATGGGGCCGTCGGAGCCGCGACGTCCACCGCCCTCGCATACGGCTCGTTGCTGGTCCTTCATGCGAGCTCGATCGGGATCCTCCGTGATGTATCGGCTGATCGACGGCTCTTGGCGCTGTCCTTCGCCGGGATCGCCGGCATGGCCGTCACGGCAGGCTGGGGGGTGGTCGCCACCGCTGGTTCTGGTGATCGTGGCCGTAGGCTCGCTCGCCGCGACGATCCCGGCGATCACAGGAGTCCTCCGTGGACTTCTGATCGGCGATCCCGTGGCGGCTCATGGCTGATCCCGCCGGCATCGTCAAGCTGCCCGAGGACCCGACGATCACCGTCGTCCTTCCTGTCCGCAACGAGGCCGCGACGATCGGGGCTTCGATCGCGTCGATGCAGAGCCAGACCGTCGGCGATCGACTGCGGGAGATCCTTGTGATCGATGGCGACTCGGACGACGACACCGCCGCGATCGTCCGGCGCGCGAGCGAGGCCGACGCGCGGGTTCGCTTGCTCCAGCATCCCGACCGGATCACGCCGGCGGCGTTGAACATCGGGCTCGCGGCGGCGACCAGCGACGTGATCGCGAGGATGGACGGGCACGCCGAGGCCGACCCGGATTACCTGGAGCGCGGCCTCGAGGCTCTGCGGTCCAGCGGTGCGTGGAGCGTTGGCGGCCGGATGCTCAGGTAGGCACGACCGACCAGGAGCGAGCGAATGCCATCGCCGCCTCGAGCCCATTAGGGGTGGGCGATGCGTCGCACAACTACGCGACCCAACCGCGATCGGCCGAGACGGTGTTCCTTGGCATGTGGCCCCGGCGGGTGTTCGAGATCGTCGGCACGTTCGATGTGGAGCTGGTTCGCAACCAAGACGATGAGCACGCCTATCGGGTCCGGCGAGCCGGCGGGCTGATCTGGTACGACCCCCGGATGGTCGTCCATTACAAGCCGCGCCCGTCGGTCGAAGCCATCTTCGAGCAGTATCGCCAGTACGGTTTCTGGAAGGTCAGGGTCTTCCAGAAGCACCCAGGCGCCGCCCGCTGGCGACACTTCGTGCCCAGCGCATGGTTGCTCGCTCTCGCGGCGCTCGGGGTTCTCGCGCCGTGGTCGCGAACGGCGCGACGCTTCTTGGTGCTAAGCCTGAGCATCTACACCGCAGCGCTCGGAACGGAAGGCTGGCGCCACAGGCAGGAGACGTCGCCCTGGCGCGTCGGCATAGCCATCGCCGCGGTACATGCCGGATACGGGTATGGCTTCCTGCAGGGCATCCGGCGATTCGGTGTGCCGTTCAGACGTGCAGCGTCCGAAGGCTCGCCGGCCGATCCCCCGGCTCTCAGTTCCCCCGCGCGTGACCAGGCCTTGGCTGAGATCAAAGCCGCCTACGCCGAGTACGAGACGAGTGGCCGAACGGCACGATGGCGCTCGCCTCGCCCCGGTGACGTCGCCTCGTTGCGGGGACGGGACGCAGTGCTCGTTGGCATCGCGCGCGCCCGGCGGCCCGCAGTAGTCATGGACCTTGGATGCGGTGACGCGAATGTGGCGCGAACCCTCGATGCCGCTGGCGTGCGACCGGCGGTCTACCTTGGGATCGACCTCTTGCCAGAACGTCTCGCTCGCGCGCGCGCTCTTGTCCCCTGGGGCACCTTCGTCGAGGCGAGCGCAGATCGCTTGCCACATGAGGACGCGTCGGTCGATCTCGCAGTCGCGTTCACCCTCTTAAGTTCCATCCCGGCGAAAGAGCTGCGTTCGGCCGTTCTCCGAGAGGTGTCACGCGTCGTTCGTCCGGGAGGGGCGTTGCTGATCTACGACATCCGTGTCCCAAGCCCCGGGAATCGCCACCTGCGGCGGGTGAGCGTCAACGAGATCCGTGAAGCGTTTCCAGGCTGGAACGTAAGTAGCCGTTCTCTGACGGTCTTGCCACCATTGGCCAGATCGGCGATCGGGTCGTCCAACGCCGGGTATCGACTGATGCACGGGATCCCGATGTTGCGGTCGCACAACGCGATTATCGCGACGCGACCGTGATCGCGAGCGATCTGTCCGAATGGCGTGGGTCCGCATCGGGTTCCTCACCGTTGAGAGCGCTGTCCTGCCCAGCGGCTGACAGACTGTCCCTTGCCGTAGGCGAGACGCGCAGCCACAGGACGTGGCAACCAGCCCCCAAAGCCGGTCCTTCACGGACCTCGGCAGCAGGAATGAGACCATCCGGCGAGGCGAAGAGAACGCGCGGCGCAGGACATCCCGGTCGCGCACCTCGCGGCACCGCCGCAGTCGAAGGACCGAGTAGAGCGTGATGTCGGCCGTCGGACGTTCACGCCACGAGGCGGGCTTGGTCGCCGCGATCAAGACGCCCGGGGAAGTCGGAATCCCGCTCGAACCGCACATCCACGAAGTCGTCGAAGATCTTCGCCATGTCCGCTGGCTCGTAACGCCAAAAGTCGAAAGGATCGGCATGGAATGGGTAGCCATGCGATCGCGTGGTGATGATCAGCTTCCCCCCGGGCTTGGTCACCCGCTTCAGATTGCTGATCGCGTTGCGCCAGTCCCGCGTGTGCTCCACCAGTTCGGTAGCGGTCACGATGTCGAATGCGTCCGAGCCGAAGTGGGTCACGAGCCCGTTCACATAACGACCTCGTCGACACCCGGTCCGGCGAACAGATCGACCCCGACGTAGCGCTGCGGGGCGGTCGCCTCGATCAAGCGGCCGATCGGACAGCTCTCCAGAGTCAAGGCTGGCGACCTCCAGGACCTCCGCGCCCCGCACCAGCTCCTGTTCAACGAAGCGCCGTCCGGCTTGTGTTGCCAATGTGCTCCTCTACCAGGTCCGGGACCGTGACAGCCGAGACGCCCGCCCCGCAGTATCCGCTCTCACCTCAGTCAGAACAGCGTACGGTGGGTTTGGTGCGGGCGCGGACGCGAATATGGGATTGACAGCCCGTGTGCGGCCGCGCGCGTCGTGGTTGGCGCCGCCAGTCGCTGTTGCGGCGATCGCTGGGGCCGCGGTCGTGATCCTTCCCTTGGAACCATGGCGCCCGAGGCTCTCCTCATCCGGTGGGTGACCTGACCGCTCGCCGTGTTCGGGCTCGGCGGTTGGATCCTGGTGGTCGTCAGCCCGCAGCGACTCGACACGGCACCTGTCGCTGCGTTGGTGATCGTCTTGGCCGCGATGGAGATGTCCGCCGTGGCGTCCGACGGCGGAGTGCTCTCGGCCAGCGCGATCTGGCGGGCCATGTTGATCGCGGGGGCTGCCATCGCCGCCTGGTGTCTCCAGACGCGAGAGCGTGGTCGGGAGATCGTGCTGGCAGTGATCACGGGTTTCGTTCATGTCTTGATCGCGGTCTACATCCTCCGCGTCGCGATCCTTTGGGTCGAGTGGCTGCGCATGGGCTATCCCGTGACAACCTTGCCGATCCGACCCGGCCAGATCGGCGGGCTTGCACCATCGGGAATGGACCTCGGCGACCTCTTGATGGTGCTGGGACCGATCGCCCTCCTTCATCTCTGGCGGATGGGTAGAGCGGGACGGACGGCCGCATTCGTGACGGCAGGGTTTGCGATCGTGTGTCTCCTGATCGTCGGGTCCAGAGCGATCTCTGGCTGGCGTGCGGCGTCACCTGCGCGGCGATCGTTCTGGCGACGCCGGTCCGCTACGGAGCGCGGTCTATCCGACGAACTGCCGCGGCTGGCCTTGGAGCCGTTGTGGTGCTGGGCATCGCGATCGCCGCTGTGGTCCGGCTGTGGCACGCGACGTCGACGAGGGACGGGTGTCGGCCTACAACTCCGCCGTCACCATGGCAGGCCGGTCACTCGATCTTCGGGGGGGTCCGGGAGCGTTCCCGCTCGACCGGCTCTCCCATGCCGTCGCCGACGTGATCACTGGTTCTACCGTCCGCGCTGAACCCCATCTTTACGCTGGGTGCGGAGGTCGGACTGGTCGGTCTCGTCGCCGGCGTCGTTGCGCTCGTCCTCATCGGACGCCAGGTGTTCAAGGCATGGCGACGCCAAGGTGCCGATCGCGGACTGATCGTGGCTGCGATTGTCGGGTTGGCGCGGATACGATCCAGTGCTCCAGGTCGACGCGGTATTCGACGTCACGAGCATCGCTGTGGCGGCGCTCATCGTCCTCGGATTGACGTTCCCGGCGAGTCAGCCGGGCGCTGGTGGCCCTCCCGCCGCAAGGTCCGTGCGATCGCTCGCTGTCGTCGGACTTGCGCTGGCAGTGCCCGCCTTTCCTTCGGCTGTGGGTGCCGAGCAGGCCGCGTTCGAGGTTACCCAGGGCACGACCGCGTACGCGATGGAGGACACGTCCACGGCACTACGCGATGCGTCCCTCGCGCTCGGTGCGTCGAAGGGATTCGCGCCCGCCAGCCACCTCGAGCTGCTCGCGATGGACGCGACTGGCGACCTGGACGACGCGGTGGCGACCGCCCGCCGGCTCGTCGCTGTTGAGGATCTTCCGCAGCATCGCCTGCGCCTGGCGATCCTCCTGGAGCGCGCGGGCGGTCTCGGAGAGGCGCAGACGATCATCGATGATGTCGCGCGACGCGATCCGAGCGACCCGTTGATCATGGTCAACGCCGCCGCGTTCGCGGCGCGACACGGGCACGCTGATCGTGTGCGGCGTTCTCTCACGGACGCCTATATCGCTGATGGACGACTGGCGCGCCTGGATCTGCCGCCAGCGCTCGAGCTGGAGCGCGACGCAGCGGTCAGCGATGCCGCTGCTGCCATCATGGCAAACCCTGGGCCGACCGCGGTGGACCGGGCGGCGTCCCTCTTGGTATGGGCGGGCGACCCCGACGCAGCGACCGAGCTGCTCACCAAGGACGCGCCGAACGGCGATCAGATCATGGCCATGGCGGTACGCGCGGCCAAGCGGGAACCTGGGGCATCGGACAGGCTCCGGGAGCTCGTCATGTCTTCCCCAGATGAACGCGCCGTGCGGTGGGCGTGGCTGGCGGCCATCGAGTCGTGCGACGCCCCAGCCTGGCTGCGCTGGAGCCGGTCCTACGTCATCATCACCGGGGTCAACCTGCGTGCCCAAGCACGTTGACGTCGTGCCTGTCACCCGGACTGATCACCAGCCCTCACGCTATCCGCGGGTCATCTGGGGGATCGGGCCCGTGAGCCCTGGCGACGTCACAGGCACGGTCACCTGGGATGTCGACGGTGGATATCCGTGCGGGCCGTAGTCCGATCGACCGGACTATCGGGTCGGTGCTGGCGCGCACCGCCCTGCCTAGACTGCGGACCGTGGTTACGACCGTGACCAGTTCGATGCTGACCCGGATCCGCGGGCGCCACCTATTCCTGATCGATCTGGCCGTGATCGGGATGGCGATCATCGGCGCGTTCGTGCTGCGCTTCGAGTCCTTCCGATTCCGCGAAGAAGCGCTCGTCGTACTTCCCGGCGGCCTTGTTTCCCGTTGTTCGTGCGTCCGCCGGTCAACGCCGCGTACGGTCTGTACTCGCGCGCGTGGGCCTACGCGAGCGTTCGGTGAGCTCGCCCGGATCACTGCAGCGGCGGTGACCGGGACGGTGCTTGGGATCGCCGTCTTCTACGGAATCCTGGTGCCGCTCGACGTCCAAGGAACGGTCACCGACGGTGGCAACTTTCCGCGGTCGTTCTTCCCGCTCGAAGGTCTCCTGACGCTCGCGGGCCTTGGGGCTTCTCGTTTCCTCATCCGAGCCAGCAGCGAGTGGCGCGGCCTGCCGGGCGCCAACCGCGGTAGCCTGGCAAGGCGAGGGAGCCGGTCCGGTCCCGACGCTGATCTACGGGGCCGGCGCGGCTGGGGCGCAGGTCCTGCGCACCATCGCGCTCGCCGAGGACGGGCTCGGGATGCGCGTCGTCGGCTTCATCGACGATGACCCGCGCAAGCGGAACCTCGTGATTCGGGGCAGCCGGGTGCTCGGCTCCATCAACGGCCTTGGTGACATCGCGCGCGTGACCGCGGCGCGACGGCTCCTCATCGCCATCCCCTCGGCCTCGGGCGAAGTGGTCCGACGCGCCGTGGAGTCGGCCGCAGTCGTTCGGATTGGAGACGAGGACGCTTCCGGCGCTCGCCGACCTCGTGTCGGGGCGGCTAGCCACCGCGGCGATCCGCGAGGTGCGCGTCGAAGACCTCCTTCGGCGTCCACCGGTCGTGATCGACGAAGGTGGCCTGCGGGGCCTCGTTGCCGGCAAGACCGTTCTCGTGACCGGTGCTGGCGGGTCGATCGGATCGGAGCTCGCGCGTCAGGTTTTCGAACTAGATCCTGCTCGATTGGTCCTAGCTGGATCGGGCTGAAGGCGCCGCTCTACGACATCGAGCGCGAGCTTGCCATGCTCGCGCGTCGCGACTCCGGCAAGGGATCACGACACGGACCGCCCCGTGCAGAGCTCGCCGACCGCCTCGTGAATGTCGCGAACACCGAGGCGATGCGCCGCTGATGGAGGTCGAAAAGCCGGTCCTCGTCCTCCACGCCGCGGCGTACAAGCACGTTCCGATGATGGAGGCCCACCCGGCCGACGCGATCTACACGAACGTCGGAGGCACGCTCGCCGTCCTCGAAGCGCGCCGCACTCGCCGGGGTCGAGCGATTCGTGCTCGTCTCGACAGACAAGGCGGTCGCACCGACCTCCGTCATGGGTGCGACGAAGCGGGTCGCCGAGATCGCGACCGCGAGTATCGCGATCGCGTTCGAACCGCCCGTACGTGGCTGTCCGCTTCGGCAACGTCCTGGGCTCGTCCGGATCTGTCGTGCCGCTCCTTCAGCGGCAGCTGCGTGAGGGCGTGCCGCTCACGATCACGCACCCAGACATGACCCGCTTCTTCATGACGATCCCGGAGGCCGCGCGGCTGATCCTCGAGGGAGCCCTGCTGGGGCAGTCGGGCGACCTCTTCGTCCTCGACATGGGAGAGCCGGTCCGGATCCTCGATCTCGCGCACGACCTCGCCCGGCTTGCTGGCCGGGATCCCGACATCGGTCCCGGTCGAGTACATCGGCCTGCGGCCCGGCGAGAAGCTGCACGAATCGCTGTTCTACGACGACGAGCAGACCCAGGCGACGCGCCACCCGAAGGTCCTTCGTGTCCGTACCGATCCGTCGTCGGCGCGCCAGGACGTGCTGGCCATCATCGACGAGCTGGCGCAGGTCGGGATCCGCGGCGACCACGATCGGGCGCGTCAAGTGCTCTTCGACACGCTGCGCCGACTGGAAGCCAGCCCGCGGGATCGGGGCCGCGACCGCATGAGCGACGAGCCCATCCCGTTCCATCGGGCCGAAATCGGACTCGACGAGCGCACCGCCGTGCTCAGGGTCCTCGAGTCCGGCTGGCTGACCACTGGTCCGGAGGTCGCAGCATTCGAGGAGGAGTTCGCGGCCGTAGTGGGTTCGCCACACGCGGTCGCCCTCGCTTCCGCGACGGCGCATTGCAGGATCGCTGTTCGAGGCGCTGGGAGTCGCGCGCGATGACGAAGTCATCGTGCCGACCTACACGTTCGCAGCCTCCGCTGAGACGATCCTCTATCGCGGGGCCACGCCGGTCCTCGTCGACGTTGACCCTCAGACAGCCAACATCGACCCGGACGTCGATGGCGGCGGCCGTCACGCCGCGGACGAAGGCGGTCGAGGTCGTCCACGTCGGCGGTCTGCCGGTCGATTGGCCGTCGGTCGTGTCAGCCTTGGCTGACGCTACGCCGCCAGGGCACGCGTACCGCCCGATCGTCGAGGATGTCGCACACGCCTTCCCTTCGCCGGTCGCTTCGGCAGGTGGCCGACTGGCCGGAACGCTCGGCGCGGTGGGCGCCTTCAGCTTCTACGCCACGAAGACGATCACGACCGGCGAAGGCGGGATGCTCGTGACGGCGGATGATCGCCTTGCGGCACGCGCGCGCTCGATGCGTCTTCATGGCATCGGCCGAGATGCGTGGAAGCGATACAGCGCCGCGGGAACCTGGTACTACGAAATCGAGGACGCTGGCTTCAAAGAGAACCTGAGCGACCTTGCGGCATCGATCGGTCGAGTGCAGTTGGCGCGAGCTGATGACCTGAAGCGTCGACGGACCGCGATCGCCGATCGATATCGCGAGTGTCTCGCGGCGCTATCGCGACGGCCGGCGTCGACGCTGCCACCCGAGGGCCAGGACGATGAGCATGCGTGGCACCTCTTTGTGATTCGCCTCACTGACGCGAAGGGCCGTGCGGGTGACGATGATGAACCCGGGGTCCCATCCTCCCGCCCGCTGCGGCCGCTCGCCGCGCGACGTGCGCGGGTGATCGAACGACTGAAGCGGGTCGGCGTGTGGACCAGCGTCCACTTCATCCCGTTGCACCTTCACCCGCTCTACCGCTCGATGGGCTATCGCCCAGGCGACCTGCCGAACGCCGAACGCGCTTACGCCGGTGCCATCAGCTTGCCGATCTGGCCGGGAATGACGACATCGCAGATTGACCGCGTCAGTGCCGCCGTGACGTCAGCGCTCGATGGTCCGCCCGACATCCCAGCTGGACGCCGGACCGTCACCAGCCCCGGCGACCCCCTACGCGTTGCGCGAACGCATCGCGACCGGCGTGGGCCGGGTGCTCGCGGTCACCGTTGCATCTGAGTCCGCGTCGTCCACGCAGACGGTTGTCACGACTCGACCGATCTTCGTACTTCGAACGACAGCAGCCAGTCTCGAAATCGTGACAGTCCCGCTTCGAGCGACGTGCGGGGCTCCCAGCCCAGACGCTCGCGCGCACGGGTGATATCCGCGTATGTGGCCGGCACATCGCCTGGCTGCATAGGCTTCATCACGCGAATCGCTTCAACTCCGAAGATACGCTCCATCGCATCGACGAGCTCTGCCACCGCAAATGGTCGGTGGCTTCCGAGGTTCACCAACAAGAACGGGTCCGGACATGCGCCGAGGCGGACAAAGCCGTCGACGATGTCTTCGACATACGTGTAATCGCGAAGCGGCTTGTCCTTCACCATAGAGCTCGACGGGTTCGCCCTTCAGGATGTTGGTCGCGAACTTGTGGATCGCAAGGTCGGGTCGCTGTCGAGGTCCGAACACCGTGAAGAAACGAGCGATTGCCACCGGAAGCCCGGTCGTCGCGTGGTGCGCGTGGACGAGCGCCTCACCAGCGACCTTGGTCGCTCCGTAGGGGGAGATCGGCCGTGCCCGCATCTGATCTTCGTGGAACGGCTGGCGGTCGTCGTCGCCGTAGACCGAACTCGAAGACGCGAAAACGTACTTCGCGCCAAGTTCGGCCGCGACCCGAAGGCTGTTCTGAAGTCCTTCGACGTTGATCGAGATATAGAGCCAAGGATCGGTCAAAGAGTCTCGGACGCCCGCCCTTGCCGCAAAGTCGAAGATCACTTCGGGCTGGAGAGACTCGGCCCCGATACGGCGCGTCGCGTCGATGTCACGCGTATCCCCTTCAGTGAACGAGAAGTTCGCGTGCTTCCTCGGCTGACGCGAGGTTCGCAACCTTCTGCTCGCGCGGATAGAACGGCTCGAAGGCGTCGATCGCGCCGACCTGCCATCCATCGGTGAGCAGGCGATCGACGAGCGTCGAACCGATGAAGCCAGCTCCGCCGAGGACGAGCGCGCGGGCGGGCGCGCGGTGACTTCGCTGCCGGATGGCCGGCCAGAAACCGCAGGGTCTCCAAGATCACCGTGAGGTCGGTCCGTGCGCTTCGATGCTCGACATATGCGATGTCCAGCTCGAGTTTCTCGGCATGAGCTCCTCGATGTAGAGGCGGTCGGTATCGGCTGCAGTCTCGAAGCGGTCCTCCTGATCGGCCGCATAGTGCAGGCCGCCCTGGTCCGGTCAAGGGCCGGGGCGCACAGAAAGCACCCGTCGTCGCCGGTCCGTGTAGAGCGCTACGTATTCGGGCACCTCAGCGCGGGGCCCGACGATGCTCATGTCGCCTTTCAAGACGTTCCACAGCTGGGGGAAGCTCATCCAGCCGGGAGCGCCGGAGCGCCCGACCTACGCGCGCGATCCGATTCATCGTTCTGATCTACGCATCAGGCTCGGACGGCGTCCCGCTTCGACGGTCATCGTCCGGAACTTCACGATGAGGAAGGGTCTTTCGTTGAGTCCAACGCGCACCTGTCGGAAAAGGCGGGGCCGTCGGAGTCGAGGCGGATCCACAACGCGATCAACGCCAGGACCGGCGACAGCGCGACCAAGCCGACGCCGGCCAGGAGCACATCCGCCCACCGGTCATTCGAGTTCCCTGATCACCACGAACGGCTCGGCGCACGCGATCCCTACGGCGGAGCCCCAGTAGGCCGCCCGCGAGCGCAACGCCGCGAGTGAGCGGGGGTGCGGCGACGGTCTGACCTCGCTGGCATAGACGGCGAAAGCCTCCAGCTTTTCGTCGATGGTCGAGGTGATATCCATGAAGCGCGTTGGCTCGAAGGCCGCTGCGATACCGGCGTTCCACTCGGTCGAGGACGGTGTCTCGAAGGCCAGGATGCGGCGGATCTGTATGGTGCGGAAGGCGGTCGTGCCGCAATCAACGCGGCCTCGGCCAGGAGACGATGGTCGCGGTTAGCGTCGCCGCCGTGGTGGATGTACAACAGTTCGGGTCCGTTCTCTTGGATGAGCCGCTCGATCGGCGAGATGATGTTCAGAGGGACACCGTGTCCAACCCTTGGTCCGGCAGCTCTCCCAGGGTCAGCGAAGCGCCAAGCCGCTCTGCGACCGCGCGGCTTGCTCGGAGAAGTTCGTTGGTGGCGTCGCGCCCATAGCGGAGATTTGTTCCCGCGCACGCGATATACACGAACAGGTCATCACCTTGCGCCCGTGGCGCAGCAGCGAACCACCCAGTCCGAGCAACTCGTCGTCCGGATGTGCCGCCACTACGAGGATCTTCATGCCGCGACACCGAGACGCGTCGCGACAAAGGGCCGAAGCGCCTCGTTCCCTCGCTCAGGTTCGCCATCCACCTGGACGGCTCCCGGGAGCAGCCAACCGTCGCCCGTTGCGATCGCCATCCGACCCCCCTGATCTTGTGCACTCATGACGGCATCCGTACTTCCTGACGTCGAGGTCGCGTCGATCGGCTCGGCATCAATGCCGCACCGAGATACGGGTGGTCAGAGCACGGACCCAGTCGTAGAGTTGCCGGGTCGATCGCGACCAGTCGATCAGCCCATCCTCGGCCGGCGCCTGGGCATCACGGTGGCGAGCCGATCATCCTGCGGCGCTCTTGGTGCGGTGCCCGACTGGAGCGCAGGAAGGTGCGCCAACAGCATGCGGGTCCCGGCCTCGGCGACCTTCCGGTAGAGCGTCGCGCAGTCGTCCTGTTCCGTGATCTCGATCGCCTGCTGATCGATGATGTCGCCGGTGTCTACGCCCTCATCCAGGAAGATCATCGTGTTCCCGGTCGACCGTTCGCCGTTTCGATGATCGCCCAGTTCACCGGCGCCCGCCGCGCGACAACGCGGAGCTGGAGGCTCGCGGCCTGGAAGCCCGACCGTTCCGAGGCGGGGCAGCGCGATCGCCTCCCGGCTCAAGAGCCGCGTCCAGCCGACGACGATGACGAGGTCTGGCTCGAGCGCCGCCAGCTGACTGATCTGGTCGGTGGACTTCAGATCCGCGGTCTTGACAATCCGACGGAATTGTGCTTCGCGGGCAAGGTCGTCGAAGAGAACCCCACCCGACGTCTGCGCGATGAGTCGAATTCCCGGAAGCGTGATGAGCCCCGCGGGCCGGTGGCCCTCGTCGAGCAAAGCTTGGAGACAGGCTCGGCCCTCTTCCACCGCAGGACTACGAACACCATGCGCGGCGTGCTCACCACGAATTCCAAGCATGCCAGAGCGACCTCGCGGCTGATCACACCGCCCGCGGCAAAGGGGTTTCCCACGGAGCGCTCTACGTTCCCCGCGATAGCGCCTCCCGCAGCGAGTCCGGCATGTCGCGCTGGTACGCCGGGATCGCGCCCCAGCCAGGCGACGGCCACCGCGACGATCACGAACAGCAGCGGATAGACGAAGGACGGCGTCGTCCCGACCAGGACGACCGCCGTCACCAGCGGCACCGACGGCCGCCCACCATTGCCGCCGCTCGAGCAGCCAGGCCACGGGGAGCAGCAGCAGCATCGCGTAGTGGTCCCACAGGATCGGCGAGACCAGCTGCGACGCGACCACCGTGATCGAGATAGCCGGCGTCCGGCTCGGCACGCCGCGCGGCCCAGATGACCAGCGCGACGGCCGCCACGGACGTGACCACCTGCAGGACGCTCGCGAGCTCGCGCGGAACGCCCAGCTGGAACGCCACGGCACCCGGCGTGAAGTTGTGCTCCGTCGCGATCGGGTCGGACACGCGGCGGATCAGCGTGAGGAAGTCGGTCCACGCAGACGCGCCCGCCACGAGCGTCGCGGCCACGGCGAAGAGTCCCAACACCAGCGCGCCCCAAAGCACGGCCTTCCATCGCCCGCTGAGCAGCGCCCACACGAACAGCAGCCCCGGCTGGAGCTTGATCGCCGTGCCGACCGCCGCCGACGCGCCCAGCACGCGCGGTTCGTCCAGCCACCGCCAGCCGCACGCGAACGCGAGGTACAGCAGGGGTCCCACCTGTCCCAGCTTCATCGCGTACACGAACGGCCACGACAACCCGGCGAGCAGGACGATGGCGAGCTTCACGCGCGTCGACACCGGCAACAGGCGCGTGCCCACGAGGAAGGCCCCGATCAGCAGCCCGATCCACGCCCACGTCGCCGCTGACGACGGCAGGAACCCGACCGGCAGGATCATCGGCGCGAAGAACGGCGGGTAGTAGAAGAGGCCGAACCCGCCGGCCGCCTGGAACGACGTGTCGTACAGCGGCTTGCCGTCGAGCACCCGCGCCGCCGCCGCGTGGTAGGCGAGGAAGTCGTAGCCCAGCGTGTTCCCCGCGACGGCGAGCGTGAGGCCCACGAACAGCAGCGGCGCGAGGATCGCCCCGATCATCAGCAGCGCGGTCAGCACCCGCAGCCACAGCGGCTCGACCGGCGTCTCGACACCGCCGACGACCTGCCCGCCGACGTACCCGTCCCGGGCGTAGCCCCCGGCCTGGTCAGCCCTCCGCGACCCGCTCATCTCGCACCGCGCGACCGAGGCCGCGATGGAGGAGCGGGATCCGGAACAGGTCCCACGCCACGCGCGCCGCCAGCCGCGCGCCCGGCCGCATGCGCGACCCTCGTCGATCGAACCAGCGGATGGGCACGACCGCCAGCCGATAGCCGCGCCGCCGCGCGAGATAGATGACCTCGACGTCGAACACGATGCTGGTCACGCGCTGGCGCGCGAACACGTCGTGCGCCGCACGCCGCGTGAAGCCCTTGAAGCCGCACTGCGTGTCCTGGACCGGCCCCACGACCCACACCGACGCGAGCAGGTGGAACGCCTTGCCCAGCAGGCGCCGATAGGGCGGCTGGGTCTTGCGCATGTCCGAGCCGTCGGGCTGGATCCGGCTGCCCAGGGCGACGTCCGCGCGGTCGAGCGCGGCGACCAGCGGCACGAGCTCGTCGGGCGGGGTCGCCATGTCGGCGTCGGCGAACACGATCAGGTCGGTGTCGGCGGCCATCATCCCGGCGCGGACCGCGGCGCCCTTTCCCCCGTGGCGCACGGTGATCAGCGAGAGCTCGGCTTCCGTGCGGGCGCGCACGAGGTCGCCCGTGGCGTCGGTGCTGCCGTCATCGACCACGAGGACACGCACGTCCTCCGGCAGCTCCGCGGACCCGGGCGAACCGTCGCGTGCCGACGCGCCACGTCGATGCAGGTACCCGAACAGCTCATCCAGTGCCGGCCCGAGGCGCGCCTCCTCGTTGTACGCCGGGAGGACGATGGTGAGGCTCGTGGCGGGCATCGGCGCAGTCTACGCAGCCACCGGGGCCGCGACGGGCCGCTCGGAGGTCCGGGGCGCCGACAGCCGGACGGCCGCGATGACACACGCGATGCCGACCCATTCGAGCGGCAGCCAGGAGATCGCCACGCCGGCGAGGACCAGCCCGGCGAAGACCAGCGCGATCGTCCGGCCGAAGGCAGGCGTCCCGTGCGCTCGCAGCGCGGCGGCGATGGCGAACGGGATGAACGCCGCCGGGTAGTGGTACCAGGTGACCGGCAGCGTCGCGAGCGACGCGGCGGCGGCCCACGCGACGCTCTCGATGGGGTCGTCGCGCGTCCAGGCCGCCCACGCCGTGATGAGCAGCGCGATCAGCGTCACCGGGATCTGCAGGATCCGCGCCGTCGCGTCGCCCTGGCCGAGGGCGATCGCGATCTGGGCGGCCGGACCCGCGTTCCGCGGGTCGACGATCGACGCCTGGGCGCCCGCCCGGATGACCGTCGCGTACTCGGTCCACAGCGCGACGCCGCCGGCGAGGAGGCTGATCGCGAGGACGACGAGGGCGACGAGGAACGCGACGACGAGGACGCCCCAGGCGTGAGGCCGCTCGCCGTTCCGCCGTTCGCGGAAGCCCCGGACCAGGAACCACAGGCCCAGCGAGCCCGGGTGGAGCTTGGTGAGCGACGCGATCGCGAGCGCGACGCCGCCGGCCGCCCGGTCGGCCATCGTCGAGCCGAGGGCCGCCAGCAGGATCAGCCCGTAGGCGAGCGGGAACAGGACGTTCACGTTGCCGAACAGCAGGCCGGTGGCGAGCGACAGGCAGAACGGCGAGATGGCGACGGCCGGCAGGACGACGTTGCGGAGCGGCAGCGTCGGCGCGAGGCGAGCCCGCAGCAGCGCGGCGATGACGGCGACGCCCGCCGCGGCGGCGAGCCACAGCAGCGTCAGGACCACCGGCATCGACAGTCCGTGCAGCAGGCTCGTGACCTGCGCGACGTGCGGCGGATAGGAGAAGAAGAGCGTGGTCGACTCGGGGGCGGCGCCGGCGAGCATGTCGGGCCGATAGGGCGACGTGCCGGCCGCGAGGTCGCGCCCGGCCTGCAGGATCAGCTCCAGGTCGAAGCCCGCACCCTTCGCGTCGGCGGCGTACATCCGGCTGACGAGCCACGCCAGCCCGACCCAGCCGCCGATCCCGAGCGCGATCCAGATGGGCGCCATCGGGCGCGAACGGCGTCGGCGCACGATCGCGTCGGGCGGGCCTTCGGCGGCCGTCGTCTCGGACAGGGCGGGCGTCATCGCCCCACGGCTCCCGATGCGCGGCCGAGCGAGCCCGTCGTCCCGGGACTCGACGGCGTGGCCGCGGCTGTGGCCGCGACCTCGGCCGGGCGCGGCCCGGCGGCACCGGCGAGGAGCGTCATCAACTGGTACAGGAGCAGCCGCGGCGTGGCCAGCACGCTCAGCGCGACGGCGAGCGGCCAACCGGCCCGGGTCCGCCCGAACCGGAGCGCGAGCACCACCAGGAGGACGACCGACGCCGCCCACAGCGCCGGGTGGATCGCGTACAGCGACCGGTTCTCCACGGTGCCCACCTGCGCGAGGTCGGTGAACCGGAGGAATGCCAGCGATCCGGCGGGCTCGAGCATGAACTGGAGGGCGATGATGATGGCCATCCACGACGCGAACCACCTGAGCTGCCGCCATTCGCGCCGCGCCAGCCAGTAGATCGCCACGAGCGCTGGCAGCAGCTTCAGGTTGGCGGCCAGGGCCACTGCCAAGGGCGAGCCGATCGCGAGCAGCAGGGTGATCGGCACCTGCGCCTGGCCGATGGCGATGCTCCAGGCGATGGCCGGCGCCAGCCAGCCGAGCAACAGCCACGTCCGCTCCTGGCGGATGCCGAGCCGCACGACCGTCAGACCGAACGACACGACGACGACGACCTCCCAGATCAACGCTGCGACCTCGTAGGGCAGCAGCGCCAGCGGCCGGAAGGCGATCGCGAGGAGCGGTGGATAGCGGTAGAACGCCGCGTCGTCGGTGGTCGCGGGCTGCACGTACAGCGGCTGGCCGGCGTTGAGCCGAGCGCCGGCGTCGTAATAGGCCCGGACATCGGCCAGCGGGTCCACCCGCAGATGGAGCACCAGCGTGTCGAGCCCGATGATCGCGCCCAGCACCGCCGCCCCGATCAGGATGTACCGGATGCGGCGTCGCGTGGCGGGGCGCAGGGTGAACGCGGCGGACGTCACGGGCGGCACTCTACGCGTGCGCGGGACGGTGCGCGATGGCACCAGCGGCGGCTCCGACAGCCATCCGGGCTAGGCCATCCGTACCGGGTGGGGTAGCCCGGACCCGGTGCTAGGCTGCACCGGCCGTGAGGACCGTACTGGGGCTATACGCGCTCGCCGTCGCCGTCCGGCTCGTTCTGATCGCGGGCTTCCCGGACCCCGCGTACCCCGATTCCTTCTACTACGTCGACGTCGCCCGGAACCTTGCCAGCGGGCAGGGCTTCAACATCGACGTCGTCTGGATCTTCGCGGAGGTCGGCGGGGCGATCCCTGCGAACCCGGTCCTCCCGATCGCCTCGAACGCCCACTGGATGCCGCTCGCGTCGCTGATCCAGGTGCCGTTCATCTGGGTCCTGGGCCCGACGGCCGTTCGCGTCCGCGCTGCCGTTCGCGCTCGCCGGCGCGACCGCGGCACCGCTGGCCTGGGCGATCGCGCGCGACGCGAAGGCCACTCGTGCCG
This sequence comes from uncultured Chloroflexia bacterium, assembly GCA_963778025.1. Lineage (GTDB taxonomy): Bacteria > Chloroflexota > Limnocylindria > Limnocylindrales > CSP1-4 > CAVZTA01. The sequence continues at coordinate 235,567 of CAVZTA010000006.1, read as the reverse complement.
TCGCGCTCGGCGCCGGCATCCTGACGGCGATCCCGGGGCTGAGCCTCGTGTACATGGTCCAGCCCGACAACTTCTCGCTCTATCAGCCGCTCGTCGCCGCATCGCTCTGGATGACGGCCCGGGGCCTCAAGGGCGATCCGCGATCGTTCGTCCTGGCGGGGCTTCTCGCCGGGCTGGCGACGCTGTCCCGGAACGACGGCGTGCTCGTGCTCGGCGTCATCGTCCTGACGTTCCTCTACGACCGGTGGCGCCGCTGGCGCGAGCTCCGCCGGCCGGCCGGCTGGACCGAGCGGCCGATCCGGCGCGCGATCCCGTGGGCGGCGCTGGCTGGGTCCGTCGGCCTGTTCCTCCTGGCCGTCGGTCCGTGGTACGCGCGCCAGCTGTCGACCTTCGGTTCGCTCTCGCCCTCGACCGCGTCCGGCAAGGTCTTGTTCATCCGGAACATCGGGGAGTGGAACTCGATCACCACGCCCGCGAACCTCTCGTGGCTCCTGGGACAGGGCATCGGGCCGCTGATCGAGAGCCGGATCGGTGGGCTGATCGCGGCCGGGATGATCTTCTCCGTCCTGGTCGGGGTCCTGGTCCTCATCCCGCCGATGCTCGTGGGGGCATGGCACCGGCGCCGGAGCCCGGACTTCGGGCCGTACTTCGCGTACGCGATCCTGCTGTTCGCGTTCTCGGCGCTCGTGTCGGCGGTGCACGTGCCGGGCGGCACGTTCATCCACTCCGCGGTGGCGCTCGCCCCGCAGGGCTACATCCTGGCGCTCGAGGGGATCGTCGTCGCCATCGGCTGGATCGCGGCGCGGCGGTCGGCGTGGCGGCCGGCGACGGCGAGCCGGGTGTTCAGCTCGGTCGCCATCGGCTTCACGATCCTCGCCGCCGGCTTCGGCGCGGTGTCCGTGCATGCCACGTGGTCGGACAAGCGCGAGCGCATGGACGACGTCGCGACGGCGCTCGACCAGGCGGGTGCCCCGATGACCGATCGGGTCATGTCGATCGATGCCGCCGGCTACCGCTACGCCGCGGGCCGACCAGGCGTCGTGCTGGTCAACGATCCGCTGGACACGATCCACCAGGTCGCTCAGGCGTACGGCATCCAGTGGCTGGTCCTCGAGCGCGACGACGGCGTCTCCGCGGTCGGGCCGATCCTCGATGGCGATGTGCCCGAATGGCTGGAGCCGCCGATCGTCATCACTCGCGGGAAGGCCGGCGGGTCGACCGTCGATGCGGGGATCTACCGGGTGCGCCAGGCCGCCTCGGGAGTCACCCGATGAGCCGCACCGAGGCGGTCCTGTCGGCCCTGCTCGTGTTCGCCGTCGCGGTCATCGTGCGCGTCGTCGCGTCGTCGGTCGTGACATTCCCGAAGCCCGAGGACACGGCGTACTACGTGGGGGTCGCCCGGAACCTCGTCGAAGGGCGCGGGCTCGTCTCGGACGCGCTGTGGTCCTTCCAGACGCAGCCGCTGCGCCTCCCGCGCGACGCGTTCGAGGTCTGGCTGCCGCTCCCCTCCCTCCTCGCCGCACTTCCCATGCTCGCCGTGAAGTCGGCCAGCTCGATGACCCTCGAGGCGGCGTTCCGTGCCGCGCAGGTCTCCAGCGTCGTCATCGGTGCGATCGTGCCGGTGCTGGCGTGGCGGCTGGGCGCCGACGTCGCGGCTGAACGGGCGCTCCCGCTCGGGCGCGCTCGCACGCTGGCCATCGGATCGGGGCTCGCGACGGCGGTCTACATGCCGCTGATCCTGCACTCGGCCCTGCCGGACTCCACGATGCCGTTCGCGGTGCTCGTCCTGGGCGCCAGCCTGCTGATGACGCGGATCGTCCGCGACCCGCGCGGCGCCCGGCTCCTCGATCCGCGGCTGATCGCGCTGGGCGTCCTCATCGGCCTTGCCGCGCTCACCCGCAACGAGGCGGTCTGGGTCGCGTTCGTGTGGGCGGTGCTCGTCGTGATGACGAAGGTGACCTGGACCGAGCGAGCGCGGCTCGTCGGTGTGGTCGCGGCCGTCGCGCTCATCGTCTTCGCGCCGTGGGCGTTCCGCGACTGGACCGTGTTCGGGAGCCCCTTCCCGGGTCAGGCCGTGGCGAACGCGTTCTCGGTGACCGGGTTCGACATCTTCGCGTGGAACGACCCGCCGTCGCTGTCGCGCTATCTCGCCGTCGGGCCCGCCCGGCTCCTGGACATGCGCGGCGAAGGCCTGTGGCACAACCTGTGGAGCGTCCTGCTGTCGCTCGGCCTGCCGATCTCGCTGATCGGGTTCGTCGCGCTGCCGTGGCAGGGCCGCGACAAGGCGCTGCGGCCCGTGGTGCTCATCTCGCTGCTGACGTTCCTCGTCACCAGCCTCGCCTTCCCCGTCTCGACGACCTGGGGCACGTTCCTGCATGCCGCCGGTCCCGCGCACGTGCTGCTGGTGATCTCGGCGCTGGGCGCGCTCGACGCGTTCATCGCGTGGGTGGGCGTGAAGCGCGGCTGGACCCGACCCGTCGCGTGGCTGGGCGTGACGCTCGGCGTGTTCGGGTCGGCGCTGTTCTCGGTGGCGCTGCTGCCGGCGTTCGGCGGCGGCTCGCAATTCACGGCCACGGTCTACTCGGCCCTCGACGAGCGCCTCACCGCGCTGGGCATCCCGCAGGACCAGCCGGTCATCCACGACTTCCCCATCTGGCTCGCGGAGACGTCGCGCCGGCCGACGCTGGCGCTGCCCGACGAATTGCCGATGGACGTCATCGACCTCGCGAAGTACTTCGGCGCGCGCTGGCTCGTGTCGTCGGACCCCGACCATGGCTCGTGGCCCAAGATCGTGGACTCGAACGCGCCGGGCGCCGACTGCTTCCAGGAGGTCCCGCTGGGCACGGCGACCGACCCGGGCGTCGCCGACGCCCTCGAGTCGATCCGGGTGTTCCACCTGACGTGCATCCCCGACAGCACGGTGCGGGTCCCGTGAGCGACCAGACGCCTCCGTATACTCGCCAGCGGATGGAGAGCGGGGACCGGCAGTCGCGCTTCGACGAGCTGCACGCGGAGGCGAAGGCCGCCCTCGCGTACAGCGCGAACACGCTACGCACCATCCGCGACCGGTATCGCGAGGCGTACGTCGAGGAGCTCGGCGTCTGGCAGGGCCTGCGTGATGAGGCGCATACCCTGGAACGCCGGCCCGACCGGTCCGCCGTGCCGACCGGTGTCGGTGACGGCGCCGCTGCCATCGCCGCGGAGCAGGGTGCCGACGACGCGCGTCTGAAGGCGCTCCGCGGTGACCTCGACGCGACCGGCGCGGGGCTCGGCCAGCACGGGTCGGACCTGTCGCGGCTGGAGCTCGCCCTGCGCAACCTCGAGAGCACGTGGCTGTTCCTCGAGCGCGGCGACCGGTCGCTCGTGACCGACGACGGCACCAGCGATGGGAGCGGTCCGCTGCCCACGCAGTTCCAGATGCGGATCGTGGAGGCCCAGGAGGCCGAGCGGGCACGGCTGGCGCAGGAGGTCCACGACGGGCCCGCCCAGGCGCTGTCCAACGCGATCTTCCAGGTCGAGTACATCGAGCGCGTGCTCGGATCCGACCCACGGCTCGCGTCCACCGAGCTGCGATTCCTGCGCGAGCTCCTTCGTCGCGAGCTGGGCGACGTCCGGAGCTTCATCAGCCAGCTCCGTCCGCCCGTGCTCATGGAGCTCGGACTCGACGGGTCGATCGTCGACGTCGTCGAGACGATCGGCGCCCTGGCGGGCATCCCCGTCACCACGGACCTGCGGGCGCCCGGCGATGGATTGGGCGATGCGGAGCAGACCGTGGTCCTTCGGATCGTCCAGGAAGCACTGCAGAATGTCCGCAAGCACGCGACGGCGACGACCGTCGCGGTCAGCACCGCGCTCGACGGGGACGATTGGGTCCTCGAGGTGCGCGATGACGGCCGCGGCTTCGACGTCGGAGCGGTCGCAGCGCGCGGGCGTCGGAACTTCGGTTTGCAGTTCATGCGCGAGCGCGCCGAGCTGATCGGAGCCCGGTTCGAAGTACGATCGAGGCCCGATGGGGGCACGGTCGTCCGCCTCGCGATCCCCGTATCGAGAAAGGAGACCGGATGAGCGCGGACTACCGCGGCCAGGACCGCCGTCGAGGCGGCCCGGATCGACGTCGGGAGGGAACCGACCTGACACGGATCGTCATCGTCGACGACCACGCGCTGTTCCGGGTCGGGATCCGTCAGATCCTCGATCGGGAGGCCGACTTCGACGTGGTCGGCGAGGCCGACGACGCGCGGAGCGCCGTCGACACCGCCCTCGAGACGTCCCCGGACGTCGTCCTCATGGACCTCTCGCTGCCGCCGCCAGGTGGCATCGAGACCTGCTCACGGATCAAGCGCGAGCTCCCGTCGACGGCGATCATCGTGCTCGCGGTCGAGGAGGACGAGGACGCCCTGTTCGACGCCATCAAGGCGGGCGCCGCGGCGTTCATCCTCAAGGACGTCGGCCCGGACGACCTGCTCACGATCATCCGCCGCGTCGTGAACGGCGAGTACCTCATCAACGACAAGGTGTTCTCGAAGCCGGCCGTGGCCTCGCGCGTGCTCAAGGAGTTCCGCGAGCTCGCCGTCTACGGTCAGGACGCCGCGCCGATCTTCGCGCCGCTCTCGCCGCGCGAGGTGGAGATCCTCGACAACATCGCGCAGGGCATGACCAACAAGCAGGTCGCCTACGCGCTGTCGATCTCCGAGCAGACCGTCAAGAACCACATGAGCTCGATCCTTCGCAAGCTCTCCGTCAACGACCGGACCCAGGCCGTCGTGTACGCGATGCGCCAGGGCTGGATCCGGATGCCGGAGGACTAGACCGGATCGACGATCCGGCGGGGGCGCATCCAGCCCTCGCCGCCTCAGCCCGGGACGCCATGGCCTCGACACCCACCACCCCAGCCGACGCGCCGGTCGATCCGTCCGGCAGCGCCCTCGTGCCCGTGACGACGATCGCCTCGCTCAGCGAGCACGCCCACACCGAGCTGTCGCAGCTCGAGGCCGAGCTCGAGGAGATCGAGCTGCTCGTCAACCAGGCGCGCTCGGAATCGACCCGTCACGAGCAGAAGCGCGCCCAGACGGCCGAGAAGCTCGCGGCTTCGAAGGGCGATGCCACCGAGCGCGCGGACCTCGCGACGCAGCTCGTGACGTTGACGCGGCGAGCCTCGGTGATGGACTCGCAGGTCGAGGTGCTGGAGGGCAAGCGCAAGGCCCTGACCCGGTACCGCGACGGACTGGTCACGCTGGTCGATGGGCTGACGTCGATCGCGGCACGTGGCGGATCGGCGGGCGGTGTCGGTGGCGTGGGCGGGGACGGGCTGGTCGATGCGACCGAGGGTCTGCCGCCCGCGATGTCGCGGATCATCCTGGGCGCCCAGGAGGACCTGCGCCGCGAGATCGCCCGGGCGATGCACGATGGCCCGGCGCAGTCCCTGACGAACATCGTCCTCCAGGCGCAGATCGTGGAACGGCTGGTCGCCCGGGATCCGTCGTCGGCGGCGGGGGAGCTGCGGCTCCTGGTCTCGATGGTCCAGCAGACCCTGGAGGCGACGAAGACGTTCATCTTCGACGTCCGGCCGATGGTCCTCGACGACCTCGGGCTCGTGCCCACGATGCGCCGCGCTTCCCGCGATCGCGGGCGCCGAGCGCGGGTCGCGGTCGAGTTCGACTCGATGGGCACCGACCGCCGTCTGCCGATGGAGATCGAGAGCACGGTCTTCCGGATCCTGGACGAGGCGCTGGGTGGCTATCTCGCGGCCGGCCCGGAGCGCGTCCAGGTGCGGCTCGACTGGTCGGACGTGCTCGAGGCGCTGGTCTCCGCCGAGCGCGACGTGGTGATGCCGCCCGAGGCCGACGTCCCGACCGCGGCGCCGCCGCCCGCCAAGGGCAAGAAGGGCGAGGAGCTGCCGCCCGCCCTCGCGGAGATGATCGAGGCCCGCAAGGCCGACCGTGAGGCGTTGATCGAAGAGGCGCATCGGGCGGCCGTGGTGGCCTTGCCGGCGAACGTGCGCCGCGAGATCGTGTCGCGGGCGGCGTCCATCGGCGCGGAGCTGGTCATCGCCGACGACGGATCGTCGGTCCGGCTGATGCTCCCGCTGGCACCGCTGGACCGCCCATCGGAGCCGACGCCGGAGGCCTGAGATGAGCGGTGGTCGCGGGCCGCGTCGCAGCTCTCGTAGCGGCTATCGGCCGCGGCGTCCCGACACCGGGCCCGGGATCATCGAGACGTCCCTCGTCATCGGGCTGGCCGGCCTGCTCGCCGTCGCGATCCTCGTGTTCTTCGGCGGCGGCGTCGCGGATGTCATCGGCCAGGTGGTGGATGCGGCGCACGGCGGGCGGTGACAGGGCGCACCGGTACCTCTGGGTTGGTGCGACCCCACCCATCCGGGCTACGGGAACGCCCGACGCATCGAGGGCTACGATGCGGCTCCGCCGGGGGGCGTGCACTCATCAGTGGGAGTAGTGCTGGGATGCTGGATCGGCTCATGCAGCTCGTCACCCGTGACGAGGAAGGCCAGGGTCTCGCGGAGTACGCGCTGATCCTCGCCCTCATCGCGATCGTCGCGATCATCGCCCTGATCTTCCTGGGCGGCCAGGTGTCGCAGATCCTCTCGACGGTCGGCGCTTCGATCTAGCGCCCCATCCGAGAGCCTTGACGAAGGCGCCCGCCCGGCCCGACGCCGGAAGGGCGCCTTCTCGATTCCGGGGTCTTGCGTGTCGCCTCCGCGCGACACCTCGTTGCCGGGCGTCGCTAGGACCATCGACCTAATGGAATCGTCACGAGGCTCTGAGAAGGTGGCGCCGCTCTCGGATTTCGGGGGTTCCAGAACTCATCCAGGAGGCGGCCTCATGGCGCTCATCCAGCAGTACGTCGACGCGTTCCTCGCCAAGTTTCGCAGCGAGGACGAGGGTCAGGGTCTCGCGGAGTACGCGCTGATCCTCGCGCTCATCGCGATCGTCGCGATCATCGCCCTGATCTTCCTCGGCGGCCAGGTCTCGAAGATCCTGTCCACGGTCGGCGCGTCCGTCTAGGGACGCACGCCCGGCCTCGCGCCGGGCTCGTCGCACTACGAAGCCGCTGGGCTCGCCCGGCGGCTTCGTTGCGTTTCCGGCGTGCGCGGTGGCGCCGTGCCCTGCCGGCAGGCGCGGCGTTCGACCCGCCGGTGCACCCCATGCGTCGCTTACGGCGAAGGAGCGCGCGCCGTTCCGGAGCCCTCTCGCCCGCCCGCCCGTGCACCCGGCGCATCGAACGACGCCTGAGGTGCTCTCGGAGCCCTCGTCGCCCGCGTCGCCGAGGCGGTTCCGTCGTCGTATCGGGCATCGGGTGCATGGTGGAGGTCCCTCGCCGCTCGGATAAGGGCCGGATAAGCGTCGGTCGACACACTGGCCGCATGACCACCCGGGAGAACCGACGAGCCCGCGCGGATCGGCACAGTCGCCAGCTCCGGATCGACGGAGGAGCCGAGCTTCGCGAGATCCGCGTCGGCGCCGGCCTGAGCCTCGATGATGTCGGTGCCGCGATCGGCATGTCAGGTTCGGAGGTGGGCCGCATCGAGCGAGGGCTGATCGAGGACGTCTCGGTCCGGAACCTCGATCGCATCGCGCACGCCTCCGGCCATCACCTGAGCCTCAAGCTCTACCCCGCCGACGATCCGATCCGCGATGCCGCACAGGTGCGCCTGCTCGAGCGGCTCCGCGTGCGGCTCCATCCGTCACTCGGCTGGCGTACCGAGGTGCCGCTCCATGGCGCGACGAGCCTCAGCGCTTGGGACGCTGTGGTCAGATCAGAGAGCGACCGCACGGCGATCGATGCCGAGACGCGCATCCGCGACGGTCAGGCGCTCACCCGCCGACTCGAGCTGAAGTTCGAGCGGGACCGAACGGTCGCGCGCCTTGTCGTCCTGGTCGCCGACACCCGGAACAACCGGCGGGCCCTCGAGCTGATCCGCGAAGGCATGCGCGAGGCATTCCCGCTGGACACGCGCGAGATCCTCGCCGCGTTCGCGCGCGGCGAATCACCGGCCGCGGGCGGGATCGTCGTGCTGTAGCAACCGCCCCGCGCGCTGCGGCGACTCGCCGCCCCATCAGGGGTCGTGGTGCACCGGATGCGCGCTACGACGAAGAACGATGCCGTGATGCCGCACGGAAGGCCGGCTCAAGCCGCTCCGCCGTCAACCGGTGCGCCGGGTGCATCGTCCAGCGGCGGAGAGCGGCTCGGGCCTCCCGGACGAGCCTTCCTTCGTCGGAACGCGCACCGGGTGCACGGGCGCCCGGGAGTGGGTCGCTGAAGGCGGCGGGTCGGCGAGGGGCCAGCGCGCGGATCGCTCGAGGGTGCACCGGATGCGCGCTACGACGAAGAACGCTGCCCTGATGCCTCACACACGGCTGGTACAAGCCGCTCCGCCGTCAACCGGTGCGCCGGGTGCATCGTCCAGCGGCGGAGAGGGGCTCGGGCCTCCCGCACGAGCCTTCCTTCGTCGGAGCGCGCACCGGGTGCACGGCCGGCGCTGCGGCGGGGTCCCTGAGGCGCTGCGGCGCCCGGTGAAGGCGCAACGGGGCGCTGCCACGCACGGGTCACACAGGACCTCCGGCGGTCGACTGGATGCACCGATGCGCTGTTCGCAGTATTGACAGCGGCCTGCCTTGCCCATACCTTCGCGGCCGGTCCGCGGCACGGCTGCGACACTCCTACCGGGAAAGGAGGTGATTCACCAGATGCAGTACCTCAATGCACTCATCTCTTCGTTCTTTTCACGTGACGAGGAGGAGGGCCAGGGTCTCGCCGAATACGCGCTGATCCTCGCGCTCATCGCGATCGTCGCGATCATCGCCCTCATCTTCCTGGGCGGTCAGGTCTCGAAGATCCTCTCGACCGTCGGCGCCTCGGTCTAGTGCCGAGCTGCAGCCGACGGGCTGCAGCAGCGAACGACACGAGCTCGACCGCCGGACGAATCGTCCGGCGGTCGATTCGCCTCCACACCTGGGACGCGGGGGCATGGCCGGTTTGCGGATGCACCGACTAGGCATCTCGGGTCCTTGACACGTCGAGGCGACGGACTACCGTGACGAACGCCGTCGGGCACACGCCCGGCTCGTCCATCAGCACGAGTCCGGCAACGATCCTCGAGGGGAAGGAGGTGATGGACTTGATGCGACATCGGGCGGTCTTCGATCGACTCGCCCGGATCATCCAGGGGGACGCTGAGAACGGTCAGGGTCTCGCTGAATATGCCCTCATCCTTGCACTTATCGCAATCGTCGCGATCGTCGCTCTGATCTACCTCGGCGCGCAGATCTCGGACAAGCTGTCGATCATCGGCAGCGCGATATAAGCGGCGCGCTCTCGAACCACGCGCTAGTCAACGACGGCCCAACGGGTTCCACCCGCGGGGCCGTCGCTTCGTTTTCAGCCACCTTTCGCGCTACCTTGCGCCAAGCATCGCAACTTCCCATTTCTTCACACGAGTACTAGGTCATTCGTCTAGTCGCGCAGCACAGACCCGATGCTAGAGTGGTGCCCGCTGTCACACCGGCTCGGGGAGACCATCTACCTTGAAGCGCTCGAATCGCCTGGTCCTGCTCGTCGGGATCTTCCTCGCCGTCCTGGCCTTCGTCGGGATCTTCGTGTTGCTGGGCAATGGGCAGAACCAGAACCAGCAGACGCAGGACCTGACCAAGACCACGCGCGTCATCGCGCTGCAGGACATCCCACTCGGGTCCGTCATCACGGACGCCATGGTCGACACGCAGACCGACATCCCGGTCGAACAGGCGTCGTCCAGCGGCTTCAAGGACCAGGCCCTGGTCATCGGCCAGACCGCCCGCCAGGAGGTCAAGGCCGGCCAGGAGATCACCTCGGCCACGACCCAGGGCGGCCCCGTCGCGGGCCAGTGCAATGAGGTCAAGGTCCCCACGGGCCAGCGCGCCGTCGCGGTCCAGGTCGATCAGGTGACCGGTGTGGGCACGCTGATCAAGCCGGGTGACTTCGTCGACATGGTGGTCGGCTTCACGGGCGACAAGTTCCCGGTCGTCCAGGTCCAGCCCCAGGCGGGCACGGGCCAGGCGGGCATCACCGTCGTCAGCGGCCTGAACAGCACCTCCGTCAAGCTCCTCCTGCAGGGCATGCAGGTCCTGTGCTCGCTGCTGCCGCCCCCGCCGACCGACGCGAACGGTCAGCCCACGACCGGCGCCGGTCTCAACGGCCAGCAGGAGATCGTGATCATCTCGGTCAACAGCCAGCAGGCCGAAGTCGTGAAGTACGCCCAGCTCGACGGCAGCGTCAGCCTGGTGCTCCGCAACTCGGGCGAGTTCTTCGACCCGAACACCAATGAGCCCATCCCGGCCATCCCGGACGTGACCACGGGCATCACGCTCAAGGTCCTCGTCGACGGTGGCTACGGGGTCCTGCCGCCCGAGGTCATCGAGGCGGTCCTCCCGGAGCAGCGCGCTCCGTAACCCAGGCCACGCGGAGGGTCGCCCCTCCCCGCGACCCGACCCCAAGCGACGGGCGCGACGGACCAGCCGGTCCCGCGCCCGTCGACCCGCCTCGGCGGGACCGATCGCTCATCCGCCAGACCGACACCAACGAATCCAACGAAGTCCCCAGCGACCCAGAGGCCCGAACCGCCCGATGGCCGACCAGATCCGCGTCCTGATCGTCGACGACATCCCGGAGACCCGCGACCACCTCTCGAAGCTGCTCGGCTTCGAGAGCGACATCGACGTCGTGGGCTCCGCGGCGTCGGGGACCGAGGCGCTCGAGATCGCGACCCAGCTCCTGCCGGATGTCGTCCTCATGGACATCAACATGCCGGACATGGATGGGATCACCGCGACCGAGCAGCTCTCGAGTCGTGTCCCGACCGCCGCCGTCGTGATGATGTCGGTCCAGGGCGAGGCCGACTACCTTCGCCGGTCGATGCTCGCGGGCGCACGCGAGTTCCTGGTGAAGCCGTTCTCCTCGGACGAGCTCACGGCGTCGATCCGCCAGGTCTACGCCCGCGAGAAGGAGAAGCTCAGCCGGATCGCGATCACGCCGATGATGGCCGGGGCCGTGGCGAACGCCGCGGCCGCCGAGAGCGGCTCCGAGGAGGGCCTCGTCGTCGCCATCTTCAGCCCCAAAGGCGGCGTCGGACGGACCACGCTCGCGGTCAACATGGCGGTCGCCGCATCCACCGAGCTGAACCAGCGCGTCGTCGTCATGGACGGCTCGTTCCAGTTCGGCGACGTGGGCGTCCTGCTCAACCTGAACCCCAAGAACAAGTCGATCGCGGACCTCGTGCCCGAGCTGGAGCACGGCGAGCCCGAGTCGATCGAGACCTTCGTCATCAACCACTCCGCGGGGATCCGGGTGCTGCTCGCCCCGCCCTCGCCCGAGATGGCCGAGCTGATCACGCCGACCGGCGTGAAGCGCGTCCTCGAGGCCCTGCGCCGGACGCACGATCTCGTCATCGTCGACTGCACGTCGTGGTTCAACGACACCACGCTGGCGATCCTCGACACCGCGGACATCGTCCTCACGATGCTCTCGCTCGAGATCACCTCGATCAAGAACATGCGGCTGTTCCTCGAGGTCGCGGAGCAGCTGGGGTACGACGACGGCAAGATCAAGCTGGTGCTCAACCGCGCCGACTCGACCCTCGGCATCCGCGTGGCGGATGTCGAGCACTCCATCGGCCGGCGGGTGGACCACACGATCGTCTCCGACGGTCGGAGCGTGGTCTACGCGCTGAACCGCGGGGTGCCGTTCTTCCTCTCGAATCGCGAGGCCCAGGTGTCGCAGGATGTCCTGCGGCTCGCCGGTACGCTGGTCGGGTCTCGTGAGTCTCGACCAAGCGACGAGTCGGCCCGCAAGCCGGCCGCCAAGAAGTCCTTGTTCGCGTGGCGTTCATGACGGCGCGTCAGGAGCGATGCCCCTCGGGGCCTGAAGGGGTGAAGCGATGTCCCTGCTGAAGCGGATCGAAAGCGCCCGGCCGGCGGCCGGGCCGTCCAGCCTTCCGGCGCCCACCGGCCCGGCTTCGACGCCGCCCTCGGGCGGTGGCACGCCGACGCCCGCCGCGCCCCGGCTGATGACCCAGGCTCCCGTTCGGGAGTCGTTCCGGGACGTCAAGTTCCGGATCCAGAGCCGGGTCATCCAGGACCTCGACCCGAAGCTCGACCTGTCCAACCAGGTCGAGGTGCGCCGCCAGATCGAGGAGATCTTCGGCAAGGTCATCGACGAGGAAGGCCTGGCCCTGACGCGCGCCGAGCGCGTCCGGATGCTCGAGCAGATCACCGACGAGATCATCGGCCTCGGTCCGCTGGAGCCCCTCCTCCGCGACGAGTCCGTCTCCGAGATCATGGTCAACGGCCCGCGCCAGGTCTACATCGAGCGGTCCGGCAAGCTCGAGCTGACGAACGTCGTGTTCCAGAACGACGACCACGTCATGCGCATCATCGACCGGATCATCGCCCCCATCGGGCGCCGCGTCGACGAGTCGAGCCCCATGGTCGACGCCCGCCTCACCGACGGGTCGCGCGTCAACGCGATCATCCCGCCGCTGTCGCTGGTCGGGCCCGTCATCACCATCCGGAAGTTCTCGGCGTCGCCGTTCACGGTCGACGACCTCGTCCGGTTCGGGACGGCCACGCCCGACATGTTCGACTTCCTCCGCGCGTGCGTGGAGGCCCGCCTGAACGTCTTCGTGTCCGGCGGTACCGGCTCGGGCAAGACGACCACGCTCAACGTGCTCTCGTCGTTCATCCCGAACGACGAGCGGATCGTGACCATCGAGGACGCCGCCGAGCTCCAGCTTCGCCAGGAGCACGTCGTGACCCTCGAGTCGCGCCCGCCCAACATCGAAGGCAAGGGCATGATCCCGATCCGGGAGCTCGTCCGGAACTCGCTCCGCATGCGCCCCGACCGGATCATCGTCGGGGAGTGCCGTTCGGGCGAGGCGCTCGACATGCTCCAGGCCATGAACACGGGCCACGACGGCTCGATGTCCACCGGCCACGCCAACAGCCCGCGCGACATGCTGTCGCGCCTCGAGACGATGGTCCTCATGGCCGGCGTCGACCTCCCGGTCCGCGCCATCCGTGAGCAGATCGCTTCGGCGGTCGACCTCATCGTCCAGCAGAGCCGCCTCAAGGACGGGACCCGGAAGATCGTCAACATCACCGAGGTCCAGGGCATGGAAGGCGACGTCATCGTCATGCAGGACGTGTTCGTGTTCGAGCAGACGGGGATCGTCGAGGGCAAGATCCAGGGTCGCCTCAAGCCGACCGGGATCCGGCCGAAGTTCGTCGAGAAGTTCGAGGTCATGGGCATCCACCTGCCGCCCGGCCTCTTCGGGTTCAGCTACTAAGCTGGCCCGACGAAGGGAGGAACGCTCGTGGATCCCATGACGTTGGCCGTGGCCGGGGTCGCAGCTGGTGCGATCCTGCTGATCGCCTTCGGCGTCGCGATGTCCGGCGATGGATCGGGCGTCAGCGCGCGCCTCGAGCGATACGCCTCCGGTCGCCAGGACAAGCCTGCCGCCAGCGCCGGCGGCCTCGCGGCCGCCCTGCAGTCGAGCGAGGCGCTCACCCAGTTCAACAAGGTCGTCGAGGGCCGCGACTTCGGGGCGAACCTCGCGCGCGAGATCGCGCGCGCGGACCTGAAGCTGAAGCCCACCGAGTACCTGATGATCTGGGCGGCATCGACCATCGGCATCCCGCTCGTGATGATCCTGCTGTCGCCCTTCATCGAGGCGTTCAGCAGCCCGCTGGTGTGGATCATCGGGGCGGTCGTCGGCTTCTTCCTGCCGCGCTTCTGGCTGGGCCGCCGCAAGAGCGGCCGCCTGAACGCGTTCAACAAGCAGCTCCCCGACACGATCACCCTCATCGCGAACGCCCTTCGCGCGGGCTCCTCGTTCCTCCAGGCGATCGAGATGGTCGTCCGGGAGTCACGACCGCCCGTGTCGACCGAGTTCGCGCGCGTCATCCGCGAGGTCAACCTGGGCCTGCCGTTCGAGCAGGCGCTGGAGAACATGGTCCGGCGCGTGAAGTCGGACGACCTCGAGCTGATGGCGACCGCCATCTCGATCCAGCACACGGTCGGCGGCAACCTCGCCGAGATCCTCGACTCGATCGCGTTCACCATCCGCGAGCGGGTCCGGATCAAGGGCGAGATCAAGACCCTGACCGCACAGCAGCGACTGTCCGGCTACGTCGTCGGCTTCCTCCCGATCGGCCTCGCCGGCTTCCTGTTCATCGGCGCGCCGAGCTTCCTCGCTCCGATGTTCGACGATCGCGTCAGCCTCATCGGGCTGCCGGCCGGCGTCATCATCCTGTTCATCGGCGGAGTGGCGATGTTCATCGGGTTCATGCTCATCCGCAAAATCGTCGACATCGAGGTCTAGCCCGATGGATGCCATCCCGATCCTCATCGCCGCACTCGCGGCCGGGGCGATCCTGCTGATCATCCTGGGCCTCGCCGGGAACGCGCCGGTCGACCCGGTGCAGGCCCGTCTGACCCAGCTCGGCACCGCTCAGGCGAAGAACCTCGAAGAGCTCGAGCTGCAGCAGCCGTTCCTCGAGCGGACGCTGCGCCCGCTGGTCGGCCGACTGTCGAGCTCGGCCTCGCGCATGAGCTCGGTGTCGTTCACCGAGAAGACCGAGAAGCGATTGGCCCTGGCCGGCAACCCGTCGGGTCTGCGCGTCGCCGACTGGCTCGGCGTCAAGGTCGTCGGCGCGATCGTCGGCGGGATCCTGTTCTTCTTCCTGTTCGCGATCGTGAACATCATGACGATGCCCTTCATCCTGGGCGCCCTGATGTCGATCGTCGGCGGCGTGTTCGGCTACACCGTCCCCGAGTTCTGGCTCGGCGGCCGGGTGCGGAAGCGCCAGAAGGGGATCCTGCTCCAGATCCCGGATGCCCTGGACCTGCTCACGATCTCCGTGCGCGCCGGCCTCGGCTTCGACGGCGCGCTGGGCAAGGTCGTCGAGAAGCTCAAGGGGCCGCTGACGGACGAGTTCCGCCGGGCCCTGGCCGAGATCCGTGTCGGCAAGGCGCGCCGCGATGCGCTCCGGGACATCGTCGCGCGCACCGAGGTGCCGGCCCTGACGAACTTCATCGGCGCGATCATCCAGGCCGAGCAGCTGGGTGTCTCGATCTCGAAGGTGCTCCAGGTCCAGTCGGAGCAGCTCCGCATCGAGCGCCGGCAGCGCGCGGAGGAGATGGCGGCGAAGGCGCCGATCAAGATGCTGTTCCCGCTCGTCGGGTGCATCTTCCCGTCGCTGTTCATCGTCATCCTTGGCCCGGCGATCATCCTCATCATGATCAACCTCGAGACGTAGGCGCCTCCGCCTCGTCCGTCACTCACTCGGCGTACTCGCGGCCCGGTCACCCGATCGGGCCGTCGCCGTGCTCGGGGGATCTGCCCGCTCATGCCCGTATCTGCGACCGGTTCCGCGCGCAATCTGACGCGTGACAGCGACCTGGCGACGGGGCTCGAGACCGCCGCCTCGCTGTGGGGCAAGTTCATGGGCCTCATGGGGCGCGGCTCGCTGGCCCCGGGTGGCGGCCTGTGGCTGCCGGCCTCGAACGGCATCCACATGATGTTCATGCGCTTCCCGATCGACGCGGTGTTCGTGTCGAAGCCGGCGGGCGATGGGTCGCGGACGGTGAAGTCCGTCCATCGCGGGCTGCGGCGCTGGGTGGGTCTCGTGCCGCTGGTGCGCGGCGCCGACGGCGTGCTGGAGCTCCCGGTGGGCACGATCGACGCGACGCACACGCAGGTCGGCGACCGCGTGGAGATCGTCGCAGCGCCCTGAGGTTCGTGCGCGCGCCTCGCCGGGCGCGCCGCCACACGGCCGGCCGGCGCGCCGCCACCCGGCCGGCGTGCACCGGGTGCATGTTGCGACGCTTGGGATCACCCGACGGGTCCCAGCCGTCTCCAGCTGCCTCCTTCGACCGCCCGCGCACCGGGTGCACCGGCCGACGTCGGAACGGCCGCTCGGCGCTTCAGCGCGTCGCCGTCACTCCGCCCGTTCGCCGTAAGCCGCATCCGGTGCACGACGCTCGACCAGCGACGGTCGCTCGCGCCGCGCCCTCGGCGCCGGCGAGCTACCAGGCGCCCGGTCGCAGGTGCCGCAGCAGGTCGGGGAAGTCGTCGGTCAGCGGGCGGTCCGAGGATCGCGGCGGCACCCAGCCGGCGGCGCGGAAGTCGGCGACGCGCTCCGGCGAGCGGGTGAGGACCATCCAGTCGGAGAGTCCCGCGCCCGCGTCGCGCTGCGCCTGGTCGGGTTCGAACTCGCGCTCCAGGACCGAAACGCCCAACCGCTGCGCCGCTGCGCCGATCGCGGGCGCCAGATCGTAGTAGCGGTTCGAGACGTGGACGAGGAGCATCCCGTCCGGCCGGAGCGCGCGCAGCGCATCGCCGAGCGCTTCCTGCGTGATCAGGTGGACGGGGACCGCGTCGGAGGAGAACGCGTCCAGCACGACCATGTCGACGCTCGACGGCGCATCGGCCTCCAGCAGCAGCCGCCCATCGCCGATCCGCACGTCGACCGTGCCCTTCGCCTTCGCGAGGTAGTCGAAGTACCGGGTGTCGCGGGCGACCTGGGCGACCAGCGGGTCGATCTCGTAGAACGTCATGCGGTCGCCGGCCTGTCGTGTACCAGGCGAGCGATCCCGCGCCCAGCCCGACGACGCGGATGTCCGCGCCCGACGGATCGGCCGCCTGGAGCACCCGGAACGCGTCGCCGGCGGGACCGAACGCGGAGTAGTACGTGCCCGGATCGGGGTGCGTCGACCGGTCGTTCCATTCGACCCCGTGAACGGTCGTGCCGTGCATCAGGACGGTGGCCTCCGGACCGCGCAGGACCTCCACGACGCCGAAGAAGCTTCGATCGCGGAACACCGGCGCCGGCGGCAGGATGAACGTGGCCAGGATGAGCACGAGCGCCGTCGTCCCCGCGAAGAACCAGCGCACGCCGCCCACCAGGAGGACCAGCCCGCCGAGGGCCAGCCAGCGCCAACCCGCCTCCAACCCCAGCGACTGCTCGAGCCGCCATCGACCACACGAGGACCGCGGCGACGAGCGCGAACGGGACCAGCCGCATCGGCGAGCCACGGAGCAGGCGGCGCAGCGGCCGGCCGCGCGGGCCGGTGGCGGACGCGGAGTCGCCCTCCAGACGGATCGCCAGCGCGACGGCGGCCCCGACGAGCAGGAGCGGGTACTCCCAGACGCCGTCGAATGCCAGCGGGGCGATCACCGCGACGAACGCGCCGCCGATGACGCCGCCGGTCGACATCGTGAGGTAGAAGTCGGTCAGGTGGTCGGCCGCCGGGCGGTCCATGGCGAGACGGCCGTGCAGGGCGACCGCCAGGATCCCGAGGCCCAGGTACTCGATGACGAGGAGCGGGACGATCGGCCACCCGGCCGCCGAACCGAGGGGGACCCACATCAGCGTCAGCACCGCCGGCGCGAGCGCGATGGCGATCGGGACGATCCGTGCCCGCCCCGACGCCGAGAACGCGACCACGAACGACGCCAGGTAGACGGCGAGCGGGACGACCCACAACAGCGGCGCCGAGATGAGGTCGGTCGTGACGAAGTTCGTCACCGCCGACAGGAGTCCCGCCGGCACCGCCGAAAGCAGCAGCCAGCGCAGGCGTCGGTCGCGGGTGAGCGTCGTCCGGACCGCGCCGGCAGCCGCGTCCACGCGAACGGTGCGCACCGTGCCCGCGTACTTCACCGCGGCCACGGTGAGCGCGAGGACGAAGGCGATGAACCCGCCGAACCACACCGTCCGCTGCGTCGACAGACCGATCGTCTGCTCCACGATGAACGGGTAGGCGAGCAGCGCGACGAACGAGCCGCCGTTGCTCAGGGCATAGAGCCAGTAGGGATCGGCCTCGGACGCGGATGCATCGGCCGCGCGCCGGACGCGGGCGTACCACGAGGACATCAGCGGGGTCGTCGCCGTCAGGACGAACGCCGCCGGTCCGATGATCACCGCGAGCATCGCGACGAGGTTCAGGAGCGTCGGGACGCCGTCGAGGCGCAGCGAGGCGACGCGCTGTGGGGCGGTCGCAGTGGCGGCGACCGCGACGACCGCCAGGACGAGGTGAAGCACGGCGCCGGTGCGCACGGAGAGCCGCGTCGCCGACACGTGCGCGTACAGGTACCCGAGCAGCAGGACGCCCTGGAAGAACGCGAGGACGGTCGCCCAGACGCCGCCCGCACCGCCGAACACCGGCAGGACCAGGCGGCCGATGAGCGGCTCGACGCTGAACAGCAGGAACGCTGACAGGCCGATCGTGGTGCCGAACGCGAGCGCGGCCGGGATCGCCGGGGCGAGCGAGCGCCGACCGAGCTGCAGCTCGGCGGCCGGTGTCGCGGCGCGATCGCTCGCGTCGAGGGTCGTCATGCACAGCCTCGGTACGGCGCTGGGGCCGCCGTCATGGTGCCGCCCCGGGTGCGCGCGGGCAACCGGACGAACGGGCCATCGGCGCTCGGCCTGGGTTCCCGCGTCGATGGGGGTGAGTCGAGCGGTACGTCGGCGGTAAGCCGCGGATGATCCGGTGGTAAGCGGCGCGTGCGAGGCTTCCGGGCGCGATGGCGACGCTCGTCGGGCGACTGGTCGGGACGGCGCTCGATGCTGCGTTCCCGGCGACGTGCGCCGGCTGCGGGCGGGAGGGCGCCCCGATCTGCGATGCCTGCCTGCCGGCGCTGGACGTCCGACGCGGGGTCCCGGGCGGCACGCCGCTGGGCCTCCTCAGCGACGTCCCGGCGCCGCTCCTGCAGCTCGACTGGTGCGCGCCCTTCGATGGCACGGTGCGCCGCGCGCTCCACGTCCTGAAGTACGCCGGCGAGCGGCGGCTGGCGATCCCGCTGGGCGAGGCGGTGGCGCGCCGTTGGCGGGAGGTCGGCGCGGGCGGCGATCTGCTCGTCCCGGTGCCGGTCCATGAGGCGCGGCGTCGGGAGCGCGGATACGACCAGGCGGAGCTCGTGGCGGCTGTCGCCGCGGCCGCGCTGCGCCTCCCGATGCGAGCCTGCCTCGTCAGGCGTCGCGCGACCGAGGCGCAGTTCCGCCTGGGTCGCGATCGGCGGGCCGGGAACGTGCGTGGCGCCTTCGTCGTGGCCGGCGACCCGCGGCCGCTGGAGGACCGCTGGGTCGTGCTCGTCGACGACGTCGTCACGACCGGCGCGACCCTCGCGGCGTGCGCCGAGGCGCTGCTCGAGGCGGGCGCGATGGGCGTGTCCGCGGTCACCGTGGCACGCGAACGATGACCCGCACGCTCCTTGGGACGAGCCCATCATGTCCGAGGCCCGACGGGGAGCCGATGGCGGGCAGGCCTATACTCGGCCCCAGCGAGGCGGACCGCGTCCGACCCGCCCACGTCGTCCAGAGCAGCGGTGCAGCCGCTGGGCGCACCGGGGAGGTCAGCCGTGCGGACGATCGTCAGAGGCAAGAATCTCGAGGTCCCTGACCGCGTCCGCGTGTACGCGGAGCGCAAGTTCTCGAGGCTCGAACGGCTCCTCGACGACCGGTCTGACGCGGTGCTGGAGCTGTCCAACGAGGCGCATCGGAGCGCCTCGGACGCGCACATCGCCGAGGTCACCCTGGTCATCGACGGGCATACCCTGCGCAGCCACGCGGCGGGGGCCTCCTACCAGGCGGCGGTGGATGTCGTCCTCGACAAGGTCGAGCGGCAGGCGAAGGACCACAAGGAGCGGCCGCGCGTGCGCGCCCGACCGGAGCAGGAGAAGGCGATCCTGCGGAAGATCGCCGATGGCACCGCGGAGTCCACCAGCGAGCGGCGCGTCGTCAAGACGAAGCGGTTCGCCCTCGAGCCCATGTTCGAGGAGGACGCGATCACCGCGATGGACGACCTGGGGCACGCGTTCTTCGTGTTCGTCAATGCCGAGACCGAGAAGATCGCGGTCCTCTACCGGCGCGACGACGGCGACTACGGCGTCATCGAGCCGATCGTCGGGGGCGAGTACACCGCGGGTCTGAAGCCCAAGAAGTCCGGCCGGACCAACGGCAGCCACTGAGCCTTCCGGCGGCGCAGAGCTCAGGTCGCGCGGCGATACCGTCCGGCGGTCCTGGTGACCAGCCCCTCGTCGACGAGGTAGCGGCGCAGCGCCGCGGGATCCGGGTGGATCACCGCGATCCGCTGGTTGACCTCCTTCTCGGGATACTCCCGGTCCTCGGTGAAGACCTGATCCCGGAGCCAGCGCAGGACGATCAGGCGTTTCGACGCCTGTGCCGGGATCGTCGTGAGTCGCCCGTCGTCGAGATAGTGGCGGAGCACCTTCGCGTCCTCGGCGGGAACGCCCGTCAGGGCGGCGAGCTCCGCCGCGGCATCGTCCTCGCCGTGGTCGAGCGTCGCGAGGACGCGGGCGAGCTGTCCGATCCGGTCCCCGCGGAGCGCGAACAGCGCGCCGCCCTTCGCCGGACGCGCCTCGACCACCTCCGCGCGGATGAGCTGCTCGAGCGGTTTGATGAGCGCGCTGGGCGGCTGATGGACGGCCTCGCCGAGCGCCTCACGAGTCATCGGGCGGATCGCCAGCTGCCCGACCAGCCGAAGCCGACCCGGGTCGACGAGCGCCCGCAACGCGGCGAGCGACGCCGGATCCAGCTGCCGCTCCTCGCGACCATCCATGGCGCCCGAGTCTAGCGACCACCCGGACCTCCGAGCCGTGGCCGTGCCTCGAGCGTCCGCTACGCTCTCGGGCGATGCTGTCCGACGGGCGCCGGCTGGGTGCGCATCTCCCACTCGGCGCGGGGATGGTCCGGGCGGTGGAGCGAGCGCACGAGATCGGCGCCGAAGCCCTCCAGATCTTCTGCGACAACCCGACGGCGTGGCGTCGACGGCCGACCCTGCCCAAGGAGCTGCCGCGGTTCCGGGAGCGGCTCGGGGAGCTCGACATCCGGCCCCTCGCGATCCATGCCGCCTATCTCGTCAACCTCGCGGGCGACGAGCCGACGTTCCACGCCCAGTCGATCGAGGTCCTGACCTCCGACCTGCGGACCGGCATCGCGTACGGTGCGTCGTTCGTGAACGTGCACATCGGGTCCCATCGTGGGGCCGGCGCGGAAGCGGGCGTGCAGGCGCTGGCGACGGGCATCGCCGCCGTGCTGGCGCGTGTGCCACCCGGCGCGGGCGTCCCCCGACTCGTCCTCGAGGATTCCGCCGGGAGCGGATTCGGCCTGGGCGTCACGATCGACGAGCTGGAGGCGATCGACCGCGCGCTGGTCGAGCACGGCGTGGACCCGGCGCGGATCGGCTACTGCCTGGACACGGCGCACCTCTGGGGCGCGGGCTACGACCTCCGGT
Source organism: uncultured Chloroflexia bacterium (assembly GCA_963778025.1). Classification (GTDB taxonomy): domain Bacteria; phylum Chloroflexota; class Limnocylindria; order Limnocylindrales; family CSP1-4; genus CAVZTA01. Next base: position 214,264 of record CAVZTA010000006.1, on the reverse strand, counting down.
CGCGAGCCACGGTCGAGGCGCTGCTCGATGCATTCGGCCGCCGGATCGGGCTCGACCGGCTGGTGATGGTGCACCTCAACGACAGTCGCTCCGAGCTCGGGTCGCGGCTCGACCGCCACGAGCACCTGGGCGCGGGGCGCATCGGCGCGCGGGGCCTGCGGAACGTCCTGACGCATCCCGCCCTGGGGCACGTCGCGTTCCTCATCGAGACACCGGGCATGGACGAGGGCTACGACGCGATCAACCTCCAGCGAGCGCGCGATCTCGCGGCGGGTCGACCGCTCGCCGAGCTGCCACGCGAGGCCTTCGAGCTGCGACGGTCGCGCTCGCGCTCCGGCCCCGCCGAGGATCCGGACGACCTGCCGCTCGCGGAGCCCGCGTGACGGCGACCGACCGACGCGACCTGGCGGGCCTGCTCGGGCTGGTCGTCCTGGCCGCCGCGCTGCGCTTCATCGGGCTCGATGGGCGAGGCACGTGGGATGCCGACCAGGGGCACGACATGCTCGTGCTCCGCTCGTTCGTGGGGGACGGGATCGTGCCCCTCCTCGGCCCGCCGACCTCGATCGGGACGTTCCACCACGGCGCCCTGTACTACTGGCTGCTCGCACCTGCGGCATGGCTCACCGGCTCGGACCCGATCGGCGTCACCGCATTCATCGCGCTCGCGGGCGTGGGCACGGTCGCCGCCACGTGGTGGCTCGCGCGATCGATGGGCGGCCGATGGGCGGGGCTGATCGCCGGCCTCTTCGCGGCGGTATCGCCGGCGGCGATCGAGCAGTCGACCTTCATCTGGAACCCGAACCTGATCCCGGTCGCCTCGGCGTTCGGGCTCGCATGCGCGTGGCGGGCGTGGTCGATGGAGCGCCCGCGGTGGTGGATCGGCGCGGCGCTGGGCGTGGGCATCGTGATGCAGTGCCACGTGCTGGGCGTGATCCTGCTGCCGCCGGTCGTCGCGCTGTGGCTGGCCGACGTCCGCCGGACCGGCGGCGATCGTCGCGCGTCGGTCGTTCGGGCGGGACTCCTCGGCGCGGTGGTCATCGCCCTGATGTACGTGCCGCTCGTCATCCACGAGCTGACGCACTCGTTCGCCGAGACCCAGGCGATCGCCGGGTGGATCGCGTCCGGCGGAGGAGCCGGTCCGTCGCTCCTGGAGCGACTGCCGATCGTCGCGTGGCGGGTCCTCGCCTGGCCGCTGGCCGCGCTGATCACCGACCGGCCGATCGTGGCGATGCTCTCGGCGCTGCTGGTCATCCTGGCCATCGCGGTCTGCTGGGCGGTCTATCGAGGTCCACAGCGGGTCGCCGTGCGCTGGCTGACGGGAACGCTCGTCTGGTCGATCCTCGCGCTGGTCGTCGCGGCGCCATCTCTGGCGACGGTGGTCGCCGGCCTCCCCAACGACCACTACCACGCCTTCGTCGACCCGATCGTGGACGTCCTGCTGGCCCTCGCGATCGCGGCGGTGCTGCCATCGACGATCTCCGTCGCGGCGCTGCGCGCACCGGACGGCAGCGGCCGTGCGGTGATCGGGGCCGTCGCGGCGGTCATCCTGATCGTGGCGCTCGAGGTCGTCGGCAGCCCGCAGGCAAAGGCGTGGGACGGCGGCTGGCCGGCCGCCGAGCAGAGCGCCGCACGTATCGCCGGCCTGGCGAATGGCCGACCGATCCAGCTGGTGAGCCTGCCGAGCCTCAAGAACGCCGACGCCGTGGGCTTCCCGCTCACGCGCGCGGGCGCGCCGCTGACGCACCCGGGTGCCGCGCCGGCCTCGGGCACCGTGCTGGTCATCGTGTGCGACCCGCGCTTCACCGAGCTCCTCGAGGGCGGCACCTGCGACGCCGCGATCCCGGCGGCAGTCTCGGCGGCACCGCCCCGGCCGACCTCCGCGCGACCGAGCTCGACCGCTTCATCGCCTCGCCGCAACGGACCATCGGGGTCTACACGCTGGACTGACCCGCGCGGGCGCGGTCCGCGATGCATCGGATGCGCGCTACGACGAACGAGCGGCTCGGAATCGGCCCTCCGCCGACGATCCGTGCATCGGGTGCGGGAGACGGCGGAGGAGCGCCCCCCACGACGGTCAGCGCAGGCGCGCGGTTCGTCACAGCATGCAGCGAGTGCACGGAGACGGCCGAAGCAGGTCTCGCGAGCGAGGTCATCGGGCCGGCCGACCGCGGCGTCGACCGCACGGTGGAGGCCTTCGGGCCCAAGGGATCGGGCCGGTCGGCACTTCGGTCGGCACCCCCGCGATGGTCAGTGTGGGCGCTGAGGGTGGGGTCTCGCGTTCGCGACCGGGCGACCTCGCCCCGAGGAAGGAGCCACCGCGATGACGACCCAGATGCTCCCCGCGCTGCCCCACAGCGCCACGCCCGGCCCGGAGATGGCCGCGCTCGCCCCGTTCTACCGCGACTGGACCTGGCGGGGCACGATCGAAGCGAACGGGATGGGCCCGGGCTCGCCGGAGATGACCGGTCTCGGACGCGCCGTGTGCCGTCTCGCCCAGGACGGGCTGTGGTACGTCTGCGACTTCGAGCAGGAGCAGCGGCTGACCGACGGCACGTTCGTCCTGCGTTGGCAGCTGCACTGGGTGACGGGCTGGGACGGAGCCGCCCGCGAGTACCGCGCCAGCAGCGCCGACAACAACGGCCCGAACCTCGCGATCTATCGCGGCCGTCTCGAGGGCGATCGCCTCGTCTACGAGTCGGGCCAGGAGGGTCTGCCGCGGATCCGGCTCACCTGGACGCTGGACGGCGCCGACCACGCGACCTGGACGAACGAGTACACGCTCGACGGCGCGACCTGGACGCTCATCGAGACCTACGAGATGGTCGCGCCGGCGATCGGGTCGGCGGTGACCCGATGACCGCGTCATCGCTCCCTGAGGGGCAGGTGGACCGCCCGGAACGGAGGGGTCGAATGGAAACCGTCATCGAGACGATCGCGAGCGGGATGGGCAACGGCATCGCCTGGCTCGCCGAGCACGGCATCCTGTTCCTGGTGTTCGCGGTCATCTGGGCCGCGTTCGCCATCGCGCTGATCTGGAGCCAGGGCAGCCTGGACCAGGCGTGGCAGACGATCCGATCGTGGCCGCTGATCGGGCAGATCGTGGCGTGGATCCTGTTCCTGCCGGTGGTCTTCGGTCTCTGGGTCTGGGAGACCAGCTGGCCACTCGTCGTGCGCCTCATCCTGGTCATCGGCGTCGCCGGCTGGAACCTCCTCGTCTTCCTCCCGCGAGCCGCGCAATCCGTCAAGCCGCTGCCTCGCGGCCAGGTCGGCCGCATGGGACCGCCCTGCGGACCGCCGACCGAACCGCCCTTCCGCGCTCAGGTGGTGGAGATGCAAGGCGGCCCCGAGGAGCGGAAGCGAGCGCAGCGGAGGCGCAGCCGACGGTCCGTGCGTCGAGCTGAGCACCGCAGCGGGCCAACGCGGCAGATCCGCCGCATGAGCGCGGACCGCCGACCGAACCGCCCTTCCGCGCTCAGGCGGCTGAGATGCAAGGCGCCCCCGAGGAGCGGAGCGGCGCAGCGGAGGCGCAGCCGACGGTCCGTGCGTCCGGCTGAGCACCGCAGCGGGCAACGCGGCAGATCCGCCGCATGAGCGCGGACCGTTGACCCCGCCACGCACCAAGAATGCGAATGCCGGCCCGAAGGCCGGCATTCGCTGTCCCCGAGACCCGGACGTGGAGGGCGATCCGGGTCGTGCCCTGGAAAGTCGAGAGAAGGGAAGGCGCGAGGAGCTAGTAGCGGCCGGGGGGCCGCGTCGGCGGGCGCTGGATCGGGCGCGGCGTGCCGAACCGAGGCGTGGTGCTCGACGGGCGGACGCCGTAGCCCGTGGCCGTGCCCACCGGGCCCGCGCTCGTGCGCGGAAGGTTGCGGTCGCCACCGTGGCCGTTGGGGCCGCCGCGCTCGCCCGTCCCGCCGTCGGCGGTGGTCGGCGAGAACGCCCGGCCGAACCGGCGCATCCGGACGGCGAGGTAGTACTCCATGATCTGGCGGACCTGCGGTTCGGTCAGCAGGTCGTCCGCGCGCAGCGCGTACTCGACGCGGGCGGTCGGATTCTGCGGTGCCGAGGACACGACCCCGAGATACGCGGGCGTGTCGGCGTCGTCGTGGAGCTCGCGGAGCCCCCGGGCGAGCTTGGTCGCGGTGCCGAGGGACGGCATGCGATCGCCGCGGATCAGCCGGGAGATCGTCGAGTGATCGACGCCCGACTGCTGCGCGAGCTGTCGCTGCGACATCTTCTTCGCCTTGAGCTGTGCGCGCAGCCACTCGTTGAATGCGCGGCCGTTCTGGGTCGTCATTCGTTGCCTGGGCGCTCCGTAGACGCGGGGTCGAGGTCCGAGGGACCGGGGTCAGTGTCCGAGGGACCGGCGATCGGCTGTATCACCCGTTGGTACTCGCGCCTGGTGCGTGCACGCGACCGGCGGCGGCGAGTGGAGTGGGGTGCGTGGCGGTCCATGCATGACCCGTTCGGGTCGCAGGTCCTACCCCCAGCGGTACGCCCGTCGATGGTGCCCGGATGCGCGCGACACCTCCCCGCAACGAACGCTGCAGGCGCGTATCAGCTGTCTGGCAGGCGTCGCCACGATGCGCTGCGGAACGACGGGACTGCGGGGCGGCGGCCCCGCCTCTCAGACAGCCGGATCCTGGCTCACGCGGGCGGTCGGCGCGCCTCGGAGTCCCACGCCTCGGCGCTTCGGCGAGACCGCATACACGATCGAGCCGAGGACGATGATCGAGAGCACGCTGATCGTGCGGTCCACGAGCGCGATCGCGCCCGCCTCCGTGGCGGGGATCCCGTAGGCGATGGTGAGCACGCCGACCAGCCCGGCTTCGACGATGCCCAGCCCCGCAGGACTGAGGGGCACGGCCGTCAGCAGCGACCCGATGAGCGCCACGAAGAAGGCTCCCGAGAGGCCCATGTGGTTGTCCGGCACCAGGGCGCGCGCCACGAGGAAGAGCCGCAGGCCCTCGGTCGCCCAGATGAGCGCGGTCAGGGCGGCGAGCTTCGGCAGGTGCTTCACGCCGACCGCGCCGAACACGCCCTCCTCGAACCGGTCGTAGAGCTCCAGGATGCGATGGGGAAGCGGCAGGCGCACGATGATCCGCCGCCCGAAGTTGCGCAGCGTCAGGAGCCCGACGGCGAGGACCACCACGACCACCACGCCGATCCCGAACACGACCTGGACCCCCGGCGGCAGTCCGCCCCGGAAGCTCCAGAAGCCGGCCGCGAGGCCGAGGACCACGATCGCGAAGACGTCGAGCACGCGTTCGATGAACACCGTGCCGAACGTCCGCGACAGCGACGACGTGGGCGTGTTGATCTTGAGCAGGAATGCGCGGTAGACGTCGCCGAGCTTGGCCGGTACCAGGCAGTTGACCGTCCACGAGAGGAACAGGATCTCGGTCGAGTCGACGACCCCGATCCGGAGCCCCGTCGCGCGCAGGAGCATCGCCCAGCGCAGACCCCGCAGCGGGAACCCGATATAGAAGACGACGAACGCGAGCAGGAGCAGACCCATGTTCGCGCTGGCCAGGAGGCCCGGGATCTGGTCGAGCTCGAAGCCCGGCAGGGCACGGACGACGAGCGCCAGCAGGATGATCGGCAGGATCAGCGAGATGATCGTCCGCGGCTGCCGCAGCCGCCGGCCCAGCGACAGTTGCTCGTCGCCCGGCTGGGCATCCAGCGGCGCAGCGGGCGCAGGCGCGGCAGCCGCGGCAGCCGCGGCGGGGGCGGTCGAGGCCGAAGCCGCCCGGGGCCCGGGCGCCGCATGTTCGGGGCTCGTCATCGCCGTCGACGGTACCGGTCCACTCCCGACCGCATCCATCGGCCGATGGTCCCTGTCGCTCATCGGGAGCGCACCCGATGGACGAGCTTCGCGATCGGGGTGAACGTCCGAACGTAGTACGACGCCCGGCCGGTCACGAGCTCCACGTCGCCCGCCAGCGCCTCGAGCAGCCCATCGCTCGTCGATGGATCGCCGTCCAGACAGCAGTACGCCACCCCGACCTCGAGCGTCGAGTGCGCGTCCGAGACCGCCACCCCGTGCAGCCCGTGCTCGCGCGCGAACTCGGCGGCCTTCTCGTTACCGGACCCGCCGACGATCCGCGCGTTGTGGACCTCCACCCAGTCCACGAGCGGGGCCAGCGACGCCATCTGCGCATCGCGCAGCAGCGAGCCCCGGAACCGGTCGAAGGGATGCGGGATGCCCACCAGCCCACCCTGCGCCCGGACCTCGTCGATCGTCTCCCTCGCCGGGCGGTGCTGCGCTACAGCGGTCTGCAGGAACAGCGCGATGAGATCGCCCTCGGCGGTGCGGATCTCCTCACCGACGATGATCTCCAGCCCCTCGGGTGCGGCCGACCGCGCCTCGAGCGCGCCGTCGATCGTCCCGTGATCGGTGATCGCGAGGTGCGTGAGACCGCGCTTGGCCGCGGCACCGACGACCGACGCGGGCGCGGCCAGCGAATCGAAGCTCGCGCCCGTGTGACAGTGCAGGTCGACGAAGGCCCGGTCCCCCATCAGGTCTCTTCGAGCGCCATCCCCTGTCCCTCGCTCAGATCTGCTGGACCAGGCTCTTCTTGAAGAAGTCGAAATGCTCCAGCGCGAGGCCGGTCCCGAGCGCCACGCAGTTGAGCGCATTCTCGGCGACGTGACACGGGACGCCGGTCACCTGGGTGAGCAGCTTGTCCACGTTCCGGAGCAGCGAGCCGCCGCCCGACATCACCATGCCCTTGTCGATGATGTCGGAGCTGAGCTCGGGAGGCGTCTGCTCGAGCACGGCGCGCACGGCGACGACCAGCTGCTGGAGCGGCACCTCGATCGCCTCCATCACCTCGGACGAGGTGATCGGGATCGTGCGCGGCAGGCCCGCGATGAGGTCGCGGCCGCGGACCTCCATCGACAGCTCGCGCTCCAGCGGCAGCGCCGTGCCGATCTGGATCTTGACCTCTTCGGCCGTGCGTTCCCCGACCATGAGGTTGTACTTCTTGCGGATGTACGTGGCGATCGACTCGTCGAACCGGTTGCCGCCGACCCGCAGCGAGTTCGAGACCACGATGCCGCCGAGCGCGATGACCGCGATCTCGGACGTGCCACCGCCGATGTCGATGATCATGTTCCCGGACGGCCCGCTGATGGGCACGTTCGCGCCGATGGCGGCTGCCAGCGGCTCCTCGATGAGGTACGCGTCCTTCGCGCCGGCCTTGAGCGCCGCGTCGCGCACGGCACGCTTCTCGACGGACGTGACGCCGGCCGGGACGCTGATCATCACCTCGGGTCGCGAGAACCCGATCCGGCCCTTCATCGCCTTGCCGATGAAGAAGCGCAGCATCGCCTCGGTGATCACGTAGTCGGCGATGACGCCGTCCTTCATCGGCCGGATGGCCTGGATGTTGCCCGGCGTGCGGCCGATCATCTCGCGCGCTTCCTCGCCCACCGCGACGATCCGGTTGTCGTCGCCCACGGCCACGACGGAGGGCTCGGTGATGACGATGCCCTTGCCCTTGACGTAGACGATGACGTTCGCGGTGCCGAGGTCGATGCCGATCTTCATGTCGTGACGGGACGCTGCTCCATGTGGGCGCCCGGAGGGCCGAGCGGGGCCGCGCGCCTCCGGGACGAGGAGGGACGCGGGTCTGGGGACGGCAAGCCTACCCGGCGGGCGTGTCCGATGCCTCCGCCGAGGGTGTTCCCGGGGCCGTCGGGCTGCCCGACACGCCGGACGCGTCGGCCGTCGCGCCGCGGTCCGCGGGATCGGCGGTCCGCACGATCCGCGCGCCGAGCTCGCCGAACTTGCGGTCGATGTGCTCGTAGCCCCGCTGGACGTGATGCGCGCCGTGCACGACCGACTCACCGTCGGCGGCCAGCGCGGCGAGGATGAGCGAGGCGCCGGCCCGCAGGTCGCCGATCGACACCTCCGCGCCGTGGAGCGCCGTGGGCCCCTGGATGGTGGCGGTGTGCGGGTTCTCGACGTCGACCCGGGCGCCCATCCGGCGCAGCTCACCGAGCCATTCCAGGCGGTCCTCGAAGATCGACTCGACGACGCGTGACGTGCCGCCCGCCTGGGTCAGCAGGACGCACGTCGGCGACTGGAGGTCGGTCGCGAGGCCCGGATAGGGCGCCGTCCTGATGTGGCACGGCCGGATGTCGCCCGGCCGCAGGCCGGTCGCGTCGACCTCGATCGTGTCCTGGCCACAGACGATCGGGATGCCCACCTGCTCGAACACCTCGACCAGCGCCCCGACGTGCTCGCACGGCGCGTCCTCGAGCGTGACGCGGCCGCCCGTGACCGCGGCCGCGACGAGGAACGTGCCTGTCTCGATGCGGTCGGGCATCACCCGGTGCTCTGCGCCGCGCAGGCGACGCTTGCCGTGGACCTCGATCGTGTCCGGATAGGTCCGCGCGACCTCCGCGCCCATCGACCGGAGCATCTCGATGAGGTCGTCGATCTCGGGCTCCCGGGCGGCCGGCCGGATGACCGTGTGGCCGTCGGCCAGGGTCGCGGCGAGCATCGCGTTCTCGGTGCCCATGACCGACACGATGGGGAACCGCACTTCGGCGCCCCGGAGGCGACCCGGGGCCTGCGCGTAGTAGTAGCCGTTGCGGTAGTCGATGGACGCGCCGAGCGCCCGCATGGCCTCGACGTGGAGGTTCACCGGACGCCGGCCGATGCGGTCCCCACCGGGGTTGCTGATGATCACCCGGCCGAACCGCGCGAGCAGCGGTCCGAGGAGGATGAAGCTGGCGCGCATCTTGGCCGCCGCCTCGAGCGGGACGAACAGCCAGTCGACGTCGCCCGACGCGATCTCGTAGACGCCGGGCGCCGGATGGTCGACCACGACGCCCAGCTCGCGCAGCGTCTCCGCCATGACGCGCACGTCCTCGATCTCGGGGACGTTCGTGAGCCGGCAGCGTTCGCCGGTGAGCGTCGCGGCGGCGAGCATCTTCAGGGCCGCGTTCTTCGCGCCGCTGACCCGCACGTTGCCGTGCAGCGGCCGGCCGCCCTCGATCCGGAACACCTCCGGGGGTGGCGGCAGCGGCGTGTACTCCCAGTGGAACGGTTTTGCGTCAGCCATCTTCCTTACCGCCGTTCGCCCTCCGAGGTCCGAGGCGGAGCTCCGCGACGCCATCGGCCCGAGGACTTTGCGTCAGCCATGGATCAGTCTGCGTCCCTAACGGGCATCGCGAGCGCGCGCGATGCGACGAGCGGCGACTACCCGCGGTGACGCGGCCCCTCGCGATGGCGCCGTTCGGCCACCCGGATGCGGAGCAGCGCCTGCGCGAGCGCCGCGCGCGCAGCACCGAGATCGGCGCCCTCGTGGGGGCCCTCGGCCAGGATCCGCTCCGCGTCCCGGCGAGCCTGCTCGGCCTTCTCGAGGTCGATCTCCGACGCGAGGTCGGCCGTCTCCGCCATCACCACGACCTTGTCGGGCCGGACCTGGAGGAACCCGCCGGCGACGGCGAACAGCTCCTCCTGGCCACCCTTGCGGATCCGCAGCTCGCCCACGCCCAGGAGCGACACGAGCGGCGCGTGGTGGGGCAGGATGCCCAGCTCACCCTCGATGCCCGGGACCTGGACCGAGTCGACCTCCTCCGAGAACGCCAGGCGTTCCGGGGTCACGATCTCCAGCAGGAGCGGCATCAGGCGGCGCTCATGCGTTGAGCTTCTCGGCGTTCTTGCGGACGTCGTCGATCGTGCCGGCGAGGAAGAACGCCTGCTCGGGCAGGGTGTCGACCTTGCCCTCGAGGATCTCCTTGAAGCTGGCCACGGAGTCCTTGATCGACACGTAGGCGCCCGGCCGGCCGGTGAACACCTCGGCGACGAAGAACGGCTGCGAGGCGAACCGCTGGAGGCGGCGCGCGCGGGCGACCGTCGCCTTGTCCTCCTCGGACAGCTCGTCGATGCCGAGGATCGCGATGATGTCCTGGAGGTCGCGGTAGCGCTGCAGGACGCGCTTCGACTCCTGCGCGACGTCGTAGTGCTCCTGGCCCACGATGTTCGGGTCGAGGATCGTCGACGTGGAGGTCAGCGGGTCGACGGCCGGATAGATGCCCAGCTCGGCGATGGACCGCTCGAGGCGGATCGTGGAGTCGAGATGGCCGAACGTCGTGGCCGGCGCTGGATCCGTGTAGTCGTCGGCCGGCACGAAGACCGCCTGGAGCGACGTGATGGAGCCCTTGTTGGTCGACGTGATCCGTTCCTGGAGGGCGGCCATCTCGGTCGCGAGGTTGGGCTGGTAGCCGACCGCCGAGGGCATCCGGCCGAGCAGCGCCGAGACCTCGGAGCCCGCCTGCGTGAACCGGAAGATGTTGTCGATGAACAGGAGGACGTCGCGGCCCTCCTCGTCGCGGAAGTACTCGGCCATCGTGAGACCGGTCAGGCCGACCCGCTGGCGCGCGCCGGGCGGCTCGTTCATCTGGCCGAACACGAAGGCGGTCTTCGCGATGACGCCCGACTCGGTCATCTCGCGGATGAGGTCGTTGCCCTCGCGGCTGCGCTCGCCCACGCCCGAGAACACCGACACGCCCGAGTGCTCCTGGGCGACGTTCCGGATCAGCTCCTGGATGATGACCGTCTTGCCGACGCCGGCCCCGCCGAAGATGCCGACCTTGCCGCCCTTCTTGAAGGGGCAGATGAGGTCGATGATCTTGAGGCCGGTCTCGAAGACCTCGACCTCGGTCGCGAGGTCCTCGAAGTGCGGCGGCGCACGGTGGATCGGCAGCATCTTCTCCGCGTTCACGGCGCCCTTGCCGTCGATCGCGTGGCCCAGGACGTCGAACACGCGGCCGAGGGTGACCTCGCCCACCGGGACGGTGATCGCGGCACCCGTGTCGCGCACGTGCACGCCTCGTGCGAGGCCGTCGGTGGTCGTCATCGCGACCGCGCGGACCCAGTTGTTGCCCAGGTGCTGCTGGACCTCGCAGATGAGCGGGTCCTGGCCCTCGCGCTGGATCTCGACCGCGTTGAAGATGGCCGGCAGGCCGCCGGCGGGGAACTCGATGTCGACGACCGGGCCGGTGATCTGGATCACCTTGCCGGTCGCGTCGGCGGTGGCGGTCGCCATCGTGGGTACTGAGCCTCCTGGTGCGGTGATCGCTAGCGCGCCCGCGCGCCGGTCGCGATCTCGACCATCTCGCGCGTGATGTTCGCCTGACGGACCTTGTTGTAGGACAGGGTCAGGTCGTCGATGAGCTCGGTGGCGTTCTCGGTCGCGTTCTTCATCGCGACCATCTGGCTGGAGAAGAAGCTGGCCGTGCTCTCCAGCACCGACTGGTACAGACGCGTCGCGACGTACCGCGGCAGGAGTGCCTGGAGGAACTGGCGCGGGCCCGGCTCGAAGATGAACTGGTTGCCGGGGATGCCCTCGGTGTCCTCGGTGGGCACCACGGGCAGCAGCTGCTCCAGCACGGGCCGCTGGACGAGCGTGGAGACGAACCGCGAGTAGACGACATCGACGCGCGCGTACTTGCCCGAGATGAAGTCGTCGGTGACGAGCCGCGCGATGGGGATGATGCCCCGGAAGTCGGGCCGGTCGCCCAGCGCGTCGAAGTGGGCGACGATGGGCGCGCGGGCCCGGCGCATCGCGTCACGCCCCTTGCGGCCGACGGTCACGAGCTCCAGCTCGCCCTTCGACTCGGTGATCTCGCGGGCGATGAACCGGATCGCGTTCGTGTTGAGCGGTCCGGCGAGGCCGCGGTCGCTGGTCAGGAAGATGATCAGCCGCTTGCCGCCCTCGCGCTCGGCGAGCAGCGGGTGGTCCTCCCCGCTCAGGACGGCGGCGAGGTCGGCGAGCACCTCGTCGAGCTTCTCGCGGTAGGGCCGGGAGGCGAGCGTCGACTCCTGCGCCCGGCGCAGCTTCGACGCCGCGACGAACTGCATCGCCCGCGTGATCTGCTTGATGTTGCGCGCCGCACCGATCCGTCGGCGGATCTCGCGCTGGCTAGGCATGGGACGTCGCGCGTGCGCTCACGTGCTCGTCGGCGTCGTTCCAGGCACCGTCATGGAGGCGGGTCATGGCACAGGCGACCGTCACGCCAGGAAGCTCTGCCGGAACTCGTCGGTGGCCTTGTCGAGCGCCGCCGTGATCTCGTCGTTCAGCGCCTTCTTCTCGGCGAGGTTCTTGAGCACGTCGGGGTGCTCCGCCTCGAGGAAGCCGTAGAACTGCGCCTCGAACTCGCGCACCCGCGGCGTCGGCACGTCGTCGAGCTTGCCCTTCGTCGCGACGTACAGGATCGCGACCTGCTTCTCGACGGGCAACGGCTGGTACTGCGGCTGCTTGGTGATCTCGGACAGCTTCTCGCCGCGGTTCAGCTGGTCGCGGGTCGCCTTGTCGAGGTCGCCCGCGAACTGCGCGAACGCCGCCAGCGAGCGGTACTGCGCGAGGTCCAGCTTGAGCGGCGCGGCCACGTTCTTCATCGCCTTCGTCTGCGCCGCCGAGCCCACGCGTGACACCGAGATGCCGATGTTCAGGGCGGGCCGCTGCCCGGCGTTGAACAGGTCCGTCTCGAGGAAGATCTGGCCGTCCGTGATCGAGATGACGTTGGTCGGGATATACGCCGACACATCGTTGGCCTGGGTCTCGATGACGGGCAGGGCCGTCAGCGAGCCGCCGCCCAACTCGTCGCTGAGCCGGGCCGCCCGCTCCAGCAGCCGGCTGTGGAGGTAGAAGACGTCGCCCGGGTAGGCCTCGCGGCCGGGCGGCCGGCGGAGCAGCAGCGCCATCTCGCGATACGCCCATGCGTGCTTGCTCAGGTCGTCGTACACGACCAACGCATCCTTGATGGTGCGCCCCCCGACCTCGACGCCGTCCTCCATGATCTCCTCGCCCATCGCGACGCCGGCGTAGGGCGCAAGGTACTGGAGGGGCGCCGGATCCTCGGCCCCCGCGACGACCACGATCGTGTGCTGCATCGCGCCGTACTTCTCGAGCGTCGCGACCGTCTGTGCGACCGTCGAGAGCTTCTGCCCGATGGCGACGTAGATGCAGACCAGGTCGCCGCCCTTCTGGTTGATGATCGCGTCGATGGCGATCGCGGTCTTGCCGGTCTGGCGGTCGCCGATGATCAGCTCGCGCTGCCCGCGACCGATGGGGATCAGGGCATCGATCGCCTTGATGCCCGTCTGGACCGGGGTGTCCACGCCCTGGCGGACGATGACACCGGGGGCGATGCGCTCGACCGGCCGGGTCTTCTTCGTTCCGATGTCGCCCTTGCCGTCGAGCGGCACGCCCAGCGGTGAGACGACGCGCCCGAGGAGCTCGGCGCCGACGGGCACCTCGACGACCCGGCCGGTGGTCCGGACGGTGTCGCCCTCCTTGATCGCGGATGGGTCACCCAGGATGACCGCGCCGACGGTCTCCTCCTCGAGGTTGAGCGCCAGGCCCATCACGCCGCCGGGGAACTCGAGCAGCTCGGACGACAGCGCGTCCTGCAGCCCGAAGATCTGGGCGATCCCGTCGCCGACCTCGACGACGGTCCCGACGGTGCGGGTCTCGCTCGTCTCATCGAAGTGATCGATGGACGACTTGATGATGCTGATGATCTCGTCGGAGCGGATGGCCATTGGCGTTCCCCTTGGTGTCCGGACGCGTCAGCGGGGCCGGGCCCCGGAACGGAGTTGGTCGCGCAGCCGCTCCAGGCGGCCACGCACGGAGTCGTCGAGGAGGCGATCGCCGACCTGGACGGTGAGGCCACCCAGGATCGCGGGGTCCACCTGGGTCGTGAGGTCGACGGCGGCACCCGCCATCGCCTCCACCCGGGCTCGGACCGCGTTCGATTCGGCGCTGGTCAGCGGCACGGCGCTGGTCACGATCGCGGGGACGATGCCCTGATGGCGCTGCAGCAGGCGGCGGTACTCGTCGGCCACCCGCGCCAGGAGGTCGGCGCGGCCGCGCGAGACCAGCAGGTCGACCAGCCGGGCAGGCTTGTCGGCGATCCGCTTCGCGAGCAGCTTCGCGACCAGGTCCCGACGCTCGACGAGCGGGATGGCCGGGTTCTCGACCACGCGGGCGATGTGCTCCTCCGAGAGGATCGCCGACGCTGCCTGCAGATCGTCGCGCCACTGGTCGAGCTGACCATCGCGCTGCGCGATCTCGAACGCAGCCTCCGCGTACCGCCGGGCGGACGTGATCGGACGCGCCATCAGCTGGCCGAGCTCCGCTGATCGCCCACGCCACTCTCGGCCAGGAATTCCTGCACCAGCCTGCGCTGCCGGTCGTCATCGAGCGACTCGCCGACGACCTTGGATGCGGCAGCCAGCGCGAGGTCCGCGACCTCGGCGCGCAGCTCGCCCAGGGCTCGCTGCTTCTCGGCCTGGATCTCCGCTGTGGCCCGTTCGCGGATCCGGTCGATCTCTTCGCGGGTCGCCGCCAGATCGCGTGCACGGCTGTCCTCGCTCACCTTCTGGGCACGCGCGAGGATCTCCTGGGCTTCCCGCCGCGCCTCCTGGAGGGCCTTGAGGCGCTCCTCCTCGGCGGCTTTGCGGTCGCGGGCCGCCTGATCCGCATCCTTCAGCCCTTGCTCGATGCGCGCGCGCCGCTCCTCCAGGGTCTTGGCGATCCCCGAGAACGCGAACTCGCGGATCAGAAAGAAGAAGAACACGAACGTGGTGGCGGCGACGATGATCCAGAAGATGTTGATCTGGAACGGCGCCGCCTCGGCTTCCTGAGTCGGCGCGATCGTCTCGCGAGCCGCTTCGCCGAGCAGGGCGAGGATGTGCATCGCTGGTGGCCCTCGTGGGTTCAGCCGGAGGGCGAGGTGATGAAGATCGCCAGCAGGCCGACCACGATCGCCAGCACGCCGAGCCCTTCGGCGAAGGCCGCGAGGATGATCGCGAGACCGCGGATCTGCCCGGCCGCATCCGGGTTGCGGCCGATCGCACCGGCAGCGAGGCCGCCGATGATGCCGACGCCGATGCCCGGGCCGATGACGCCGAGGGCCGCGAGCCCTGCGCCGATGTGCTCCATCCTGTCGTTCCTCCTAGTCGCCGGGATCGCCCCGGCGTGCTGTGCCTTGGTTGATCAATGCGCGGGTGCGGACACGAGATCCGGGTCGACCGGCGTGCCGTGTGGCTCCCGCTCGTCGTGCTCTTCGTCGTGGACCTCGATGGCCGCGAGCGTGAACATCAACGTGAGCGTGCTGAAGATCAGGGCCTGGATGAGGTTGAGCATCACCTCGAGCGCATAGAGCCCGATCGGGACGATCGCGATGGTCAACGCGGTGATCACGCCCAGCGCGACCTCACCGCCATAGATGTTGCCGAACAGACGCATCGACAGCGTGACCGGCTTGACGAACTCGAGCAGCAGCTCCACGAGTCCGACGAACAGCGCGATGACGCCCGCGCCGATCCCTTTGCGGAACTCGCCGAACGGGAAGAACTTCCCGAGATATCCGCGGACGCCGAGCTTGCGGAAGCCCTCGAGCTCGATGAACAGCCAGGCCACGAGCGCCAGCCCGATGGTCACGTTCACGTCGCTCGTGGGCGCGCGCAGGAATGGGACGCGGCCGATGGGCGGGATCAGGCCGCTCCAGTTCGAGACCAGGATGAACAGGAAGAACCCGATGAACAGCGGGATGTACGGTCGCGCCGCCGGACCGCCCAGCGACTCGGCGAAGTCCGCCGCGGTCTCGTAGACCCACTCGGCGAAGTTCTGCCGGGGATGTGGCACCAGCTGTCGGCCGCGGGTGAGGATGAAGAACACGACGAGGATCACGACCGCGACGATCCACATCGTGAGCAACGAGGACGTGATGCTGATGTCCCAGGTCACGATCTGGGTGGGGTCGGGGTGATGGCCCGCCGGCCACACGACATGCGGTGCGGGCAGCTCCAGCGTGCCGTTGATGAAGCAGACCGGGTACGAGCAGGTCACGGCCGCGGTGGGGTCGAACGGCGGGAAGATCAGGTAGGCGACGAGATCCACCGCGATGAGCGCAAGGAGCACGGTGAGCAGGAAACGCACAGGGCTCTTTCGCTCGCTGGCAGCCGGCTCCGGCCGCGCGGGCTCGCTCGTCACGCGTGTCCTCCGCTAGCGAGTCGCGTCACCTCCGTCGCGACCCCACCCTGTTTCGCCGGTCCCGATCCGACGCGTCAGTCGAACCGCGCCAGGAACCGTGTCACCAGTCGGTAGATCCCGAAGGTGCCGATGCCCGCGCCGGCGAAGAAGCCGAGGAGGGCGAAGATCGGCACCGTCTGCAACTGTCGGTCGATCCAGTACCCCAGCAGCGTGCCGCCCAAGGTCGTCACGAGGAGAACGAGGCCGATCTCCGAGAAGAGCGCGAGGTACGCGACTCCGCGGCCGTCCTCGATCATGGGCTCCCTGCCAAGGCGCGGCAGAGTGTAGCAGCTGCCATCGGCCGGTCTGACCCCGATCAGGGGCAGGGGATGGCGATCTTCATGGTCGCGTCGTCGGAGCCGCCCGGTCCGGTGACCGTGAGGCGGACCGTGTACGACGGCTTCAGCAGGGTGTAGGCATGGATCGGGGCCGGCCGATCGGAGGTCGTCCCATCACCGAAGTCCCAGAGGTAGCCGGTCTCGCGCGATGAGGCACGGCCATCGAAGTGGATGAACCCGCCGAGGTTCACGCAATCCCGGTCCGCCGAGATGCGCGCGACCGGGGCCGGCCCGGACGGGGCCGGTGTGGGCGAGGGCTGCGTGGTGGGGCGCGGCGTCGGCGTGGGGGCGGGCGTGGGCGAGGGTGTCGGACCCGGGATCGCGCTCGCCGGAGGCGTGGGGGTCGGCGTCGGCGGCAGCGTGGGAAGCGGCGTGCTCGGCGGGCGTGGGCGTCGGCGTCGGCGGTCGCCGTCGGGGTCGCCTTCGGGGTCGCCTTCGGCGGTCACGGCGGGCGACGGCGTCGTCGTGGCTGTGCTGGTGGGCGAGGCGCGGGACGTCGGACGCCTCGGCGCCGAGACTGACCGATGGCTCCGGCGTCCCCGTGGCGGCCGCGACACCACCCGAGCTCGGGTGTTGCGTCGGGAGTCCGGAGGGCCGCGGCCCCGACGGCGACGGCTCGGGACCCTGCGATGCCATGAGCATCGGCGTGATCAGGAGCAACAGGCCCACCGCCACGATCGCGAACACGAGCGCGACGCGCGATCGGTAGCGCGACGCGGTCGACCGCCGAGCCGGGGGGATCGATCGGCGGCGCTTGACCCGGATGCCGCCGCCGCGAACGAGCTCGAGGACGACCACGGCGCATCCGATGAGCAGGCTGACGGCGAGGATGACGGCGAACTCGACCACGAACGACCTTGCTGGACCCCCATTTGGCCGACCAACGGTAGCAGTGACCTCCGAGAGGCGACGCCGGGCGCCTAGGAGAGCGCGATGATCGCGTCCAGGTCGATGCGGCCGTTCCCGACGGCCACCAGCTTGAGCGTGTGCGTCCCCGGCGTCAGCGTTCGCGCGAACACGACCCGGCGCACGATCGTGCTGCTCGTCTTCTCGCTCACGGTGCCCACCAGCACCCCATCCACGTACACCTTGAACGAACCGCGGCTCGAGCTCGTCGGTGACACCACGCCCACCGCGCGCCCGGAGAACGTGTACGTCGCGCTGGCGTTCGCGGCGGTCGTGTAGCGCACCTTGCCCCCCGACGCCGTGGCCGATGCGACGCTCGTCCAGCGCCCCGTGTACGTGATCGCCGTCGATGTCTCCTGGACGCGGGCGACCAGCAGGTTCGCACCCGTCGCGAACGAGCCCACGGTCCCGTCGCCGTCGACCCCGCGCACCCGGTACTGGTAGCGATGCCCGCCGGTGAGGTTGCGCATGACCGACGTCGCCTTGGCCGTCGAGAGCGCCACGGTCGCGAAGGCGCCGCTGTCGGTGCTCTGCTGCAGGTGGTAGCGCGCGACGCCGGTCCCGGGGTCGGTGGCGCACCACGACTCCCTGACCGGCACGGTGGTCGTGCCCAGGGCCGTGCCGGTCACGAACGCGCCGGTCGGCGCGAGCGCGACGGGCTTCACCGTGTCCCGGGTGATCGTCAGGAGGACCGTCGCCGGGTCCGTGCCGCCGTTGCCGTCGGACACGGTGTAGGTGAACGTGTCGCTGCCGACGTTGCAGCCGGTCGGCGTGTAGGTCACGCCCGATCCGCCACCGGTGATGGCGACCTTGCCCTTGGCGCCTTGCGTGACGCTCACGATCGTCAGCGTCTCGCCCGGGTCGGTGATGTCGTTCGCGAGCACGGCGATCGCCTTGGCGCCGCCGAGTGCCGGGACGGTGACGCCGGTGTCGTTGGCCGCGATCGGCGGGTCGTTGAGGGGGCTCACCGTGATCGTGAAGGCGTGGTCGATGTGCGCGACGCCGTCCGAGAGCCGGACCGTGAGGTTCGCGACGCCGCTGGTGTTCGCCTTGGCGCGGAACGTGAGCGTGCCGTTGCTCGCGACCGCGGGCGCCGTGGTGAACAGCGCCGGGTCGTCATCGGCCGCGATCGAGAACACGGGCGTCTGCACGAGCGCCTCGTCGGGCCCGCCGACGGAGATCGCGTTCGCCCATCCGGGCAGGGTCTGCGGGCCGGCATCCTCGGCCACCGTGACGTCCGGCCCGACGGTGAACGACGGCGGATCGTCGACGGCGCCGACCGTGACGGTCACGCTCCGGGTGACCGTCCCGCCATGACCGTCGGACAGCGTGTAGTCGAAGGTGTCGATGCCGTTCCAGTCGGCGGCCGGCGTGTACCGCACGAGCTGGTTCCCGGGGCGGATGGCCGTGGTGCCGTGCGTCCCGTCGGTGGCCACGGTCACGCTCAGCGCATCGCCGTCGGGATCGCTCGCGCCGTTCGTGACCGGGACGTCGACGAACGTGTCCTCGTCCGTCTGCGCCTGGTGGTCGCTCGCCACCGGCGGATCCTCGACGCTGGTGAGGGTGAGGGTGAACGTCACGGCGTCGGCCGTATCGTCCCCGCCCTCGACCGTGCCGCCGTCGTCCTTGGCGACGACGGTGACGGTGGTCGAGCCGAAGGCGTTGGCCTTGGGCGTGAACGTCAGGTTCGACGTCGCGGCCGGACCCGGATCGGGCTCGGGCGCGATCGCGGGCTGGACCGTGAACAGGGCGGTGTCGTCCGCGGTCACCGTGAACGAGACCGTCTGGGACGGCTCCTCGTACACCGAGCCGGCGCGGATCGCGCTCGCCCACCCGCTGATGGTGCGCTGGCCCGCTGTCTTCGGTGACCGTGACGCTTCCCGCCGGACGTGAAGATCGGCGGGTCGTTCACCTCGCCGATCCACACGTTCACGGTCCGCTTCGCCGACACGTGGACGCCGTCACTCGCGCGATACGTGAAGCTGTCGGTGACCGGCTGTCCGCCGTCCGCGAGGGAGCTGTAGTCCGGCGTCGCCCTGGTAGCGGTACGTCCCGTTCGGATAGACGGTGGCCGTGCCATGCTGGGCCTGGTCGACGAGCTCCGCGACCAGGTCGTCACCGTCCGGCGTCGGTGTCGTTGAGGTCGAGATCGTCAGGCCCGTACGCGTCGACATCCTCCGGCGTGAGGAACAACGTGTCCGCGGTCGTCGTCGGGCCGGAGGTCGTCGACTTCACGTGGATCGTCACCGAGCCGACGTTCGCTCGCCCTGCAGGCGGTAGCCGAAACTGTCGTCGCCCAGGAACTCGGCGTCCGGCGTGTACGTGACCGTCGCCCAGCAGCCGGCCCAGCCGAGCGCGCAGGTCGTGGAGCCGAGCGTTCCCAGGACGCCGTGCTGGGGCTGGCTGTCGACGATGAGCGTCCCGCTGCTGGGCGAGACGGGGCTGGTCCCGTAGGCGATCAGCGTGACGACCACCGAGCCACCATGGTCCACCGAGAGCGACAGGCTGCCGGGGCTCAGCGCCGCGACGTGGGCCGCCGGCAGCAGGCCGACAAGCAGGAGCGCACCGAAGAGCGGCAGGAGGCCGCGGCGCGGACGCATCAGGGACATGGATCTCCGATGGTGATCGTGACGGAGGTCGAGTCGGAGCCGCCCGGGCCGCTGACCGTGAGGATCACCCCGTACGAGGCCTGTCCTCCGTCGAACGCGTGAGACGGGCTCGCGGACGTCGACGTCGACCCGTCGTCGAAGTCCCAGTGGTAGCTCGATTCGCGCAGGGAGTCGGTGCCGTCGAAGCCGATCGAGCCGCCGGCTTCGGTGCACGTCGCCGATGCGTGGATCACGGCCACCGGCGGCGCGGGCGTGGGGGTCGGGGTGGGCTTGGGTGTCGGCTTGGGCGTGGGTTTGGGGGTCGGCGACGGCGTGGGATGCGGGGTCGGGGTGGGCGTGGGATGGGGCGTCGGCTGCGGGGTGGGCTCGGGTGTCGGGCGGGGCGTGGGTCGCGGCGTGGGCCGAGGGGTGGGCTTGGGGGTCGCATGCGAGGTCGCGGCCGGCGTGGGCTCGGGTGTGGCGGCGGGTGTGGGCTCCGGCGTCGGAGGCGGCGTCGGCTCCGGTGTGGCCGTCGGGGACGGCGTCGGCTCGGATGTGGCCGTCGGCGTGGGCTCCGGCGTCGGGGTGGGACTCGCGGTCTCGCCGGCGGCGACGATCGACTGGCTCTCGGGCGGTGGCTGGGTCGCGCTGGAGGCGCCGGTGCCACCGGGCTGCAGCACGCCCGCGGCGACGAGCACGGCGCACACGGTGAACAGCACCACCGCCGAATCGCGCCACAGACGGACGCGACGCAGACCGACCGCCTCGGCTCTCGCTGACCGGCCCGGGGCGAGCCGGACGCCCGCGGCTACCGCGGGTGTCGCTGCCGCGACATCGACGACGGGCGGGACGTCCGGCGTCGGGGTCGCGTCGCCTGCAGGCTCGGGCAGGGTGAGCGCTTCGAGCATGGCGGCGACCGTCGTGCCCCGGGAGCGCTCCGCACCGGGCACCCCGATGCGGTAGGACAGCTCCTCGGCGTCGATGATGGGCTCCGCGTCCGGACCGTTGGCACCGCGGGCCACGCTCGGCGGGGCGGGATCGCGGCCGATCCGGGTTCGGATCGCCCACGCGATGTCCGAGCGCGTGACCCGTTCCACGATCCGGTGCAACGGGCGCCGCTCATCGGCGCGCAACAGCTCGATCGCGGTGATCGAGGACGCGATGGCAAGCAGCAGGACCGCGATGACGACGGTTTCGGACATGGCCCCCGGTGGATCGACGTGCACGGGACGGGAACGGCGTGCCGTACGGACCCTAGTCGGCCGTCCCCCCGACCGCTATCGTCACCCTGCCCTATCGGACCCCACGCGAAGGTACGGGTGTCCACCAGTCCGGTGCCGAGCGGCAGCGAGACGTCCGGACCCGACCGCACGGCGGCAGCCGGTCGGGCCGCTCAGGTCTCCTCGTACGAATCCGCCTCGAGCGCGTCGTGCGTCTCGCCACGGGCCAGCGCGAACAGCCCCAGCCCGAAGACGACGATCAGGCCGCCGAACGCGTAGAGCTGGCTCCGGCCCGACAGCACCAGCGAGAGCACCGCCAGGCTGGCGCAGATGCCATAGATGAGCAGCACCGTCTGCATGTGGGTCAGCCCCAGGTCGAGCAGGCGGTGGTGGATATGCCCGCGATCGGGGCTGAACGGCAGCCGGCGGTTCGCGAGCCGCCGGACGATGATCCAGAACGCGTCGATGATGGGCACGCCCAGCACCAGCAGCGCGATCGCCACCTTGGCCGTGCCCAGGACCGACAGGGCGGCCAGCGTGAAGCCCACGAACATCGTCCCGGACGTCCCCGCGAACACCGACGCCGGGTGGAAGTTCCAGCGCAGGAACCCGCACAACGCGCCGGCGAGCGTGAAGCACATCGCGGCGACCAGCGGCTGCCCGAACGGCCCGCCCGCGCCGGTCATCGAGATCAGGCCCAGCGTGACCGCCGCGATCAACCCGATCCCCGACGACAGCCCGTCGAGCCCGTCGATGAAGTTGATGCTGTTGATCATGCCGACGAACCAGAAGATCGAGAAGCCGATGGCGATCGGGTCGGGCAGCAGGATCCGGCCCGATCCGAACGGGTCGTCGACCGCGAGCACGCGGATGCCCAGCCAGACCGCCGATGTCGCGAGGGCGAGCTGCCCCAGGAGCTGCCAGCGCGCCCGCAGCTGGAACACGTCGTCGAGCAGGCCGAGGACCATCGCGGCCGCGCCGCCGCCGAGGAGCGCGACCAGCTGCTCCGTCCGGACGAGACCGCGCAGCGCGATGGAGTCGACCGCCGTGTCGAGGGCGAGGATGCCGAGCGCCACGAGGAGGAACGCGCTCGCGAAGGCCACGCCGCCCGCCCGCGGGATCGTCCGGGTGTTCACGCGACGGCCGCCCGGCCGGTCGACGAAGCCGTAGCGGAGCGCCATCGCGCGCGCGATCGGCGTGAACGCGTAGCTCAGGAACGCCGCCGCGATGAACGCGGCGATGAACAGCGGCAGGAGCTCGACGGCCTCGGGAACGAAGCTCAACGCGGGCCGCCTTGCGGCCGGTCGGTCATGGGCGCTCGAGCCCGGGCACGGGGAAGCGGCCCGCGACCGATGCCATCTCGTCGCGGATCGCCTCGAGCGTCGCGCGATCCTCGCGACCGCGGATCGCCCGGACGATGGCCTTGCCGATGGTCCGCATCTCGTCCTCGCCCATGCCGCGGGTCGTCGTGGCCGGCGTGCCGACGCGGATGCCCGACGCGATGTTCGGCGGGTTGCGGTCGAACGGGATGGCGTTCTTGTTGACCGTGATGCCGACCTCGTCGAGCAGCGTCTCGGCGTCGCGGCCGGTGACGCCCAGGGGTGTCACATCGACGAGCGCGAGGTGGTTGTCCGTGCCGCCCGAGACGACGTTCGCGCCCTCATCCGCCAGCGTCCCGGCGAGCATGGCGGCATTGGCCACGGTGCGCCGCATGTCCTCGCGGAAGTCGTCGGTCGCGGCGAGCTTGAAGGCGACGGCCTTGGCCGCGATGACGTGCATCAGCGGACCGCCCTGGACGAACGGGAACGTCGTCTTGTCGATGGCGGCCGCGAGCGTCGTCTTGACCTGCGGGAACCGGGCCGGATCGACGCCTTCGGGCAGCTCGCGCCGGCTGAAGACCATGCCGCCACGCGGCCCGCGCAGGGTCTTGTGCGTCGTCGTGGTCACGATGTCCGCGTGCGGGAAGGGCGACGGATGGAGACCCGCCGCGACGAGACCCGCGATGTGCGCCATGTCGACGAACAGCAGGGCCCCCGCGGCATGGGCGATGGCCGCCATCCGCTCGAAGTCGATGATGCGCGGGTACGCGCTCGCGCCGGCGATGACGAGCTTCGGCTGGACCTCCAGGGCCTGCCGCTCCAGCGCGTCGTAGTCGATCCGGCCGTCCTCCTCGCGGACGCCGTAGGCGTGGATCTCGAACAGCCGGCCCGAGAAGTTGACGGGCGAGCCGTGCGTCAGGTGGCCGCCGTGGGCGAGGTTCATGCCCAGCACCCGATCGCCCGGCTGGGCCACCGAGAAGTACGCGGTCATGTTCGCCTGCGCGCCCGAGTGCGGCTGCACGTTGACGTGCTCCGCGCCCGGGAACAACCCGAGCGCGCGGTCGCGCGCCAGGTCCTCGGCGATGTCCACGAACTCGCAGCCGCCGTAGTAGCGCTTGCCCGGCAGGCCCTCGGCGTACTTGTTCGTGAGCCAGGAGCCCTGGGCCTCCATCACCGCGCCGAAGACGTAGTTCTCCGACGCGATGAGCTCGATCTTCTCGTGCTGCCGGCGACGCTCCGACTCCATCGCCGACCAGAGCTCCGGATCGATCTCCGCGATCGGCGCCCAGCCCAGCCGGGAGGCGTGCGACAGCGACATGGGGCCTCCTTCAAGCGCCGACGGTCGGGGAGTGGTCGACGGCACGCCCCGCCTGACGGATCGCGGCGGCGTGCCCGTCTATCGTGCCACGACGAGATCGTGCGGCAGGCCCGCATCGTCCAACGCCGCCGCCAGGCGCTCAGGCTCCAGCGCGCCGACGCGGAGCGCCCGGGGACGATCCGTCGTGCAGTCGACGACCGTCGAGGCAGGCCCGCCGTGGATGGGTCCACCGTCGAGCACGAGGGCGATGGCGTCGCCGAGGTCCTCTGCGATCGCCTGCGCGTCACGTGCGTCGGCCGCGCCGGACCGGTTGGCGGAGGTCGTCGGAAGCGGGCCGAGGGCAGCGGCGAGCGCCCGCGGACACGGGTGATCCGGGACCCGGACGCCGACCGTCGTGCCGCCCGCCAGCGCGTCCGGCAGGATCACGCCCGCGCGGACCGGCAGCACGAGCGTCATCCCGCCGGGCCAGAACCGCTCGGCAAGGACGCTCGCCGCCGCCGACACCTCCCCCAGGACGGACGCCTGCTCCGCGTCGGCGATGAGCAGCGCGACCGCCTTGTCGGGCGGGCGCTGCTTGGCCGCGAACAGGCGGCCGATGGCGTCGGGCAGGCGGAGGTCGGCGGCGATGCCGTAGACCGTATCGGTGGGCAGGGCGACGATCGCCCCCTCGCGCAGGAGCGCGATCGCCGCAGCGCGGGCGGCATCGTCGTCGGGCCGGATGGGCGGCGCCATCGCGTCAGCGCGTCATCGGCCGGGTCATCGGCCGGCGTGGTCGCCGGCACGCGTGCATCCGCGGTGTCGGCGGGCTCGTGCCGGTCGGCGGGTTCGGGCGCCGGATCGGGCCCGAGTGCTGCGCTGCGGCGAGCTTCGAGCGCCTCGGCCGCGAGACGCTCCGCAGTCGGCGGCCGCCCGGCGTGGCTCGGCGAGGATCAGGGCCTCGATCATCCGGGCGGCGCCTTCGTCGCTCACGGGCGGCGCGAGATAGCGCGCGGCCGCCCGGACCTCCGCCGGCGCGCTGGGCATCGCCACGCCATGGCCCGCCGTCCGCAGCATCTCGAGGTCGTTCCACTGATCGCCGACCGCCATCGTCCGCGACAGCGGGACACGAGCTCGCCGCGCGAGCCACGCCAGGGCCACCCCCTTGGATACGCCGGGCGCGATGAACTCGAGGAAGCGCGGGTGGCTGATGGTCACGTCCGCACGACCCGCGAAGTCACGCCTGGCCGCCTCGAGCAGGCTGACGGGGACCGGCGCCTCCGACACCGACAGCACCTTCGTGATCGGATGGGTCATCGCGGCGGCCAGGTCGGGGACGAGCTCCGCCTGCGCCCCCATGAACGCCGAGTAGTCCTCGGCTCGCGGGTCGTCCGCGCGCAGGATGAAGCGCTCGAGGTGGTTCGCGTGCGGATCCAGCCCGTGGGCCCTGGACCACTCGACCGCATCGCGAGCCACCGCGCCCGGCAGCGGCCGATGCCGCAGCAGCCGGCCCACCGGCGGCACGCCCTCGTCGGGCCGGCCCTCCCAGCGCGCGATCCGCGAGGCCGCGGGCATCGCCCGGATGAGGCCGCCCTGGTACGCCACGATGGGCTCCGTCAGGTCCAGCTGGACGGCGAAGCGCATCGCCGAC
The DNA here is from genome assembly GCA_963778025.1 of uncultured Chloroflexia bacterium. GTDB lineage: Bacteria > Chloroflexota > Limnocylindria > Limnocylindrales > CSP1-4 > CAVZTA01. The sequence continues at coordinate 188,896 of CAVZTA010000006.1, read as the reverse complement.
GAGGCCATGCGCCCGGTGATGAGCGACACACGCACCCCGAGCGCCAGCGCCCCAGCGACGGCGCGCCGCGTCCGGTCGCCCACGACCAGGTCCTCGCCGACCAGCGTGCCGTCGATGTCCAGCGCCAGCAGCCCGATCGGCAGCTCGGCGGCGGGAGCGCGTTCCGGGACCCGAGCCATGCTCACCCGCCACGCGCCGGCGCGATGCGCGCGACCCGTGCGCGACCCGCGAGGTCGGGCAGGATCTCGCACCGCCAGCCCGGCAGGATGGACGCCACCGCGCCCAGCGTCAGCTCCGCCTGGTCCGCGCCGATCTCCAGGAGCGCCACGCCATCCGGCCGCACCGACGTCGGCAGCAGCGCCAGCAGCCGCCGGATGACGTCGAGACCGTCGGGCCCGCCGTCGAGCGCCAGCGCGGGCTCGAACCTGAGCTCCCCATCGAGGGCGGCGAGGTCGTCCGTGGCGACGTACGGCAGGTTCGCGCACACGACGCTGTAGGGCTGGTCGAGATGCGGCGGCAGGAGGTCCGCGGCCAGGAACTGCATCCGGTCGGCGACGCCGTGCGAGACGGCGTTCACGCGCGCGACGTCGAGCGCCGCGTCGGACACGTCCGTCGCCACCACCACGACCTCGCGATCCATCCGCCGTCGCCGCAGGGCCGCCACCAACGCCACGGCGATCGCGCCGGAACCCGTGCCCACGTCGACGACGCGCAGCGGTGGCGCGCCCGGCGGGCGAGGTGCCGTGGTCAGGCGCGTGGCGACCTCCCGCTCCGTCAGGTCGACGAGGAGCTCCGTCTCGGGTCGCGGGATCAACGCCCGATCGTCGACGTGGAACGCAAGGCCGTGGAACTCCCGCAGACCGCGGATGTACGCGACGGGCTCGCCGGCCGTCCGACGCGCCACCGCCCGCTCGAACGAGGCGGCGGCGTCCGGGCCCACGGGGCTGTCCTGGTGCGCGATCACGGCGGTGCGTCCCACGCCGACCGCATCGCCCAGCAGCAGCTCCGCGTCCAGCCGCGGCGAGCTCGATCCGGACGCCGCCAGGCGCCCGACCGCATCCCGTAGCAGCTCCCCGACGGTGGCCACGCGCGCGAACCCCTCGCCGACCGTCAGAGCCGGATGGTGACGTCGAGGTCGCCGGACTTGCGGAGGACCTCCGCGGACGTCGTCCCGCGCCAGCGATGGAACAGCAGGTCGACCGTCGCATCGCCCACGCGCAGGTTCGTGAGCGTCACCTTGCCCAGCCAGTCGGGAAGGATCGGCCGGTAGAGCTCGAGCTCGCGCCGATCGGCATGCGCGCGCAGCCCCAGCATCGTCTCGAGGAACAGGAACGTCGCCCCGGCCGCCCACGCCTGCGGCGAGCACGCCACCGGGTACGGCACGGGGATCGGCGAGACCTCGCGGTCGAAGCCGCAGAACAGCTCGGGCAACCGGAAGTCCTCGAAGTGCTGGGCCGCCTCGAACACCCGACCCACCAGCCGGTTCGCCTCGTCATGGAAGCCGTAGCGCTTGAGGCCGGCGGCGATGAGCGACGTGTCGTGGGGCCAGACCGTGCCCGTGTGATAGCCGATCGGGTTGTAGCCCGGCTGGCCCTGGGCGTACGTGCGGATCCCCCAGCCCGAGAACAGCTCCGGCGACAGCAGCCGCTCCACGACCTTCCTCGCCCGGTCGCGCGACACGATGCCGGACCACAGGCACTGCCCCGCATTCGACCCGATCGCGTCGGCGGGCCGCTTCTCCCCGTCGAGCGCCATCGCATAGAAGCCCTGGTCCTCGACCCAGAACGCGTCCTCGAACCGCTGGCGCAGCTGCTCGGCCTCGTTGTCCAGGCGGGTCGCGAGCTCATCCTCGCCGCGAAGCCGCGCCAGCGCGGCGATCCGCCGCTTGGCATCGAACACGTAGCCCTGCACCTCGGCGAGCGCGACCGGTCCCACGACCTCGGTGCCGTGCCGGTCGCGGATCGCGTCGTGCGAGTCCTTCCAGCCCTGGTTCACCAGGCCGTGCGGACTCCGCCGCTGGTACTCGACGAACCCGTCGCCATCCCGATCGCCCCAGCGGTCGATCCACTCGAGCCCGGCCAGCACGTGCGGCCAGAACCGGTCGGCCAGGGCGAGGTCGCCGGTCCAGTCGACCGTGGCGCCGACCACGATGAGGAACAGCGGCGTCGAGTCGACCGAGCCGTAGTACGGCGTGTGCGGGATCTCGTGCGCCCGGGACATCTCGCCCGTCCGGAGCTCGTGCAGGATCTTGCCCGGCTCCGCGTCCCGATCCGGGTCCTCGCGCGTCGCCTGGAGGGACGCGAGCACCTCCAGCGTCTCGATCGCCATCTGCGGCCGGAACGCGAGCGCCTGGAACGACGCGATGAGCGAATCCCGGCCGAACAGGGTCGTGAACCAGGGCACGCCGGCCGCGATGTAGCGCTCGCTGGGCCCGGGTCCGTCGTTGACCAGCAGCCGCAGGTCGGCGGCGCTCCGCTGGAGCGCGATGTTGAACAGCTCGTTGTCCGTGCGCGTCTCCGCGATCCCGCGGTGCCACGCGTGGTACGAGGCGCCGGCCTCGTCACCCGAGACGTGCGGCGGATCGGGGAACAGGCGGTCCCCGTCGTCACCGACCGGCCCCTCCCCTGTCCAGAGCACCCATCGGAGATCCGCCGAGCCGCCGGGCTCCAGCGTCCAGCGCCACGCCCCCATCACCTCGCCGGAGTCGCGGGTCGGTTGGTCGTTCCCGCCCAGCGACTCCGCCCGCTCGGAGAAGGCGAGGTAGGTGTACCGCCGGACGCCATCCAGGCCGTCGTAGCGGAACGTGATCCGGTCGTCGCGGATCGCGATGGGCGGGTAGGTGCCGCGCTGCGCGCGCGTCCAGCCACGCACCTCGAAGATGTCGGCTGCGTCGTTGGAGAACTCCAGCTCCAGCTCGACCGTCTCGGGCACCTCCGAGTAGTTCACGAGCCGGAGCCGCTCCTCGAGTCCGGCCGCCGCGAGCGTCCGCCGGCGCGCGATGCCCAACTTCTGGCTGGCCAGCGACTCCTCCGGGTGGACCTTGTCGCGCAGGTTCCGCTCGAGCCGCGGGTTGGTCAGCTGGATGGTCCCGCGGTAGTTCGAGCCGGTGGACGCCTGGAGCAGCACCGGGCGCTGGCCGCTGACGCGGAGGATCGCGCACGAGAGCCGGCGGGTGTCGCCGTCGTAGAGGCCGAGGCCGCGGCCATCCGGGTGGATGTCACCGAACTGGTCGGTGAGCAGATACAGGTTCGAGTGCTTCAGGACCTGGACGTTGCCGAGATCGGTGGCCTTCTCGATCGGCCGCGGCGACGCCTCGATCCAGCGGATCGCGTCAGTCGTCGTCGACATCGTTCGTCCGGTCGCCATCGGTCGCCTCCGTCACGGCTGCCAGCCGGTCGGCCTGGTCGCGCATCATCAGCGCGTCGATGAGGGGGTCGAGTCGACCCTCGAGCACCCCCGGCAGGTCGTGGACGGTCAGGCCGATGCGGTGATCGGTGACGCGGTCCTGCGGGAAGTTGTAGGTCCGGATCTTCTCGGAGCGGTCACCGGAGCCCACCATGCCCTTGCGCTCGGCGCTTTCGCGCTCGCGTCGCTTCGTGAGTTCCATATCGAACAGGCGACTACGCAGCACCGAGAGCGCCTTGGCCTTGTTCTTGTGCTGGCTCTTCTCGTCCTGGATCTCGACCACGAGACCGGTCGGCAGGTGGGTGATCCGCACGGCGGAGTCGGTGGTGTTGACCGACTGGCCACCCGGCCCCGAGCTCCGCTTCACGTCGATCCGGAGGTCCTTGTCCTCGTCGATCGGGATGTCGATCTCCTCGGCCTCGGGCATCACGATGACCGTCGCCGTGCTCGTGTGGATCCGACCGGAGCTCTCGGTCGCCGGGACGCGCTGGACGCGATGCGGCCCGCTCTCGAACTTGAGACGGCTGTACGCGCCGTCGCCGGCGATCTCGACGATCGCCTCCTTGATGCCGCCGATGCCGGTCTCGTTGAGCGTCATCACGTCCGCGCTGAAGCGATGGGCGTCGGCGTAGCGCAGGTACATCCGGAGCAGCTCGCTCGCGAAGAGCGCCGCCTCCTCGCCACCGGTCCCGGCACGCACCTCGAGGATCACGTCGCGGTCGTCGTTGGGGTCGCGCGGGAGCAGGAGCACCTTGAGGTCCTCGGTGAGCTCGATCTCGCGCGCCTCGAGGCGGTCGATCTCCTCGCGCGCCATCGAGCGGAGCTCCTCGTCGGTCTCCCCGTCGCGCAGCTGGCGGGCGCCGGACAGCTCCTCCCGGATCGCGGTCAGCGCGCGGTACGCCTCGACGACCGGCTGGAGTCGCGCCAGCTCCTGCCCCAGCCGGCGGAGGTGCCCCAGGTCCGAGGTGACCTCCGGGCGCGCCAGCTCGGCCTGCACCGCGTCGTATTGGCGGGCGACGTCGGCGAGCTTGGCGTCGAGGTCGGACGGCGAGACCATCCCTTCGCGCGGCGGGTCAGGCGCCCGGGACGGGCGGGTCGAGGGTCACGGGCGTGGCGGCTTCCTCGCGCCGTGGCTGTCCCGGCGACGTCTCCGGGTCACCGACGCGCTCGCCGCCCAGGACCATCGGGTCGCGCTGGAGCGGAACGGTGCTCACGGGCAGCGTCTCGCCGTCGGCCCGCAGGGCCTCCTCCATCGCGACGATCGCGACCTCGATCATGTCGTCGGTCGGCTGGCGGGTGGTGATCTTCTGGACCAGGATCCCGGGCCACATGATCACGCGCACGACCGGGTTGCCGCGATGGCGTGATCCCCATCGCAGGAGCTCATAGCCGAGCGCTGCGATGACCGGGATGAGCAGGATGCGCGACGCGATCATCACGAGCGGCGGCTGCCGGCCGACCAGGCTGAACATGATGATCGAGAGCGCGATGACCACGACCAGGAACTCCGTGCCGCAGCGCGGATGGGCCGTGGGGTACTTGCGGATCGCGCTCGGGACGAGCGGCTCGTCGTGCTCCAGCGCGTGGATCGTCATGTGCTCGGCGCCGTGGTACTGGAACACCCGCCTGACGTCCGGCGCCTGCGCGATGAGCACCAGGTAGCCCAGGAACAGCGCGACCCGGATGAGGCCCTCGACCAGGTGCTGGACCAGCCCGTTCTCGACGTTGCTGGTCGTGACGCTGGCGATGAACAGCGGGAGCAGGAAGAAGAAGCCGACACCGGCGAGGAGCGTCAGCCCGAGCATCAGCGCGACGGGGCCCTTGCCCAGCTCGACGCCGTCCTCCTCCGCCTGCACGCTCGCGCTGCGGACGAGCCAGCGCGTGCCGACGACCAACGTCTCGTACAGGACGACCAGGCCCCGCAGGCCCGGCAGCTTCGACCAGCGGGTCCCGTGGAAGCCGCTGTCGAGTCGCTCGTTGGCCCAGACGATGCGTCCGTCCGGGGCGCGCAGCGCGACCGCGATCGCGTCCCGACCCCGCATCAGCACGCCCTCGATGAGCGCCTGACCGCCATAGGTGAACCTGGCCATCGCGCCGAGTCTACCGCGCGAGGCCGACCGCCCCTCCCGGCCGATGGTCCCGGGGCAGCACGCGTGGCGACCTCCGCCCGTTCGTGTCAGACGTCACCCAGGTGAGCATTGGTCACGCGCCGCCGGCGATTCCGCGGCAACGTCGAGCGACCGTGGCGCGAGCCCGGCACGGGCGCGGGAATCGAAACGGCCGGCGGATGACCCGCCGGCCGCTGCCGAAGACGAGGATCGAGGATCGGACCTAGGCCCGGGCCTGACGCTCCAGGCGGCGCTGGAACCGCTCCACCTGGCCGGCGGTGTCGATGATCGTCTGCTTGCCCGTGAAGAACGGGTGGCAGTTGCTGCACACGTCGACACGAAGCTCGGAGCGCGTGGAGCCCACCTGGAACTCCGTGCCGCACGAGCCGCAGTGGACGGTGGCCTTCTGATACTTGGGATGGATGTCCGGCTTCACGCTGGTGCTCCTTCGACGCCGTCCGTCCGAGACATGCGCTCGGCGGTGGTCGTCGCGCTGGTTCTGGGTGCTACGCCTCGGCCGGTGCCGAAGCGGGTTCCGCGACCGGGATCACCCGGACGCGCTTTCGATCGCGGGTCGCGTGCTCGAACTTCACGTGCCCGTCGCGGGTCGCGAAGACCGTGTAGTCGCGACCGAGGCCCGCGCCCTCGCCCGCCTGGAAGGTCATCCCGCGCTGCCGCACGATGATCGAGCCGGCTGACACCAGCTGGCCGTCGCCGCGCTTGACGCCGAGCCGCTGGCCGACGCTGTCGCGGCCGTTCTTCGAGCTCGAGCCCGCTTTCTTGTGTGCCATGGCTTACTCGTCCTTCTTGGCCCGGGACCGGGTGGCCGGCTTCGTGGCGGGCTTCGTGTCGCTCTTGGTGTCGGCGGTCTTCGCGCGGGAGGTCTTGGGCGCCGCCGTGCTCTTCGAACCCGCGTCGGCCTTGGCGCTCGCGCGGCCCTTCTTGGGCGTCTCGTCGGCCGCCTTCGTGTCGCGCTGCTGGAGCTTCTCGGCGAGGGCGGCGTCCGCGGCGGCCTGCTTGGCGGCCGCCTCCTCGACGCGCTGGCGCTCGCTCTTCGCGTCCGCCTCGGCCTTGCGCACCTGCTCGGCGGCGCTCTTGCCGTTGAACCGGATATCGGCGATGCGGAGGACCGTCAGCTCCTGCCGATGGCCGTGCTTGACCCGGCGGCGCGCCTTGGGCCGGTACTTGAACGAGATGACCTTGTCGCCGCGATCGCGCCGGAGGACCTCCGCCTCGACGGCCGCATCGGCGACCACGGGGCGGCCGATCGCCGCCTCGTCGCCGTCGGCGATGAGCAGGACGCGCTCCAGGGTGATGTTCGAGCCGGCCTCAGCGTCGAGGAGCTCGACCTCGAGCTCTGTGCCGACCTCGACGCGGTACTGCTTCCCGCCGGTCTCGATGACTGCGTACATGGATCCTCAAGGGGTCGTCGCTGGCGGCGGCCACGCGGTGGCCGCGACGTGGACATGGGATGACGCCCGCGGGCTGCAGGCGCGAACGGGAAGTGTAGGTCGCGACGCTCCGGAGCGCAATCGAGGGCCGTGCCCGCGGGTCACTCGTCCGCGGCGACCCTCGTGGGCGCTCGGCGCATCAGCTCGAGGGCCTTCTCGGCGTCGGGGAGCATCGGCTGCTCGACCTCCAGCCAGTGCGGCGACGGATGACCCTTCGTCAGCACGCACGGCGCGCCGAGGTAGGTCCAGGGACATCGGGGCTGGTCGGGATGGTCGGCGGCGACGTGATCGCGAGCGGCGCTCATCGCCGCGCATCCTCGCACACCGCGCCGACCGTCAGTTGACACTTACGTAAGCGTGCACTAACGTGACAACGACCGATGATCGACCTCGCCCTCCACGCCATCGCCGAGCCCCGCCGCCGCGAGATCCTCACGCTCCTCGCCGATGGCGAGCAGCCCGCCGGCGCGATCGCGGCCCGGTTCGAGGTCACCCGGCCGGCGATCAGCCAGCACCTCGCCGTCCTTCGCGCGGCCGGCCTCGTGACCGAGCGTCGCGACGGCACGCGCCGCTTCTATCGCGCCCGCCCGGAAGGCCTCCACGACGTGCGGGAGTGGCTCGACACGTTCTGGACGCACCGCCTCACCGACCTGCAGGCCGCCGCGGAGGCGGCGCAACGGGAGATCGACCACGATGCCCACGCCCACCGACGCCGTGACCGCTGACGCGCTCGAGTACGACCGCCACATCGCCGCCACGCCCGAGACGGTCTGGCGCTTCTGGACCGATCCGGACCACCTGGTCCGCTGGATGGGCAGGATCGCGACCCTGGAACCGCGTGCCGGTGGTGTCTTCCGGCTCGACTACGGCCAGGGGGACGTCGCCAGCGGGCACGTCCTGGAGGCGGATCCACCGCGCCGCCTCGTGTTCACGTGGGGCTGGGAGAACCCCGACGATCCCATCCAGCCCGGCGGGAGCACCGTCGAGGTGACGCTCCAGCCGGATGCGGGCGGGACCCGACTCCGACTCCGCCACTCCGGCCTGGACGACGCGAGCCGCCAGGGGCACGACGAAGGCTGGCAGTACTTCCTGGGGCGTCTCGCGGAGGCGACGGCCGCCGCCTGAACCGGGACCCCGCCGATCAGCGACCCCGGCGCGCGGCTCGAAACGGCGGCGGCGCGGCCGCCCGCTCGACGCCCTTCGGCGCAGCGAGCACGAGCGCCGTGCGCCGGATCTCGACCGTCTCGATGGCTCCGGCCCGGTCGGCGAGCTCGGCAAGGACCTCGTCGGGCCGCCCGATCCCCTTCTCCGGGTCGTGCCGGAGCCGCATCGCCAGCCGGACGCGGTCGCTCGCGTCAGCAGGTATCGACGCCAGCTCGTCGACGAACGGACGCAGGTCGTAGGCCACGCGCCGATCGCCCTTCACGCGCTCGCGGGGCAGGGTCCGTGCGGCCAGGAGCTCGTCGATCGCTCGCGCGAGCCCGTCCCTGGAGACGATCCAGGCCCGGCGATCAGCGCCTCGTACACCGCCCCGATGACCCGCCCGGGAAGCGGCGCCTCGCCCAGCCAGACGTCCTCCAGGTCGAGCAGCGCATGACCCTCGGGGAGGTTCACCGCCAGCGCCTCGCGCACCTGCCAGATCGGACAACGCCGCGTCAGGAACACCTCGTAGAGCTCGCCGTCCGATGCCATCCCCTGGGTCAGCGGCGCTCCGGACACCACCCGCGGTCGAGGCGATCTCCCCGTCGCCCAGCGCCACGGGCAGCCCCGACTCGAGCACGGCGGCCTCCCAGGCGAGCTGCTGCTCGCGTTGTCCGACCACCGGTGCGCCGGCATCGCGCCGCACCGTCAGACGCCACCGCTGGACGGCCTCGACGGGCCGGGCGGGAGGCGCCGCGGAAGCAGGCGATGACGCGCCGGTCGGCGAAGCGGAAGGGCCGTCCACGCGTGCTAGTCTGCCGCCGATGGAGCCGCCCGTCCCGCGCGTGAACGCGTCGGGGACGTCCTCCCCCGGGCCGACCGAGGACCGCCCCGCCGCCGCGGCTCCGGGCAGCCCGTCGCCCGGGACCGGCCGCGACGCCCCCACGGACCCCGCAGGCGACCCCGCCACGCCCGCCGACACCCGGCCGCGCCCCACCGGACGGCGCCTCGGCGCGCCGACGCCGCGCGCCGCGCTGACGATCGCCGCGGCGCTCCTCGTGGTCCTGATCATGCTCGCGGCCTTCGACGCGGTGCGGCCGTTCCTCCTGGGCGCCGTCCTCGTCTACCTCATGGCGCCGCTCGTCGACCGCCTCTCATCGGTCGGCATCCCGCGCGCAGGGGCGGTGCTGCTCACGTTCGCCACCGTGATCTTCATCATCGTCGCGGTCGCGATGCTGTCGCTGAGCCCGCTCATCGCGCAGCTCCAGCGGTTCATCCGCGACATCCCGACGATCGTCCACGACGCGCGCCCGGCGCTCGAGGACTTCTACGCGGGCCTCAACCTCTCACCCGAGGTCCGCGCCTTCGTCGACTCGATCCTGGCCAGCCTCGCGGAGGGGGCGGGCGGCATCAACGTCGGCGGCGTCGCGGGCCCGGTCGTCGGATCGCTGTTCGGGCTCCTGGGTGCGATCACGGCCTACGCGATCCTGCCCGCCTGGCTGTTCTTCCTGCTCAAGGACCGGCGTCGCCTGTCGGACAGCCTCGAGCAGTCGCTGCCGCCCACGTGGCGCGGAGACGTGTTCGCGATCGCCGCGCTCGTCGACCGCGTGTTCGGCAAGTGGATCCGCGGTCAGCTGGTACTGGGCGCGACCGTCGGTCTTGCCTCGTTCGTCGGCCTCGAGGTCCTGGGTGTCGTCGTCGACCCGGTCTTCGGCCGCTACGCCATCCTGCTCGCGCTCATCGCGGGCCTCCTGGAGCTCGTCCCGTTCATCGGCCCGATCATCTCCGCGATCCCCGCGGTCCTCATCGGCCTGACCGCGGGACCGGAGGGCTTCATCGCCGCCCTCCTGCTCTATCTCGGGATCCAGCAGCTCGAGAACAACCTGCTCGTGCCCAAGATCCAGGGCGACGCGGTCGAGCTCCATCCGTCGGCCGTCCTGCTCGCGCTCGTCGTCGGGACGGCGCTCGCGGGCATCCTGGGCGCGATCATCTCGCTGCCCGTGGCAGCCGCGGGGCGCGACGTGTTCCGCTACCTGTTCCGGCGATTCTCGGACCCGCCGGCGACGGTCGCCGAGGCGCTCTCGAACGTGTCGCCGAAGCTGCTCACCGCCATCCGGCCGAGTGCGCTGGCGGTCAGTCAGGCGGGCGCGGGCCTCGAGAACGTCGCCTCGCCCGCGACCGCCGGGCCGCCCAGGGACAGCACGCCGGAGCCCGCGGACGACCCGGGGCCGTCCGAGGACGCCGTCGGACGGCCGTCGCGACCCGGCGAGGGCGGCCCGGCCACCGCCGACGGCGCCTGATCCGATCCGCGTGGACCCCTCGTTCGACCCGTACAAGGTCCTCCAGGTCGATCCCGAGGCCGAGGACGAGGTCCTCGAGGCCGCCTACCGACGGCTCGCGCGCAAGTACCACCCCGACCTGACGACGGATCCGGACGCGCCCGCCCGGATGATCGCGCTCAATCGTGCGTGGGAGCTGCTGGGCACGGCCGTGCGGCGTGCCGCGCACGATCGGGAACGTGCGGCGCGCGCCGCGACCGCGGCCCCACGTCCCGCGGCTGACCCGCGACCGGCGTCCCCCGACCTCGCGACGATCATCCGCCAGGAGGCGGCGCGCGCCACCCAGCCCCCGCCGCCCGACACGGTGTCCCGCGACTGGACCTCCGGTCGATCGGCCAGCGGCAGCGGCTACGACCCGGCGACGATGCGCATGCCCGAGGGCGCCGGCGCCGCGGGGCCGCCACCCGGCAACCCGTCCGGGACGGTCCTCCGGTTCGGGCGCTACGACGGCTGGTCGCTGGGCGAGGTCGCGCGCACCGACATCGAGTACCTGGAATGGCTCGACCGCATGCCCATCGGGCGGCCGTATCGCGACGAGATCGACCAGCTGCTGCGACGGGCGGGCCGCCGACGCTCCGCGGCTGCCGATGCCGATGCTCGACGGGGGCTGTTTCGCCGTCGCTGACCGCGTCAGCGGACGGCCCAGGTCACCAGTCGACGCGTTCGTGTTGCCGGATGTTGATGCTCTGGATGAGCCCCAACCCGAGCGCGATGCTGACCAATGACGCCCCGCCGTGGGAGATGAACGGCAGCGGGATCCCGGTGATGGGCATGATCCCGATGACCATCCCGAGGTTCACGAACATCTGGAACAGCAGCGCCGACGCGAGCCCGGCGCAGAACATCGTCCCGAACGGGTCGCGCGACTTCCAGCCGCTGGCCATGATCCGCCACAGGAGCGCGCCGAACAGCAGGAACAGCAGGATCGCGCCCACGAACCCGAGCTCCTCGAACAGCACGGCGGCCACGAAGTCGCTCTCCTGGACCGGCAGGAACTCGCCGCGGTTCTGCGTCCCGTTCGTGAGCCCGGCGCCCAACAGACCGCCCGAGCCCACCGCGATCTGCGACTGGATGAGCTGCCAGCCCGAGCCATGGACGTCGTGGGCGGGGTCGAGGAACGAGACCAGGCGGTCCTTCTGGTAGTCGCGCAGCACGTACGCCCAGCCGAGCGCCGCTCCGGCCAGCCCGGCGATGCCGACCCCGAGCAGCCACAGCAGGTTCGCGCCCGACAGGAACAGCATGCCCGCGAGGATCGCGGCGAACACGAGCGAGGTCCCGAGGTCCGGCTGGAGCATGACCAGGATCACGGCGGGGCCCATCAGCACGCAGGCGCCGAGCACCGAGACGAGGGAGTCGAGCTTCCCCTCGCGCGAGCCCAGGTACGCCGCGAGGACCGCGATCATCAGGATCTTGGCGAGCTCGCTGAACTGGAACGTGATCGGCCCGATCGCGACCCAGCGGGCGGCCCCGCCGACACCGTCGCCGATCGCGAGCGTCACGACGAGGAGTCCGAGGTTGCCGAAGTACAGCGGCCACCGGAACGTCTTGAGCCAGCGGTAGTCGAACGCGGTGGCGACGAGGAAGGCGACGATCGCGATGCCTGCCCACATCAGCCCGCGCGCGAACGTCGAATCCGACTGGAGGACCGGCGTCCCCTCGCCCACGGTGTTCGAGTACGCCATCACCAGCCCGACCGCGCCCAGCAGCGCCGCGTAGGTCGTGAGCTGCAGGTCGTACGCGCGCCACACCGCGGAGACCGACCGGCTGGTCCAGTCGGCGAAACGGCGAGGCTCGATCTGCATCACGCCCACCGCGCCGATCCGGGTCGTCATCGGCTAGTTCGAGTCATAGAAGTTGCCGCGCTCGAGGAGGTCGAAGTTCCGGAAGTCTTCCTTGATCCCGTAGTGGAGCTGGAGGAAGTACTTCACGATCTCCGTGCCCACGTTGCCCTTGGTCCGCGAGTCGTACGCGAAGGCCAGGACGACGAGGTTCGAGTCGTTCCGGGTGAAGCTGCCGTTCTTGGCGTTCTTGGGCACGAAGCCCACGAACCACGAGCTGTACGGCAGGCGACCCTGCTTGTCGCGGACGCCGAACTCGGCCGTGCCGGACTTGCCGGCCACGCGGATCGGCAGGTCGACGAGGTTGTACGTGTGGCGGAGCGTCACGACCGAGCGTGCCGCCTCGCGCATCTCCTTGAGCACGTCGGTGTCGAGCGGCAGCTTGCGGATGAGGTCACGCTTGAACGGCTGGATCACCTCGCCGTCCGGGCCGATCACCTCGCGGACCAGCTGCGGCCGGTAGAGCTTGCCGCCGTTCGCCATGGCGGCATACGCGTTGATGAGCTGGATGGGCGTCACGGCGTCGTAGCCCTGGCCGATGCCCGCCTGGTACGTCTCGCCCGGGAAGATCGGCTGACCCATCGCGTCCATCTTCCAGTTGTTGGTGGGGACGATGCCCTTCACCTCGCCGGGCAGGTCGATGCCGGTCCGTGCGCCGAAGCCGTACTGCTTGGCCCAGTAGCCGAGGCGGTCGATGCCGAGCTTCCCGGCCAGCTGGTAGAAGAACGTGTCCGACGAGTGGCCGAAGCCGCAGTCGATGTTGCACAGGCCCCAGCCCCGGTGGTTCCACTCGTAGAACGTCGTGCTGCCGAGGCGCAATGACGCGTACGTCTGGATCCGGCTATGGGCCGTGATCTTGCCGTCCGCCAGGGCGCCGGTGCCGGTCACGAGCTTGTACGTCGAGCCGGGCGCGTACCACGCCTGGACGGCGTGATTGAGGAGGGGCTGGTCCCTGTTGTTGGCCAGCTTGCCGAAGTCGGCGTTGGAGATGCCCTTCGCGAACAGGTTGTTGTCGTACGTGGGCAGGCTGACGAGCGCGAGGATCTCACCGGTCTGCGGGTTCATCGCGATGACCACGCCGCGCTTGAAGCCGACGGTCTTCATCGCCCACTGGAGGGCCTTGGTCGCGTACTTCTGCTGCTTGGTGTCGATGGTCAGCTTGAGCGACGCACCCGGGATCGCGTCCTGCATGGTCGAGAGGACCTGGAGCTTGCGACCCGTGGCGTCGCGCTCCACGAGCTCGCTGCCGTAGGTGCCCCGAAGGACGTCCTCGAACGTCTTCTCGAGCCCCGCCTTGCCCAGGAGGTCGTCGGGCAGGTAGCCGTCGTCCTTGCGATCGGCGAGCTGATCGGCGTTGATCGGCCCGGTGTAGCCCACGACCTGGGAGAACAGCGGGCCGTTCGAGTAGGCGCGCCGCGTCTCGACGACGACCTGGACGCCCGGGAGCTCGTCAGGGGACTCGGCGACGATCCGGGCGGTGGTCTCGGGCACGTCCTGAGCGATCCGCACGAGGTCGAAGTTCGAGCCCGGGTTGAGGTCGATGGCCTCGTTGATGCCGGCCGGATCGATGCCCAGCAGGACCGCCAGCCGCTGGACGACCTCGTCCCGGCGGCTCAACGGCAGGTCGGCCGGCCGGATCTTGATCGAGAACGACGCCACGTTCGAGACGAGCGGCCGGCCCGAGCGGTCGTAGATGAGACCGCGGGTCGCAGGGATCGCCTGGACGACGGTGCGGTTCGTCTGCGCCTGGGCCGCGAGGTGGCGGCCCTCGACGACCTGGAGGTAGAAGATCCGCGATCCGAGGACGCCGAACGCGAGGATGACGATCAGCGCGAACGTGAGGAAGCGGATCGGTCGCCGCTGGCGATCCTGATGGCCGCCGACGTAGTGCGGGACCTCGCTCACCAGTCCATCCGATCGTCGGCGCGGCGCCGCTCGATGATCGCGACCAGCAATGGCGCGAAGATCGCGGCGAGGACGGTGTCGTAGACGGCGCCCGGCAGGACGGAGCCGATCGGGTCCGAGATGGGGGCCGGCCCGGAGAGGGCGCCGAGGATGCCCAGGAGCACGATCGAATACACGAAGCTGAACAGGAAGACGGCGATGACCGGGGCGACGAGCTTGATGCGGCCGAGCCAGGCGGCCAGCAGGCACGCTCCACCCACGGCGAGGAGGAGCGCGAACGCCGACGACCCGAGCGGCCGTTGTGCCAGCGTATCCAGGAGCAATCCCCCGACGAATGCGACGGCGAGGCCGCCTTCGAGGCCGATGGCCGTGCCCCACACGATGCCGAGCACGAGGACTGGATGCGGTTGCGCCCCGCCGATGCGGAGGTGATCGAAGATGGTGAGCTCGAAGAGTGCAGCCGCCACCGACGCCAGCGCGGCGAGGGTGACGCGCATGACGGTCGATCCTCGACGAACACCGGTCGCTGGTGTGGCCCGCGATGACGGGATGACGGTCACGGTCGCACCGAGTATCCCACCAGTCACCGGCTAGCGGCAATCCGCCGTTCGGACCAGTCTGGTCCGTCGTTGGTGGTCGTCCCCTCCCCCAGCCGATAGCGCGCACGCATCTCGCGCAGGCGCGCGGCCGCGTGATCGTCGAGGACGTCGAGTCGCGCGCCGAGCTGTGGGAGGAGCCACTCGACGAGTGCGGTGCCGCGCACCATCCACTGGAAGTAGCGCCGCCCGCCGTGGTCGTAGGGTCCGTACAGGCGGCTGCCGGGCACGACCCGCTCGAGCCACCGGAACAGGCGCTCGTGCCGCACGTGCATCCGGACCGTCACCTGGGCGCGCACTCCGTCACCGCCGAAGTGGCCCTCCCCGATCAGGACACCGACGAGGACACCCAGCGAGTAGTCGTCGAGTGATTCCGCCGGTGCGTCCATCCGCGGTCATCCTCGCGCGGCTGTGTTTCACCGTCAAGTTTCGCGTGAAACAGTGCCGGCTCGCGAGTGGCTGGGCCGCCGATGTGTTTCACCGTCAGGTTTCTCGTGCAACGGAGCCAGATAAGCCGCAGCTACGTGGGCGTGGGCATGCTTTCGTGGCTTCTGCACCCGCCTCGAGCCCGCCTCCGATGGTAGAATGGAAACCCGTGGATCCCCGTTCGTACAGCCTCGCGTGAGCCTGACACTCGCCTGCACCAACCAGAAGGGCGGGGTCGGCAAGACGACCACCGTGGTGAACCTCGGGACCTCCCTGGCAGGGCTCGGCGATCAGGTGCTGGTCGTCGACCTGGACCCGCAGGGGAATGCGACGAGCGGCTTCGGCATCGATCGTGACGAGGTCGCGGGGTCCATCTACGACGCCCTCGTCGACGGCCGAACCCTTGCTGGGTTGGATGTCGCATCACCGATCGACGGTCTCCGCATCATCCCCGCGGCGATCGAGCTCGCGGGGGCGGACGTCGAGCTCGCGATGGTCGAGTCGCGGGAGCGCCGTCTGGCCCACGCGCTGGCGGACGTCCGCGATCGCTTCGACTGGGTCCTCATCGATTGCCCGCCGTCACTGGGGCTCCTGACCGTGAACGCGCTGACGGCGGCCGACGCGGTCCTCGTCCCCATCCAGTGCGAGTACTACGCCCTCGAAGGGTTGAGCCAATTGATCGCCACGGTGAATCTCGTTCGTGAGAACCTCCATCCCGAACTCGCGCTCGCGGGCGTCGTCCTGACGATGTACGACGCCCGCACGAACCTGTCCGCCGATGTCGCGGCGGAGGTTCGCAAGCACCTCGGCGCGGCGGTGTTCGACACGGTCGTCCCGCGCAGCGTCCGCCTGTCCGAGGCGCCGAGTCACGGATTGCCGATCGCGCGCTACGCGCCGGCGTCAAAGGGTGCCGAGGCGTACGAGCAGCTCGCTGCCGAGCTTCGGGGCCGCCGCGCCACGATCCGTCCCGAGTCCGCGGATGCACCTGCGATGCCGACGACCAGCCCGTCCGAGGCCGGCGCCCGCGACTACGCGCTGGCTTCCCGATGACCACTCGCACGGAGCGCCAGCCGACCGGCCTGGGCCGGGGCCTGTCATCCCTGATCCCGACCCGTCCCGCGGAGGCGACCGGCGCGCACGAGATCCCGCTCAGCCGGATCGCACCGAACCCCTATCAGCCCCGCCGCCACGTCGACGAGCAGGAGCTGTCGGATCTCGCCTCGAGCATCCGCGAGCACGGCGTGCTCCAGCCGGTGATCGTCACGCAGTCCCTCGAGGGGTACGTCCTCGTCGCCGGCGAGCGACGCGTGCGTGCCGCGAGACTGGCTGGGCTGGAGCGGATCCCGGCCGTCGTCCGCCAGCTTGCCGACCGGGACCAGCTCGAGCTGGCGATCGTCGAGAACGTCCAGCGCGCCGACCTGGACCCGATCGAGGAAGCCCACGCGTACCGCCAGCTGGTCGACGAGTTCGGGCTGAGCCAGGAGGAGGTCGCGCGCCGCGTCGGGTCGTGCGAGGGCGACCGTCACCAACACGCTGCGCCTCCTCGAGCTCGACCCGGAGGTCCAGGCGGCGATCGTCGACGGCCGCATCAGCGAGGGCCACGCCCGCGCGCTCGGGGGTCTCGCCCGCGAGCAGCAAGCGACCGTCCTGCGCACGGTCATCGAGCAGGGACTCTCGGTCCGCCAGACCGAGGAGCTCGTCCGCCGCCTCCGCGAGCCCCGGACCGACGATGCCGCTGCTCGGGCACGTGACCGGCAGGATCCGGATCTCGAACGCGTCGAGGAGGACCTTCGCCGCTCGCTGGGCACCAAGGTCAGCCTCAGCCGGTCGCGCAAGGGCGGCCGGATCGTCATCGAGTACTACAGCGACGAGGAGCTGAGCCGGCTCTACGAGCGCCTCACCGGAGGGAATGCGTGACCGACGTAGTGGATCCGCCGACGTCGGGTCGCAAGCGCCGCGGTGGGGGAGACGACGGCTACGACGCCTCCAGCATCCAGGTCCTCGAGGGCCTGGAGGCCGTCCGCAAGCGTCCCGGCATGTACATCGGCTCGACCGACGTCAGCGGGCTCCATCACCTCGTCTGGGAGGTCGTCGACAACTCGATCGACGAGGCCATGGCCGGCTTCGCGACGACCGTCCTCGTCACGGTCGAGAAGGACGGGACGGTCTGCGTCCAGGACGACGGCCGGGGCGTTCCGGTCGGCCGCCACAAGACCGGCAAGGACGCGCTCGAGGTCGTCCATACCGTGCTCCACGCGGGTGGCAAGTTCGGTGGTGGCGGCTACAAGGTGTCGGGTGGCCTCCACGGCGTGGGCGTCTCGGTCGTCAACGCGCTCTCCGAGTGGCTGCGCGTCGAGTCTGCGCGCGACGGCGCGGTGTGGTCCCAGGAGTACGCGAAGGGCAAGCCCACGACCCCGGTGACCCGGATGGGCCCACAGGGTTCGCGGAAGGGGACGCTCACGCGATTCCGCGCCGACCCGACGATGTTCGAGAGCATCGAGTACTCGTTCGACACGATCGTCCAGCGTCTGCGCGAGTCGGCGTACCTCACGAAGGGCGTCTGGATCACCCTCCGCGACGAGCGGCTCGACCGCGAGCGCTCGTTCTACTTCGAGGGCGGCCTCGTGTCGTTCGTCCGGCACCTCAACCGGAACAAGGAGGTGCTCCACACCCGGCCGGTGTACGTGGACAAGCGCGACGGCACGACGTCCGTCGAGGTCGCGCTCCAGTACAACGACTCGTACACCGAGAACGTGCTGGCGTTCGCGAACAACATCCATACGCCCGACGGCGGCTCGCACATGACGGGCTTCCGGCGTGCGCTGACGCGGTCGCTCAACGAGTGGGCCAAGCGCAACGGCTACCTCAAGGACGCCGACGGCAACCTCTCCGGCGATGACGTCCGCGAGGGCCTGACCGCGGTCATCAGCGTCAAGCTCACCGAACCCCAGTTCGAGGGGCAGACGAAGGCCAAGCTCGGCAATCCCGAGGTCGCCGGCCAGGTCGAGGCGGCCCTCGCCGATGCCCTCGCGCAGCACCTCGAGGAGAACCCGGCCGACGGCCGCCGCATCATCGAGAAGTGCCTGACCGCGGCGCGCGCCCGCGAAGCGGCCCGCAAGGCGCGCGACCTCGTCATCCGGAAGGGGGCGCTCGATGGGCTTGCCCTGCCGGGCAAGCTGGCGGACTGCCAGGAGCGCGACCCCGCCAAGAGCGAGCTGTACATCGTCGAGGGCGACTCGGCCGGTGGGTCCGCGAAGCAGGGACGCGACCGCCGCAACCAGGCGATCCTGCCGCTGCGTGGCAAGCTGCTGAACGTCGAGAAGGCGAGGCTCGACAAGATCCTCGGCTCGGAGAACGTCAAGCCGCTGATCATCGCGCTGGGCGCCGGGATCGGCGACAGCTTCGACATCGCCAAGCTCCGATACCACCGGATCATCATCATGACCGACGCCGACGTGGACGGCGCCCATATCCGGACGCTCCTGTTGACGTTCTTCTTCCGTCACATGCCGGAGGTCATCGACGCCGGCTACCTGTACGTGGCGCAGCCGCCGCTCTATCGCGTGAGCACGGGCCGGCAGACGCGATACGCGCAGTCCGAGAAGGAGCGCGACCGGATCATCAAGGAGTTCAACGTCAAGAATCTCAACGTGCAGCGCTTCAAGGGCCTGGGCGAGATGAACGCCGAGCAGCTCTGGGAGACCACGATGAACCCGGCGACGCGCACGCTGCTGCGCGTGGAGGTCGACGACGCCACGGTCGCCGACGACATCTTCACCCAGCTCATGGGTGAGCGGGTCGAGCCCCGCCGCGACTTCATCAAGGCCGAGGCTCGCAAGGTGCGCAACCTTGACATCTGAGGCCGTGACGCTCGCCGACGTCCGGGTCCCCGAGGGGCGCATCCGGATCCGGCCCCACGGTTGTTTCGCGTGCGGGACGCTCAACACGCATGGCCTGCACCTGGAGCTCCATGCGGCCGCGGACCGCTGCTGGACCGAGCTCGTCCTGCCCGAGCGGTTCGCCGGCTGGGAGGACATCGCGCACGGCGGGATCGTCACGACGATCCTCGACGAGGTGATGGCGTGGGCGCTCATCGAGCGCGACCACTGGGGCCTCACCGCACGGATCGCGGTGGAGTTCAAGAAGCCGGTCCCGATCGGCCGGCCCATCCGCGGTGAAGGCTGGCTGGTCGAGGCGCGCCGCCGCGCGATCACGGCCGCGGGCAGGCTGACCGATGCGGACGGCACCGATCCTCGCGACGTCCGAGGCCCTGTACATCGCGGCGCCGGACGCGCGCAAGGACGAGCTCAAGGCGCGCTACGAGTTCCGCATCGTCCCCGACGACGCCGAGCCCGGCGACGGGGCAGGGGAGCCGGCATGAGCCCGACGGCCGCACCCCCGAAGCCGCCCAAGGCGCCCAGCCCGATCACCGAGCGCGCGACCGCGTTCGTCGCGGAGCGGCGGGAGCTCGCCGAGACACTCGGACGCGGGTCGGCGGAGCACATCCACGACCCGGCCGCGTTCGTGCGAGCCGTGGACGACGCGCTCCGCCGGCTCGCCGACCCGACGTACCTGGAGGGATCGCACGGCGTCGTGCCGACGTTGGGGCCGACGCATGGCGTCCGCTGGCCGCTCCTCGCCGCGTTCCTGCGCGGGTTCAAGGCGGAGACGCGACGCGAGCGGCCATCGACGCTCCTCGACCTCGCGGCGGCCCTCCTCGGCCGAGCCCATCGTCGAGGCGCACTGGATCGCGTTCGGCATCCTCGAGCGGACCGTTCGCGCCGAGCCGGAACGCACCTGGCAGCAGCTCCGCCGCGCCGCGGCACAGGCCGCCGACTGGGCCACGGTCGACGCCCTCGCCCACCCGTTCGGACGCGGCATCCTCGCGGAGCCCTATCGCTGGGCCGAGCTCGAGCAGCTCGTGTTCTCGCCGTCGCGCTGGGAGCGCCGCCTCGTCGGATCGACGATCGCGACGATCCCGCACGTGGAGCGGGGCCCGGGCCGCGAGCCGGTCGTCGTCGAGCATGGCCTGGCGCTCCTGGCCCAGCTCATCGGCGATGCCGACCCGGACGTCCGGAAGGCGCTCTCGTGGGCCTACCGGACGCTCGCCCAGATCGACCTCGCCGCGACCGTGGCGCAGCTTCGCAGCGAGGCCGCCACAGCCGCCGCGACCGATGACGGTCACCGTGCCTGGGTCATCCGGGACAGCCTGTCCAAGCTTCCCGCGCCGGTCGCGCAGGAGCTGAAGGACGAGCTCGGCAGCATCCGCAGCCGTCGTGACCAGCCGAGCACGTCCGTCGCCGCCGCGACGGCGGCAGGCTTCCTGGGCGCCGGGCTCGAGGCCCTCGACACGCCGCCCGCCGACCGCCCGACCATCCCGCGCCCGTAACCGCCGGAGGAGACCCACCACGTGACCGACGACCTGGGAGACGTCCGAGCCATCCGCGTCGAGGACGAGATGCGCGTCTCGTACCTCGACTACGCGATGAGCGTCATCGTCTCGCGGGCGCTCCCGGACGTGCGCGACGGCCTCAAGCCGGTCCATCGCCGGATCCTGTACACGATGGGCGAGATGGGGCTCAGCGCCACGAGCTCCTACCGCAAGTGCGCCGCGATCGTCGGCGAGGTGATGGGCAAGTACCACCCGCACGGCGATGTCGCGCTGTACGACGCGCTGGTCCGGCTCGCCCAGTCGTTCTCGATGCGCTACCCGCTGGTCGACGGGCAGGGCAACTTCGGCTCGGTCGACGGCGACGCCGCGGCGGCGATGCGCTACACCGAGGCGCGCCTCACGGCGATGGCCGGCGAGCTCCTCGCCGACATCGACAAGGACACCGTCGACTTCGTCGACAACTACGACGGCACCCAGAAGCAGCCCTCGGTGCTGCCGGCGAAGGTGCCCAACCTGCTCGTCAACGGCAGCTCGGGCATCGCCGTCGGCATGGCGACGAACATCCCGCCCCACCACCTGGGCGAGGTCGCCGACGCCACGACGGCGCTCATCGACGATCCCGAGATCACGACCGACGATCTGTGCCGCTACATCCAGGGCCCGGACTTCCCCACCGGCGGCTCGATCTTCCGGCGTGAGACGCGGCGCAACCCGCTGACCGGCGAGCAGGAGACCATCGACGCCATCCGCGACATGTACGCGCACGGCCGCGGACGGGTGGTGATGCGGGCGCAGGTCGCGTTCGAGGAGACCCGCAACGAGCGCACCGCGATCATCGTGTCGGAGCTGCCGTACCAGGTGAACAAGGCGGCGCTGCTCGAGAAGATCGCCGACCTCGTCAAGGACAAGAAGATCGACGGCATCTCGGACCTGCGGGACGAGTCCGACCGGGACGGGATGCGCATCTACATCGAGGTCAAGCGCGACGCCAACCCGCACAAGGTGCTGAACAACCTGTTCAAGCACACGCCGATGCAGATGGCGTTCAACCTCAACATGCTCGCGCTGGTCGACAACCAGCCGATGACGCTGCCGCTCAAGACGGTCCTCCAGCACTACGTCGACCATCGCCGCGAGATCGTCCGCCGCAGGACCGAATACGACCTCGAGAAGGCGCGCGCCCGGGCGCACATCCTCGAGGGCCTCAAGATCGCGCTCGACAACCTGGACGCGGTCATCCGGACGATCCGCGAGTCGGCCGACGTCGACGTCGCGCGCACGAGCCTCATGGAGCGCTTCGGGCTCACCGAGCCGCAGGCGCAGGCGATCCTCGACATGCGCCTCGCCCGCCTGGCGGCCCTCGAGCGCAAGAAGATCGAGGACGAATACCTCCAGGTGATCCAGCTCATCGCGGAGCTCGAGGACATCCTCGCCAATCCGTCGCGTGTGCTTTCGATCATCAAGGACGAGCTTGCAGAACTCAAGCGCAAGTACGCCGGCGAGCGCCGCACGCGCGTCGTCGACGACTCCAACCGTGAGCTGACCGACGAGGACCTCATCGCCGACGAGGACGTCGTCATCACCATCAGCCGCCGCGGCTACATCAAGCGCCAGCCGGTCGCCTCGTACCGGCGGCAGCATCGCGGCGGCAAGGGCATCATCGGCCACGTCACCCGGGAGGAGGACGCGGTCGAGCACCTGCTCGTCGCGAACACGCACGACTGGGCGCTGTTCTTCACCAACCGCGGCCGCGTGTTCAGCGCCAAGGTCCACGCGATCCCCGACGCGTCCCGCCAGGCGAAGGGCATGGCGATCATCAACCTGCCGGGTGTCCAGGTCGAGAGCGGCGAGGTCCCGATGGCGACCATCGTCCTGTCCGACTTCGAACCGGGCCACTACCTGGTCATGGCGACCCGGCGCGGGATGATCAAGAAGACACCGCTCGAGCAGTTCGAGCGCGTCCGGGCGACCGGCATCCGCGCCATCACCATCAACGACACCGACGAGCTCGCGTGGGTCGACGTGTCCAGCGGGGCCGACGACGTGATCATCGCGACCTCCCAGGGCATGCTCGCCCGGTTCGAGGAGGACGAGGTCCGCGCGATGGGCCGCGACGCGGCCGGCGTCATCGGCATCCGGCTGCTCAAGCGCGAGGGCGATCAGGTCGTCTCGATGAGCATCGTGCAACCCAACGCCGACCTGCTCGTCCTCACCGAGACCGGCTACGGCAAGCGCGTCCGGATCGACGAGTTCCGGCGCAAGCACCGCGGTGGCCAGGGTGTCCGGCTCATCGCGCTCGAAGGTCGCAAGACCGGCCTCGTGGCGGCCGTCCAGCAGGTCACCGACGAGGACGAGGAGCTGGTGCTCATCTCCGCCGGCGGGCAGGTGATCCGCACCGAGACCCAGAGCATCAACCGCTACTCCTCGAGCGCCCGCGGGGTCATCGTGATGCGCCTCGCCGAGGGTGACAGCGTCGCCGCCATCTCCGCGTTCCGCCCGGGGCTGGCAGAACGACCGGGGATGGGCGAGAATGGCGCCCCCGAAGGGCCGGACGGCGGAACGACCCCATAGGGATCGTCCCCCACGTCGTGACGGCCATCGGCCAGCGTGAGGCGCGCGTGTACGCGGACCAGTTCGAGATCTACCACGGGAACGCGAACCCGGACCTCGCCCGCAGGATCGCCCGCTGGCTCGGGACGGAGTGCGGGCAGCTCGAGGTGTTCCAGTTCGCGAACGAGAACATCTTCGTGAAGATCCTGGACAACGTCCGCGAGAAGGACGTGTTCATCGTCCAGCCCACGAACCACCCCGTGAACCAGTCGATCATGGAGCTGCTGATCATGATCGACGCCTTCAAGCGGGCGTCGGCCGGGCGGATCACGGCGGTCGTGCCGTACTACGCCTACGGCCGGTCCGACAAGAAGGACCAGCCGCGGGTGCCCATCACCGCGCGCCTCATCGCGGACATGATCACCGTCGCCGGCGCGGACCGCGTCCTGACCATGGACCTCCACCAGGGCCAGATCCAGGGCTTCTTCAACATCCCGGTCGACGAGCTCACCGCGGTCCACATCCTGTCGGCGCACTTCATCGCGAAGCGGTTGCGCGACGTGGTCGTCGTCACCGACCTCGGCTTCGCCAAGCGCGCCCGGCAGTTCGCCGAGATCCTCGAGGCGCCCCTCGCCATCATCGAGAAGCGCCGCCACGGCAACCTCGACCGGGCCGAGGTCATGAACGTCATCGGCGACGTGCGCGGCAAGCGGGCGGTCATCGTGGACGACGAGATCGACACCGCCGGGACGCTCATCGAGATCGTCCGCGCCCTCGAGCGCGAGGGTGTCGACGAGATCCACGCGTGCGCCACCCACGGCGTCCTGTCCGATCCGGCGATCGACCGGATCCGCCGCTCCAGCCTGCGCGAGGTGGTCGTCACGGACTCCGTGCCCATCCCGGCCGCCAAGCGGATCCCCCAGCTCAAGGTGCTCTCGGTGGCGCCGCTCATCGGCGAGGCCATCAAGCGCATCCATCGCGGCGAGTCGGTCGGGGCCCTGTTCAGCTCCGAGGTGTCCTTCACCCAGGAGATGCTCCTGTGGGAGGACGGTCCCGACGGGGGCCCGGGACCCACCCCGCCCGATGACCAGGAACCGCCACGAACCGCCCTCGTCGGCGCTGAGATGGGAGAGCGATGAGCCTGCAGCTGCACCGCCCGGACGGCAAGGGCGGCCTCGAGGTGCGAACGGTCACCGACCGCGACTGGCGCAACCAGCTCCACTCCCCGCGCTGGGGTCGCTCGCTGCGCAAGGGCCGGTTGCCCACGCTCCAGAACCCCGAGATGGACCCGACATCGAGCGTCGTGTCCGTGCTGTTCTGGGTCGGCCTGGGCGTCCTGACGTTCCTGATCCTGGTCATCGGGTACGGCGTCGGCCTGTGGCACCTGCCCGTCGGAACCTGAGCCGCCGCCGCATCGTCTCGGCGCCGACATGCGACATGCCCTGATCGTCCTCGCCGTGCTCGGCTCGGGAACAGCGCTCACGTTCCTCGCCGCGGGCGCGATCTTCCTCGCCGCGCCGGATGGCCACGTCGTCGCGAACGGCGGCAACGGATCCGCCCGCGCCGACGGTGGACCGCTCGTCATCCGCGTCCCCGGCAAGGACATCCAGGTGCCCGTGCCGATGCCGATGCCGGCCGACAAGGGCATCGTCGTCGATCCGGGCAGTCGCGGTCGACGACACCGGCGCGGTGGTGGCCGGACCGCTCGTGAGCAACGTCAACGTCGCGGTGGACGTCAAGGCGCCGCCCCGCTCGGGGACCCAGCCCTAGCGCCTCGCAGGCACGCGCGCCCTCGATACGACCCGCGCGCGACCTGGCCCAGCGGACGCCTCGCCGTCCCTCCGCGCCCGGACGGGATCGCGGAGCCCCCACCCTATACTCCTGCGAGCCATGCGCTTCCTCTCTCGTTTCTTCGATTCCAACGACCGTGAGCTCGGTCGGATCCAGCCGCTCGTCGACGAGATCAACGCCCTCGAACCCGAGTTCGAGGCGCTCTCCGACGAGCAGATCCGTGAGCGCATCGCGGGCATCCGCGCCGAGCTCATCGAGGCCGCCACGCCCGAGGAGCCGTCCGAGGACGAGCTCCACCACCCGGACCTCGAGCGCCGGCGGGACCTCCAGAAGGCCCGTCGCAAGCACGAGAACGATCAGATCGAGGCGGCCACCCTCGACGCGCTGCCCGAGGTGTTCGCCGCCGCCCGCGAGGCGATGAAGCGGACGCTGGGGATGCGCCACTTCGATGTCCAGCTCATGGGCGGCATCGTGCTCCACCAGGGGAAGATCCCCGAGATGAAGACGGGCGAGGGCAAGACCTTCGTCCCGACGCTCGCCGCCGCGCTCAACGGCCTCGTCGGCCGGGGCACCCACCTCGTGACGGTCAACGACTACCTGGCCCGCCGCGACGCCCAGTGGATGGGCCCCGTCTATCACTTCCTCGGGCTGTCGCTGGGGATCATCACCCACGACACGTCGTACCTGTACCACCCGGGCTACCCGACCACCGACGAGCGGCTGCTCAACCTGCGGCCCGTCGAGCGGCGCGAGGCCTACGCCGCGGACATCACGTACGGCACGAACAACGAGTTCGGGTTCGACTACCTGCGCGACAACATGGTCACCGAGCTCGACCAGCGGGTGCAGCGCGAGCGGGCCTACGCGATCGTCGACGAGGTCGACAACATCCTCATCGACGAGGCCCGGACGCCGCTCATCATCTCGGGCCAGGCCGAGGAATCGGCCGACCTGTACTTCCAGTTCGCCCGGCTCGTGCCGCGCCTGCGCGGCCGGCCCGAGGGCGAGGAGGAGGGCGGCGACTACTTCGTCGACCTCAAGGACCGCGCGGTCAGCCCGACCGAGGAGGGCATCGACAAGATCGAGGGCTGGCTGGGCGTCCCGAACCTGTACGACGCGGATCCGCGGCTCGCCCGCCACTTCGACTCGGCGCTCCGGGCGCACGCGCTGTACCGGCGCGACCGCGACTACATCGTCGAGGGCGGCGAGATCGTCATCGTCGACGAGTTCACCGGGCGCAAGATGCCCGGCCGCCGCTGGAGCGAGGGTCTCCACCAGGCGATCGAGGCGAAGGAGGGGCTGCGCGTCCAGCGCGAGAGCCGGACCCTCGCCACGATCACGTTCCAGAACTACTTCCGGCTCTACGACAAGCTGGCCGGCATGACCGGCACGGCGCTGACGGAGGCCGAGGAGTTCCACAAGATCTACAAGCTCGAGGTCGTGGCCATCCCGACCCACCGGCCGATGATCCGTGAGGACCTGCCGGACCTCGTCTTCCGCAACGAGAAGAGCAAGTTCAACGCCCTCATCGAGGAGATCGAGGAGATGGTCGAGGCCGGCCGCCCCGTCCTCGTGGGCACGGTCTCGGTCGAGAAGTCCGAGGTGCTGAGCGAGCTGATGAAGCGGCGCGGCGTCAAGCACGAGGTGCTCAACGCCAAGCAGCACGAGCGCGAGGCCGGGATCGTCGCCCAGGCCGGCCACTCCGGGAACGTGACCATCGCCACGAACATGGCCGGCCGGGGCACCGACATCCTGCTCGGCGGCAACCCCGCGGGCCTCGCCTCGGACCTCCTCCGTCAGCGTGGCCTCAACCCGGCCGAGGTCGACAAGGACACCTACGACGCGGCGCTCGAGCAGGCCAAGTCGATCACCGTGGTCGACCACGACGCGGTGGTCGAGGCGGGTGGCCTGCACATCATCGGTACGGAGCGCCACGAGAGCCGCCGGATCGACAACCAGCTTCGGGGACGCGCCGGTCGCCAGGGCGACCCGGGATCGACCCGGTTCTATCTCTCGCTCGACGACGATCTGATGAAGCGCTTCGCCTCGGACCGGGTCGCCGGCCTGATGGAGCGCCTGGGTCTCGAGGACGACGTCGCCATCGAGTCGCAAGCTCGTGTCCAGGACGATCGAGAGCGCCCAGACCCGCGTCGAGGGCTTCAACTTCGACATCCGCAAGCGCGTCGTCGAGTTCGACGATGTCATCAACCGTCAGCGCGAGACGATCTACGCGGAGCGTGACAAGGTCCTCCGCAACGAGGATCTCACCGAGACCGTGCTCGGCTTCCTCGAGGACGAGATCGGGGTCCTGGTCGATACCCACACGGCATCGCAGGCGCCCGCCGAGTGGGACCTCGACGAGCTGGCCAAGGCGCTCACCGCGATGGGCCTCAGCGGGCCCGGCACCACGCCGGACGACCTCGCCGATGCGGCGGACTCGCGCGATTCGCTGCGCGAGCACCTCGAGGGTCTCGCGATCGGCGCGCTCGACGCCAAGGAGGAGCTCTACGGCGACGAGGCGTGGGGCCTCGCCGAGCGGTTCGTGCTGCTCCGGACGATCGACTCGCTGTGGGTGGAGCACCTGACCGAGGTCGACGACATGCGGCGGGGCATCGGGCTGCGCGGCTACGCGCAGCAGGACCCGCTCAACGAGTTCCGCAAGGAGGCCTACCGCCTCTACGAGGAGCTCGGGGACCTCATCCGGCGCCAGGTCGCGACCACGATCCTGCGCGTGAACGTCTCCCGGGAGCCCGCGGCGCAGACCGTCCCGCTGCCCGGGCCGGGGCAGCCGGCACGACCGGTCGCGGGTGGCGTGCCCGGTGGGGGCGTGTCGGGTGGCGGCCCGGCGAGCCCGCTGGCGGGGATGCTCGGCAGCGTCACGGCCGCCAGCGCCACGGCGGCCGCCCCCGCGACCGAGCTCGGGACGGGCGGCGGCACGGGCGCGGCACGCCGGTCGTCGGGCAACGGGAGCGGGGCGCCGGTGAGCGGCCCGCTGCCCGCGGACCCCATGCAGGGGGCGCGAGCGACGTCCGGGAGCGGCAACGGGAGCAACGGCGGCTCACCGGACGGGGTGAAGCCGGGCTACACGCCGAGCGGCGCGCGGATCGGGCGCAACGACCCCTGCTGGTGCGGATCGGGGAACAAGTACAAGAAGTGTCACGGGAAGTGACCGCCCGCCGGCGGCTGTCGGACGTGGTCCGACTCGGCATCGCCGGAGCGGTCACGGTGTCACTGGCGGCAGGCTACGCGGCATTCCGGGTCATCCAGCAGGGCGATCGCGACGAGCAGCGTGCGGCGGACGCGATCGTCGTCCTCGGCGCCGCCCAGTACGACGGCCGTCCGTCGCCCGTGTTCAAGGCACGCCTCGAGCACGCCGTGAGCCTGTACGAGGCGGGCGTCGCGCCGCTCCTGGTCGTGACGGGCGGCAAGGCCGACGGCGACCGGACCACCGAGGCGGCCGTCGCGCGCCGGTACGCCGAGGCGCATGCCGTGCCGGCGTCGGCGATCATCGGCGAGGACGAGGGCCGGAACACGCTGGACTCGCTGCGCCGCGTGGCGGCGCTGCTCAAGGAGCGCGACCTGCGCCGGGTGGTGTTCGTCTCCGACCGGCTGCACATGCTGCGCGTGCTGCGGATCGCCGACGATCTCGGGATCGACGCCTATGGGTCGCCCACCGCCACGTCGCCGACCGACGAGGGCACCAAGCCGCGCGTCGAGGCGCTGGTGCATGAGCTGGGCGCCCTCGCCGCGTACTTCGTCACCGGCGGCGCGCCGCTGGGGGATCCGCCGCGCGGTTGATTCACCCCGCGCGACGAGCGTCGCGAACCGTGCCGAAAACCCGTCTCGCCCCTTGGCGCACGCGCAGGCCTCTCCTATACTCGGGCGAACTCGACGCCGGGACGCCCCATTCGTCCCGAGACTCAGCCCAGCGCCGCGCCCAAGGTCCGTCGCAGCCCGCCTCCCACGGCGAGCGTGCGCCCCAGTGCGAGAGAGAGGGAGTCGTCGTGAAGCAGCTTGAGGAAGCCACGTTCGTCGATCTCATCGCCTGCGAGCGTGACTGCCGGTCCTGCAGCTATGCGGCCGCCCTCGACTGTGACGGCAATTGCGGCGTCTGCGCCCACAACAGCTACTGCCCCTGCGTGAACCCCGTCGTCGCCCGGAGCAAGACCGCCCTTCGGCTGATCGAGCTCCGTCCGATCCTGCTCCAGGATCTCCAGGTCCGGAATTGAGCCTCGATTCCGCGGCCATCCGGGACCTCGTCGAGCGGATCCGGTCGACCTCGGGGCGGCTTTGACCTCGAGGCCAAGGAGCGCCGCGTCGCCGAGCTCGACGCCCGCGCGCAGGAACCCGGCTTCTGGGATGACCAGCGCGCCGCGCAGAAGGTCCTGAGAGAAGCCAACGGACTCCGGGACGAGATCGCCACGTGGCGCGGTCTCCAGGAACGCGCGACCTCCGCCGGCGAGCTCGCGGAGCTGCTCGCCGACACGCCCGACGCCGACCTCGAGGCCGTGCTCACGCACGATGTCGCGAC
Organism: uncultured Chloroflexia bacterium; assembly: GCA_963778025.1. Classification (GTDB taxonomy): domain Bacteria; phylum Chloroflexota; class Limnocylindria; order Limnocylindrales; family CSP1-4; genus CAVZTA01. The sequence goes on along the minus strand of CAVZTA010000006.1, from coordinate 159,424 downwards.
GCTGGAACGGGACTTCGGGCGCGAGCGAACGCTGCTCCTGTTCTCGGGCGACTACGACGCGAGCGGCGCGATCCTCACGATCAGCGCGGGTGCGGGCGGCACCGAGGCCACCGACTGGGCCGAGATGCTCCTCCGGATGTACCTCCGCTGGTCCGAACGGCATCGGTTCAAGACCGAGGTCGTCGACACCACCGAGGGCGAGCAGACGGGCGTCAAGAGCGCGACGGTGACCGTCGACGGCCGCTTCGCCTACGGCTGGCTGCGCCCCGAACGCGGCGTCCATCGGCTGGTCCGGATCTCGCCGTACGACGCCCAGAAGCGACGCCAGACGACGTTCGCGCTGGTGGAGGTCATGCCCGAGGTCGAGGACGACACCGAGATCGAGCTGAACATGGACGAGATCGACGTCGAGAACTTCCGCTCGTCGGGTGCGGGCGGCCAGCACGTCCAGAAGACGAACTCGGCCGTCCGGCTGACGCATCGCCCGACCGGGATCACCGTCGCCATCCAGAACGAGCGCTCGGCGACGCAGAACCGGCAGGTCGCGGAGAACGTGCTCAAGGCGCGGCTGCTCGAGCGACGCCTGGAGGAGAAGGAGGCGGAGCTCCGCCAGATCCGCGGCGAGCACGTCGAGGCGGGCTGGGGCAACCAGATCCGGAGCTACGTCCTGCATCCGTATCAGATGGTCAAGGACCTCCGCACGGCCTACGAGACCTCGAACACGGGTGCGGTCCTCGACGGCGACCTCGACGGCCTGATGCAGGCCGAGCTGGAGCGCGTGGCGACCGGCCGGGCGGCGAGCGGCGACGACGGCTCCGACGAGGCGTGAACGGATCGGTCCAGTACCGTCCGGCGACACCGGCCGACCTCGACGCGTGCACCCAGATCTGGCGACGCGGCATCGATGACTACCAGGGCCGCCTGAACCAGCCGCCGATCGGCACGGACCTCGCGACGCTGCACTCGCTGTTCGGGCACCTGCTGAGCACGGACGCCGACCGGTTCTGGGTCGCGACGCACGCGCCGGACACGCCTGCGGCGTACGGCGAGGCCCTCGACGACGAGGGTCGCTGGCGGGTGGGCTTCGCGTCGGCGACCGTGCGCGACGGGATCTGGTTCCTGGGCATGCTGTTCGTGCTGCCCGGCATGCAGGCGTCGGGGATCGGCCGGGCGCTCCTGGAGCGGACGCTGGCGGGCGATGGCCGGCCCGGCGCGCTCCGTGTCCGCGGCACCTGCACCGATGCCGCCCAGCCGATCTCGAACGCCCTGTACGCCCGGCACGGCATGACCCCCCGCGTGCCGATCTGGCGCCTGACGGGCGAGCTTCGCCGGCCCGCCTCGCTGCCGCCGCTGCCCGACGGCTACTCGGCGGCCCCGTTCTCGACCGATCTCGATGCCGGTCCCGAAGCGGCCGCGCGACTCCGGGACGTGGTCGACGGGCTCGACCGGGCCACGCTCGGGGCGGCGCATCCCATGGACCACGACATGCTGCGTCGCGACGGGCGCGAGGGCTGGCTCGTCCGCGATGGCTCCGGGCAGGCCGTCGGCTACGCCTACGCCAGCGGCACGGGCCGGCTGGGGCCGCTGGCGTCGCTCGACGCGGGCCTCGTCGGCCCGCTCCTGGGCGTCGTGTCGCGCTCGATCCCGACACATGACGAGCGGTCGATCTGGCTGCCGACGACCTGCGACGCTGCGCTGGGCGCGCTGCTGGCGGCCGGGCTGCGCCTCGACGGGTTCCCCGGCCTGCTGTGCTGGTCGCGGCCCGAGACGCCCTTCGACCGGTACGTGCCGATCTCGCTGGCGCTCCTCTGATCGACCGCGCCGATCCCGCCGCGAGCACCCCGGCGGTGCGGTGGGGTACGGGGTGGCGGGGTACCGTCGGGTCGGTTGCGACCATCGGGGACCGCTGCTAGCCTCCTCCCCGTCGTGGCTCCCCCGATCGCGCCCGCGGATGGAGTCGACCCAGGCCGGACGTGCCGGCCGCCATCCGTCGTTCGAGCGTCCCCGTCATGATCGCTGCGCCGCCGCCGCCGACCTCGACCCCGTCACGACCCCGCTCGATCCGCGAGCGCCTCTCGCGCCGGCCCGCGCCTGCAGACGCCCGACAAGGCGGTCGTCGTCCTGCGCGACGTCACCAAGCGGTATCCGAACGGCAAGTTCGCCCTCCACTCGGTGGACCTCGTCGTGCCCGAGGGCGACTTCGTGTTCCTCGTCGGGCCGTCCGGGGCGGGGAAGTCGACGCTCATCAAGCTGCTCATCCGCGACGAGCTGGCGACGCGCGGCGATGTCGTCGTCGACGGCCATGACCTCGCGCGACTGCCGCGGCGGATGGTGCCGAAGGTCCGGCGCAAGATCGGCATCGTGTTCCAGGACTTCAAGCTCCTGCCCACCAAGAGCGTCTGGGACAACGTGGCCTTCGCGCTCGAGGTGACGGGGACGCGACGCCGCGACATCCGGCCCGCGGTCGATCGCGTGCTCGCGCTGGTCGGCCTGTCCGGCCAGGCGCGCCAGCTCCCCGCGCAGCTCTCGGGCGGCGAGCAGCAGCGGACGGCGATCGCCCGCGCGCTCGTCCATGACCCGCGCGTGATCATCGCCGACGAGCCGACCGGCAACCTCGATCCGCTCATCAGCTGGGAGATCATCCAGCTGCTCCAGCGCATCAACGAGCTCGGGCGTGACGATCCTCATGGCGACCCACAACGCCGAGGTCGTCACGGCGCTCCGCAAGCGCGTCGTCGCGCTGGAAGAGGGCCGCGTCACGCGTGACGAGCTGGCAGCGACCTACCACCGTGAGGACTAGATGCCGCAGGATCGGTCGGCGCTGATGCGGCACAGGGCGAGTCGACGTCCAGTGGATCCGTCGACATGATCTCGTTCGTCCTGTTCTCGCTGAAGCGCGCCTGGCAGGGTTTCTGGCGCAACGGGCTCATGAGCATCGCCGCGACGGCCACGATGGTCCTCATGCTCCTGCTGCTGGCGGGCTTCTGGACGATCCAGTCGTTCCTCGTCGCGAGCCTCGACAGCGTCGAGAAGAACTTCGAGCTCCGCGCCTACCTCTATCAGAACGTCACGCAGTCGCAGGTCGACCAGCTGGTCGCCCAGGTCGACGCGATGCCCGAGACCCTCTCGGTCGTCCACGTCACCCGCGACGAGGCGCTCGAGCGCTTCCGCGATGCGCAGAAGGCGCAGGGCCAGGAGGATCTCACCCCGTACCTCGAGTCGAACCCGCTTCCGGCGTCGATCGAGGTCAAGCTCACGCATCCGGAGGACCTGTCGACCGTCGTCGAGGCGCTCGACGCGAGCCCGCTCATCGAGCGGGTCACCGAACGTGGAGGCGCTCGTCGACCGGTTGATCACGGTGACGAACGTGCTGCGCACGGCGGGGCTCGTCGTGCTCATCGCCGTCGGCCTGATCGTGCTGTTCATCATCGTCAACTCGATCCGGCTCGCGGTCGTCGCCCGGGCCGAGGAGATCGAGGTCATGCGGCTGGTCGGCGCGAGCGACGCGTTCATCCGTTGGCCGTTCGTGTTCGAGGGCGCGTTCATCGGGCTGCTCGGCGCGGTGGCGACGCTGGCCGTCCTGGCCGCGGCGGCCGATCCGGTCGGTGGCCTCATGGTCGGCTTCTTCGAGGTCCTGCCCGTCCAGCTCGGGTCGCTGTCCCGCGACACCGCGATCCTCGTCCTGGCCTCCGGGCTGGGGCTCGGGATCCTGGGCTCGTGGGTCTCCGTCCGCACCTACCTCCTTCGCTGAGCCTCCACGAAGGTCCCATGAAGTTCCATTCATGCTCGCGTCCGGTCGCGCGCGGCGCGCGTAGCATCGGGCGACAGGGTGCGCCCACCGTCCGGATGCGCGCCACCACCCCGTGACGAGCGAGATGCATCGCGAGAGCGACCCCACCCCCGACCCACTCGATCCATCCCGCGCGGTGACACCCGTGTCTCCGGTCAGCGGCGTCGACACCGACAGGCTGCAGATCGTCGGCCAGGAAGCGCGTGGCAGACGGCTCGGGATGCCGCTCGCGATCGCGCTGGCGGTGGTCGCGGTGCTCGCCGGCTCGGGCCTGTTCCTGTCGGGCTATTCGATCGGCCGCTCGGCGGCCACCACGCCCGGCACCCCCGCCGCGGAGACCGAGTCGTTCCAGGCGTTCTGGGACGCCTACCACGCCGTCACCGACCGCTACGCCGGCGGCCCCGTCGACCGCAAGGTCCTCGTCGAGGGCGCGATCAAGGGGATGATCGCCTCGCTCGACGACCCGTACAGCCAGTACCTCACCTCGCAGGAGTACAAGGACTCGCTGCGTGGCATCTCGGGCGAGTTCGAGGGCATCGGCGCGGAGATCGGGACGCGAACGACGGGCGGCAAGCTCGAGTCGTGCTCGCCGCTCGGCCCCGAGTGCCTGCTCGTGATCACCTCGCCGCTGGATGGCTCGCCGTCCAAGGCGGCCGGGCTGCTCGCGAACGACGCGATCGTGGGCGTCGACGGGACGTCGCTCGACGGCCTCACGGTCGACCAGGCGCGCGACCGGATCCGCGGCCCCAAGGACAGCACCGTCACGCTGTCCATCCTGCGCGGCGAGCAGAAGCCGTTCGACGTGGACGTCCGGCGGGCCGTCATCGTCCAGCACGAGGTCATCTCCGAGGTCAAGCCCGGGAACATCGGCTACGTGAAGCTGACCGGATTCTCGGAGCACGCCGCCAGTGAGCTCACGAAGGTCGTGGGCGACGACGTCACGGCGGGTCGGACCAAGCTCATCCTGGACCTGCGCGGGAATCCCGGCGGGTTCGTCACGGCGGCGCGCACGATCGCCAGCCAGTTCCTGGCGACCGGGCCGATCTTCTGGCAGCAGGACGCGACGGGCTCCCTGACCGAGACCGACGCCGAGACCGGTGGCGCGGCCACGGATCCGGACGTGCAGCTCGTGGTCCTCATCGACAAGGGCTCGGCGTCGGCGTCGGAGATCGTGGCCGGGGCGCTGCAGGACCGCGGCCGGGCGACGCTCATCGGCGAGACGCCGTCATTCGGCAAGGGGACCGTCCAGCAGTGGACGCCGCTCGAGGGCGACCACGGCGGCTTCCGGCTGACGATCGCCAAGTGGCTCACACCCGACAAGCGCTGGATCCACGGGACCGGCCTGACGCCCGACATCACGGTGACGCCGCCGGCCGAGCTGACGGCGGGCGACGATCCGGTCCTCGACCGGGCGCTGGAGGAGCTGGGCGCCGGCGCGACCGGCGGCGGCACGCCGGGCAGCGTGTCGCGACCGACGGGCGCACTGGACGGCGGCTTGACGCTCGACCGCGCCGCCTGATCCTGCCGGTTGCCTTCGCGCGAGCGTTCGGGTACCGTCAACGACGAACGAAAGGAGGTGATGTGCAGTGAGTGATCACAGTCGCTGCACCACCTCGACGGAGACGCTTCGCTAGAACGTCCTGTCGGGTGGTTCGCAAAGCGGATCGGACGCCGGCCCTCCACGGGCCGGCGTTCGTGCGTCTGCAGAACGCTGACGATGCCGGCCACCGCCAGCGATGACCCGTCCGCCTCGGAGCGCAAGGACCGACCCCGATGAGCGATGACACCATCGCCCTCAACCGAAGAGCCAGGCACGAGTTCACGATCGAGGACACCTTCGAGGCGGGGATCGTGCTCACCGGCACCGAGATCAAGAGCATCCGCGCCCGGAAGGTCAGCCTTGCGGATGCCTACGCGCGCATCGAGCACGGCGAGGCCTGGTTGATCGGCCTGCACATCGCGCCGTGGGACACCGGCAACCGGTACAACCACGAGCCCAAGCGCACCCGCAAGCTGCTCCTCCATCGCGACGAGATCGACGAGCTGCTGGGCAAGACGAAGTCCAAGGGCCTGACCATCGTGCCGCTCCGGATCTACCTCAGCCGCGGCCGGGCGAAGCTGGAGCTCGGGCTCGCCCGCGGCAAGACGCACTACGACCGGCGCCGGGAGATCGCCGACCGCGACGCCCAGCGTGAGGTCCAGCGCGAGCTGGCCGACGCCCACCGCGGCCGCTGACCCCGTACGCTCGTCGTCGCGAAGGACACGACAGGGCAGGGGAGCGGAGGGTTCGATGCGGCTGGCGCGGATGCTGCAGGCGGTGGACCTCCACGCGGCGGGCGAGCCCGGTCGGGTGATCGTCGGCGGCGTGCTGGACGTCCCGGGCGCCACGATGTTCGACAAGATGCGCCACCTCGCCGAGCACGGCGACGGGCTGCGCAAGCTGATGCTCCGCGAGCCTCGTGGCTATCCCGCGCTGTGCGCCAACGTCATCCTCCCGCCGACCCATCCCGAGGCGCAGGCGGGCTACGTGATCATGGAGCAGGTCGAGTACCCCGGGATGTCCGGGTCGAACACGATCTGCGTGGCCACCGCGCTCCTCGAGACCGGGATGCTGCCGATGACCGAGCCCGTCACGGAGGTGACGCTCGAGGCGCCCGCCGGCCTGATCCGCGTCACCGCCACCTGCGAGGACGGCAAGGTCACCGGCGTCACCTTCCGCAACCTGCCCGCGTTCGCGACGCACCTGGACGCCACGGTGGAGGTGCCGACGCTGGGCACCGTCACGGTCGATGTCGCGTGGGGCGGCATGTTCTACGCGATCGCCGACGCGACGCCGTTCGGCCTGCGCCTGACGCCCGACGAGGGCCGGGACATCACGCGCATCACCGAGCTCATCAAGGCCGCGGCCGCGGAACAGCTGCCGGTCGTCCATCCCGAGCAGCCCGCGTTCGCCGGGATCACCATCGCGCAGCTCACCGGGCCCGCGCACGACCCGGTCAACACGACCCGGAACGTGGTCACCGTCTCGACCGGCGAGGTCGACTGGTCGAAGCCGTCGACGTGGACCGGCGTCATCGACCGGTCGCCGTGCGGCACGGGCACCTGCGCGCGCATGGCCGTGCTCCACGCGAAGGGTCGCCTGGGCCTGGGCGAGGACTTCCGCCACGAGGGCATCCTGGGCACGGTCTTCACGGGACGATTGCTCGAGGAGACGCAGGTCGGTCCGTATCGCGCGGTCGTGCCCACGATCACCGGCACCGCCTGGATCACCGGGTTCGCGTCGTACGTCGTCGACCCCAGTGACCCCTTCCCCGAGGGCTACACCGTGGGCGACCTGTGGTGACGGATCAGCGGAGCAGGTAGCGGCGCGAGAGCGGGACCTCGCGGACCGGGTCGACCGCCAGCGGACGACCCCCGAGCGTGACCCGCCCGTCCATCGGATCGATCTCGATCGGGGCGGTCGCGCGATTGCGCGCGAGGTCCGCCCGCGTCAGCCCGCGGACACGCCCGATGGGCACGAGGCGGCGACGCGTCCCGAGCCGTCGCGCGAGGTCGGGGGACGCCGCGCCGGAGACGAACGTCAGCGACACGTCCGCCGCGGCGGTCACGAGCCCGCCCCAGTCGGCGCGATAGCGCGTCGGCTCCGCGCGCTCGACCGTCGCGTTGCCCTCGCCGATCGGGCCCCACGTCGGGTGGCCGCCCTTGAAGGTCCATTCCGGCTTCACGCCGAACATCGCGGGGCGCCACAGGACGATGTCCGCGAGCCGTCCCGGCTGCAGCGACCCCACGTGATCCGCGACGCCGTGGGTGACGGCCGGCTCGAGCGTGACCTTGGCGAGGTAGCGCAGCACCCGTTCCGTGTCGTCGCGGGCGTCCCCGGTCTCGTCCGGCAGGCCGGGCACGCCGTCCGCCGCCGCCGACAGGCGCCACGCCTTCATCACGTGGGCCAGCTGGAACGTGCGGCGCACCGTCTCGCCGATCCGGCCCATGCCCTGCGAATCCGAGTTCACGATCTGGATCGCGCCGAGCTCGTGGAGCGGTCCTTCCGCCGCCATCGTCGCCGGGTGGATCCGTTCCCGTGCCAGCTCGACGTCCCGCGGCGCCGCCCACGACCCGCCGTGGTTGAGGAGGATCATCGCGAGGTGCTCGTCGGGTGTCGCGAGGCCGTACGGCACGGTCGGGCGTCGTCGACGAGCAGATGATGTTCGGCTCGCGGACGAGGCCCAGCAGGTCGGGCAGGTGGCCACCGCCCGTGCCCTCCACGTGATAGGCGTGGACCGTCCGGCCGGCGATGGCCGAGACCGTGTCCTCGAGCTCCGCGGACTCGTGGAGGCCGTCCGTGTGCAGGCTGACCGTCACGGCATGGGCGTCCGCGAACCGCAGGACGTGATCGATGAGCTCGGGATAGGCGCCGTAGTCCTCGTGGATCTTGAAGCCCGTCACGCCGACGTCGAGGAGCTGCTCGAGCGGTCCGTCGTCCTCGGCCCGCGCGCACGCCTGCAGCCCGAGGTTCACGGGGAAGCCCTCGAACCCGCGGAGCATCCGCTCGACCTCCCACGGCGGCTCCTCGAACCCGGCGGTGATGAGCGTCGTGACCCCCGCGGCGAGCGCCACGGGCACGAGCTCCGGCGAGAGCGCGTGGACATGGCTGTCGACGGCGCCGGGCGTCGCGATCAAGCCGTACGCCGTGAACGGCTGCGTGTGCGGACCGATGGGCAGGTCGATGCCCTCGCCGGTATCACGGTTGCCCGCCCGACCGACGCCCACGATCCGGCCGTCCTTGATGCCGATGTCCGCCTTGACCACGCCGATCGCCGGGTCGATGACGACCGCGCCCGTGATGACGACGTCGAGCTCCGAGGGTCCGGCGCTCCCGCCCTGGACCATCCGCGCCCGGAGATCCTTCGCGTAGCCCCAGTACGGCTCGTCGCCGGCGGCCTGGCGGTCCTCGCCGACACGCACCCAGAGGTCGGTGTCAGCCAAGCGGATCCGGTCGCCCTCCAGCGGGCCGAAGCGGGCCCGTCGCGCGTCGCGGACAGCGCTCATCGGACGATCCGCCTGAGGCGGACCGTGCGCGTCTCGCCGGGTTCCCAGCCGACCCACTCACCGACCTCGAGGTCGAGCCTGCGGCCCGCGGCAGCGGACCGGTCGAACTCCAGTCGCGGATTCACGCGTTCGAACGGGTAGTGCGAGGAGACCCGGATCCGCCGGCGCGAGCGGCTGGTGACGGCGATCTCGACGACATCCGTCACGCGGACCGGCTCCGGCCCCTCGCCGGCCACGACCGCGCCGGGCGCATCGTCCGACGCGGGTCCCAGGGGATCGACCAGCACGACGAGCCGCGTCCCCTCGTCCAGCAGCACCTCCAGGCGCACCTCGTCGACGAGCGCCGGGACGCCATCGAGGACCTCGTCGGGCGCCACGGCGCTGCGCCCCGCCGCCTCCACGTCCGCGAACGACGCCCCCGCTCGCGCCGCCTCGAGCATCGCGTCGCAGATGAGCGCGACGACCTCCGGCGCGTTCAGCCGCAGCCCAGCGGCGCGATGCCGGCGGGCCAGCTCGGCGGCGCTGAAGATCAGGAGGCGCTCCTCCTCCCACGGCGTCAGGCGCATCGCGCCCAGCGTATCCGCCCGCGTTGCAATCCAAGCGGCCGGGCGCGTTCGAAGGGACGGGCGAACGGTCTTCGATGCCGTCGCCGCCCGACGCGCCGCCGCCTCCTCGAGCGGCTGCGCACGGACGGTCTGTCCCGATCATGCGCCGGCCTGCCGATCACGCGTCGGCGGTGACCAAGCATCTCGACGCCCTCGCCGTCGCGGCGTCGTCCGCGCGCACGGGCCGGCCGCCGCCGCTCCGAGCTCGTCCCGGCCCGCTCCGGCCGTCGACGACTGGCTACGCCCGACGCCGAGGCGTGGGATCGCGTCTCGCGGCCCTCAGCGACGCCGCGGCAGCGGAGCTCAAGGACATCGTGGACACCGCCACCGTCGCCGGCTCGTTCAGGACGCTCCTGCACCGCCGCCCAGGAGGCGGGGCTCGTCGAGACGCTCAAGGCCGCGACGGGCCCGGTGTCGAGCGGTCGTTCGTCCGCCGACCGACGACGCGCATTCGCGGCCGCTGTCCGGCCGGGACCGCTTGACGGGCTCTGCGTCGCCGACAGGCAGCGCGCGTTCGGCAACGTCGAAGGCTGGGTCAGCCAGCTGGGCGAGCTCGCGGCGTTCGTCGCCCACGAACCGTGGCAGGTCGGGATCCGCCGCACCTACCGCCTCCGGTCCGGGTCGAACGCGTCTGGCAGGCGTTCATCGAACTCGCCGAGTTCGCCGCCGGTGGGGCACGGGGCGCGACCTGCGCATGGGTCCGGCTCCGACCGCTGGTTCGAGTGGCCGACGGAAGGCCGGCACGCGGTCCGGATCGACGGCCGTCGTCCCGCCGCGCGTACCTCGCGTGGAGCTGGACGATCAGCCGCCGACGTGCCCGCTGGCCGACGCGCGGAGGTCCTGCGCTCGGAGTGGCTGTTCCGCCGCTCGACGACGGCGGACGGAGATCCGCCTGTTCGAGACCGGCTTCCGTGGGTCGCGAGAGCCACCGCCAGAACACGCTCGGCTGGGAGACCGAGGTCCTGCCGGAGCTGCAGCGGCTCCTGGGCGAGCTCGACTGACGGCCTGCCGACACCGTCGACCCACTTGGCTTCAGCGTCCTCACAGGATAGGATTCAGGGACCGGACAGCCATTCCGGCACCTGTGGGGATGTGTGGTTTCGACAGGGCTTGGCTGTCAGGAAGCGCGAGCCGAGGATGCTGCTCTGGCCTCGTTAAAAGGCAGCAAAACGAAGTACCTGGCAACCGCCAGCCTGCTCTCGCCCTCGCCGCTTAGGCGGTAAGGTGAGCGTGGAAGCCATCCCCGTCCCGCGGATGGTGGAAGCGTCACTTAGCGGGACTGCGATCCGGATGAGCGTCGCGTAGTCCGGAGTCAAGCCCGATCTAGGGGCACGTGACTGGACCGACGGGCAGCCTGCCGATGGGCGGCCCGCCGGTCGACGACAAAGCATCGGACACGCTCGTAGTGGTTCCTGACGAAGGGTCCTGGACGGGGAGTTCGACCCTCCCCCATCTCCACCAGTCATCATCCGAAGCCCCGGACTCCTCCTCCGTCCGGGGCTTCGATGTGTCCGCCGCTCGCGCTCACCTGCTGGTGAAATCGTTCCATTGTGGAACAATCCTCCGATGCCGCGCCTGCAGCTCCTCCTGGCCGCCATCCTGTTCGGGACCACCGGGACCGCCCAGGCGCTGCTGGCCGACGGCCGATCGCCGCTGGCGATCGGCGCGGGCCGGATCGTGGTCGGCGGCATCGTCCTCGCGGCGCTCGCGGCGGTCGCCGGCGGGTGGAGGCCGGGCGGCGCGAACCGGTCGTGGACGTGGCCGATGGGCTGGGTCCTGCTCGCGGGGGCCGGCGTCGCCATCTACCAGCTCGCGTTCTTCAGCGCGCTGACGATGACCGGCGTCGCCGTCGGCACCGTCGTGGCCATCGGCAGCGGGCCGATCGTCGCCGGGCTCATCGAGTGGCGGCTCGAGGGACGGTCGCCCGGCGGTCGATGGGTCATCGCGACGGCGCTCGCGATGGCGGGCGTCGTGGCGCTCACGCTGGCCAGCGGCGCGGACACGACGATCTCGGCGCCGGGGCTGGGGCTGGCCATCGTGGCCGGGACCGGCTACGCGATCTACGCCGTGGTCGCGCGCCGCCTGATCGCCGGCGGGCGTCCCCCCGTGGGCGTGATGGGCGCCACGTTCGGCACCGCGGCGATCCTCCTGGCGCCGGTCCTGGCGGTCTCGGGCGGCGACCGGATCGTCACGGACGCCCGACCCGCCCTGCTCGTCCTCTACCTCGGGCTGCTGCCGACCGCGGTCGCCTACATCCTCTTCGCGCGGGGTCTCCGGCACGTGCAGGCCGCCGAGGCGACGACCATCGTCCTGGCCGAGCCGGTCACCGCGACGGTCCTGGGGATCCTCATCCTTGGCGAGCACGTGCAGGGCCTGGGGCTCGCGGGGGCCGCGTTGGTGCTCACGGGGCTGCTCGTCCTGGCGATCCCACGCGCCCGTCCGCGCCTCCGCCCCGTGACCGCGGGGCTCGACCCGTGACGACGACCCCGCTCCGGCGCGCCTCCGTCATCGACGAGGTCCGGGCGGCCCTGCGAGATCGCATCCTCGACGGCGACCTCGCGCCCGGCCGTCCGCTGCGCGAGGCGGAGCTCGTCGAGACGTACGGCGTCTCGCGCCACACGGTCCGTGCCGCATTGCGGGCGCTCGCGGGCGACGGGCTGGTGCGCCTCGAGCCCGACCGGGGCGCGTCGGTCGCGTCGCTCGATCGCGACGGGCTCATCGGCCTGTGGGAGCTCCGGACGGCGCTGGAGGTCGAGGCGGCTCATCTGGCGCTGGAGCGTTCGCCCGAGGAGCTCCACGACCAGGTCGCAGCAGCGCTCGCCCGGCTGACGGCGGCCTGTGCGACCCAGCCACCCGACCGTCGCACGATCGATCGCGCGCACGACGACCTGCACGCCGCCATCGTCGCGGCAGCGCACAGCGCCCGGATCGAGCGGGCCTACGCGGCCCTCGCGGCCGAGCAGCGGCTGTTCCTGCTGCAGCTCCGGGGAGCCTGGGGGCCCGAGCGGATGGTCGACCACCACCGGGTGCTCGCCCACCGGCTCGCGGCCGGCGACGTCGACGCGATCCGCGAGCACCTGCGCGAGGGCGCGGCGGCGGTCCTGGGCGAGGCTACGGGTAGCGGAACGACTTGAGGATCGGGTCCAGCGTCGACGTGACGGCCGCGGCGTCCGACAGGTAGATCCTGAACACGAGGACGTAGTAGTAGCCGTTGCGCACGGCCACGACCATCTGCTCGTTGACCTTGTCGCCGTCGATGGTGCCGCTGAAGGTGACGCGACGGGCCCGGATCCCGGCGAGCTTCGTGACGACGTTCTTGCCCTGCTTGAGCTTCGGGTAGTCCTTCCGCTCGCCCCGGGTGTAGATCGTGGTCCATTCGTTCAGCGAGCCACCCTCGAGGCGCCCGCGGTAGACGTGCAGGTACTGGTCGCCGTCCCCGATGATCTTGTCGAAGGTGTTGCCGTCCTTGCCGGGCTCGACCTCCCAGCCCGTCGGGATCGCCAGGTTCAGCTTGTAGCGCTTCGACGTGTAGAGCTTGTACACGTCCGCCGGCGGCGCGATCGCGGCGCCCGAGCTCCCGCCGCTGATCGAGAACCGCAGCTCGAGGCTGCCTTTGCCGGTGGTCTTGCCCGTCCACGAGGCGGTCGCCAGGACGCCCTGGGGCGTCCCATCGGCACCGGCGAAGAGCTGCACCGTCGGGGTCGCCTTCGCCGCCTCAGGCGTGAACGCCGCCAGGAAGTCGAGCGGGGTGGTGATCGACGCGTCGGGCGCGAGGCGCCGGGCGCCCGGGAAGACGTCGGAGCCGTCGCCCATGTCCGTGACGCCCGTCAGCGCATCGAGGATCGACGCGAGCGTCGTGCTGCCGGCCGGCAGATCGGAGCGCAGGACGAGGCCGCGGCCCGGCGTGGTGCGCTGGCCGAGCACCATCGTGTACTCGAGCGAGCGCTTGGTCCGGGCTGGGTCGATCACGAGCTTCAGGTGGTAGTCGCGGCCGGCCTGCTGGTACTCGCCGCTGACGTCGGTCGCGCCGGCCTTCGTCGTGTACGTGCCCGCGACCGTCGCGCTGAGCCGGACCGGATCGCCGAGCGCGGCGATGAACGCCGTCGGGACGTCGATCTGCGGCGCGGTCGAGGGCGCCTCGCTGGGCGCGACGACCGGACCGCCCGACCCGGTCGCGCCGGGGGTCGCCGACGGCGCGCTCGATGGGACCGGCGTCGCGCCGGCCGGTGATGCCGTCGGCGTCTCCGAGCCGCAGGCGGCGACGACCAGGACCGCGGCGATGAACAGGCGTGACGAGGTGCGCACGGACTCCCTCCGACCCGCGGGGCACACTGGGGCTCAGCCCACGGTCGCGCGGCATCGTCCCGTGACGCGGTGCGGCTCGACAACGGGACATCCGGGGGTCCTCGACAGGACCTTCGTCCTGCCCGTCGCCCACGCCGGCCGACGAGTCCCCGTTACGGGTGCCGGTGACGCGATCGGTGGCCTCGGCGGCATCACGCTCGAGGCGCCGGACGGCACCCGCTACAGCCTGGTGATCCGGCCGCAGCTGCCCGGCTGACCGATCGGAGTCCGGGCGTCGGCGCGTCAGCCGGCCGGCTCGAGGATGAGCCCCTCGTCGGCGCGGACGGGCAGCCGGTCGATCAGGGCCTCGTCCTCCCGGTCGAGGCCCGTCGAGAGGACGACCCGCCATGTTCCCGCGGGGAGCGCGACGTCGCGGGGACGGTCGGTCAGGTTGGCGACGACCAGCAGCGCCTGTCCCGCGACGCTTCGGCGGTACGCGAGCACCCCGTCCGGCGCCGGAACATCCGCCCACTCGCCGATCGCCAGCGCCGGGCGCGCCCGGCGCAGCGCCAGCAGCCGCCGCTGCAGGTTCAGCATCGATCGCGGATCGGCGCGCTCCGCCTCGACGTTCAGGCGCTCGACGTCCGTGCCGATCGGCAGCCACGGCTCGCCGGTCGTGAAGCCCGCGTTCGCCGACCCGTCCCAGCGCATCGGCGTGCGCTCCGGGTCGCGTCCGTCGACGTCGACGATCCGGTCGGGCGGGACCGGCTGGCCCGGCAGGCCCAGCTCGTCGCCCATGTAGATCGTCGGCGTGCCGCGCAGCGTGAGCAGCACCAGCGCGGCGACCCGTGCCTGGGCCTCGCCCACGCGCGATGCGATCCGCGGCTGGTCGTGGTTGCCCAGCACCCAGTTCGGCCAGGCCCCATCCCGCAAGGCCGTGTCGTAGCGCGTGATCCAGTCGCGTAACGCGCCGGCCTCCCACGGCAGCAGGATGAGCTGGAAGTTGAACGGCAGATGGATGCCCGGGGCGTCGGCCGTGCCGTAATAGGCGACGATCCGTTCGAGCGGCAGATAGGTCTCGCCGATGAGCACGCGATCCTCGAACTCGTCGGCGACCGCCCGGAGCTCGGTCAGGCGCGCCCCGATGTCGGGCCCGTCGTGGCCGCCGAGATACCGATTCCGCTCGCGCAGGTGCATGCCCTCGCGGTAGTCGGGGTTGGGTGGGTCGTCGCGCAGCTGCGGGTCCTTGGCGATGAGGTTCAGGACGTCGATCCGGAAGCCGTCGACGCCCCGCCGGAACCAGAACCGCAGCACGTCGTGCATCGCGGCTCGGACCTCGGGGTTCGCCCAGTCGAGATCCGGCTGCTCGGCGAGGAACGAGTGGAGGTAGTACTGGCCGCGCTCGGGGACCCATTCCCAGGCGCTCTCGCCGCTGAACATCGCGAGCCAGTTGTTGGGCGGGCCGCCGTCGGGCGCAGGGTCGCGCCAGATGTACCAGTCGGCCTTCGGGTTCGTGCGCGAGGAGCGCGACTCCACGAACCACGGGTGGTCCGACGAGCTGTGGTTGGGGACGAAGTCCAGCAGGACCTTGAGGCCACGAGCGTGGGCCTCGGTGATCAGCCGGTCGAGGTCGTCGAGCGTGCCGAAGACGGGGTCGACATCGCGGTAGTCCGAGATGTCGTAGCCGAAGTCGCGCATCGGCGACCGGAAGATGGGCGACAGCCACAGGGCGTCGACGCCCAGCCAGACGAGGTGGTCGAGCCGGTCCGTGATGCCCCGGAGGTCGCCGACACCGTCACCGTCGGAGTCCTGGAACGAGCGGGGGTAGATCTGATAGACGACCCCGGGCTCCCACCAGGGTCGCTTCGCCAGCGGCGTCAGTCGCCCGAGCCCCGTCGACTCCCCGGCCGAGCCAGATCCCGCCGGAACCGTTGCGCTCAGCTCTCGGCGGGCAGGACGACGATCCGGCGATTGGGCTCCTCGCCGATGGACTGCGTCGTGACGCCCGGGATCTCGCGCAGGGCGAGGTGGACCCAGCGCCGCTCGAGAGCGGGCATGGGCTCGAGCTGGAGCATCCGGCCCGTCTCGTGGACCCGCTCGGCCGCCCGCTGGGCGAGCTCCTGGAGCTGCCGTTCCCGGCGACCGCGGTAGTCCTCGACGTCGACGAGCACCCGTGTCCACTCGCCGGTCTTCCGCGACAGCAGCAGGTTCACGAGATGCTGCAGGGCGGACAGCCGCTCCCCCTTGCGCCCGATGAGCGAGCCCAGGGAATCGCGATCGGCCTCACCGGCCACGACGTTCAGCCGGCTGGTCTCGCCCTGCCGGACCTCGATCGTGACGTCGGTGAAGCCCAGATGGGCCATGAGCGTCTCGAGGATCTCGCGCCCGATGTCGAGGGCCTCGGGCGTCGCCTCGGCCGCCGCGAGCTCGGCGCGCTCCATGGCGACGGAGCCGCGTGCGGTCGTGACCTCGGCGATCTCCGATGCCGAAAGCTCGGAGCCACGGGTCGCAGCGGGCGCGCCATCGCGAGTGCGGGCGCGGTCGTCGCGGCGCGGCGGTCGGTCGTCACGCCGGGGGCCGCGATCGGGACGGTCGCTCGCGGCGGCGCGGTCGTCGCGGGGGCGGTCGTCGCGCGGGCGGTCGTCACGCGGGCGGTCGGCGTACGGCCTGTCGGCGCCATAGCGATCGCCCGGGGCCGCGGGCGCGGCGGTGCGCGGGCGGTCGTCGCGGCGCGGGCCGCGGTCGTCGTAGCGGCCACGGCCACCCCGATCGTCACGGCGCGGGCCGCGGTCGCGGTCACGGTCGCCGTAGCGATCGTCGCGCGGCGGCGGGGCGGGAAGCGGCTTCGCTTCGGCCGCCTCGCGCTTGGGGGCCGCGCCACCGAGCGCGCTCCGGGGCGCGGCGACGATCCGCGCCGGCTCGGCGCCCATGCCCAGCACGCCCCGACTGCCGGGGCTCAGGATCTCGAAGTCGAGGTCCTGGAGGCCCACCCCGAACTCGTCCCGGGCGGCCTTCAGCGCCTCCTCGACGGACTTGCCCGTGAACTCCTGGTAACTGCTCATCAGCGTCGTCTCCCTCGCCGCGCATTCCGCGATCGATTGGGCCGCACCGTCGATCGGGCCGAGAGGTCACGGTCGACGGCTTTCGAGCGCTCCACCGCGCTCGACGATGGACCGGGCATGGCTGGCTTCAGCTCGGGTGGTCGCACCGGGAATCGCGGCGAGTGGTTGCGCGCGAAGTCGGGGTACCAGCCGAACAGCGGGAACATCCCGCCCCAGCCGAGGATCAGGTACTGCTGCACGATCTGGATGATCGTGCTCGTGATCCAGTAGAGGAACAGGCCGGCCGGCAGGATGCCGCCGTAGAGGATCGAGATCAGCGGCAGGAAGTACGCCATCTGCCGCTGCACCTTGACGTTCGGGTCGTCCGCCTTGGGATCGGACTGCGGCAGGGTCATGCGCGATGCGACGAGCTGCAGCAGCGACGAGATGATGGCCAGGATCGAGATCCCGAAGCCGACGATGTAGAAGCCGGTGGTGAGCGGCTCCTGGAGGCTCCAGTTGATGCCGAACGCCACGGGGTTCAGGCAGGGGTTCAGGACGTGCCCCGTCGTCGGACTGAAGATCGGCGCGGGCGGGCAGGTGATGCCCGGGAACAGGTTGATCCCGAAGACGTGCCACATCGCGCTCGGGTCGTAGTTCGTCAGGCCCTGGCTGATGACCGAATACATCGGCAACAACAGGCCGAACTGCAGCAGGATCGGCAGGCAGCCACCCGCGGGGTTGATGCCGCGCTGGCGATAGAACTCCTGGACGGCCGCCTGCTGCTTCACGCGGTCGCCCTTGTACTTCCGCTGGAGCTCCTTCACCTCGGGCTGGAGGAGCTGCATCTGGCGCGAGCTGACGAGCTGGCGCCGGTAGAGCGGGACGAGGAGCAGCCGGAGGATGATCGTCATCACGATGATCGCGATCGCGATATTCCCCGAGACCTGATCGAGGAACGTCAGGAGGATGAACAGCGCCTGGAAGATGGGCGTGAACAGCCAGGCGAAGAGGCTGATCGGGTCGGCACTGGGTGTCGCCGGCGTGAGCGGCGCCTGGCTGGGCACGGGCGTCGGCCCGCCCGAGGCGCCCGGGCCGCCCACTCCCGGCACGCACGCCGCGAGGAGCAGGGCCACCACGGCCAGCACCGCGAACGGCGCGAGCCGGGCAAGAACGGCCTGGAGGCGAGTCACGCGGTCTTGGCTCTCGATCTCAGGGGACGGGGTCGTAGCCGCCGGGGTGCCAGGGATGGCAGCGGGCGATCCGCTTGGCACCCATCCAGCTCCCGCGCAGGAGTCCGTACTGCACGATGGCCTGCTCGGTGTAGCGCGAGCAGGTGGGTTCGAACCGGCACGACGACGGCAGGAACACGAACACGATGCGATAGACGCGGATGAGCCCCACCCCGATCGCCACGCCGATGCGCGTCACGTCTCTGTCCGACCTCCGAGGACGCCTCCCGAGCGGAGGACCCGTCGCAGTGCCCCGACCAGCGCGTCGTGGTCGGCCCCGACGAGCTTGGGCCGGGCGATGATGAGGACGTCCCAGCCGGGCTGGAACGAGGGCGCCATCACCCTGAGCGCCTCACGGATCCGTCGCCGGACCCGGTTCCGGACGACGGCGCCGCCGACGCGGCGTCCGATCGCGAACCCGAACCGGGTGGTCTCGAGGTCGGTCCGGAGGAACCGCCCGACGAGGAGTGGATGCGTCCGAGGAACGCCCCCCTCCTGAAGCCGGGCGAAGTCCGCCGGTCGGGAGAGCATCATGAGCCGCGGCGAGTTGGGGCCGCTGGCTCGGGTCAGGCCGTCAGGCGCTTCCGACCCTTGGCCCGCCGAGCGGCGACGACGCGCCGGCCGGCCGAGCTCTTCATGCGAGCTCGAAACCCGTGCTCCTTGGCGCGATGCCGCTTCTTGGGCTGGTACGTGGGCTTGCCCATCGGGACTGTCCGTGATCCTCTCCATCCGGCCTCGGGATCATCGTTTCCGATCCCGTAAGGCACGCAGACGTGCCGGGCGCTCCAAGGCGCGACGGCACGTCGTTCGTCGGGCGGGATGATAGGGCCGCCCGGAAAAGGGTGTCAAACCTGGCGCGGGCTTGTCCGGGGCGCTGTCGGGAGCGTGATCGCGCGGCGTTCGTGGCTTCCGCGGCCGGGTCGTGGGCTCGACCCCATGAGGCTCGCGCGCGAGGCGGGCCGCCCCGATCCGGGCCATGCGTGGATACTCCCCGGGGGTATGCCCGGAATGCCTTGCGACGGCCGGAAGGCCGGTGCTATCCTGCGCGAGCCCTCGGCGCCGGGACGCTCGCGGGCAGCCCTCCCGAAGGGCACGACGACCGCCGTGATGGGCGCCCGGCATGGCGTCTTCGCGACCCCGGTCGGTCCTCGCACAGCGCGTCACCGCTCGCTCCCGACGAGACCTATCCACCCCCGAACTCCGAGCCCAGGGTCACATCGAAGCTGATGGACGCCAAGCAGGTCTGGCGCGCCGCCCTCGGCGAGCTCCAGGTCTCCCTGTCCCCTGCCAACTACGAGACGTGGCTGCGTGACACGCATCTCGTGGAGGTGGACGACCAGCGCTTCCGGATCGCCGTCCCGAACGGCTTCGCGAAGGACTGGCTGGAGGGGAGATACCGGCCCCTGATCTCTCAGACGCTGGCCAAGATCGTCGGCTACAGCGTCCAGGTCGAGTTCACCGTCAGCGCCAACGGCGAGGCCAAGGCCGCCGCGGCGGCCGCGGCGAGCACGCCCGTCCGGGTGGAGGCCACGCGGGTCGGGTCGTCGGAGGGTGGCGCGACCAACCTCAACCCGCGCTACACGTTCTCGAACTTCATCGTGGGCTCCGCGAACCGGCTCGCCCACGCGGCCTCGCTGTCGGTGGCCGAGCGCCCGGGCCATGCGTACAACCCGCTGTTCCTGTACGGCGGCGTGGGCCTCGGCAAGACCCACCTGATGCACGCCATCGGCAACGCGGTCGTCGCGAAGTTCCCGCGCAAGCGCGTGGTCTACGCCACCAGCGAGAAGTTCACCAACGAGTTCATCACCAGCATCCAGCAGGGCAAGATCGACGACTTCCGGGCGCGCTACCGCCGGATCGACCTGCTGCTCATCGACGACATCCAGTTCATCGCGGACAAGGAACGCACCCAGGAAGAGTTCTTCCACACGTTCAATGCGATCCACGAGGACGGCAAGCAGATCGTCCTCTCGTCCGACCGGCCGCCCAAGGCGATCCTCACCCTGGAGGAGCGGCTGCGCAGCCGGTTCGAGTGGGGCCTCATCGCGGACCTCACGGCACCGGACCTCGAGACGCGCATCGCCATCCTTCGCGCCAAGGCCGAGGAGCAGGGCGTGCCCATCGCGAGCGACGTCATCGAGTTCGTCGCCCGCAAGGTCGTCTCGAACATCCGGGAGCTCGAGGGGGCGCTCAACCGGATGGTCGCGTTCGCGTCGATGTCCGCCATGCCCATCGGCATCGAGCTCGCGCAGGCGGTGCTGTCCAACGTCCACTACAACCCGAAGAAGCGCCAGGTCACGACCGAGAAGATCGCCATCGCCGTCGCCGACTACTACGGCGTTGGCCTGGACGCGCTGCGCGGCCAGAAGCGGGACAAGGCGATCGTCGTGCCCCGCCAGATCGCGATGTTCCTGATGCGCGAGGAGACCGACTCCTCGCTGCTCCGGATCGGTGCCGAGCTCGGCGGGCGGGACCATTCGACGGTGCTCCACGCGTGCGACAAGATCACCCGCGAGATCGCCGCCAACG
This sequence comes from uncultured Chloroflexia bacterium, assembly GCA_963778025.1. Lineage (GTDB taxonomy): Bacteria > Chloroflexota > Limnocylindria > Limnocylindrales > CSP1-4 > CAVZTA01. Next base: position 138,897 of record CAVZTA010000006.1, on the reverse strand, counting down.
ACGACCTCCGGCGCGAGGTCGCGGCCGTCCGGGAGCTCATCTACACGGACTGAGGCGTGGCAGCGTCAGCGGTCGGCCGTCAGGACGACGGTGGCGGCGGAGCGCCCCCTGGCGACCCACGGACGAGGGTCATCCGACGCGCGCTGCTGCCGTACCGTGCCCTCCGTCGTGTGCACAAGGCCCCGGATCCGGTGGATAACGCCGGCGTCCTGTGGACATCGGCGGCTGGAACGGTGGCCGGTTCGGTGGACCAGCCGGACCGTCCGAAGGGGGATGTGGATGGCGTCCTGGCGAGGAGGCCTCTCGTCCACCGGTCGTGCACCCCTCCGTCCACCGGCGTGCGCCACCCGGTCCACCGGTCGGCGGTCGTCGTCCACCGGTCCGCCACGCACGGCCAAGCACGACCGTCCACGGTGTCCACGCCACGATGATGGTGATGACGGGATGAGAAGATAGGACGACGATATGCACCTACCCTTGGGGCTGCCCCGATCGCCCCGAAGGACCCGTCCCGCGCCGGCCGGCACACGGCCCCGGAGGGGTCCGTTGACACGACAGGAGTAAGCCCGACGTGAAACTCTCGGTGATGCAGGAGAACCTCGCCCGCGGCCTGGCGGTCGTCTCGCGGGCGGTCTCCACGCGGGGCACGCTGCCGGTGCTCGCCAACGTCCTCCTCCGGACCGAGGATGGCGGGCTGAAGCTCACGGCGACGAACCTCGAGATCGGCATCACGTACTGGGTGCCCGGCAAGATCGAGACGGACGGCGCCACCACGGTGCCCGCCCGGCTGTTCGCCGACCTCGTGAGCTCGCTGCCGGGCTCGGAGCGCGTCGATCTGGAGCTCCAGGGCGCGGACGTCCTGCACGTTCGGGCCGGCCGCTTCGCGACCCACATCAAGGGCATCGACGCGGAGGAGTTCCCGGCCATCCAGACGGCCGGCGAACGCCCCACCACGCGGATCGCGCAGAAGGTCTTCCGGCGGGCGCTGGCCGAGACGATCTTCGCTGCCGCTTCCGACGAGGCCCGCCCGATCCTCACCGGTGTCCTCGCCCGCTTCGAGGGCGACCGCCTGACGCTCGCCGCGGCCGACAACTACCGGATCGCCGTGCGCACGGTCGACATCCTCGACCCGGTCGAGAGCGTGTCGGTGGTCATCCCGGCGCGTGCCCTCGCCGAGCTCGCCCGCGTGCTGTCCGATACCGAGGACCCCGTCGAGCTCGTGCTCGCCCAGGCGCGCAACCAGGTGCTGTTCCACGTCGAGGGCATCGATCTCGTCAGCCGGCTCATCGACGGCCAGTTCCCGAACTACCAGCAGGTCCTGCCCCAGAGCCACGCCACACGCGCGGAGCTGGAGCGCGAGGAGCTGCTCCGGGCCGTCCGCCCGGCCGCGCTCATCGCGAGCAGCTCCGCGAACATCGTGAAGCTGCGCATCGGGCCCGACGGCACGTCGGACAGCGAGACCGGCGTGACGGTCACCGCCACGGCCGACGTCGGCGACTACGAGGGTGCCGTCGAGGCCGCGGTCGAGGGTGACGGGACCACCATCGCGTTCAACGCCCGCTACCTCGCCGACGTGCTCACCAATGTCGATGCGGAACGCTTCGCGATCGAGCTCAACGGGCCGCTCTCGCCGGGCGTGTTCCGACCGGTGGGTGACGACGCCTACGTCCACGTCGTGATGCCCGTCCGGACGACGTCCTGATCGCGACGGCGACACCCGCGTCGACCGCCGCGTCGCTGCTGGAGCGGCTGCGGCTCACCGATCTCCGTGGCTACGGCACGCTCGACGTGGAGCTGCCGCCCGGGCCGCAGCTCGTGTGGGGTCCCAACGCGGCCGGCAAGACCAGCCTCCTCGAGGGCATCGTGCTGCTCGCCTGGGGCGCCTCGCACCGGACATCGGCGGAGGGTGAGCTCGTCCGTTGGGGCGCGGAGTTCGCCCGGGTCGAGGGCATCGTCCGGCGCCCGGTCGTCGGGTCGGCTGGGACGTCGCCGGGGCTCGGCGCGGGGTTCGCGGTGGACTCGGAGGGACCGCACGCGGGATCGGCCGACGACGGCGGTCCGGGCACGACGCTCCGGACCACGACCGACACGATCGAGCTCGTCCTCGCCCGGACCGGGAGCGGCGGCGCGCGGAAGCGGATCCGGGTGAACGGCGTCCCGCGACGAGCCGCCGCGCTCGTCGGCGCGCTGCGGACCGTCCTGTTCGCGCCGGAGGAGATGCTCCTGGTCGTCGGCTCGCCGACGCTGCGACGGGAGGCGCTCGACCGGTTGGCGGGCCAACGCTCGCCGGCCTACCCGCGGGATCTCGCGACCTACGCTCGGGCGCTCCAGCAGCGGAACGGGCTGCTGCGGCTCATCCGCGAGGAGCAGGCGACGCGCGACGAGCTGCGCTTCTGGGACGCGACGTTCCTCGAGTCGGGATCGGCGGTCGTGACCGAGCGGCTGCGGCTCCTGGACGCGCTGGCGGAACCGCTCGCCCGCGCCCACGCCGAGATCGCGCCCGAGGAGGCGGCCGCGGGGCGTCTGGGCCTGCGCTACGCCACCAACGCCCCGCGGCACCCCGGCGAGACGCCGCGTGATGCCCTGAGCCGCCGTCTCGCCGAGACCGCCGAGAAGGAGGTCTGGAACGGCTCCACGCTGGTCGGCCCGCACCGCGATGACGTGACGTTCGTGCTCGACGAGCGGCCGCTTTCGACCTTCGCGTCGCGCGGTCAGCAGCGCACCGCGATCCTCGCGCTGAAGCTCGCCGAGCTCGACCTGCTGACCGCGCTCGACGGCCGGCCGCCACTGCTCCTCCTCGACGACGTGTTCTCGGAGCTCGACCCCGAGCGGCGCGCGCACCTCGTGCGCCGGATCGCCGGGTTGCCGCAGGCGTTCGTGACGACGACGACGCTCGACGACCTCGATCCAGCGCTCCGCTCGATCGGAACGCCCTGGGCGGTGGATGCCGGCGCCGACGGGATCGCCCGACTGGTCCGCGGCGCGTGATGGACGCCCAGGACCGAGCGCGCCGGCGACGCCCGGACCGGATCGGCGACCTGCTGCCCGAGGCCGCTCGGCAGCTGGGGCTCGAGGCGGAGCTCCGGCTGGCGCGCGCCACGACGACCTGGGAGGCCCTCATCGCGGAGCGCGTGCCGCCCGCCGTCGGGTCATGCCGGCTCGTGCGCCTGGAGCCCGGACGGATCACCGTGGAGGCCGACGAGCCGATCGTGGCATCGGAGCTGCGGTTGCGAGCGAGCGAGCTGCTGACGGCGTTCGCCGGCGCGCCGGGCGGCGCCTCCGCGCACGAGCTGCGGATCGTCGTGGCGGGCCGACCCGGGAGTGGCCGGCCGGCCTGACGCGTGTCCGCGCACCACCACACCCTGTCGGCGCGTCACGCTCGTCGCGGCTCGCGCGTCCCCCAGCCGCGCGTGCCCACCGCGCGCCCACCCGGCCGGTCCGCCCGCTGGCGGGTCATCCGGGCTTTGACTATCATCCGTCTCCGCCTGTCGAGAGAGGGCCGCCCGGGGTCCACCTTGGGGACCCCACCGACCGACCGTGCCGCCGTCCTCGAGGGATCGACTTGGCCGTCCGCCTGCAGCTGAAGCTCGGTGCCGTCGCCGAGCAGGATCGCGTTCCCGACTCGCCCGATGCCATCGTCGTGGTCGAGCCGTCGATCGGATCCGTCGCGCGGTCGAAGGGCAACCTGTACGTCCTCGTGACCTGCCGGACGAGCGGCAACCGGGCGCGCGAGGCGGCGCGCCTGACGGCCGAGACCATCCGCAACGAGTACTACTACGACGAGTCGGCGGGCATCCGCCAGTGCCTCGTCAAGGCGATCACCAGCGCCAACAAGCGGCTGAGCCACCAGCGCGACCGCTATGGCCTGGGCCACCAGGCGGACGGCTCTGGCCCGGTGGGCATCGGCGTGGCGGTCGTTCGCGGGAACGAGCTGTACGTGTCCACGGTCGGCCCGACCGAGGCGTACCTGATCCGCCAGGCCCGGCTCTCGACGCTGCCCGATCCGCACCGCGACCGCGGCCTGCCGTTCCCCGACCTGGAGCCCGACGTGTGGCGCGGCGAGCTCTCGTTCGGCGATTCGCTGTGCCTGGTGTCCGCCAACGTCGTCGCACGCCTCGGCACCGACGAGCTCAAGGACGCGCTGGTCACGCTCCATCCGCAATCGGCCATCGAGCATCTCCACGCACGGTTCGTCGCCGCGGACGGACGCGGGAGCGATGGCGCGATCGCCCTCGAGGCGACGGAGGTCGGCGCGACGACGAAGCAGAAGGCGCTGGTCCCGGTGCGACCCGCCGAGCCCCTCGCCGGCGCCCCCGATCGCGGCCCCATCCCGCTCGCGGATCCCGTGGTCGACGGGGTCGCGGCGATCGGCGCAGGGGCGACGAAGGCACGGGCTGCGGCGGGCGGGGCGATGGGCCGGGGCTTCCGCCGGCTGTTCGACTTCCTGCCCCATCGCCGCACGTCCTACCGCCGCGTGCGGTCGCTCGACGACCGGCGTGAGGTCCAGCGGCGGGCGGCGGTCGCGGTGCTCGCGTTCGTCGTCGTGGCCGGCGGGCTGGCCGCGGGCGTCTGGGCGTTCGGCGGCTCCAAGCCCACCGAGGCGGCACGCTCGCTCGACGCCGGGAACCAGGCGCTCGACGACATCCGCCAGGCGCTGGCCCGGGTCTCGGGCCCGGGCGTCGACCTCGTCAACGACGATCCGCGGACGGCGCTGACGCTCCTGACCGCTGCGTACAGCCAGCTCGACGAGGCCCGCACGGCGGGCGTGCCGTCCGCGACGATCGATGAGCTGCGCACGGAGACCGTCGCCGGGCTCGACCGGCTCTACAAGGTCGTGCCGGTCCGCTCGACCACGATGTTCGCGTTCAAGGAGGGCGGTGAGGTCGCCAACGACCTCCGGACCGTGGTGCGTGGCTACGACGGGGCACCGTACGTCCTCGACGCCGGCACCAAGGCCGTCTACCGCATCGACCTCAAGTCCAAGAAGGCCACGCCGATCATGCGCAGCGGCCAGAAGGTCGGGAGTGCCCGGATCGCCGATCCGAAGTTCCTGACGACCGGCGCGCGCGACGTCCTGATGCTCGACTCGAAGAACAACCTGTGGCGCTGGCGGCCGTCCAACACCGCCGGCAAGGGCACCGTCATCCGGGTCCGGCTGCGCGACTCGGCGGAGCTGGGCGATGACGTGCTGGGCATCGCGACGTTCGTCGCGAACTTCGACCAGTCGCTCTACAAGCTGTACCTCGTCGACCCGTCGCGCGAACAGATCATGGTCTACTCGCCCGCCTCGGACGGCGGCGGCTTCCCGGCCGATCCCACCGGCCGGCTGCCGGCCGCGCGCTCGGTCGCCAACATGACGGACGTCTACATCGACGGCGACATCTACACCATCGAGGACGGCAAGCTGGAGCGGGTCATCCCGGCCGAGGGCTGGAACGCCGACCCGCCGCCCGATGGGCTCCTGCGTGAGCCGCCGTCGTACCGCCAGATGACCTCGAGCACGGACCGGCGCCAGGGTCGGATCTACGCGTACGACCAGGACAACGCCCGGGTCGTGGCCATCGACAAGAACAAGGGCTCCTACGTCGAGCAGTACCGGCTCGCCGGCGGCAACCCGGCCTGGGGTGACCTGCGCGACCTGCTGGTCCTGCCGGCGCAGGCGGCCGATGCACCGGCGACGCTGTGGTGGCTCAGCGCGCGCGGCCTGCACCAGGTGCTGCTCGAAGCGGTCCCGGATGTCCCGGATGACACCGCCTCTCCGTCGCCGTCGGCCTCGACGTCGGCCGCCCCCTCGAGATCGGCCAAGCCCTCGGCCACTCCGTGATCCCGCTCCGGGACGCCAATCCCACGCGGCGGACCCCGGTCATCACCCTCTCGCTCATCGTCCTGTGCACGCTCGTCTTCGGCTGGGAGGTGGGCCTCCTCGTCAGCGGCGGCGACGCGGCGCTGGACGCGTTCGTCACCCGCTGGGGCGTCATCCCGGCCGACATCTCGGCCGCGCTCGAGCAACGACAGCTCGGGTCGCTCGTGCTGCTCACGCTCGTGACCAGCCAGTTCCTGCACGGGAGCTGGCTCCACCTGGGCGGCAACATGCTGTTCCTGTGGATCTTCGGCAACAACATCGAGGACCGGATGGGTCCGCTGCTGTTCCTCGCGTTCTATCTGGTCGGTGGCATCGTCGCCGACCTGACCCAGGTGGCGATCGATCCGACGGCCACCGCGCCGCTCATCGGGGCGTCGGGCGCGATCGCGGCGGCGCTGGGCGCGTACCTCGTGCTGTTCCCGCGGGCGCGGATCCAGTCGCTGGTGTTCCTGGGCTTCTTCTACCAGCTCATCGCCGTCCCGGCGATCATCGTGCTCGGCTTCTGGTTCGTCCTCCAGCTCATCGATGGCGTCGCCGCGGTGGGCATCCCGGCTGCCGAGCAGCCGGGCGTCGCGTTCTTCGCGCACATCGGCGGGTTCCTGTTCGGGGTGCTCGTGGCCCTCGCGATGCGCCGGTTCGGGGGTTACGCGCGCCGGATGCCGGAGGCGCCGCCCGTGGTGGGCTGACCGCGCAGGCGCCGTGGCTTCCGGGTCACGTGGGATAATCGGCCGCATGGCGGAGGACAACGGCCGCGACATCGAGATGGTCGTCGAGAGCGTCCGCGTGCACATGCTGTCCAGCCGCCACGTGGTGATCCTCAAGGAGACCGCCCGGGATCGGTACCTGCCCATCTGGATCGGCCCCTGGGAGGCGAGCGCGATCGCGATGCGCCTGCAGGGCCTCACGCCGGAGCGTCCCCTGACCCACGACCTGTTCGCGTCGGCGCTCGGAGAGCTCGGCGTGCGGGTGGAGCGCGTGGTCATCGCCGCGCTCGCGGAGGAGACGTTCCACGCCCGGCTGATCCTGCGCTCGGATGGCCGGCTGCTCGAGATCGACTCGCGGCCGTCCGATGCGCTGGCGCTCGCGGTCCGCCTGGGCACGCCGATCTTCGCCGCACCCGACGTCCTGGAACAGGCGGGGCTGGGCGCCGAGGCGGCGGGTGAGGGGAGCGACGACGACGAGGACACCGAACGGGTCGCCGGCAGCGCCCTGGAGACGCCGCCCAGCGGCGAACGCTTCGTCGACCCGCGGCTCGACGTCTTCCGCGACTTCGTGAACTCGCTCGATCAACCCGAAGGCGGCGGCGAGAAGGAAGGTCCGACCCCCGGCTGAGGCCGGACGGACGGGACGGGGACCTAGGAGAGGATCGCTTCGCCTCGCTTCATCGCTCGGGCGCGGTTCGACCACAGCCGCAGGCGCAGCGACCAGAAGTCCTTCACGGCACGCCAGATCACCGATGGCTTCGCGCCCGTCGGCGAGCCGGCCGTCCGCGGGTGGTGCGGCACCCCGACCTCGGCGAGTGTCGCGCCCTTCGCCTGCAGCTTGATCAGCAGCTCGGCAGAGAAGAACGCGCCGCCCGATTCCACGCGGATCCCCTCCAGCGCCTCGCGCCGGAACAGCTTGCACGCGCAGTCGACGTCGCGGACCCGCAGCCCGAACCACACGCGGTTCGCGAACCGGTAGCACTTCGCGTAGATCGTCCGGACGATCGGATCGGCGCGCTTGATCCGGTAGCCGACGACCACGTCGGGTGCATCGGCCTCGCCAAGGCGCTCCGTGAGCCGGCCCAGGTCCGCGACCCGGAACTGCCGGTCGCCATCGGTGAACGAGATGAGCTCGTAGCGGGCGGCGCGGAATCCCGAACGGAGCGCCGCTCCGTAGCCCAGGTTCGTGGGGTGGTGCACCGCGCGCACGACGTCCGGGTTGGCAGCGACGAGCTCGTCCGCGATGCGCCCGGTCTCATCCTTCGAGCCGTCGTTCACGATGACGATCTCGAACGTCTCGGCGAGACCCGGCAAGGTCGCCAGCGCCTCCTCCACCAGCCCACCGAGGTTGAGCGCCTCGTTGTGTGCGGGGAAGAAGTACGAGAGCCGTGGGACCTTCGGGATCGCCGCGATCTCGACCTTCAGGACGCCCTCCGTCACGAGCCGGCCCGGGCGATCACCCGGTACAGGTTGGCCGGCTCACCCACGGTCGTGAGCAGGTAGCGCTGCTCGATCGTCCGGAGGTCGCCACCCGTCTGGATGACGTACACCGGGCGCCGGCCGAAGTAGCTGTCGATCACGTCGTTCTCGTCTCCCAGGCCGAGGTCGAGGCGGGTCCGATCGTCGATGACGAGAAGGTCGGGCCGCCGTCCCTCGATGAGCTGGCCGTACCATAGCGTCGTCGAGTAGCTCCACCACGACACGACGACCGCGTCCTGCGGCAGCGCGCTCAACGCCTGGTCGAGCCACGTCGGCCCCGAGGTGTCCTGCGAGCGGTCGACGTCCGCCCACCGAGCGGGCCAGGTCGTCGCGAGTGGCAGCAGCATGACCCCCGCCAGGGCGATCGACAGCGTCGTGCGCGTCCAGCCGCCGGTCAGGCCCGCCGACGGCTCGGCGCGGTCCTCGGGTGGCGCGGACCAGTCGAGCTCCCCGAACACCCGCCGGATCGCGACCGCCGCCAGCACGGCCAGCCACAGCCAGCAGAACAGGATCGGGACGAGGTAGTAGCGGTCGATCATCGCGTTGCGGTACGACACGGCGAACACCGTCGTGATGACCGCGCCGAGTCCCGACAGCGTCCCGAATCCCGGCCACAGGCGGATCGACGCGATGAACCCGACCGGCAGGAGCAGCGCGAGCGGGCCGAACTGGTCCCCGATGAGGCCCACCAGGTCGGTCGCCGCATCGGACAGGTCCGCGAACGGGTCGACGACGCTGCCGCCGAACTGCTGACCGAGGACGATGTACAGGAACCCCTGGAGCGTCTCCGGGTGGCCATAGACCAGCGCCGCCCGGAACGGCCCCGCCCGCAGGGGCAGCTGCAGGTAGAGCAGGAGCGCGACCCCCAGCGAGATCCCGATCGCCGTCAGCACGAGCCGCGGTCGTCGGACGACGCCCGGGTCGACGACGATCACCGCGATCGCGATGCACGGCGCCAGGAGCAGCGCCAGCGGATGGTTGGCCACCGCCACGCCGAACACCGCGGCCGCGGCGAGGAGCCGCCGGTCGGTGGCGCGATCGGGCCCGCTCTCGCCGCGCTCGTGGCGCGAGCGCACGCGCCACTCCCAGCTCACGAGCAGCAGGACGACCAGCGCGACCAGCACGAGGTGGAGCGCGTGGGCATCGGCGTGGGTCGCGATGCTCCAGGCGATCGGCGTGGTCGCAAGCCCGAGGCCCGCGGCCGCCGCCACGGCGAGCGGCGTGCCCAGGCGTCGCGCGATGGCGACGGTCACGCCCGCGGCCGTCGCCACGAGGACGGCCGAGAGGAGGTTCATCCGGAATGCCGGCTCGCCGAACGGCGCGAACACGAACGAGGCCAGCCAGCCGAGCAGGACGTAGGCCGGGAAGCCCGTCGGGTGCATCACGCCCAGCAGCGGCCCGACCGTCTGCGCCTCGGCGGTGTCCCAGAACCAGACGCCCGGAAGCAGCGCCGCACGCGCAAGCACGAACGCCACGAGCCCCACCGCGACCATGACCAGTCGCTCGGCGATCCGGGCGTCCGGATGCCGGCGCGGATCCAGGGCGGACACGCTCATCCGCGGCGGCGGCGCCTCACCATCCCAGGAGACTCCCCCAGATCACGCCCCACAGGTTGATCAGCACCGACAGCGTGACCAGCACGTAGGCGACGAGCCGCAGCCGACCGTCGCGGCCCTGTGCGCCGAGCGCGACCAGCGGCAGGGCGAACGGCGCGAAGTCGTTCGAGAAGCGATACCCCCACTGGACCCAGCCCTGGCTGAAGTGGGCCAGGTCGAGCAGGACGATGAGCACGATCGCGATGATGCCGCCGGTCACGAGGCGGCTGCGGCCCCATCGGCGCAGCGTCGGCAGGAGCAACAGGTACGCCGGCGAGGTCAGGAGCAGGCTGGTGCCGATGTCATGGGGCAGCGCGAGCGGGCAGTCACGATCGAACAGGCCGCGGGTCGCTCCCGGCTCGGTGCACACGGGCTCGTCGGGCTGGAACAGGGGCCCCAGGGCGTACGTGCGCGCCTGGGGCAGGATGTCGGGCACGGTCAGGAACGCGATCCGCAGGTTCTGCGGCAGGTAGCGCACATCCTCGATCGACCAGTCCGGGTGGTAGCCGAGGGTCACGTAGCCCTGCTCGCGCTGGTATTGGTACTCATACCCGGGGTGGAACACGTGCCCGGTCGTCGCGACGTTGTACGCGAACAGGCCGAGCACCGGGATCGACGCCCCCAGCCCCGCCGACAGCGCGCGCCGCTGCCACGTCCCGCCGGGTCCGACGAGGACGAAGAACGGCGCGCCGACGATCACGGGCAGCCGGGCCGTCGCCGCGAGGCCGAACAGGAAGCCGACCAGGACCTGGCGACCGTCGAGCGGCAGGAACGCGTCGATCCACCGACGCAGCCGACCATCGGATGCGACCGCCACATCCGCGGCCTCGTCGTCGTCCCACGCCTCGTCGTCGACGGCGCCCCGGTCGCCGCCCAGAGCGATGCCGATCGCGAGGACCATGAGATCCAGCGCCACGATGTGCGCGAAGTACCACGTGGTGCCGACCACGGCGGTCCACCAGAAGACCGTCCCCGCCGCGAGGAACACCGTCGTGACGATCCGCGAGCCACGACCGATGGGCAACCGCCCGAGCATCCAGAACGTCAGGCCGACGCCGATGCCCGCCAGCAGCGCCGCCACCAGCTCCTGGTCGGTGTCCAGGCCGTACAGCGCGACCAGCGGCATGAGCAGGAGCGCCGGCAGCGGCGGGAACGGCAGCAGCGCCTGCGTGTCGGAGATGGGGTAGACGTCCTGGAACCAGTCGTTCTGACCCACGATGGGATACGGGATCCACGCCCGACCGTGGAGGAACGCGTCCGCCTGCCACACGAAGTGGTCGTAGAAGTTGAAGTGCTCGGGGTTCGAGACGACGTACAGGAGCGTCGCGCCCAGCAGCAGGATCGTGCCCACCACGAAGGTGGTCACGCGAGCGGCCAGGGTGGACCGGGTCCCACGGGGCGTGGCGAGACCCTCGGCTATACTCCCGTGCACCTTCCAGCGTTGCCTAGGAGGCTCCCGTGACCGGATCCCCGGAGCCGGGTGCGCCCGCCCGGGACGGGTCTGCGGGATCCGCGTCACTGCGGTCCGCGGTCGGCGCGATCGGGGTGATGCTCGCAGTCGGGCTCGCCTTCCGGCTCATCATGGCATACCTGTACCCGCCGCTTGCGGGGAGCGGGTTCGATAACGACCTCGCCTCGTTCCGCGGCTGGGCGAACGACCTGGCGACGAACGGCCCGGCCGGCTTCTATACGCGGCCGGGCTTCCACGACTACACGCCGGGCTATCTGTATGCCCTGTGGGCCGTCGGCGTCGTGGGCAAGGCGATCGGTGGCATCGGCGACCTCATCAAGCTGCCGGCGATCGTGTCCGACGTCGCGCTCGCGTTCGTCGTGTTCCTCATGCTCCGGGACCTCGGCGTCCGCGAGTCGCGGGCGCGGATCGGCGCGCTGATCGTCCTCATCAACCCGATCACCTGGTTCGACTCGGTCGTGTGGGGCCAGGTCGACTCGGTGGGCGTGGTGTTCATGCTGCTCGGGGTCCGGGAGCTGTGGAAAGGCCGCCACGAGCGGGCCGCGATCCTGACGGTCGTCGCCGCGCTCATCAAGCCGCAGCTGGGCATCCTCATCCCGATCGTGGCGTGGGTGACGGTGCGGCGGGCGCTGTGGCCACAGGGCGCCTACGGCGATGACCCGGAGCCCGAGCCGTCGGGCTTCGCCTGGGAGCGCCGGCCCACGACCCCGGTCCGGATCCTCACGACGGGTCTTGCGGGCCTGCTGACCGCGGTCATCCTGTCCGCGCCGTTCGGCCTGTCGGTCGTCGGCCTGACCGAGCAGATCGGCAAGACCGCCGCGGGCTATCCGTACCTCACCGTCAACGCGTACAACCCGTGGGCCCTCGTGACGACCGACGTGAACGGGCAGGCCTGGGGCCTCGCGCAGAACGGTGGCTGGGTCTGCGACGTCGAGGGACCGCCGACCCCGGAGGGCGCGGACCCGATCGCCTGCTCGCCGCAGGACGACGCCGCGCACGCGACGATCCTGGGATTGCCGCCCGTCATCGTCGGGACGGTGCTGCTGGTGCTCGCCGTGCTCGGCGTCTCGGCCCTCGTCGCCCGACGCCCCGACCGGCTGACGATCCTCGTCGGGCTGGCCGTCCTGGCCCTCGCGTTCTTCGTCGTCCCGACACGCGTCCACGAGCGCTACCTGTTCCCGTTGGTCGCGATCGGGGCGATCCTCGCCGTCGTCTCGTGGCGCTGGGCCATCGCCTACGTGGTCTCGTGCGTGGCGACCTTCGGGAACATGTACGTCGTCCTGACCACGATCTACCCGGGCCACCACATCAGCGACTGGCTGGGGATCGGGCCGGACCTGCGCACGACCTTCTGGGTCTCGCTCATGGCGCTCGCCCAGCTGGCCGTCTTCGCCTGGGCGGCCGTCCAGCTCCGCGACGGTGCTCGCCGACGGCTCGCCGACGATCTCGTCGACGCCGGGGACCTCGATGCGGACGAGGACGTTGGCGAGTGGCAGCCGGAGGCGGGCCGGCCACTCGCGCCGTGGGCGGCGGGCGCGGGAGTCGCGGGGTCGGGTGCGGGTGTGGGAGGCGCGGGCGCGATGGGCGCAGGCGCGGCGGGCGCGGGCGCGGCGGGCATGGCGTTCGCCGTCGCGTCGACCGGGACGCGACCGCTCCCTGCGTGGGAGGTCCACCGCGTCGACGACGACCGCCCATGGTGGGTCCGCTTCCGTGATCGCGTCCGCGAGACGCCGACGCGTCCGGATCGCTCGGCATCGCTCGACCGGGAGCCCGGCGGCCGCCTCGACCGCCTCGACCTGTGGCTCCTCGCCGTGCTCGTCGTCGCCTCGCTGCTGCTCCGCTCCTTCCGCCTCGAAGAGCCGGTCCAGATGCACTTCGACGAGGTCTATCACGCGCGGACGGCCACCGAGTTCCTGCAGCTCTGGCGCTACGGCATCAGCAAGGAGATCTACGAGTGGACGCACCCGCACCTCGCGAAGTACGCGATGGCGGCGGGCATCGTCGCGTTCGCCGGGCACGACGTCGCGGAGACCAGCGAGCTGGACGTGCCGGTCCGCGATTCGACGGTCGAGCGCCGCTATCCCGACCAGTTCCTGCCCGGTGGCTGGGGCGGCGACAAGCTGTGGATCGCGACCGGCGACGAGGTCATCGGCTACGACCTGGACACGCGCAAGGTCGTGTCGCGGTCCGACGTCCCGGGCGCCTCGGCCGTGGCGGTCGATCCGGAGTCGCACCTGCTGGTCATCGGGACCGACAGCGGGGAGCTGCTGACGCTCGACCTCGCCGGCCTGGACGCCGTGCGGGGCGGCGATCCGGCCGAACAGCCAGGGCCCGAGGAGCTCGCCACGCTCGACGGCGGGGTCCGGGAGCTCGCCGCGTTCGAGGACGGCGGGACCGTGCTCGCGGTGCTCGACGACGACCGCATCGTCAACGTCGACGACGCGACCGGCGCCATCGTCGGCCGTGGCTCCGTGCCGGGCGCGAACAGTGCGGTGCCGGCCGGCCGGGGCGATGCCGTGGTCGTCGATCGTGCCGCGCTCACCGACCCGGCCACCACCCTGGCCACGCTGGCGGGGCTGGTCGGCGCGGACGTCGACACGCTCCAGGCGCGGCTCGACGAGGGCGGCGACAGCCGGACCGTGCTGGTCGGGAACCTCGACGAGGACACGAAGAAAGCCGTCCAGGACGCGATCGACGACAACACGCTCGAGGGCCTCGCGATCGAGCAGGTGGGCCGCATGGCGGTCACGGGCGACGATGGCGTGACATTCGTGACGCCGGGCGGCGACGCAGCGGCGACCATCCCCGTCGACCATGCGACCGGTGCGGCGCTCATCACCGGCATCGAGAACGGCTCACAGCTGTACGTCACCGCCGAGAACGCGGACGGCCAGCCGATCCTCGCCCGCATCGACGTCACCGGTGACGCGGCGAAGGACGGTCCGCATCTCCGGACGGACCCGATCCGGATGCCCGGCGCCGTCGACCGGATCGTCTACGACCCGGCCACCGAGCTCATCCACGTCCTGGGCGTCACGCCCGATGGCCGCACCAGCACCGTCTACGTCGTCGAGCCGCACGCGAACGTCGTGTTCGCCGACCACAAGCTGCCCTTCGCTCCCTCCGCCTGGGCGCTCGACACCTCGCCCGACTACCCGAGCTCCGACCGCAACGCGGTCCTGGCCTTCTCACCCGACGGTACGGCGGCCTCCCTCGACATGGGCCATTACGCCTTCGCCTGGCGGCTGCCGGGCGTCATCGCGGGCGTCGTGACGGTCGCGCTGCTCTACCTGCTCGGCCGGATCCTCTTCCGCCGGCGGGCGGTCGCCATCGCGGTCGGGTTCCTCGCGCTGTTCGACGGCATGGAGTTCGTCCAGAGCCGGATCGGCATGAACGACGTGTACGTCGGCGTGTTCATCATCGCCGCGTACCTGCTGTTCGCCGCGCTCTGGACGGGCGCCATCCGGCACCGCCACGCGTTCTGGGCGTTGCTGCCGGTGATCGGCGTGCTGCTCGGCCTCGCGCTCGCCTCGAAGTGGGTCGCGGCCTACGCCATCGGCGCCCTGGGCATCCTGTATCTCGGTCGCAGCGCGCTCGGCCGGGTGATCCTCATCCTCGGGCTCGTGGGCGCGACGACGCTCCTGGGCTGGATGGCCATCAGCGTCCCCGAGGGGCAGGGCGCCGGCAACCTCACGTTCATGTTCCTGATGATCGGGCTGACCCTCGCCGGGGCCGCCATCTGCGTGCTGCGGCCCATCGCCTGGTCCATGGACGAGGTCCGGTTCGCCATCGCCGCGCCGGGTGCCGTCGGCATCATCCTCGCGCTCGCGGCCATCGCGACGGGGCGCGCGATGACCGGCTACACGGTCGGCCCGCTCACCTTCACGCCGCTCCATGTGGCGTTCGCCGCGATCGTCGCGTCGTTCGCGGTGGCGGGCACGTTCTCGCTCGCCGGGCGCCTCGGGTTCGGCCCCCTGGCACCGCCACCCGATGCGGACGACCCCGTCAGGCTGACGGAGCCCGCGGCGCCGGCCGCCGAGGGCTGGTTGCGCATCGGCTGGGGGCTGGGCCTGCCGGCCGGCTTCGTGCTCGTCTGCCTCGTCGCGCTGCCCGTCCTGGTCTACGTGATCTCGTACATCCCGTGGGGGTTCGTCGACAACAAGGCGATCGTCGAGGGCTTCCCCGTGGCCAGCCACACCGGCCCCGCGACCGAGACGCTCATCGAGCTCACCCAGCGCATGTACAACTACCACAACACCCTGAGCGAGCCGCACGCGGCCTCCTCGCCGTGGTGGGCGTGGCCGCTCGACCTGAAGCCCGTCTGGTTCTATCAGGGCGGCTTCGCGAACGGCACCGCGGCCTCGATCTACGACGCCGGGAACATCGTCATCTGGTGGCTCGGGATCCCGGCCATGGTCGCCGCCGCGTGGTGGGGCTTCAAGCGGCGGAGCCTGGGTCTCGCGCTGATCGTCGTGGGCTTCCTGTGCCAGTGGGTGTCCTGGGCACGGATCGACCGGGCGGCGTTCCAGTACCACTACTACACGAGCCTGCCGTTCATCCTGATGGCGCTCGGGTATTTCATCGCCGAGCTCTGGAACGGGGCGTCCAGACGCACCTGGCTCGTGGCGCGGATCGCGGCCGCGGTGACGCTGCTCGGGCCGGTCATCCTGTGGATCGCCAAGGCGCCGCTGTGCGGCTTCGTGGGCGTCGAGCGGGTGAATCCGGGGTCGCAGGCGTGCGTGGGCAATCCCGGGAACCTCGAGGTGACACCGGCCGCGGCGGGCATCGTGGTCGTGGGCCTCGGGATGGGCGTCCTGCTGGTCTGGCTGCTGCTGCGCCTCTCGAGACCGAGGCCCGACGGCCGGCCCACCGAGCTGCGCGACCTGTTCCCGCTCATCGCGGTGGCGGGCATCGGCGGGGCGCTGTTGTTCGTCGTCCGCCAGCTGCCCGGGGACACGGCCCTCATCTCGATGCCCGGTCTCGTCCCCGAGGCGGCGGCGGTCATGGTCGGCATCCCGATGCTGCTCGTGGCATTGCCGATCGTGACGGCGCGCGACAGCCGGCGGTTCGTGATCGGGCTGATGGCCGCCATCGCCGGCTGGTTCGTGGTCCTCTACCCGAACATCTCGGCGCTGCCGCTGCCATCGACGATCGTCAACGCCTACCAGGGGTTGCTGCCGACCTACCTGTACCCGTTCCAGTTCCCGGTGAGCACGGTCGACCGCTCGGGGACGATCTCGCTGGCCGATCCGCGCCTGCCGATCCTCGGCCTGTCGGTGCTCATCGCCGTGCTCGTGGTGGCCTATGCCGCCTGGGTCTGGCGGATCGCGCTGGCCGAACGAGCCGCCGAGGAGCGACGTCGCGAGCCGCCGACCGGGTTCGTGGGCGGGGAGGCGTAGCGGCCGGACGCCGCCGGTTCAGCGGCGCGTGGTGAGCAGCGGCAGCTGGAGCTCGAGCGGCACGCCGGCACCGCGGGGCGACGGCGGGACCGGCGCCGTGAAGTGCGCCGGGAGCGTCCCCTGCGCGGCGAGCCGGCGGATGACGAACCCGTAGTAGTCGTCGACCTTCGCGGTCACGCGCGGCCAGCTGAACTCCTGCGCGCGCTGGCGGCCGGCGGCCGACATCTGCGCCCGGAGGTGCGGATCCCGCAGCAGCAGGCCGGTGGCCGCGGCGATGTGCTTCGCCGAGCGCGGCTGCACCAGCAGGGCCTCGCGGTCGCGCCGGACGACGCCCTTGTAGCCGTGGATGTCCGAGGCGACGATCGGTGCACCGGCGGCCATCGCCTCGAGGAGCACGATGCCGAAGCTCTCCCGGCCGGTCGCGGGCGAGACGTAGACGGTCGCCGTGCGGAAGAGCTGGTCACGCTCGGCGTCGGTGACGCGGCCCAGGAACTCCACGCCGCTCAGGCGACGGGTCATCACGTACCGCCGCGCCTCACGCTCCTGCGGGCCCGTGCCGGCGAGGAGGAGACGGCAGTCGCAGCCGGTCTTGCGCAGGATCCGGTAGGCCTTGAGCAGGTCGAGGACGCCCTTGCGGGGCTCGAACCGCCCGACGAACAGGATGTTCTGCGTCCCGTCCTGCCAGCGCGCGACCGGCACCGCCCGGGCGAACCGCTCCAGGTCGACGCCGTTCGGGATGACCTTGTAGTCGCCCGGGAAGTAGCGGTCGATGAAGTGGCGCGCGGCGGCCGAGACGGCGATCCGGCCGTGGAGCCGAGCCGCATACCCGCGCAGCATCCGGCTGCCCAGCTCGTACGACGGCGAGAAGCCGGCGTAGGCATGGAAGGTGGCGACGTTCACGCTCTGGGACTCGCGCAGCACCGCGAGCGAGAGGAAGGGCACGAACGGCTCGTGGAAGTGGAGCAGGTCGAACCGCTCGCGATCCAGGACGTCGCGGACCTGGCCGAGGAATCGGTGACTGACCGTCAACGTGCCCACGCTGCCGTTGGTGGGCACCGAGAAGCCCTTGCCGATCCGGATGACGTCGCCCTCGCTCGACCGCTGGAGGCCGTGCGATGAGGTGATGATCCGGACGTCGTGCCCGCGCAGACGGAGGTTCTCGTACAGGTAGCCGACGTGCTGCGTCACGCCGCCGGGCATCGGGTAGATGTAGGGCGAGACGAGGCCGATCTTCATCGTCGCGGCGCCTCGCGCTCGAACGCGGCGGGGCGGCGCGTGCCACCGGGGTAGCCCGAGGTCGCGACCCGTGCCGTCGCGGCGGATCCGGCCGCCCAGCTCGGCGCGCGCGTCACGGCCGTACTTGCGGAGCTGCTTCGCGAACGTGCCCACCTGGCCGATGGTGCCGTGGAACGAGCCGTGCTGCTGCGTGCTGCCGGCGAGGATCGCGGCACGCAGGTCGTCGGGCGTCGTGCCCGGGAAGGTCGTCCAGCCGCGCCCGATGTCCGTCGCCGCATGCGCGTCGCTGTCGCCGATCCGCGGCAGTCTGCAGCTCCATCGCGAACGCGACGACCTTGGCGTGCCAATGGCGCCCGAACATCGTCGGGTTGAACGCCTCGAGGGCATCGGGTCGGACGCGCGGATCCGGGTCCGCGACGAGCCGGCGCAGGACGAACCCCTGGGCGCACAGCGGGTAGGGCACGAGGGGATGGGCGGGGATCGCGAGCCCGCCCTGGTCGTGGATCGCGGCGATCGTCGCGCCCAGCGACCGGAACGGCTTCACCGGCGCCGAGAGGAACAGCCCGAGGAGGTGTCCGCCGAGCGTCGTGACCTCCTCGCCCACGATGACGCGTACCCGCAGCCCGCGGTCCTCGGCCATCGCGCGGGCAGCGATCGCGGCATCGATCCGCTCGTGATCGGTGATGGCGATGACATCCAGTGCGGTCGACCGTTCCACGTGGTCGAGGATCTCGCCGACCGAGGACGTGCCGTCGGAGGCAAGCGAGTGGATATGCAGGTCGGCGGTGCCCTGCGCCGGAGCGGCGCTGGCGGGATCCCGGGCGCCGGCCGGTCATGCGACCGCGGGCTCCGGGGCGTCGGGATCGCCGGCGGCGCGGTCGCCGCCCGGGTCGCCGGGACCCGGGTCGGCCGCGGCGGGCGGCACGCGAGACGCCGGCGCCGCCGCCTCGAGGTCGGGCCAGATCGGCTGGAAGGCGGCCCACCATTGCTCCGGCGCCTGGGCGATGAGGTCCTCGAACACGGCGACGGTCTGGCGCATGAGCGTCAGGACGCGCTCGCGGCGGGGACCCTCCGTCGGCACCTCGAGCAGCGTCATCCGTCCGAGATACCGCCGACGGCCGACCCGCCGCGCGCCGCCCACGAACAGCGGGGCGCCGGTCTCCACGGCGAGCAGCGCAGGACCGGCCGGGATCGGCGCCGGGTGTCCGAAGAACGGCATCAGGATGCCGCCACCGGTCAGGTCGCGATCGGCGACGAGTCCCACGGAGCGACCCGCGCGGAGCGTCGCGGCGAGCTCGCGTCGAGCGTGCTCGACGGGCACGATCCGGATGCCCGCGCTGCTTCGCGTGCGTTCCATCCACGCCTGGAGACCCGGGTCGCGGACGGTCTCCATGGGGGCGGTGTAGTGGTAGCCCTGGCGAGCCGCGAGCGCCACCACGGGCACCTCGATGGCCCCGAAATGTGCGCCGACGACGATCACGGCGCGTGCGCCGGCGACCATCTCATCGACGACCTCGGGGGTCTCGAAGTCGAGGCGCGCGATGACCTCGCTGGGCGTCAGCGCCGGCGTCCGCGCGACCTCGAGGTAGTAGCGGGCGGCATGGTGGTACGCGAGACGGACGAGCCGCTCGAGGGCGTGGGGGTCGGTGGCGGCACGGCGGGCGAGCGCCGAGCCGCGGCCGTCGCGGGCGCACGCCTCGGCGATGCGGCGCAGATTGCGGCGGGCTCGCGCGGCCCGGGTGGGTGTCGTGCGGTACCACAGCTCGCCGGCCGCCTCTGCGAGGGCCACGAGCGGCGCCTCCGGCAGCGCGCACGCGATCGCGGACGCGCCGCGGATCAGGAGCGCACGGACGACGGTCACGCGTCGGCCGCGGTCGCGGGCGGGAGGCCGGAGGCGGCCGGCTCCGGGGGACCGGACGGCGCCGCGCTCGGTGGCGTCTCGCGGCGGGATCCGCGGCGACGACCGGTCCCGGTCTGCATCTCGGCGGCGCGGCGCGCGAGCGCCTCCTGGTCGGCGGCGTCCGGCGGCCACATCGGCTTGAAGCTGTACCACTGCTCCGGTGCGGCCGCGATCTCGCGCTGGAGCGCGTCGGCGATCGCCTGCGTCGCCCGCTGCAGCTCCGCGGGCTCGGTGGACGTGACGTGGATGGGCGCATCGGCGACGAGCCGGAAGCCGTCGCCCAGGCGCTCCTGGAGGATGGGCACGATGACCGCTCCGGACTTCGCGGCGAGCGTCGCGGGACCGGCGGGCAGCGTGGTCCACGCGTCGAACAGCTTCACGGGGATGCCGTCGGCCCGATAGCCCCAGTCGACGAGCAGGCCCAGGATCTCGCGTCGGCGGAGCACGTCGTACAGCCCGCGCAGGTTGCGCCACGGGATGAGCTCGACGCCCCACGAGCGGCGCTGCGTCCGGAGCAGCTCGAACAACTCGGGAAAGGCGGTGTCGTCGGCCACGACGCTCACGGGGTAGCCAAGATGCGCGATCGCGGCCGCGCACACCTCGTTGTTGCCGACGTGCGCGACCGTGACGATGAGCGGCTTGCCGCTTTCGCGCCAGGCCGCGGCGAGCTCCTCGACGCCGTCCATCTCGAGCTGCGTCGGGTCCTTCGCGGCGCGCGCCGGCAGACGCATGAGCTCGACCACGTAGCGCGCGTACGTGCGATACGCCCGCAGGGCCAGCGCGCGGACACGCGGGTGCTCGGGTGGCAGGCCCAGGACGTGGCCGAAGTTCGCGTTCGACCAGCGCCGCTTCGTCGGCCACAGCAGGTAGCTGGCCTGGAAGGCCACGGACAGCATCGGCCGGCTGATGCGAACCGGGATGAGTGCCATGACGGCCGACCCCGCCCGATAGGCGAGGACGGCCGTCTTCTCGAACACGCGCGAACCAGCCTGGAGTCGGCGATGCGGCGCCTCCAGACGTCCCTCGCGGGCGGTCACGACGCGGCGGCCGCCTTCGACTTGGCGGTCCGGGCGTGCGCGGCGCCGGCAAGCGCCTTGGAGGCCGCCGCCGACTCCTCGTTGCCGACGAGCGTCTCGTCGTCGTCGCCGCGGATGAACGCCTCGACGCGGTTGTACGCGATGTCGTCGTGGATCTGGATCGGCGGGCTCTTCATGAAGTAGCTCGACGGGGCCACGAGCGTCCCCTTCAGGCCACGATCCAGGCCCAGCTTCAGGCAGCGGATGGCGTCGGTGATGACGCCCGCGCTGTTGGGGCTGTCCCAGACCTCGAGCTTGAGCTCGGCGTTGAGCGGCACGTCGCCGTACGTCGTGCCCTCGATCCGGATGTGGCACCACTTCCGGTCCTTGAGCCACGGCACGTAGTCCGACGGGCCGACGTGGATGTCCTCATCCGCGAGCTCGTAGTCGAGCATCGAGGTGACGGCGTTCGTCTTCGAGATCTTCTTGGACTCGAGCCGCTCGCGCTCGAGCATGTTCAGGAAGTCGGTGTTGCCGCCGAAGTTCAGCTGGTACGTGCGGTCGATGCGCACGCCGCGATCCATGAACAGGCGGGTCAGCACGCGGTGCGTGATCGTCGCGCCGACCTGGCTCTTGATGTCGTCGCCGATGATGGGCAGCCCTTCCTCGGCGAACCGGCGCTGCCAGTACGGCTCACGCCCGATGAACACCGGGATGGCGTTGATGAAGCCGACCTTCGCGCGGAGCGCCTGCTCGACGTACCACTTCGTGGCCTCCTCGCTGCCCACGGGCAGGTAGGACACCATCACGTCGACCTCGCGCTCCCGCAGGATGCCCACGATGTCGGCGGTGGGGCCGGGCGCCTTCTGGATGACCTGGCTGAGGTACTTGCCGATGCCGTCGTGGGTCATGCCGCGCTCGACGGTCACGCCCGTGTGGGGCACGTCGGCGAACTTGATGGTGTTGTTCTGGCCGGACCAGATCGCCTCGGACAGATCCTTGCCGACCTTGGTCTTGTCGACGTCGAAGGCGGCCACGAACTCGATGTCGCGGATGTGGTATCCGCCGAGCTCGACGTGCATGAGGCCCGGGACGAAGTCGCCCTGCTTCGCGTTCTCGTAGTAGTAGCGCCCCTGGATGAGGCTGTTGGCGCAGTTGCCGACGCCGACGATCGCGACGCGGATCTTGCCGTCCTTGCGGCGGGCGACGCCGGCCCAGCTGTTGGTGGGCTCGGCGGAGGCGCCGTTCGAGCCGTTGCTGCCATTGGTGCTCACGTGCTGCTCCATCTCCTGTGGCTTCACGCCTGGTTCGGGGTGTCGGTGGGTGGCTGGCGGACCACATGGAGGATCCGCTGGATGACGGTGAGGGTGCCGAGGATGGCGATCAGGGCCAGTGCGGCTTCCAGCGCAAGGGCCGAGAGCGGATAGGCCTGAGCGCCCGGCGTGTCCATGTCGGACGGGAAGCCCGGCAGCAGGCCGGCCGCGATGAGCCCGACGGTGAGGATGGCGATCCGGACCTCGCGTGGCGCGAGCCCGACGGCGGCCATGCCCTTGCCGGGGGTGAAGCCCTCGCTCTCGGACTTGGCGCGGACGTAGCTGACCATGAACGCGGCGACCATCGCCGCGCCGGTGAGGATGACCGGCCGCCACAGCCCGAGGTCGAGCGTGCCCCACAGGATGCCGAGGTAGACGACCCCCTCGCCCCAGCGGTCGAAGACCGAGTCCATGAACGCCCCGAGCCGGTTGCTCTTGCCGGTCGCCCGAGCGAGCGCGCCGTCGAACAGGTCGAACACGCCGCCACCGACGACCAGGATCCCGGCGAGCAGCCAGGCCTGGGCGCCGGCCGCGATCGCGGCGAGGATGGCGATGAAGAAGCCGATGAGCGTGAGCGCGTTGGGCGTGAGGCCCAGCTTGCCGAACGCGAGCGCGATGGGCACGACCGCGCTCCGGACCCGGGACCGGGTCTCGGGCGAGACGAGGGATCCGCTCACGAGGCGGCGCTCCCGGCCGGGGTCGTGGCGCCCGTCGCGCCGTGACCGGTCTCCAGACCCAGGATCTCGCGTTCGCGACGGGCGAACGCCTCGAAGGCGTCGGGATCGATGGTGTGGACGGTCTCGCGGCCCGATCGCCTGGCCTTCACGAGGCCCGCCGCGCGAAGTCTCCCGAGGTGCCAGCTCACGAGCGGCTGGCTGAGGCCGACGTGCGAGATGAGCTCGGTGACCGTCGCGGGCGCCTGGGCGAGGCGGCGGAGGATGCGCAGTCGATTGACGTCCGCCAGTGTCTTGTGGACCAGGCGCAGCTCGCGCAGGTCCTCGGGCTGGTCGACGACCGACGCGATCGTGCTCCGGATGCGGGCAGGTGAGGGGGACACGCGGAGGTTCAGACCTCTGACTCGGGGATCGCCGGCCATCCCTCCGGGCCGGCGGCCGTCGCATCAACGACGGTTTATATCAACGGCCGTTGATGCTATTCGCGGCCGGTGCGCGCTGTCAAGCGACCCCGCGGGCGGCGGGCGACGAGGGCTGAAGACCGTGGGGCCGACCAATCGTCGACGACGGCTCGACGGCGAGCGTGCAAGATGCTCGGATGGTCGTCCAAGCCGCCGGGATCGTGGGACGCGATCCAGAGCTGCGGGTCGTGCGCGAACTCATGGACCAGGCGAACGAGGGTGGTGGGGCGCTGCTCGTGCGCGGTGATGCCGGGCATGGGCAAGTCGGCGCTCCTCGGCGCACGCCGCGGAGTCTGGCGCGCGACGCCGGGATCCGCGTGCCTCAGCACGGTCGGCGTCCGGACCGAAGCGAACCTGCCGTTCGCGGGGCTGCACCAGCTGTTGCGTCCGGTCCTGAGGGGTCTCGCCGCGCTGCCGACGCCGCAACAGGCCGCCCTGGCCGGTGCCTTCGGGCTCGTCGAGGCCGCCCCCAAGGACCCGTTCCTCATCGCGCTCGCCACGCTGACGCTCCTGGCCGACGCCGCCGCGGATGGCGCCATCCTGGTGCTCGTGGACGACGCGCAGTGGCTTGACCGAGCGTCCGCCGACGCCGTGGCGTTCGTCGCGCGCCGCCTGGGATCCGATCCACTCGTGATGATCGTCGGCCTTCGAGAGGGCGAGTCGTCGCCGCTCGATGGCGTCGGCATCGCCGAGCTGTCGCTGGCCCCGCTGAGCGACCGGGATGCCCGCGAGCTCGTCGCCCGACGCGCGCCGGCGCTCGCGTCGACCGTCCGTGACCGGATCGTCCGGGATGCGGCGGGCAATCCGCTGGCCCTCGCCGAGCTGTCGACGGCGCTGGGCGACGACGGCGCAGGCGGGTGAGGAGCTTCCGGAGGTCCTGCCCCTGACCGCACGTCTCGAGCGCACCTTCGCGACCCGGGCGGATGAGCTGCCCGCCGAAGACGCGTTGGCTCGTCCTCGTCGCAGCCCTCGACGATCGCGACGGCGTCGCCGAGCTCCTGGCCGCGGCGCAGGTGCCCGCGTCGGCGCTCCGCCCGGCAGTCGACGCCCGCCTCCTCGAGATCGACGCGGCATCGCTTCCGCTTCCGCCATCCGCTCATCCGGTCCGCGATCGTGCGCCAGTCCTCGGCCTCCGACCGGCAGCGTGCTCACGCCGCGCTGGCCGAAGTCGTCGGCGACGCCGACCGGGTGGCGTGGCATCGCGCGGCGGCCACGGACCTTCCCGACGAGTCGGTCGCCCGCCTGCTCGACGCGGCAGCCGAGCGGGCGATGGGACGCGGCGCGTTCGCGGTCGCGCTCGATGCGTTGCAACGGGCAGCGACGCTCAGCGAGGACGGGCGAGGGCGCGGGACGCGGCTGTTGCGCGCGGCGGACGTCGCGAACGACTTGGGACACATGGACGTGGTCGCCGAGATGCTCCGGGCGTCGGAGCCCGATCGACGTGCCCGAGCTCGAGCATCGCCGACAGGCATGGCTGACGGCGCTGGCGCTCGCTGGGCCGCGTTCAGCCCGCGAACGGGAGCGCATCGAGAACGTCGTGGCGTCGGCGCTCCGAGCCGGCGACGACGGCCAGCGTGACCTGGGCCTGGCGCTCCTCCAGTTCGCGACCGCCCGCGCCTGGTGGCTGGACCCGGGCGTCGAGACCCGCACGCGGATCGCGGTCGCTGCACGCCGGCTCGCCCCCGACGGGAACGATGCACGAGCGATCTACCTGCGCGCGATCGCGCCGGAGGCCGATCTGGACGAGTTGCTCATGCAGCTCTCGGAGCGGGCCGCGGCAGCGGAGCCGGCGTCCGGTGTCGACGGACGACACCTTGCGACGGCCGCCCTCTGGGTCGGGTCGCTGGACCTGGCGGTCGAGCTGTTCGAGAGTTCGATCAGCGCCCTGCGGAGCGAGGGCCGCCTCGGCCTGCTGACGCGGTCGTTGATCGTCCGCGCGTTCTCGTCGGTCCACCTCGGCAGCCTTGGGACGGTGGCGTCCGATCTCGACGAGGGCATGCGCCTCGCGATGGAGACGAGCCAACCGTTGTTCGTTGCGACCGCGATGATCACCGACGCGATCTACCTGGCCTATCGCGGGGACATCGCAGGCGCCGAGGCCCGGATCCGCGAGGTCGAACGGCTCGGGGTCGGCCAGGCCGACGGCGTCCTCGCCGAGACGCGGCACGCTCGAGGGATCATCGACCTTGCCGCCGGGCGCGTGGACGACGCGTACGAGCAGCTGCGTCCTCTGTTCGACCCGGCCCACCCGTCGTACCACCCGACCGTCAGTCGGTGGGCGATCGCCGACTTCGGGTTCGCGGCGGCACAGGCCGGACGGCTCGATGAAGCCAGCCGCGTGCTCGATCAGGTCGAGGCCGATGACGTCCGGATGAAGATGACCTGGCTCCGGATCGGGTCGAGCTACGCACGGGCCGCGATCGCCGCGGAGCGGCGGGACATCGCAGCCGCCGAGCAGGCGTTCGCGACGGCCCGATCGATCGACCTCGCACGGTGGCCACTGGCCCGGGGCCGGCTGGCGCTGAGCTACGGCATGTGGCTTCGACGCCAGCGACGGAAAGCCGAGTCGCGGGCGGAGCTCCGGTCGGCTCGCGATCAGCTCGACGCGATCGGCGTCCGGTACCTCGCCGATCGAGCGCAGGACGAGCTCGGGGCGAGCGATGCCGGCCGTCGTCGGCGTGGGCTCGAGGCGCTCGACCAGCTGACCCCACAGGAGCTCCAGATCGCTCTCCTCGCCGCCGACGGGCTGTCCAACCGCGAGATCGGCGGTCGCCTGTACCTCAGCCATCGGACGGTCGGTTCGCATCTCTACCGGGTCTTCCCGAAGCTCGGCGTGACCTCGCGCGCTCAGCTCCACCGCGTGCTCGGACAGCGCGACCCAGGCACCGTAGTCGAGCCTGCGCCGCCGACGGACGATGACTTACGTCATCACCACGTCGCGAACCCGCAGAGAACCAGTCATCGGACCGTAGCGACGTCATGCCCCACGGGCGGAGCATGACCACCGAGACGCACGGTCCCTCGACACGACGGCCGCCGGATGGTGGCCCGGACCGGCGTTCGAACGGAGGTTGTGATGCTCACGATGCTGGCGGCCCGGGACTGGGCCATGTTCGTGCTCCGGGGGGTCGTTGCGATCGCCCTGGGAGTCCTCATCTTCATCGCGCCGGGGCCATCGCTGGCGGCGCTCGATCCTCGTCTTCGGGGCGTACGCCATCGTCGACGGGATCCTGCTCACGGCGCTCGGCCTGGCGGTCCCGTTCTCATCGCGCTGGCTGTTGGTCGTCGCCGGCGTGCTGGCGATCGGGTTCGGTGTGTACACGGTGCTGAACCCCGGCGTGACGGCAGCGGCGCTCGCCGTCGTGATCGGCCTGTTCGCGATCGTCCGCGGCACCAGCGAAGCCGGCTACGCGATCGCGCGTCGGGGGCAGCTCACGGATGCCTGGCTCTACGTGCTGAGTGGCGTGATCTCGATCGTCTTCGGGGCATTCCTCGTCGCCGCTCCCTCGGACGGCGCCGTGGCGCTCCTGTTCGTCATCGGTTCCTACGCCCTGTTCGCGGGCGTCATGTACCTCGCCATCGGCGTCCGTCTGCGGGGCATCGACAAGCAGCTCACCGCCGCCTCGACGGCGAGCACGGCCGCGTCCTGAGGACGCGCCGACCCACCTATCAGCGGATCTCTTGAAAGGAGACCGGATCATGGACTTCAAGGCACAGCTCGACGACCTGGAGCAGCGCGTCCAGCACGTCAAGGCAGCGGCAGCGGCCGCCCTCACCGAGAACCACGAGCAGCTCACGAAGCGGATCGACGAGGCGCACGCCGAGGCCGACCGCACCCTCGATGCCGCCAACCGTGACGCCAACGCGACGGCCCGCGAGATCGACAGCGCCTGGGAGCAGATGCGGGCCGACGCCAAGGCGCGGGGCGCGGAGCTCCAGGCCAAGGCCAAGCGACGCGCCGACCAGGTCGACGCCGACATCGCGGCGTCTGATGCGGACTGGGCTGCCGCGGACGCGAACGCCGCGCTCGACTACGCCGACTGGGCGGTCGACAACGCCCGGCTCGCGATCCTCGACGCGATCGATGCACGGGCCTATGCGGACGAGCGGGCTGCCGCCCTCGTCTGACGCCGTCAGGTAGCAAGTGCGCCGCGTCGGGTCTCCCGGCGCGGCGCATCCTGCTTCCCGATGACCGAGCATGATCCGCAGGTGATCCGATGACCGGAGTGCAAAGCGCATCAGGCTCGGCGACGAGCAGCGGAGCCCCGAACGCGACCCGGGCGTCCCGCCGGCAGGTCGTGGCACGTGCGGCAACGCTCATCGCGATCGTCGTCGTCGTCTTCGTCGTCATCCTGCCGCGGATCGTCGACTACCAGGCCGTCGGTGCGGCGCTCGCGAGCCTGACCGCGCCAGCAACTGGCGGTCCTCATCGGCGCGACGGCCATCGCCTACGCGGCCAACGCGGCACCGGCCCGGGTCCTGGTGCCGGGTCTCTCGTGGCGTCGGGCGATCGGCGCCGACCTCGCCGGCCGGGCGGTCGTGAGCACGATCCCCGGCCCGACCGACCTCGCCACCAAGTTCGTGCTGTATCGGCAGTGGTCGATCCCCGCCGAGACGGCGACCGCGGGGATCGTGTTCGCGGGGTTCTTCGAGCAGCTCTCCGCACTCGTCCTGCCGCTCATCGCGACCGTCGCGCTCGTCGCCACGGGCCAGACCACGCAGCCGATGGTCATCGGGCTCGCCGTGATCGGGCTCGTCATCCTCATCGCCGCCATGCTGCTGATCGGCGGCATCGTCCGGTCCGAGTCGCTGGCTCGGCGGTTCGGCGACTGGCTCGCTCGCCTCGCGGATCGCCTGTGGGGGATCGTCCACCGGACGCCGCCGGACGGCATCGCGGCGAAGGTGATGGACGTCCGGGAGCGCTCGAAGGAGACCCTCTCCGCACACGGGATGATGGGCTTCGGCGCGGCGGTGCTCGCGAAGCTCGCCTGGTTCCTCGTCCTCGAGGTATCGCTCTGGGCGGTGGGCATCACGCCCGATCTCCTGTCCCCGGCCGTCGTCCTCACGACGATGGCCGCGGTGACGCTCATCGCCTTCCTGCCGCTCACGCCGGGCGGCGTCGGCGTGAGCGAGGTCGCCTACATCGGCTTGCTGACGAGTGTCGCGGGTGAGAGCTTGACGGGCCCGATCACCGCCGCGGTCCTCATCTTCCGCGTGGCGCAGTGGCTGGTGCCCGATCCCGCTGGGCTGGATCCTGCTCGTGATCATGCGCGGCAGCGCGTGGCGCCTGGGTCTCGATGGCGCCGATCCGACCTCACCGGCTTCAGGATGACGTAGCCGCGGACAAGGGCGCCGAGTCCTGGGTCCGCCGTCTCCCTGCCACGTCAACGGCCTGCCACCCGCACCTGCACACTGGGGTCGAACCATGGACAGGACATCGAGGACGTGATGGCTCGGTCGGCCGACCTCGCGCGAGCGGTCATGCGGCTGCGCCCGCTGGGCGTGGTCAAGGGCTGACCACCGATGCCGCGGACGCGCCTTGGCCGGCTCCTGCTCGCGTTCGTGGCGCTCATCGTGCTCGGCGGCAGCGGGATCCTTGTCGCGATGTGCAGTGCCAAGCCCGGCGGACCGGCGGTCGCCGCGGCGACGCCGACGGTCATCGCCTCCGCGGTCGCGACGCTGCCGCCGCTGGTCGACGGACCCGAGCTGGTCGGCATGATGGCCCGGCCGCCCACGACCCCGTTCCTGACGTCGTCCGGCCCGGCGACGCTGTCCACGGTGGACGCCGAGCCCATCCAGCTGCCGACCGGCCGCCTCGTGGCCGCCGACGTGTTCTTCCTGCTCGACACCCCGGTCTTCGCGGCGACGCTGACCCCTGGCGAGACGCCCGTGACGCTCCTGGTCGCGCTGTTCCCGGGCGACGACCAGCGGGTCGCGGCCATCCTCGTGGGCGATCCGGCCGCGCTCGCTGATCCCGCAGTCACGTGGGCGCCGGCCTCGCTCGCCGGCGGTGAGCCGTTGCCGAGTGGCCAGGTGAGCGTGTTCGGGGTCGACTCGGGGACCGCGGGCTTCACCAGCGCCGAGGGTGCCGCCCGGATCGCCGGCGACGCCGGCTACGACGACCGGATGCTCGAGGCGCTCGAGGGCGCGGGCTTCGTCGACCCGGTGCATCTCGCGCTCGATGACGCACGGACCCTCGACGCGGTCGCCGTGCCCTCCGGCTTCGGCGACGGCACGTACGCCACCTGGGTCGGGACCGATGGGAGCGGCCGGGCCCGCGCCTTTCTCACATCGTTCGACATCCTCGACCACGCGACGTCCACGCCCTCGCCATCGCCCGTGCCGACCGCGACGCCGAGCGGCTGACGACTCGCTGCGCGAGCGCGTGCGACACTCGCCCGATGCCGCAGGTGAGCCGGTTCGACCGCACGGTCCTGCTGGGCGTGTTCGGCGCCGGGGTGTTCCTCGCCGGGCTGGAGCTGATGGTCACGGCCGTCGCGCTGCCGGCCATCGTCACCGATCTCGCGGACTGGACGCGCCTGCGCGAGGCGTCGTGGGTCGTCAACGGGTACCTGCTCGCCTACGTCGTGACGATGCCCCTTGCCGGGCGGCTCGCCGATGTCTGGGGCACGCGACGCCTGTTCCTCGGCGCGCTGATCGTGTTCATCGCGGGTTCGATGCTCGCCGGTCGGGCGCAGTCGCTGGAAGAGCTGGTGGCCGGGCGCATCGTGCAGGCCGTCGGCGGCGGTGCGCTCGTCCCGGTGGCCACCGCGGCCGCGTCCCACCTGTTCGCCGGCGCCGCGCGGCCGCGGGCGCTGGGCGTCATCGGCGCGCTGACGTTCCTGGGCATGGCCGTGGGGCCGTTCGTGGGCGCGGCGATCCTCGGCGCGTTCCATCCGGACATCCTCGTGGCGCGCGCCGCGCTGGATCCGTCGTCGCCCGTCGGCTCCGCGCTCATCCCGGCCTGGCGGTGGGTGTTCTACCTCAACGTGCCGCTCGGGCTCGTCGCGCTGCTCCTCGGCTGGGCGGCGAGCGGCGACTGGGAGACCGAACGGCGCTCCCGTCGGGTGGACGTGCCGGGCGCGGTGCTGTTCTCGGTCGCGCTGGCGACCGGCCTCGGGGCGTTGACGCTGCTGGGGAGCCGCGACCCACTCGTGGGTGTCGACCCGCAGACCGTCTCGCTCGTGCTGGCGGCGATCGCGGTCGTCGCCACGCTGCTGGTCATCGCTCGTGGGCTGCTCGCGCGCGACCCGTTCCTCGACGTGCGGCTGTTCAAGCGGCTGCCGTTCTCGTCCGCGTCGCTCGTGTCGCTGCTCACCGGGTACGGGCTGGCGACCGCGCTCGTCGGCGGGGCGGTCTTCGTCGATCGGGTGCTCTACGGTGGACCCGACGACCAGCGCCTGGTGCTCGGCGCGCTCGCCGGAGCGATGGCCATCGGGGCGTTGGCCTCGGGGTTCGTCGTGCGCGTCGTGCCGCTGGCGGTCGTCACCCTCGTCGGCCTGGGGGCGGCGGCGTTCGGGTTGTGGCGGATGGCCGGCTGGACGCCCACGACGAGCGTCACGGAAGCCGCCGCCACGCTCGCCCTGTTCGGCGGCGGGTTCGGCCTGACGGTGACGCCACGAAGCACGGCCGCGGTCGAGTCGGCGGGGCGGGCGGCGTTCGGGGCGGCCAGCGCGATCGTGACCGTGGCGCGGATGGTCGGCATGGCCGTCGGCCTGGCCATCCTTACAGCGTACGGCTCGACCGTCATCGACGACCGCTACGACCAGGTGTACGCCACGCCGACGGCGTATCAGCAGTTCATCCCCCAGGAGCTGCGGGACCGGCCGCTCAAGGACGGCCTCGTGGTCGAGGCGCTGGAGCGGTGGGCGGCCGGCGAGGCGGCACGGATCATGGTCGGCGTCGTCGGCGTCGCCGCGCTGCTGACGCTGCTCGCGATCGTCCCCGCGCTCGCCCTTGACCGGGGTCGCCGTATGCTGCCCGCGGGGGAGACCGAGGCCATGGGCAGCGAGAGGAGCGCGGATGGACGTCGCGGACCGGACGGACCCGTCGGATCCACCGACGGCCGGGACGAGCGGACCGACCCCTCGCTCGCGCTCTGACGACGAGCCCTCCGTCTCGGATCGCGTCCGCGTCCTGGTGTGCACGCGTGGCCAGATCCTCGAGATCGACGACCCGGCCGAGGCGCACCAGGCGCTGGCCGACCCGGACGCTCGCGCGTGGATCGATCTCGTCGACCCCTCGCCCGAACGGGTCGAGCGGATCGCCCACAAGCTGGGGCTCCACCCGCTCATCGCCGAGGACATCCTCGAGCGCAACCAGCGGGCCAAGGTCGAAGAGATCGACGGCGACCTCCACATCGTCATCTTCGACCTCCACTTCGACGGCGAGGTCAAGCTCACGGAGGTCGACATCGTCCTGGGCGAGCGCTTCCTGCTGACCTCGCACGCGGCGGCGTTCGAGCCGCTGGCGCTGGCCGCAGCTCCGGAGCGGCGCCGCGCCGCTCCTCGCCCGTGGTCACGACTACCTGCTGTACGCGATGCTCGACGGCATCGTCGACGGCTACTTCCCGGTGCTCGACGAGCTGTCCGAGGACCTCGACTCGCTCGAGGACGCGGTCATCGAGACACCGACCTCCTGGACGCTGCAGCGGCTGTTCACGCTGAAGCGGGAGCTGATGGCGCTGCGCCGCGCGACGTCACCGGCGCGCGAGGTCCTCAACCAGCTGACGAACCGGGAGTCGAACCGCATCCGGCCCGAGCACATCCTCTACTTCCGCGACGTGTACGACCACCTCATCCGCGTCGCCGACGAGGTGGACAACGACCGCGAGCTCGTGGCGGGGACGCTCGACGTGTACCTGTCGACGGTGAACAACAACCTGTCCGCGATCATGAAGCGCCTGACCGGCGTGACCGTGATCCTGGCCGGCGTGGGCGCGGTCGCGGGGATCTTCGGGATGAGCGAGGCCGGTGCCGACGTTCGACGGCGCGGAGCACCCGGGGTTCTGGATGGTGACGGCGCTGATCGTGGCGCTGGCGGCCGTGACCGCGCGTCTTCCTGCGGCGGATCGACTGGATCTGAGCCCGGGCGGCCGTCAGCCGCAGTCGACCGGCCGCGCCTTGGGGTGCGAGTCGCCGTAGGAGGCCGGCCCCGTCGAGAGCGGCTTGGCCACGACCATCAGCTTCGGGTAGCTGCTGTTGGGGCCCTCCGAGGTCTGCAGCCAGAGCTGGTCGGAGCGCGCGTTGAGCGCCTGGTCGAGCGATCGCTGGTGGCGCCGGACCTGGTTGATCTCGTACAGGTGGAGCTTGTTGTCGCTCGTGTAGACCTGCACGAGCATGCCCAGCATCCGCCGGCCGTTGTTGACCTTGGACGCGTCGAGGAACGGCAGGAACATCCCGGTCCGGGCATGGGCGTACAGGTAGGTCGCACCCTTCTCGCCGGGCTGCTTGAGCTCCTTGAGGTACAGCGCGACCCTGCACGGCGGGTACCCGGGCGGACCCTTGATGATCGGCAGGTCGATGTCGAGGCCGGGGACGACGACGCGCGTCGCGACGGCGCGCGTCCCGGGCTTGAGCGTCGGGTCGGGGGTGATGCGGGGCGTGGGGCTCGCGGACGCGGAGCTGCTCGGCGAGGTGCTGGGTGACGTGCCCGGCGAGGTGCTCGGCTCGACCGACGGTGAGGCCGACGGCGTGGCGCTGGCGATCGCGACATCGGTCGCATCGGGCGGCAGCGTCTCGACGACCGGCGTCTCGCTGGGCACCGGACCCGCGGTCGTCGGGTCGGCATAGGACAGCAGGCCGGCCGTCACGAGCATCACGCCGAACGCGGTCAGCAGCGCCGGGACGACGCGCAGGCGAAGGCGATCCCAGAGGTCCGACATGGGACGGCCATCCTACGCGAGGACCGGGCCAGACGCGGGTGGGCGGTTCGTACTGGTACATTGCGCCGTGGTGGGACCCCGGCTCGCGATCCTTCTGGGGCTGCTGGCCGGCGTGGTCGTGGGGGGTGCACTCCTCGCCGCGTACGTCGCTACCGGCCCCGTGCCGGTGCCGTCGGCGAGCCCGCCGCCCGCGTCCTCGCCGGCTCCGCCGAGCGCGCCGCCGGCCTCGGTGTCCGCCTCGCCGAGCGCGCCGCCAGCCTCGGTGTCCGCCTCGCCGAGCGCGACCGTCGGTCCATCCCCCAGCCCGTCGGCGAGCCCGACCGCGTCCGCGCCGGCTCCGACGAGCCCGCCACCCGCTTCGGTGTCCGCCTCGCCGAGCGCGCCGCCGGCCTCGGTGTCCGCCTCGCCGAGCGCGACCGTCGGTCCATCCCCCAGCCCGTCGGCGCCCGGCGCGTCAGCGTCAGCGTCAGCGGACGCCGCCGTCGACGCGCTGGCGACGCCCGCCGAGGCCCTGCGCAAGGTGATGCCGGGCGTCGACCTCCAGCCGTGACCGGCGGGCCGTCGCCCGCGGCCGCGGTCCCGCCGCGCGTCCCGTGGACCGAGGCCCGCACCCTCGCGCTCGCCCTCCTCGACGAGCCGGGCCCGCTCCTCGTCATCGCCGACTTCGACGGCACGCTCGCGCCCATCACCCGCGATCCGCTCGCGACCCGGATCGACCCGCTCGCGCGAGTGGCGCTCAGGCGCCTCGCGCGGGTCGCCGAGGCCCGGCCCGAGCTCGTCGCGCCGGTCATCCTCTCCGGGCGGACGCCCGGCGATGTGGCGGGTCGCGTGCGTGTCGGCGGCGTGCGCTATCTCGGCGATCACGGGATCGCGGGCGGCGCGCTGCCGCGGCGCGGGCGGGCGGAGCGGCTGGCGATCCACGTCCCGCCCGAGCTCCTCGACGCGGTCCCCGAGGCGAATGCGGTGGGCGACGCCGTCGCGCGGTCGCTGGGCTCGCCGGCCTGGCTCTTCGTCGAGCGGAAGGGTCCGTCGGTCGCGTTCCACTTCCGCCAGGCGCCGGACCCCGAGCGGGCGCGCGAGCAGGTGCTCGCTGCGGTGGCCGCAGCGGAGTCGGCGGGCGATGGCACGGGACTCATCCGGCTCGAGGGGCGGATGGTGGTCGAGCTGCGACCCGTCGGCGCCGGCGGCAAGGGCGCTGCCACCGAGCGACTGCTGGTGGAGCTGCGACCGGGTGCCGCGATCGCGTTCGGGGATGACCGGACCGATGCCGAGGCATTCATGGCCCTGCGCGCCAGTCGTGCTCGCGGCGAGATCGCGGCGCTCGCGGTGGGCGTCGATGCCGGCCACGAGGTCCCGCAGGCGGTCCTCGACGCGTCGGACGTGCTGGTCGCGTCGCCGCACGACGCGGCGCGGGTGCTGTCGGCCGTGGCACGCGACCTGGAGCGTCGCGCGTTCCCGGCCGGCTGACGCGGGATCAGGCCGCGCCGACCGCCTTCGCCGCGTCCTGGACGATGGTCAGGATGACACCCGGGAAGAGCCCCAGGATCACCGTCAGCAGCGACGCGGCGCCCAGGCCCGCCCAGACCAGCCGGCCATGGGTCAGCGCCGGCGCCTCGGTGGACGGCTCGCGCATGAACATGTAGACGACGACCCGGAGGTAGTAGAACGCGGCGATGGCCGCGTTGATGACCGCGACCACGGCGAGGGCGATGAGCGCCGGCTGGTTCGTCTCCACCGCGGCGAGGATGACGTACGCCTTGCCGAAGAAGCCGGCCGTCGGCGGGATCCCCGTGAGCGACAGCAGGAACAGCGTCATGAGCACCGCCAGGACCGGCTCGCGACGCGCGAGGCCCGCGAACGTCGACAGGTTCGACGTCACGCCCAGCCGTCGCTGGAGCGCCGCGATGACCGCGAACGCGCCGAGGTTCATGAACGCGTAGGCCGCGCCGTAGTACAGCAGGCCCTCCAACCCGCGCGTGATGCCCGCGGCATACGCCGCCAGCCCCACGAGCATGTAGCCCGTGTGCGCGATCGACGAGTAGGCAAGCATCCGCTTCACGTTGTCCTGGGTCAGCGCGACGAGGTTGCCCAGCGTCATCGTCACCGCCGCGAGGACGATGACCACGCCCAGCCAGTCGTTCGACAGCGGCTGCAGCGCCTCCGCGAAGAGCCGGATGATGAGCGCGAAGGCGCCGATCTTCGGCCCCACGGAGAGGTACCCGGTCACGGGGGTCGGCGAGCCCTGGTACGCATCCGGCGTCCAGTAGTGGAACGGCACGGCGGCGATCTTGAACGCCACGCCGGTGGTCAGGAACGCGAGCCCCATCGCGAGGCCGGCGCTGAGCGGCGCCCGGCCCGCGGCGATCTCGGCCAGCTGGTCGGCCACGCCGTCGATGCGCGTCGTGCCCGTGAGACCCCAGATGAACGACAAGCCGAACAGGAAGATCGCGCTCGAGAACGAGCCGAGCAGGAAGTACTTGATCGCCCCCTCGGTGCTGTAGCCGTCCTGCTTGTGGTAGCCGGCCAGGAGATAGCCCGGCAGGACCATCAACTCGAGGCCCAGGAACAGCACGAGGAGGTCGGCCGAGCCCGCGATGAGCATCGCGCCGGACATCGCGAACACGAGGACCGCCGCGAACTCCGCCACGGGCAGGTCGCGTTCCTCCAGGTAGTCGGGCGCGAACGCGACGGTCAGCGCGACGATGGCCACGAACAGCAGGTCGAGGAACGTCGTCAGGGGGTCGATGCTGTAGGCCCCGTCGAACGCCTTCACCGAACCGGTCGTGGCCCCGACCGTGGCCGGGACGCCGGCGACGAGCGCGCCCACGATGGCCAGGCCGAGGAACGCGGTCACGAGCGCCGGCACGCGGCGGCCGGGGAAGGCGAAGTCGACGATGAGGATCGCCGCCGCGAGCAGGACCGCGGCGATGAACGGGGAGATCGCGAGGACGTCGGTCGGGATGGTCATCGTCGTCGCTCGCCTAGCGCCAGAACGCCAGGCTGGCGAGGTCGACCGGCTGGGCGCTGGCGACCGCGTCGAGGGTCTGGCGGACGGTGCCCTGGACGAGGTCGATCACGAGACCCGGGAACAGCCCGAAGATCACGACCAGCGTGCCCAGCGGCACGAGCGTGAACGCCTCGACGGGACGGACGTCGGTCAGGTGATGCCCGAGGCCCCGCAGGAACTCGGACAGGTCGCCGAACACGAGGCGCTGGAACATCCACAGCAGGTACGCCGCCGCGAGGATCATCACGAACGTTGCGACGCCCGCGGCGATGGGCATGACGCTGAACGTCCCGAGCAGCGTCAGGAACTCGCCCACGAACCCCGACAACCCGGGCAGGCCGCCGGACGCGAACACGAAGAATCCGAGCGCCGCGACGTAGACCGGCATCCGCGTCGCGAGACCACCCATCTTCGCGATCGTCCGGTCGTGTGTCCGTTCGTAGAAGATGCCGACGAGCAGGAACAGCGCGCCCGTGATCAGGCCGTGGTTGACCATCTGCAGGATCGCGCCCTGGAGCGCCTGCTCCTGGAACACGAAGATGCCCAGCGTCACGAAGCCCATGTGGCTGACCGACGAGTACGCGACCAGCTTCTTCAGGTCGGGTTGGACGAGCGCCACGATCGCGCCGTAGATGATCGCGATGAGGCTGAGCACGATGATCACCGGCGCCCAGCTGTGGGCCGCGTCGGGGTAGAGCTGGACGGCGAAGCGGATGAACCCGTACGCGCCCAGCTTGAGCATGATCGCGGCCAGGATCACCGAGCCCGCGGTGGGCGCCTCGACGTGGGCGTCGGGCAGCCAGGTGTGGAACGGGAACATCGGGACCTTGATCGCGAACGCCAGGAAGAACGCCCCGAACGCCAGGAGCTGGAACGTGACCGGGAATCCGCCGCCCGCGGTCGCGTAGTCCTGCAGCTTGACGAAGTCGAATGCGCCCGCCCAGATCCCGTCGTGGGCGGCGGAGTAGGCGAACCCCGTGGCCAGGATCGCCACGAGCATCAGCAGCGACCCGACGAGCGTGTACAGGACGAACTTGATCGTGGCGTAGATGCGATTCGCCCCGCCCCAGATGCCGATGATCAGGTACATCGGGACGAGGACGATCTCCCAGAAGATGTAGAACAGGAACAGGTCCAGCGCGACGAACACGCCGATCATCCCGACCTCGAGGATGAGGAAGGAGACCATGTACTCCTTCAGCCGCGTCTTGATCGGCCCGAAGCTGGCGAGGATCGCGATCCACGACAGCGTCGTCGTGAGGACGACCATCGCGACCGACAGGCCGTCCACGCCGACCTTGTACTGGATGCCGAACAGCGGGATCCAGTCCACCGTCTCGACGAACGAGAAGTGCGCCTCGCCGATGCCATTGCGATCGGGCGAGAAGCCGATCAACAGCATCAGGGACGCGACCCAGGTCACGAGCGCGGTCGCCCAGCGCGATCCAGCGGGTCGCGGCCTCGGCGCTGCGCGGCAGGAAGGCGATGATCAGCGCGCCCGCCAGCGGCAGGAACGTGATCAGCGAGACGATCGGGATCGTGCTCACGTCGATGGTCATCGTCAGCGGCCCGCGATCACGAGGAACGAGCCGGCCATGACGAGCAGCCCGATGGCGATGCCCAGCGCGTAGTTCTGGACACGCCCGGTCTGGACACGGCGAAGGCTGCCGCCGGTGTTGCGCACGAGCGCGCCGATGCCGTTGACCGCGCCGTCGATGACGTTCCGGTCGAACCACCACAGCGCTCCGGCGACACGCCCGCCGATGACGATGAACAGCAGGTGGTTGAGCTCGTCGAACCACCACTTGTTGAGCGACGCGCGATACAGGAACGGGTAGCGCAGCGCGATGCGATGGGCTGCCTCGCGGTCGCCGCGGACCCGCCCGATGACCTCCCAGCCGAAGAACCGGCTGGCGGCGACGATGCCGATGACGGCCACCGCGACGCTCGACCCGATGAGCGCGCCGTCGAGGCCGAAGAACGCGAACTCGCCTTCGGTCTGATGGAGGATCGCGTTGCCCAGCTCGAACACGGGCTGGAGCCAGGTCGTGAGGAGACCCTCCTGCTCACCCTGACCGAGCAGCGGCCCGAGCGGTGGTCCCGGCCACGACAGGACGATGCCCGCGAGGACCGACGGGATGGCCAGCACGATCAGCGGGATGGTCATCGAGCGGGGCGACTCGTGGATGTCGGGTTCGACGTGCGGGTCGACGCGGCTCTCGCCCCAGAACGTGAGGCCGATGAGCCGGAACATGTAGAACGCGGTCATCATCGCGACGACGACGCCGATGGCCCACACCCACATGAAGCCGTGCTTCCACGCCTCGCCCAGGATCTCGTCCTTCGAGAAGAAGCCGGCCAGCGGCGGGATGCCCGAGATCGCGATGGCTCCGATGAGCATCGTGTAGTACGTGATCGGGATCTTCTTGCGCAGGCCGCCCATCCGGCGCATGTCCTGCTCCTCGTGGACGGCGTGGATGACCGAGCCGGAGCCCAGGAACAGCAGGCCCTTGAAGAAGCCGTGGGTCATCAGGTGGAAGATGGCGGCCGTGAAGGCGCCCACGCCCAGCGCGGCGAACATGTAGCCCAGCTGGCTGAGCGTCGAGTACGCGAGCACTCGTTTGATGTCGGTCTGGGTGAACGCGATCGACGCGGCGAGGATGGCCGTGAAGATGCCGATCGCCGCGATCAGGGCCATCACCTGTGGCGCGCTCGCGAACAGCGGGTTGGCGCGGGCGACGAGGTACACGCCGGCATTGACCATCGTGGCCGCGTGGATGAGCGCGGAGACCGGCGTGGGGCCCTCCATCGCGTCGGGTAGCCAGACGTGCAGCGGGAACTGGGCGCTCTTGCCGACGGCACCGGCGAACACGAGCAGCGCCACGATCGCCAGCGGGACGATGTTCGCGGGGCCCTGGCTGACGAGCTTGTCGAGCGACTCGCGGATGTCGAGCGTCCCGGTGTTGACCCAGATGGCCATGATCCCGAGCGCGAACCCGACGTCGCCGACGCGGTTGACGATGAACGCCTTCTTGGCGGCCAGCGCGGCGGAGCGCTTGCGGTACCAGAACCCGATGAGCAGGTAGCTCGACAGGCCGACCAGCTCCCAGGCGACGAACACCACCAGCCAGGAGCTCGCGAGGACCAGGACGAGCATCGAGAACATGAACAGGTTCAGGTACGCGAAGAAGCGCCAGTACCCGGGATCGTGGCTCATGTAGCCGAGCGAATAGAGGTGCACGAGCATGCCGACCGTGGTGACCACGATCAGCAGCGTGGCCGTGAGCCCGTCGACGAAGAAGCCGACCTCGGCGATCGGGGCGCCTTCGCCGCCACGCGGGATCCACTCCCAGATGCGTGAAGCCGTAGCCGTGCTCGCCGAACGGTTCCACGTGCGTCACCGCACCCGCCACGACGACCATCGCCACGATCCACGCGACGACCACGCCCAGGACCGGGATGAGGCTTGCCGCCCGGATCCCGAACGTCGCCTGGAGCCGGCGCCCGACGAGCGCGCTGAACACGAATCCCGCCAGCGGCAGGACGGGGATGAGGGTGATCAGCAGCCGGTAGTCCATCAGCGGCCGGTCACTGGCGCATCGCGTCGTACTCGTCGACGAGCGGCGTCTTCTTGTTGCGGTAGATCGCGATCACGATCGCGAGGCCCACGGTCGCCTCGGCCGCCGCGACCGCGATCACCATCAGCGCGATGACCGACGCCTGGTTCTGGAGTGCCGGGATGAACGCGCCGAAGGAGACGATCGAGAGGTTCACGGCGTTGAGCATCAGCTCGATCGACATCAGCATGCTGATCGCGTTGCGGCGGGCGAGGAAGCCGAACGACCCGATCGCGAACAGCAGCGCGGCGAGGACGAGGTAGCTGTCGAGCGACTGTGCGAGGCCGCGGAGGCCGTCGAGCATCAGTCGGTCCCCTCGCCGCCCTCGCGTTTGGCGAGGAACACGCCGCCGACGACCGCCGCGAGCAGCAGCACCGACACGACCTCGAACGGCAGCACGAACTCGCCGAACAGCGTCTGGGCGAGCGCCTTCGTGTCGGTCTGGACCATCGCCGGGCCCTCGGGCCACGCGGTGGCCGTGACCGCGATCACGAGGATGATGCCGAGCACGATGGACAGGACGCCCGACCAGCCGGCCTGCGAGTGGAAGACCAGGCGAGACGGGCCGGCCTTCGTCTGGGTGAGCATGATCGCGAACAGGACGAGCACGCTGATCGCGCCGATGTAGACGAGCACCTGCGCGGCCGCCACGAGCGGTGAGCCGACCATCACGTACAGACCGGCCAGGGCCGCGAAGGACACGATCATCGCGAGGCCGCAGCGGATGATGTCGCGCATCGTCACGACGAGGATCGCGGCGATGAGCATGACCGCGGCCAGCGTCAGGAACAGGACGTCGTCCCAGCGCAGCCCGACGATCGGGATGATCTCCGGCAGCGTCACGCCCCGGCCTCAGCGATGGTGGGCGTGGCCGGCACTCGCGCCGCCGTGCCCGTCGCCATGGGCATGCCCGTTGCCGCCCGCGGTGAGCTGGGCGACCCCCGTGCCGCCGTTCCCCGCGTGCGCGGCCAGCGACGGCGGCAGCACCGGCAGCAGACGGCTGGGCGGGATGAGGCGCCCCTCGGCCGCCGCGCGCTCGGCCCAGTCGCGTTCCTTGCGGATGTAGCTGATCTCGGTCTCGCGCTCGATGTCGGCCAGGGCGAGGAGGTCGATCATCGGCTCCTCGCGGCTGGTGTGGCTGAGCTCGAACTGGTCGGAGTCGCGGACCGCGTCGTACGGGCAGGCGTCGACGCAGATCCCGCACAGGATGCAGCGGCTCTCGTCGACCTCGTACTTCTGGAGCACGCGCGGCTTGGGCATCAGCGCGCCGGTGGGACACGTCTCGGCGCACCGACCACACGACACGCACGGGGTGTCGTTGAGGCTCATGTCGAGCGGCGTCGTGACCAGCGTGTCGAAGCCGATGCGCATGAAGTCGTAGCAGGCGGCGCCCACGACCTCGGCGCACACGTTGGCGCAGCGACCGCAGTCGATGCAGCGCGACGGCTCGCGCAGGATGAACGCGTGGGAGTCGTCGCGGATGTAGTCGTGGTTGGTGCCGGTGAACCGGTTCTCCGTCACCGAGCGGTAGCCGGCGCCCTGGTGGAACGCGGGCTCGAGCGTGCGCAGCGTCGTGCCGTACTCGATGCCCAGCCGTCGGAGGTCGCAGTAGCCGATCGCCTCGCACGTGCACTGGAGGCAGCGGGTCGACTCGGCGACCGCCTCGTCGCGCGTGTACGGGATCTCGTACTCGATGTAGTTGCGGTTCCGCGCCTCGGCCTCGAGCGCCTTCAGGCGATAGCGCGGCTCCTTGAGCTCGCCCGTGAACGGGACGATGGAGAGGAACTCGGGCTGGGGCTCGGCGAGCGTCTGGCGGGCGCGGATCGAGCTGAGGTCGTTGCCGCGGAGGTACGCGTCGACGGCGTACGCGGACCGGCGTCCCTCGGCGATCGGCCTGGACGACCGTCGCGGCGCCGACCCGGACGTCGCCGCTGCCGAACACGCCGGGCCGGCCGGTCTCGAAGGTCACCGCATCGGACTTGAGGCGATTCTGCTTGGTCGCCTCCACGCCCTCGCTGCCGGGGCCGATCCAGTCGAGCTCGGGCCCCTGCCCGATGGCCAGCAGCACCCGATCGCACGGGATCGTGAACTCGCGTGCCGGGCGCGGGCTCCGGGCGACGTCGTCCGGACGCGTCGGGCTCGCCGAGCTTCATCCGGATGAACTCGACGCCGGTGACCTTCTTCGTCTTCTCGTCGACCATCACGCGGACCGGGCCGGCCTGGAAGATGGCCTGGACGCCTTCCTCGATCGCCTCGTGGACCTCGTTCGCCGCGGGCATGTCCTTCATGTCGCGGCGGTAGACGAGGGTGACCTCCTTCGCGCCCTGGCGGACCGACGTCCGCGAGCAGTCCATGGACGTGAAGCCACCGCCGATGACCACGACCCGGGTGCCCGCATGGCCCGGGTACGGCAGGCCCAGCGTCGCCGTGCGCAGGTAGTCGAGGCCGTCGATGACGCCGTCGGCGTCCTCGCCCGGGATGCCCAGCTTGTTCGTGTCGTAGCAGCCGATGGTGATGAGGACCGCGTCGTAGCCGCGGTTCTGCAGGTCGTCGAGCGTGAAGTCGCGTCCGAGCCCGGCGTTGCACACGACCTCGCCGCCGAGCCGCGTGACGCCCTCGTACTCGGCCTCGAGGACCTCGACCTTCGGCAGGCGGTACTGCGGGATGCCGTAGCGGAGCATCCCGCCGGGCGCCGGGTCGCGCTCGAAGACGGTCACGTCGTGGCCGTTGAGCAGCAGGTAGTACGCCGCGCTCATGCCCGCCGGCCCGGAGCCGATGA
Source organism: uncultured Chloroflexia bacterium (assembly GCA_963778025.1). Classification (GTDB taxonomy): domain Bacteria; phylum Chloroflexota; class Limnocylindria; order Limnocylindrales; family CSP1-4; genus CAVZTA01. The sequence goes on along the minus strand of CAVZTA010000006.1, from coordinate 96,500 downwards.
CCGCGACCCGCCGACCCGTGGGCGCCTGGCGCTCGAACGGGATGGGCGGCTCGATGTCCTCGTCGAGCATCGCCCGGATGACCTGGTCGCCGGCGTAGCGGTGGCTGTCGCGGATGGCGATCGCCTCGTCCACCTCGTCGCGCCGGCAATGCTCCTCGCACGGCGCTGGGCAGACGCGACCGAGGACCGACGGGAAGGGGATCGTCCGCTTGAAGATCCGGGTGCTCTCGCGCCAGTTCGCCTCGGCGTTCGCCTTGAGGAACCCCGGGATGTCGATGTGGCTGGGGCACTTGTTCTGGCACGGCGGCAGGCAGTACGCGTTGTGGTCGCTGAAGATCAGCTCGAGGTTGGTCCGGCGCAGCCGGCGCATCTCCTCGGTCTGGGTGTGGACGACCATGCCCTGCTCGGCTTCGCGCGAGCAGCTGATCGGCGGGTGCTCTTCGCCCTCGACGTCGACGACGCACATCCGGCACGCGCCGAAGCCCGGCAGCTTGGGCTCGTAGCACAGCGTCGGGATCTCGATGCCGTTGTCCCGGCACACCTCGAGGATCGTCTGGCCCTCGAGTCCCTCGACGACCCGCCCGTCGACCTCGATCCGGATCTGCGGGGTGCCCTGCGGGCGTTGCGGCGACTGGGTCGTGATGAGCCGCTCGCCGAGCGACTCCTCGAGGGGCGTGACGGTATCCAGCCGCGACACGTTGTCCGGGCGGGCGTCCTCGATGCGGGGTCGGATCAGGAGGTCGGCCATCGGGTGGTCGGTCGTTCCCTAGGTGGCCGCGGCTGCCGCCACCGCGAGGGGCTGGCAGACGCCGGCAGGGCAGGAGCTGCGGAGGAGATGCTCGTCGAGCTCGGACCTGAAGTATCGCATCCCGGCCGACAGCGAGAGCGTGGCCAGACGCTCGTGGTCGCACAGCGCGGAGGCCGTCACGTCGTGCGCGAGGTCCTCGAGCAGCGTGACGTCGCCGGCCCGCGGCCGGCCGGTGGCGATGCGGTCGGCGATCTCGGACATCCGGCGCAGGCCGATCCGGCACGGGATGGTCTTGCCGCACGCCTCGTCGGCGCAGAACCGGGTGAGGATGCGCGCCAGGTCGACCACGCACGCCCGGTCGTCCGCGATGACCACCGAGCCCGAGCCGACGTGCGCGCCCACGGCGCGCAGGGCATCGAACTCGTAGGGGGTATCGAGGAGGTCGGGCGGCAGGAGCCCGCCCGCCGGGCCGCCGACCAGCAGCGCCTTCAGGGGGTGCCCGCCCGCGAGACCGCCGGCCAGGTCGATGAGCTCGCGGAGCGGCGTGCCCGTCGGGACCTCGGCGATGCCCTCGCCCTGCGGTCCCCGGACCTGGACGAGCACGGTCCCGGGGCTGCCCTTGGTGCCGATGGAGGCGTAGGCGGGCGCACCGTTGCGGATGATCCACGGGACGGCGGCCAGGGTCTGGACGTTGTTCACGACGGTGGGCCGCCCGAACAGGCCGTCCTGCGTCGGGTGGGGCGGGCGCTGCTCGGGCTGGCCGCGCTTGCCCTCGAGCGCCTTGATGAGGACGGTCTCCTCGCCCAGCATGTACGCGCCCTGCACCGGACGGACCGACAGCTCGATGCTCCAGTCGCTCCGGCCGACGTCGTCGCCGGCGAGCCCCGCGGCGTACGTCGCGGCGACGGCCGCCTCGAGCCGCTCGATGAGCTCTGTCTGCTCGCCGCGGACCGCGAGGATCGCCTCGCCCGCCTCGACGGCGCAGGCGGCGATCAGCAGGCCCTCGATGACCGCCCACGGGTCGGTCATGAGGAGCGCGTGGTCGGTGCCGGAGGCCGGATCGGCGCCGTAGCCGTTGGCGATGACGACGCGCGGCCCTCGCCGGGTCGCCGCGGCGCGCCACTTCTCGCCGGTGGGGAACCCGGCGCCGCCCCGACCACGCAGGCCGGACGCCGCGACCGCCGCGATGGTCCCCGCCCCGCCCAGATCGCGGATGGCTCGGTGGAGGCCGTCGAACGCGCCCTTGCCCTGCGCATCGGCCAGCGCGGCGTCGGCGTCCCAGGCCGTGGCCGACGGGGACACCATCGTCGCGTCGACCCGCTCGAGGACGACCCGCGGCCAGTGCGGGGGCGTCTTGAGGAACGTCGGCATCAGGCGGGCTTGCCCTCGGTCCGGCCCGGCGTGTGGCGGAGCGCCTTGGCCATCGCGTCGCGGTAGGCGACGTCGGCCCCGCCGTCGGTCGAGCCGGTGGGCGCGGGGGCGGTCCCGGCCGCCGGGGCTGGCGGCTCGAGCCGCAGGTGGCGGTAGTACGTCGCCGTCCCGTAGAGCATCGCGTACCACGCGCCTGTCGTCCCCGAGATGTGCTTGAGCGCCGCCACCGGCAGGTAGCCGTACGCCTCCTGGGTCGCCTCGAGGATGGGCAGCGACTGTTTCGGGTCATGGTCGTATCGGGCGAGGATCTCATCGAGGGCGGTGACGTCGAGGCCCTCGAAGTGGGTGTACGCCGGGTCGGGCACCGGCCGGCCCGACCGGCGCAGCGCCGATTCCTCGCGCCGCTCGCCGTACTGCTCGGGCGGGCCCCAGTGGACGTGGAAGCGGCCCTTGGTGTCGATGCCGCCCATGTCGATGCACTCGATGGGGCACGCCTGGGCGCACTGGAAGCACGTCTCGCACTTCAGCGTGCCGTACTCGTCGTACAGCAGCTGGAGGCGGCCGCGGAACTTGGGCGCGACGTCGGCCGGCTGCTCCGGATAGCGGATGGTCGCCTTGGGCTCGAACATCTTGCGGAACGTGAGGGCCATGCCCCGCACGATCCCGAGGCCGGGGATGAGGCTCATCGCAGGACGACCAGTGCGGCTGCGGTCACGAACAGGTTGAGCAGGCTCGCCGGCAGCAGCCACTTCCAGGCGAAGCCCATCAGCTGGTCGATGCGGACACGCGGGAGCGTGCCGCGCATCCACACGAAGACGAACACGAGGATGAAGGTCTTCACGAGGAAGATGACCAGGCCCGCGACCCACGGCAGCGTGATCCAGCCGACCCCGAACAGCAGGCCGACGGCGACGACGTTGAACGCGATGAACCCGAGCAGGAGCGCCTGCCATGCGGGCATCGAGCTCCGCGCGAGCAGGAACGGCGTGGCGAACACCAGCGTGAGCACGATGGGGGCCGCGGCGACGACGAGCAGCAGTCCGATGCCCCACGACGCCAGGTCGACGCTGAACTCGATCGGCAGCACCAGCCCGATGCCCGAGCTCCAGCCGCCCAGGAACAGCGTCGTGATGATCGCCGAGAGGACGAACACGTTGACGTACTCGGCGAAGAAGAAGAACCCGAAGCGCATCCCCGAGTACTCGGTGGCGAAGCCGGCCACGATCTCGGAGTCGGCCTCGGTGAGGTCGAACGGCGTCCGGTTGCCCTCGGCGATGGCGGCGATGAAGAAGATCAGGAAGCCCAGCGGCTGGCGGAACACGAACCAGTTCGTGAACCAGCCCTCCTGCTGCTCGGTGAGCTCGCGGAGGCTCATCGTCCCGGACAGGAGGATCAGCCCGACGACCGACAGCGTCAGCGGGATCTCGTAGCTGACGACCTGTGCGGCGGAGCGGAGGCCGCCCAGCAGCGAGTACTTGTTGAAGCTCGACCAGCCCGCCATCAGCAGGCCGACGACGGTGAGCCCGCCGACCGCGAACAGGTAGAGCAGGCCGATGTTGATGTCGGCCGCGCCGAACCCGTCCGGCGCGAACGGGATGACGATGAACGCCATGACCGTGGCCAGGAAGACCACGACGGGTGCCCACGTGAACACGATCCGGTCGGCGCCGGTGGGGGTGAAGTCCTCCTTGGCCAGCACCTTGAGGCCGTGGACCGTCGAGAGGAGCGTGCCCCACGGCCCGACCCGGTCCGGCCCGATGCGCTGGTTCATCAGCGCGATGAGCTTCATCTCCATGTAGATGATCACGAACGCCATGGGCGGCGTGACGAGCAGCACGACGGTCGCCGCGACGAGGAAGCGGACGATGGGCAGGTTGGCGGCGAGGATGTCGACCAGCACCGGCCCCACGAACACCGCCAGCAGGACGGTGACCAATGGCCCGATGACGAGGACGATGAACGCCAGCGGCAGGATGACCTTGCCCAGCACGGTCAGATTGCCCCAGGCTCGCCCCACCGCCGTCATCGAGCTACCTGGCGACCGTGAGCGCTCACTTATCGACTCCGCCCATGATGGGGTCGAGGCTGGCCATGATCGCCATGGTGTCCGCGATGAGGTTGTCGCGCATCAGGAGCCCGACGAGCTGCAGGTGCACGAACGACGGGTCGTGGATCCGCACCCGGAACGGCTGATCGGTGCCGTCGCTGATCGCGTAGGTGCCGTACATCCCGCGCGGACCCTCGATCGCCGCGAAGGCGCGTCCCGGGCGCGGCCGGAGGAGGCGCGGCAGCTTGGCCATCACCGGCCCGTCGGGCATGCGGTGCAGGCACTGGTCGATGATCCGCAGGCTCTGCTTCATCTCCTCGATGCGCAGCAGGTACCGGTCGAGGCAGTCGCCGCCCTGCTCCCCACCGCGCGTCGGGACGTCGAACTCGAGCTCGGGGTAGACCGAGTACGGATGCGCACGTCGCACGTCGTACGGCACGCCCGCGGCACGCAGGTTCGGTCCGGTGACGGCCATCCGCAGCGCGGTCTCCCGGTCGAGCCGGCCCAGGTCGCGCATCCGGCGGACGAAGATCTCGTTCTCGTTGAGCAGCGTGGCGTTCTGCTCGATCTGCTTGAGCGCCCGGGTCATCCAGTCGCCGAGGCGGCTCATGAACTCGTGGTTCAGGTCGCCGTTCACGCCGCCGATCCGGTAGTAGTTGAACAGCAGGCGCTGACCGGTGATCGCGGCGAGCATCTCGGCGATCTCGTCGCGCTCGATCATGCTGTACAGGATCGGCGTGAGGCCGCCCAGGTCGAGCGCCATCCAGCCGGCGAACATCGAGTGCGACAGGATGCGGTTCAGCTCGCCCGTCAGCACCCGGATGTACTCGGCGCGTCGCGGCACCTCGACGTCGAGCAGCTTCTCGAACGCCACCACCGGCGACCACTCGCAGAACAGCGAGGCGATGTACTCGAGCGGATCCACCTGGCTGATGACCTGGTGGTAGTCCGCCACCTCGCACAGCTTCTCGACGCCACGGTGGAGGTAGCCGAGGACCGGGTCGAGGTCGACGACGCGCTCGCCGTAGATCTTCAGGACGACCCGGAGCACGCCGTGCGTCGACGGGTGCTGCGGACCGAGGTTGAGGAACATCTCGCCGTCGCCGAGCGTGTAGAACTCCGCTTCGCGCTCCGTCCGCGGCGGGTACGGCGGGATGGGCTCGAAGACCCCGATCTCCTGGTCGAGCGTGATGCGCGGGTCGTCGGCGGACGGGATGCCCGTGGTCGCGGCGGTCATCGCATCAGGCTCCCGGCGACCGGCGCATCGGCTGCGTGTCGCCGCCGCGCGGCGTGTGGGTCTGCTCCATGTGCCGGACGCCCCCGCCGGGCGAACGCGCGGCGTCGTCGGCGAGGTAGAAGTCCTTGCGCAGCGGGAAGCTCGTGTACTCGGGCGGCATGTAGATCCGGCGCAGGTCGCGGTTGCCCTCGAACACGATGCCGAACATGTCGTAGGCCTCGCGCTCCATCCACTCCGCGCCCGGCCACAGGCCGGTGACCGACGGGACGCGCGGGTCGTCGCGCGGCATGCCGTCGGCGACGACGCGCAGCCAGTCGCCGCTGGTGCGGCTCCAGAGGTGGTAGACCGACTGCATCGCCGCGCCGGTGTCCACGCCGGCGAGATCCGCCAGGAAGACGAAGTCGAGCTCGGGGTCGTCGTGGAGCTCGCGCAGGACCTCGATCAGGTCCGCCGGGGCCACCCGGATCTCCGTCTCGTCGTGGCGCTGATGCACGGGTCGCAGGAGGCGCTCGCCGAACCGTGCCTCCAGGCGACGCCGCAGGGCCTTGTCCACCCTCAGACGCCCTCCGGCACCGTCGGCCCGATGCGCTTCGTGGCCCACTGCCCCCGCTGCTCCTTCACCAGCTGCTGGAGCCGCATCATCCCGTAGATGAGGCCCTCCGGGCGGGGCGGGCAGCCGGGCACGTAGACGTCGACGGGCATGACGCGGTCGATGCCCTCGATGGTGGAGTAGCTCCGCTTGTAGCGGCCGCCGGAGCAGGTGCAGTCGCCCATCGCCACGCACCACTTCGGCTCGGGCATCTGCTCCCACAGCCGGACGAGCGGGCCGGCCATCTTCGTGGTCAGCGTCCCGGCGACGATGAGCACGTCGGCCTGGCGCGGGCTGGCCCGGAACGGGAAGTGCCCGAAGCGGTCAAGGTCGTTCTTCGACGTCGCGGACGACATCATCTCCATCGCGCAGCACGCCAGCCCGGACAGGAGCGGCCAGAGGCTGTTCATCCGGATGAGGTCGAGGACGTTGTCGGCGGTCGTGGGGATCGCCTGGAGCGCGCCCCAGCGTGCGTCGTCGCGGCGGACGAGCGGCGAGTCCTCGAGGAGCCGGAGGTGGGTGTCGTCCGCGGCGCCCGCGTACGCGGTCGGGTTGGCCGAGACCCACAGCGAGTTGTCGACGACGAGCGGCGCGCCGACCGCGCGATCACCCGGCACGACGAGGCCTGCGGGGGCGTTGCCCGGGGCGTCGGACGCCGTCTGCGTCGCGTCCTCCGGGCCGGTCCCGATGCCGGCCGGGGTGTTGGTGTCCTTGGTGGGGTCGTTCGCGTCGGGGTGAGTCATCGCCATGTCAGGACCTTCTTGCGCCAGGCGTACGCGAGTCCGAGGAGGAGGATCCCGACGAACACCAGCATGCTCAGGAAGAGCGGGCCGGCGTCGAGGCTGCGGTCCTGGAAGACCAGGGCCCACAGGTAGATGAACACGACCTCGATGTCGAACGCGACGAACAGCAGCGCGTAGATATAGAAGCTGATGCCGAACCGCGCGTGGGTGTCGCCGTACGTATCGATGCCCGATTCGTACGGCAGGCCCTTGTGCCCATCACCCTTCGTGCGGTGCGTGAGCAGCCACGCCGCGGCGATCGTCAGGAAGACGAACGTCACTCCGGCGAAGGCGAACCCGACGACGTACCAGAGATGGTCCACACGTTCCTCGGTGTCGGGGAAGGGACCTGCCGGATGGGCCCGGTCCCGCCCGATGCGGTCCGTTCCGATGGGCACACGGGCACGCCTCGCTGGCGCTCCGCGGCAGCCTCATCCTAGCATCCCGGCCCTCGTGGAGCCCGCCATCGCGAGCGTGGCGCGAGCGTGGATCCCGGGTCCGGGACACGTGCCGCCGAGGAGCGTCGAGCGGGGCCCGGCGAGGGTCCGCGGGGAGCCGCGAGCGGCGTCGCGGCGAGAGGAGCGGGCCGCGACGCCGTTGGCGGCGGTGCATGCGGGACGTGACCCGGACGCGCGCCTCCCCGAGGCTGGGCGGGGGCCGGAACGCGCCGAGCGCGCGTACCTGGATCACGTCCCGACCCCCGGCGGTAGAGCCCCCCGAGGCTCCACGCCGCAGACTGCGTCCCGGCCGGTGGCCGCGTCGACTCGGGTGGATGCCCTATCCGGTCCAGCGAGGCTTGACCCGCGCCAGCGCCGGGAGCTCGAAGCCGTCGGGCAGGCCGCGACCGAACGCGAGGACGTGGTAGCCGCCGAGCTTGCGCGGGTCGAGCAGCCGGGCGAGCGACGACCGGAGCTCCAGGGCCCGCTCCAGCGAGGCGTCGGGTCCGCTCAGCGAGCGCGCGACGATGTCGCCGGCCCCGGACCCGACGAGCAGCTCCGCCTGCGTCGTCTCGGCGATGGGCAGCAGCCCGGCCGCGGCCGCCGCGCGCCGCACGCCCGTGAGGCACACGTGGGTCGTCAGGTCCTGGCGGCCGACCCGGATGAACGGATCGTCACCGACGGTGTGGCGGGCGAACGTGCGCAGGCTGCCCGCCGGGCGAGCTGGGCCGTGGAGGTCGCGCCCTTCCGCGCCGTAGTCGATGATGACGACCAGCCCCCGCCGGAGCGGTCGCGTCACGTCCGCGAGCCATCCGTCGGCCGCAAGCGGGATCTCCGTCTCCTGGTCGCGGGCCAGGGTCACGCCGTCGTCCACGAGATGCGCCTGGAGGGCCTCGCTGGACGGCGCTCCGTCGATCGCTGCGAACCCACCCTCGGTCGTCGTGACGAAGCGCTCGACCAGGCGGTCGCGCATGACGACCCGGTGCACCGGCAGCGCATCGAGGACCTCGTTGGCGAGGATGAGGTCCGGGGCGGTCCCGTCGTCCGTGACCAGTCGATCGGCGACGCCGGCAGCTTCGAGCCGCTCCCTGGCCGCGGTGAGGCGCGCGACCTCGATGTCGATCGGCCGGTAGCGGATGGCGCCGGCGAGCGGGCTGCCATCGACGCGGAGGCCGTCCAGGATCGCCAGGGCGAGCGCCCCGGTGCCCGCCCCGTGCTCCTCGACGACGAACGACGACGGGCGGTCGAGGGCGTTCCACGCCTGCTCCGCGAGGCGGGCGATCGGCGGCGCCGAAGATCGGATGGAGCTCGGGCGCGGTCAGGAAGTCGCCGTCGCGGCCGGGTGCGGCCGCGGGTCGGCGGTAGTAGCCGTGACCCGGCTCGTACAGGGCGAGCTCCATGAACCGCGCGAACGTCATCGGCCCGCGGTCCGCGATCTCGGCGCGGATCCGGGCGACCAGCTCGGGATCGTCGCCGACGGATGCCGGGTCCGGCGGGGGGTCGCGCCGGAGCTCGACCCGGATGTCGCTCATGCGCGGTCCCGGAGCGCGAGCGGCAGCCCGGGCCCGATGAGCGTGTGGCCGCCGAGCACGATCGGGATCGGCGCCTCGCGCGCGGCCCGAGTGAGCGCGCGGAGCCACGGATCGGCGATCCGATCCGGGCAGCAGCAGGTCCGAGGCGAAGCGATCCTCGGGGGCCGGCCAAGCGTCCTCGCCGGCGCCGAGGTGATGCGCCAGGAGCACCCGGCTGTCGATGAGCGCGCCGTCGCCGAGCTCCGCGAGGATGCTCCCCAGGCGCTCGGGACCGACGCGGTCGAGCAGGAGACCGACGACCGAGCGCGGTGCCCGACCGGGCGGCGCACCCACATCCCCGAGCGCGAGCCGGCTGGAGGCGCGGAGGCCCCGCTCCTCGATCAGCGCGCGGACCCGGGCCGGAAGGCGTCGTTCCGCCCAGCGGACCGTGGCCGCCGAGGTGCGGCCCGCCAGCACCAGCTCGGCCCGGCGGTCGTGCGCCACGGTCCGCACCCGTGCCAGCGTCTCACGCACCGTCGCCGTCTCGTCGATCCGCGCTTCGGGCAGCCCGAGGACGACACCATCGAGCGGGCTATCGAGATCCAGCTGGAGCCGACGCCGGCCGCGCAGGTCCGTGACGCGGTAGCCCGCGACCTCCTCGAGCCAGCGTGGCAGCGCGTTGTCGGAGGGGAGGTCCGGGATCGCCGCCGCGATCGACCCCGCGCAGCCGATGGCCACCAGATCCGCCGAGTAGCGGTTGTTCGCGAGCGCGACCCGTTCGCCGCTTGCGGCGGCAGCCACGAACGGGGCGAGGTCGGACCCGCTCGCCCCCGGCGCCACGCCGGAGCCGAGCACGACGAGCCCGCCATCGGGCGCGACTCGATCCAGGAGCCCGCGGAGTCGCTCGCCGAACGACCGCGCCCGCGGGTCGCCCTCGACGATCGCGACCTCCGCGCCAAGCCCCGCGAAACGTCCGACGAGCCGCTCGGCCGCTGCCAGCCGCATCGACGCCAGGGTCCGTTCCAGCGGACCGGCCGCGGGTCCCGGTGCGTGATGGACGATCCGGACGACGGCGCGCGGCATCGGCAGACTGTCGCACACGCATCGGAGGTGGTCGTGCCGCGCACCCGAGCCTATGTCGGCCTGGGGTCGAACCTGGGTGATGCCACGGCGACGATGGCGGACGCGATCCACGCCCTCGACGACCTGCCCCACATGCGCGTGGTCGGCGTCTCTCGCCTGTATGCGACCGCACCCGTCGGCGTCCTCGACCAGCCCGAGTTCCGCAACGCCGTGGTCGCGTTGCGGCTCACCACGCCGGGCGGCGAGCTGGGCGCCTCGGGCCTGCTCGCCGCGCTCAAGGGCCTCGAGCACGCGTTCGGCCGCCAGGCCCGTGCCCGCTGGGGTCCGCGTGAGCTCGATCTCGACCTCCTGGTCTTCGGCCGATGGGCGGGCTCCGTCCCGCGGATCCCGGGCACCGAGTCGCTCGACCCGGCGAAGCAGGGCCTCGCCCTGACGGTGCCGCACCCCGACGCGCAGCGCCGCCTGTTCGTCCTCGCGCCGCTCGCCGATCTCGCCCCGGGCCTCGTGCCGCCGGGCTGGGGCGAGACCGTCGCCATGGCCGCCGCGCGCCGGCGCGTCGAGGAGGGCGAGGCCGCCGTCCGACCGATCGCCCGCTGGTCCGGCCGCTGGGTGGCGCTCGCCTGAGGGAGGCGCCGCGTCGGCAGCGCCTCTCGCGCACGCTCGCTAGGAAGGCGCCGTAGGATCGCGGTCGCGCACCGCTCCGTCGACGAGCTCGACGCGGTACGCCGTCGCGCCGGCGCGCTCCGCGACCGCTTCGAGCAGGACGCCGGTCGCGGAAGTGGACCGCGGCGCCGTCGTCGCACGCGACCGTCGGACCGAGCGTCCCCGCGCCGACCAGCTCGTGGAGGCGCGGGCGCCGCATCGCCTCGCCGTCGTAGTGCGGGCAGAACGCCCCGGGCAGGAATCCCGCAGCCCATCGAGCGCGGCGAGCCCCGGGCCGAACGAGTCCGTCGACGCCCTGCTCGAACCAGCACAGACCACCGGCCGAGAGGCCGGCCAGGACGACGCCGCTGCCGCCCACGCCTCACGCAGGATCCGGTCGACGCCGTGCACGCGCCAGATCGCGAGCATGTTCGCGGTGTTGCCGCCGCCCACGTAGCATCACGTCCTGCGCCAGCAGCGTCGTCCGGAGGTCGCGACCGTCGCGGACGAACAGGTCGAGGTGCATCGGCTCGGTCCTGCTTGCGAACGCGGGGTAGAACGTCGCCAGGTAGCGGTCTCACGTTGCTCGTGGCGGTCGGCAGGAAGCACACCCGCGGCCGGTCGACGCCGGTCGCGCGCGAGCACGTACTCGTCGAGACGCGGGTCCGTCCGGCGGCTGACTGAAGCCGCCACCGCCCATGGCGATGATCGTGGGCGGCCGGTCCACGCGGCCGGCCGTCATCGCTGCCGGCGGGCGACCAGATACGCCAATGCCAGCCCGGCCGCGGCCAGCAGGGCCCGCGTCACCACCAGGAACTGGAGCATGGAGACGTGCACTGCGAGGGACGATACAACCCTCGGCGCCCCGGAGCCGTCGCGGCCGCGGACGACCGCATCCGTCGCTGCCTGAGCCGGCCACGCCCGGTCCAGTGCTGGTGGCGCCGCGCGCAGGCGGCGTCACCAGCGCGCGTCACATCCGGACGGCGGGCGGCCGGTCCCGGTCGAACATGTGGACCGTGTCGACGAAGCGGACCTGCTTCGACTGGTAGGCCATCACGAGCGAGTGCGACCGCGCGCCGCCGCCGAAGAACCGGATGCCCTGCAGCAGGTCCCCGTCGGTCACGCCGGTCGCCGCGAACACGATCGAGTCGCCCGAGGCGAGGTCCTCCGTGCGGTAGACCCGCGACTCATCCCCGTGGCCCATCCGCGCGCCGCGCTCCCGCTCCTCGTCGTTGCGATACCGGAAGCGCGCCTGGATCTCGCCCCCCAGACAGCGCAGCGCGGCGGCGGTGATGACCCCTTCAGGGGCCCCACCGATGCCCATCACCGCATGGACGCCGGTCCCGGAGACCGCACAGCTGATGGCCGCCGACAGGTCGCCGTCGGTGATGAGCTTGATGCGTGCGCCGGTGCTCCGGACCTGGGCGATGAGGTCGTCGTGGCGGGGTCGGTCGAGGATGATCACCGTGATGTCGGTCACCTTCCGGCCGAGCGCCTCGGCGATCCGGCGGACGTTCTCCGTCGGCGGCCGGGTGATGTCGACGTGGCCCGCGGCGATGGGTCCGACGCACAGCTTCTCGAGGTACGTGTCGGGTGCGTGGACGAGCCCGCCCTTCTCGGAGGCCGCGATCACGGTGATCGCGTTCGCCTGGCCGGTCGCGACGAGGTTCGTGCCCTCGAGCGGATCGACCGCGATGTCGACCTCATCGATGGCACGGCGGTCGTCGGCGTCGTGGCGGCCGACCCGTTCGCCGATGTAGAGCATCGGCGCCTCGTCGCGCTCCCCCTCGCCGATGACGATCGTGCCGGCCATCTCGAGCTCATCCATCGCCGCGCGCATGGCCTCGGTCGCGGCGCGGTCCGCACCGTGGCGGTCGCCACGACCCATGAACCGGGCCGACTCGATCGCGGCGGCCTCGGTCACGCGGATCATCTCGAGCGCGAGGAGCTGCTCCACCGTCTCGTCTCCTACGCGGCCGTCAGCGGGTCCGCGCGGAAGGCGCCCGCGAGCACGGGAGCGAGCGCACTGGCGACGGATGCCGTGAGCGAGGAGCGGAGTGGCCAACGCGCCCGACGCGCCGGATCAGCGGCCGCGCATCAGTGGCGGAAGTGGCGGCGGCCCGTGAAGACCATCGCGAGGTGATGGCGGTCCGCGACCTCGATGGCCATCTCGTCGCGGATCGAGCCGCCCGGCTGGATGATCGCGGTGACGCCCGCGTTGGCGGCCATCTGGATGCCGTCCGGGAACGGGAAGTACGCGTCGGACGCCATCACCGCGAGCTTGGCGCGGTCGCCCGCGCGGCGAAGCGCGATCTCCACCGAGACGTTGCGGCTCCCCTGCGCCGCCCCGATACCCACCGTCGCGGTGTTCCGCGCGAGGACGATGGCGTTCGAGCGCACATGCCGCACGGCGCGCCAGGCGAACAGCAGGTCGGTGAGCTCGCCCAGCGTCGGTCGCCGCTTGGTGACGACCTGCCCGGGGCCGTGCGCCAGGTCGACGCGGTCGAGCCCCTCGACCAGCAGCCCGCCGCCGACGCGCTTGAAGTCGAGGTTGGCGATGCCGTAGTCGCGCATGCCCTCGGTGGGGTCGGGCGGGATCGAGAGGAGCTCCAGGCCGGGCTTCCCGTGGAGGAGACCCAGCGCGGCCTGGCTGAAGCCGGGCGCGACGACCGCCTCGTACGAGTTCGCGGCGATCTCGCGCGCCGTGGGTCCGTCGAGCTCGCGGTTGACGCCCACGATGCCGCCGAACGACGCGACCGGGTCCGTCTCGAGCGCCTTGCGGTACGCCTCGACGAGCTCGTCGGCGGAGGCGATGCCGACCGGGTCGGTGTGCTTCGCGATGACCACCGACGGCGCCGTGTAGTCGGAGGCGATCCGATAGGCCGTGTCGAGGTCGAGCAGGTTGTTGAACGAGGGCGGGCTGCCGGCGAGCTGCGTCGCGTCGGCGAGGGACCCGGAACGGTGCGTGGTCTCGCGGTAGAAGGCGGCGGTCTGGTGCGGGTTCTCGCCGTACCGCAGGTCGCTCACCTTCTCGAGGACGAGCGCGAGCCGTTGCGGGTACGTGTTCCCCGAGACCTGGTTGAGGTACGCGGCGATCTCCGCGAAATACGCGGCCACGGCGCCGAACGCCTCGGCGGCGAGGCGATGGCGCGTCTCGGCCGAGACCTGACCGAGCGTCCGCAGCTCGTCCGCGACCGTCCCGTAGGCGCCGGGATGGGCGATCGCGGTGACGCCCGCGGCGTTGCGCGCCGCAGCGCCCAGGAGCGCCGCCCCGCCGACATCGATGAGCTCGATCGCCTCGTCGAGGCCGATGAGCTGGCGACCGACCTCGGGCGCGAACGGCTTGACGTTGACGACGACGAGGTCGATGGCGCCGATGCCGTGCTCGACGAGCTCCTCGAGCTGGCTCGGGACGTCGCGCCGCGCGAGGATCCCGGCGTAGACCGCCGGGTGGAACGTCTTGACCTGGCCGCCGACGAGTGGCGGGACGTTCGTCAGCTCCGAGACCGAGGCGACCTCGATCCCGTCCGCCGCCAGGTGCTCACGCGTGCCGTCGGTCGCGTAGACCTCCGTGCCCAGACCGAGAAGCTCCCGCGCGAAGGCCGAGATGCCGGCCCGATCGGCCACCGACAGCAGCGCACGCACGTGGGACGGTCCCTCCTCCCGCGACGGATCTGGGCCGGGGCGACCGCCGTGACCCGCTCGATGGGTCGCGGCGCGGGGTCATCGCGTGGCCGCGGTCAAGGGCGCGAGTATAGCGCGAGCCATCGGGTATCCTCGGTGTCCCCACCGGCGCCGCGTGCGTGCCGGCGTGTTCGCGGAGGCCGCGCGCGACGTGTCGAAGCTGCCCTGGGAATACCTGTTCGAAGCCTTCGAGCCGGCGAGGTTCCCGGATCTCTTCAACCCCATCTGGATCGCGTCCCTCGTCCTGCTGATCGCCCTCGTGATCCTGTACAACGTCCGGACGCGCCAGCTGCATGCGCATCGGCCGTTCCTGGACCTCTACGAGTGGCTGCTCTGGACGGGCCTCGCGACCTTCGGCCTGCTCCTGATCATGGCGTTGTTCAAGTTCTCGTTCATCCTGGTCCTCGTGACGCTCGTCACCGGGCTCGGGACCCTCGTCTGGATCCGGTTCATGCGCTTCCCGCCGGAGCTGCGCGCCTACGAGCAGCGGCTCGCCCGCCAGCGCTACGTGTCGCGTCAGCGGCTCTCGCGGCCCGAGGCGACGGTGCGCCAGAAGCCGTCGCGCCGCCGCCGGCGCCGCTGAGCCCGGCCGGTCCCTTCGTCGCGGAGAGCCGCTGATGCCGCTGGAGATCCACCGGTTCGGCGTCGGGCATCGCCGGCCCGAGGGGCCGCCCGATGCGGTCGGGCTCCAGGGACAGGTCATCCACTCCGACGGGCGCGGGGTCATCGCCGAGCTCGCGTTCCGGCGCGGCGCGCGGATCGAGCCGCACACCAACCCGAACCTCACGTGGTTCGTGGTCATCGAGGGCGGCGGCTGGGTCGCGGTGGGCGACGAGCGGACGCGCATCCAGGCGGGTGAGGCGGTGCTCTGGCCGCCGGACGAGCTCCACGCCGCCTGGACCGACCGGACGCAGACGATGCGCGCGATCGTCGTCGAGTTCGCGGGCGAGCCGCCTGAGCCGCGCCTCCTCGAGGGGCGCGCGATCGAGGTCACGGCCGACACGCCGCCCGCGTCGCGTGTCGAGCGCGGCGAAGGGCAGCTGGCGCCGCGACGGATCGATCGGACGGTGCTCGCGGAGCGGGACCCCGAGGTGACCGAGGGCGAGCCGCTCTAGGCCTCGGGTGGCACGCCGAGCGTCGCGATGAGCACGACCGCGAGCACGATCATCGCGGCGAGCGACAGGACGGTCGCGAGGCCGACCCGGAGGCCCACCGCACGCACCGCCCCCGGGTCGATGCCGAAGCCCACGCCGACCATGCCCAGGACCAGCAGGACGTTCCCGACGACCCGCGCCTCATCGCCGACCGCCGCGGGGATGACGCCCACGCTCCGCAGCAGCGCGAGGACGAGGAACGCGACGACGAACCACGGCACCAGGCGTCGGAGCGGCGGGCGCGGCCGGACGATCGGCGTCCCGTCCGGCCCCAGCGCATCGGCCGGGTCGACGCGCGGCCACAGGAGCGCGGTCCCGACGGTGATCGGCGCGAGCAGCACGACCCTGGTCAGCTTCACGAGCATCGCCGTGTCCGCGGCCGCGGGACCGATGGGGATCGATGCCGCCGCGACCTGCGGGATCGCGTAGACGGTCATCCCCGTCAGGACGCCGGCACGCACGTGGTCGATGGCGAGCGCTTCGACGGCGAGCGGCAGCGCCAGGACCATGACCAGCCCGGCGATCGCCGTGAGGCCGATGGCGCTCGCGATCTCGGCGCGGGTCGCGCCGGTCACGGAGCCCACGGCCGCGATCGCGGAGTTGCCGCAGATCGAGTTGCCCGATGCGACCAGCAGCGCCAGGCGCCGCGAGAGCCCCAGACGCAGGCCGATGAGGAGGCTCGCCGCCATCCCACCCGCGACCCCGAGCAGCACGATGGCCGCCAGCACGAGGCCCGCGCCACCGAGCCGCGTCAGGTCGATGGACGCGCCGACGAACGCCACGCCGAGCTCGAGGACGGGCTTGGCCACGAAGGTCGCGCCGGGCGTCAGCGCGGGCCGCCACGGCAGCGCCCGGAGCGCGATCCCCAGCAGCAGCGCGACGACGATCGCCTCGACCACGGTCCGGCCGAGCATGGCCGTCAGCGCATCGCTGAGGACGACGCTCACGAGGGCGACGAGCACGCAGGCGACGAACCCCGGGACGAGCGGCCGGATCCGGTCCATCCGTGCTACCGCGCCGCGGCCGGTGAGCCGAGCACGGATCCCAGGCTGCCGAGCACGCGCGCCGTCATCCCCCACACCGAGAGGCCATCGACCGGATAGGCCGCGTATCGGACGCGCCAACCGCGGATGTCGCGCTCGTGGTGCTCCAGCGGGCCGCCGGGCAGGAACGCGTCGACGGACGCCTCGATGATCCGGGCGACCTCCGTGGGCTGGGCGACGAACGATGGCTGACGCGCGGCGACGGCCAGCACCGGGGTCACGGCGAAGTCGCTGACGGGGATCCAGAGCGACGGCCAGGTGCCCAGGACCCGGACCTCGGCGGCGGCGGCGTCCAGCCCCACCTCCTCGTTCGCCTCGCGCAGCGCCGTCGCGGCCGCGTCGGCGTCCTCGGGCTCGGCGCGGCCGCCGGGGAACGACACCTCGCCCGAGTGATGCCCGCCCCGCGCGACCCGCTCCGTGAGGAGCACCCGGGCCTCGCCCGAGTCATCGGGATAGACCAGCACGAGCACCGCGGCCAGGCGCGCGGTCGCCTCGTCCGCCCGGGGCCAGGTGCGGGACGCGCCCGTCTCCGCGAGTACCGGCATCAGCGCCTCGGGCCCGTCGGGCGGCGCGGCGGGCAGGTCGGTCAGCCGCTCGAGGGCATCGGTGAAGCGCATCCGCCGCGGCAGCGCGTACGCTCAGCGGTCCCGGGACGACGAAGCGGCCGCGACCCGCGAGGTCCACGGCCGCTCCACGACGGGCCTTCGGCCCTTCAGTTGACGAGCTTCTCGCCGTCCCTGCGCTTCGGCCCGTCGAGGGGCGGCAGATCGAGCGCGGACCGTCCCCGGGCGCCGGCCCCGGCCGCCGCCGGCTCGCGCTCCTCGTCGGCGCGCGTGCGGGCGTCCCGCCGGTCCGCGGCCTCGGCCACGACCGACCGGTCGCCCGCCGAGAACACGATCGTGCCCGAGGTCGCGTCCGCGTCCGCGGTGACCGTGTCGCCGGGCTTGAACGTCCCCTGCAGGAGCGCCCGCGCGAACGGGTTCTCCACCAGGCGCTGGATCGTCCGCTTGAGCGGTCGCGCCCCGAACACCGGGTCGTTGCCTTCCCGGGCGATGAGCGCCCGGGCGGCGGGCGTGAGCTCCAGCGTGAGGTCCGTGGCCGCGATCCGCTTCGCCAGGTCGGCGAGGAGCAGGTCGACGATGGCCGCCAGCTCGGCGTCGGTCAGCGCGTGGAACACGATGACCTCGTCGATCCGGTTGAGGAACTCCGGCCGGAACGAGCCACGCAGCGCGTCGGTCACCTGCCGCTTCATCTGCTCGTAGTCGGCGTCGTGGCCCGTGGACGCCTGGAGCTGCTGGCTGCCGATGTTGCTGGTCATGATCACGAGCGTGTTCTTGAAGTCGACCGTCCGGCCCTGCGAGTCGGTCAGCCGACCGTCATCGAGGACCTGGAGCAGGACGTTGAACACGTCCGGGTGCGCCTTCTCGATCTCGTCGAGCAGGATCACCTGGTACGGGCGCCGGCGGACCGCCTCGGTCAGCTGGCCGCCCTCCTCGTAGCCGACGTAGCCGGGCGGGGCGCCGACCAGCCGCGAGACCGCGAACTTCTCCATGTACTCGGACATGTCGATGCGCGTGAGCGCGTGCTCGTCGTCGAACAGGAACTCGGCCAGCGCACGCGCGAGCTCGGTCTTGCCGACGCCCGTCGGACCGAGGAACAGGAACGACCCGATGGGTCGTCGCGGATCCTTGAGCCCGGCCCGGGCCCGCCGGACCGCGTCGGACACGGCCTCGATGGCCTCGTCCTGCCCGACCACGCGCTCGTGCAGTCGCTCCTCCATGTGCACGAGCTTCTCGAGCTCGCCTTCCATGAGGCGGGTGACCGGGATGCCGGTCCAGGCCGCCACGATGTCGGCGATGTCGTCGGACGTGACCTCCTCCTTGAGCAGGCTGTTGGGGCCCTGGAGCGCGGCGAGCGCCGCTTCCTGCCCGGCGAGCCGGTCCGCCAGCTCCCGCGACTTGCCGTACTTGAGCTCCGCGGCGGTGCCGTAGTCGGCCTCGCGCTCCGCCTGCTCGACGCGCACCTGGAGCTGCTCGATCTCGGCCTTGGTCGCACGCATCGCCGAGATGGCCGTCTTCTCGGCCTCCCAGCGCTGCTTCATCGCGTCGGCTTGCTCGGTGAGGTCGGCGAGCTCACGCTCGAGCGCCTCGAGGCGCGCCTTCGACGCGTCGTCGGTCTCCTTGCGCAGCGCCTCGCGCTCGATCTCGAGCTGGATCCGTCGCCGCTCGAGCTCGTCGAGCTCGATGGGCATGGAATCGATCTCCATCCGCAGGCGGCTGGCCGACTCGTCGATGAGGTCGATGGCCTTGTCCGGCAGATGGCGCTCGGTGATGTAGCGCTGGCTCAGGGTCGCGGCGGCGACGAGCGCCGAATCGGTGATCCGGATGCCGTGGTGGACCTCGTACCGCTCGCGGAGGCCGCGCAGGATCGAGATCGTCTCCTCGACCGTCGGCTCGTCGACGTACACCGGCTGGAAACGCCGCTCGAGCGCCGCGTCCTTCTCGATGTGCTTGCGGTACTCGTCGAGCGTGGTCGCACCGATCATGTGGAGCTCGCCGCGGGCGAGCATCGGCTTCAGGAGGTTCGACGCGTCCATCGCGCCCTCGGCGGCGCCGGCGCCCACGACCGTGTGGAGCTCGTCGAGGAACAGGATCACCTGCCCGTTGGAGTCCTTGATCTCCTTGAGGACGGCCTTGAGGCGCTCCTCGAACTCGCCCCGGAACTTCGCCCCGGCGATGAGCGCGCCCAGGTCGAGGCTGACGACGCGCTTGTCCTTGAGGCCCTCGGGGACATCGCCCCGCACGATGCGCTGCGCGAGGCCCTCGGCGATGGCGGTCTTGCCGACGCCCGGCTCGCCGATGAGCACGGGGTTGTTCTTCGTCCGCCGGCTGAGGACCTGGATGACCCGCCGGATCTCGTCGTCCCGGCCGATGACCGGGTCGAGCTTGCCGGCCCGCGCCTCGACGGTGAGGTCGCGGCCGTACTTCTCCAGGGCCTGGTAGGTGCTCTCGGGGTTCGGGTTGGTCACCCGCTGGCCACCACGGACATTCTGGAGTGCACCGAGGAGCGCCTCGCGGTCCGCGTGATGGCGGCCCAGCAGCTCCTGCGCCTCGCCGCCGGCCTCGGCCGTCGCGAGCAGCAGATGCTCGGTGCTCGTGTAGTCGTCGCCCAGCCGGCGGGCCTCCTCCTGCGCCCGCTCGACGACGCGCTTGCCGCGCGGGCCGAGGGTGAGGCTGCCGCCCTGGATCCGCGCACGGCGGTTCAGGATGCCGGCCAGCTCCGAGCGAAAGGCGGGCAGGTCGACGCCGATCCGGCGCAGGGTCTCCGCGGGGATGCCGTCGTCGGGCTCGACGAGCGCCGCGAGCAGGTGCTCCGCGTCGAGCGTCGGGCTCTGGAGGGTCTCGGCGAGGCGCTGGGCGGCGACGATCGCCTCCTGCGCCTTCTCGGTGAATCGGTCGAGTTGCATCTGATCCGTCTCGGTGTGGGGTTCGGTGCTCAGGTCACCCGGGGGTCGGGCTGAGCGACGAGGTCGAGGAACCGCTTCGCGGCGGCCTTGGCGTCGTCGTCGAGGGTCCTCGGGAGGACGACGCGGGTCTTCACATACAGATCGCCCGAGCCGTCGGCTCGCAGGCGGGGCATGCCCTGGCCGGTGAGCCGGAACGTCTTGCCGGTCTGGCGTGCCGGCGGGGATGGTCAGCAGGATGCGGCCCTTGAGCGTCGTGACGGGCACCTCGGCGCCCAGCAGCGCTTCCTCGAGGGTGAGGAGGAGCTCGCGCTCGAGGTCCGCGCCCTTGCGCGTGAAGATCGGATGCGCGAGGAGCTTCACGGTGACGACCAGGTCACGGCCGCCGGGACCCTTGCCCGACAGCTTCACGCGGCTGCCGGTGTCGACGCCCTTGGGGATGCTCACCTCGTAGCGCTTCCCTTCGACCTCGACGAGGCGGGTCGTCCCGTGGAAGGCTTCCTCGAGCGTCAGCTCGGCGGCGGCCTCGGCCACCCCGACCGGACGGCGGGCGGGTCCCTCGTCGGCCTGGTAGCCCATCTGGGACAGGATGTCGCCGAAGCTCGCGCCACCGGCATCGGTACCGCCGCTGGCCGAGCCGCGCGTCCGGGATCCGCCCGCGGAGCGGCCACCTGACGACGCACCGCCCTCGCCGAACATCATCCGGAAGAAGTCGCTGAAGCCGGCCGCGTCGCCGGCGCCACCACCCGAGGTGCGGAACTCCCAGCGGACGTCCCCTTGCCGGCCACGAGCACCGCCCGCCCTGCCCGCCGCGGCACCGGCGCCGAAGCCCTGCGCGAAGCCCGCGAACGGACCCCCGGGCCCGAACGGATCGCCCGTCCCGCCCCCCTGACGGCTGAACGCCTCCCAGTCGGCGCCCAGGGTGTCGTAGCGCTGCCGCTTCTCCTTGTCGGACAGGACGGCGTGCGCCTCGTTGACGTCCTTGAACTGCTTCTCGGCCGCCTTGTCGCCCGGGTTCTTGTCGGGATGGAAGTCCCGCGCGAGCTTCCGGAACGCCTTCTTGATCTCGGCCTGGGTCGCCGTCTTGGGCACGCCCAGGACGCTGTAGTAGTCCTTGTAGTCCATCGTCACGCCTCGGAGGCGACGGGCACCGCCGCCTCGCGTGTCCAGGTCACGCGACCGACGCCATCGGCGCGGCGCAGCCCCCCTCGGCGCGCACGCCGAGCCCGGCCTTGCACCCAGGTGATGCCACTCGACCCGTCACGGCCGCGGCTGCGGCGCGTGATGCGCGCGAAGGCATCGGGGGCCAGGCCGGACCGACGGGCGGCGGACGGCCCGTCGTGCTCGTCGATCCGGTCCATGGGCGACTCGCTCAGCTCCGCTGGACGACGACCGGGGGCTGCTCGGGCGTGGGGAACGTCGAGCGGCGCACCCGGCTCTCGGGCTCCGGCTTCGGCAGCTCGTCGCCACCCTCGACGACCGTCGGGGGCACGACCTTGAGCGGCTTCGGCTTGCGCCGGAGGGCCGTCTCGAGGACCTGCTCCATCGAGTCGACGAGCACGATCTTGAGCTGCTTCCGGATCTCCTCGGGGATGTCCCGAAGGTCCTTCTCGTTCTTGCGCGGGATGATGACCATGCCCGCACCCGAGAGATGGGCCGCGAGGATCTTCGACTTCAGCCCGCCGATCGGCAGCACCCGGCCGCGGAGCGTGATCTCGCCGGTCATCGCCACGTCCTTGCGGACGGGGATGCCCGTGAGGGCGCTCGCGATGGCCGTGGCCATCGTGATCCCGGCGGACGGACCGTCCTTGGGGATCGCGCCGGCCGGCACGTGGATGTGGAGGGTGTTCTTCTCGAACGTCTCGCGCGTGATGCCGAGATCCGCCGAATGCGCGCGGATCCACGACAGGCCCGCCCGGGCGGACTCCCGCATCACCTCGCCCAGCTGGCCGGTGAGGATGAAGTCCTCCTTGCCCTCCATCTTGGTGACCTCGACCGCGACGACATCGCCGCCGACCTCGGTCACGACGAGTCCGGTCGCCGAACCGGTCTGGTCCTCGGACTCCAGCTCGCCGTACTCGAAGCGCGGCGGGCCGAGGTACTCCTCGAGCTTCTTGAGGTCGACGACGACCTTGCGCTTGCGGCCCTCGGCGACCTGCCGCGCCACCTTGCGCATGATGTTCGCGAGCTCGCGCTCCAGGTTCCGGACGCCGGCCTCCTTGGTGTAGGCCTGCACCAGCTCGGTCATGGCGACGTCGGTGATCTCGACGTGCTTCGCCTTGAGCCCGTGGTTCTCCATCTGCTTGGGGATGAGGAACCGGCGCCCGATGCCCGCCTTCTCCTGCTGGGTGTAGCCCGGCAGCTGGATGACCTCCATCCGGTCGCGGAGCGGCGGCGGGATGGTGTCGAGCAGGTTGGCCGTCGCGATGAACAGCACCTTGCTGAGATCGAACGGCACCTCGAGGTAGTTGTCCTGGAAGGTGTTGTTCTGCTCCGGATCGAGGACCTCGAGCAGCGCGGACGACGGGTCACCCCGGAAGTCCATGCCGATCTTGTCGACCTCGTCGAGCATGAACACCGGGTTGTTCGAGCCCGCGGTCTTGATGCTCTGGATGATCCGGCCGGGCAGCGCGCCGATGTACGTGCGCCGGTGGCCGCGGATCTCCGCCTCGTCGTGGATGCCGCCGAGGCTCATCCGCACGAACTTGCGGCCCATCGCCCGGGCGATGCTCTTGCCCAGGGAGGTCTTGCCGACGCCGGGCGGTCCGACGAACAGCAGGATCGGGCTGCGGATCGTGTCCGCGAGCGTGCGCACCGCGAGGTACTCGAGGATGCGCTCCTTGATCTTCTCGAGCCCGTAGTGGTCCTCGTCGAGGATCGTGGCGGCGAGCTTGATGTCCAGGTTGTCGTCGGTCGCCGCGGTCCACGGCAGGCCCACGAGCCAGTCGACGTAGGTCCGGATCACGCCGACCTCGGGCGAGGCGGACGGGATGCGGCTCATCCGGTCGACTTCCTTGAGGGCGCGCGTGCGCACCTCATCGGGCATCCCGGACTGCTCGACCTTCTCGCGCAGCTCGTTGATCTCGGCCTGCTGCGGGTCGTCCTCGCCCAGCTCGCGCTGGATCGCCTTCAGCTGCTCGCGGAGGATGTACTCCCGCTGGGTCTTGTCCATCTCGGACTTGACCTCGCTCTGGATCTTCCCCTTGAGCTCGAGGATCTCGATCTGGCGGGCCAGGAAGCCGCTGACGAGCTTGAGGCGCGCCTCGACCTCGATGGTCTCGAGGAGCTCCTGGCGCTGCTCGGTGGTCATGTCCGGGCTGTACGCGACCATGTCGGCGAGCAGGCCCGGCTCGGTGATGTTGCGCGCGGCGACGGCCGCCTCCGGCGGGACCGGGGCGCCGTTCGCGACGTACTGCTCGATCTGCGCCTGGACGGTCCGCATGAGCGCCTGGATCTCGACGCCCGCGGGGTCCTTGTCGGTCAGCTCCTCGATGTCCGCCGAGAGATACGGCTCGGTCTGGGTGAAGCCACGGACGCGCAGGCGGCCCTGGCCCTGGACGATGGCACGCACGGTGCCGTCCGGGAGCTGGACGACCTGGGCGATCTTGGCCAGCGTGCCGACCGGATAGAGCTCGTCGGGGGCGACGATCTCCTCCTGCTCCGGCTGGCGCTGCGTGACGAGCGCGATGGCGCCGCCCTGCTCGACGGCCGCGTTCAGGGCGGCCACGGACTTCTCGCGGCCGACCTGGAGCGGGACGATCATCTCGGGGAAGATGACGGTCTCGCGGAGGGCGACCAGGGGCAGCTCGCGGGTCGCGATGTCCCCTCGGGATCGCTTCGGCATGGTGAGTGGTACTCCTCGGTGGGTGATCGGCGGCTCGCGGGCGGGTCGTCGGTCGGCGACGGATGATGGCGGATGGATGGGTGATCGGCGATCGGGGTTGCTCCCCGAGCGCCGACGGTCAGCGTTCGGCCCGTTCGGCCTCCGCGGCTGCGGGCGCTTCGGCCGTCGCCTTGGCGGCGGCGTCGCGGGCGCCTTCGCGCGTTCCTTCGTCGTACAGGCGCTCGAGGATCCTGGTGCCGAGGCGTTCCTCGAGCTCGAACAGGGTCCGGACGCCGGCCAGATTGACGCCCCGGTCGCGAGTGAGGTGCCGGATCCAGAGGATCCGCCGGATGTCCTCCTCGGAGTAGAGCCGGATGTTGGTCGGGGTGCGCGCCGGACAGACCAGACCCTCGTCCTCGTAGATGCGGAGGGTCCGCGGATGCGCCGACACGAGGGTCGCGGCGACGCTGATCACATAGACCGGCCGCGAGGGGTCGCGGTCCGGCCGGCGCGCGGTCATCGGGCGTGCTCGGATGCTAGGCCTGGGATGCGGGCTCGGCCCGCTCGGCATCGCCGCTGGCCGATGCCTCGCTCGTCGCCGTGGCGGTGCCGTTCGTGACCGGGGAGATCCGGATCTGCTTCGGCTTCACCTGCTCGGCCTTGGGGATGCGCAGGCTGAGCACGCCGTTCTCGAAGGTGGCCTGAGCCCGGTCGGCCTCGAGGCCGTTCGGCAGGCTGACCGTTCGCACGAACGTGCCCCGGCTGATCTCGCGGACGAGCCAGCGGCTGTCGCCGTCGGTGTCGCTCCGCTCGGCATTCGTCTCGGCGCGGATGGCGAGGGTGCCGTTCTCGATCGTGATGTCCACGTCCTCGGGCTTCACGCCCGGGAGCGCGGCCTCGACGAGGAGCGCGTCCTTGGTGGTGCGCACGTCGAGCGCGAGGTTGCCGCCGTCGTTCCCGGTCGCGCCGGTCACGGGGCGGAAGAAGGGTTCATCGAAGAGGCGATCCATCGCCTGGCGAAGCGTCACAAGCTCGCTGAAGGGCGATGGGCGGCGTGTCAACGTCATCCGTCGATCCTCCTGCTGGGGGTCACTGACCCCAGTGGTGGTATGTCGATACGGAGACTAGAACCCTGACAATGGTGTTGTCAAGAGTTGGGGCAGGGTGCCACTCCGGTTCCCCTACAGTGGTCGGTGCTGGGTGGCACCACCTGCCGGGACCTCCCTGTAGCCCATGGGCGGTCCCGTGACCGCCCCATGTGCAGATCGCGACGTGGGGCGGCACAAGCCCGTCGTCAGGGGTGCTCGGCGCCCACCTTGCGCGGCTCCGCGCACATCAGGCGGGCGGGAACCGCGACACGGACGGTCTGCGCCGCTGCTTGGACCTCGCCGGTCCCCGAGATGCACACCAGGCGATCACGGGCCGGGGTATGCCGCGTCGAGCGCCCGGTCGGCGGACCTGCGAGCGAGGTTCGGCGCCTCAGCCGGCGCCGTTCTCGTGATCGCCGATGAGCTGGGCACGGAGCGGGATCTCGCAGTCGGCGCGGCCGATCGCGATCACCTTGTCGCCCTCGCGCAGGACGAGCGCGCCATCCGGTTTCACGGCCTTCCCGTCGCGGACGACGGTCAGCAGCGAGCAGGCGTCCGGGATCGAGATGTCGCTCGCGCTCCGGCCGATGGCCGGCGAGCCCTCCTGCAGGTGCGCCTCGATGATCTCCAGCTCGCCCTCGAGCGCCGCGAGATGGAGCAGCTCGTGGACCGGGATGTCCTGCTCGATCGAGCCCAGGATCATCCGCGTCGGGCTGATGATCTCGTCGACGCCGAGGTGGCGGAACAGCTCCTCGTTCTTGGGGTTGTTGACCCGGGCGATCGTCCGCGGGACGTCGAAGTGGTGCTTGGCCATCTGGCAGATCACGAGGTTGTCCTCGTCGTCGCCCGTGACCGCGGCCACGATGTCCGCTCGCTTGGCGCCGGCCTCCTTGAGGTACTTGCCCTCGCAGCCGTCGTGGGCGACGACGATCGAACCGATCTCATCCGCGATCTGGTCCGCGCGCCCGCGATCCTTCTCCATGAGCACGACCTCATGGCCCGAGTCGATGAGCTCCTTCGACAGGTAGTAGCCGACCTTCCCGCCGCCGATGACGAGCACGAACATCGCTCAGGCCTCCGTCGTGTCGGCGGTGCCACCGGCAACGGCCGGGGCGCGTGTCGCCGGAGCGTCATCCGGTTCGGCCGACCCGGACGCACCCAGCGGCGTCCCCGGCGCGATGCCCGCACCGACCGCGTGCGGATGCTCGTGATGCGGGCGCTCGGGCGCGATGACGCCGGGCCGGCGCTCGGGCTGGAAGTCCAGGTACGACAGCACCGCATCGATCATGAGGTTCGTGCGGCACAGCGTCGCGATGCCCAGGTGACCGTACGCCTCGGCGCGCACCGGGTCGTTGATCTTGGCGACCGTGCGCTGCACGCCCAGCGCCTCCACGGCGAGCTGCGCGGCCATGACGTTGCGGTTGTCGCCCTCGGTGAGCGACAGGAAGATGTCGGCGCCCTCGGTCCCGGCGCGTCGCAGCACATCCTCGTCCGTGCCGTCGCCGCGGATGGCACTCCCGCCGAACGACGACGGCAGCCGGTCGAACGCGGCGGACGAGATGTCCAGGATCACGACCTGATGGCCGGTCCGGTCGAGCTGGTCGGCCAGGGTCGCGCCCACGCGACCGCAGCCGACGATGACGGCTTTCATGCGAGCTCCTCGGGCATCGGTTCGCGCACGACCCACACGGCACACGGCGCGTTCTTCAGCACATAGGGGATGGTGCGCCCGACGGCGAAATCGCCACCGAACTTCCGGCGGAAGGGCAGGCCGCATGCCAGCAGGTCCGCCTGCCGCTCGCTGGCCTCGTCGACGAGGGCCGCCCCGACGTCGCGCGCCTGCAGCAGCAGCGGCTCGAGCCGGTAGTGCGCCTGCTCGGCCGTCGCCTCGGCGATGTCGAGGATGCGCTGCGCCTCCTCGGATCGACCGGCGATGTCCGCGTCGAGCGGCAGCGTCCAGTCGATCTCCACGACATGGACACCCACGAGCTCGGCTTCCGACTTCTTCGCCAGGGCGCAGGCCAGCTGGACGATGCGCGCGTCGGTCGGGCCGCCGGAGAGCGCGAGCACGGCGCGCCGGAACACGGGGGCCGCCAGATCGGCCACGGGTCGATGAGCCTCCACGTCGATACGTCGGGGATGCGTCCGGCGGGCGGGGTCTTCTGTCCGGCTCGGCGCGGCGGCAACGATACCACCGCCCCTTCGGGATCGACCGTCGGCCGCCCGACGGACGCGCATCACCGGTGCCTCACGCGGTGCCGCCGGGCACCGGCCCGCGAGCGCGCCGTCACGCGTCGCGTTTCGCCGCGATCTCGGGTGCCTGCTCGAACCGGCCGGGCTCCTCGCGCCGGTAGGGCACGTTGACGACGACGGTGTTCGGCCGGCCGAGGAGGATCGTGCGCAGCCGCTTCGCCGACTGGTTGTAGAGGATCCGCTCCCACCAGCTGCGCGCCACGTACTCGGGCACGACGACGAAGGTGATGGGGTCCTCCTTGTCCGGCGGCCACGCCGCGTCGAGGACGTCGAGGTACGCCAGCAGCGGGCCGATGAGCGCCCGATACGGGGACTCCACGATGACCAGGGGCACGCCCGGCACCTGGTGTTCCCAGCGGGCCCGCACGGCGGCGGCGCGCTCGGGCTCGTCGGAGATGAACACGGCGCGGACATCGTCGGTGATCGAGCGGCCGACGTTGATGGCCTGGACGACCGCCCGATCGAGGCCCGCGACCGGGATGATCACGCGCTCCTCGCGGTGCGGTGCCGGGATCACCGCGTCCGGAAGGATCGCCAGCTGCCGCCGCGAGGCCTGGTACTGGCGATGGATGAACAGCATGATGCCGACGAGGACCGGGATGAGGATGCCCACGAGATAGGCGCCACCGGTGAACTTCTCAGTGAACACGATGACCAGGACGACGGCCGTCAGGACCGCGCCGAACGCGTTCAGGCCGAGACGCCACTGCCAGCCCGCTTCGCGAGTCCGCAGCCAGTGCCGGACCATCCCCGTCTGGCTCAGGGTGAAGCACACGAACACACCGACGCTGTAAAGCGGGATGAGGAGGGTGGTCGTGCCACCGAATGCGACGAGCAGCGCGATCGCGACGCCGGCCAGCAGGACGATGCCCCACGAGTAGGCGAGCCGGTCGCCGCGGAACGCGAACTGGCGGGGCATGTAGCCGTCCTCGGCGAGGATCGCGGCCAGCCGCGGGAACGCGTTGTAGGAGGTGTTCGCGGCGAGGAACAGGATGAGCATGGTCGCCACGAGGAACAGGGTGTAGAGCGGTGACCCGAAGCCCAGCGTGGCGCCCGCGACGAGGGACACCACCGAGGGCGCGCCACCCACCGATGGGACGATGCCGTACGCGTTCGCGACGACGGTCACCCCGATGAAGATCACGCCCAGCAGCAACGCCATGAAGATCATCGTGTCGGCGGCGTTCTTGGCCTCGGGCGGCTTGAACGCCGGCACGCCGTTCGCGATCGCCTCGACGCCGGTCAGCGCGACGGATCCGGACGCGAAGGCGCGCAGCAGCAGGAAGAGCGCGAGTGGCTCGGTCCCGAAGGGCACCGCGTCGGCCTGGCGGGGGAGCGGTTGGGCGGTGCCGGCCACGATGTTCACGAGCCCGACCGCCACGATCACCAGCGCGAGCACGACGAACGCGTAGGTGGGGACGGCGAAGATGTTGCCGGACTCGCGCAGCCCGCGCAGGTTGCCGATCGTGATGAGCGCGATGACGCCGATGCCCACCTCGACCTTCCAGACCTCCAGCTGCGGGACGAGTGAGGCCAGCTGGTCGAGTGCCGAGGACGTCGAGACCGCGACGGTCATGACGTAGTCGATGAGCAGGGCCGCCGCGGCGATCAGCCCGAGGAGGGGCGTGAGCTCGGAACGGGCGACCGCATAGGCGCCGCCGCCGTTCGGGAAGGCGCGGCACACCTGGCGGTACGAGAACGCGACGACGGTCAGCATGATCGTGATCGCGACCGCGACCTGGATCGAGGCGATGAGCGCCGCGGCGCCGGCGAGGACCAGGACGCGCAGGATCTCCTCGGTCGCGTAGGCGCTCGACGAGATGGCGTCGGAGCTGAAGATCGCGAGCGCCTTCTTCTTCGCGAGGCGTTCGCCGATCTCCTCCTCCGAGGCGAGCGGGCGGCCGATGGTCGCGACCTTGACGCGCTCGACGAACCGGCCGGCGCGCGTGCGCGGGCCCGACGCGGCTCGCTTGGCGACCAGCTGGCCGGGGCCGGCGTACCGGAAGTACGGGGAGTGCGGGCGCTCGACGCGGACGCGGCGGTCCGCGGGCTTGCGCCCCGGTAATGGGCGACGTCCTCCGATCATGGCTGGGCCAGGGCACTCCCGTACGCGGGCCGGAACCGGGCCCGGGGCTACCGTACGCTCGCAACGGAGCCACTTCGAAGGGTGGACGCGCTCGCGTCGCGACGGCGCGGCTCAAGGATGACTCAAGAAGGCATGGCCCGGACCCCGACGACACCGGATGCGGCACCGACCGAGTGGAGCATGCGCCTCATGCCCCGCCTCGTCCGTGCCGCCCGGGCGGCCGTGCCCATCCTGCTTGCGCTCGCCGTCGCGACGGTCGCGATCGCCGTCCTCGAGGGCATCGCCGACGTGCCGGACGCCTCGGCGACGTACCTCGTGGCGGTCGTGCTCGCGGGCGTGCTGTACGGCACGCGGGCCGCCGTGGCGAGTGCCGTCGGCGCGTTCGTCCTCTACGACGTCCTGTTCGTCGAGCCCCGGAACACGCTGTTCGTCGCGGATCCATCGGAGCTCCTCGACCTGCTGCTCCTGCTGTTCGTGGGCGTGGTCGTGGGCCGGCTCGCGGGCACGCAGCGGGACCGGACGGCCGCCTCGGAGCGTCGCGAGCGGGAGGCCCGCGCCCTGTCGTCGATCAGCCGGACGCTCGCGCTGGCGTCGACGACGGCCGACGCGCTCGGCGAGGTGGCACGGACGCTGGCGACCGAGACGCGCTTCGACCGCGTGGTCATCGCCCTCGCACCGCATGACGATCGCCTTCGCGGCGAGCGAGAGCGCGTCGTGGCCGACACGGATCCCGCCAGGCCGTTCCCCGGGACCGCGGTCTCCGCGGTGCTCCAGCGGCGTCCGGGCGACGAGCCGGCCGAGTGGTCGCTGGTCCATGCCGGCACCGTCGCCGCGCCCGGCCGCCGCGCTCCGCGTGCCGAGATGCCGTACGTCGTGGCGATCGCGGTGCCGGCCGGTCGCCTGGGCTGGATCCGCGCGCTGCGGGGGGCGCGAGCGGCTGCCCCGTCGGTCGAGGAGACGCGGCTCCTCGCCGCTGCCGCCGACCAGATCGGCCGCGGCCTGGAACGCGACCGCCTCGCCGAGGAGGCCACGACCGCGGAGATCGCCCGCCGGAGCGACGAGCTGAAGTCGGCGCTGCTCGATTCCGTGTCCCACGAGCTGCGCACCCCGCTCGCCGCCATCCGCGCCGCGGCCGGCACGCTGGCCGACCCCGAGGTCGAGTGGCCGGCCGCCGAGGTCCGCGCGTCGGCGGCGAGCATCGACCGCGAGGCCGAGCGCCTCGCACAGCTCGTCGGCAACCTCCTCGATGTCGGCCGGATCGAGGGCGGGGCGCTCCACCCCGTCCGGTCGCCGTTCGTGCTCGCGGACCTCGTGCACGACGCGGTGGAGCGCTCCCGCGCGCTGCTCGGCGATCGGCCGGTCACGACCGACATCCCCGACGATCTCCCCGCGGTGCTCGTGGACGCGGTCCATCTCGAGCTCATCCTGCGGAACACCCTCGAGAACGCGGCGCGCTACACGCCCGCCGATGCTCCGGTGCGCATCGTCGCGCGGGCCGCCGGCGACACCGTGACGATGCGTGTCGAGGATGGCGGGGCCGGCGTGCCCGACGCGGCCTTGCCGCATCTGTTCGAGAAGTTCTACCGGGTGCCGCGCTCCAACGAGGCAGCGCGTCGGGGTACCGGCATCGGCCTGACGGTCGTGCGCGGGCTGGTCGAGGCGATGGGCGGCCGGGTCACCGCGGGGCGCAGCACGCTCGGCGGACTGGCCATCGACGTGTCGCTGCCGACCGCGCCGTCGGAGGGCGCCGACCGCGTCGACCAGCCGACCGAGCCGACCGAGCCGACCGGGCCGACGCGGCCGCGGACGCCGGCGAGGTGCCGCCGATCGAGGCCGCCGGCCCGGTCCGGGGCGCCGCGGCGCGATGACGTCCCCGCTCGTCCTGCTCGTCGAGGACGACGCGCCGACCCGTGCGGCGGTCGCGCGCAGCCTCGTGGCCCACGGCTACGACGTGCACGAGGCGCCCGACGCGGCCACCGCGATCCATGAGTGGGAGCGGGCGCGGCCCGATCTCGTCATCCTCGACCTGGGGCTGCCCGACGCCGATGGGATGGTCGTCCTGGAACGGGTCCGCGCGGAGGCCAGCACGCCGGTCCTCGTGCTCACGGCCCGCGACGCGGAACGCGACAAGGTCGCCGCGCTGGACGCGGGCGCCGACGACCATGTCGCGAAGCCGTTCGGCATGGCCGAGCTCCACGCGCGGGTCCGGGCGCTGCTCCGCCGCGCCGCCGGGCCCGCCGCGGATGCCACGGGGACCGTCGAGCTCGGGTCGCTCACCCTGGACATCGCCCGCCACACGGTGACCGTCGCGGGACAGCCGGTCCGGCTGACGCCGCGCGAGTTCGAGGTCCTCAAGGTGCTGGTCGCGCACGCCGGTCGCCTCGTGACCCACGGCCGGCTCCTGCGGGCGGTCTGGGGACGCGCCTACGACGAGGAGTCGCACTACCTCCACGTCTACGTCAGCCAGATCCGGCGCAAGCTCGCGGCCGCCGATCCGGACGGATCGCTCGCCGGCCTGATCGTGGCCGAGCCGGGCGTCGGCTATCGCCTGGAACCCCCGCTGGAGGCCTCCGAGGCCAAGGCTTGACGTGTCCTTGAGCGATCCGGGCACCTGACGTCCCGCCGGCCTCTTGGGGCTCGGTGCGACGCTTGGGACGTGATCGCGGACGATGGCCTCTACCTGCCCGGCAGCGCGCTCGAGACCGAGCGCCGCGAGGTCGTCGCCGCCATCGAGCTCGTGGCCCGCGGCGCGGCGACACGCGTGCTCGTCGTCGGGTTGCAGCACCCCACCGAGCTGGTCCGTCGGCTGTCGCCGAGGGCGGCCACGGCCGGGGTCGCGATCGGCCGCTCGATGGTCGACGGCGTCGTCACCGGGATCCTGGTCCGCCCGCGGCCGTCGGTCCTCGGCTGATCCGTCGCGCGAGCCAGGCCAGGGGCCGCGCGTCGTCGCCCGCGACCGGCACCCCTGGATCCCTCAGTGTTGCTTGCGGTACGGCACGTCCGCGATGACGGTGTGCTCGCGGCCGACGAGCGCCGACTTGAGGCGTTTCGCCGTCTGGTTGTAGAGGACGCGGTCCCACCAGTGCTTGGCGACGTACTCGGGCAGGACGACGATCGTGATCGGGATCTCCGCGCCGGGCAGGGCCGCCGACTCGAGGACGTCGAGGTAGGTCACGACGGGCCCGACCAGCGCCCGGTACGGCGACTCCACGATGACCAGCGGCACGCCCGGGATCTGGCGCTCCCAGCGGCGCCGCAGGTCCTCGGCCTCGTCGAGGTCCGTCGTCACGTAGACGGCTCGGACGTCCGGCGCGAGCGAGCGGCCGAAGTTCACCGCCTGGATCACCGCCCGGTTGATGCCGTTCACCGGGACGACGACCCGCTGCTCCCGGTGCGGGCCCGGGAAGACCTGGTCCTCGCGCACGTGGAGCTCGGTGGTCTGGGCGTCGTACTGGCGGCGGATGAACAGCATCGACCCGACCAGGACCGGCATCAGCAGGACGACCAGCCACGCCCCGTCGATGAACTTCACGCTCGTCACGACGACCGCCACGACGGCCGTCGCCACGCAGCCCACCGCGTTGACCGCGAGGCGCCGCGACCAGCCCGGCGGCTTCTCGCGCAACCAGTGGCGGATCATCCCGAGCTGACTGATGGTGAAGTCGATGAACACGCCGACCGCGTACAGCGGGATGAGCGCGTGCGTATGTCCGCCGGCCAGGAACACGAGCGTCCCGGCGATGACGCCGAGCATCACGATGCCCATCGAGAACGCGAGGCGGTCGCCACGGAAGGCGAAGTGGCGCGGAAAGAAGCCATCCTCCGCGAGGACGGCCGCCAGTCGCGGGAACGCCGCGAACGAGGTGTTCGCGGCGAGGAACAGCAGCAGCGCGGTGAACGCCTGGAACGCGAAGAAGAGGATCGAGTCGCCGTAGATGGTCCGCGCCACCTGGGCGATGACCGTCTGCTTCGGGGTGTCCGGCGGGTACACCGGGACGACCTGGCCCGTGGCCGTCGTGGTGTGGAGGTCGGGGCCCTGCGGGTAGATCGCGTAGTGCGAGGCGACGAACGTGATGCCCACGAACAGCACCGCGAGGATGCACGCCATCGCCACCAGCGTCCGCGCCGCATTCCTCGACTCGGGCGGCTGGAACGCGGGGACGCCGGTCGCGATCGCCTCGGTCCCGGTCAGGGCGACGGCGCCGGACGCGAACGCGCGCAGGAGGAGGACGACGCCCACGGCGCCGGCGGTGGTGGTCGTGGCCTCGACGATCGCGGGCGGCGGGACGCCCTGCTCGTGCAGGAACACGATCCGGTACACGCCGATGGCGATCATCACGAGAGCGCTGACCAGGAACAGGTAGGTCGGGACCGCGAAGATGTTGCCCGCCTCGCGGAGCCCGCGAAGGTTGGCGATGGTGATGAGGGTGAGCGCGCTGAGGCCGATGGGCACGGCCACGGGATCGAGCGCCGGGAAGGCCGAGACGATCTGCTCGACCGCGGACGAGGTCGACACCGCCGCCGTGAGGTTGTAGTCGATGAGCAGCGCAGACGCCGCGACCAGCGACGCGATGCGGCCGATGTTCGCCTTCGACACCGAGTACGACCCGCCGCCGCTGGGATAGGCGATGCAGACCTGGCGATAGCTGAACGCGACGATCGCGAGGAGGCCGGCGATCGCGATCGCGATCGGGATCGCGAAGTCGAGGGCGTAGAGCGCCGTCCCCGTGAGGACGAACGCCAGGACGATCTCCTCGGTCGCGTAGGCGCTCGACGAGATGGCGTCGGAGCTGAAGATCGCGAGCGCCTTCTTCTTCGAGAGGCGCTCCCCGACCTCCTCCTCGGAGGCGAGCGGGCGGCCGATGGCGACGGCCTTGACGCGTGCCCGCAGCCGGCCCAGGCCCGTCGTCGGTGCGCTCGCGGCCGCCTTGGCGGTGAGCTGGCCGGGTCCCGTGTAGCGGAAGTACGCCGAGTGCGGGCGATCGACGCGGATCCGCCGGTCACCCGGCTTCCGGCCGCTGAGCGGTCGACGGCCGCCGATCATGGGATGCGGGCACTCCTCGTGAGGACGCGTTCGCGCCCGGAGCCGGCACACCGGGGCATGCGGCCGGCAGGGACTGGAGGCGGACGATACGTCATCGGCGGCGTGGTCGCGGTCGGGCGCCGCGTCCGGCAGGTGCCCCGATGACGCGGCTCGGCCGCGATGCGTTGCGCGCCCGGCCGACCACCCGCGCGCGAGTGGTCGTCGCGGTCGGAGCGTTCGCGCTGTCGACGCTCCTGGTCGGGATCCTCGACGCGACGCTCGGCGTGCAGCCCGCCTCGATCTACCTGCTGGCCGTGGTGGTCGCGGCCATCGCCGCCGGGACGTGGGCGGCCGTCGTGGCCTCGCTCGCGTCCTTCCTCGCGTTCGACTTCCTGTTCGTGGAGCCGCGCTACACGCTGACCATCCGCGACCCGGAGGAGTGGCTCAACCTCGTCGTGTTCCTGTTCGTCGCCCTCGTCGCGGGGCGGCTGACGGCGCTCCAGGTGGAACGGGCGGACGAGGCCACGGCGCGCGCGCGGGAGGCGGCCACGATGTTCCAGATCAGCCGCCTGCTGGGGACCGCACCGCGGGTCGCCGATGCCGCCACGGAGGTCCTCGCCCGGCTCCGCGAGCCCGCGGAGGTCGACCGCCTGTGGCTGGGCATCGGTCCCGTCGTCGACCGGGAGCAGGTGGTCGCGGACACGGAGCCCGGCGCGCCCCGCCGGGTGCCCCCGAGCCTGGTCGTCCTCCGGCGGACGCCCGGCGATCGCCCGGCCGAGTGGGTCCGCGTCCACGAGCCCCGGCCGCGGCGGGAGCCGGCCGGCGAGGGCATGACCGTGCTGCGGATCGCGATCGAGGCGGACGGGCATCCCTACGGCTCCCTGTGGGCGGTCCGGCGCAGGCGAGCCGGGCTGCCGGGCGTCACCCAGCGTCGCCTGCTCGCGGCCGCTGCCGACCAGCTGGGCCAATCCCTTCGCCGTGAACGGCTGGTCCAGGAGGCGACCGAGGCGGAG
This sequence comes from uncultured Chloroflexia bacterium, assembly GCA_963778025.1. Taxonomy (GTDB): domain Bacteria; phylum Chloroflexota; class Limnocylindria; order Limnocylindrales; family CSP1-4; genus CAVZTA01. Next base: position 61,423 of record CAVZTA010000006.1, on the reverse strand, counting down.
ATCGCGCGCCAGAGCGATGAGCTGAAGTCCGCGCTGCTCCAGTCGGTCTCCCACGACCTGCGAACCCCGCTGGCCACCATCCGCGCCGCGGCGGGCACCCTCGGGCCCGACAGTCGACTGTCCGATGCGGACCGTCGGGAGAGCGCCGAGGCGATCGATCGCGAGGTCGAGTACCTGAACCGGCTGGTCACGAACCTCCTGGACCTCACGCGGATCGAGGCCGGCGTGCTGCGCGCGGACCGCGCCATGTTCGAGCTCGACGACCTCATCGAGACGACGATCGTGCGGCTGCGGCCGCGCTTCGGCGACCGACCGTTCGAGGTCGCCGTGGGTTCGGACGTCGTCGAGGTCGATCCCGTGTTCGTCGACGGGGCGCTGTCCAACCTGCTGGAGAACGAGCTGAAGTACGTCCCGCCGGGGCGGCTGGTCCGGGTCGTCTCGGTGCCCCTGCCCGACGAGCCGTTCGTGCGGCTCACCGTGGAGGACGCAGGCGACGGGGTTCCCGAGGCCGTGCTGCCGCGTCTGTGGGACAAGTTCTACCGCGCGCCCGGATCACCTGGTGGGTCGCGCTCGGGGACCGGGATCGGCCTTTCCGTCGTGCGCGGACTGGTGGACGCGTTCGGCGGCCGCGTGGCTGCGCGCCGCAGTGCGCTGGGCGGGCTCGCCATCGATCTCGATCTGCCGGCGGCCGCGCCGCACCGCCACGACGAGGCGCCGGCTCCGTGAGCGCCCGGATCGCCGGCGCTCGCATCCTGGTCGTCGAGGATGACCAGGAGACCCGTCGGGCGCTGGTGCTCGACCTCGAGCGGCGCGGCTACCGCGTCGCGGAAGCGACGGACGGCGCGTCCGCGATGCGGGAATGGGAGCGCCACCGTCCGGACCTCGTGCTCCTCGATCTGGGCCTTCCCGACCTCGACGGGCTGAGCGTCATCGGCAGGATCCGTGGGGAGGCAGCGACGCCCATCGTCGTCCTGTCCGGACGCTTCGAAGAGCGGCAGAAGGTCGAGGCGCTCGAGCGCGGCGCCGACGACTACGTCACCAAGCCGTTCGGCGTGGCGGAGCTGGACGCGCGCATCCGGGTGGCGCTTCGCCACGCCGTCGGGCCGGGCGCCGACCCGGATGGACGCATCGAGGCCGGCCCGTTGCGGTTCGACGGCCCGCGCCACGAGGTGACCGTCGACGGGCGGCCCGTGGCCCTCACGCCGCGGGAGTTCGAGCTCCTGCGGGTGCTGCTCACCTACCAGGGCCGGCTCGTCACCAAGGGCCGGCTCCTCCGTGCGGTGTGGGGGCAGGCGTACGACACCGAATCGAGCTACGTCTACGTCCACGTGAGCCAGCTCCGGCGGAAGCTGGCCGCAGCGGACCCGGAAGGCGCGCTCCGGGACCTGATCGTCACCGAGCCGGGCGTGGGCTATCGGGTTCGGCCGCCCAACCTTTAGACCGACCTTAGGCGTTTCGGTCGAACGACAGAAGCTGCCTCTTGGGCGCCGGGTCGAGACTCGGGTCATGGGAATGGCGAACCGACCGTCCGCCCACGGGCACGTGGATCGGACGCTGGATCAGGAGCTGGGGCTGATCCGCGACGCGATCGCGCTGGTCGCTCGCGGCGGCTCGCGGCGCGTCGTCGTCGCCAACCTCCGATACGGCGAGCAGCTCCTCGGCCGGGCCGAACGCCTGGCGCGAGAGGCTGATGTCCGGATCGTGCCCCTCTGGATGCCCGACGACGCCGGGTTCGGACATCGCCGTCGAGGCGATCGATGCCTGAGACCGGACCGATCCTCCTCGTCGAGGACGACGCGGGGCTGCGCACGATCCTCGCCCGGCACCTGCGGGCCCTGGGCTACCCCATCCGGGAAGCGGCGTCGGCGGAAGAAGCGGCCGTCGCGTTCGCATCCGGCGAGCGCCTCGCGCTGGTCGTGCTCGACCTGAACCTGCCCGGGCGACACCGGCTGGGATCTGCTGCGCGGGCCAGGCCTGGCGCGGGCGGGCTCCCCGCCCGTCGTGATCAGCAGCGCGACGACCATCGATCCCCGCCGCCTGACCGAGTTCGGCATCGCCGGCTATCTGCCCAAGCCCTATCCGCTCGAAACGCTCGTCGCGACGATCGAGCGACTGCTCCAGGAGCGCCGTCCAGCATGATCCAGTGCCACCTCGCCGCGCGCAGCGGCCGTCCGCGAGCCTCTCCGATGACCGACCTGCAGATCCTGCTCATCGGTCTCGCCCTGGTGATCGCGTTCAGCGGCTACGTCGCTGGTCTGCGACCGGGTGCGGCGATGAATCCGCTCGACGTCCTCGCGCTGCTGGCGGCCGCGTTCGTGTTCGTCTATCTCGTGTGGGCGCTGTTGCGTCCCGAGGACTTCTGAACATGTCCGCCGGCGACTTCCTGACCCTGGCCACGCTGTGCCTGGCGATCCTCATCACGACGCCCCTCCTGGGCGCCTACATCCATCGCGTGATGGAGGGGCAGCGCACGATCCTGAGCCCGGTGCTGCGTCCCGTGGAGCGTGCGGTCTACCGCGTGTGCCGCATCGACGAGACCGCCGAGCAGGACTGGAAGGGCTACGCCCTCGCGGTGCTCGCCATGGCCCTGGTCGCCATCGTCGCGGGCTATGCGGTGCTCCGCCTGCAGGACGTGTTGCCGCTCAACCAGGGCGGCATCCCCGCGATGAGCCCCGAGCTCGCGTTCAACACGTCGGTCAGCTTCGAGACCAACACGAACTGGCAGAACTACTCGGGCGAGACCGGTGCCACCTACCTCACCCAGGCCACGCTGCTCGCCGTGCGCAACTTCACGTCGGCGGCGACGGGCCTGGCCATCGCGATCGCGCTCATCCGGGGCCTCACGCGGCGCAGCTCGAAGACGATCGGCAACTACTGGGTCGACCTGACGCGTGCCGTCGTGTATCTGCTCCTGCCGATCTCGATCCTCGGGGCCCTCGTGCTCGTCTGGCAGGGCGTGCCGCAGACCTGGAACGCCTATCCCACGGCGACCACGCTGGAGGGCGCGCAGCAGACGCTCGCGCTGGGGCCGATCGCCTCGCAGGAGTGGATCAAGGAGCTGGGCAACAACGGCGGCGGGTTCCTCAACGCGAACTCCGTCGCACCCGTTCGAGAGCCCGACCCCGGTCACGAACTGGCTCGAGATGTTCGCGATCTTCCTCGTCCCGTTCGCCCTGACGTTCACGTTCGGGCGGTACGCCAGGAGCCAGCGCCAGGGTTGGACCATCTTCGCGGCGATGGCGACGATCTTCCTGGTCGGCGCGGTGTTCGCGATGACCCGGGAATTCGCGGGCAACCCGCTGTTCCCGGACACCGTCGCCCAGGCCGGTGTGGGCAACATGGAGGGCAAGGAGCAGCGCTTCGGTGCGGCGGTGGGCGGCCTGTTCATGGCCATCACGACCGCGACGAGCACCGGTGCGGTCAACTCCTTCCACGACTCGGCCCAGCCGCTCAGCGGGCTCGTGCCGCTGTTCAACATGCAACTGGGTGAGATCACGCCCGGCGGCATCGGCGCCGGCATGTACGGCATGCTCGTCATCGGCGCCGTCCTGTCGGTGTTCATCGCCGGCCTCATGGTCGGCCGGACGCCGGAGTACCTGGGCAAGAAGGTCGAGGCGTTCGAGATCAAGATGGCGATGCTGACCGCGCTCGTCCTGGGCGCCAGCATCCTCGGCTTCACGGCCATCGCGAGCGTCCTGCCCGAGGGCACCGCCGGTCCCCTCAATGCGGGCCCGCACGGCTTCTCCGAGATCCTGTACGCCTACTCCAGCCAGACCGGCAACAACGGGTCGGCCTTCGCGGGCCTGACCGGGAACACCCCGTTCTACAACGTCACCGGCGCGATCGCGATGCTCATCGGCCGCTACGGGATGATCGTCCCGATCCTCGCCCTCGCCGGGTCGATGGCGGCCAAGCGCAGCGTGGCCGCCTCCCTCGGCACGTTCCCCACCACCGGCGTCCTCTGGACGGTCCTGCTGATCGGCGTCGTCATCGTCGTGGGCGCCCTGACGTACTTCCCGGCCCTGTCGCTGGGCCCGATCGTCGAGGAGCTCCTGCAGCACGCCGGGAAGGTCTTCCAGTCATGAGCCTCGCGCGTTCCCTGATGTCCGTCGACCTCGGTCGCGGGACCCGCCGCTTCCAGCGCTACGTGACGCTGGGCGGCAGCAAGCCCGGTGCCGAGCCGCCCCGGCCGCGCGGCGTCCTCGATCCGAAGCTCCTCCGGGCGGCCATCCCGCAGGCGTTCCGCAAGCTCGATCCGCGGCTGCTCATCAAGAACCCGGTGATGTTCGTGGTCGAGATCACCGCGATGCTCGTCACGCTCATCGCGCTGGCGGAGGCCACCGGCGTCCAGCGCTCCGCGGGCCAGAGCGGCCTGGGCTTCCAGGTCCAGATCGCCGCCTGGCTGTGGATCACGGTCCTGTTCGCGACCTACGCGGAGGCCGTCGCCGAGGCCCGTGGCCGCGCACAGGCCGACACGTTGCGCCGCACGCGCTCCGAGACCCGGGCCCAGCGGCGCCGCGATGACGGCTCGCTCCAGGAGGTCGGCTCGTCCGAGCTGCGCAAGGGCGACATCGTCGTCGTGGAGGAGAACCAGACGATCCCCAGCGACGGGGACGTCATCGAGGGCGTCGCCTACGTCAACGAGGCGGCGATCACGGGCGAGTCCGCGCCGGTCCTCAAGGAACCCGGGACGGACATCCGCAGCTCGGTCACCGGTGGCACCACGGTGGTCAGCGACCGGCTGGTCGTGCGCGTCACGGCCGATCCGGGCGAGACGTTCCTCGACCGGATGATCGCCCTCGTCGAGGGCGCCAAGCGCCAGCGCACGCCCAACGAGATCGCCCTGGCGATCCTGCTGGCCGGCCTGTCCATCGTGTTCCTCATGGCGACGGTGACCATCCGGCCGTTCGGCGAATACGCCGGCACCTCGGTCGAGACGGTCGCCCTGGTGGCCCTCCTCGTATGCCTCATCCCGACGACCATCGGCGGCCTGCTGTCGGCGATCGGCATCGCGGGCATGGATCGCGTCGCGCGCTTCAACGTGCTCGCGATGAGCGGGCGCGCCGTCGAGGCCTCCGGCGACGTCGACGTCATCCTGCTCGACAAGACCGGCACGATCACCTACGGCAACCGGCTGGCCGCGTCGATCACGCCCGTCGCGGGCGTCGCCGAGGCTGATGTCCTCACGGCGGCGCTGGTGTCCTCGATCCGCGACGAGACCCCCGAGGGCCGCTCGATCGTCGAGCTCGCCCGGGCGCGCCTTGCCGCCCTGGGAGCGCCGGCCGGCGACGGCGACGACACCGGCCTGGCGGCGCTGGCCGCCACGATCGTCGAGGACATCCCGTTCCGGGCCGAGACGCGCACCAGCGGCGTCCGGTCCAGCGACGGGCGACTCATCCTGAAGGGTGCCGTGGACGCCATCACGGCCGACCTGGACGGCACCGCGCCGCCGGAGCTGCTGGCAGAGACCGACCGCATCGCGGATCAGGGCGCGACGCCGCTCGCGATCCGTGACGACGGCCACGTCCTCGGGCTCATCGAGCTCAAGGACACCGTCAAGGAAGGCCTCGTCGAGCGGTTCGCCGAGTTCCGCAAGATGGGCATCCGAACCGTCATGGTCACGGGCGACAACCGGCGGACCGCCGCCACGATCGCCCGCGAGGCGGGCGTGGACGACTTCCTGGCCGAGGCGAAGCCCGAGGACAAGATCGGCTTCATCCGCCGGGAACAGGCGGACGGCCATCTCGTGGCGATGACCGGCGACGGGACCAACGACGCGCCCGCGCTGGCCCAGGCCGATGTCGGCCTGGCGATGAACAGTGGGACATCCGCGGCCAAGGACGCGGCCAACATGGTCGACCTCGACTCGGACCCGACGAAGCTCCTCGAGGTCATCGCGATCGGCAAGCAGCTGCTCATCACCCGCGGCTCGATCACGACGTTCTCGATCGCCAACGACGTCGCGAAGTACTTCGCGATCGTGCCGGCCCTGTTCGCGTCGGTCTATCCGGAGCTCGACGCGCTGAACATCATGGGCCTGGCCACCCCGCAGAGCGCGATCCTGTCCGCGGTGATCTTCAACGCGCTGATCATCGTGGCGCTCATCCCGCTCGCCCTTCGCGGCGTGGGCTTCCGACCCGCTCCGGCCAGCGTCCTGCTGCGCCGCAACCTCCTCATCTACGGCCTCGGCGGCATCCTCGTCCCGTTCCTCGGGATCAAGGCGATCGACGTGGTCGTCACCGCCCTCGGCCTCGCCTAAGGATCAGCTCGATGACCACCTTCGTCCGCCGGTCGCTCGTGCCGGCCTTCGCCCTCCTCGTCGCCATCACCGTGATCACCGGCGTCATCTACCCGGTCGCCGTCACCCTCGTCGCCGGGGTCGCGTTCCCGCACCAGGCGAATGGCTCGCTCCTCGTCACGGCCGACGGCCGGACCGTCGGGTCGAGCCTGATCGGCCAGGCCTTCAGCCAGCCGAAGTACTTCTGGGGTCGTCCATCGGCCGCCGGCGCCGACGGCTACGACGGCACCGCCTCGGCCGCCTCGAACCTGGGGCCGACGAGCCAGGACCTCATCGACCGGATCGCCGCCGACGTCGACCGGCTGCGCGCGGCGAATGGTGGCGGGCCGGTCCCCGTCGACCTCGTCACGACCTCGGGATCGGGGCTCGATCCGCACATCAGCCCCGACGCCGCGGAGTACCAGATCGCCCGGGTCGCGGCGGCGCGCGGGATGTCGCCCGATGACGTCCGTGCGGCGGTCGGGCGACACACGGAACAGCCCGCGCTCGGGTTCCTGGGCCTGCCGCGCGTGAACGTCCTCGAGCTCAACCTCGACCTGGACGGCCTGCTCGCCCGGTGATGGACGGAAGGGGATCGGCATGACCGCCGAGGAACGCGACGCCTTCGACGTCCGCCCCACCGCGGAGGCGATGCTCGCCCGGGTCCGCGCCGAGTCGGGCACCGGGCGGGGACGCCTCCGGGTCTACGTGGGTATGGCGCCCGGCGTCGGCAAGACGTATCGGATGCTCGAGGAGGGCCACCGGCGGCTGGACCGCGGGACCGACCTCGTGGTCGGGTTCGTGGAGGCGCATGGGCGGGTGCACACCAGCGCGCTGCTGGACGGCCTCGAGATCGTGCCACGCGAGCGGATCGCGTATCGCGGCGTGACCATCGAGGAGATGGACACCGACGCGGTCATCGCGCGTCATCCGACGGTCGCGCTGGTCGACGAGCTCGCGCACACGAACGCCCCCGGCTCGGCCCGGGCGAAGCGCTGGGAGGACGTCGAGGCGATCCGGGACGCCGGCATCCACGTCGTCACGACGATGAACGTCCAGCACCTCGACTCGGTCGCCGACGCGGTGGCGACGATCACCGGCGGTCCGGTCAACGAGCGGCTCCCGGACTCGGTGCTCGAGGGGGCTGACGAGCTCGAGCTGGTCGACATGAGCCCGCACGCGCTCCGCCAGCGGATGCGCCACGGGAACGTGTATCCACCGGAGCGGACCGCGGTGGCCCTTGACCGGTTCTTCACGGAAGCGAATCTGACCGCGCTCCGGGAGCTGGCGCTGCGCCTCGTCGCGCGCCGGGTCGAGGGCCAGCTGGAGGCCTCGGGCGGGGCGGCGTTGCCCCTCGCGACGGAGCGCGTCCTGGTGCTCGTCGACGGGCAGCCATCCGCGGCGCGGGCGGTGCGGCGCGCGGCCGGTGTCGCGTCGGCGATGCACGCGTCGCTCGTGGCGCTGGTCATCGAGACGCCTCGCGACGCGGGGCGGACGTCGGTCCAGGCTCGGACCGAGCAGGAGGCGATCGACGACGCGGTCGACCTCGGGGCGCAGGTCATCCGCCTCGAGGCCGCTGATGTGGCGGCGGGCGTGGTGCACGCGGCCCGCGATCGCGGCGCCACGCACGTGGTCCTGCCCTACGAGGATCGCACGGCGCTGGAGCGTCTGCGGCGGCCGTCCCTCGCCGAGCGCGTGCTGCAGGCGCTGCCGGACGTCGAGGTCCACGTCGTGGCGGCGCCGCCGGCGTCCGACTGACGACGCCGCGGCGCTACCAGCCGTACGCCAACCGCTCGATCATGCGCGGCGGCAGGTCGCGCTGGCGCATCCGCTCCTGGACGGCCGCGATGTCGTAGCCGGTCCGGTGCCAGGTCACCCGACGCGCGGCGGTGTCGAGGGCCAGCCAGGAGGCGGTCGGGACACCGTCTCGCGGCTGGCCGACGCTGCCGGGGTTCAGGAGCACCGGCCCGTCGGGCAGGTCGAGCGTGTCGCCGTCGCCCGGTCGGACGACCCCCACGGGACGTCGCCCGAGCGAGCCCCGCGTGCGCGCGTAAGCGATGGGCACGTGGGTGTGGCCGTGCAGCCCGAACGGCGTGGTCAGGGCGTCGAGGTTCGCCGTGATGCTGTCGCGGCCGAGGATGTACTCCCAGGTCGGATCGCGCGGGCTGCCGTGGACCAGCGTGAACTCGCCCTCGCGGCGGGTCGGCTCCAGCGCCTGCAGCCAGTCAGCGGTGGCGGTCGCGATGGTGTCTCGGGTCCACTCGATCGCGCGGCGAGCGTCGGCGTGGAAGTCGGTGACGTCGAGCTCGCCGACCGCCGCGGCGTCGTGGTTCCCCCGCACGCCCTTCGCCCCGACCGTGGCGAGGCGGTCGACGACCGCGTCCGGGTCGGGGCCGTAGCCGACGACATCGCCGAGGTGCCACACCTCGTCGACCCCGCCGGCCGCCTCGAGGACGGCGTCGAGCGCGGTGAGATTCGCATGGATGTCCGAGAGCACCGCGACCAGCACGCGACCGAGCGTATCGCCGCACGATGCCGCGCCCGCGCGCTAGCTCGCGTCGCGATGCCTTGCGCGGGCCGTGCGTTTCCGATCGGCCGCGGAACGCGGGTACCGGTCGGGCGTCCGCGACCGCTTGCGGATGACGACCAGGCGATGGTCCTCGAGCCCGGGCAGCGACACGTCCAGGACCTCCGGCCGGTCGCCGCCCAGCTGGCCGACGATGGCCCGCGCCGCGTCGACCTCGTCGGCCAGCGGCTCGCGCTTCCAGGCGACGAGGAGCCCGTCGACCGCGACGAGCGGCATCGCCAGCTCGGCCAGCTCCGGCAGCGCCGCGACGGCCCGGGCGACGACCACCGGCCAGGCCTCGCGATGCGCCGGATCGGCGGCCAGCGTCTCCGCGCGGTCGGCCGCGACGGCGACCCGGTCGGTGAGGCGGAGGCTGTCCACGGTGGTGCGCAGGAACACCGCCTTCTTGGCGATGGACTCGACGAGGAGCGCGCCGGCGGGGAGCGATGCGGCCAGTGGCAGGCCCGGAAAGCCACCGCCCGACCCGAGGTCGAGGAGCCGCTCGGCCCCCTCCGACCGGAGCAGCGGGACGGCGGCGAGGCTGTCGAGGACGTGGAGGGTGGCGGCCGCGACCGGGTCGCGGATGGCCGTCAGATTGATCGCCTGGTTCCAGGCCAGCAACAGCCGGACGTGGCCGTCGATGACATCGCGTGCGCCCGCCGGAAGGTCGATCCCGAGCGTCGACAAGCCCGCTCGCAGCGTGGCGGCGTATGCCGCGGGCAGGGGATCGGTGTCCTGGACGCGCGTCGGGAGCGGTCCTCGCGGGCGTTCCAACGGCACCCCTCCTGTGGTCGTGCCGATGATCCGTCCGGAAGCCGCTCCCGGCGTCGACGTCGTGCGCAGGTGCCGTGCGGGTTCGGTCTTCCCCGATCCGATCGGTCGTGGCGCCGGTCTCCCGGAACCCCTCTCGGGTCGAGTTACCCTCGCCGCTGGCACACGTGCGGAGGCCGGACGCTACGGGCCGCACGACCGTGCGTCAAGGTGGGTTGTCCACGAATCCACGAACGCGGACGGCCAGCTGTGGATAACCGTCGGCCGGCCGAGCGAGCACGATGTGGATGAGTCGCGACGGCCCTTCGCGCAAGCCCCGAAGGCGTGCGGTCAGGCGGGTGACGGCCGTGTCGGGGCCCGCCCGACCCCGCCGTCGAGGGCCCGCAGCCGCGGTCGCCGGCGCGCGGTGGCCGGGCGCGCCGGTCGGACCGGCGTGTCGGCCGGCGGAGGGACCCCGTCGTCCGTCGCCCGCTCGGGTGTCGGCACCGGCCGCAGCAACGTCGGCATGTCCCGGCCGGCGAGCTCCAGTGCGCGCAGGACCGCCCGCTCCTCGAGCGCCTGCTCCTCGGCCGGGAGCACGCGCGTGACGACCGCTTCGACCTCGTCGTCCGACGCGCCCGCGGGCCCTGGCAGCACGACCACGAACGACGAGCCGGATCCCGGAACGGACGCGACGTCCAGCTCGCCGCCCATCGCCCGCGCCAGGTCGCGTGCGATCGGCAGTCCGAGCCCCGTGCCGGTCACGCCTTCGTGGACCGCCAGGCGCTGGAAGCGCTCGAAGATGCGCGCCCGGTCGTCGGGCCCGATGCCCGTCCCGTCGTCCCGCACGGCGAACACCGCCACGGGTCCGTCCGTCCACGCCGCCAGCTTCACGCGCCCACCGGGCGCGACGAACTTGAGCGCATTGCCGACGAGGTTGGTGAGGATCTGCTGGATCCGCCGTCGATCGCCCAGGGCCATCCGCATCCGCGGCGGCAGCTCGGCCTCCAGGGCGATGCCGCGATCCATCGCGAGCGGCTGGAGTGCGCCGGTCACCCGGCCGCCGAGCTCGGCCATCGAGAACGGGGCGAGGTCCAGGCGCAACGACCCCGAGTCGAGCCGCGACAGCTCGAGCAGGTCGCCGACCAGGCTCGCGATCGACGCCACGATCCCGCGCCCGCGCTCGAGGAAGTCGCGCTCCACGGCCGGGTCGTCGACCTTGTCGTCGAGGATGAGGTCCAGGTAGCCGCCCAGGCCCGTGAGCGGCGTTCGCAGCTCGTGCGCGACGGTGGACACGAAGCGGGACCGCTCCACCTCCCGGGCCCGGAGGAGCTCCAGCTCACGCTCCAGCGCGAGGTCGCGTGAGACGACCGCGAGGATCGCGGCCGCATGGCGCACGAGCCGGGCGGGCAGGCGCGCTTCCAGCTCGGCCTCGTCGAGCGGCGTGGTCAGATCGAAGCCAAGGAGGCCGCCATCCGACGGGAGTGCGAGCAGCAGTCGATGGGGCTCGTCGCCCGCGTCGGTCGCGGGACGAGGCTCCCCGCACGGCGCAACGATGCGCACGACCGGTGCTGGACCGGCCGCGGCGCGCTGCGCGCGGGTACGCGGTCCCGCCGCGTCGAGCCAGGCGGCGAGCGCATCGGCCGCGTCGGGGTCCTCGCCGTCGTCGACCACCACCGCCACACGGCGCACGGGACGGTCGCCGAGCAACGCGGCCCGCGGCGCGCCCAGGGCCTCCGCCAGCAGTCGCAGGATGCCGCCCAACCGGGCATCGGCGTCGTCGTCGCCGGCGAGGATGTCGAGTGAGCGCGCCAGGAGCCGGGTCTCCTCGTGGAGGAGCCGATCCGCGGCGCGCCGGAACGCCACGCGTCGGTCGACGAACGGCGGCGGCGCGGCGACGAGCGGACCGGGATCGGTCGCTTCGCGAGCGACCGGGTCGCGGAAGTCGGGCATCAGCTCCAGGAGGCACGGATCCGGGCCGCTCGATGCTCGCCCGGCGACGCCGTGGCGGCCATCCCCCGTTGCGTGCGTGCCGTGGGCCGAAGGTACCGGCGCGCCGCCGGGGGTCCCACGGTCGGCGCTCGGTCAGGTCGCGGCGCGCCCCGTGCGCACCGGCCGGCCGAGCGTGCGGCGGACCACGTCGACCACCTCATCGACATAGCGCTCCGCGTCGCCGTGCTCCGCGGCCGTGCGGACACAGCCGGACACATGGTCCTCGAGGATGAGGATCGACAGCGCGTCGACGGCCGCCCGCAGCGCCGACGTCTGCTGGAGGATGTCCACGCAGTACTCCTCGCGCTCGATCATCCGGGCGATGCCGCGGACCTGGCCCTCGATGCGGGCGAGGCGGCGCGCGAGCTGGGCGCGGTCCTTGGAGTAGCTGTGACGGAAGGTCGCGGGGATGGGCGTGGGCTTGACCGCGGCGCGGGGCGTCGTCCGCGGCGTGGCGCGGGGCGCGGCGTGGCCTGCGCCGTTCGGGCTGGTGGTGCCGGGAAGTCGCTCGGGCATGCGCCGCATGATACCCCATGGGAGTATCCGGACCGGCCTCCGGTCTGGGAGATGTCGATGCACGGTGCCTCCGCTAGACTGGTCGCCCGATGGACCCGCGCGACCACCTCCGGGATTCGCTCGCCGGGGTCGGGTGCACTGCGTGCGGCGCGGGTGTCCCGGCCGATCGCATCGACGTCCTGGCCGAGCGCGACGACCTCGTCTTCGTCCAGTTCCGCTGCGTCGCCTGCGGCAGCGAGGCCCTCGGCCTGGTGGTCCTCGAGGACGAGGACGACGGGCTGCCGAGAGCCGTCTCCGCCGACACGATGCGCTACGGCGAGTTCGACGCGGGCGACGAGGCGCGCCTGACGGGGCCCGCCATCGGCGAGGACGACGTGCGGCGGATGCACGCGTTCCTGGAGCGTCACGACGGCGACCTGCGGTCGCTCCTCGAGGGACCGGGCGGCACCGGCGCCGGCGCCGGATGACCGGCCCCGCCGAGGCCGTCCCCGACCCGCCCGCGTTCGCCCACGCGAGCGAGGCGGAGCTCGCGCGGATCCTCGACTTCTACGACGTCCGCTGGGAGTACGAGCCGCACACGTTCCCCGTGCTGTGGACGCTCGACGGCACGGTCATCGAGAGCTTCTCGCCCGACTTCTACCTGCCCGACATCGACCTGTACGTCGAGCTCACGACGCTCAAGCAGAGCCTCGTGCGCAAGAAGAACCGCAAGCTGCGGCGGCTGCGTGAGCTCTACCCCGACATCCGCATCAAGCTGTTCTACGCCCGCGACTTCCGGATGCTGATGCTGAAGTTCGGGCGGGTCGCGCTGGTCGATGCGCTGTCCGGGGCCAGCGGCCACGTGATGCCCGACCGCGTCGACGAGGTGCCGGCCGACGACGGACCGGCCGTGGACACGGTGCCCGCACACGAGACGCCTGCGGCCGATGAGATGGATGCCGTCCAGGCGGTGGTCGACGTCCCCGTCGCGATCGAGGACACGCCGGCCGCGTCGACCACGACCGCCACGCGTCGCACCGGGCGTCGCCGTCGCCGACGACGGCCCGGCCGGACCGGTGACGCCATCGCCCCGCCCCGCTGACCGCTGGCCGACGCCCGTGCGGCGCGCGCCCGGGCACGGCAAAATCACCCGGACGCGATGGTTCCCTCGCATCCGCCGCGCCTCGCGCCTGCCCGCGCAACCCGCCTGCCGCCGTCCGCTCCGCCATCCCGCGCCCTGTCCGCGCTCCGCCAGAAGGATCCCTCGACCACCCCATGATCCCCCTGACCCGGACCACCGACCTCCACGCCGACATCGGCGAGGTGCTCCTCACCGAGGACCAGATCCAGGCCAAGGTCGCCGAGCTCGGCCAGCGCATCGCCGCCGACTACGCCGGCCGGCCGCTCACCCTCGTGAGCGTCCTCAAGGGCTCGCTGCCGTTCATGGCCGACCTCATGCGGGCCATCCCGGCGCCCCTCCGGATCGACCTCATGGAGGTCTCGTCCTACGGCGGCACGGCGACCGAATCGTCGGGCCTGGTGCGGATCATCAAGGACCTGTCCGCGAGCATCGCCGACGAGGACGTGCTGCTCGTCGAGGACATCATCGACACCGGGCTCACGCTGAACTACCTGCTCCGCTACCTGCGCGGCAAGAGCCCACGGAGCCTGCGCATCTGCACGCTCCTCGACAAGCCGGCGCGACGGCTGGTGGACATCCCGGTGGACTACACGGGCTTCACGATCCCCGACCAGTTCGTGGTCGGCTACGGACTCGACTACGGCGAGCTGTACCGGAACCTCCGCTTCGTGGGCGTCCTCCGTCCCGAGGTGTACACGGCGGCTCAGTAGATGCACCGTCGCCCCCTGGGCAGGGCCCGACGCATCGCGTTCTTCGCGTCCGTCGTCATCCTCGTCGGCTGTCTGCTGCCGTGGTACGTGCTGGGCGGCAACGACGGCGAGATGACCTCCGTGGTCGCCAAGGTGTGGGACGGCCCGGGGATGCTGGCGCTCATCGCGGCGCTCGCCACGATCGCGCTCATCGCGCTGCCCTACGCGATGATCGACCGCCCGGACGGCGTCGATCGCCCGATCCTCTATGCCGCCCTCGCGATCCTCGCGGTCGTCGGCGTGGCGCTGTTCATCCCGATGTTCATCTTCGCGCCCGAGGGGTTCCTGCCGAACCGGGCGCCGGGCCTGTGGGTGACCGCGATCGGCGTCATCGCGCTGGCGCGCGCCGCGTACGACATCGCGCTGGAGCGCCCGCGCTACTGAGGACGCACGCGGCCGGCGCGGCCGGCGCGGCCGGCGCGGCAGACGCGGCGCAACGCGGCCGACGCGCGCTCAGGGCAGCGGCGTGAGGATGACCTCGATCCCCAGGAAGCGCACGTAGTCGGTGGGCCCGGCGATGCCCACGACGTAGCGTCCGGAGGGCCACGTCCCGGCACCGGCCGCGGCGTCCACGGGCGGCCACCACAGGCGTCCGAACGGCGTGGCCACGGCAGGCTCGCGGACGCGTGGCCGAAGCGCCGTCGGGCCCGCGGCATCGAGTCGCCAGAGCGCGACGGCCGCGTCCGCGGGTGGGCGGTCGTCCCCGCTGACCGGCGCACAGAAGCCCAGCGACGGCACAGCGCTCGCGACGACCGGCGTGAACGAGATGTTCGGGTCGAGCGGGTCGTGCGCGATCCGGCCATCAGCCGCGATCCACGCGCGCACCGGCCGGTCCGACCAGATCTCGGCGGCGACGACGCGCCATTCGGGGATCCCGAAGCACAAGCCGCGTGCCGCCGACTCAGCCGTGGGGGCCGTGGGGGCCGTGGGGCGCCGTCGCGACCGGCGCCGACGTGGCGCTGGCGACCGGTGCGCGTGACGCGGTCGGGATGACCGTCGGTACCGCCGGCTCCGGTGACACCCACGGCTTCAGCAAGGCGACGACGACCACGACGAGGCCGACCACCGCGACCACCGGCCCCGACGGACCGCGCCCGCCGGGAGGCCGCAGCTTCTCGGTCCGCTCGAAGCGGTCAGCCGCGGGAATGCCGCGCGCGTCCCGCGCGTCCGCATCGTCAGCGCCGCCGCTGGCCATCCCGGGTCGGCCGCCCGTGGTCCACGGCGGGCCGGGCGGTCACTCCTCCCCGAGGTACAGCTTGCGCACGTGCTCGTCCTCGCTGAGCGCGGCCGAGTCGCCCGACAGCGCCACCGCGCCCGTCTGGAGGACGTAGCCGCGATGGGCGATGCGCAGCGCCTGGCTGGCGTTCTGCTCCACGAGCACGACCGTCGTCCCCTGGGCGTTGATCTCCCGGATGATCGAGAAGATCGACTGGATGAGGATGGGCGCGAGACCCAGCGACGGCTCGTCGAGGAGGAGGAGCCGCGGGCGGGACATGAGCGCCCGACCGATGGCCAGCATCTGCTGCTCGCCACCCGACAGCGTGCCGCCCTGCTGCGCGACACGCTCCTTGAGCCGCGGGAACAGGTGGAACACACGCTCGAGGTCGGGGTCCAGCCCCTTCTGGTCGCGCGTGAACGCGCCCATCTGGAGGTTCTCGAGGACCGTCAGACGCGAGAAGATCCGGCGCCCTTCCGGGGCATGCCCGATGCCCAGCTTCACGAGCTGGTGGGCCGCCGTCTTCGAGATGTCGGCGCCTTCGAAGAAGACGCTGCCTTCGCGCGGGTGGAGCAGGCCCGAGATCGTCTTGAGCGTCGTCGTCTTGCCCGCGCCGTTGGACCCGATGAGCGTGACGGTCTCGCCGCGACCGACCTCCATCGTGATGCCCTGCAGGGCATGGATGTGGCCGTAGTAGGTGTGGACGTTCTCGAGCCGGAGGATGATGTCGCGGGCGGTCGCGCCGTCCGCCGGCGCCGGCAGCGTCGCGGTCATGACGCCGGCTGCCCGAGGTAGGCGGCGATGACGTCCTGGTTGCGACGGACCTCTTCGGGCGTGCCCTCGGCGATCTTCTCGCCGTGATCGAGGACCGTCACCCGGTCGCTGATGCCCATGACCACGCGCATGTCGTGCTCGATGAGCAGGACCGTCAGGCCGTACTCGTTCCGGAGCCGGTTGATGAGCGCCATCATCTCCTGCGTCTCGCGCGGGTTCATGCCGGCGGTGGGCTCGTCGAGCAGCAGCAGCGCGGGCTCGCTGCCCAGCGCGCGCGCCACCTCGAGGCGTCGCTGGTCGCCGTACGGCAGGTTCTTCGCCAGGTCCTCGTCACGGCCCTTGAGGCCGACGAGCGCGAGGTACTCGCGCGCCTTCTCCGCCGACGACTTCTCCTCGCGGCGGTCGAGCGGTGTCGAGAACATCGCGTCCCACCAGTTGGTCTTGAGCCGCGTGTGCATCCCGACCTGCACGTTCTCGAGCGCGGTCATGTTGTGGAACAGCCGGATGTTCTGGAAGGTCCGGCCGAGACCCACGGCCACCATGTCGTTGGGACGGGCCGAGCGGAAGATGCCGAACCGGCCGAGGAGACGCAGGTACCACGGGGGCCGGACGATCGCCGCCAGGAACGACGCGACGAGGAGCGCCACAGCGGCGATGCCGAAGAGCGTCACCCCGGGCGTGAAGAACCCGAACGTCCCGGTCGTGATGGCGATGAGCGCAAGGGCACGCCGAGGGCACGACCCAGATGACGGGCTCCAGCCAGGTCTTGCGGGAGTGGGCGATCATCTGGCGGCCCCGGAACTCGATCGTGCCCGACGACGGGTCGTAGATGCCGGCGATGATGTTGAAGAACGTCGTCTTGCCGGCACCGTTGGGCCCGATGAGGCTCACGATCGCCCGGTCAGGGATCGTGAAGTCGACCTTGTTGACCGCGATCAGGCCGCCGAAGCGCTTGGTCACGCCCGACGCGTTGAGGAGCAGGCCGTCGCTCATCGGGGCGCCCCGATCTCGTCGTCGACGCCGTCGCCGCCGTCACGCGAGTCGCCGAAGCCGACGGCCAGGCCGCCCATCCCGAGATCCTCGTCGGCGCCCGGCACGATGCCCAGATCCGATGCGGTGACGGGCGCTGCGGCGGCCTCGATGGCCCGAGCCTCGGCCTCCGGATCGAGCTCGTCGGCGACGTGCAGCTCGCGCCGTCGCCGCTGGCTCGGGAACAGGCCCTCGGGCCGGAACAGCATCATCAGGACCAGCGCCACGCCGTACAACAGGAACTGGTACTGGATGAAGTCGATCGACGCGAGCGCGTCCAGGATGGTGCTCACGATCGGGATCTGCGACAGCACGTCGTTGCCGGCCAGGGCGGCGAAGAACGTGTTGAGCGACTTCAGCAGGACGGCCTGGATGTTGTAGACGATGAACGCGCCGACGGCGACGCCCCAGATGTTGCCCATGCCGCCGAGCACGACCATGGCGAGGATCGTGAACGAGACGGTGAACAGGAACTGGTCGGGCGTGACGACGATGATCTTGGAGGCGTTGAACACGCCGGCGAAACCCGCCGTGGTGGCCCCCAGGGCGAACGCGAGCAGCTTGGTGGTGACGGTGTTGATGCCGTTGGCTGCCGCCGCAAGCTCGTCCTCGCGGATGGCCATCCACGCTCTGCCGATCCGGGAATCCTGCAACCGATACATCAGGATCATCACGACCGTCACGATGCCCACCATCAGGACGAAGTACTTCCACGGCTCCAGGCCGCCGAAGCGCCCGATCATCGGCAGCTCCGGCCGGTAGAGGCCAGCGATGCCGTTGGTGCCGTTCGTGAAGCGGTCGGCGTTGAGGAAGACGATGGGCACGATCTCGCCGAAGCCGAGCGTGACGATGGCCAGGTAGTCGCCGCGCAGGCGGAGCGTGGGCGCGCCCAGCAGGACGCCGAAGATCGCGGCGATGACCGCGCCGGCGACGAGCATCAACAGGAACGGGAAATGGTTGCCCGAGAACGGGGACGCGCCATAGGCGTAGGTGTACGCGCCGATGGCGAAGAAGGCCGCGTAGCCCAGGTCGAGCAGCCCGGCCATGCCGACGACGACGTTGAGGCCGAGCGCCAGCAGGACGAACACGCCGGCATTCGCGAAGCCGTCGACCCACACGTTCTGCGGCTGGAACAGCCGCAGCGGCGGGAAGAACGGCAGCACGTACATCAGCACGCCCGCGATCGCCATCGAGATGATGACCGTGATCGAGCGGTGCTCCACGCCGAACGCATTCAGCCGCTGGCGAAGGCTCGGGGCCTGCGGCATGGGCCGCGCGGTGGCGGTCATGCGCGCTCACCGATCTGCTGGCCGAGGAGGCCGGCGGGCCGGAACACCAGGACGAGCGTCAGGATCGCGAACACGATGAGCTCGGCCCATCGGAGCAGGCCGATCGTCGCCGCAGCGACCTCCACGAAGCCGATGATGAACCCGCCGAGCACGGCGCCCGTGATGTTGCCGATGCCGCCCAGGACGGCCGACGTGAAGGCCTTCAGGCCGGCGTTGAAGCCGAGGTCCTGGCGGACGAACGGGAAGCGCAGGTCCCAGACCACGCCCGCCGCACCCGCGAGCGCACCGCCCAGCAGGAAGGTCAGGGCGATCGTCTGGTTGAGGTCGACACCCATCAGCGCCGAGGCCTCGCGGTCCTGCGCGGTGGCGCGCATCGCGCGACCCAGGCGCGTCCGCTGCACGAACTGCGTCAGCGCGATCATCAGGGTGAGCGCGAGCGCGAAGATGAACAGGTCCAGCAGCGGGATGCGTGCGCCGACCACGGGTACGTTGACCGCCCACACCCCCGGGAAGATCTGCGGCGCGCGCCGGTCGCCTGATCCGGCGGCGACGAGCATCACGTTCTGCAGGATGAACGAGACGCCGATGGCCGTGATGAGGGGTGCCAGGCGCGGGGCGTTGCGCAGCGGCCGATAGAACACGCGCTCGATGAGCATGTTCAGGCCGCCGGTGAACGGCATCGTGATCGCCAGGGCGATCGCGAGGTAGAAGATCAGCAGCGGGACGTTATCGATCGGGCCGCTGGTCTTGAGGCCGAGGCCGCCCAGGAACCCGAACGGCCCGTGGGGGTCACCCAGGAAGCCGATCGGCCCGGTGCCCGGCGGCGACAGCAGCACCCATGAGGCGACGAACGCGCCGACCATGAACACATCGCCGTGGGCGAAGTTGATGAGCTCGATGATCCCGTAGACCATCGTGTAGCCCAGCGCGATGAGCGCGTAGATGGCCCCGATGGACAGCGCGTTCGCGACCTGCTGTGCGGCCGTCCTGAACGCACTGCTGGCCGTCGTCGGGTCCGGGTCGCGGCTGACGATCAGCACCAGCACGAAGTAGTAGATGACGGTCGCGACGAGGCTGATCAGGGTGAGGCTCAGCCCTCTGGGGAGCCTCGGTACTCTGGCCGGCGTGGCGACGGCGGTCACGATCGCATCCTCGTAGCGTGTCGGCGGATGCGCGAAGGCCGGGGGCCGAGTGGCCCCCGGCCTTCGCAGTCAGTGCGAGAGGTCTGTTCAGCCTGCAGCGGCGAAGTCGACCTGCTCCTTGAACACCCAGTCACCCTTGCCCTCGGCGCCAGCCGGGTCGAACGCGTAGATCGAGATGATCTTCTGGCTGGTGTCGCCGTTCGCGTCGAACTGGAGCTTGCCGAGGATCGTGTCGTACGACACCGTGCTGTCGGTGCCCGCGTCACGCACCGCGACCCGCATCCCCGCCTGGTCGGCGGCCTTGTCGCCCGCGCGCTTGATGGCGTCGATGACGACCTGCGCGCACGCGTAGCCGGTGCTCGCATAGCCGGTGGCGTCGGTGTTGTACTCGGCCTTGTACTTCTCGTTGAACTGCTGCTTGGCCGGGAAGTCGCCGATGCCAGCCAGCGTGCTGAAGCTGTTCTTGGCGTCCGCGCCGGCGATGTTCAGGAACGAGTTGTCGGACTTGCCGGAGCCGTCGTTGATGCCGTCACCGGCGACGTACGGGACCGTGAGCCCCGCCGCGACCGCGGCCTTGAGGATGCGCGCGCCGCCGGTGGCGGTGACGCCGCCGAAGTAGATCCCCTCGGGATTCTTCGACGCGGCAGCCGTCATGATCGACGCGTAGTCCGTGGTGGTCTTGGGCACGCCGACGTGATCGACGACCGTGCCGCCTTCCTTCTTGAACTGCGCCTCGAACGCATCGGCGATGCCCTTCCCGAACGTCTCGGTGTCGTCGATGATGAACACCGACTTCGCGCCGAGCGTCTTGTACAGGTAGGTCGCCGCGGCCGGCCCCTGGTAGTCGTCCGTGGTGACGACACGGATGTAGTTGTTGGGCTTGCCGGCCGGGCGGATCTGCTTGGCCGCGTCACCCTTGGTCAGGGTCGGGTTGGTGTTCGCCGGGCTGCACTGCAGCAGCTCGCCCTCGTTGCTGACCGGGATCTCGGTCTGCGCGACCGACGAGTTCAGGGGGCCGATGACCGCGACGACGTCCGGATCGGACACGATCGAGGTCATGTTCTTGGCGCCCTGCTGCGGGTCGTGCGCGCCGTTGACCGCGTCGTCGAACACGGCCTCCTGCGGCTGCGTGATGGCGTAGCCGCCCGCGGCCCCGCCGGCATCCTTGATGGCCAGCCGGATGCCGTTGATGATCGGCTGCGCCGCCGCGAGCTCGCTGCCCTGGAGCGGGAGCTCGATCGCGATCTTGACGGTGCCCTTGTCGGTGCCGCCGGCCGCACTCGGCGACGCGCCGCCCGACGCGCCTCCCGACGAGGCGCTGGGGGCGCTGCTGCCGCTCGGCGCGGTCGTGGCCGCGCCACCGCCGCATGCAGCGAAGGTGAGGACGGCGACGCCCGCGAGCGCCCCGACCTTGGAGATCCTCATCCAGTACTCCTCCTCGGATCCGATCACCCGGTCGCTCCGGATGACCTCGGTCGACAGACCCGGCTCCCTTCCGGGCTCGGCCTCGTGACGTTCCGGCGCCCTATGCTGCCGAGGCTGGGAGAGACGCATCCGGCGTCGTGATCCCACGGCAGACTGCGGTGCGTGACGGAGCGGCGCAAAGACCGCGCTCGAACGGCGCGCAGGTAGCCGCCGAAGCGATGCCGTATCATAGCGACCGGCGACACGGATGCAAGACGTGCGCCATCGGCCCGGGAACGGCTGGTCAGACGCGCATCGCGCGCTCGCCGCCCGGTCCACCACTCGGCGCCGCGGGCCGCCCCTTTCCGACCTCGATCGGGCTGGGTCCGCCCCGCGCGTCACGCGGCAGAGGTACATCGACCGGCGTGGAATATCTCGTCCGAGCGGCTCGGATCACGGACATCGATCGTCTCGTCACGCTCGGTGTCTCCGTGCTCGATGCCCCCGGCTCCGGGCCTCCGTTGATCGCCGCCGATCTCCTCCGCCAACTCGTCTACCTTCCCCAGGCCAGCGTCTTCGTCGCCGAGGTTCGGCGCGAGGTGGTCGGTGGGTCGGTCCTCGTCCTGCGCCCGTCGGTCGTCGCCGGCGGCTACGTGGGCACCGTGGACCTGCTCGTCGTCGACCCGGCCCATGACGCGGATCGCGTCAGTGAGGCGCTGCTCGAGGAGGCCCTCCGTTCGGCGAGCAACAAGGGCTGCACCGTCGTCGAGGCGGCGCAGCCCAGGGAAGCCGCCGATCTGGCGCGCTGGGAGCGCCTGGGATTCCGGCCCGCGGGGCCGCTCCTTCGGCGTTCCGTCGCGGCGGTCGGGGCCGCCGCGCGGCGCAGCTGACGCACCGCGCTCGAGCGCATCTCGCGCGGACCACATGACAAGGAGTCACTAGTTGGGCAAGAACGTCGCCGTGTTCGTGGACGTGGCGAACATCTTCTACGCGGCCAAGGCGGCCGGCGTGGACATCGATTACGTCACGTTGCTGCGATCGGCCACGGCGGGGCGCGACTTCGTGCGCGCCTATGCCTACACCGGGCTGGATCCGGAGAACGAGAACCAGCGCAATTTCCATCAGTTCCTGGCTCGCCACAGCTACAAGGTGGTGAGCAAGGACATCCGCAAGTACGGCGACGGCAAGGTCAAGGCCAACCTCGACATCGAGCTCGTCGTCGACCTCATGAAGACGGCCCGCAACCTGGACATCGCGGTCATCGTGTCGGGTGACGGCGACTTCGCGTCGGCCATCCGCGCGGTCCAGGAGATGGGCGTCCGGGTCGAGGTCGTGAGCTTCCGCGGCAATACGTCGTCGGACCTCATCGATGTCGCCGACCTGTTCACCGACATCACGCAGATCGCGAAGGTCGAGAAGGGCTCCACGCGCTCGGGCCGGCGGGTCACCGAGGACGAGGAAGACCTCTCGATGACCGAGGTCCCGGACAAGCAGTCCGAGGGGACCGGCGACGGTCGTGGGCGCGGACGTGGCCGCACGACGCGCGGCGGGCGTGGCCGGGGCGACCGCGATCGCGATCGCGATGTGCGCGAAGAGCCGGCCGTCGCGGCGGCCGGTGTGTCCGGGCGCGGCCTCACGGCGCTGCCGGGCGAGAAGCTGAGCAAGGCGGCGGCCGGCGCGTCGGCCGGTGACGCGGAAGGGGCCGAGGACGAGGAGCCGCTCGATCTCGCGTCGGCCGAGGTGTTCGACGGCGAGACCGCCGAGACCGAGGCCCAGGGCGAGGGCGAGGGTGACGGCCCGCGCCGGCGCCGGCGCCGGGGCGGCCGTGGCCGTGGCCGTGGCCGGGCACGCGAGGATGGCGTCGAGACGCCCGAGGACGAGCCGCGCGAAGCGGCGCCGGCCGCCGCGCTGCGGCGCGCGTCCGCGACAGCAGCGCCCGCGCCGGCACGTGGCCGTGATCGGGATCGCGAGCTGCCCACGCCGTTCGACGAGCTCGACGAGCCCGCGCCGCGTCGCCAGCCGGCGACCCCGTTCGGCTCCGTCTGGGATCGCCAGGTGGGTGTCCCGGCGGCGCGACCCGCGTCGGCCGATCTGGAGCCGCTCCCGGAGGAGGACTTCGACGAGCCCGCCATCCCCGAGTACCTGATCGCGGAGCGCCGGGGCAATCGCCAGGGCGGGCCGGGCGGCCAGCGTGGTGGCAACCAGCGCGGCGGTCGGGGTCGTGGTGGCTCGTATGCCGCCGCGATCGATCGCGAGCGCTATGGGCGCGGCGGCGCGTCGTCGTTCAACCGCTATCCCGAGCCCGCCCCCCGGGGCGGGACCGGCGGTGGCGGCGGTGGCGGCGGTGGCAATCGCGACCGGAGCTACGGCGGTGGCGGCGGCGGTGGCAACCGCGACCGTGACCGGGTGCCGCAGGGCCGTCCGTCGGGCGGCAGCCGCGGGTCGTCCGATCCGTGGAGCGAGGTCCCGCCCGAGCTCGAGGAGCTCGTGCGCGCGCAGATGGCGCGCTCGAAGCCGAGCGGCGACGCCCGTCCGGTCGACGAGGCGCCCCGCGTCACGACCCCGCCGGAGGGTGAGGCCGAGGACGTCGAGGCGGTCACCGCGCAGACCAGGACCCGAGGCCGGACTCGTCGCACCGCGGCGTCCGCGACCGAAGCCGTGCCCGCTGCGGGCGCGGAGGCTGCGGAGGCCACCGAGGCCACCCCGAAGCGCCGGACCACGACGCGGAAGGCGCCGACGAGCGCGGCATCGACCGCGACGTCGGCTGCCGATGCCGGGGATGCGACCGCCACGTCGGCTGCGCCCAAGCGCCGCACGTCGACGCGCAAGACCGCGGCGGCCGCCGATGAGGCGCCGTCCGAGGTCGCGGTGTCCACGCCCGCACGGCGCACCCGCCGCGCGAGCACGGCGGCCACCACGGACGACGCGGCGTCGACCGCGACGGCCGAGCCCGAGGCGGCAGCGACGCCACGGCGCCGGACGACGCGCAAGACCGCGTCCACGGGCACGTCGGAGGGCTGACCCCGGTCGATCCTCCACGCATGGCCGGCGTGCTCCGGACGGTCGGACATCCGGTCGCCCTCGCGGCGATCCGGGCGATGCTGGCCGGGCGCGCCCCGCATGCGGTGCTCCTCGCGGGGCCACCCGCGGTGGGCAAGACGACGCTGGGGCTCGACCTTGCGGCCGGGCTCCTGTGCGTCGGCGCCGCCGGCGCGGATCGGCCGTGCCGTGCATGCCGCGGCTGCCGGCTCCTCGAGCATGGCAATCACCCGGACCTGCATCGGCTCGCGCCCGGCGGCGCGGGCCAGCAGATCGCGATCGGTGGCAAGGACGTCCGGGGGATCCGCGACCTGGTGTCCGAGCTGGCGCTGATGCCCGTCGAGGGCGGCTGGCGCGTGGCGCTCATCGAGGGCGCGCATCGCATGAACGACGACGCCCAGTCGGCGCTCCTCAAGACGCTCGAGGAGCCGCCCGCCGGCGCGACGCTCATCCTGTGCGCCGACGACGAGGACCGCCTGTTGCCGACGGTCCGCTCGCGATGCGTCATCGTCAGGCTCGGGCCGGTCCCGGCTCGGGACGTGGAGCGGCTGGTGGTCGAGCGTGGGCTGGCCGATGCCCCCACTGGCGCCCGACTGGCTCGCCTGACGGGCGGACGGCCCGGCCTGGCGCTCGCGTACGCCGCCCAGCCCGAGGCGGAGACGATCCGCACGGAGCTCGTCCGCACGCTGCTCGACCTGCTCGCCGCGCCCCCGTCCGAGCGCCTCGCCGCGGGTCGCGGGCTCGTGACCCGGGCGGCCGAGCTGGGCGCGCTGCTCGCGCCGAAGCCGGTCACGGAGGCGCCGCTCACCCGGGGCGGGCGACGCGGCGGTGGGGCGGCGGCACCCGCATCGGCCGCGGAGGTGCCGGCCGGCGAACCCGCGGACGATGGCGCCGAACCTGCCGAGGAGGACGGCTCGCGCGCGCGCGTGCCGGCTGCGGAGCGTCGACGCGCACTCGGCCTGCTCATCGGGCTGTGGCGCGACCTCGCCCGCGACCTGGCGGTGGTCGGCACGGCGGGCGCCGGCAGCTCGGTGCGCGAGGTGCGGGCGCTCGAGGAGCTGGAGCGGGCGGCCGCGGCGCTGCCCCCGGGCGCGGCCGCGGACGCGCTCACGCGCCTCCTCCGCGCGGGCGAGCTGCTCGACGCCAACGTCAGCCCGGAGCTGCTGCTCGACGTGCTCCTCATCCGCTGGCCCTCGACGATCCGGCCGGCCGCGTGACCGACTCGTCCGAGCCCGTGCGACTCGACGCCACCGTCCGCGGCCACGTCCAGGGCGTCGGCTTCCGGATGTGGGTCCTGCGGACCGCCTCGCGGCTGGGCCTCCGTGGGTGGGTGCGCAATGAGCCGGACGGTGCGGTCAGGACCGTCGCCGAGGGACCGCGGGCCGACCTCGAGGAGCTCCTCAAGCGGCTCCGCACCGGGCCGGACAACGCCTGGGTCTCGGGCGTGCAGGAACGCTGGGAGCCGCCGACCGGCAGCTTCGACCGATTCACGATCCGCTCCGGGAGTCATCCGGGCGACTGATGCGGGCCGCGGCCGGATCGGGCCGCGGGAGGTCCCGCACGCGACCCGGGGATGACCCGTTCGCCGGTCACACCCCGGACCCGCTGCCTATACCGCCCGTGCGCGGCGGCACCCATCCTGCGAGCGTGGACGAGCTGCCGCCTGCCGAGGAGTTCCCCGGCCTCTACCGGGCCATCCTCGACCGGGTCGCCCGGCTCGAAGTGCTGGGCGCTCGCCCCGAAGCGGCGAAGATCCGCGCGGATGCCACGCGCGCGTACTCGTCGGCCTGGGATCACAAGAGCCGCAAGAAGCTCGACGACCTCCTGCGCCGCAGCGATCGCGCGATCGAGGCCCGGTCGCGCAACGCGGCGCCATCGCTCCGTCACGCCGGGGGCGTCCCCACGACCGGATCGTCCTGACGCGCGCCCGGGGCGCGTAGCGGCCGTCGCGGCGGCACGCGCCCGCCCGGCGGTAGGCTGTGGATCGTGGCTGCGACCGTCGGGGCGCTCATCGCACGGACGCTCGTCGCGTTCGACGGGCTGACCGCGAGCGGCGACGGGATCACCGAAGAAGCGCAGTATCTCGCCGACCTCGGCGTCGTCTGGAAGGGCCGGCTCATCGCCGTCGGGAACGCCCGGAAGGCCGAACCCGCCGAGGCCGCAGTCGAGCAAGCCGTCGAGGCGGCGTGCGCCGAAGCCGCCCGCATCGATGACCCGCATCGCGCCATCGACTGGCTGAGCACGCTGCCGCAGGTCGTGCTCGTCGCGCTCGGCGAGGCCACCTAGTGCGGTTCGCCGACCCGCGTCCCGACGGCCGGGCCATCGTCTACGCCACGATCCAGGCGGACCCGCTGGTGGCGCGAGCCGCGGAGCTGCTCGGGGACGCGTCGTACGCCCAGCGCCTGCTCGCCCGGGCGGCGATGAACGGCGCCTCGCTCGAACCCGACACGTGGCGTGCGATGTTCCCGACGCTCTTCGGGCCCCACGGCGACCCGCCGGGCTCACCCGCGCGCCTGCGCTCCGAGGCGATCCTCGAGGTGTCCCTCGACGTGGCCGATCGCGGCGAGCAGGTGCGCAGCCAGTTCCGTGGCGCGATCGTCGAGGCCGTCTCGGAACGGTTGCTCGCCGCTCGTACCGGGCCCGTGCGCCGGGAGCGGCGGATCCTGTTCGACGGCGTCGCCTCGGAGATCCATCCGTACGACCTCACGGTCGAATCCGAGACCAGGGCAGAAGCCTGGGACTGCAAATGGGGCGCGCGCGGCATCAAGGCCGATGTCCTGCACCAGCTCGACGACGCCCGCCGGAACGCGGACGCGGAGGGCGGACGGCTCCTCGCCGGCCTCATCGTGTTCGACGCCCGGCGTTCCTGCGAGGTGCGCCTCGTTCGTGAGCGCGGCCCCGTGGCGGCCGACCGGATCCGCCTCGTCGCGCTCGAGTCGCTCGACCGGCTCGCGGGTCGTCCAGCGTGACCGACGCCGCGCGGCGCGACGTGCTCGACGGCCTCACCGTGGCGTACCGGGTCCGGTTCGACGAATCCACGCCGGAGGGCCGCGTCCGGACCTCCGCGCTCCTCCGGTATGCCCAGGACGCCGCGTGGGTCCACTCCGAGGCGCTGGGCTACGACCGTGGCTGGTACACCGAGCGTGGCCTGTGGTGGGTCGTCCGGAGCGTCGAGCTGCGGCTGGAGCTGCCGATCCCACTGGGCGCGACGCTCCATGTCCGGACCCGTGTCGGCGGCTTCCGGAAGGTCTGGGCGCGGCGACGGACGGACCTCTCGCTCGACGACGGCTCGCCCGCCGGCTGGCTGCACACCGACTGGGTCATCACCGACGTCCGCGGCGCCCCGCAACGCATCCCCGAGGCCTTCCCGGCCGCGTTCGCCGCCCCGCCCGGCGGCTTCGAGCCCGTGCGGGTCGCTGCGACGACACCTGCGAGCCGATGCCGTCGAGACGCACTTCGCCGTCCTGCCGCACCAGCTCGACCCGATGGACCACGTGAACAACGCCGTCTACCTCGACCATCTGGAGGACGCCGTCGCGGCGGCCGGTGGCGCGGACGATGTGCGTGCGCTGCCCCGGATCGTCCGCCTCGAATACCTCGTCCCCGCCGGTCCTGGCGACAGCCTGGTGAGCCGCGTCTGGCGCGCTGACGGCGGCTGGGCGTACCACCTCGCCACCACGGGCGGTGTCGACGTCCTCCGAGGGCGCCTCAGCGGCTGACCGTGCCCGTTTCGGTGGCGGTGCCCGCGCGCACCGCCGGGGCACCGGCGCACCGACCCGCAGCCCACCGGACGGTCCGGCACCCGCGCAGCGGCCGGGACCTTCGACGCCCCGCATGCAGGACGTGCGTCCGGGCACCGGCGCGTTCCAGGCCCCGAACCCGCGAGCCCGGACCATGGCGCTATTCCGACCGGGCACCGCGTGGCGGAGGCTCCGCAGCAAGCGGGTGGTCGGTGCACCTGGACGGGCCGGGGGGTGCCGTCGGGTCCCGGCCCCCGCGGCCAACCACGGATCGAGGTCGCATGCCGCAGTCACGCCGGGCCCGACGCACGCTCCTCCCGATCACCCTGTTGCTCGGTGGGCTGCTCGGGACCGGGCCCTTCGTCCCGCACACGCTCGGCGCGGTCTCGACGACCGGCGCGTCGGGATCGCTCGACGTGCCCGGGCTGGCCGGCTGGCTGGGCCTGGCGCTCGCGGTGGCCGCCCTCGCGATGGTCGCCGTCGCGCGCCGCGACGAGCAGGCGGCGAAGGACGCGGAGGCCGCTCGCCTCCGCGACGCCCCGGTCGAAGCCGACGCGCCACGCATCGTCGATCCCCTCGTCGCGGCCTTGCGTGGAGCGGCGGCGTACGCACCGGACGATCTCGATGCCCGTCTGACGGCGTCGACCGCGGCGACGGCCGCGCACCCGGTCACGCGGGCGGCGCCGCCGTGGGTCCGCCGCATCGCCCCAGCGCGGCAGGACGCCCCCGCAAGCTCGCCCATCGACGAGCGCGTCGTCGGCGATCGGACCCGCGACGCCGTGGACGCCGTGGACGCCGCCCGGGTCTGACGCTCGACACGCCGCCGGCAGGTCCTCGACCCGACGGCGCACCCGGCTGGGCCACCTCGACGCCGTCCGCGTCGACGCCGGGCCGCTCCGGCGGCCTATCCTCGTCCGACAGGAGGTGGCCGGTGGCGCGGACCCTGTTCCAGGGCGGCTCGATCTTCGACGGCAGCGGCGGCGATCCCGCACCCGGCGACCTCGTCGTCGAGGACGGGCGCGTCGTCGACATCGGCAGCGGGCTCGATGGCGATCAGGCCGTCGATGTCGGTGGCTGCACGATCCTGCCGGGGCTGTTCGACTGCCACGTGCATGTCGGGATCAGCCACGTCGACCTGTGGCGGCTGGCGCAGCAGCCGACGTCGTACCGGATCCTCGACGCCGCGCGGAACATGGCCCGGACGCTGGACGCCGGGATCACGTCGGTCCGGGATGCCGGCGGCGCCGACCTGGGCATCCGCCTTGCGCGTGACGAGGGCCTGATCCGCGGGCCGCGCATCCAGCTGAGCCTGCGGATGATCAGCCAGACCGGCGGGCATGGCGACGGCTGGCTGCCATCGGGCATCGAGGAGGACATCTTCTCGCGCATGCCCGGCCTCCCCGAGACGCGGGTCGACGGGCCCGACGAGATGCGTCGCGTCGTGCGGACGCTCGTCCGGCAGGGGGCCGACGTCATCAAGGTCGCCACGTCGGGTGGCGTCCTTTCGCCGCGCGACAAGCCGACCCACGCGCATCTTCGTCCGGCGGAGCTGCAGGTCCTGGTCGAAGAGGCGACCGCGGCCGGCATCTTCGTGATGGCGCATGCCCAGGCGACCGACGGGATCAAGAACGCCATCCGCGCCGGCATCCGGTCGATCGAGCACGGCATCTTCCTCGACGACGAGGGCATCGACCTGATGCTCCAGCGTGGGACGTGGTTCGTGCCCACGTTGATCGCGCCCCAGGGGGTGATCGACGCCGCCGACGCGGGCGTGGAGTTCGGGCCGGGCATCCTCGACAAGGCCCGGGCGGTCATCGACGTCCATCGCGACGCCTTCCGGCGAGCGGTGGCGGCCGGTGTCCGGATCGCCATGGGCACGGATTCGGGCGTCACGCCGCACGGCCGGAACCTGCGCGAGTTGGAGCTCATGCGACAAGGCGGCATGGCGCCCGGGGCGGTGCTGGAAGCGACCACGCGATCCGCCGCGCAGCTGCTCGGCGTGGACGCCGAGCTGGGCACGCTCGAGCCCGGCAAGCGCGCCGATCTCACGATCGTCCGCGGCGACGCCTTCGCTCTGGAGACCCTCCCCGAGCGCATCGTCTCGGTCTGGCAGGACGGCGTCCGTGTCGACGGGCTGGGCGACCCCGCCGCCTGACCATGCCCGGCGCCGTCGACGCCGGAGCGATCCGCGCGGGCCGTCGACAAGCTCATCGAGGGACGCTGAAGCTGCGCCGAAGCGGCTGACGGAGCGGCCGGCTCGCGCGGGGCCGGATCAGTCGGCGGCGACGAGGACGGCGAGCAGCGCGAGCACCGCCGGCAACGCCTGAACGACCAGGATCCGCCGCGCGACGGTGGCCGCCCCGAAGACGCCGGCCACGATCACGCAGCCGAGCAGGAACACCTGGCCGTGGAACGCGGTCGGCTGCGGGGCGACGAGCGTCAGCAGGAGGCCGGCGGCGAGGAAGCCGTTGTACAGGCCCTGGTTCGCGGCGAGGGTCGCCGACTCACGGGCGAACTCCGGCGTGAGGCCGAAGGTCCGCAGCCCCAGCGGTCGCTGCCAGAGGACCATCTCCAGGGCGAGGAACCACAGGTGCAGCAGCGCGACGACCACCACGAGGACCGAAGCCACGAGCGCCATGCCCGCAGCCTAGGTCCTCGGACGAGCGTGGTGCGCGCCTCGCGTGCGAGCCCGCGCCTCCAGCCACGGCACGACGAGGGCGACCGTCAGGTCGACCGCCTCATCCGACGACGCGCCGCGTGCCTGAAGGGCGAAGAAGGTGGGCGGCCCGATGACCGCGGCGACGACCGACAGCGCCGTCTCGTCATCGGCGAGGTCGCCCAGCGCCGCGCGCATCAGACCGTCGATGTCGCGGTAGTAGCGGTCGACGCCGCCCGCCCAGGCCTCGATGAGCTCGGGTTCCCGCTGATAGGCCCGCCACCAGACGTCGCTGCGCGCGTAGAAGTCCGCGAGCTCGGCGGCGAGTCGGCGGATCCGGTCCGGCAGCTCGGTGACACCCTCGAAGATCGCCGGCGTCGGCGGGGCGAGGCGGCCCAGGACCTGCTGGAACACGGCATCGGACAGGTCCCGCGGGCCGGGAAAGTGGTTGCGAACGGTGGCCGGCGCGACGTCGGCCGCCTTCGCCACGGCGAGGTTGGAGGCCGCCGCCATCCCGCGGTCCCGGAAGATCGCGACGGCGGCATCGACGATCCGGGCGCGGGTGTCCGCTTTCGGTCCTTCGCGACGGCCCAGGGTGTAGCGACGGGGCATGCGTCCGGCTTCCGACCAATCTATTGACAGTTAGTAGCAGGCAAATCATGCTGCCGACGACAGGGTAGCGGACACGCCACATACCGGAGTCGAGCGATGGACACGAAGACCGCACCGATGCCCTCCGGGGCGACGATCCCCGCCGCCGGCACGCCGGATCCGCTGCGGCTGGCCGTCGGCACCGTGGGTCTCGGCAGCCTCGCGTGCCTTGCGGTGTTCTTCGCCGTCGGCGGTCCGTTCGGGACGCTCAACGACCTGGGCGATGCGACGCTCGCGATCCTGAGCGGCGCCCTGGCGGTCGTCGAGCGGCGGCACGTGCGTCCGGTGATGACGGGGCTGGCGGTCGTCGGCGCGGGCGTCGCGGTCGCGGGCTCGGCGCTGGTCATCTCGGGGACGACGGGCTTCTTCCTCGCCGGGCTGGTGTCGAGCGTCGGCTTCGCGGGTGTCGGCGCGTGGCTGGTCGCGTTGGCACGCGCGGGCCGGGCGGGGACCGGGCGGGTCCGCGCGCTCGCCATCGCCGCAGGTGCGGTCATGGCCCTCGGGGTGGCCGTGGCGCCGGGGATCGCGCTCCGGCTCGACGACATGGCGACCGCGCCCGCCTGGGTCTGGATCGGCTTCCTGGGCTGGCTCGGGGTGTTCGTGCTCTATCCCGTGTGGGCGCTGGTGTCGGCACGGCGGACCGGGTGAGAGCGCTGCGCGCGTCCGGCGTCTGCCACATCGCGCCGGGCATCGGCTTCGGGGTCGGCGCGGTCATCGCCATCCGCGCGCTGCGTGAGCACGGCGAGCTGCCGATGACGCCGTGGGGGTTCCGGGCGTTCGATGGTCCGTTCGTGCGACTCGGCCCGCAGGGCGTGACGGCGCTGCTGTGGATCCTGACCGGGACGTGCGCGCTCGACGTCGTCGCCGGGACGTGGCTGTGGCAGGGGCGACGTCGCGGCGCGGTCCTGGGCCTCGCGACGACGCCCGTCCAGCTCAGCCTGGGCGCGGGCTTCCTGCTGCCGTTCCTCCTGGGCGCGATCCCGCTCCGCACTCGGCTTCCTCGCCCTCGGCCGGCGCGACCTGCGCTAGGAGTCGCGCGATGGCGGGCGATCTCAGCCATCTTCGGCTGGGCCGCCCGCCGTTCCCTGGCGCCCGATCCCACGCCCCTTCTCCAGCACGATCTGGAGGTCCTGGCTGATGCCCGTGGAGAAGCCGGCCTCGCTGAGCGCGAGGTAGTACTCCCACATCCGGATGAACCGCTCGTCGAACCCCAGGGCTCGCACATCGTCGAGGCGTGACATGAACCGCTCGCGCCACGCCCGCAGCGTGAGCGCGTACGAGTCCGCGATGTCGGTCACGCCGGCGATGAGCAGGCGGGTGTCGTGCGTCGCGCGTTCGATGACGGCGAGCGACGGGCAGAGCCCGCCCGGGAAGATGTACGTCTGGATCCAGTTCGCGCCGCGGCGCTGCCGCTCGTAGGCGGCGTCCGGGAACGTGATGGACTGGAGGCTCATCCGGCCCCCGGGTCGCAAGGCTCGGTCGCACACCTCGAAGAACGTGCCGAAGTACTCCGCGCCCACGGCTTCGAGCATCTCGATCGAGACGATCGCGTCGTACGTGCCCTCGATGTCGCGATAGTCGCGCAGCTGGATGTCGACGAGGTCGCTGAGCCCCGCGTCACGGACCCGTTCGCGGGCCAGCTCGTACTGCGCGCGCGAGATCGTGACCGACGTCACCCGACAACCGAGCTCGCCCGCCGCGTACAACGCGAACCCACCCCAGCCCGTCCCGATCTCCAGGACGTGCTGGCCGCGCTGCAGCCGGGCGTTCTGGGCGACGATCCGGTACTTGTTGCGCTGCGCGTCGGCGAGGTCCTGGTCCGGCGTCTCGAAGACCGCGCTCGAGTAGGTCATCGACTCGTCCAGGAACAGCCGATACAGGTCGTTCGACAGGTCGTAATGCGCGGCGATGTTCCGGCGACTGCCCGCCCGGGTGTTCCGCCGGACGCGATGCGCCAGCGTCTTGCCCAGCTGCGCCGGGACCCGGAACCAGCCTGCCGAGAGCGCCAACGCCTCGCGATTCCGCGCGGCGAGACGGAGCAGCGCGGCCAGGTCCGGGCTGGACCACAGGCCGTCCATGTACGCCTCGCCGCCGCCCGTCTCGCCGTGGACGAGCATCCGAACGAGGGCCTGGGGATCATGGAGCTGGATCTCGGCACGGTCCGGAGCGGTGTCGTCGCCGAAGGCGCGGCGCGTGCCGTCCGGCAGCACGACCACCAGCTGCCCGACCCGGATCCGCTCGGCAGCGGCCAGGCCGATGCGCCAGGCGAGGCGCTCGAGCCACGATCCGGGGGCGACCGGACGGCGGGTGGAGATCATGGGGACGGTCATCAGATGGCCTCTCGATGTCGGTGGAACCGCGCCCCGCGAAGCCACAGGCGAAACGCGTGCCAATGGATCATCAGGACGGTCTTGTGGGTCACGAGCGGGGCCCGAAGGAACATCCGCACGAGCTGTCGGTCGGTCAGGGGATGGCGGACGAGGTCGAGGCTGGCGTGCAGCACGAGGCCGTCGGGCAGCTCGTGGTTGATGCTGATCCGCAGCCGCGACGACTCGTCACGGACCCGGACGGTGTAGCTGCCGGCGGTCTCGATGAACGGCGACACGTAGAACGCCTTGTCCATCCCGGCGACGAAGGTCGCGACGCCTGGCCGGGGTCGAAGGGTGTACAGATGGCGCTCGCCGTGGGTGTTGTGGACCTCGACGACCACGACCCGGAGCTCGCCCGTGACATCGCGGCACAGGTAGAAGCTGGCGGGGTTGAACACGTACCCGAGGACCCGCGGATTCGTCACCAGCGTGATCTGCCAGCCAGCAGGGTCTTCGCCAGCGTCGCGAAGGTGGTCGTGGAACGCCGTCCGCAGGTCGCCGGCCGGAGGCACCAGGTGGTCGCGGTCCCGGATCTCCAGGATGGCGCGCCGGTTCCGCCCGATCAGCCGTGATGACCGCGCGACGTCGTCGAGCTCATCGAGATCGATGGCGAAGTAGTGGACCGCGTGTTCGAGCGCGTAGACGAACGGTCGCGCG
The DNA here is from genome assembly GCA_963778025.1 of uncultured Chloroflexia bacterium. Lineage (GTDB taxonomy): Bacteria > Chloroflexota > Limnocylindria > Limnocylindrales > CSP1-4 > CAVZTA01. The sequence goes on along the minus strand of CAVZTA010000006.1, from coordinate 27,487 downwards.
CGGCGATGACGCACGACCCCTTCGAGGAGGTGCGATCTCATGCCGCTCGCTCCCTGGTCGCCGCGAGCGCCGGCACCCCGGCGGTCAACCGCGCCGCGGCCTCGAACCCGGATCGACAGCCGTCTTCGTGGAAGCCGTAGCCGAGGTGCGCCCCCGCGTAGAACGTCCGACGCCAGCCCTGGAGCTCGCGGATCCGCGCCTGGGCAGCGAGGGTCTCGAACGTGTACAGCGGGTGCCGCATCTCGCGTTCCGTGATCGTCGCGCGCCCGGTCCAGACGCTCGTCGGGATTGACCGACACGAAGTACTGCTCCGGTCCCGGGAGGGCCTGCAGTCGGTTCATGTGGTACGTCATCGAGAGCGCATCACTCGGCCGCCGACAGTCCTGCTGATCGACGTTCCACGACGCCCAGGCCCTTCCTCGGCGCGGCATGACGCTCGGATCCGTGTGGAGCACGACCCGGTTCACCGAATAGGCGAACCCGCCAAGGACGGTCCGCTCCCGGGCGTCCGCGTCCCGCAGCACGTCCAGCGCATCGTCCGCATGGGTGGCCATGACGAGGGCATCGAACGTGTCGCTCGTGCCGGCCGCCGTGCGCACGGTGACCTCGTCGGCGGTCCGATGGACGGCGACGACCGGGTCGCCCGCGCGGACCGCATCGCGGCCGAGTCGCTCGAGGATGCGGTCCACGTAGGCCATGGAGCCCCCGGTGATCGTCCGCCACTGGAGCGCTCGCCCCACGCCGATCAGGCCGTGGTGATCGAGGAAGCGCAGGAGGTAGTCCAGCGGGAAGTCGAGGATCCGGTCCGACGCGGTCGACCACACCGCCGACGTGATCGGGACGAGGAAGTGGTCGCGGAAGGCCCGCCCGAACCGCAGGTCGTCGAGATAGTCACCCAGCGTCGCCGTCGACGCGCCACCCGCGTCGAGTCGCTCACGGGCATCGCGGTAGAACCGCAGGATGTCCGCGAACATCCGCCAGTGGCCGAGGCGGATCGCGGCGGATGGGTGGGCGAACCAGCCGCCGACGCCACGAGAGCTGAATCCGACCCCACAGGCCCGGCATGCGCTGCCCAGGGACATGTCGCTGGCCTGGGTCGGCACGCCGAGCTCGCCGATCAGTCCCAGGAACGTGGGGTAGGTGACGTCGTTGTGGACGATGAACCCCATGTCGACCGCGATCGGCCCGGCAGCCGAATCGACCGTGACCGTCTTGACGTGACCACCGACCGCCGCCTCGGCGTCGTACAGGCGGATGTCGTGGTCCTGGTGAAGGGCGTAAGCCGCGCTGAGGCCGCTGATGCCGCCACCGATGATCGCGACGCGCATCAGCCGGGCACCTCGTCGGGCCGGTCCGCGAGGTCCGCCAGCGTCTCGTCCATGCCCGCGGCAGCGTCCCGTCCGATCCGCCGGAACGTCCCGCCCAGGAACGGCTGCACGAAGCGCAGCAGCCCCCCGAGGCGGATGTCCGCGGTGTAGTCGATGACGGTGCGGTCATCGACGCGCTCGAAGCGGATGTCGTCGACGGCGTCGACGCCGGCGCCGGACCCCACGAGCACGACCCGGCGCGGACGGTCGAAGTCCCGGATGCGGTACTCCATGGGCGCGATGCGGCCACCCATCCGGACGTCCAGCGCGTAGCGCGAACCGCGTCCGACGGGTCCGTCGTCCAGGCGCCGGGATGAGGCGGTGCCCGGATCCCATTCCTGGGAGGTGGCGAAGTCGGCGATGTAGTCGAAGGCGGTGTCGAGCGGCAGGACCGTCTCGATGCGCTCGTGGATCCGGGTCATGTCGTTGCTCCGTGGTCTGGGTCGTTGGAGTAGGGGCGCCGGGTCCGTGACGCCGGTGAGGCCGACCACCACGTCCCACAGCTGCCGGCGTTCGGCCGCGGGGACACGGGTCGTCGGTACGCGGTCGAACGGGCGCGGCCGGCGATCGAGGAACAGGCGTCCCGTCACGGCCTCTCCGGCCGCGACCGGGTCGGCGGCGAGCCAGACGGTGGTGTCGGCGCCCTGGGCGGGCGTCCGCAGGAGCGGACCCACCAGGGCGTAGAAACCGGGCAGCGCGGCGGAGATGCCGGGCGTGTCGGCCCAGCCCGGGTGCATCGCCGCGAACGACACCTCGCCCGCCGGGATGCGCCGCGCCCATTCGCGCATGAGCGAGACCTGCGCGCGCTTGGCCTGCGCGTACGCCCGCGTGCCATCGAACGGCCGACGCGCCCACTGGAGGTCATCCATCAGGAGCGGCTGGGCGTACATCCCGCCGGACGTCACGCTGACGACTCGGGCGCCGCCGGTCCGTCGCAGCAGCGGCAGCAGCCCGGCGACGAGCGCGAAGGGCCCGAGGACCATCGTGGCGAACGTCGCTTCGTAGCCGTCGGGACTCGTCGTCCGTTCGGGGAAGATCGCCCCGGCGTTGTCGATCACGACGTCGAGCCGGGGCTCCGTCGCGTCGATGGAGCTGGCTGCCGCCCGCGCGGAGCCGAGGTCCGCCATATCTGCGACCACGGTCCGGAAGCGGTCCTCGCCGTGATCGCGGACCAGCTCGTCGCGCAGGGCGACGAGCCGTTCCTGGCTGCGTCCGACGAGGATGAGGCGGGCGCCGAGTCCGGCGAGTGCGTCGGTCGCGGCGCGGCCCAGACCCGAGGTCGGTCCGGTGATCAGCACCGTCCGACCGCGGAGCGAGTCAGCGGGCAGGGGCATCCAGCCGAAGAGCTGCCGCCGGACCTCGTACCCGATGCGCGTGAAGCTCGGGACGACCGCGATCTCGAGCGCGTCGTCGATGAGTCGTTGGATCGTCATGATCGTGGGCTGTCCGGACCCGGCCGAGCACGCTCGACCGGGTCCGGGTACGCCTTCGACTACCCCTGGTCCTGCCGCACGCGGCGGGTCGCGGGGCGCCGGGCGATGAGCGCGACCGTCAGGAGGCCGGCGACGAGCAGCAGCGCGGCGGCCGGACCGAAGCCGGCGCTCGTCGCGGACGCTGCGGGGATCTCGGTGTCCGTCGGAGGCGGGGTCGTGCCGGGCGAGTCGGACGTGGTGGCATCGACCGCGACCGCGACCTGCAGCGCGTTGTCGCCGACCGGCGGGGTAGCCGCTGAGCCGATGGCGAAGACGCTGTAGGCGTTGCACGCCTCGACCGCGACGTCCGGCAGGTCGAGGGCGACGGTCGTCGTCCCGGCGAGGCGGACTTCCAGGTCGTACGAGCCGGCCGGCAGCGCGACGTAGCCGGTCGCGTTCGGGTACTCCAGGTTCTTCACGACCGCGTCGGCCGGATCCGAGCCGGCCGTGGCGATATCGACCGCCGGTGCGTCGGCGCTGAAGTGGACGACACGGACGGACGCGCCGTCGCAGTCGGGTGAGGGCTTGTCCTGCAGGACCTGCGCCGTGATCGAGGCGACGGCGCCGGTAGCCCCGATCGTGTAGCTGGCGCCTGCGGCCAGCGTCACGTCGGCATCGATGACCGGCGCGGTCGTGGTCCCGGTCGCGTAGACCTTGACGTTGTGGTCGCCGGCCGGGACCGGGAGGTAACCGGAGATCGTGCCGAACGGCACGTTGGTCAGCGCGTCGACGATCGTGTCGTCGAGATAGACGTCGACCGCGGGAGCGTCGGGCGAGGCGTGCAGGACGCGCACCTTGGCGGTATCGGCGGCGGTGGCGACCCCCGCGACCGAAAGGGTGAGGATCCCCGCCGCAAGCAGGCTGGAGGAGTGGGGCCATGCGTCGTCGCATCGAGAGTCTCCTTGTCGCCCGCTCCGCGTCGGCCGGGCTCGTAGCTCTGTGTTCACCCTTTGTCTAGGGTGAGGACGCGACGATACGCGGCTTGTACAACCCTTGTCAAGCGTCCCGGCGGCTGTTACGCTGCACAAACCATGTACACGATCAAGGAGGCAGCCGCGCGCAGCGGGCTCAGCGTCCCGACCGTCCGCGTCTGGGAGCGCCGCTATGGCGTCGTCCATCCGGAGCGGACGGCGAGCGGCTACCGCCTCTACGACGAGCGCGCGATCGCACGGCTGATCGCGATGCGGCATCTGGTCACGCACGACGGGATGCGCCCGAGCCAGGCGGCCGAGCAGATCCCGACCGCCGACGAGGATCTGGCCGCGCTCGTCGACCGGGCGCTACGCTCGGAAGACGGCGCGCTGACGCGATCCCGCGGCGAGGCCCCCTCCGCCGAGCAGCCGATGGCCCAGGTGGAGGCCTTCATGTCCGCGACACGGCGTCTCGACGTCGTCGCGATGGATCGGATCCTCGACGGGGCGTTCGCCTCCGAGCGCTTCGAGTCGGCCCTCGAGCACGTGGTCTTCCCAGTCCTGCGAGCCGTCGGCGACGGGTGGGCAGATGGCTCGATCGACGTCTCGATGGAGCACGCTGCGAGCGAGACGGTCCGACGGCGACTGGCCCGCTTCTACGATGCGGTCGCGTCCGACGGCGCCCCTGACGTGATCGTCGGGCTGCCGCCCGGTGGACGCCACGAGATCGGGGCCCTCGCGTTCGCGGTCGCCGCCCGTCGACGCGGCGTGGGCGTCCTCTACCTGGGCGCCGACGTTCCGCTGGCGAGCTGGCTCACGGCCGTGACGACGAGCCGCGCGCCGATCGCGGTGGTCGCCGTCGTCGCGGCCCCGGATGTCGCGGCCGCCGATGCGGTGGTCGCGGCTCTCCGAGGCGCCCCCGGTCGACCGAGCGTGATGCTCGGCGGGACCCGCGCTCAGGAGCTGAGCGAGGCGGACCGATCCATGCTGCTCCCTGGCTCGATGGACGAGGCGGTCGCGCTCATCAAGGGACTGCTCGCACGAACGCCCTCCCGGAGACCGTGACCACCAGACGACCCATCAGGCGCGGGGCGATCGCCCCAGTCCAGCATCGGCGACCACTCCCGAGCGGCCGACCAGGCCAGCGCTGATCTGTCCAGAGACGGGCGGCAGCAAGGTTGTCGTACGACGCCTTGTTGGACGTCCGGGGTCTGCCCTTGACGAAGAAGGACCCGGTGACGCCTTCCACCTTCGGCGACGACGCCAGGTAGATCGACGTGGCCGCGCCCTGCTCCGGAGTCTTCATGAAGGGTCGGAGGAGCGGAACGAGGAAGCGGGAGATCCTCGACGGATCTTCGGCACCGAAGCCGGTGCTGACCACGCCGGGGTGCAGCGCGGTGGCCGTCACGCCGGTGCCTCGCAGGCGTCGGGCGAGCTCGTAGGTGAACATGACGCTCGCCAGCTTCGACTGGTTGTACGCCGTCTGCCCGGAGTAGTCCCGTTCGCCCTGCAGGTCGCCGAAGTCGATCGCTCCCAGGGACTGCGCGCCAGACGACACGGTGACCACCCGTGCCGGAGCGCTGGCCTTGAGGCGATCGAGCAAGAGGTCGGTCAAGAGGAACGCCGCCAGGTGGTTCACGGCAAAGGTGCGTTCGAGGCCGTCCGCCGTGACATGCCGGGTGGCCCAGAAGCCACCGACGTTGTTGATCAGCACGTCCAGTCGCGGGTAGGCCTCGAGCACCTGGAGGGCGAGGCGGCCGACCTCGGCTTGCGAGGACAGGTCAGCGGCGAACGCGTCCACCTGCGGGTTGCCTGTCGCGCCGCGGATCTCGATCGCCACAGCCTGGGCGCGCGGCAGATCCCGGCCCGTGATCGCGACTCGAGCTCCCTGCGCCGCGAGCCCGATCGCGGTGGCCTTGCCGATGCCGCCGGTACCGCCGGTGATCAGCACGACCTTGCCGGCCATCGCCTCGGTCTCGTCAACCATGACCGACTCCTCTTCCACGCGATACGCGGTGGACGCCGGCGGAACCGGCGCCCACCGCGGGGCGGGTCACCCCTCGAGCACCTGCGTCAGGCAGGGGTCGCCCGCGGGGCCGTCTGCGCCTTGCGGACAGCCGCGTCGGTCGAGCCGTCGGGCCCGGCCAGGAGGTAGGCGACCATCGCGAAGAACCCGAAGTTGAAGATCCCGAGCAGGAGCAGTCCGATGAACCACGCCTTGCTCTCGACCTGCCACGTGTTCAGCAGGGCTCCGATCCAGGAGATCAAGCCCGCGGTCAGACCGCCGACCAGCGCGAGGATGCCGACGAGGCCGAGCCCGAGCGATGACCAGGCGACGGCGCCGCCTCGGAGCCCGACGATGTCGGAGCCGTTCATGACGAACACGTCGTTGGCGAGGCCGATCCCCACCCCGATGAAGGCCAGGACGATGCCCGCGATCATCGCGAGGCCCGCCCCGATGAAGAGCTTGGTAACCATTGCTTTGGACATGGGTCGTTCCCTTTCAGGGGTCGTGGACGGTGGATCGGCGGATCGACACGAGGCGTCGCCGCCTCTGCGATCAGACGAGGGCAGGCACGACGCGCGGAGCCTCGGTCACCGCGTCGGCCGAAACGCCGGCGGGGCCTGGCGAGCCAAGCACGTCGATGACGATCGTCCCGCGCGCGTGGCCACTCGCGACGCGAGCGATCGCCGCGCGGGTCTCCTGGAGGGGATAGGTGCCATCGATCACCGGGGTGATGCGTCCGGCCTCGGCGAGCTCCTTCAGCGCGACCAGGTCGTCGTGGTTCTGGGTCTTGACCGTCGGCTTCGCCTGTTGGCGAACGAGCATCGACACGAGCATCGCCCGGATCGTCCGGCTGAGCTTGCCACCCGCGTGCCCGCCGCCATTCGAGATCAGGGTCCCCGACGGGCTCAGCGCACGGCGGGTCCGCGCCATCGAGTGGTTGCCGACGTTGTCGAAGATGAGGTCGTAGCGCCCCACGCCCGCGGTGAAGTCCGCGTGCGTGTAGTCGATGACGTGGTCGGCGCCGATGGATCGGACCATGTCCACGTTCTTCGTGCTGCAGACCCCGGTCACCTCGGCACCGAACGCCTTCGCGATCTGCACCGCGAACGTGCCGACGCCGCCCGATGCACCGTTGATGAGGACCTTCTGACCCGGTCGGACGTGGCCGTCGTCGCGCAGGATCTGCAGGGCGGTGGTCGCCGACACGCCGACGGCGGCTGCCTGCACGAAGGTGAGGTTGGCGGGCTTCGCGAGGAGTCGGTCCTCGCTCGCCGACGCGTACTCGGCGAATGCGCCGGCGCACCACCCGAACACCTCATCGCCCGGTCGAAGGCGCTGCACGCTCTTGCCGACCGCTTCGACCGTGCCCGCGATATCCGTCCCCGGGACCGCGTTCTTCGGCCTCCGCAGCCCGGTCGCCATGCGCATGACGAAGGGCGAGCCGGTCATCAGGATCCAGTCGCCGACGTGGACGGAGGCCGCATGGACGCGGACCAGGACCTCGTCGTCGCCGATGCGCGGCCGCTCGATGTCACGCGTTTCGAGGACCTCGGCCGAGCCGTAACGGTCTTGGATGATCGCCTTCATCACGCCCCAACTTCCCTGATATGATGTACGCACTTCTGTGTACGTCGTTCACACTAGTGAGTACACTGTACTCTGTCAAGGGCGAAGGTCGGGGAGAGGAGCAGCACGGATGGCCAGCCCCGCAGCGGCGGAACCGCGCAAGCGCCTGAGCAGGGAGCTCGTCCTCCGCGCGGCGATCGCCCACGCGGATGCAGGCGGGCTGGAGTCACTCACGATGCGCACGCTCGCCGAGATGCTCGAGGTGGCGCCCATGGCGCTGTATCGCCACGTCGCCAACAAGGAGGACCTCATCGACGCGATGGTCGACATCGTCTTCGGCGAGATCGGCGTGCCCGCGGGGGGCGGCGACTGGAAGGCCTCGATGCGGCATCGAGCGATCGCGGTCCGGGACGCGCTGGCGCGCCACCCGTGGGCGGTCGGCCTCATGGAGTCCCGAAAGACGCCCGGGCCGGCGAACCTGCGTCACCACGACGCCGTGATCGGCAGGCTCCGCGCCGCCGGCTTCGATGTCGAGCGGGCTGCCCACGCGTACTCGCTGCTGGACAGCTACATCTACGGGTTCGCGCTGACGAAGATGAATCTGCCGTTCGACACGTCCGATCCGGTCGGGGACGTGGCCGAGGCCATGCTGGCGCCGTTCCCTGCCAACGAGTATCCCAACCTCGTCGAATTCCTCAACGAGCACGTCATGAAGCCCGGCTACGACTACGGCGACGAGTTCGAGTACGGCCTCGATGTCGTCCTCGACGGCCTCGACAGGCGGTGGCATCAGGAGCGGGACAAGGGTGCCTGAACCCGGTGCGAGGGCGCGGACCGCCTGCCGGCCGGCCCGAGGCGAGATCGCTGCCGGCGACCGTGGTCCCGCAGCGCAAAAGCCTCCGGTCCGGGGGCACACACACGTTCAGCCTGGGGGGAGGGCGGAGTCGGTGGCGCCGCACGGGACCGAAGGCACGCGCAAGCCTACGCCCGGTGCGTTTGTTCCTGTGGCGGACAACGAGAGAGCCGGGGCGGCCCCCGGCTCTCTCGCGCAGCGCCCCCCAGGCTGACGTCGTATTCAGGCGGGATATTGCCCCGCGGGTCGATAATCGTCTGCCAGTAATCTGGCATTGGCACCAGCGACACGACCGGAAGTCGGAACGTGGACGTCCATCCTCGCGAACGCAACCACCTCCTGGCCGCCCTCTCGGACGAAGAGTTCGCTCCCCTCGAGCCGTGGCTCGAGCTGATCAGCCTTCCCCGAGGGGACGTCATCGCCCGCCCAGGGGAACCGATCGAGTACGCGTACTTTCCGGCGAGCGGGATGGTCTCCGTCGTCGCGCTGATGTCACGAGGGTTGGGCGCGGAGGTCGCGACGGTCGGCAACGAGGGGATGATCGGTCTGCCGATCTTCCTCGGAGCTGGAAGCTCGCCGTTCCATCTGATGGCGCAACTCAGCGGTGAGTCGATCCGGATCCCGGCGCAGCGCATGGAGACGATCCTGGCCCCCGGGTCGCGGCTGGCCGCGCTGCTCCGCACGTACTCGCAGGCCTTCTTCGTGCAGACGGCGCAGAACGCGGCGTGCAACGGGATCCATCCGGTCTCGATGCGCGCGGCACGCTGGCTCCTGGCCACGCAGGATCGCGCGGAATCCGAGGCGTTCTACCTGACGCAGGAGTTCCTCGCGTTCATGCTGGGCGTCGCGCGCCAGAGCGTCGGGATCGCGGTCGGCGAGCTCGCTGACCGAGGATTGATCTCGTACACCCGCGGTCAGATGCGCATCCTCGATCGCCCCGGCCTGGAACGCGCTTCGTGCGAGTGCTACGGCATCATCCGCGCCGAGTTCGACCGGCTGCTGGGGATCGCCCGGGCCTGAGCCCTGGGACGTGACGCCCCGTCAGGGAAACAAAAAAGCCCGCCCGTTGCCGGGCGGGCCGTCCTGTCGGCTACGCCGCGCGGACCTGGGTCGCGCGCGGGCCCTTGGGACTCGACTCGATCTCGAACGCGACCCGCTCGCCGCCGACGAGGCGATCGAACTGGAGGGACGAGTCGAGGCCGTCGCGATGGAAGAAGTATTCCTTCGCATCTTCGGCGACGATGAATCCGAAGCCGCGCTCAGAGACGACTTTCTTGATGGTACCGGTGGTCATAAGACCTCCTACGCTCCCCGAACAGGGATTTCAGTACGCACGGTCCGTTCGAGAAGAGGGTCGACCACGCGGAGCAGCGCCGCGAGGTGCGGCGGGGCGGCAACCATAGCACGGCAACGTCGCGCGTCAGCCGATCCGCTCGGACAGGGACACGATGATGCCCTCCGGCCCGCGGATGTGCGCCATCCGCCAGATGTTCTCGTACTCACCGATGTCGCCGACCAGGTCGTAGCCGTCCGCACGGATCCGGTCGACGATCGGCTGGAGTTCGTCCACTTCGAAGCCGACATTGCGCAGCCCGAGCTCGTTCTCCCCGGCGTCGGGTGATCCGGGTTCATGCTCGGGACGGACGAAGCGCGACAGCTCCAGCCCGGTCCCGCCGTCGGGCGGCCGGACCATGACGATCTCGGTCCGGGCGTTCGGGATGCCGATGACCGTGTCGATGAACTCGCCTTCCACGAACTCCCGGCCCTCGACCTCGAAACCCAGCCCGACGAAGAACGCCGTCATCGTGTCGAGGTCGGCGACCGTGATGCCGACATGGTCGAAGCGGCGGATACGCGCCATGGGTGCAACCTCCGTGTCGGTCCGTCAGGACAGGGCTGCATCGCCGCAGCCGGCGTCATCGGCGACACCACGACGTCCGCGACGGGGGCTGCCGTCCGATCGGGGCCCCGACCAGACGCGCGAACTCGTCGCGGATGACCTCGTAGCACTCGCAGGCCGCGGCCTCGAGGGCCGTCCTGTCGGCGATCCGGATGAACCCGCGCCGGTAGGCGATGCAGCCTCGGCGACTCAGCTCCTGAGCGACCGCTGAGACCGTCTGACGCCGAACGCCGAGCATCAACGCCAGGAACTCATGGGTCATCGTGAATTCTTCGTGCGGTACGCGATCGTCCATCTCCAACAGCCATCGGGCTGCGCGAGCTTCGACCGCGTGAAACCGATCGCATCCGATCGCCTGGGAGCGGATCGCGAGGATGGCCTGCGTGTAGCCGTGGAGGACGTCGAGCAGCGGAGCACTGCCGGCGACCTCGGCGCGGAATTCGTCCGCTCGCATCCGCAGGAACGTTCCCGGCGCTTGGCAGATCACCTCGACGGGGAAGCTGACACCGCCCAGGTAGACGGCAAGGCCCGCCATCCCATCCGACCCGACCAGGTTGACCTCGACGGCCGAGCCGTTCCGCATGGTCTGGATCTCGGACAGGACACCGGTCTCCGGAAAGTAGACATGGCGGATCGGGCGGTCAGGCGACATGACCCGGGTGTGCAGCTTGAGCTCCACCGGCTCAAGCCGATCTCGGAGGTGCGCCTCGGCAGCCGCATCCTTGGCCCGCAGGGCCGCGAGAAGCCGGTTCCGCGCAGGCAAGAGCCCAACCGACATGTCACGCCCTCCGTCGGTCCATTCTGGCGTATCGCGGCGAGCCTGGCCATGCGGCGCCAAGTGAGCGTTTACCCACCCCGCCATGTCAGGGCTCGTCTGTTGCACATTCCTCGGGAAACGCGGCACATTCGTGTCAGTGGCCGTCGAACGTCACCCAGCAGGCCGACACGACCGCGCCGCGAGGTCACGCATCCGCCTCATGTCGGGGCCCGGTGCCTTGGCCGTTCCGTCTGCTCTCCGTGGTCGGCTCCGACGATACGAGGCACGCAGCGCGCAGCGCCCATGTCCGTGCGCCGGGACACGACCGAATGGATCCGCGCCGCCGCCTTGAGCCTGGTGGCGCCCATCGGGGGCGAGCCGTCGCTGACGATGCACGCCCCTGTAACGGTCCAGCACGACGTCCGCTATCAAACGCGCCGCCCCTCGGCGGCACAGTGATCGATCCAGGGAGTGACAGAGACAAAGGAGTGCACATGTCTCGCACTGGGCTTCGTCTCGCGGGCATCGCGAGCACCCTTGTCTTGATCCTTGCCGCTTGTGGTGGCGGTACCGGCAGTACCCCCGGCGGCGGTGCGCGCGGCGAGCGGCAGCGCTGCCGCAAGCGGTGGTGCCGCGGCGGGCGCAACAGGCCCGATCAAGATCTGGTACTCCAACAACAAGGAAGAGGTCACCTGGGGCAAGGCGGTGCGTGGATGCCTGGAACAAGGACCACCCGAACGAACAGGTCACCGGGGAGGAGATCCCGGCGGGCACCAGCTCCGAGGAAGTGATCGGTGCGTCGATCACGGCTGGCAACACGCCGTGCCTCATCTTCAACACCGCCCCCGCCGCCGTGCCGCAGTTCCAGAAGGCGGGCGGTCTCGTCGCCCTCGACGAGTTCCCGGATGGCGCCGCCTACATCACCGCCCGGACCGGTGATCGCTCCGACCAGTACAAGTTCACCGACGGCAAGTTCTACCAGATGCCCTGGAAGACGAACCCGGTGATGATCTTCTACAACAAGACGGTCTTCGGCAAGGCTGGCATCGCCACCGACGATCCTCCGCTGAAGACGTACGCAGACTTCTCGCAGACGGCGAAGACGCTCGTCGAGAAGGGCGGCGTGCAGGCCGCGATCTGGCCCAGCCCGACGTCGGAGTTCTATCAGCCCTGGTTCGACTACTACCCCCTCTTGATCGCTCAGACGGGGAAGGGCCTGATCGACAACGGCGAACCGCAATTCAACACGCCCGACGGGCTCGCGGTGGCCGAGTTCTGGAAGGGTCTGTACGACCAGGCTCTCGTCCCCAAGGAAGCCTACAAGGGCGATTCCTTCGGCGATCAGAAGGCCGCGATGGCGATCGTCGGGCCGTGGGCGATCGCCGTCTACGGCGACAAGGTCGACTGGGGCGCCGTGCCGGTTCCCACGAAGGACGGCAAGGACGCCAAGGACGTATCCACGTTCAGCGACGAGAAGTCGATCGGGATGTACACCAGTTGCGTGAACCGCGGGACGGCCTGGGAGTTCCTCAAGTTCGCGACGAGCAAGGACAACGACGGCATGCTGCTCGAAGGGACGGGCCAGATGCCGATGCGGACAGACCTCGTGACGACGTATCCCGACTACTTCAAGGCGCACCCCGAGTACACGCCAGTTCGCCGACCAGGCTGCCCGGACGGTCGAGGTCCCCATCGTCCCGAACTCGATCGAGGTCTGGCAGACCTTCCGGGATGCGTACAGCCAGGCGGTGATCTTCGGCAAGAAGCCGATCGACCAGGCCTTCAACGACGCGGCCACCAAGATCAAGTCACTGATCAGCGAAGGCTGAGCCGGTGGCTGTCGCGGTCGCGCCAGCCCGTCAGCGGATGCGGAGGGTCTTCGGGCAGGATCCGATCGGGGTCATCTTCGCCGCCCCGTACGCGATCTTCCTCGTGGCACTGTTCGGCTACCCGTTGCTTCTGGCGGTGTACATCTCGTTCTTCGATTACTTCTTCGCAGCGCCTGGCGCCCTGGTGGATCGCCCGTTCGTGGGCCTGCAGAACTACACGGAGATCCTGACCGACCCGGCCTTCCAACGGTCGATCCTGAACGTCATCGAGTTCATGCTGATCAACATCCCGTTGACGGTGCTGCTCTCGCTGGTGCTCGCGTCCGCGCTCAACGCGAAGCTCCCGTTTCGTGCGTTCTTCCGGACGGCCTACTACATCCCGTACGTGACGGCCAGCGTAGCCGTCATCGGCGTCTGGCTGTGGCTGTTCTCGGGCGATGGGCTGGTGAACACCGTGCTCGGCCCCTTGGCGCCGGAGCCGTCCTGGCTGGTCAATGAATTCTGGGCGATGCCGATGATCGCGCTCTCCGTGACCTGGAAGCAGCTCGGGTTCTACGTCCTCCTGTACCTCGCAGCGCTGCAGAACATCCCCGGTGAGCTGTACGAGGCGGCAGAGGTCGATGGTGCCGGACAGGTCAAGCGATTCACGGCGATCACCGTGCCTGGAGTCCGCTCGGCGACGACGCTCGTCGTGATCCTCGCCACGATCATCGGCGCCAACCTGTTCACCGAACCGTATCTCCTGACGGGTGGCGGCGGCCCGGACGGTGCTTCGACGTCGCCGGTCCTGCTCATGTATCAGTCAGGTATCCAGCAAGGCAACGCGGGGTACGCGGCAGCGATCGGCGTCGTCCTCGCGATCGGGGTCATGGTGATCTCCGGGATCCAACGGTTCGTGCTGGAAAGGGATTGATCATGGCCACGACGACGGCAGCCGCGCGCGCGACGACAGGCGAAGTCCGCCAACCCGCCCGCCACGGTTCGATGGGCCGGATCCTGGGCATCCTGGCGCTCGTGGTGGGCGCGATCGTGTTCCTGTTCCCCTTCTACTACATGGTCATCGGAGCGCTGCAGCGGGAGCCGCAGACGGACATCGCCGGCGCGTTCCCGAATCCGGCGAATCTCACGCTGGACAACTTTGCCGAGATCAACGCTTCGGTCGATCTGGCCCGCACCCTCCTCAACTCCGCGATCTTCACCGTCGGCGTCCTCCTCTCCACCCTCGTCTTCGGGCTGCTGGCTGGCTACGCGCTCGCCCAGCTGCACTTCCGCGGCCGCACCGTGCTCTTCACGGTGATGTTGTTGATCCTGGTGCTGCCGTTCCAGCTGTTCATGATCCCGCTCTACGTGCTGGTCGTGCGCTCGTACGGCCTTGCGGACAGCTACCTCGGGATGATCCTTCCGTTCGCGATCAACGCGACCGCGGTCTTCATCTTCCGGCAGTTCTTCCTGCAGTTGCCCCGTGAGCTGTTCGAATCCGCCCGCATCGACGGCGCGTCGGAGCTCCGCATCCTCCGCAGCATCGCGGTCCCGCTGGCTCGCCCCGCGATCGTCACGGCGGTGATCGTGACGTTCATCGGGCCGTGGAACGAATTCCTGTGGCCGTTCCTGATCACGAAGCAACACGACCTGCAGCCCCTCGCGGTCGCGCTCGCCAACTACATCTCGACGGTGTCGGCGCGGGCGGCGAACCCCTTCGGCGCGATCCTGGCCGGTGCGGTGGTGCTGGCGATCCCCGCCGTCGTCCTGTTCGTGGTCTTCCAGCGTCAGTTCGTCCAGTCGAGTCTGGGCTCCGGGGTGAAGGGATGAGCGCAGCGGTCGCCGCCGGCGAGCCGGGATGACTGCGGGCCGGCTGGCAGCGTCTGCCCCGCCCGGCGCCATCCCATTCCGGCTGCAGCGACTCGGCGTCGTGATGGCGCCGCTGCCCGGCGAACCGACCGAAGCGTGGGGTGTCCTCAACCCGGCGACCGCACGCCGTGAGGGGGAGACCTTCCTGTTCCCGCGGATGGTCGCGGAAGGCAACTTCTCGCGCATCGGGCGGGCTCGTGTCGTCTTCGACGCGGACGGTACGCCAGTCGACGTCGAGCGCCTCGGCACGGCCCTCGAACCGGAGGAGGCGTGGGAGCTCCACGCGGGCGGCGGTGGCGTGGAGGACCCACGGATCACGTACGTCCCATCCCTTGGGCGCTGGATCATGACGTACGCGGCGTTCGGCCCGCTCGGTCCGCGGATCGGCCTGGCCGCGTCGACCGATCTCGAGCATTGGCAGCGCCTCGGGCCGGTCACGTTCGGCTACCAGGCCGACCTTCGGACGGACCTCGGCCTGTATCCGAACAAGGACGCGCTGCTGTTTCCCGAACTCGTCCCGGATCCCGCCGGCCGGCCGGCGTACGCCATGCTCCATCGGCCGATGTGGGACCTGTCCTTCGTCCGCGCGACGGAGGGCATCCCTCTGCCGGCTGGACTGGCGGATCCGCGGCCCGGCATCTGGGTCAGCTTCGCGCCAGCGAGCGCCGTCGAGGCCGACCTGGGCGCGCTGACCCGGTTCGAGCAGCATCGCCTGGTCGCGTTGCCGGAGCAGCCGTGGGAGGCGCTGAAGATCGGCGGAGGGACCCCGCCGATCCGGATCGATGAGGGTTGGCTCGTCCTCCACCACGGTGTCACGGGCGCCTACGCCCGCGGTTTCGACGTCCAGCCGAAGGTCCGCTACTGCGCGGGGGCATTCATCCTCGATGCGGATGATGTGACGCGCGTCATCGCCCGGTCGACGACGCCGCTCCTGGAGCCTGAGCTACCGGAGGAGGTGACGGGCACGGTCGGCAACGTCGTCTTTCCGACCGCCATCGAGCCCGCCCAGAACGGCGACGCGTCGGCGTTCGACGTGTACTACGGCATGGCCGATCGCGCGATCGGCGTCGCGCGCCTGTCGCGGATCGCACCGGACGACACCTCGCACATGACGGCGCCGCAGCCGCTCGGGGTCGGACTCGTCGGTTGCGGCAGCTTCGGGCGCTTCGCGCTCGCCGCGATCGCCGATCTGCCGGAGGTCGAGGCGAGGCTGGTGACCGATGTCGACCCGGATCGTGCTGCAGCGGTGGCAGCCGCATCGGGCGCCAGCGTCGCCCCGAACGTGGAGCGCCTGCTCGCCGAGCCGACCGTGGACGTGGTGATCATCGCCACGCCGCCGGTGACCCACGGGGTCATCGCCCTGGCCGCTGCCGAAGCCGGCAAGCACGCGTTCTGTGAGAAGCCGCTCGCGACCAGCCTGCCAGAGGCGCGCGCGGCGATCGAGGCTGCAGACCGGCGCGCTACGACGCTCACGGTCGACTACGTCATGCGCTGGAACCCGTTGTACTGGCTCATCCGGCGTCTCCAGGCGGTGCGGCGAGCCGACGATCGGCTGGTGCTCGGGCGTCTCCGGCGGTTCGCCCTGGAGAACCTCGCCGGTGACGAGCGGCTGGGAGCCGACCACTGGTTCTGGGACCGTGCCACGAGCGGCGGGATCTTCATCGAACACGGCGTCCACTTCTTCGATGTCGCGTCCTGGCTCTTCGGCGAACCGCCCATCGGGGTCGTCGCCATCCAGGCAGCCCGGACGAGCGGGGAGATCGATTCAGCCGTCGCGACCACCCTCCATCCCGGCGGGGCGACCGCGACCTACGCCCACTCGTTCGCCCATCCGGATGGGGCCGAGTACCAGTCGGTCCTGCTCGACTGGGGCTTCGCGCACGGCACGTTGCGCGGATGGATCCCGGTCGATCTCGAGATGGACATCTGGACCGACGAGGATGGCGCGTTCGCCATCGACCGCGTCATCGACCACCCCAGGCGGGCCTTGGCCGTCCCCGGCGTGCGCCCGTCGGGCATGGAACGCGTCGACGTCGCGATCGCCCCGATCGATGGCCCGGGTGCGCAGACCTGGCGCAGCCGAGGCGAGGTCCACGCTGTCACGAGTCGTGTCCGGCTTCGGGCGACGCTCGGAGGGGCGGCGGCCAAGGGCCACGTCTACCGGGAGTCCGTGCGGGCCGGCTTCGCCGATCTCGTCGACGCGGTTCGGAGCGAGCGGCCACCGGCCGTCTCCGGCCGTGACGCCCTCGACAGCCTGACGACCGCGGTGGCGGCCCAGGAGGCGGCCGACTCGGGTCGCTTGCAGGAGCTTCACGAGTCGCACCCGACAGGAGTCATGTGATGTTCCGATCGACCGATCCCCGCCGCCGGATCGCCCGGGCGGCGCTGCTCCCGGTGCTCGTCGCGGTCACGCTGCTGGTCACCGGCATGGGGGCCACGCCCGTCCGCGCGGCCCCCCTCCCGCTGACGAACCTCGCCCATCTCGACTTCCTCGGCGACGTGGTGACACCGCCGACGCAGGCCGGTCACACGACCTACCGGCTCGCGGACGAGCCAAGCCTGCGGGTCCTCTGGACCTATGCCGAGCCACAAGCAGACGGGTCGTATCGGCGGCTCGGTGGCGGCACCTATCACCCGGACACGAACACCTACGGTCAGGGCGCCTTCAACACCGATGACCTGACCCGGGCCGCCGTCGTGTACCTCCGCCACTGGCGGCAGTTCGGTGACGATCACAGCCGCGCCGCGGCGTACGGGCTGCTCCGAAGCGTGACCTACATGCAGACGCTCACCGCCGACTCGCGGCTGGGCAACTTCGTGCTCTGGATGCAGCCGGACGGGACGCTGAATCCGAGCGCGGATCCCAAGGAGCTCCCCGACCCGTCCGACTCGGACGCCGCCTACTGGCTCGCGCGCTCGATCTGGGCGCTCGGCGAGGGCTACGAGGCGTTCCGGGACGCCGACCCTGCCTTCGCGACATTCCTGCGGACTCGCCTCGAGCTGGCTCTCGACGCGCTCGATCGGGAAGTCCTCGTCCGGTATGGCAGTCATCGCCTGTTCGACGGGGCGAACGTCCCGGCGTGGCTGATCGTCGACGGGGCAGACGCCTCGTCGGAGGCGGTGTATGGCCTGTCGGCCTACACCCGCGCCGATCCCGGGAACGCGCGCGCCCGCCTCGATCTCGAACGACTCGGCGATGGCCTGGCCGAGATGGCGCTGTCGGACTCCGCTGCGACCTGGCCCTTCGCAGCGATCCTTCCCTACGCGGGCTCACGTTCCCTGTGGCATGCGTGGGGCGACCAGATGGCCGGTGCGCTCGCCACCGCCGGCTCGGCGCTTGGTGAGGACCGGTTCACGAGCGTCGCGGTCACGGAGGCGGCTCGCTTCACGCCGCACCTGCTGGTCCAGGGCGGCGCCGATCAGGGCTGGCTGCCGGCCCCGGCCGAGCTCGCCCAGATCGCCTACGGCGCGGACGCCACCTTGCAGAACCTCCTGCGAACGGCCGACGCCAGCGGTCTGGACGGCTTCCGGCAGCTGGCCGCCATCCAGGCAGCGTGGTACTTCGGCAACAATCGATCGGACGTGCCAGATGTACGACCCGGCCACGGGGCGGACGTTCGATGGCCTCGAGGCCGACGGCCGCATCAATCGCAACAGCGGCGCCGAGAGCACCATCCACGGTCTGCTCTCCATGCTCGCCCTCGATGCCCATCCCGATGTCGCCGCTGCGGCTACGTCCCGCAACACCCGTGTGGGCCAGGTGAGCTGGTCGCTCGTCGAAGCCGAATCGGGCACCTTGAAGGGCAAGGCGACCGTCGTGACGCCGGCCAGCGCATGGACCGGCGAAAGCCTCTGGAGCGGCGGCCGCTACGTCGAGCTGGGACCTGGCGGCCGGGTGACCGCATCGGCCACGCTCCCCGAGGCGGGGCGATACCGCCTGCTGCCCGTCTTCGACCGGCAGGAGGCGCCGCTCGAGTCGATCGGAACACGGCATCGGTTCGACAACGTGCCGCTCGGCATCCAATGGCATGGCGGAGCCGGTGGCCAGGGGGTCTCGCCCACCTCGGGCTACCTCGACATCGGCAACGTAGGGACGACCCGCGAGCTCGGCGCGGGGCCGGTCGCGATCGAGTCCGCGTACGTCGGTGACGGTGCGCCCGTTCGGCTCGATGCGCTGCTCGTCCAGCCCGAGATCGAGCGGTTGCTCCTCTCAGGCGACGGCGGGCAGCAGGGCCTCCTCCGCAGCTGGGCGACCGTGAGACGCCTCGCGAGCGTCGAGGCGGGAACAGGCGGTTCGACGGCGTTCGCCTACGACGCTGAGGGTCGGCTCGTCGAAACCGTGAGCGGCGCCGGCACCCTCGCGGTGCCGGTCGAGCCCTATGGGTTCACCTACGTCCGAGGAGATTGAGGCCGTCCTCATCCCGATCGGAGGCGGGACACGCCAGAAGGGCGCGCGGCGGTCGGATCGGGGGTCACGTGACATGTCGTCCCCTGCCCCCGGAGCGCCCCAGCAGCCGACCTCGTGAGCATAGAGACGCCGCATCTCGGCGCGATGGTCAGGCGCGGGCGTCGGTTCCCAGGTGGTACTGGGCGCCCTCGCGACCGGCGACGACCTCGATCGAGCTGCCGCGTACGCGTGCTGCCTCGGTCAGCTCATCGATCACGGCATCGCTATGGGATGGGTCGTGGTGGAAGAGGATGAGCCGGCGAACCGCCGCTGACTCCGCGAAGGCGACTGCCTCGCTGACCGAGCTGTGGCCCCAGCCGATCCGCATCGCGCGCTCGGCATCCGAGTACTGCCCGTCGTGGATGAGGAGGTCGACGCCTGCGGCGAGATCGAAGCCGGACGTCCAGCGTGGCTCTTCGGGAAACCTTCGCGCACCGAGTGCCGGTTCGTGATCGGGCAGGTAGGCAACGCTCGCGCCGTCGGCGGAGATCCGGTAACCGACCGTAGGTCCCGGATGGATGACCTGCTGGGCAGCGATCTCGAAGCCGCCGATGCGTACCGGTTCCTCGGGCGCGTCATGGAGGACGACGCGAGCGTCGAGGTCGCGGATGCGCACCGGGAAGAGCGGTGGCGAGAGATAGCGTGTGAGGCGAGTGCGCAGATCCATCGTCGCCGACGCAGGGCCCCAAACATGGATCTCGCCCGAGGGCCGGAAGAACGGGGCGAAGAAGCCGAGGCCCTGGATATGGTCCATATGGAGGTGGGTCAGGAGGATGTCCAGCCGCTCGACAGCTGGGTCGATGACGGCTCCGAGCCGACGGATGCCGGTCCCGGCATCGAGCGCGAGGATGGTGCCATCGGCGCTCACGATCTCGACCGCGGCGGTGTTGCCCCCGTAGCCCGCCGTTTCCGGGCCGGAGCTCGCGAGCGACCCGCGTGTCCCCCACAGGCGGACGATCATCGACTCGGTGGCTCCCAGAACATGGCGAGACCACCGAGGAGCTGACCGCGAGTGCCCTCCAGGGGGAGAGCGGTCACCACGAGCGACCGAAGGACGCCGTCTCGACCCACGATCCGCAACGGACCGTGGACCGGCGTGCGTTGGCGGATGGCGATGGCGAGCGGATGGGTCGCCGGGTCGGCTCGTCGGCGCCCTTTCGTGCGGGACGCGAAGGCCGCTGTCCAGTCTGCGAACGACACTTGGCCCACATCCTCGAAGTCGAGGCCGAGCAGACCTTCCGCAGCTTCGTTGACGAAGACGAGGTCGCCAGCGGCATCGACCACGAAGGTCGGGACCGCGAGACCGTGCGCCAGTTGGCGAACCAGGATCAGCTCAACGGGCAGCTGGGCCACGACGACACCCCATGGCGATCGAACAGGTCCACAGACTGGCGCATCGACGGGTCAAGGCAAACGGTCTCCAGACGCTCCGTGCTTGATGTCCTGGCGCGTCCTGATCGCGCTGCGCTGTGGCGCGCTCGCCGACGGGCCCGCTCGGAGTGCTCGACGAATCCGGTAGCCGCCATGGTCGCCCAGTCGATCGCGGCCGATCGCGATGCCGGCGACCATCGCGACCGGAACGGCGACAGGCTGCGCCAGCGCGATCAGCCGCCGCGGATCCGCCACCGACGTCGGGTCCCGTTTCGCGGGCTCGTCCCGCTAGCCCGCCGCACTGCCGACCGGCATTCGCGTTGGCAGGAGGGGCGCGATGAGGGTCAGCGCGACCGTGTCAAAGGCGAAGTGCGCCGCCATCGAGGCGGCGATGCCGAACCGGTCGTAGAGCAGCCCGAGCACGAGAGCCATCGCCAACGCGAGGAGGGCGTAGGCGGCTTTGCCCAGGGTCGGGTGGCGGAAGTCGGCGATGAGGCTGTGGGCAAACATGAACAACAGCGAGGCGACGACGATCCCGGCAACGGGCTGGATGGCCGCCCGGAAGAGGGTCTCCTCGCCGAGCGCCGCCGCGAGCCCAAGGATCGCGAAGGTGAGCGGCGTCGGGCGTGCCGACGTGAACCGTGCCACGAACGGCCTGACGCGCTCCGCGAAGGTCGGCCGAAATCACGCCGGTGCCGAAGAGTGCACCGAGCGATGCTCCGACAAGCAGTCCGACGGCGATCGCCAGCAGGGGAGGCTCCGGGAGGCGAACGCCTCACCCAGCGACCGTCCTGTCGCGAGGTCCGACGATGACCGAGGTCGATCACCCGACCCTGCCTTGTGCCACGGATGCACCTCCGCGCACCCCACGCGAGCACCGGGCTCCGGGTCAAGGGCTGATCGGCCCGAATGGGACGTGTCGGGACTGACCTGGATGGCGGCGCAGGCCGCGATGAGGCTCGTCCCGCAACGGTCCCCATGACCCTGCGGGACGTAGTGAGCGCGGACTCCGCCTCGAGTCGATCCGCCTGGAGCATCCGAGCCGGCCCCTGCCTTCTGTGCCACGGATCGCACCACGATCCGAGCTGGTCCTCATGGCTTGGCGGCCGGTCGACGACTTGTCGCGTCGTCAGCGAGCGACGACCACGGTCACCGGTGCATGCGCCGCCACATGTTCCGAGACGCTGCCGCCCATGTAGCGGTCCGCCTGGTCCCAGAGACCGCGTGATCCGACCACGATCAGGTCGAAGTCACCCTCCCGGGCGATGCGTTCGATCGTCTCTGCGGGGTCTCCGGCGCGCTCGACGAGGGTCGGTTCCAGACCGCTCCTGCGGACGATCTCACGCGCCTCGCACAGCTCGAGCGCGTGCGTCACGTCGTCGTCGCACGGGTCGGTGGACGGCCAGCCCTCGCGGGTCGGGATGACGCTGATGAGGGTGATGGCTGCGTCGAACGCCGTGGCAAGGTCGATGGCCACGCCCAGCGCTCTGCCGGAGGACTCAGTGCCGTCGTAGGCGACCAGCATGCGTCGCATGGCGACGTCCTCCTGTCGATGCCGTGCGTCTGATGGGCGTCGCCCACCGGTGCCTCGCAGTGCCCCTCCGGTGCCCGGACGGGTACGTGACCCGGTCGCGACGACGCGTGATCGGGATGAGGATCACCGGAATCCGGCTGTGCTCGAGGACAGACCGGACCAGGACGGCACGCTGCGCGACGAGTCGCTGGCTCCAGGCGAGCATGATGGCGTCCGCCTGGATCTCCTCCGCGAAGGTCAGCACGCGTTGACGGGGCACGCCGATCCGAACGTCGAGACGGACCTCCGGATGATCGAAGTACCGACGCCGGAACTCATCCGTCCATGCCTTGACCTCGTGCTGCGGTTGGTCGGTGAACGGCGGAAGTGCCTGCTCGCTCAGGATGTGAACGACGACGACCTCGGCGCCCGCGATGCCGGCTGCAAGGACGGCCGCCTCAAGCGTCGACGCGGTCGCCATCACGGCCTCCAGCGGGACGAGGGTCCGGTTGAACCGGACCGGCACCTCGCAATCGGGAGGGACGACGACGACGGGTTTACGGATGGAGGTCGCGACGCGCGTCGCCACGTGACCCGCCGGCCGAGCGCCGCCAGGGGTGGCGCGGGCCCCGAGCACGATGGCCACGACGTCCGGCCGCCCGGCCTCCTCGACGATCCGTTCGAGCGGCTGCCCCGCCACAAGCATGAGGTGGGTGGCGGCGGCATCCGCAGCGGCCATCGCGGCGGCCCGGCCGGGCTCTCCGACGTGCACCGCGTCGACGTCCGATCCAAGCAGGTCGCCCAATGCCGCCGCCGCCGAGAGGACGGGGCGTGCAGCCGCACTGCCGTCGATGGCCGCGAGTACGCGCGTCACGATGGCACCTCCTGCCAGCCTGGCGACCCTCGCCGGAACTAGGATCCGTCCGTCGGCGACACGAGCCATCCGATCGCCGCCCGGGAAGCGGACCCGGCACCGGGCCGATCGGCCTCGACCCGGACGGACTGGTGCTCCACCCGGACCCGGCAGGCGGGTCCCGTGGTAACGAACGGGGATCTCGAGCGCGTCCCAGGACGCCGGCAGGCGTGGATCGATCAGCAGGGCGTCGCCGGTCGGGCGGATCCCGGCGAAACCCTGGACGAGCGCCTGCCAGACGCTGCCCATCGCCGCCAGGTGGAGTCCGCCGGCCGTCGACCTGGTCCGGTCGTCAAGGTCGAGACGGGCAGTCAGCCGCAGCATCGCGACCGCCTCCTCCAGCCGCCCGGCACGCGCCAGGACCGCGGCATGGATGCCCGGCGAGAGCGAGCTGCCGTGGGCCGTCCGCGGCTCGTAGAAGTCGAGGTTCGGGCCGAGCGACCCGGCCGCCACGGCGCCCGGGAGCAGGTGATGGAGCATCAGCACGTCGGGCTGCTTCAGGTATCTGGGACCCCGCGACCCGCTCGCGGCCCAGCACGAGGTCGGCGGCGACCGGGCGCTGGGCGACCATCTCGCTGATGATGAGGGGCTCCAGGCCCCAGAAGCCGGCGCACTGCTCATAGAGTCGCGTTCGCGGGTCGTATCCGTCGGCCAGCCGGCGTGCGAGGTACCGCCAGCGGCGCTGCTCGTCGGTCGTCGCACCCGGAAGACGTGCGGCCCGGCGGAGGTTCCAGCGGGCCATCACGTTCGTGAATGCGTCGTCATCGACGGGACCGTGGTACTCGTCCGGCCCGATCACCCGACGGATGTGTCCCCGGCCATCGGCCTCGAGGGCGATCCGTGACGCCCAATAGCGCGCGGTCTCGAGCAGGATCGAGCGACGCGGTCCGTTGCTGAACGTCCGGTCGGCAGTCCAGGCGTGGTAGGCCTCGGCCGCCCATGCGACGTCGGCCACGATGTGCTCCTCCAGCTCGCCGGTGACGATCTCGATCCGTCGCCCAGTCTGGTCGAGGGCCCAGAGGGGCGTGACGTCGAACCCGGTGCGCGCCAATTTCCACGGGAACCGCGCGCCCTGCCGGCCGAGCGTCGCAGCCGCCTCGCAGGCAGCCGGAAGACGCTGGACGCGGTATTCGAGCATCGCCCGGGCGGAGGCTGGATGCGTGGCGGCGAGGAATGGCAGCACGAAGACGTCGCTATCCCAGAACACATGACCGCGGTACGCACTGCCGCTGACGCCACGGGCTCCGACCGCGGCCTCGCCCGAGTCGCCGACCGATCCCATGAGGTGGAAGAGCCCGAAGCGAACGGCCCGCTCGAGGTCGTCATCACCCTCGATCCGGATATCGGCGTCCGCCCACCGGCCCGCCCAGGCCGCGCGCTGCTCCACCAGGAGCCGGTCGAAGCCCGCCGCCTCGGCTTCGTCCAGGGCTCGGACCGCGTCGTCCGTGACCGGCGCGGCGACCGGCTCGACACGGTAGGTCGCCAGTCGGTCGAGCCGTCCCCGCGAGCGATCCGCCAGCCGGGTCTCGTCGGCGGCTGCGACGATCCTCGTCGTCGCCTGCAGCGACGCTCATCGTCGAGCGCCCCTCGAGATCGACGCTGCAGGTACTGACGGCACCATCGGGCGCGACGAGCGGCGGACCGACCGGCATCAGACGCCGATGCCCCGCCGTGCGCAGCGCGACGGTCCCTGGGCGAGCCAGCGAGGCGAACCGGATCGCCTTGCGCGACGCTCCTCGATGAGAGACCTCTTCGGCCAGCACACCGGTCCGCAGGTCGAGTGTCCTCGTGAGCCGGGCGCCCGCGACGAACGGCGACCCCGACCGATCACACAGAGGGCCGCCGAGCAGGCTCGTGTCCGGCCCATCGTCCGTGTACGCGCCGGCAGCCAGCACGCGCGGGCTGAGCGCGGGATGGTCGTCGAGGGGTGCTCCGGCCATGCCGAGGCCACCCGCTGCCAGGTTCAGGAGCGACTCCTGGGTACGCTCCGTTTCCACGTCGAACCCGATGACGGGGATCGTCCAGCCTGGAACTCCTGTCGATCTCCGGGACGGCTTGGCGCGCACCACGCTGCAGCTGATCCCGCAGGATCCGTCGGAAGCCGGCCGGACCGCCGGCCACGGCGCTCACGGTGGCCGGGAGGCCATTCGGTTCGACGCCGACCGAGCACACGGTCGCGTCGGGGCTCGCGGGCACGAGCATCAGCGAGTTGCTGCCCGGCATGCGGCCGAGGTCGCCGAACTCGTCGCCGACGATGAGCACGAGTTCGGCCGCGATCCCATCGCGCCAGAGACTTCGACCGGAGTACGGCACGCGCAGAATCGGCCTTGTCGGTCAGGCCGATCTCGACGTGCTTCGCGTCGCTCGTGACCTTCGGATTGCGCACGCCCGACGTCGCGCGCCGCCGTCGCGGCGATCCCGTCGACCTCGGGCAGTCCCCGAATGCCGGCCGTGGCGAGCCGAGCGGTCACCGCGTCGAGCAGGTTCGCCCACGATGCGCGCCTTGGGCGGGTCGGCCAGGCTTCGACGGGGATCAGGTCGATCTTGCGCCGGTTGAGTCGCTGGGACACGACCCGGGCCTCGAGCCCGCGCGCCGCGAGTCGCTCGACCGTTGCGGCAGCCGCACGGGTGAGGGCGTCGTCCTCGGCCGTCGGTCGCGGTGCGCTGCGCGAGCAGCGCCGGTCCGCCCAATCCTACCTTCGAACAGTTCGGAGCCACGGTTGAGACACGGAGGCGGCCCGGTCCGTCCGCTCCGGCACGCGCGGCAGCTGACCGTCGACGTTGCCGACATGCGTGCCACTCACGACGGCCACATCGACGCACTGCTCGCACAGTTGTTCGACGAGCGCCCGCACAACGTGGGCGTCAGCCCCGCGGTCCACGACCGCGGTGCCGTCCCAGTCGAAGACGATCGCGTCGAAGCGCCGCTGGAGCTCCATGGGAAGCGATGCGCCGCCGGTGCGACGCCGGCTGGCGCGAACCAGGGTCGGCCGGCCGCCGCCCCCGGCATCGAGTCGCGGATCGACGACGAGATCGTGCGGAGCGACGACGAGATCGTGCGGAGCGACGATCGATGCGAGGGGTCGCGCCTGCGCGGGAACGCGTGCCTGGCCGAGGCACTGCCCTCCGGCCTGCTGTGGGGCGTGGCGAGCGAGCCCGGGATGCCATCCGTGCCATGCCTCGACGGTACGCGCTTCGCGCACGTGGGTCGCGTGTCGAAGCGCCCCAGCTCGGGTGCCGATGGACCCGATGTCCAGCTCCGTCGCTGACGTCCGAGCGGCGGCGGCGGGCCGGGGAGCGTCGCCCGTCGAGCACCGAGAAGCGGGATCCCACGATGGATCCCGCGTTCTCGTCACCCTATCGTCGACACGACCAACGACCCGGAGTGACCGTTCGCCCTCAGCCGTTGAGGCTGTCGCTGGCATTGCGTCCGTCGATGCGATCGGACGCTCCATCCGTTGATGCGGTCGCGGGTGGTCCGGCTTCCGACCTCTCCGGGTCGAAATCGATCATCAGCGAGTTCCGTGCGCTCCTGTCTACCTCCGAGGTGGTCGACCGCCGACCCCGCGATGACGCTGTCCACAGGCCCGTTGGCCCCAGGACCTGATGTCGTACCGCGGTCCTCCATTTCCAGCAGCCAGTCGAGCGCGTCGGCTCGAAGGGATGCCCTTCGAGTCGCCATGACGTTCACTCGCGTCGTCTCACGGTGCCGGGCGCAGGTAGACCGGTACTGGCGCACCGCGATCGCGTGGCCGTCAGCCTCCGAACTGTCCCAGACCCGGAGCGTCCCCCACTGGGCGGCCGACACGTCGTAGGACAGCGTCACGTCGAACCGACCCCACGTGCCGCTGCCGGCCGTGGCCAGCGCCGGCCGATCGACCAATACGGTGCCGTTCGGCGATCGAACAGGGCGATCCGGAACTGCGCTTCGGCGACGTTGGCGAGACCCGTGACCCGGCCGGGATCCAGCAGGGCGGCACCCCACGCCGGCCGATCGACGAAGATCGGGGCAGGTAGCGTCGCGGTAAGTCGCGCCGAGTCACGGGCTTGTCCAGGACGATCGCCTCGGACGAACCGTCCTCCGGATCCGCCATCCCGACCAACACCTTGACTGGTTTGCCCTCGAGCTTGAAGTTGACGCGATCCACCGTCGTTGATTGGGTCATCGTGTAGACGACCTCGGCCAGACGTCCGCCGAGCGCGAACACTCCCGAGTATCGCCACGCGTCGTCAACGGACAGCGAGGCGAATTCGGCGGACAGGTCGACCGTCGCGAGGCCTCCCAGCACTCCGATCCCGAGGAGGTCCGAGCCGCCTGGGATGACCGTCTCGATCGACGGCCTCGCCGCGCGCTCCTTGGCCGACGGTCCCGCGAGCAGCGCCTTCATCGCGGCCGTTGCTGTCGCCGGGCTCGGGAATCGTCCGGAGGACCGGCACGAGGGCTGGATCCTCGCCACGCGGATCGTGCAGCAGGAAGTAGGCGCGAACGACCATCGTCAAGGTCGACGAGGGCGTCGGTAATGCGACCGTCGGGATCGGCGTCGCCGGGACCAGCGTCGGCGATGGCGTGGGCGCACCGGTGTCCGACGGGGACGGCGAGGCCATCGGTGACGGAGGGTGGGCGTAGGTGTGCCCGAGACCACGGGGCTCGGACGGGCGGCCGGTGCGCCAGCAGGCCGCGACGAGCGCAACGATCAGCAGCGCGGCGACTGACTCACGGCGGAACATGCGA
>CAVZTA010000005.1:0-297362 GCA_963778025.1 uncultured Chloroflexia bacterium | reverse complement strand
TCGACTTGAGGCGCGCGCTGCCCGGGCTGAGGAAAAGAGAAGGCCCCTGTGGACAAATCGGCCGCATCCGGCCCGACCGCCGACAACGAGCGTCGAACCGGGGCCCGAAAAGAGAAGGCCCCGGGGCGCGGTCCGGGGCCTCAGTGGTTGACGCTCTGGTACCGCATACCGGATTCGAACCGGTGATCTCCGCCTTGAGAGGGCGGTGTCCTAGGCCTCTAGACGAATGCGGCGCGGTCGGTCTCGCGACCGGCGGCGAAGGATACCAGCCGCCTCATCTGACTGGCAAAACGCGGCGACCGAACGGACCCGGCCGTCCGTAGACTTCGCGAGGGGTCCACAGGGAGGTCGCATGGCATCGTCCGCGGAGCGTCGGCTCATCATCCTCGCCGAGGGGAACTTCGGGTTCCACCACGGGAAGACCGCGATGGGCGTGATCCGCTACGGGCGCGATCACGTGCTGGCGGTGATCGATTCGACGCAGGCGGGCCGCAACGTCCGCGAGTGGCTCGGCGACAGCGGGCGCTTCGACATCCCGATCGTCGCGAGCATCGATGACGCGCTCGGGTTCATCCCGCGCGCCAACGCGATGCTCATCGGCATCGCCCCCACCGGCGGCAAGCTCCCCGACTCGTGGCGCGCCGCGATCCTGACCGCCATCCGCGCGGGGCTGGACATCCTGTCGGGGCTGCACACGTTCATCGGGGACGACCCGGAGTTCGCCGAGGCGGCGCGCAACGCGGGCGTCCGGATCATCGACTACCGGCGGCCGCCCGAGCGGCACGAGACGTCCGTCGGCCGCAAGCACGACCCGGGCAAGCGCGTGATCCTCACCGTCGGCACCGACTGCGCCATCGGCAAGATGTCGGTCGCCCTCGAGCTGCGCAGGGCGGCGGTCGTGTCCGGGGCCAACGCGAGCTTCGTCGCCACGGGCCAGACCGGGATGATGATCGAGGGCTGGGGCGTGGCCGTCGACCGCCTGATCAGCGACTTCGCCCAGGGCACCGTCGAGTGGATGGTGGAGGAGGGGGAGGCGAAGGGCGACTGGGTCATCGTCGAGGGCCAGGGCTCGCTCGACCATCCCGCCTACAGCTCCGTCACGCTCGCGCTCATCCACGGGGCGACGCCCCACGCGATGGTCCTCGTCCACAAGCCGGGACTCGCCGAGCATGACTTCGACCACCTCCCCGATGCGTCGTTCCCCATCGCCCCGCTGGCACCGTTCATCGACCTCCACGAGAAGGTCGCCGGACTCGTCGCCCCGTCCAAGGTCGTGGCCATCGCCGTGAACACCTCGCTCATCAGCGATCCCGCCGAAGCCCGCCGGACGATCGAAGCCATCGCAGCCGAGACGGGCCTGCCGGCGGACGATCCGGTCCGGTTCGGCGGGGACCGGCTGTGGGCGGCCATCGAGCAGGGCGTCGACGCGCTGCCCTGGGTGACCAAGGGTGCGGACGATCACCGCGCCGCGGCCGGGGCGGTGGGCGCATGACGCTGGAGCTCGCCGAGCGGACGCTCGTGCTTCGGCTCACCGACCCGCTGCTGATCGCCCGGTCGTCGCATGGGTCGGGGTCGACCTCGACCACGGTCGTCATCGAGATCCGGGACCCGGCGGACGGACCCGACGGCCCCATCGGCCTTGGCGAGGGCTACCCGGATCGGTTCTACGGCGAGACGCCGGCGACGATGTCCGCCGTCCTGCCACGGCTGCTCGCGGCCATCGAGCCGATCGAGGCCGACCTTCGCGGCGATCTCGAGACCGCCCGCGCGGCGCTCGAGGAGGCCGACGGGCTGATGAGCGTCGCCATCGCCCACCACGGGGCGGCGAAGTGCGCGCTCGACATCGCGCTGCACGACCTGGTCGGCAAGCGGCTGGGGCTCCCGCTGCGCGAGCTGCTCGACCTGCCGGGCGAGATCCCGCCCACCGACTTCACGCTGGGCATCGATGCCCCGGACGTGGTCGCGGAGCGGGCGACCCGTGCCCGGGACTTCCCGGCGCTGAAGATCAAGGTCGGCGGTCCGTCGGACGTCGCGACGCTCCGGGCGGTGCGCGCTGTCTTCGACGGCCCGATCCGCGTCGACGCCAACACCGGCTGGACCCCGGACATCGCCCGGGAGCTCGTGCCTGTCCTGGTGGACCTCGGCGTCGAGCTCATCGAGCAGCCGTTCCCCGCTCGCCGCTATGGCTGGCTGCGCGACCTCCAGGCGTTCTCGCCGCTGCCCATCGTCGCGGACGAGAGCGCGGTGACCATCGAGGACCTCGACGCCCTCGAGGGGGTGGTCGGCGGCGTCAACGTGAAGCTCGCGAAGTGCGGCGGCATCGGCCCGGCCCGGCGCTTCCTGGAATCGGCCAGGTCGCGCGGGTTCCGGACGTTCCTGGGCTGCATGGAGGAGACGTCGATCGCGATCGCGGCGTCAGCGGCGGTCGCGCCGCTGGCCGACTGGGTCGACCTCGATGGCAACCTGCTCCTCGCCGAGGATCCCTACACCGGCCTGGAGCTGGACGCCGACAAGCGCTGGCGGCTGGCCGATGCACCCGGACTGGGGCTCGTCGCGGCGGGCTGAGAGGGAAGCGGCCGACCGTCCACCGGTCGGTCCGGGGACGTCCACACCGTTCGAGGGGGGTGTGGACAAGTTGGTGGAAGAGTTGGTGGAGAACCCCCTTCCCAGCCCGGCTGACGGCTGACTAGCATGTCGGCTTACCGGTCGGGAGGAACCTCCGTCAAGAGGTGGCGACCGGTCCCGACACACCGGTCGGCGGCTGCCCTCGTCGACCAGGGCCGGGCGTGAGCGTGCCCCGCGTCACACGGGAGAGGAGGTTGCCGTCGATGGATCCCAGCGCGCGCTCCGAGCGCGCCGAACCGCTCGATGCGGAGGCGTTCGTGCGGTTCTGTTACCGCCGCCGTCGGGTCGGGTGGCCCGACCTGTACGACGAGATGTGCCGGGTGGCGCATCGAGGTGCGTTCCACGGCATGGGCATGCTGGATCTGGCCGAGATCGGGATCGGCTTCAGCCTGCAGGAGACGGCCGGCCTGGCCGCCCTGGTCAGCCGTGTCGCGGCCGACGAACAAGCCGCTCGCGCCAGGTCGGTGGCGCAGGGCATCGCGATCCGGTCCACCGTCGCGGACCGCCCCGAGCCCGACTCCGACCGCGTCATGCCGCTGGCCGTGGCCGCCGGCGCCTGAGCGTGCCGCGGCGCCGGGTGCCGCGACCGATCCGCACTCATCACCGCCGAGTCATGGCGGAACGAGGAGACCCCCGTCCGGGACGGGGGTCTTCGATTCCGGGCCGGATCGTGGCGCGGGATCAGGCGCGGATGCGGCGCCTCGACATCTCGCCCTCGATCTGCCGCTCGGCCTCGACGTAGCGGTCGATCCGTTCGCGCAGCTCGTTCGCCTCCGGCGCGTAGAGGTGGACCTGCTGCTGGAGGATGTACGACAGGCGGCGGCTGGTCATCCGGACGTGGTCGAGGTTCTTCATCAGCACGAGCGGATCCATCGCCGCGAGATCCGAGGGGTGATACATCTCCTTCATCGCGGCGTCAT
Source organism: uncultured Chloroflexia bacterium (assembly GCA_963778025.1). Lineage (GTDB taxonomy): Bacteria > Chloroflexota > Limnocylindria > Limnocylindrales > CSP1-4 > CAVZTA01. The sequence continues at coordinate 293,817 of CAVZTA010000005.1, read as the reverse complement.
GCTATCCGACGGTCCAGCCGCTTGAGGGCCATCCGGCGGCCGCCCGATCCGCTACGAGGCGGTGGCCGCCGCGGGCCTTGGGCTCACCAGCGACCGCCACGGGCGTGACCTCCGCCGCCTCCGCCGCCTCCGCCGAAGCCTCCGGATCCGCCGCCCCCGCCGCCCCCGAAGCCGCCGAAGCCTCCCGATCCGCCTCCGCCGCGACCGGACCCCCCGCCGAAGATGTCCCCGGGCAGGCCGTAGCCGCCACCCCCGCCCCGACCGCGCGGCACGCCCCACGGCGATCCACCCCAGCCCGAGCCGCGCCCGCCGCCTGAGAGCATCCCGCCGATGATCCCGCCGAGGACGGCGCCCACGATGTCGCTGCCGCCGCTCGACGAGGGCCAGCCGGCGTAGGGACCGGCGACCGGCCCGCTCGCGCCCTGCCACGCCTCGAACTGCCGGCGGGCACCCGTGTATGCCGCATCGGCGAGTTGCGCGCTCTCGGCGGCGAGGCGCCTGGCCGTCGCGGCGTCGCTCGCCTGCGCGGCCTGCGCCTGGGCGAGCCGCCCCTGCGCATCGACGAGCTGCGCGCGCGGGCCGTCGCCGACACCGTGGCTGCGGGTCCCGAGATAGTCCCGTGCGCGGGTGACGCGCGCCGTGGCGTCGCTGAGCGTCGCGGCGAGGGCCGCTGCGTCCCGTCGACGGGCCTCGGCTCGCTGCTGGAGCGACGCGTTCACCTGGTCGACGGCGGCGTTCGCGCGCGTGGCGAGGTCGAGCGCGGCGAGCGGGTCACGGGCCGGCGGATCGATGGTCTGGCGGGCGGCGCCGGCGAGCTGCTCGGCTTCGGCGAGACGCGGCGCGATCGAGGCGTCGCTCGCGGCGGTGGGATCCGTGGCCATGGCGCTGCGGGCGGTGGCGAGGTCCTGGTCGACCTCGGTGAGGAGCGCCCCCGTCTTCGTCCCCGCGTCGGCGAGCTGCTCGCCCAGATGGCCGACGGCGTCGGTCAGCCGCGCGACGCTCGCGAGCGCGTCCTCGACATGACGCAAGGCCGCCGCCGCCGTCTTCGTATCGCCGCCTTGCGCGGCCGTCTTCCCCCGCGCCTGCTCCGCCCGGCCGCTGTCGAGCGCCTTGACCGCCTCCTCGAGGTTGCCGCCGACGGAGGCCACGGCCGCAGCGCTGTACTCGTTCGCGAGCGCCGCGAGCGTCTGACGGGTGGCCGCCAGTCGCGTGGCGGCCTCGTCGAGTCGCGGCGTCAACCCGTCGAGCAACGCCGGCGCGTTCGTCTCGAGGTCGCGGAGCTGGTCGAGCGCCGCGTCCTGGGCGTCGATGGCCGCCTTCGCCCGCGCCGTGCGGTCGAGGATCTCCTGGAGCATCGCGCGCCGCTGGTCGGGCGGCTCGGGCTCGGTGTCGTCGAGCCGGCGACGGACCTCGAACGCGGCCTGGACCTCGCGCGATGCGCCCTCCAGCGCCGTCCGGATCGAGGCGGCGGCCTCCGGGCCCCACTGGGCCTCGGCATCCTCGAGCTCCGCGCCGGCGGACTTGAGCGCCTCGTCGGTCTCGATGAGCGCTGCCGTCGAGGCACGCCGCATGCGTCCCGTCTCGATGTCGGCGTCGTCAGGCGTGTCGTCGGCCCGCGCCGTGCCGCCGCTCCCGGTCGACGGTCCGCGGGTCACCGTCCGCACGCGGGAGAACATGAGGATGGCGCCGCCGACGATCACGGCCAGCACGGCCACCGGGACGATCGGGAAGCCACCGCCGGAAGCGGTGGCGCCGCCGCCCGATCCGGCGGGCGTGGGTGTCGGGTTGGCGGACGGATCCGCGGAGCCGGTCGTCGGTGGGTTGCTGGCGGCCGCGACGATCTCGCCGAGTCCGTCCTGGGCGGCGAGCGCCGCCCCGCTCGGATCGTCGTTCCGCAGGGCGGGCTCCACCCCGTCGACCAGGATGGCATCGATCTCGTCGTCGCTGATGCCGAGCGCGTCGCTGACCCACAGCGCGTACGAACGGTCGCCGAAGGCGACCACGAGCAGCGCGTCGTCCCCGCCCAGCGAGTTCGCATCGGCGGTCTGGGTCGCGTAGTCGGTGGCCGTCGCGCCGTCGGTCGTATCGACGAACAGCGTCCACAGCTGGACGTGCGTCGTGTCGTGGCCCTGGTCGAGCTGCGCCTCGAGGTCGGCCTCGTCGGTGCTGTCGAGGACGTTCGCGAGGTCGGTGACCCCGTCCTCGAGGCGGGGCGTCGACTGGGCCACGGCCGACGACGGGAGCAGGAGCGCGAGGGCGAGGGCCATGCCGGTCAGCGTGCGCAGCCGGAGCGATCGGGCAGCCATGGTCGGGCCAGCGTACCGGTGGACGGCGGCCGGGGGCGTTCGGGCGGTCACGCCGGGGTGACGTCCGCGCGACGGAAGGGTGGCTCAGAGCCCTCGCAGGCGGGTCGGCGGCCAGGTCCAGTCGATCGGCAGGTCCGCGCCCGCGAGCGCCCGTCGTCGGCCGGTCTCGGTCGCGCCGAGCACGAGGATCCGGTCGGTCTTCGTCGCCCGCCCGGCCTCGTCGCCCCAGAGCTTGGTCATCTTGCGAGCGGCGGCGACGTCGTCCCGGACGAGGCCCGCGACGCGATATCCGGCGGGTGCGGCCGCTTCCTCGTAGACCCGCTCGGCGAGCCCGATGCCGCCCTTGATCCGGCGTCCCCGGTCGGTCTCCACGTCACCGATGACGAGGACCAGCACGGCGTCGTCCGTGACCGCGGCCCGGAGGTCGCGCAGGACCTCGCCGAGGAACTGGAGATAGGGCTCGCGATGGTGGGCGTCATCGAGCGTCGCGTCGATCTCGCGCGCGTCGAAGCCCAGGAACCAGGTCCGGAGCCAGTTGTAATAGCCGTACTTCACGACCCGGAGGTAGGGCGGGCTGGTCACGACGAGCCGGGCGCGCTCGGGGAGGCCGTGCTCGCGGAGCGCCTGGCGGGTCCTGCCAGCGACGTCCCGGGCGTCGCCCAGGAGCGCCACGCCGGGCGTCGTCGGCAGCGGTGCCTTGTGCAGGCGGTCGAGCTTGGCGGAGAGGCCGTCGAACACGTCCCGTTCGGGCGACTCGAACGCCGTGCGGGCGGCGAAGTCGCGCACGTAGCGCGGCGCCATGCTGAACGTGTTGGGCATGAGCTCCGAGAGGTAGCTCGCGCTCTTGCCGTGCAGGATGCCGGTGATCGCCGCGGCGAGGAAGCGGTCGACGCGATCGTCGAGCCGGAGGGCGCTCCGGGTCGCCAGGAGCTGGCCGAGCGTCCGGGGATGGAACGCGAGGGCCACCTCCTCGGGGACGAGCTCGTCGCGCGCCAGCGGCCCCTGCCCCGAGCCGGCCGCGGGCACGCGGGCGCCGGGATGCGCCCCTCTCGCGACCACCCGTTCGCCGAGCTGGGTCCACGCCTGGCCATCGGCGAGCCAGCGCAGCTGGAGCTGGGTGAGACGGGTGCGCGCCTCCGCGGGGCTCGCCGGAGCGACCTTGGCCGCGGTGAGGAGATGGGCGAACGGGTTGAGGTCGTTGCCGACACCGATGCGGCCTTCCGCGACGGCCTGGAGGGGCACGGTGCCGCGACCGGAGAACGGGTCGAGGACGACATCGCCCGGGCGCGAGTAGCGGGCGATGAACGCGTGGGCGAGGGCCGCCGGGAAGCTCGCGAGGTACGAGCACATCGGGTGGAGCGGGTGACCCCACAGCCTCGGCTGCAGCTTCCACTCGGGCTCGATCGCGAGCGCGGGCAACTCGAGAGGCAGCTCGAGTGCGAGCTGCGCAGCGGTCGGTGTGGTTCGGCCGGCCACGGTGGTGGCGTCCCTCGCTCGCGTCCCGGCGGCCGGGTCCCGGACCGGTCGCGTTGGGGCGGCGGAGCGTAACACGTGGCGGTCTGCCGGCGCGGGTCGTGGGTGTCGGGTCGGGATGGTCTTCGATGGTCTGACCGTGTAGGGTGGTCGACGAGCCCGAGGCGAGCGGAACCCCGTTCGTCCCGGCGTCGCGGAGGCGGTCTCGGCTCCCTCCGAGGCGTCGGGTCGCGCGGAGGCCCGTCCCCTCCGTAGACCCGTTCGACGGCGAAGGGACATCCCGGGCTCGCGGCGCCCGCCGCAGCGGCGATCGCTCGTTCGCGGCGGGCCGCTCTGTGTCCGGGTGCGGCGCCGGTCTACCATCCAGCGATGGCGGTCGTCGTCCTCGACTCCGGTGTCGAGCTCCTGAGTCGCTCGGCCGAGCCGCTCATCCGCTGGCGAGCGCTGGTCGATCTCGCGGACCTCCCTGCCACCGATGCGGGCGTGCGCGGCGCGCGTCGCGCGATCCCCTCCGGGCCGATCGTGCGGGCGCTGGTGGAGCCGACGCCGGAACGGAACTGGTACTCGAAGTGGCGTGGTGCGCATTGGCGCCTGACATCGCTGATGGATCTCGGCGCGCCCGCGGATCTGCCCGGGGCGGCGGAGCAGGTCGAGCCGGCGATGCGCGGGCTCACCGGTGGCGGTCGGAAGACGCCCGTCGCGCGCACGGTCGAGGTGATCGAGGGTCGCGCCCGGTTCTGCGCGTCGCAGGACGGCAACGCGCTGGCATACGCGGTGCACTTCGGTCTCGCGGGATCGGCTCGGGCCGCCGTCCTCGCCGAGATGCTCGCGAAGTGGCAATGGCCGGCGGGCGGCTGGAACTGCGATCGCCGTCCGGCCACGACGCATCCGTCGGTGAACGAGTCGTTCCCGGCGCTGCGCGGGCTGGCGGCGTACGCGCGGGTGACCGGCGACCGAGGGGCTCGCGACGCGGCGGATCGCGCGGCCGAGTTCTTCCTGCGCCACCGGGTCGCGTGGTCCGAGCGGACCGGCTCGCCGATCCACCCGGTCGTCGTTCGCCTCCAGTACCCGCCCTACTGGCACTACGACGTGCTCGCGGGACTCCGGGCGCTGCTGGAGAGCGGCCACCTCGACGACCCGCGCACCGCCGACGCCCTGGACCTGGTGGAGTCGAAGCGACGCCCCGACGGCGCGTGGTCGGCCGACTCGCGGCATGACCGTCCCCCGGGCACGGCTGACTCGCTGGTCGAGATCGCGGACTGGCAGCCGAACGGCAAGGACGCCCCGCACGAGGCGCTGACGCTCTCCGCGCTGACGGTGCTCAAGGCTGCCGGACGTCTTCGCTAGCCCGCCGCCGGCCCGGATCGCCGCAGGCGCCAGACCTCGACGTCCTCGCCGTAGTGGTGACCCAGCCCATCGAACCGGAAGCCCGCCTTCCCGAGCACGTGCTTCGACGCCGTGTTCTGCGGTCGCACGACGGCCACGAGCGCGTCGCAGCGGAGGTCGCGGAACGCCGCCTCGATCGATGCCCGCGCGAGCTCCGTGCCGAAGCCGCGGCCCCAGGCGGAGCGCCGAAGGTAGTAGCCGAGCTCGATCTCGTCACCGCCCTCGAGGTGCTGCAGGCCGGCGTACCCGATGAGCTCACCGGTGGCCTTGTCCTCGACGCCGAGCATGCCGAACCCGTGCTGCTCCAGATGCCGTCCCTTCGCCTCGACCAGCGCCCGGGCGTCGGCCTCGCCGTAGACCCGTCCGTCCCACGTCACCCCGGGGTCGCTGAACAGGCCCTCGGTGAGCGCTGGGACATCGTCGAGCGTCAGCGGGCGAAGGCGGAGGCGATCGGTCTCGAGGTGGCGCATCGGCGGATCGGACCGAGTGTGCTCCGGCGGAGCTCAGCGACGTCCTCCGTACACTGTCGGTCGCCCGGGCCCCCGTAGCTCAGTGGACAGAGCAACCGCCTTCTAAGCGGAAGGTCGCAGGTTCGAATCCTGCCGGGGGCGCCACCGCCCGTTCGAAGGCGTCGTGATCAGCTGGTGTGCAATGTGGCGCCTCGCTTCCCTCAAGGGCCGGGACGAGCGGCCAGAGGCGCCCGTTGTGTTCGGTCGGGCACATCACGCGGTCATGAGCTGCGACAAGGGCCCGTCGGGGTCGACGCCGAGACCGGCAACCGGCTCGACTACCCCAGGAATGCACACCAGACGAGCACGGCCATCCGGAAGGTGGCCGTCTGCTCGCGGAAGGCCGGTCGCGCGGCATCAGAAGCGCCTGCACCCGCGATGCCTGTAAGCCCCCTGCGAGTGCTCCGGCCCTCGCGCGTGCGCGACCGATCCCGGGCCGGCGCGACGCTCGCGTCAGGAGGTGCCGGTGATGAGCGAACGCGAACCCTGGGATGACGAGCACGTCGACGGATCGAAGCGCGGCCGGACGTCCGGCGAGGACGCCGGCGCCTACGTCGGCCACGAGCCGGAACGGGGGACCGAGACCATCCCGGGTGGCCTCGGGCCGGACGACGAGCGGGTGGCGGCCGTCGCGACGCAGACTGGCGCCGAGCCCGACGACGAGACGACGGGCTGGGCGCCGCCCCCGGAGGGCCACCGCCAGGCCGAGCGCGTGAGCGACGACCGGATCCGCGAGGCGGGCGACCGCTCCTGACCCGCGGGCGCGACCGCTCCTGACCCGCGGTCAGCGAGCTCCGGCGGGCTCCCGCTCGGCGTTCGCTCCTGGCGCGGGCAGTGCGCCGAGCTGCTGCATGAGGCCGAGCATGTCGGCGTCGCGCCAGTGCTCGACGATCTGGCCGTCGCGGATCCGCACGATGTGCGTCTCGCTGATCTCGTACTCACGGCCGGTCGCCGGGAGGCCCATGAACGTGCCCGTATGACGAGCGTGCGAGCGCAGGCGGATGGCCACGCGGTCGTCCTCGGCGATGACGTCGTCGACGGTCATCCGGTGGTCGGACAGCCCGCCGTAGACGCGGTCGATCGCCTGCTTCAGCGGCTCGCGACCGGGCGGCATCGGGCCCCAGCTGTGGGGCACGAAATCCTCGGCGACGAGCTCGTCGACCGCCGCCTTGTCGCCGCCGAACACCTCGTCGATGAACCGGCGCGCGAGCTCCTTGTTGGCTTCGAGGGACATCTCGACACCTCCATGTGACCACCGGACGATGGCCGAGAAGCGCCGGTGCGTGCGACGCTCGGCCTGCGCCTGCGCCTTGCGTGCAAGCGACGGACGGTCTGCGGCCCTGCGGGTGTGTCCGTGGTACTGCCGGGTACCCGAGAGTACGGCTTGTCCGGCCCATGGCCCACCGCGACACTCCGCCCAACAGCGGCCGGAACCCCACCCGGAGTGCCCAGATGGGCGCGGACCGGCCCCGTTCGCGCAGAAGCGAGGCGAACCCCTACATGGCGTCGATGGCTGTCAGCGATCTCGGACCGATGCTCACTGCGAGCGAAGTCGCGGAGATGCTCCACCTGCACGTCAACACCGTGAAGCGGCTGGGTGACCGCGGCGAGCTGCCGTTCTACCGCGTGTGCAAGCGTGGCGACCGGCGGTTCCGGCTCGAGGACGTCATGGCGTTCCTCGCGCGCAACCGCTAGTCCGAGCCCTTCCCGAACCCCTCGAAACCGAGCCGCGCCCGCCGTCAAGGCGGGCGTTTCGGCGTTCCCGCGCCTCGCGCGGGCTCAGCCCTTGAGCGCGCGCTCGAAGGCGGCGAGGCCCTCTTCGATCTCGGGCACGGTCACGTCGAGCGGCGGGATCCACCGGATGACCTGGTGGTGGAGGCCGCAGGTGAGCAGCAGGACGCCCTCCTCGGCCGCCCTGGCTGCGACGGCGTCGGCCCGAGCCCCATCCGGTGCTCGGGACCCGCGATCGGTCACGAACTCGACGCCGATCATCAGGCCGGGGCCGCGCACATCGCCGATGCCCGGGTCTTCCGCCATCAGCTCGCGGAGACCGGCCGTCAGCTCGCGACCTCGGGCGGCGGCGTTGGCGACCAGGTCCTCCTCGCGGATCGTCTCGAGGACGGCGAGCCCGGCCGCACACGCGACGGGATTGCCGCCGTACGTCGATCCGTGGGCGCCCCGGCCCCAGCGCTCCTGCAGCTCGCGCCGGGTGACGACCGCCGAGAGCGGCAGGCCGTTCGCGATCGCCTTGGCCACGGCGACGACGTCGGGGACGATGCCCGCGTGCTCGAACGCCCACATCGTCCCGGTCCGTCCGTAGCCCGACTGGACCTCGTCGGCGATGAGCAGGATGCCGTGCTCTGTGCACAGGTCGCGGAGTGCTCGCAGGAACGCGGTGGGGGCGGGATAGTACCCGCCCTCGCCCTGCACGGGCTCGATGAGGATCGCGGCTACCTGCGACGCCGCGACGACGGTCGTGAACATCGAGCGCAGGATCCCCAGGGCGGCGTCGGTCGCGGCCTGCTCGTCGCCACCGTGGTCGTAGGTGGAGGGGAAGGGCGCGAAGTACACGCCGGGCACCATCGGCTCGTAGCCGGTGCGGTAGTTGATGTTCGAGGTGGTCACGCTCATCGCGCCCCACGTCCGACCGTGGAACCCGCCGCGGAACGCGATCATCGCCGGCCGTCCGGTCACGCGGCGTGCGAGCTTCAGCGACGCGTCGATCGCCTCCGAGCCCGAATTCAGGAAGAAGACGGTGTCGAGCGGCTGCGGGAACGTGGCCGACAGCGCCGCCGCCAGCCTCACGGTCGGCTCCGCGAAGCCCATCGCGTGGACGGGCCCCATCAGCCGGTCGACCTGCTGGTGGATCGCCGCCGTCACGCGCGGATGGGCATGGCCCAGGGCGGTGACGGCGATGCCGTTGGCGAAGTCGAGATAGCCGCGGCCCGCCGTGTCGTACAGCCGGTGCCCCTCGCCACGCGCCCACGAACGGTCCATGTAGCGCCCCAGCACGGGCGTGACATGGGGCGCCGCGATGGCGGCGAGGTCGAGGGGGGCGGTCTCGGTCGTATCCACGGCCGAAGTATGCCGTGACGCCTTCGCCCGAGGCGTCCGCTGCGGCGGGGCCGTCCGGGCCCGCCAGCGCATCGCACGGCCCTCTCAGGCCTGGCTCGTCAGCCGCGTCCGTTCCGTCGGAGCAGCTCGGCGTTGAGCACGGTCGCGAACGACGACCAGGCGAGGTACGGGACCATCAGCGCGGCGGCATCCGGGCGGACGCGCCAGAAGGCGACGATGGTCGCGCCGATCGCGGCATCGAGCGCGACGATGTCCGCCAGGGCCAGGTCGATGCGGCGGCGATCGAAGAACAGCCATGACCAGGCGAGGTTCAGCTGGAGCTGGATCGCGTGGATCGCGAGCGCCACCATCACCGGATCGTCGGGCGCGCCGGTCCGTCGGTCCCGGGCGAGCCACACGCGGGCACCCGCGATGCCCATCAGCGCGTAGAGGGTCGTCCACACCGGGCCGAACAGCCGATCCGGGGGTGTCCAAGGCGGTCGATCGAGCGTCCGGTACCAGCTGTTGATGCTCGGCAGCGTCACGCGGCTCCCGATGATGCCGGCAACGAACGGCGCGCAGAAGACGCCGAGGGTCGCCGCGTCGGGCACGCGGACGGGAATGGAGCGGCGGTCGCGACGAGGCATGTGACTCCATCTGGCGGGCCGGATCGGGACGGTAGGATGCGGCGACCGAGGGTGGGTGTCGAGCGGGCGAGCCGTCCACCCGATGTTCGTCCTGGTCGCTCATGAGGATGGCCCGGGTGATCGACTTCACGCTGACCGACGAGAACGAGCTGGTGCGCGACGCCGCACGGTCGTTCGCCGAGCGCGAGATCGTGCCGCACATCCGCGACTGGGATCGAGCCGGGGCCTTTCCGCGAGAGCTGTTCGGGCGCATGGCCGAGCTCGGGTTCCTGGGCGCGCCGATCCCGGAGCGGTACGGCGGCTCGGGCATGGACTACATCAGCTTCGCGCTGCTGTGCGAGGAGCTCGAGCGGGCCGACACCGCGTTCCGGGTCGTCCAGTCGGTCCATGTCGGCCTGAACTCGCTGGCGCTCCTGCAATGGGGCACCGAGGAGCAGCGGCAGCGCTGGCTGGTGCCGCAGGCGAAGGGCGAGAAGCTCGCCACGTTCGGGCTGACCGAACCGGGCGTCGGCACCGACGCGGGCAACCTCGCGACCACCGCCCGTCGCGATGGCGAGAGCTACGTCCTCAATGGCTCCAAGCTGTGGATCTCGCTCGCGGACATCGCCGATCACTTCCTCGTGTTCGCGTCCGTCGACCGGTCGAAGCGGCACAAGGGCGTGACCGCGTTCCTGCTGGAGCGTGGGATGCCCGGGCTGTCGACCGGGACGCTCCACGGGAAGCTCGGCATCCGGTCCGGCAACACCGGGCTCATCACGCTCGACGATGTCCGGGTCCCGGCGGAGCACCGGATCGGCGAGGAGGGCGAGGGATTCCTGATCGCGATGTCGGCCATCGATCAGGGGCGGTACACGGTCGCCGCGGGCGCGGTCGGGCTCGCCCAGGCGTGTCTCGATTCGTCGCTCCGGTACGCGCATGAACGGCAGACGTTCGGCGAGGAGATCGGCCGTCACCAGCTCGTGAAGCAGCTGCTGGCGAACATGGCCAAGGGGACCGAGATCGGGCGGTTGCTCGTGTGGCGGGCGGGCTGGCTCAAGAACCACGGCCGGCGCAACACGCGCGAGACCTCGCTCGCGAAGTGGCACGCGACGGAGCACTCGGTACAGAGCGCGCTCGACGCGATCCAGGTCCACGGCGCGAACGGGTACTCCGATGAGTTCCCGGTGGAGCGCTACCTGCGCAACTCGAAGGCGGCGGTCATCTACGAGGGCACGTCGCAGCTCCACACGCTCCTCCAGGCCGACTACGCGCTGGGCTACCGCGAGGACCGGCCGCTGCGGTGCGAGCCGTGGCCTGCGCAGGGGTTCGAGCGCGCATAGGGGGCGGATCGGCCGCCGCGATCCTCCGCGACCGAGAGTCCGGTGATCCGCGCGGGACGAACGGGTGGCACCGGCGGTATCCGGGCGCTCCTATCATCGGCCGCGTCATGTGCCGCCCCGACGAACCGCCCGCATGACGGACGACGACGTCCCGGACACCACGGCGTCACCCCCGGAGCCGGCGGCCCGACCGCGTCGCAAGCGGACGGCGTCGGCGGCGCCACCGACGGCGTCGGAACCCACGCCACAACGTCGCTCGCGGCGTCGTCGCCCAGCGGATGAGCCGGCGGTCGGTCCCGGGCCGACCGCGACGCCCGCGCCGACGACCGCCGAGCCGACGACCGCCGAGCCGACGCCCGCCGCGGAGCCGACGACGTCGCCGAGCGCGCGGCCGCTCCATCACTCACGCCGGCGCGGCCGCCGACCTCGACCGTGCCGGACGCCGACACCGCCCTGCCCGGGCGCTGGACCGCCGCCGAGTTCGAGACCCTCGCGGCCGTCGCGGAGACGTTCGTGCGCGGCGGCGCCCGACGCCGCGCCCGGCTCGCCATCGAGGGCTACGAGGCCGCCGTGGACCCCGCGATCGTGCGGCAGCTCCGCCTCGTCCTGCGGGCGTTCGAGCAGCCGCTCCTCAACCTCGCGCTCACGGGTCGCGCCGTCCGCTTCCGCGACCTGTCGCCGGCGTCCCGGGAGCGGTACCTGCACGGCTGGGCGAGCTCGCGCCTCGGCCGCAAGCGGGCTGCCTACCAGGCGTTCAAGCGCCTGCTCACGTTCCTCGCCTACGCGGACCCCGGTGAGGATGGCCGCAATCCGCTCCTGCTGCAGCTCGGGTTCCCGGGGACACCGGAGCCGGTCACCGCCGAGCCCACGCCGATCGTGCCCACGCGCGGCACGCCCGATGCCGCGCAGCGGTGTCGTCCAGCTCGAGGCCGACGTGGTGGTCGTCGGGTCGGGGGCCGCGGGCGGCGTGGTCGCCGCCGACCTCGCCCGGGCCGGTCGCTCGGTCATCGTCCTGGAGGCCGGGCCGTTCGTGCCCGAGCCGGAGATGCCCACCGATGAGCTCACGGCCTTCGACCGGCTGTATCTCAACCACGGCATCACGACCTCGTGGGACGGCGCCGTGGTGACGCTCGCCGGCGCCGGCGTCGGCGGCGGGACGCTCGTGAACTGGCTGACGACGATCGATGCGCCGTTCGCGACGCGCCGGCACTGGGCCCGGGAGCACGGGGTGGACGGCATCGACGGACACGAGTGGGACGCCGATCGCGACGCCATCACCACCGAGCTCGAGGCCGGTCCGCCGCCGAACGTGCCGCCCAAGGACCAGCTGCTGCTCGACGGCTGTCACGCGCTCGGCCTCGAGGCCGCGACCGTCACCCGCAACGGGGTCGGCTGCGGGGACTGCGGGCGCTGCGAGTTCGGCTGCCGGCGCGGCGCCAAGCGGAGCGGCCTGCGCGTGCATCTCGCCGACGCCTGGCGGCTCGGCACGCGGATCGTGCCCGACGCGACCGTCGAGACGGTCCTGCGCACCGCCGGCCGCGTGACCGGCGTGAGCGGCACGGTCACGACCGACGGCGCGACGCATCGCCTGGAGGTCCGAGCTCCGCAGGTGGTCCTTGCCGCGGGGACGCTCCGGACGCCGCTCATCCTGCTGCGGAGCGGTCTTCGGCACCCGATGACCGGGCGCAACCTCCGGCTCCACCCGGTCGCGGTGATCGCGGCGCGGCTCGAGGGCGACGTCGCGATGTGGCGGGGGACGACGCAGGCGGCGCGCTCGCTGGCCTTCCTTGGCGCAGGGAGCGAGGGCTCGCCGGACGCGCCACACGGCTTCGTCATCGAGTCCGCGCCCGGCACGCCGGGCCTCATCGCGCTCGCGTTCCCGTGGGAGGGCGCCGACCCGTTCGGCCGGCTGATGGGTTCGATCCGCAGCTGGGTCCCGCTCATCGGGATCGTCCAGGACCGCGGCAGCGGCCGGGTGCGCTGGAGCCGAGCCGGGACGCCACGCATCGACTACACCGTCGCCAGGGACGACGCCGAGATGCTCCGGCGGTCGCTGCTCGAGATGGCCCGCGTCGCGCGCGCGGGTGGCGCGCAGGAGCTCATCGCCGTCGGGACGCCGCCCGCGTGGTACGGCCGGACGCCGCTCCGGCCCACCGAGCAGGCGCCGGCATTCCGGGCATTCGAGCAGGAGCTGGCGCGGTTCTCGTTCGCGCCCAACCGCGGGACGGTGCTGTCCGCTCACCAGATGGGCACCGTGCGTGCCGGCGGCGACGGGCGTCGCCATGTGTGCGATCCGCGGGGCCGCGTCCGAGTGGCCTCCGGCCACGACGATGTCGAGCGCGGGCTCTACGTCGCCGACGCCTCGCTCTTCCCGACGGCCCTGGGCACGAACCCGATGCTCACGACGATGACGATGGCGCGGCGGGTCGCGCGGACGGTCCTCGCCGAGGGTTGAGCGCCGGCTCGCCCGTCCCCGGAGCAGTCACCGGCAGCGGTTCCGTCGCGGGCTCGCGCTTCGGCGGGCCCGGCATCCGGCCGCGGGCGGTGACCACCAGCGCCACCGCGACCACGATCACCGCGGCGGCGACGATGGTGCGCGGCGTGATCGGCTCGCTCAGCAGCACGGAGCCCAGGAACACGGCGACGATCGGGTTGACGTAGGTGTAGGTCGAGACGCGGGTGAGCGGCGCGACCGTGATCAGCCAGCCATAGGTGCTGTAGCCGACGAGGCTGCCGACCAGCGTGAGATACAGGAACGCCCCCATCGAGGTCGGCGAGACCGCGGCGGGGTCGAACCGCCCGAGCTCACCGCTGACCAGCGACAGGACCGCGGCGACGGCCGCTCCGCCGAGCATCTGGAGCGAGCTGCCGAGCAACGACGGACGGACCGGGGTCGCCTTCCGGGCGGCGTACAGCGACCCGAGCGACCAGCCGATGGGCGCGAACACCAGCGCCAGGAGGCCCCGCGGGTCGAGGTCACCGCCGGCCCCGCCGACCGGCCAGGCGAGGATCGCGACGCCCGCGATCCCGATGGCGATGCCCGCCAGCACCGCACGGGGCAGCTGGTCGCGGAACAGCACGCGCGAGAAGAACGCGACCCACGCGGGCATCAGCGCCACCATCACGGCGGCGATCCCGGACGGGATGGTCTGCTCGCCGACCCCGACGAACGCGTTGCCGACGGCCACGAGTCCCGCACCGACGATGAACATGTCGCGGACCTGGCGGGCTGTCGGCCGCTCGAGCGCACCCCGCTGTCGGATGAGCGCCACGACCCCCAGGATCAGCCCGGCGAGCGCGAACCGCGTCGCGGCCATCAGGAACGGCGGGATCGTGTCGACGACGAGCGCGATCCCGAGGTAGGTCGTTCCCCAGACGATCCAGAGGACGATCATCCCGGCCCACACGGCGGCGGGACTGGCGGTGCTACGCATTCGGAAGTTGGACGCCTCGACTAGGCCAAACTTGCGTGGAGTCTAGCGCCGAATGCGCTAGTCGGCTAGTCCAATCGGCCGCCGTCAGGCGGCGGAGACGGCAGCGGGGCGGCAGACCTTGCAGGGGCGGAATCCGGCTGCCCGGGCGTCCGCGAGCGACCGGAAGGGCCGTCGGTTGTGAGCGAGCATCCGGCGGCCGGTGTGGCAGGTCGGGAAGCACACGATGTGCGTCGTCGCCGAGCCCACGTACCGCTCGCCGCGCTGCGCCTGCGCCTCCAGGGCATCCGGATCCAGGCCCTCCGCGGCGAGGATCGTCCGCTTGTTCTGCGGACCGCCCAGCGAGTACTGGCCGATCATCCCGTCGGTCCGGACGACGCGATGGCACGGCACGATGAGCGGCACCGGGTTGTGCCCGAGGGCGCTGCCCACGGCCCGGACCGCCTTGGGTCGTCCGATCTCGGCGGCGATCCAGCCGTACGGACGCACCTGACCTCGCGGGATCTCGAGCGCCTTCAGCCACACGGCCTGCTCGAACTCGCTGTGGCCGCGCAGGTCGAGCGGCACCGGCACCCGGCGGTCACCATCCAGGCGGCGGCGGATGGCCCGCTCCAGACGGACAGGAAGCGTGCCGGGGACCGCGCGGCGACCGGTGCGCGCCTCGTGGGCGCGGGCGAACGCGGTCGCATCGCCCGCCAGGTCGGCCGCCGAGACGCCCCGACCGTTCCACGCGACGAAGACATCGCCGAGGGGCGTGGGGATGGTGGCGAACGCGTCGACGAGACCGACCTCGATCAGGACGTTCTGGGGAAGCTGGGCGGGGGCGACCGCTCCGAGCGCGAGGGCCCAGGCGCGGTCGTGGTCGACGGTCGTCATGCGGTCAGCTCCTGGGGATCGTGCACGGTCAGGGTGTGGCGGAGGATGGCGAGGCCTCGATGGACCTGGGCCTTGACGGTGCCCACGGGCCGGTCGAGCGCGGCTGCGATGTCGTCGTAGGACAGGTCGTCGACGTGGCGCAGCACGATGGGCAGGCGATAGCGCTCGGGAAGCGCCAGGATCGCGTCGGCCAGCTCGTCGCGATCGACCCGTCGCCCGGCGAGCGTTTCCGGGTCGGTCGTGTCGTCGGCGACGGGCTCCAGACCGATCTCGATCATGTGGGCCAGCGGGGTCGTGGCTGGACGGTGGCGGCGGAGCCGGTTGCGGGCGAGATTGGCGACGATCGTGGCCAGCCAGCCCCGAAGCCGCAGCTCACGGATCCGCTGGGGCTCGTAGCTCGCGAGCGCGTGGTACGCCCGCACGAGCGCGTCCTGCGCGACCTCCTCGGCGTCACGTGGGTCGCCGAGGATGCGGAGCGCGATCGCGTAGCACCGGTCGACATGCCCGTGGACCAGCGTCTCGAACGAGCCATCGAGATCCGCGGCCAGGCGACGGGTCAGCTGGTGATCGTCCATCACCATCCGGAACACTGCTCGCGGCGCCGCCGTTGCACCGCCGAAGGGTAGGCCCGGCCATCGCCGGGCGGATCGACGCCGCGGGATGGCGTGTGTCACGATCCCGGGCGATGTCGATCGACGATCGCTTCGAGGAGCTCGCCGCCGCACTGGGCGGGTTCTACCGCACGTGGTTCATCGACGTCGGGTTGGAGCTCGGGCTGTTCAGCGCCATCCGCGCCGCCGGGGACGAAGGCGTGACGGCGGACGAGCTGGCCGCCCGCACGGAGACCCATCCGACGGTCGTCGGCCACTGGGCGTGGGGCGCCGATGCGCATGGCCTGGTCGACCTGGTGGACGGTCGGGTGACGCTGCCCGAGGATGTCGCCGCGGTCCTGCTCGACAGCGACCGGCCGGAGTACCTGGGCGGCCAGTTCGTGCATGCGGCGACCGCGGCGCTGGATTACGGCGAGCTGCTCGGGTTCGTGCGGACCGGCGTGCCGATGACCGATCGACCGGACCGCTATCGGATCGCCATCGAGCGGCTGACGGTCCAGGACATCGCGGTGTTCTTCCAGGAGGCGCTGGCCGCGGTCCCGCAGCTGGTCGCCGAGCTGATGCCCGGTGGGCGCGCGGTCGACGTCCACTGCGGTGGCGGTCGCTGGCTCATCGCGATGGCCAGGCGCTTCCCGGCGCTGGAGCTCGTGGGCATCGAGTTCGAGCCCGATTCGGTGGACCGGGCGCGACGGAACGTGGCCGACGCGGGGCTGGCGGACCGCATCACGATCGAACAGGGCGACCTGACGGCGATCGGTCACGCGGGCGAGTTCGACCTGGCGTACTACCAGTACGCGCTCCATTCGCTTCCCGATGCGGCGGGTGCGCTGCGCTCCTCCTGGGCGGCACTCCGGCCGGGCGGACGGATCGTGGCGCTGGACTGGTACCTGCCCGACGATGCCGAGGAGTTCCGGTCGCGGCACGGCGAGCTCATCGCGGGCGTGCAGCTCGACGAGCTGCTCAAGGGCACGCGGCTCGTCGAACGCGACGAAGCGCTGGGCTGGTTCCAGGCGGCGGGCATCCCCGACGCCGAGCTGATCGACCTGCCGTCGGGCGCGTCGCTGATCGTCGCCCAGCGTCGCTGATCGTCGGCCCAGCCCGCGCCGCCGTCCTGGCCCCCGGCGGGCCGCTGAGCAGCCCTGTTGCTCGGGTCCCACGTGACCGCTTTCGTCACGTCGCCCGGCGTCCCACTCGGGAGGGCGTGACCAGCAGGGTCACCGCGGACATGAGCGATCGGGCTGCTACCCGGCCAGCGATGCGACCGGCGACCTCCCGGACGTGCGGCCCGGGGGCGCTGAGCAGCGCCGTTGCTCCGGTCCCACGTGACCGATCTCGTCACGTTGCCCGACGTCGCACCCGGGAGTGCGTGACCAGAAGGCTCACCGCCGAGATGAGCGATCCGGCTGCTACGGGCCCCGCGATCACCCCCGGCCCCGCCGCGAGGCAGGGCCGGACGATGGGCCGCGAGATCTGTAGCCGCCTACGCGGTGACTTCGATCGTGCCCTTCATGGTCGGGTGGATCCCGCAATGGAACGGGTACGAGCCCGCCACATCGAACTTGAGCGTGGTCGTCGCACCGCCGGCGAACGGCTCGCTCTGGCACTGGCCGCCGTCCAGGACGATGGAGTGCGAGGCACTGTCACCGTTGGTCCAGGTCACACTCTGGCCCGCCGGCACCGTGATCGTCGCGGGGTCGAACGCGAATCCCTTGGCGTTGGCCTGCACCTGACCGGTGCCGCTGGCCGGGGCGCACACCGCGGCAGCGGAGCCGCCGGCCGACGGAGAGGCGCCGCCCGATGCGGCAGCCGACGATGCCGGCGCGGCAGCCGACGATGCCGGCGCGGCGGCCGAGGATGCCGGGGCAGCGCTGGGTCCGGTGGTGCTGCCACTGCCGCCGCAGGCGGCGAGTGCGAGGGCCAGAAGGGACGCGGCACCGGTGGCCGCGAGGCGCGAGCGCATCATCGACTTCTCCAACTTGGTTCGTTCCCTGCGGGGGTACGTCCTCGTGCCGTGACGTGGTTTCGTCGGCCGCGCCCGGGCAGGGTCGAGCGGGCGTGCACGGGACGAACCCACGGGCACGAAGCCACGGGCACGATGCCACGGGCGCGTCGCTATCGTTCGGGTGTGTCGGTCCTGCCGGTGGATGCGCCCACGCTGCGGTTCCTCGAGCGCCATGAGACGCTCGCTCACGCCACGACGGGCCGCGAGGTCGTCGAGCTGCCCGACGCCATCGGCCTGTTCGACCCCGCGGACCCTGAGCCGTTCTGGAACCGCGCGGCATCGCTGCGCTTCCCGTCCGATCCGGACGCGTTCGATCGACGCCTGACCGAGCTGTTCGCGCTCTTCGCGGTCCGCGGCCGGACCCCGCACGTCTGGCCGTCGCCGGCCTGGAACCAGCCCGCCGACCTCGTCGAGCGGCTCGTCGCGAACGGCTTCCGCGACACCGGCGGCGGTTGGCTCATGGTCCTCACCGATCCGTCGCTCAGCCCGCCCGTGTCCCCCGATGAGCCGTCTCCGGAGGTGACCCTGGAGCGCCTGACGCCGGGCAACGCCCCGATCGACTCGATCCGCGACGCGGCCACCGTCCTCGCCGAGTCGTTCGCCACCGAACCCTGGCGCTCTGACGACATCGCCGCCGACCTCGCCCTCGCGCTGCGCGATCCGACCGTCGCCGTCGTCCTCGCCCGGGTCGACGGGGAGCCCGCGGCGATGGCCAAGGCCACCACGTTCGACCGCGCCTCGTACCTCGCGTCGATCGGGACGCGGCCGCGGTTCCGCGGGCGGGGCCTCGCGGCGCTGGTCACGCGGATGGCCACGGTCCATGGACTGGGCGAAGGCGCGCGCTGGGTGTACCTCGGCGTGTTCAGCGAGAACGTGACCGCGGTCCGCCTGTACCGCCGCCTGGGGTTCCAGCCCGTCGGCGACCCCGCACCCGACCTGCTGCTCGCCTGAGGTGAGCGACCGCCACGCCTCCAGCCTCGAGCTGCGCTGGCTCGCGCGGGATCCCGTCCTGATGACCTCCCGCATCGCGCAGCGCCTCGGGATCCGGCTGCCGGTCGGACGGGCGGGCGAGACACAGCTGCGGCTGGCCGACGACACGCTCCGGTTCGTCGCCGATGACGAGGTCCGCGGCGAGGGGCGGCTCGTCCTGGTGCCCGGGCGCGGGCGCGCGCACAGCGGCCGGGGCGGCAGCGACGACACGGACGGCGACCTGTGCGTCCTCGGCCTGGGCTGGGCGACGGTCGACACGCAGCGTGCGGCGACCGAGTTCGTCAAGGCCCTCGACCTGCCGGCCACGGCGACCTCGGTGGATCGGGACCGGCTCGTGGGCGCGTACGCGCATCAGCTCCTCGATGCGCGGTTCCCGGGCGGCCGCCTCGTCATCCTCGAGCCGTCCACCGAGAGCCGCCTGGCCGCCTCACTCGCCCGCGACGGGGAAGGGCCGGCCGTGCTCTACCTCGGCGCGTTCGACGGCCTCGACGCGTGGATCGCGCACGCGCGCACGCTGGGCGTCGTCCTCTCGCGCCCGGAGAGCGGACCGCTGGGGCGCAGCGTCCTGATCCTCGGCGGCGCGCCGTCCGGGCCTCACCTCGTCGTCGCGGACGCCTGACATACCATCGACGCGATGATCGACCGTGCCACCGTGACGCTGCGCCCGGCCACGTCGGCCGACGCCGACCGCATCGCCGCCCTGTTCACCGAGGAGGGCTATCCGGCCGGAGCGTCCGACATCGTGGCCCGCCTGGAACGGTTCGCGTCGCCGTTCTCGCAGGTCGTCGTCGCCGATCACGAGGGCGACATCCTGGGCTTCATCGCCCTCCACGTGCTGCCCCGCTTCGAGCATGACGACCGGATCGTCCGCATCCTCGCGCTGGTGGTCGACTCCAGCGTCCGCGAGCGCGGCATCGGCCGGCTGCTGATGGCCGAGGCCGAGCGCGTCGCGACCGAGGTCGGCGCCGCGTTCGTCGAGCTCACGGCCGGGCATCATCGACCCGAGGCGCGCCAGCTCTACGAATTGCTCGGCTATGACGGCACGGTGACCGCCTACCTCCGCAAACGCGTCTGAGAACCGGGGCCGAAACGGTCACCCGATGACGGCGTCGGGTCCCAGGACGCCCGGCGACCACGCCCCGGGACCCCGTCCGTCCCCGAGCCCCTCCTCGATGGTGACCTGCCCGTGACCTCGACCGCCGACCCCGGCTCGTCCGCGCCGCCGATCGGCGCCGCCCAAGCGTCGACCCCGTCAGCCCCGACGAACGACGCCGTCATCGACGTTCGCGACCTCCGCAAGCGGTACGGCGACGTGAACGCGGTCGACGGGGTCACGTTCCACGTCCGGAAGGGCGAGGTGTTCGGGCTCCTGGGGCCGAACGGTGCCGGCAAGACGACGACGGTCGAGATCCTCGAGGGCCTCCGCGCCCCGGATGCCGGCGAGGTGCGCGTCCTGGGCCTCGACGTCTCGAAGGACGCCGGCGCGCTCAAGGAACGGATCGGCCTTGCGCTCCAGACCGCGGCGCTCTACCCGAGGCTCACGGTGCGCGAGCTGCTCGAGCTCTTCGCGTCGTTCTATCAGCGCGCACGGCCGGTCTCCGAGCTGCTCGAGCTGCTCGACCTCGGCGAGAAGCGGAACGCGCAGACCAAGGTGCTTTCGGGCGGTCAGCGACAGCGGCTGTCCGTCGCCCTCGCGCTGATCAACGAGCCCGAGCTCGTGTTCCTCGACGAGCCCACGACGGGGCTCGACCCGGCCGCTCGCCGTGCGCTCTGGGACATCATCGAGGCGCAGAAGCGCGACGGCCGGACGGTCCTGCTCACGACCCACTACCTCGAGGAGGCCGAGATCCTGTGCGACCGCGTCGCGATCATGGACCACGGGCGGATCCTCGAGATGGGCACCGTCGACGAGGTCGTCGCCCGCCGGTTCTCGGAACGCGCGGTCCGGTTCGACGCGCTCGAGGGTCTCGATGACGGACGACTCGCGGCCCTGCCCGGCGTGATCCGCGTGTCCCACGACGACGCGGCCGTGCTGCTCTACACGACCGACGTCCCGGCGACGATCGGCGGCCTGCTCGCCCTGACCGACGACCTGGGCGTGGAGCCCGCCAACCTTGCGGTCCGCCGGCCGACCCTCGAGGACGTCTTCCTGGCGCTCACCGGGCGCGCGCTGCGCGACTGACGGAGGTCACGAGTCATGCGCGCGCTGATCGCCCTGACCATCGCCAACCTCCGGAGCTACACGCGCGACCGGGCGGCCCTGTTCTGGACGATCGGCTTCCCGTTGATCTTCATCGTCCTGTTCGGGTTCATCTTCCAGAACAGCCGGTTCG
Source organism: uncultured Chloroflexia bacterium (assembly GCA_963778025.1). Lineage (GTDB taxonomy): Bacteria > Chloroflexota > Limnocylindria > Limnocylindrales > CSP1-4 > CAVZTA01. The sequence goes on along the minus strand of CAVZTA010000005.1, from coordinate 272,880 downwards.
AGGTGCCGCTGGGCCTCGCGGATCTCGATCGGTCGGCGGCATCACAGCAGCTGCGCCAGGCGTTCATCGACTCGGGCGTCGTGACGCTGACGGAGGGTGATGAGGCGAGCGTCCTCCAGGCGATGCGCGACGGCGACGTGCGGGCGGCGCTCGTCGTCCCCGAGGGATACGGCGCGTCGCTCGCAGCCGGGACGCCCGTGAAGGTCGCCTACTACGTCGATGCCGCGCAGCAGCAGGCAGGCTCGTCGGCGAACGCGGTCGTCACCAGCATCCTGGGCGCGATCAACCTGGGCGGGCGGCCGCCCCTGGTGAACCTGGACACGCAGCCCATCCAGACGAGCGACCTCAACGCGATCAGCTACTTCGTGCCCAGCATCCTCGGGCTGTCGATCATGCAGGTCGGCCTGTTCGCCGCCATCCCGCTGGTCGCGGACCGCGAGAAGCTCATCCTCAAGCGGCTGGGCGCGACGCCGCTCCGGCGGTGGCAGCTCGTCGGCTCGAACATCTCCATGCGGCTGCTGATCGTGATCGTCCAGGCGGTGATCATCGTCGCCGTCGGGACCCTCGCGTTCGGCGTCAAGGTCACCGGGCCGCTCGTCCTGATCGCCTTCTTCATCGTCCTGGGCGCGCTCGCGTTCCTCGCCCTGGGCTACGTCATCGCCTCGTTCGCGACGACCGAGGACTCCGCCAACGGCCTGACCTCGATGATCCAGTTCCCGATGATGTTCCTGTCGGGCACGTTCTTCGCCCTGGAACAGATGCCGGGCTGGCTCCAGTCGATCGCCCGGTTGATCCCGTTGACGTATCTGGCCGACGCGCTGCGCCAGGTGATGGTCGACGGGACGGCGTTCGCGCCGCTCACGACGTGCGCGGCGGTGCTCCTGGGCTGGCTCGTGGTGTGTTTCGCGGTCGCTTCGCGGAAGTTCCGCTGGCAATGATCCGGGCCGCGCGGCGGGCTACCAGCGCTCCTCGTGCACGAGCTCGTCGAGTCGCTGACGCCCGCCTGCCCTCGCCGGCCGCGTGAGATCCGCCGGATCGGCCGGATAGCCGAACGAGAGCACGTACTCGCACCAGTGATCCGCGGGGTGACCGAGGATCCGCCGGGCGGCGTCATGGTCGTACACCGTCGCGGGGCACGAACCGACCCCGAGCGCCCAGGCGAGCAGCATCATCTGCGCGGCGGCGCCGCCGAGGTCCCACATCACCGACAGCGGCTGGCCGTCCGAACGCGGATCGGGGGTCACGAGCGCGATCGCGGCGGCTGCGCCGGCGATGTGGCCCGCGTACGGCCCCACGGTCGACAGCTCCTGGAGCCGGTCCCGGTCGCGCACGACGATGAACGCCCAGCGCTGGAGGTTCTTCGAGCTGCCGGCCCGACGACCGGCGTCGAGGATCGCGCGCAGATGGTCCGGCTCCAGCGGCCGCGCCGCGAATCGGCGGATGACCCGGCGCGTGGCGATCGCGTCCGCGACGTCCACTCAGCGGGCCTCGCCGTGGCGGGTGTCGGCCGCGTCACCCGTGATCCGTCGGACCCGGACGGCGGCGATCGCCGCGAGGGACCGGAATCCGCCCGGCTCCGCCTCGGCGGCGGAGAGCGGCGCATACGGGTCGGCAAGCCGGGTCGCGGGCACCGCCTCCGCCCGCGCGGCCGCCTCGTCGGGCGTCAGCGGGCCGCCGAGGTGCGTGGCCAGGAACCGGGCGACCGTCGCGCGATAGGCGGGCGACTCGTACAGCCAGGAGTGGTGCCCGCCCTCGACGATGGACGTCTCGACCGGCGCCTCGTCGACGCCACGGCGCGCCGCACGGGCGGCACGAGCCAGGCGCTCGAGATGCGACGGCGGGACGACGGTGTCCTCCGCGCCGTGCAGCAGGAGGAGCGGGCCGCGATACGCGGCGACCGCGCGGGCGGCACTGATGCTCGCGACGGTGTGCCCGCGCGGCCTGAGGTAGACGCGCGTCGTCAGCCAGGCGAGTGGATAGGCGATCGGGTCGGGGATCGGCAGGCGGGCGAGGCGGAACGTCTGCCGGGTCAGGCGATACGGGTCGGCGGGCGTGGACATGGCGACGGCCGCGCCCGTCCGCGGCTCGGCGGCGGCGGCAAGCAGCGCGCCCACGCCACCCATCGAATGCCCGAGGACGGCCACGCTCGTCACATCGGGTCGGGCGAGTGCCGCGTGGATCGCGGCGAGGGTGTCCGCGCCGAACTCCCCGCCCGAGATCGGCAGCTCGTCCGGCGGGTTCGACCCGTGTCCGCGGACGTCGAACGTCAGCACGTGGAAGCCGGCGGCGTGGAGGAACTGCGCGTTGGGCAGCGTCCGGTCGCGCGCCGATTCCCAGCCATGGACGAGGACGACGGCCGGGCCCGGGTCCGAACCGGCCGGGATGAACCACGCCGGCAGCTCGAGGCCATCCGGGGTCGGCACCGTGGCCTCCTCGAACGGGAGCCCGAGGTCGGCCGGGTCGTAGCGTGACGGGACCTGCTGGGGAAAGCCCGCGCGGACGCGGTACACCAGCGCGAACCGGTAGGCAAGGGCCACCGGCAACGCGGCGAGCGCCGCGGCGACCCCAGCCCGTCGAAGGGTGGGCACGGGCCAAGGCTACACTCTGACCGTGCCGGCGAAGGACCCCCACATCGTGCTCGGCGTGGAGGTCGGGGCCGGGCCCGTTGAGATCAAGGCCGCCTGGCGCCGGCTCGCCCGTCAGCACCATCCCGACCTCACCGGGGACGATCCCGAAGCGTCCCGTCGTGCGACCCGGCGGATGGCCGAGATCAACACCGCGTACGCGGCGCTCACCCGCGCGGACGGCGCGTCTCGACGGACGCGGGGAGCGGGTGCCGGGTCGAACGGTGCTACGGGCGGGACCGGGACGGACGGGGCCGCGGACGGCGCGGGCGCGCGGCGCACCGGGGGTCGACCGCCGCGCCCCAAGCCCACCCGGCCGGTGACCGGTCGGCTCGATACCACCGAGACCTTCCGGCCGCGCAACCAGACGATCACGCCCGACGGCGCGGCCCGCGTGCTGCGCGGCCAGGCGCCGCGCCGCCACGCCCGTGCGCGACCGGATCTGCGGGCCTCGCAGCCGACCGGCCCGTTGATCGTCGAGCAGTCGCGTCATCACCGGCCTCGGGCGACGATGCCGCTCGACCAGGCCCGCGGCGTCGCGCTCGAGTTCGGCAAGTTCCACGGCCACACGCTGGGCGAGGTCGCGGACTTCGAGCCCTCGTACATCGACTGGCTGGCGAGCACGGTCACGCGCGACCCGGACCTGACCGCGGCGGCCCGCGCGATCCGTGACGAGCTCGATCGGCGGGGGGTCGTCCGGCCCTCGCGACCGCAGCGGCCCGGCTGGCGCTCGAACCCGTTCCTCTGACGGGGCAAGCGAACGCCCCCGGCCGATACCGGCCGGGGGCGTGGGAAGGGCGCTGATGAAGGTCGATCCTGATGAGTGCTTGCCGCTTTCGTGTCCCGGGCCTGCTGGCCGGTGTCCCGTGGTTACTCGACTCGTGGCTCGGATCGGGATCCCCCGGGCCCCCTGAGCGTCCCCAGAATGCCGGGTCGTCCGGTCCGAAGTGCCCGTGGTCAACGCCCCAGGTGGTTCCCGGTGGCTCACGATCGCGGCGCGTCTCGAACGCAGCTCGAACGGTGCGCCTGTCATGGGGCCGACACAATGGTCGACTCGTCCCGCCCCGGTCCGCGCGAACGGCAGGCGCCGCGATGCACCGCCCGGACCATCGAGCCAGGTGCCCGGCTGCACCGCGATGCCGCTGTCATGCCGCTGTGATGCGGCGACGCCTCGGTGCGATGCGCGGTGCTGCGTGCGTCGCCCGGCAGGCCGCCGAACGCGCCGAAGGGCCCGGCGGCCGGTGCGGGATAGGCTATGACCCCATGCGTCCCCGTCCGCGACCCATGGTGCCCGTCGACACCGCCTCGCGCGGGCGCGCCGGGCGTCGTCTCGTCCCCGGCCTGGTCCTGGTCGCCGCGCTGGCCGTCGCGGCCTGCGCCGGCGGTGGGACCCCCGATGTGTCGTTCGACCCGTCGACCGCCTGTGCGGCCGCGACCGACGAGGGCCACTACCGGGGCGCGTACCCCGAGCTCGAGGCGCTCCTGCCGGCAAGCTACGAGGAAGCCGCCCCGACCTCGGTCGATTCCGGACGGTCGTGCACGCCCGCGACGCTCGGGACGCTCGGCGAGCGCGGCATCCCGGAGGTCCACTTCGCGGGCGCCACCTGGGACCTGGGCAACGGGCGCGGGCTGACCGTCGCGGTGTTCGAGGCGCCGCAGCTGGTCCCGGAGCGGATGATCGAGTTCTACGAGGCGGGTGCACGGGTCGCTCGCCGGACCGACGACCTCCAGCGCTCGGACACCACCGTCGGCGGGGTGCCCGCCAAGCGCCTCGACGTCGCGTATGGCGACAGCGCCCAGACGATCGTCGCGTGGCCCGCGACCGACGACCCCGGCCGCGTCAAGGTGTTGCTCGCCGCCGACCTCGGTGACACCAAGGTGGCCGATCTCCTGGACCGCTTCGGGACCGACGCCGCGGCCGCCGGCTGACCGGCCCGGCGTCCCGGGGAGCCCGTGCTAGCGTTGGCCCGATGACCCGAGCCTCGGACGAACGGAGCGACTGGTCGGCCCGGCGGGCCCGCTGGCGCGTCGAGCGCCTCGATCCGGCGATCGCCCGGCTGCCGGAGCGCCGCGGACCGCTTCACGACCCTGGGCGACCTCGACGTCGAGCGGCCTGTACGGCGCGTGGGACTGGGACGCGTCGCCCGATGGCAGCGCCGCCGGCCCGGGCGGGCCCACCGCGGTCGACCACACAGGCGAGCCGCTCCGCGAGGGCGACGGTCCGTGGTCCGACTTCGACCCCGGTCGCGACATCGGCCTGCCGGGCGAGCCGCCGTTCACGCGGGGCATCCATCCCACGGGCTATCGCAGCCGTCTCTGGACGATGCGGATGTTCGCGGGCTTCGGCGCTGCAGAGGACACCAACGCCCGGTTCCGGGAGCTGCTCGCGGCCGGCCAGACCGGCCTCTCGATCGCCTACGACATGCCCACGCTCTACGGCTACGACACCGACGACCCGGAGGCCGAGGGCGAGTTCGGGACGTGCGGCGTGGCGGTCAGCAGCCTCGCCGACATGGAGGTGCTGCTGGCCGGGCTGCCGCTCGATCGCGTCAGCACGTCGATGACCATCAACTCGCCGGCCGCGCCGATCTGGGCGATGTACATCGTCGCCGCCGAGAAGGCCGGCGTGCCGCGCGCCCGCCTGGAGGGCACGACCCAGAACGACATCCTCAAGGAGTTCGTCGCCCAGAAGGAGTTCCTGTTCCCGCCCGAGCCATCGATGCGGCTGGTCACCGACACCATCGAGTTCGGCACGCACGAGCTGCCGCGCTGGAACACGATCTCGATCAGTGGCTATCACATCCGCGAGGCGGGCTCGACCGCCGTCCAGGAGCTGGCGTTCACGATCGCCGACGGGATGGCCTACGTCGAGGACGCGATGCGCCGCGGCCTGCGCGTCGACGACTTCGCGCCGCGGCTCTCGTTCTTCTTCAACTCGCACAGCGACTTCTTCGAGGAGATCGCGAAGTTCCGCGCGTCCCGGCGGATCTGGTGGAAGCTCATGACCGAGCGCTACCGCGCCGAGAACGAGCGCAGCACGTGGATGCGCTTCCACACCCAGACCGCGGGCGTCTCGCTCACCCCGCAGCAGCCGCTCAACAACCTGACACGGGTCGCGATCCAGGCGCTCGCCGCGATCCTCGGCGGGACGCAGTCGCTCCACACCGACGCCTACGACGAGGCCCTCGCCGTGCCGACCGCCGAGGCCGCCCGGCTCGCCCTCAGACAGCAGCAGATCCTCGCCGAGGAGACGGGTGTCGCCTCGACGATCGATCCGCTCGGTGGGAGCTGGTACGTCGAGGCGCTCACGAACCGCGTCGAGCGCGAGGTCTGGCGCTACCTCGACGAGATCGACCGCCGCGGCGGCATGGTCAAGGCGATCGCCGAGGGCTATCCCCAGCGCGAGATCGCGGACGCGGCCTATCGCTTCCAGCGTGAGGTGGACGCCGGGGAGCGGGTGATCGTCGGGGTCAACGGCTATGGGGAGGAGGGTGAGGTGACGGTGCCCGTGCTCGCGGTGCCGGAGGGCTCGCTGGAGGGCCACATGGCGCGACTCCAGCGCACGCGCGCGGAGCGCGACAACGCGGCGGTCGCGGCGGCCCTCGACGGCCTGCGCGATGCGGCGTCGCGCCCCGGCACCTCGGACACGAACCTCATGCCGCACTTCGTCCGCTGCGCCGAGCGCTACGCGACGCTGGGCGAGATGTGCGGCGTGCTCCGTGCCGTGTTCGGCGAATACCGCGAGCCGGTGGCCGTCTGATGGGCCTCGCCGGCCAGTACCCGCACGGGACGTTCTGCTGGGTCGAGCTCGGGACGCCCGATCTCGCGGCCTCGAAGGTCTTCTACACCCGGCTCTTCGAGTGGACGTACGAGGACGTGCCGGCGGGCGGCGAGCCGTACACGATCGCCAAGCGCGACGGCATCGATGTGGGTGGGCTCGACGGCCATCGGCCGGATGAGGGCTACGGCTGGCAGTCGTACCTCGCGGTCCACGATCTGCCGACGGTCCTCGATCGCGCGCGCTCGCTGGGCGGGACCGTCCTGCCACATTCGGGCGACCTCCCCGTCGCGTCGCATTTCGCGATCCTGCGCGACCCGACGCGGCGCCGAGGTGACGCTCTGGGAGAACGAGGGCGGATACCACGGGGCGCGGCTCGTGAACGAGGTCGGGACGTGGAGCTGGAACGAGCTCGTGACGCCGGACCTCAAGGCCGCCGCGGCGTTCTACGACGGCCTGTTCGGCTGGACGTCCGAGGCGGTGGGCGGCCCCGACATGGACCGGGTCGCGTTCCGGCTGGGCGACCGGCTCGTCGCCGGCGGTCATGCGCCGACGGGGACCGAGCGGAAGGATCCGCGCTGGGACATCGCGTTCCGCGTCTCGGATGTGGACGCGGCGGTCGATGTGGTCCAGGAGCTCGGGGGCCGGGCGGTCCTGCCGCCGATGGACGTGCCCATCGGCCGGTTCGCGATCATCGCCGACCACGCGGGCGCGGTGAGCACGCTGTCGTCGTTCGCCAAGCCCGTCGCGGGGGTCGACGGCTCCTGACCCGGAACGCGTCCCGGCCCGCGCCTGCGGGGTCGTGGACGGTTCAGCCGCCCCCGTTCCCGATCGAGGTCGCATAGGCCGTCGCCTCGACGAGCGACGTGCCCGCCCAGTCGGGTGCGGGGTCGATGGCCGGCGCGCCGTGCTCGGTGATGCGGCCGCCCAGGAGGACCCGGATCCCGCGTCCCCGGTCGGCGTCGCGCACGGCGCCGATGGCGGCACCGAGGGCGTCCAGGCGTGCCGGGTCCGACGCGGACAGCGCGACCAGCGCGACGTCGTTGTCGGCGACGTAGCGGGCGAGGTCTTCGGTCGGGACGTCCGCGCCCAGGTTGGCCGTCGTCCAGCCATGCTCCTGGAGGGTCTGCTCGAGGCACACGAGGCCGATCATGTGCTGCTCGCCCGCCGCGCCGGCGAGGACCGCCACGGGTCCCACGCGCGACTCGGGGCCCAGCTTCGGACGCACCTGCTCGAGCGCCCGCATGAGGGTGCGCGACGCCAGGTGCTCGTCCGCGACGGACCAGCGGCCGGTCGCCCAGCGCTCGCCGACGAGGCGCATCGCGTCCTTGAGGAGCCCGTCGTACACCACCGCCCTGGATGCCTCGCGCAGGGCGTGCCGAAGGGTCCATGCCGCCAGCTCGTCGTCGCCGCTGGTCAGCAGGCTCGCCAGGAGCTCGGGAGTGAGGCTTGCCGCCGGCACCCCGGCCGTCGTGGGGTCGACGGGCGGGAGCGGCGGGACAAGGTCGTCGCTCATCGGCCCGGACTCTAGCATCGGCCTCGGTCGCTCCCTGGCGGATAGGATGACGGCCATGTACGTCGACGGATTGTCGTTCCTCGAGGACGAACGAGAGGCGTGGCGCCCGTACGAGGCGTTGGAGTCCGTGTCCGACGCCTCGCTCGACGTGCCCGTCGCGGCGGCGCATGGATGGACGGCGCGCGACCTCATCGGCCACATGGTCGCGTGGCAGGAGCTGGCGCTCACGGTCGCCCGCGAGCTCGCGGTCGACGAGACGTCGCGGTCGAAGGCGCAGGCCGACGCCGACTGGGATGCCCGCGGAGACGCGATCAACGACGACCTGATCGCCGAGTGGCGGTCCCTGCCGCGCGACGAGGTCCGACGACGGCTGTCGACCGTCCCGGGCGAGCTCCGCGGCTACCTCACGGTGGTGCCCGAGAGTCGCTGGATCAAGCACATGGACCATCAGAACTTCCTCGCCAGCGAGACGATCGAGCACTACGAGGAGCACCTGGCGGATCTCGAGGCGGTGCTGACGGCGGCGCGCGACGCGGGATGACCGGCAACGGCGCGGAGACCCTCGCCGAGCGCGTCGAGGCCGTCATCGCCGAGCTGGACGGGGTCGCGGTCGTCCAGACGGGCGACGAGCGGGAGCTGCGGAGCGCCGGGCGACTGTTCGCCGTGGTCTCGCCGGAGGGCCTCGAGGTGGTGCTCGATCCGGCGGTCGCCGCGGCCGCGCGCCGCACGCCGGACGTGACGGGCTCCGCCCGTGGCCCGGCCTGGGTCGCGTTCCGACCCCGCGTCGTCGACCGCTTCGCCCTCGACCGGGCCGAAGCGTGGCTCCGCAGCGCCCACCGGGGTCCATCGGGCCGCGCCTGATCACTCCGGAGCCGGCGGCAGGGCGCGTCCTGCGTGCGCTCCATCGCGGGTCGGTCGTCCTCAGGGGTCGGCGTGCACCCGATGCGCCCTCGGACGAAGAAGCCGGCGCCGGCGGACTGGATCGGCCTGCGGTGGGCGCTTCCGGTGCCGATCCATGCATCGAGCGCACGGCACGACCACGGATCGAGCCCGCAGCGGCTTCGCAACCATCGTGGTTCGACGCAGCCCGCATCGGGTGCACGGCGCGCCGACTGCGACGTGCCGCGTCGAGCGACGGTCCGACCGGGTTCGGCCGACCGCGGCCGGGAATTCGAACGACCCCGGTCGGTGAGGACCGGGGTCGTGGATGTGCGAGGGGTCGGATGCGCTAGGAGGTCGCCTCCGCGGGGAGGAACTCGCCCAGGCCGAACGCCTGCTCCAGCTGCTCCATGGGCTTGAAGCCGACCACGCCCTGGGGCTGGGCACCCGGCTTGAAGAACGCGATGGTCGGGATGCTCATGATCCCGAACGCCTGCGACAGGCGCGGATTGGCGTCGACGTCGACCTTGACGACCTCGACCGCGCCGTCGTACTTCTCCGCGATCTTCTCCATCTCCGGGGCGACCATCTTGCAGGGCCCGCACCAGGCGGCCCAGAAGTCGACGACGACCGGCTTGTCGCTATGGAGGACGAGCTGCTCGAAGGTGTCGTCCGTCGCGTGCTGAATTGCCACTGTGGCGTGTCCTTTCTCCGCTCGCAGGGGAGCGGCCACCCGATGAAAGCGTTACCGGGCCAGCGCCTGGATGACGCGATAGGCCTCCAGGACCCGTTCGTCCGTGAGGCGGTAGTAGACGGTGGACCCGTCCCGCCGCGCTGTGACCAGCCCGGCCGAGCGAAGCACCGCCAGGTGCTGGCTCATGTTCGGGACCTGGCAGACGACCCGACTCGCCAGCTCGCCCACGGACAGCTCGCCACCGGCGAGCGATTCGAGGACGCACAGGCGCTTGGGGTCGCCGAGGGCACGAGCGACGGCGGCGGACCGCTGACGTTCGGCCTCGTCGAGCTGCGGACTCCCGATCACAGGCTGCAAGTCTCTCATTGATTGCGCAATCACGCAAGTGCCCGAGCTGGCCAGCGACATCGCAACGCCCTCGCATCGAAGCAGGGGAGACGCGCCCGCCGAGCACCAGATGAACCTTTCCTCTAGCACCCACGCCATACCTTGTCGAGCACGACCACCACGGCCGTGCCACAGCCGAGGCGGAAAACGTGGACCAGCGAGGTCTCGTCGAACGGGCAAGGGGAGGCGATCATGACGCCTTCACCGCGCTCGTCGATCTGACCATCGCGCGGCTCGACGCCGCCGCTCGGCTGATCCTCCGGGACCCCGAGCTCGCGCGCGACGCGGTCCAGGACACGCTCTTCCGCGCCTGGCGCGACCTTCGCGGTCTCCGCGACCCCGATCGATTCGACGCCTGGCTTCATCGCCTGATGGTCAACGCGTGTCTCGATCTCTCACGGCGTCGACGACGACGCCCGATCGAGGTCGAGATCCAGCCGCTCGACTCGCCCGTCGTATCGGACACGTCCGGCGCGTTCGCGGACCGCGAACTCCTCGACGGGGCGCTCCGGCTCGCTCGATCCGCGGCATCGCGCGGTCGTCGTCCTGCACTACTTCCTGGGGATGCCGCTGCCCGAGGTGGCGGTCGCCCTGGGCATCCCGGTCGGTACCGCCAAGTCCCGGTTGCACTACTCGCTTGCCGCGATGCGTGCGTCCGTGCTGGCCGAGCCCGTCACGGCGCGCTCGCCGCTCCCGGGAGGGCATCCGGCATGACCTCCGAACGACGCTTCGAGCAGGACCTGCCGGATCTCCTGGCCGAGCTTGCGCTCGGGCCGGCCCCCGACTACCGAGACCACGTCGTCCAGGAGTCCGCTCGCATGCGGCAGCGGCCCGCCTGGATGTTCCCCGAAAGGTGGCTTCCCATGTCCGCCGTCACCTCGCGTGCGGCCTCGCTCCCGCGGATCCCGCTGCGGGCCGCCGTCCTCCTCGCGGTGCTCCTGCTCGCCCTCGTGGTGGGCGCCATCCTCGTGGCCGGGTCCCGGCCGCGGGTGCCACCGCCCTTCGGCCTGGCGGCCAACGGCCTGGTCGCGTACGAAGCCAAGGGCGACATCTACACCGTCGATCCCATCACGGGAGCGGCGACCGCCGTCATCGCCGGGCCGCAGTACGACATCGGCACCGGTGTTCTCGCGGAGCGGGACCCACATCGCCTTCGAACGCAAGACGCTGGGCGCCGCCGGTCCTGGCGTGCTGTACGTCGCGCGGGTCGATGGTCGCGAGCCCATCGCGGTCACGCCCGAGCCGCTCCCGCAGATCCACGACGTCTCGTTCTCGCCGGACGGACGGGAGCTCCTGTTCACATCGGAAGCGCAGGACCAGCACCGCCAGATCCATATCGCCCAGACCGACGGCACCGGGATCCGCGTCCTCGACGTCGGGACGGAGGGCGGCGCGCCCTCCTGGCGGCCTCCCGACGGGGCGGAGATCCTGTTCTCCGGGAAGCGCGGCGCGGCGGATCCCGGACCCAGCCTGTACGCGATCGATGTCCACACGAACGCCGTGCGGACCATCGCAGCGACCACGACGGAGAGCGTGCTCGACGTCATCTCGTGGTCGCCCGATGGATCGCGGGTCGCCTACGTCCACTGGGTATACGACCCGGGTGGTCCGTGCAATAACCGCGTCCACGTCGTGGGCGCGGACGGGACCAGGGACATCACGCTGCCGCTGCCACCCGACGCCGTCTGCGACGATGCGCCGCACTGGTCCAATGGTGGCTCGCGGCTCGTCATCCTGCGCAACTACAGCCCGACGCTGACGGACACGGTGCTGGCCATCGTCCCGGCCGACGGATCGGGCCTCGGCATCGAGACCGACCACGGGATCTGCTGTCTGAACACCGAATGGTCGCCCGATGACACGTCGATCCTCATCACCCCAGAGGATCAGGCCGGGGCTCCGCTCCCGCCGGTCATCGTGGATCCCGCGACCGGCGCGATGGCCCCCGCATCCTGGATCGGGACAAGCAACCCGGCCTGGCAGCGTAAGGCGCCCTGACTCGAACAGGGGAGCGGCGGTCGGCACCGGCCGGCCCCCGCTCGCCCGGCGCGCCTGGCCATACGTCGCCGACGACCAGCCTCTTCCTCCAGCCCGCGGCGGCGTGAAACCCATGGATAGGCTGGGCGACGTACCGTAGGGGGCCGGGGAGGACAGCCCAAGGAGGCGCCATGCGTCGACGAAGCCCGCTCCTTGCCTTGTTCGCCGCCCTCATGCTGCTCGGGGTGGCGGCCCTGCCCGTCGCGGCAGGCACCCGCCAGGCGGACGTCTATCGCCTCACGCTGACCGGGGACCAGGAAGCGACACCCACGTGCGCTCCACCCGCGGTCTGCGGCGATCCGGACGCGACGGCATCGATGTGGATCCAGGTCCATGCGGTCCAGGATCGCGTCTGCTTCCGCGCCAGCTGGTCGTCCATCGACGGCACGGTCGTCGCGGCCCACATCCACCCGGCCCCGGTCGGCGTCCCGGGTCCGGTCGCCATCCCGTTGTTCTCCGGCACGTTCGCCGGCACCGACTCGACGAGTGGGTGCGTCTCGGCGAACGGACTCGCGGCCGCGATCATCGCGAACCCGAGTGGGTACTACGTGAACATCCACAGCACGGTGTTCCCGCCGGGCGCCGTCCGGGCACAGCTCGGCTGACGAGCGCGGGCGGGCGGGTCGCTTCGCGGCGGCCCGCCCGCACGTTCGCCACGCACCGCGCATCGGGCGACGGTCCGGCATCATCGGCGGGTGACCCTCACCGCCGACATCACGCTCGATCGGATCCGCGCCACCCGGGAGCTCCTCGCGGGACGCATCCATCACACGCCCATGCTGTCCTCGACCACGGCGGGACGCGTGGCGCTGGCCGCCACCGGGCGCCACGTCGCCGACGATCGGCTGTATCTCAAGGCCGAGAACCTCCAGAAGACCGGATCGTTCAAGCCGCGGGCCGCGCTGTCACGGATCGGTTCCCTCTCGCCCGATGAGCGCCGCCGCGGCGCGATCACGATCTCGGCGGGGAACGCGGGACAGGCGTACGCCTGGGCCGGTCGCGAGGCCGGCGTCCCGGTCACGGTCGTCATGCCGGCCGGCGCCGTGCGGTCGAAGGTCGACGCATGCCTGGGCTACGGCGCGGAGGTGGTGCTGCACGGCGACCACGTGGGCGAGACGCTGGCCAAGCTCGAGGAGCTGCGCGAGGCTCGCGGGCTGACGGTCGTCCATCCGTTCGACCAGCCGGAGGTCGTCATCGGCAACGGCTCACTCGGGCTGGAGCTGCTGGAGGACCTGCCCGATGTCGATGTCGTCGTCGCCGGCGTCGGCGGGGGAGGGCTGATCTCAGGCGTGACCGCGGCCCTCAAGGCGGCCAAGCCGGCCACGCGCATCTACGGCGTGGAGCCCGTCGGATCGGATGCGCTGAAGCGCTCGATCGCCGCCGGTGAGCCGGTGACGATCACGCCACGCAGCGTCGCCGACGGGTTGAACGCGCCGTTCGGCGGACGCCTCGCCATCGAGATCTGCGGCCCGGCCCTCGAAGACATCGTGCTGCTCGAGGACGCCACCATCCTCGGCGGTCTGCGGTTCGCCCTCGAGCGGCTGAAGCTGGTCCTGGAGCCGGCGGGCGCGACGGCCCTCGCCGCCGTGCTCAGCGGTGCGATCCCGTACCGCGACGGCGATCGCGTCGCCGTGATCCTGTCCGGCGGCAACGTCGCGATCGACCGGCTGGGCGAGCTGCTCGCGCAGGCTGCGCCGCTCCCGGAGCCCGCGTGACCGAGCCGGGACCGTCGGACGGCGAGGCGGCCGAGCGGCCGCCCGAGCCCGGGACCCAGGACGCGTGGCGTCCGCACGACGAGCGGCTCCGCGACGAGGTCGCGTCCCTCGTCGGACCGACCGCCAGCGAGCCGCCGCTGCCGGCTCCGTCCACGGCGGCCGCGGCCCCACCCATGGGCGGTGCGACGACGCCGCCCATGACGGGCATCGCGCCGGCCGTCGACGCCACCGCGCCGTTCGCCGCCCTCGCCGTGCCGGCGGCCACCGCGCCGCCCGCTCCGATCGAGCGCTCCGGCCTCGGCGCCCCGCCCGCTCCGCCGGTCACTCGCTCGCCGTTCGCCGACATCCCCTTGACGCCCCGAAAGCTCGTGCCGGCGACGTTCGATCTGCTGATGACCGCCCAGCGCGACCTGCGGAACGCGTCGTTCTACATCGGTTTCCTCGTGCTCACGACGGTCGGTCCGGCGGCGGCGCTGTTCTGGGCGCTCAACGTCCGGTTCGGCGAGGGGCTCGGGGACGCGCTCAGTGGCTCGGCCGGTGGCATCGCGGGGTTCCTGGTGATCATCGCGGTGCTCGGCTTCTTCATCGCCGAGATCGAGAGCCGCACGCTGGCCATCGCCGTCCTCGGCGGTCGGGTGGAGGGCCGCCCGCTGAGCGTCCGCGGAGCGGTCACCGTCGTTCGACGGCGGTTCTGGCGCGCCGCCGGCGCCGGTCTGCTCGTGGGTCTGCTGTCCGGCCTCGCCACCGGGATCGTGAACGAGGTGCTGGACGAGCAGCTCGCAGTGCCGGCGTCATTGATCGTCGGCGTGCTCGTCGAGGCGCCGTTCGTCTACGCCATCGCCGGCATCGTCCTGGGCGAGGTCAACGTCCGTGAGGCGCTGGGGCGTTCGGTCCGCCTGTTCGGGGTCCGCAAGCGACTCGCGGTGACGGTGTCGCTGTTCGGCATCGCGTCGCAGTTCGTGCTGATCCTCGCGCTGTTCGCGGGCCTCGACGTGGTCATCCGGGTCGTCGACGCGCTGGGCTTCGACGCCGACAGCTCGATGTCCACGTTCGCGGGCACGCTGGTCGCCGGTGCGCTGCTGTTCGCCCTCGGCACGTTGCTGTTCACCGCCGCGGCGCTCGCAGCCGCTCCCCAGGTGCTCGCGTTCACCGGGCTCACGCACTACACCCGTGGGCTGGAGCCCGCGCGCACGGTGTCGACCGGTCGATGGCCATGGGATCCGTTCGTGACGCGCGGCCTGCTCGTGACGATCGTCGCCGCGCTGTCGCTCCTGGTGCTGGGCATCGGCAACCTCGACGGCTGACGCGCCGGCGATTCAGTCGAGGCCGAGCTGGGTCAGGCGGTCGTCGTCGATGCCCAGCTGATGCGCGAGCTCGTGGATCACCGTGATCCGGACCTCGTCCGCGAGGTCGTCAGGGTCGGCGAAGTCGGCCTCGAGCGGCAGGCGGAAGATCCGGATGCGGTCGGGCTCGCGGACCCAGCCCGACAGGAAGTCGACGTCCGCCGGCTCGAAGATCCCGTAGAGCGTCTCGTCGTCCTTGAGGTGCTCGAGTCGCCGGAGCTCGAGCGACGGTTCGTCCTCGATGATCACCGCGACCTCGTCGAGCTTCGACGCGAACGGCTCCGGGATGCCGGCCAGCGCATGGGCCACGAGTCGTTCGAAGCGGACGTGGCGGGATGCGCCGGACGGTCGGTGACGGGAGCCGCGGCGGCGCTTGACCATGCGGCGCCTATCCTAGCCATGCATGGATGCGCCCCAGGGGTTGCTGCCCTTCGACCTCGCGGGCGCGACGTCGCCGCCCGCGCCGGACCCGGCCGCCGAGCCCGAGGGGTTCGTGGTCCTGGTCGGCGAGGACGTGCGCCTGCACTTCCACGACTGGGGCGGACCGGACGATGCGCCCGGGGTCCTGCTCATCCCCGGGCTCGCGTCGACCGCGTGGGTCTGGGCGCCCGTGGCGCGGCGGCTGCGCGCCGCCCGGCGCGTCGCGGTGATGGACCTGCCGGGTCACGGCCTGTCCGACGCCCCGTACGACGGCTACGACCCAGCCGGGTTCGCCGATGACGTGAGCGCCGTGATCGACGGCGCGGGACTGCTGGACGCACCCGGGCTGGTGATGGCCGGCCACGGGTTCGGGGCGGTGGTCGCGGCGTGGGCGGCGCTGCGGCTCGGTGACGCGCTGGCGCGGCTCGTGCTCGTGGATGGCGGCTGGGACGCGGTCGAGGACACCACGGGGCTGGACTTCGACGAGTTCCTCCGCGGGCTCGACGAGCCGCCCGAGGTGATGCGCTCGATGGCGGCCTTCCTCGGCGATCGGCGCGGGTTCGATCCTGCGACGTGGGACGCGGACCAGGAGCGGGCGGCGCGCGACAGCGTCGTCGAGACCACGGCCGGCAAGGTCGTGCGCTCGGTCCGGCCGCACGCCCTGGAGGCCAGCGTGCGCGCGATGTACGCCTACCAGCCGGAGGCGGTGCTCGCGGCGGTCCGGGCGGAGGTCGTGGCGCTGGCGGCCCGCGACGACTCCGGTGGGCTCCGCGACCGTGCCCTGGCGGCGGCAGGTGCGGCCAGGATCGCGGCCGGTGGTCCGCCGATCCGGGTGCTGCGCTTCGCCGACGCCGGTCACAACCTGCCGCGCTACCGGCCGGACGCCGTCGCCGCTGCGCTGCTGCGCTAGCGTTGCCGGGATCCGCACGCACAGGGAGCCATGCGCGTCGTCTACAGCCCGCTGCACCTGGGCCACGACATCGTGAGCGAGACCGTCATGGGTCTGCCGATCCCGGCCAACGAGGTGGCCGAGCGAGCGGAGCGGATCAGGGCGACGCTCGAGGCCGACGGTGGCTACCCGATCGAGCCGCCCACCGAGCACGGTGACGCGCCGATCCTCGCCGTCCACGACGCGGGTCTGCTGCGCTTCCTGTCCGAGGCGTGGTCGGAGCACCGGGCGCAGGGCATCGCGCGGCCGTCGCTCATCCCCGAGACGCTGCTCGTGCGCGGCTACGTCGAGGGCATGGGCGGTGAGGGGTTCACGGTCCGTGAGCCCGCCTTCATCGGCGGCCGGGCGGGCTTCTACGCCCTCGACACGTCGACGCCGATCGTGGCTGGGACGTACGTCGCCGCGCGGGCGTCCGTCGACGTCGCGCTCACGGCGGTCGATGCCGTCCTGGATGGTGAGGACGCGGTCTACGGGCTGTGCCGGCCGCCCGGGCACCACGCCGGCCGCAGCACCTACGGCGGGTACTGCTACTTCAACAACGCGGCCATCGCCGCGCACGCGATCACCGAGCGGACCGGTGAGCGGGTGGCCATCCTCGACGTCGACTACCACCACGGCAACGGCACCCAGCAGATCTTCTGGCGGCGCGGAGACGTGCTGTACGTGTCGCTCCACGGCGACCCGGCGCGGCAGTACCCGTACTACCTGGGCTACGCCGACGAGGTCGGCGAGGGCGACGGTCGAGGGGCGAACCTGAACCTGCCGCTACCGGCGGGCTGCACGAACGAGGCGTACCTGGCCGCGCTGGACCGCGGCCTCGAGCGGATCGCGGATGAGCCCGGCTCGATCGTGGTCGTATCGCTGGGCCTGGACACGTACGGGATGGACCCGATCTGCGACTTCGCGCTCACGACCGACGTGTACCACGAGGTCGGTCGACGAGCCGCCGCTCTGGGCCGGAAGCTCGTCGATCCTCCAGGAGGGCGGCTACCACCGACCCTCGCTGGGCGAGAACGTCCGGGCGTGGCTCCGCGGCGCGGAGGGCCGGCCCTACGACCCGACGCCGGCGGCCGGCTTCACGCCCGCCGGCACGCGCGGCTGAGGTCCGCGGCATCGGACGCGACGTACCATCCCGCAACGATGAGCGACCGTCGCCCGCCCGCCGCCCCCACCACCGACGACCTGCCCGAGCACGTCCGGAAGCTGGTCCACGAGATCGAGTCGGAGATCGGCGAGGACGGCGAGGAGCCCTGGGACACGCTCCAGGCACCGCCGCCCATCGCGACCGATGGACGGGTCGAGCAGGCCGTCCGCGACATCCTGGTCGAGATCGGCGAGGATCCCGAGCGTGAAGGGCTCCTCCGCACGCCGCAGCGGATCCACCGCATGTACCACGAGCTCACGGCGGGCTACCACGTCGACCCCGACCGGTTGATCAACGACGCGATCTTCGAGGTCGACTACTCGGAGATGGTGGTCGTCAAGGACATCCCGTTCTACAGCCTGTGCGAGCACCATCTGCTCCCGTTCTTCGGCTCGGCGCATGTCGCGTATCTGCCCAAGGGCCGGGTCATCGGGCTGTCCAAGATCCCGCGCGTCGTCGAGATGTATGCGCGCCGCCTCCAGGTCCAGGAACGGCTGACCCAGCAGGTCGCGGACTTCCTGATGCAGCACCTCGAGCCCGAGGGCGTCGGCGTGGTCGTCGAGGCGACCCACCTGTGCGCGGCGATGCGTGGCGTGCGCAAGCCCGGCACGGTGATGACCACCTCGGCCGTGCTGGGCCTGTTCCGCCGCAACGACAAGACCCGCGCCGAGTTCTTCGCCCACCTGGAGCGCCCCGCGCCGCGCGCCTGAGGGAGATCCGGATGGGCGAGAAGGTCCGCTTCGAGGTCGTGCTCCAGCCGGAGGGCAGCTCCGCGTACGCCGTCGTCCCGGACGAGATCGGCGCGCGGCTCGGGGTCCGCGGCAGGACCAGCGTCGTGGGCACCATCGAACGGGCACCCCTTCCGGAACCAGGTCATGCCGTACACGTTCGAGGACGGCGCGAAGCGCCTGCTCATGCCCGTCAACAACGCCGTCCGCAAGGCGGCCGGCGGGCTGAAGCCCGGCGACACGGTCACCTTCGAGCTGGAGCGCGACGAGACCTCGCGATCGGCCAGCGTCGACATCCCGCCCGACCTGGAGGCAGCCCTGACCGCCGACGCCGGCCTCCGGACGGCGTGGGACGCCCTGGCGCCGTCGCGCCGACGCGAGGCCGTCGAGCACCTCGTCGTCGCGAAGCGCGACGAGACGCGCACCCGTCGACTGCAGGAGCTGCTGGCCGGCCTGCGTTGACTCGACGCACCGCCCTGGTGCGGTCCGGGGCGTCCAGAGACGTCCGATGCGGTGCGCGCAGCGCAAGCTGGAGCGTCCGGTCACCGCCACGCCATCGTCATCCCTGGCCGGCATCGCAGGAGGAAGCATGGGTCGCTCGCTGCGCATGCGCGCCGCCACTGTCCGGAGCGGCTGCCGTCGCTCTGGGCCTGTCCGTCATCGGACCGGCATCGGCCGAGACCGTCACGGTCGTCGCGTCCGGTCTGGACAATCCTCGGGGGATCGCGGTGGCCGCCAACGGCCGCGTCTACTTCGCCGAGGCGGGGGCCGGCCGCATCGCGGTCATCGACCGGGGGAAGGTCAAGACGTTCCTGGGCGGGCTGCCGTCGCTGACGTCGCCGGAGGGCGAGACCACCGGTGTCGTCAACGTCGACGCCCACGGGAACGGCAACGTCGTCGCGACCATCGGCGGCGGGCCGCAGGACGTGGACGCGCGGTTCGACACGGCGCTGCGCGTGACACCCGGCCACAGCCGCCGGTCTGGCGAACATCCAGGCCTATCGCGACGCCCATCCCGAGCCCGCGTGCGCCCCGAACGGCAACCCGGTCGCGTGGTGCGACCTCGATCAGCCGCCGTTCGCCACCGACTCGAACGCCTACGGCATCGCGTACATGGACGGCGCCGAGACGTTCGTGACCGACGCGGCGGGCAACGACCTGCTGCTCATCGGCCCCGGCGGCAGGGTGAGCACGGTCGCGAAGTTCCCGAACCACCTCGTGGGCACCTCGCACCTGCCGCCGTTCCTGCAGATCCCGCCCGACATCCTGCTGCCCGCCGAGCCCGTGCCGACCTCGGTCACCATCGGTCCCGACGGCTGGCTGTACATCGGCGAGCTCACCGGCTTCCCGTTCACGCCCGGCGCGTCGCGCATCTGGCGGGTCGACCCGCACGCCCGCAACGTGACCTGCGATGCGTCCGCGACCAGCGGTCCGTGCACCGTCTACGCGACCGGGTTCACGTCGGTCATCGACCTCGACTGGGGTCCCGACGGCGCGCTGTACGTCGCCGAGATGGTCCACGACGGCGTCGGCAACCTGTTCTTCGGCAGCAACGACCTCGCGGGCGCCGTGTGGCGCGTGCAGGGTGGCTCCCGGACCGAGCTGGCCGCCGGCCAGCTGATCCTCGTCGGGGGCGTCGCCGCGACCAAGGGCGCCGTGTACGCCACCACGGGCGACGTGTCGCCCGACGGCGGCGCGGTGGTCCGCATCTCGGGCTAGACCTCACAGCGGGGCGGCCGGCCGACGCGCTACGCTCGCGCGCATGGCCGACCGCCCGTTGAAGGTGCTCATCGCCAAGCCCGGACTGGACGGGCATGACCGCGGGGCCAAGGTCCTCGCGCGCGGCCTGCGCGACGAAGGATTCGAGGTCGTGTACACCGGGCTCCGCCAGACGCCCGAGATGGTGGCGACCGCCGCCCTCCAGGAGGACGTCGACGTCGTCGGGCTGTCGATCCTCTCGGGGGCACACATGACGCTCGTGCCGCGGATCACCGCGCTGCTCCGCGACCGGGGCATGGACGACGTCCTCGTCACGGTCGGCGGGATCATCCCCGACGACGACATCCCGGCGCTCAAGGATGCCGGCGTGGCCGAGGTGTTCGGGCCCGGGACGACGATCCGTGAGGTGGCCGACTTCCTGCGGGCGAACGTCCGGCCGCGCGAGGGGTGACCGGGGAGGCGACCGACCGGGCGGCGACGCTCGTGGACGCGGCGGTCGCGGGCGATCGTCGGGCGCTGGCGCGCCTGCTGACCGCGGTCGAGAACCGCACGTCCGTCGCGGAGTCGGCGTTGCGGCGGCTGTATCCGACGGCGGGCTCGGCGCACCTCGTCGGGATCACCGGACCGCCGGGGGCCGGGAAATCGACGCTCGTCGCCGCGCTCATCGCGGCGCTGCGCGAGGCGGGGCGGTCCGTCGCGGTCGTCGCGGTCGACCCGTCATCCCCGATCACGGGCGGCGCGCTGCTGGGCGACCGCGTGCGGATGCAGGCGTACGCCGCCGATGACGGCGTGTTCATCCGCTCGATGGCCGCGCGGGGGCACGCCGGCGGCCTCGCCTCGACGTCGGCGAGCGCCGCCGCGGTGCTCGATGCGTGCGGCTTCGACGTCGTGCTGCTCGAGACCGTCGGCACGGGCCAGAGCGAGGTCGAGGTCGCGGCCGCGGCCGATACGACGGTCGTGCTGGAGGCGCCCGAGATGGGCGACGAGGTGCAGGCGATCAAGGCGGGACTCCTCGAGGTGGCGGACCTCGTCGTCGTCAACAAGGGCGACCGGCCCGGCGCCCAGCGAACGGCTGCACAGCTGCGGGCCATGCTCGTGCCGACGACCGCGCGTGGCCCCGATCAGGATCCCGACCGCCCTCGGCCGAAGCGTCCCGAGGTCCTCGTGACGACCGCGTTGACCGGCGAGGGCATCCCCGCGCTGCTCGCGGCGCTCGATCGTCATCGCGCGGCCGGCCACGCCGGGGCGAGCGCCGCCGCACGTCGCGCACGGGCCGCGGCCCAGGTCGACGCCATCGTCCTGGACCGGTTCCGGGGGCGCGTCCTGCGCTCCCCGGAGGCACGAGGGCTCATCGACGCGGTGGCCGCCCACGAGCTGGATCCGTTCACCGCCGCCGACCGACTGCTGGAGCTGGCTCGGGACTGACGGCGCAGCGCGACCGGCGGCGCCGGCCGCCCGTTCGTGCTCTCGGCGACGGGCCGACGACCGTCCGAAGGGCGGATCGGCCGGTACGCTCCGTCGATGACCACGCCCGCAGCCGGCGTGCGGCTCATGACGCCGGCGTTCGGCTCGCTGTTCGCCGCGTCGCTCGCGTTCTTCATCGCCGTCAGCCTCATCCTGCCGGTGGCCTCGCCGTTCGCGACGACCCGTCTCGGGACCGACGCCGCGGGCGCCGGGCTGGCCATCGGCGCGTACGCGTTGGCGGCCCTCGCGATGCGCCCGGTCGTCGGCTGGGCGTCGGATCGGTTCGGGCGGCGCCCGCTCCTCATCCTCGGATCGGTCATGGCGATCGGGGCGCTGGCCGCGCACCTGCTCGTGACGACGCTCCCGGCGTTCATCGCGGTCCGGTCCGTCCTCGGCATCGCCGACGCGTTCTTCTTCGTCGCGGTCCTCGCCGCCGGCAGCGACCTCGCCCCCGCGGAGCGGCGTGGCGAGGCGATCAACCTGGTGTCGCTCTCGCTCTACCTGGGCATCGCGGTCGGGCCACCCGTCGGCGAGGCGGTCGCCGGGGTCGGCGGGTTCGAGGCGGTGTGGGCGCTGGCGGCCGTGGTCGCCGCCGTCGCTGCGGTCCTCTCGGTGCTCGTTCCCGAGAGCGCGCCGGGCGTCCTGCGGCCGGCGGCGGAGCGCCGCCGCGCTCGCCTGTTCCATCCCGCCGCGGTCTTCCCGGGCTTCCTGATCCTGACCGGCGCGGCGGGCATGTCGGCCTTCCTGGCGTTCCTGCCGCTGTACGCGAAGGACCTGGGGATGGCCGGGGCGGGCGTGCCGTTCGCGATCTACGCGTTGCTGGTCGTCGTCCTGCGCATCCGGTTCGCGAAGCTGCCCGACACGATGGGCGCCGCTCGCCTGTCGGGCGCGGCGCTCGCGGTCGCTGGGCTGGGCCTCGCGATCCTCGGGCTGGTGGGCTCGCCGGCGGGCGTCCTCATCGGCACGGTCGTCTTCGCGCTCGGCGTCACGTTCATGTTCCCGGCCCTCATCGCGCTGGCCGTGTCGCGGGTCGACGAGACCGAGCGCGGAAGCGCCGTGGGCACGGCGAGCGCGTTCTTCGACGTGGCCTTCGGGCTCGGTCCCGCCGTGTTCGGGGTCCTGGCGACGAGCATCGGGTTCGGCGGCACCTTCCTCGTGTCGGCGGCGATCGCGGCGTTCGGTGCGACGCTCCTCGTCGCCCGCCGAGGGTCGGTCGAGACGCCCCTCGCGGCGCGCGCACCCGGCGGCGGCTGATGACCGGCTGGCGGAGTGCCGCGACGCTGGCCGACGTCCTGCCGGGCGTCCTGGCGCACCTCGGCGCACCGCCTGGCGGCGAGAGCGCGGCGTTCAGGCTGCCGCCCGCGGACCGGGTGTGCCTCGCGCTGGTCGACGGCCTCGGCACCCGGCTCCTGGAACGGGCCGCCGACGAGGACGCGCCGTTCCTGCGCTCGCTCCTGCCGTCGGCGATCCACCTCGCCAGCGGCTTCCCGTCGTCCACCCCGGTGAGCCTGTGCTCGCTGGGAACGGGCCGCGAGTCGGGCGAGCACGGCATCGTCGGCTTCTTCCTCCGCCCGACGACCGAGCCCGCGGTCATCGAGTGTCTCACCTGGGCCGAGCCCGGGACCCGCCGGCCGATGCTCGGTCGTTTCCCGCCGGAGACGCTGCAGCCGTTCCCGAGCCGCCTGGCCGACGCGGCCGCGCACGGCATCCGGACGGCCGTCGTGTCGCTGGCCGAGCACGCCGGGTCCGGCCTGACCCGGGCGGCGTTCCGCGGCGCCGAGTGGATCGGCCTCGAGCACAACTCCGATGTCGAGGAGCGTGTCGCGAAGGTCGGGGCGGCCCTCGCCGACGCGCCGTCCCTCGTGTACACCTACGACCCGCGGCTCGACTTCGCGGCGCACCGGGCGGGCGTCGAGTCCGAGGCGTGGCGGACGGCCCTCCGCGCGACCGACGGCCTGCTGCGGGCGCTCCACGACCGGCTCCCGCGCGGGACGCTGCTGCTCGTCACGGGCGACCACGGCGCGGTCGACGTCCCCGATCGCCACCGGCTGGACCTGGCGGCGCGGCCAGACCTGCAGCGAGACGTCGAGACCGTGACGGGCGACGCGCGGGCGCGCCACATCCATGCCCATCCCGGGCGTGCGTCGGGAGTGGAGGCCGCGTGGCGTGCGGGTCTCGATCCGACGCACTGGGCGGTGCTGACGCGTGACGAGGCGATCGGGGCCGGCTGGTTCGGCCCGACGGTCCGGGACGACGTCCGGCCGCGGATCGGCGACCTGGTCGTGGCCGCGACCGGCGACGAGATCCTGCTCGACCTCGGCCGCTACCCGTGGGAGGCGACGTTCCAGGCATTCCACGGCGGTCTGACGCGCGACGAGGTCGACGTCCCGTTGCTCGTCGCCGCCGGTTAGCCTCTAGCCATGGCCATCGAGCGGGTGTTCGTCGCCGGTGCCGGCCTGATGGGCCACGGCATCGCCCAGGTCCACGCGGCGGTGGGCAAGGATGTGGTCCTGTATGAGCCGGATCTCTCGCGGGCCGAAGCCGGGCGCGACCGGATCGCGGGCAACCTCGACCGTGCCGTCGCCAAGGGCCGACTGGACGCCGCCGCGCGGGACGAGATCCTCGCGCGGATCCATCCGACCGCCGACCTGGGCAAGGCCGGCGACCGCCAGCTCATCGTCGAGGCGGTGTTCGAGGATCCGGCCGTCAAGGAGACCCTGTGGTCCGCGCTGGACCACGTCGCGCCGATGGCCACGATCTTCGCCACCAACACGTCATCGATCTCGATCGATCGCCTGGCCGCCGCGGTCGATCAGGCGCGCCGCGCGCGCTTCGTCGGGATGCACTTCTTCAGCCCGGTGCCGGTGATGCCGCTCATCGAGCTCATCCGGGGCTCGGCCACCTCCGACGCGACCGAGGCCGCGATCCGCGAGCTCGCCGCGGAGATGGACAAGCAGGTCATCGTCTCGGCGGACCGGCCCGGGTTCATCGTCAATCGCATCCTCATGCCGCTCCTGGGCGAGGCGATGCGTGCCTACGAGGAAGGGCTCGGGACCGCCGAGGACATCGACACCGGGGCCCGCGTCGGCCTGAACCACCCGATGGGCCCGCTGGCCCTCGCGGATTTCATCGGGCTCGACGTCTGCCTCGGGATCATGCGCGTGCTGCACGAGGGCCTCGGTGGCGAGCAGTTCCGGCCGCCGAAGGTGCTGGAGGAGCTGGTCGAGGCGGGCCACCTGGGCCAGAAGACCGGGCGAGGGTTCTTCAGCTACCCGCGCTAGGCGCGTGCCCGGCAGGGCGGCGCGGTGAGACGGCCGCCTCAGGCCCGTCCGAGGACCCGGTCGACCGTGGACGACACCGCCGCGAGGTCGAACGGCTTCGCCAGCAGCCCGATCCCGCGATCCGTGGCGAACGAGCGGAGCTCGGGGTTGAGCACGTCGCCCGACATGAACACGAACCGGGCCGCCAGCTCCGGGCGCACGTCCGCGATCGCCTCGTACACGGCGGTGCCGGACATGCCGGCCATCCGGTGATCGCACAGCATCGCGTCGAATTCGTCCGTCATCGCGAGCTCGACGGCCTCCAGGCCGGTCCCCACCGCGACGGCCTGGACGCCCGCGATCCGAAGGGCCTTGACGAGGAAGTCGCGGATGGGCTGCTCGTCGTCGAGCACGAGGACGCGCGGCGGATGGCCGTTCACACGGTCCCGATGCGGACCGGGCGCGGCGGACGCCGGCGTCGGCGAGGCGATGGGCGGCGGTGGGCGGGATGGGCAGGGTGGGCGTGCTGGGCGCGACCGCGGAGCCCACCGGCAGGTCCGGCACGGGCACGGGGACCGTTCCCGCCTCGACCGACGGGCCGGCTTCGATCACCGCGTGGACGGGCAGCTCGATCACGAACCGGCTGCCGCCGCTGTCCATCGGCTCGTGCCACAGGCGCCCGCCATGCGCGATGACGATGCCTGCCGACACCGCGAGCCCCAGGCCCGTCCCCTCGCCGGGCCCCTTGGTCGTGAAGAACGGCACGAACAGGCGGGCTCGATCCGCCTCGGGGATGCCACTCCCGTCGTCCTCGATCCCGATCCGGACGTGCGGTTCCATCGGCCGTCGGCGCGGCGCTGATGCGCAGCGTGCCGTGGTCACGCGCCGCGCCGATCGCCTGGACGGCGTTGAGCGTGAGGTTCAGGAGGACCTGCTGGATCTGCGACCGGTCGAGCGCGACGTGCGGGACATCGGGCGCGATGTCGACCTCGACCGTGATCCGGCCGGCGGTATACGAATACGACTGGAGGTCGATGACGCTCTGGATGAGCGGTCGGATCGGCGTGGGATGACGTTCGGGCGGTCGCTGCCGCGCGAAATCGAGCAGGCCGCCGACGATCCGTCGCGTCCGGTCGGTCTGGTCGATGAGCTGGTCGGCCATCGACTTCATGTCCGCGGGCAAGCGCGGATCGGCGCGCAGGAGCTGGCTGAAGCCGACGATCGCGGCGAGGGGGTTGTTGAGCTCGTGGGCGACGCCGGCGACGAGCAGGCCGATGGCCTCCATCTTCTGCGCCTGGACGAGCTCCTGCTGGAGGCGTTCCTGGTCCGACAGGTCGCGGACGAGGACCAGGACTCGCTCCTCGCCCTCGATGGTCACCGTCCGGGCCAGGGTCTCGCACGGGAACGTCGAACCGTCGGGCCGGCAGCCGAGGCTCCGCCGGGACGCGCGAGGGGGCGCACCATCGGCGGTCGCGCCGGCTCGCTCGGGCACCGTCGCATCGGTCGGGAGCAGCTCGTCGAGCGGGCAGCCCACGAGCGCGGCCGGGGCCAGTCGGAACAGCGCCGCCGCCGCGCCGTTCCCGGCCAGGACCGTCCGCTGCGCGGACGTGAGCAGGTACGGCTCGGGCGATGCCTCGAACAACGTCCGGTAGCGGACCTCCGAGGCGACCAGATGCTCGCGCAGGCGCTGGTTGTCGAACGCGATGGAGACGCCGCGGCCGATCGCCTCCAGCGTCCGGGCGTCGATCGACGAGGGCTCGACGGAAGGCCCGAAGAACAGGGCCGCCACGCCGCGCAGGCGGCCCTCGGTCCGGATCGGGAACGCGGCATACGCGCTGAAGCCGGCCTGGTGCGACTCCTCGAGCATCGACGGGGACACGGCGCCCTCGACGTACGGCTGGACGAACGCGCCCTCGCCCGCCTCGAACCGCTGCCAGGCCCGGAACTCCGTGACCCGCCGGCCGACGATCGCCGGCAGCCGGTCGATCGCGCCGTGGTCGGCGATGGGCACATAGCGACCGTCTTCCTCGAAGCCGATGACGCCGCCCTCGGCGCCCAGGCTCTCGACCAGCTGGTCGATCAGGGCCTGCGCCGCCGAGCGCGCGTCGGCGTCGGGCTCGAGCCGGCCGATGCCGATGAGCGAGTCGAGCCGCGAGGTCAGCCGGCGCTCGCGGGCGAGGCGACGGTCGATCTCGGCGAGCAGCTCGGCGTACTCGAGGGCTCGCGTCAGCTGCGAGGCCAGGGTCACGAACGTCGATTCCGGCGGCCAGCGCGGCGGGTCGGCCGCCGTGGCCAGGACGATGAACCCGTTCGGGTCGCCGACGGGGCCGAGGCCCGTCATCAGGTAGGACGTGGCGCCCACGGCGCGCGCGGCGGCGACGATGCGCTCGTCGGCGGCGGGATCGTCGACCCGGTGGCCCACGACCCGCGGACCGAGCTGGAGCAGGGCGCGGACGCGGGAACCCACGACGTCCGCCGCGACGAGCTGGTCCAGGATCGGCGGTGGCACGCCGCGCGAAGCGAGCACCTCGTAGCGTCCGTCCGAGGCGCGCGCGACGATGCCGGCATGGGCGCCGGTCGCCTCGATCAACGCGCTCAGCGCGACCTCGCCGAGCTCGGCGGAGGTATGGACGCGGTCCGGCTCGCGCGCGGCCAGCTGAAGGAGCGCGTCCTCGAGCGCGACCATCGCCGACACATCGCGATTGACGCCCAGGATGCCGATCCCCTCACCACGCGCGTCGACCAGGGGTGTCGCGATGAAGTCGACCGTGACGGTCCGCCCCGCGCTCGGGCCGACGAGCACCGTGTCGACCGTGCGGCCGCGGTATTCGGCGACCGGGGGCAGGAGGATCTCGTCGCCCGCCTCCGAGCGGACGCCCGCGATGTTCGAGCGCAGGACGTCGCCGATGAGGCGGCCGACCGCGACCGCGGCCGGGGTCCCGTAGAGGCGCTCCGCCGCGGGGTTCCAGGCGCGGATGCGCAGGCCCCTGTCCGTGACGATGATCGCGTCGTCGGACGCGATGAGCAGCGGATCGGAGGCGATCCGGTCGAGATCGACGGTCGAAGACGGCAGCGATCGAGCCCCTGGGTCGAGAGGATCGGGCGTTCGGGCGCCGGTATCCTACCTCCGGGCTCCGAACGGGTGACCCCCCTCGGCCGGGTCGGCACCGACTACGTCGGATGGAGGAGGCAGGGCGCTGGCGGATCCATCCCCCTGGCCGCTCACCGACGAGGAGCGGCTGGCGCGCGATACGGCCCGTGAGTTCGCGGAGCGGGAGCTCGCCCCGGGTGCCATCGAGCGGGACGAGACCGAGCGCTACGACCGGTCGCTGTTCGCCCGGATGGGGTCGCTGGGCCTGACCGCCGCGCCGTTCCCCGAGGCGATCGGGGGCGCCGGGTTCTCCTATGTCGGCTGGTCGCTGGTGATGGAGGAGCTGGGCCGCGTGGACATGGCGATGGCCGTGTCGCTGTCGGTCCACGTCCTCTCGCAGTACCCCGTCGTGACCTGGGGCAGCGACGAGCAGCGGGCGCGCTGGTTGCCGGCCATGCTCGAGGGCTCGGCGCTCGGGGCGTTCGCGCTGACGGAGCCGCACGCGGGCTCGGATGCGGCGGCCATCCGTCTCCGAGCCGAGCGGTCCGCGGACGGGTCGTCCTATGCCCTGACCGGCACCAAGATCTGGATCTCGAACGCGCCCGAGGCGGAGCGTTACCTCGTCTTCGCGGTCACGGATCCGTCGGCCGGCGCGCGTGGCCTGTCGGCGTTCCTGGTCGAGCAGGGGATGCCCGGGTTCTCGTTCGGCGCGCACGAGAAGAAGATGGGGATCCGTGCCTGTCCCGCGGCAGAGCTGGTGTTCTCGGCGTGTCCCGTCCCGGCCGCGAATCGCCTGGGCGAGGAGGGCGACGGCTACCGGATCGCGCTGTCCGCGCTGGCCGAGGGGCGGATCTCGATCGCGGCGGCGTGCGTGGGCCTGGCGCGGGGGGCCGTCGAGCGGGCCGCTGCATACCTGCAGGAACGGGTGGCGTTCGGGGGGCCGCTCGCGGACCAGCAGGGGCTGCGGTTCATGCTCGCGGAGCTGTGGCGGGATGTCGTGTCGGCGCAGCTGCTGGTGCGGGCCGCGGCCGCGGCGAAGGATCGCGGTGAGCCGCTGGGCGAGGCGTCATCGCTCGCGAAATGGACGGCGAGCGACGTCGCGATGCGCGTGACGACCGACGCGGTGCAGCTGTTCGGCGGCGCGGGCTACTCACGCGAGACGGGCATGGAACGCCTCATGCGCGACGCGAAGGGCGCCCAGATCTACGAGGGCACCAACCAGATCCATCGCCTGATCGTGGCCGACGCCGTCCTGGAGCGCGCCCGCCCGGGTTGAGCCCCTCCCGGAAACGCATCCCTGCCACCTGTCCGCGTCGCGCGTTCGGCACCCATCCGTGCCGGTGCCCCTGTCAGATGCTCGCGTCCGGCGCGCTTGCCACCGCCATGGTCAGGCTCCTGTCAGATGCTCGTGTCCGGAGCGCTCGCCACCATCGGGTGTGAACGTCCCTGTCGGATGCTCGCGTGCCGAGCCTTGAGAGGGTTCGGAGTGCGGCCGCGATCCTTGCGTCGTGCCCGAACGACGCACCCGCTGGCGAGTGCTCGCGCTGCGAGCGGGTGTCAGGAACGACAGCGCGGCGATGGGCATCGCCGGGTCGCGCAGCCAGGCGCGCATCGCATGGCCATCCGCCGGGAATGCTCCTCGCAGCAACCGTCGCGACTGGGCGAGATGGCGCCGGTTCGTGCGGTCGTCCGCGACGGCGACCCAGATCCCGACGACGACCAGATCAACGAAGCCTTCGCCGCCCAGACGCTGGCCGACGGCAACGAGCTCGGGTTCGACTGGTCGAAGGTCAACGTCAACGGCGGCGCCATCGCGCTGGGCCATCCCATCGGCGCCAGCGGCGCGCGGATCCTCACGACGCTCGTCCACGAGCTGGACCGGCGGCGGGGCCGCTACGGCATGGCGACGCTGTGCCTCGGCGGCGGCGGCTCGGTCGCGATGGCGGTCGAGCGCGTCTGAACGCGTTCCGGGATCCTCCTCGGGCGGAGCGCCCGACCAGCCCACCCGCCGCCTACGGCGTGCCGCAGGAGGGTGGCCAGCTCGTCGACTGGGCGCATGTCGTCGAGCGCCTGACCGCGGCCGGCGGCTACTGGCTGGGCACGGTCACGCCCGATGGGCGGCCGCATGTCGTGCCCGTGTGGGGCGTCATGGTCGACCACGACCTGTACCTCGAGACCGGCGCGCCCGAGACCGCGAAGATGCGCAACCTCGCCCATGAACGGCGCGTGCAGGTGCACCTGGACGACGTCGACGATGTCGTCATCGTCAGCGGCACGGCCGAGCTGGTCCAGCCGACGGGCGAGCTTGCGACCGCGCTGTGCGCGGCGTTCGCGGCGAAGTACGAGGGCTACACGCCCACGCCGGACGACTGGGGCCCGTCAGGTCACGGTGGGCTCGCCCGGATCGACCCGGAGACGGTCCTCGCCTGGCGCGACATGCCCACGGCGACCCGCTGGCGCCTCGGGGCGCGCCACTCGTGACCCGCGGCACGTGACGCCGCCCATGATCCGGCGCCGTCCGGAACCCGGATCGCCGGCGATTATCATCGCCGCCGCGGTCGTCACCGCCGCGACCGTCGACGTCACCGCCACGACACGCCTGACCCCCGGAGGCTCCGCGTGACCCAGGCCATCGACCGACCCACCGCAGCCGGCGCCCCAGAGGCGCCGACGTTCCAGCTGTTCATCGCCGGTGCGTGGGTGGCGTCGTCATCGGGCGCCACATTCGAGAGCCGGAATCCGGCGGATCGGCGCGACCTCATCGGCCGGTTCCAGCAGGGCACCCCTGCCGACGTCGCGATGGCCGTCCGCGCCGCCGAGATGGCGTTCCCGGCCTGGCGCGCGACGCCGGCCCCCAAGCGCGGCGAGCTCCTCTACCGCTTCGCGCAGCTGATGGCGGAGCACAAGGAACGCCTCGCCCGCGCGATGACTCGTGAGATGGGCAAGGTCCTGGCCGAGGCGCGGGGCGACGTCCAGGAAGGCATCGACATCGCCTATCTGATGGCCGGTGAGGGGCGCCGGATGTTCGGCGACACCGTCCCGTCCGAGCTGCCCGACAAGTGGGCGATGTCCATCCGCCAGCCGCTCGGCGTGGCCGGGATCATCACGCCCTGGAACTTCCCGATGGCCATCCCGTGCTGGAAGATGATGCCGGCGCTGGTGACCGGGAACACGGTCGTGTTCAAGCCCGCGAGCGACACGCCGCACTGCGCCACGCTCCTCGTCGAGCTCCTGGACGAGGCCGGCTTCCCGCCGGGCGTCGTGAACCTCGTCACGGGGACCGGCGGCGAGGTGGGCGACGCGATCGTCGGGTCGCCCGATGTCCAGGTCATCTCGTTCACGGGTTCATCCGCGACCGGCAAGCGGATCGCGGAGAAGGCCGCGCGCCGGCTCAAGCGGACGTCGCTGGAGCTGGGCGGCAAGAACGCCGTCGTCGTGCTGCGCGACGCAGACCTCGACCTCGCGGTCGAGGGGATCCTGTGGTCGGCGTTCGGGACGACGGGCCAGCGCTGCACGGCGTGCTCGCGGGTCATCGTCGAGCGGCCCGTCGCCGACGAGCTGGTGGCTCGCCTGGAGACGCGCGCGAACGCGCTGCGCCTTGGCTCGGGGCTGGACGAGGCGGTCGACGTCGGGCCGCTCATCAACGCCGCGGCGCTCGACAAGGTCGGCGGGTATATCGATGTCGGGCGGTCCGAGGCGGAGCTCGTGACCGGCGGCGCTGCGGCGACCGACGGCGACCTTGCGCACGGCCACTTCTTCCAGCCGACGATCTTCCACGGCGTGAAACCGATGGACCGGATCGCCCAGGAGGAGATCTTCGGCCCGGTCCTGGCGGTCGTGCCGGTGGAGGACTATGCCGCGGCGGTGACGGCGGTGAACCAGACCCGGTACGGGCTGTCGTCCTCGATCTTCACGCGCGATGTGAACACCGCGTTCCGGGCGATGCGCGACTTCGAGACCGGCATCGTCTACGTCAACGCCGGGACCACGGGCGCTGAGACGCACCTCCCGTTCGGGGGCTGGAAGGAGACCGGGAACGGGCACCGCGAGGCGGGCCACGTCGCGCTCGACACGTACACCGAGTGGAAGGCCGTGTACGTCGACTTCAGCGGCAAGCTCCAGCGGGCGCAGATCGACAACCAGCCCGCCTGAGGAGGCCCCAGCGACGCGTGGTCCGGC
This sequence comes from uncultured Chloroflexia bacterium, assembly GCA_963778025.1. Lineage (GTDB taxonomy): Bacteria > Chloroflexota > Limnocylindria > Limnocylindrales > CSP1-4 > CAVZTA01. Next base: position 240,953 of record CAVZTA010000005.1, on the reverse strand, counting down.
CGCCGATCGGACTGGGCAGCATGACGCCGTGCTAACGCTGACCGCCTAAGGTCGCCGCGACGCAGCGGATCCGGGGTGGAGCCCGCGCGTCGACAAGCAGGAGACCGCCATGCGTCGCGCGTTGCTGATGTCGCTGCTCCTCGCGCTCCTCGTCTCGCTCGTGGCTGTGGTCCCCGTCGCGGCCGCCGTGCCGGCCAACGACACCCTCGCCGGGGCCGTGCCGATCGCCTGGGGAACGGACCTCCAGGAAGACACGACCGAAGCGACGACCGGGACGGACGAGGCCGCCTTCAACGACCTGTACTGCGGTGCGCCGGCGCTCGCTCACGGCGTGTGGTTCACCATCATGCCGACCGTCACCGATTACGTGAAGTTCGACGTATCGGCCTCGGATTACGGGGTCGGCGTCCTGTTGTTCGACGGCCTGCCCAGCGCCGGCAACGCGATCGCCTGCGGACCGCAAGTGGTCGTCGCGCCGCTGGCCGGTGGAGCGACCTATTACGCGCTGGCATTCGGCGATGGGACGACCACCGCCACCTCCGGCAACCTGCATCTCGTCGTCAGCCAGGGATTCCCGCCTCCTGAGATCTCGGTGACGGTCGACCCGCGGGGCACCGTGGACAAGACCGGCGTCGCCCATATCTCCGGCACCGTGACGTGCAGCAGTGGCGACGTCAACGCGATCCTGTTCGACGTCTTCGGCGACGTCCGCCAGCGGATCGGCCGGATCTTCATCACCGGCTTCTTCGACGCCTTCCTCGAGACCCCGTGCGACGGCTCGACGCAGCGTTGGGACGCGTTCGTGTTCGCGGACAACGGGCTGTTCGCCGGTGGCAAGGCTGCCACGATCGCGATCGGCTTCGGTTGCAATGACCTGTGCAGCGACGCATTCACCGAGGCGACGGTCCAGCTCAACAAGAAGGGCAAGTAGCGCCACCGCGCCACTCGCGGCCGGGCGCGCGACAGAGTCCGCGCCCGGCCTCGTCATGCCCGGCGGCGCTCCCCGGGACCGGGACCGCGATGGTGGTCGCTGATCCGCGCACGTTCAGGATCGCCCGGCCGCTGAGCGGCGTGCACCCGATGCGCGCTGCGACGGACATCCCGGTCGGCCGCCGCCGTCCCGAGCGTCGCCGCGGCCCTTCCGGCGTCGATCCGCGCATCGGATGCACGTTCGCGACCGGACGAGGCGATCGGGCGCCACGAGGCACGTGAGGCGGCCGCTCGTTCGTCGCAAGCCGCATCGGGTGCACGACGACGCCCGATCGGGCGCAGCAGGCCGCCGCACGTACCGGCGCCGGAGCGCTCGGTCGAACGTAGCGAGGTCCGGATCCTCGGCCGCTGAGCGGCGTGCACCCGGTGCGCGCTGCGACGAACATCCGGGTCGGGCGCCGAGTCCCGAGCCTCGACGCGGCCCTTCCAGCGTCGATCCGCGCATCGGATGCACGGTTCGACAGCGGACGGGGCGATCGAGCGCCACCAGGCACGTGAGGCGGCCGCTCGTTCGTCGCAAGCCGCATCGGATGCACGACGACGCCGGCCCGGCCCGCCCCGCGACGGCCGCTGAGCGCCGCCGCGCCGCCGCCATGCCCTCGGCCCACTTCGCCTCACGACTTCGTTGCATGCAACCGTCCTGCAAGCCCGGATGCACCTCCGGGGCGCGCTGACGTGACCGCTCCCGAACGACCGTCATCGACGGAGCGACAGGGGACAGGGAGGTCACCTGAGGAGTCACGACATGGCGACACCGCGGCGATTGGCCGCGCTGCTTGCCGCGTCCGCGATCGCGATCGCAGCGTGCGGTTCGAACGATGGCGGGAACGGCGGCGGAGGCGCGTCCACCGCACCGGGCCAGTCGGCGGCCCCCGCGTCCCAGGCCCCCGAGGTCTCCACCGGCACCGTGTCCGGCGAGCTGACCGTGTGGGGGATGGGCAACGAGGGCACCAAGCTGGACGTCCTGGCCAAGGACTTCATGGCCAAGTACCCAGACGTGAAGGTCAACGTCACGCCGGTCGACTGGGGCCAGGCCGTGGCGAAGCTGCAGACCGCCATCGGCGGCAAGCAGACGCCCGACATCAGCCAGATGGGCACCGACATGATGGGCCAGTTCGCCACGACCGGCGCCCTGGAGCCCGTGCCCGCCAACTTCGACCCGAGCACCTACTTCGAGAGCGCCTGGAACACCGGCGTGATCGACGGCACCGCCTACGGCGTGCCCTGGTACGTCGAGACCCGGCTGCTCTACTACCGGACCGACATCGCCGAGAAGGCCGGCATCACCAAGCCGCCCACGACGTGGGACGAGCTGAAGGCCATGGCCAAGGCGATGAAGGAGAAGGGCGGCGCCCAGTGGGGCATCTCGCTCGGCACCAAGAACTACCAGGAGCTGGCGCCGTTCATCTGGTCGAACGGCGGTGACATCTACAACGGCACCAACTTCACGCTCGACTCGCCGCAGGCCGTCGACGCGCTGAGCTTCTACGACTCGTTCTTCGAGGAGGGCCTCGCGCCGAAGTCCGTTCCCGAGGGCTTCGACATCACGCCCGCCTTCGTGAAGGGCACCCACCCGATGTTCTTCTCGGGCCCGTGGCACATCGGCCTGATCAAGGACGCCGGCGGCGCCGACATCGAGGGCAAGTGGGCCGTCGCCCCGATCCCCAAGAAGGACTCGTCCACCTCGTTCGTGGGCGGCTCGCAACATGGTCGTGTTCAAGGACAGCAAGAACAAGGACGCCGCGTGGGCGTTCCTCCAGTACCTGTCCGACCCGGCGACCCAGGCCAAGTGGTACACGGAGGCCACCGACCTGCCCGCCGTCCAGGCGGCGTGGGATGACCCCACCCTCAAGGACGACAAGGACGTCCAGATGTTCGGCGAGCAGCTGAAGGAGACGAAGGCGCCGCCGGCCATCGCCGACCTGGTCAGAGGTCGCGGACGCGATCAATCAGACCGATGGAGAAGGTCACCACGGGCGACGAGTCTCCCGAGCAGGGCGCCCAGGAGATGCAGCAGCAGGCCCAATCGATCGGCGCCGGCTGATCTCCAGACCCACCCCTCACCCCGGTCCGGGCCGCGGCCCGGACCGGGGTGATCCCGACCCCGGGGAGGGACGACCATGACCCAGCGAGGGCAGACCCTTCGCCGCACCGCGCCCAGCGCGCGCTCGCGGACGGACGCGCCTCGACGAGCCCACCGCGCGACCCAGAACGTCGCGGGCTGGCTGTTCGCCGCCCCGTTCGTCCTCGTCTTCTTCGTGTTCCTCGCCGGGCCGGTGTTCGCCTCGGCCGTGCTGTCGTTCACGGACTTCGGGTTGCGTGACCTGCGGAACCCCCTCGGTACCGACTTCATCGGCCTCGACAACTACCTCGCCCTGATCAAGGACGGGACGTTCTGGACCGCGCTGTTCAACACCTTCTACTTCGTCGTCGTCGGCGTCCCGCTCACCCTGGTCCTGGGGCTCGCGGCGGCGATGGCGCTCGACCGCGGGATCCAGAAGATTCCGGACCCTGTTCCGAGTCGGCTACTACCTGCCGGTCGTCACCAGCATCGTTGCCATCGCCGTCGTCTGGCGCTTTGTGCTGGACCCGGATCAGGGCCTCGTGAACATGGCGCTGGCATCGTTGGGCATCAACGGCCCAGCGTGGCTGGCGAACCCGACGCTCGCCATGCCCGCCATCATCACGATGGCCGCCTGGCGGAACCTGGGCTTCGCGATGGTCATCTTCATCGCGGGCCTCCAGACGATCCCCCGAAGCCTCTACGAAGCGGCCGAGATGGACGGCGCCGGCAAGTGGGCGTCGTTCCGCCACATCACGCTGCCGCTCCTTCGCCCGACGATCCTGTTCATCGTCGTCATCACGACCATCGGCTACCTCCAGCTCTTCGAGGAGCCGTTCGTGATGACCGACGGCGGCCCGCTGGACCGGACGCTGTCGATCTCGATGTACATGTACCAGCAGGGCTTCGAGTTCTTCCACCAGGGCTATGCGGCGGCCGTCGCGTGGGTCCTGTTCCTCATCGTGGCCGCGGTGGCGTTCATCCAGTTCCGCGTCCTCCGGTCGGAAGCGTGAGGAGGAGCGGACGATGACTGCCCTGCCGAATCAGCAGCCCCTTCCGGTCGCCGGCCCCACGGCGGCCGCCAACGCCCGCGCGACTCGAGGGCCGCGCGAAGCGCACCAACCCGCTGATCTGGGTGGTGCTGCTCATCGGCCTCGTGCTGATGGTCGCGCCGTTCCTGTGGATGGTCCTGGGCTCGTTCAAGCCCCAGGGCGAGTTCCTGCGCATCCCGCCGACGTGGCTGCCCGAACAGCCGACGCTCGACAACTACCAGCGGCTGTTCGACCGCCTCGACTTCCCGCGGTTCTTCTTCAACTCGGTCGTGGTGGCCGCCGCGGTGACCATCGGGAACCTCATCTTCTCGCCGATGCTCGGCTGGGCCCTGGCCAAGCTGCGCTGGCGCGGCAAGGGCTTCGTGATGGGGCTCGTGCTGGCCACGCTGATGCTGCCGGCCGGCGCGACGCTCATCCCGCTGTTCATCCTGATGAGCTCGCTGGGCCTGGTGAACACGTACCCCGGGCTGATCCTGCCGTTCGTGGCCGGGCCGCTGGGCGTGTTCCTCACGCGTCAGTACTTCCTGGGCATCCCCGACGAGCTCATCGAGGCGGCCCGCATCGACGGCGCGAGCGAGGGCCGGATCTTCTGGCAGCTCGCGATGCCCCTGGCGGCGCCGATCCTGGCGACGCTCGGGATCCTCACGTTCCTCGGCTCCTGGAACTCCTTCATCTACCCGCTGGTGATGTCCCAGGAGCCCGAGATGTACACGCTGCCGGTAGCGCTCGCGACGTTCGCGACCGGCCAGTTCCAGGCCGACCACGGGATGCTCATGGCCGGCTCGGTCGTGCTCGTCGTGCCCGTGCTCATCGTGTTCGTGCTCATGCAGCGCTGGATCACGGAGGGCATCGCGACGACCGGACTCAAGGGGTAAGCCGTGACCCGTGGTCCTCGCCGCCTCGCCCTGCCCGCACTCGTCGCGGCCGCGATCCTCGCCCTCCTCGCTGGTCGGCTCGTCGGCCGCCGCGGCCGCCGCTGACCCGATGGCCAGCAGCTCGATCCTCATGGGCTGGGCCGCGCGACACGTGGGCGTCGTTCGTCGCCATGACCGACCCGACAGTCAGGTCTACCGGCCGACAGCCTCTCGTCCGACGGGACCACGCAGCGTCCAGACGTCGACCACGAACATCGGCGCCTACATGTGGAGCACGCTCGTCGCCGAACGGCTCGGGTTCATCGGCCACGACAGGCTGGTCGACCGAAGCTCACGAAGACGATCACGACCGCTCGAGACGATGGAGCGTCACGAGGCGAGCGGCCAGTACTACAACTGGTACGACCACCGCACCGGCGCGAAGCTCACCGCGTGGCCGCCGACCGGCGAGCCCGCTCACGCCGATCCTCTCGTCGGTCGACAACGGCTGGCTCGCCACCGGCCTGCAAGATCGTCGCGCGAGCGCCGTCCCGGAGGTCGCCGGACCGTGCCGCGGCGCTCTACGACTCGATGGACTTCGGGTTCTACTACCGGCCCGACGTCAACCGCATCGCGTTCCACGTCGCCCCGTCGACGGGTGAGTCGCCCTGCTGCTACGACACCATCGTCAGCGAGAGCCGCATCGCGAGCTACATCGGCATCGCCAAGGGCGAGCTCCCGACGAAGGAGTACTTCGGCGCCTGGCGGACGTTCCCGGATACCTGTGACTGGAGCTGGCAGGAGACCCGCCCGGTCGGTGAGCACCGGACCTACGAGGGCATCGACGTCTTCGAGGGCGCCTACCCGTACCTCGACTACCACGTGGTCCCGGGCTGGGGCGGCTCGATGTTCGAGGCGCTCATGCCGACGCTGTTCGTGCCCGAGGAGGTCTGGGCGCCGCACAGCTGGGCGATCAACCATCCGCTGACGGTCGCCACCCAGATCCACTTCGGCCTCGTCGACGCGGGCTACGGCTACTGGGGCTTCTCGCCGGCCAACATCCCCGAGGGCGGCTACGACGCCTGGGGTGTCGACGCGATCGGGATGAACCCGGACGGCTACCCGTCGAACGAGCAGCACACGTTCGTCGACCATGGGTTCTCCGGCTGCCCGGGGGCCCATGAGGCCAAGCCCGATCCGACGCCCGCCGACTACACCAACGGTGTGGTCACGCCGCACGCCGCGTTCCTCGCGCTCCGCTGGGCGCCCGGCGCGACGCATCGCCAACCTCAAGAAGCTGCAGTCGGACTTCGACATCTACGACCACTGGGGCTTCCGCGACTCGGTGAACGTCGACACGGGCGCCGTCTCGGACTCGTATCTCAGCCTCGACCAGGGGATCATCATGGCCGCGATCGGCAACGCCCTGGGCGGAGACATGCTGCGCGACGCGTTCGCGACGGACGACGTCCGGGCTGTCGCTCCAGCCGGTCATCGGGCAGGAGCAGTTCGGGGCCGGGCCGGTGACCGACACCGCCGACGGGATCCTGCATTGACGGCGACCTCCGCCCGTATCGCCTGGTTCGAGGAGATCGGCGCCCAGGTCGAGCGCGATCGACCGGCACCCGACGTCTCGCTGCCGCCGCCGGGCGACGTGCGGGTGACGGCCGGCCGCGGGCAGGTCACGATCGACTGGTCACCGGTCGATGGCGCGGCCGGCTACCTCGTGCATCGCGCGCCCACGGCCGATGGGCCGTGGGCGCCCATCGACCATCGCGGCGGCGACGTCCTTGCGGTGCCGCACGGGCCGTATGTCGACACGTCGTACCCGGCCGGATCCTCGGTCGTCTACGCCGTCTCGTCCGTCCCGACGATCGACGCGCCGGTCGGCGAGCTGTCGGCGCCGGTGGCGGCTTCGCTCGGCGCCGGGGTGAGCGCCGGCGCCGCCGCGACGGTCGCCGTCGAGGTCGATGCCCGCGCGGTCGTGGGCCCGGTCCATCGGCCCTGGCAGCCGGTCATCGGCTCGGAGCACCTCGCGCTGCTCCTGCGGGGCGAGGGTCCCGGCGGCCACCACGTCGGCGACGAGCTGGCACAGGCGTTCCGGATCGTCCGCGAGGAGCTGGGTGTCCGGGCGGTCCGGGCGCACGGCATCCTCCACGACTCCCTGAGCCTGTACCACGAGTCGGAGGGCCGCCCGCGGCTCGACTTCGAGCGGGTGGATGCGGCCCTGTCGCGGCTGCTCGACACCGGCCTGCGCCCGATCGTCGAGCTGTCGTTCGTGCCGCAGGCGCTGGCGTCCGATCCGTCCCAGAGCGTGTTCGACTACGTCGGCCTGATCTCACCACCGCGCGACCTGCACCTGTGGGGCTGGCTGGTGGGCGAGCTGACGCGGCATCTCGAGGAGCGCTTCGGCGCCGACGAGGTGCGGCAGTGGCCGTTCGAGGTGTGGAACGAGCCGAATCTGCGCGTGTTCTGGACCGGCACCGAGGCCGACTACCTGGCGCTCTACGACGCGTCGGTGCGCGCGATCAAGGCGGTCGATCCGGCCATCCCGGTCGGTGGTCCCGCGACGGCCGCCGTCGGCTGGATCGACGACCTGCTCGCTCACGCCGATGCGGCGAACGTGCCCGTCGACTTCCTCTCGACGCATACGTACGGCATGCCGCCGCTCGACCTGCGTCCGATCGCGGCGCGCTATGGGCGTGCCGACATCCCGCTGCTCTGGACGGAGTGGGGCATCTCTCCGACGCACGGCGCGCCCGTCAACGATTCGGCGTGGGGCGCGCCGCTCGTGTGTCGCGGGATGCGCTCCGCCGCGGGCCGGCTGGATGCGCTCGCCTACTGGGTGGCCTCGGACCACTTCGTCGAGCTCGGCGTCCCCGAGCGTCTGCTGCACGGTGGCTTCGGGCTGCTGACGATCGGCAATCTGCGGAAGCCGCGCTTCTGGGCGCTGCGCGTGCTGGAGTCGCTCGGCTCCGAGGAGCTGGCCTGCTCCCTCGCGGGCGACGGCGGCGGCTCGCTCGTCGAGGCGTGGGCGACGCGCGATGACGACGGCCGGGTCGCCATCGCGGTCTGGAACGGCACGCTCGACCAGACGAAGCAGGATGGCTCCAGCGAGCTGGGACGTGACGTGACGCTGGAGGTCTCGGGTCTGGCGGCGGGTCGCTATCGCCTCCGGCACCGGCGCATCGACCTCCAGCACTCGAACGTGTCGGCCGTGGCCGAGGACCTTGGCGTGGCCGCCTGGCCGGACGCTCGCCAGTGGGACGAGCTTCGCCGGCACGACGTCCTCGAGGCCCTCGAACCGGAGCGGGAGCTGCGCGTCGGCGACGACGGGCGCGGTGGTGTCGCGTTCCACCTGCCGATGCCCGGGGTCTCGCTGGTGGAGCTCTACCCGGCCTGATCAGGACTCGGCGTTCCTCTGTCCTGACGCTTCCGTCAGCGGCCGCCGACCCCGCCGCGACGTTTCCGGCGACGCACGCCCAGGCTGCCGAGGACTCGGCGGGTGACCGGTACCCACGCCGCGCCACCGGCGAGCTGGACGAGGACCACGACGAGCACCAGGAGGCCGGGAACACCCATCGCGACCGCCGGCACGGTCCACATCGCGAGGCCGAGCTTCCCGAACGCCATCCCCACCGCCGAGTCGAGCCCGTGGATCTCCACGGCGTCGCCGCCGCCGGCGTCGTCGTGCGGGAGGGTCAGCGTCTGTGCGGCGGTCGGTGGATGGTCACCGCCGGCGGCCGGACTGCCACCCGGCGCCCCACCCGGGCCCACCGCGCCGGGTGCGGATGGCGACGGCGTCGCCGCGGTGGGCTGCGGATCGGCACTCTCCGACGGTGAGGGCGCGCTCGACGCGGACGGGGACGCAGAGCCGGATGCGGCCGGAGACGGGGACGCGTCGGGCGTCGCCGACGCGGTCGCGTCGGGCGTCGCCGTGGGCGGCGATGACGGCGTGGAGCCTGGGTGGGCCGTCGCCGTGGGCTCCGGGATCGGGGTGGGCGTCTGCGTGGGGTGCGGCGTCGGCGACGGTGTCGGCGCCGCCGTGGGGCTCGGCGTCGGCGTGGCGACCGGCGGCGTCGGCGTGGGCGTGGGTGCGGGGGTCGGCGACGGCGTCGCGGTGGGCGTGGGTCGCGGCGTCGGCGACGGCGTCGGTCGCGGGGTCGGCGTCGGCGCGGGCGTCGGCGTCGGCGTCGGGGCCGGGGTCGGCGACGAGACGTTGATCGAGACCGAGAGCTTGGGGAACGTCGCCCGATCCGCAATTCGCGCTGCCACTGGCCCCCGGCTTGTCGGCGGCGCCGCCCGACCAGGACTGCGTGCCACCCGAGGTCGCCGTCCCGCTGACCCGGAACACGGCCTGATCGCCCGCTTCGGGCAGGCCGACGAGCGGATTGTGGTCCTTCGGGTTCCTGAACATCGCGCGGGCGCCGTTGACGTCCGCGATCCAGCCGTGACTCGCGGGGACGTGACGCCCTTCACCGAGACGACGCTCGCGCCGACGATCGTGAACGTCGGCCGGCACGTCGATCGTGACGCAGGTGATCTCGTCGCCCCCACCGTCGCCCCCGACGTTCTGCACGGTCAGGGTCACGACGACGGGGTCGTCGACGGCGATGGACGTGGGCGACGCGTCGAGCGTCCACTTCCGTGCGGCCAGCGCCACCGGCACGGCGGTGAGTGCCCAGAGCCCGGCGAGCGCCACGCCGAGCAACGCGCGGCGATGCCGGATCATGCGACCTGCCGGCTCGTCGACCAGATCCCAGGCACCGCGACACCGGGCAGCGGTGCATCGGCCGCCGTCTCGATGCCCTCGATGAACGCCGTCACCAGCGTCTCGTCCAGCTGCGTGCCCGCGGCATCCCCGAGTCGTGCGAGCGCCTCGCGGATGTCGAGCGCCTTGCGATACGGCCGCGTGGTGGTCATCGCGGAGAACGCATCGGCGACGGCGAGGACGCGCGCGACGAGCGGGATGTCCTCGCCGCGGAGCGCGTGCAGGTAGCCGCTCCCGTCCCAGCGCTCGTGGTGATGACGGACGCCGGCCCGGATCCGGTCGATGTCGGGAAGGTCGCGGACGATGAGGTCGCCCAGCGCGACGTGCTGCTTCACCGCCGCGTACTCGTCGGCGCTGAGCCGGCCGGGCTTGCGCAGGATCGCGTCCGGGACGCCGATCTTGCCGATGTCGTGGAGCAGCCCGGCGGTGTGGATGATCCCCAGCTCCGACGGGTCGAGCCCGATCCGGCGACCCAGGAAGACGCCGTAGCGGGCGACGTCCTCCGAGTGGCGCTTCGTGTAGCGGTCCTTGGTGTCCACGGCGAGCACCAGGCCCTGAAGGACGTCGAACTTCGATGCGACCGCCGTCCGGTCGGCCGCATCGCTCCCGGCGATGCGAACGACGTCGCCGCCGCTCGCCCGGGCCTCCTGGAGCGTCGACGCGACGGTCGCGAGCAGCTCGGTGACGGACGTGCCGTGGTCGGGGAACGTGGCGATCGCAGCACTCGCGGTGAGCGGCAGCCGGTCCGTCGCATCGAATTGGAGGCTCTCCGCCGCGAGCGCCTCCCGTGTGCGAGCGACGATGCTCTCGAGCTCGTGGACGGCCCTGGAGCCCGCGACGACGAGGAACTCGTCCGGGCCGTACCGGCCCATCACGACGTGCTCGGGGAGGTCGCGCCGGATGGCATCGGCGACCGTCAGCAGGACATCGTCGCCGGCCCGGTGGCCATGGAGATCGTTGAGCAGCCGGAAGTTGTCGACGTCGACGAGCGCGACGCCGATGGGCGACCCGGCGGCGCGGGCCGCCTCGATCTCCGTCGCGAGGTAGTCGACGAGGGCGCCGTGGTTCAGCGTCTCGGTCAACGCGTCGAGCCGGGTCGCGTCGACCAGCGCCGCCGTCTGCCGACGGATCGTCTGGTGCGCTGACCGGAAGACGAGGTACAGGACGGCTGCAGCGATCAGCGCGGCGGTGAGGGTCACGAGCACGACGCTCCGGCGCAGCTCGTCGAGCAGCGTGAACATCGGGCCGGCGTCCCGCCACAACCCGATCACGAGCAGCGTCTGCCCCTCCTGCTGGAGTGGCAGGAACTCGCGGAGGACGGTCGGCGGCAGCGTCGCGACGTCGGCGTCAGCGCTCGGGCGATCGACGATGTCGACGCTCGGGGCGCCCGCCAGCGCGGCCACGAACGCGGGATCGGTGGCGGACGTCCGCCCGACGGCCTCCGGCGTACTGGCCGCGACGACACGGCCGTCCGGTGTCCGGATCTCCGCGTGGGCGATGCCACCCTTCGCGAGCAGCGTCTGGAGGTAGCCGCCGATGCGGTCGCTGGTCGCTCCGTCGGGGTGCGCGAGATCGGCGGCCGACACGCCGTCCAGGCCCTCGTGGACGAACCCGCGCACGGTCGCCACATCGCCCTCGAGGACCGACCGGAGCGTCGACGTCGACGCATAGGCCGAGACCATGATGGCCTGCGCGGTGGCGGTGATCCCGACGAGGACCAGCAGCACGCCGAACACGAGGATGAGCAGGACCGGGGGCCGGACCCGCGGCGTGCGACCGAACAACGGGGAGACACCTCACGCTTCCGAAGGCCGCCGGAGCGTACGCAGCGTGCAGGCGTCGCTCCCATAGGACCAAGGTCCCACGAGCGACGCCCGACGTGCGTGCGATCCATGACGACCGGTCGGAGCCCGGTCGCGGCGAGCGTGGATCGGCCTCCAGGGCGCGGGACTTTAAGGCAGGCGCCCGATCGTGCATGGGGATGCCGCCCGATGGCCGGTCCATCCCGCGAGCCGAGGATGCGGTCCATCGAGAACCGCGCCGTACCGGTCGATGGAACAGCCGGCGGACGTGGTGACCAGGAGGGACGAGATGTCCGCTTCGACTCGCACGATCCAGCGGCCGATGGTCCAGGGATCGATCATCGGCGCCATCGCCGTCGGCGTCGCCACGGGCTTCGCCGTGGGCGCTCTCACGTGGGGCGGCCTCAACGCGACGGCGACCAAGCAGTCCGCGACATCGGTCGCGTCGACGACCTACGTCGGCTCGGGCGTTCCGGACACCCATGCGGTGTCGAACGGCGATCCGTCGAGCATCGTCAGCCAGGCCGGTCCGCTGGACAACGGCACGGCCCACGTCCAGACGGTGGCGCCCATCACGCCGTTCGACATCGACACGGCGCACGCGGCCCCGTGGGTCGATCCGAATGCCCAGGCGGTCACGCCCGTCACGACGCACGACATCGACACGCACGCGGCCCCGTGGGTCGAGAGCGATGCCCAGACGGCGTCGCCCATCACGCCGTTCGACATCGACACAGCGCACGCGGCCCCCTGGGTCGACCCGAATGCCGATGACACGGCGCCCGCCCCGCACGCTCCCCGGCGGCCCGGCAGGTAGCCAGCTTCTCCTGGGGTTCGAACGCCGCCCAGGCGACTGGGCGGCGTTCGGCATGCCGTGGAGGCGAGGGACGCCCCGGCGCGTCTCCGCTATCCTTCCCGGCTCGTGGGCCCGTAGCTCAACGGTAGAGCGGGGGACTCTTAATCCCTAGGTTCAGGGTTCGAATCCCTGCGGGCTCACCACGCTCCCCGAGGCCGAGACCCCCGCCTCGTCGCGCCCGCCGTCCAAGGGTGCGGAGCCCCCGCCTGGCCCTCGCGCTCGAGACGCCGATCGGCGGGGACGGATTATCATGCGCCGTCGACACCCGGCCTCTCGTCACGGGCCCCGGTGCTGCGCGACCGACGCGACCACCGGGGTGGGAGGGACAGGCCGATGATGATGTCCGCGGGTCGACCGAGGTCGACCGTCCCCGGATGACGGAGCTTCGCGACCCGTATGAGGTCCTGGGACTGCGCCGCGGCGCCTCGCCCCGGGAGATCCGCGCCGCCTATCGCACGCTGGCCCGGCGGCACCATCCGGACCTGACCGCCGATCCCGAATCCGCGGCGCGCATGATCGAGCTCAACGCTGCGTGGGAGTCGCTCCGGCTCGTCCTTCGCGGCGCCCCGGCGGTGACCGTGCACCCGCCCGCGCCAGGGAGCGCGGGCGTTCCGGGCGCGTCGACGTCGCCGCGCGACAAGCGGCACGTCCGCAAGGGCAAGCGCGGCGAAGAGGTCGTGTGGCGACCCGGGCCCAACGGGCAGGGCGCGGCCGGCCCGCCGCATGGCAAGCCCTCCGGGACGGTCCTCGACTTCGGGCGGTACATCGCCTGGTCGCTCGGCGAGGTCGCCCGCCACGACCCGTGGTACCTGCTCTGGCTCGAGGACCGCGAGGAGGCCCAGGCGTTCCTGCCGGAGCTGCGCGAGTGGCTGGTGACGCTCGGGATCCATCGCACCCCGGGAGTCCGTCGCCGCTGACCGTCGTCGCTGAGGTCCCTCGCGCGCCGGTCGCGTGCTAGATTCGAACACCCGTTCGAAATCGCACGAGGACCGCACCATGGCCCGATGGATCGTCGACGCGCCCACGGATCCCCGGCGCTTCCCGAACGTCCAGCACCGCCACCCCAACGGCACCCTGACCGTCGAGCGTGACCGAACGCCCACGGTCAGCGCGCCGCTCGGCGGCCCGCGCGTCGAGCGCTGGACCCACGTCTGTGCGTGCGGCGAGATCTACGTCTGGGAGCGGAAGGTCACGTGAGCGCCGCGAACGACCACGGCGGCAGACACAGGACGCCGTCGTCGATCCGAACCCCGTCGTGCGACGCCAGCGCGACGCTCCAGGCCCGTCCCGCGTCGAGGGTCGCCGACGCCGGTCGATCCGAGAGGCACGCACCGATCGCGACGTCGCCGTAGGTCGCGGTCAGCCACCCTTCGGCGGCGTCGAACCGGACGGCCGGATGCGCATCGGAGCGGAAGGCGTCGTGGCCACGGCGGAACGCGAGGAGCGTGCGGTGCCAGGCGAGGAGCGACGCGTGTGGCTCGCGCGCAGGCTCGGTCCAGTCCAGCCGCGACCGCTCGAACGAGGCGGCATCCTGCGGATCGGGCAGGGTCCGGCCGTCGGTGACGAAGTGGCCGAACTCCGTCTGGCGTCCGGCCCGGACCGCCTCCGCCAGCCCGGCGTCGACATGGTCGGTGAAGTACAGGAAGGGCGTCGATGCGCCCCATTCCTCGCCCGCGAAGAGCAGGGGCAGGTACGGTCCCAGCAACACCAGGCCGGCGGCGACACGGAGCCGATCGGGCGACAGGAGGCTCGACGACCGCTCGCCGAAGGGCCGGTTGCCGACCTGGTCGTGGTTCTGCAGGAAGGACACGAAGCGCGTCGTCGGGACCGCTCCGGCCGGCCGGCCGTGCCGTCGCCCGCGGAACGGTGAGAACCGGCCGTCGAAGACGTAGCCCCGCGACAGCGAGTACGCGACGTCCTCGAGGCCGCGGTACTGGGCGCTGAAGACGTCGCTCTCGCCGGTCAACGCGACATGCAGGGCATGCCGGAAGTCGTCCAGCCACTGCCCGTCGAGCCCGTACCCGCCCGCCGACACGTCGCGGACCAGGCGCGGGTCGTTGAGGTCGCTCTCTGCGATGAGGCACGCGCGGCGACCCATCGACTTCCCGAGCTCGTGGACCGCCGAGGCCATCTCCTCGAGGATGTGCACCGCCGAGCGGTCGAACATCTCGTGGACCGCATCGAGCCGCAGTCCGTCGACGTGGTAGTCGCGGATCCACATCCGGACGTTCTCGAGCACGAACGAGCGGACCTCGTCCGCGCCCGCCGCGTCGAAGTTGACGGCGTCGCCCCACGGCGTCGTGTATCGGTCCGAGAAGTACGGCCCGAACCGGGCGAGATAGTTCCCGTCCGGCCCGAGATGGTTGTAGACGGCGTCGATGACCAGGCCGAGTCCCCGGGCGTGGCACGCATCGACGAGCCGTTTCAGCCCCTCCGGTCCCCCGTAGGCGTGATGCGGCGCGAACAGGTCGACCCCGTCGTAGCCCCAACCGCGAACGCCCGGGAACTCGACGACCGGCAGCAGTTCGACATGCGTGACGCCCAGCCCGACGAGGTGATCGAGGCGCTCGATCACCGCCTCGAAGGTGCCCCGGGCCGTGAACGTCCCGACGTGCAGCTCGTAGAACACCGCCTCCGGGAGCGGCACCGGCTCGAACGTGTGGTCGGTCCAGCGGAACGCCGCGTGGTCGACGAGACGCGACGGACCGTGCACCCCGTCCGGTTGCCAGGCCGAGCGCGGGTCGGGGAACGGCCCGTCGCCGTCGAGGACGAAGCCGTAGTCCGTGCCCGGACCGGCGTCCGCGACGTCGACCGACCACCACTCGCCGTCGCGTGTCATCGGCCGTCGGTCGGCGCCGATCGCCAGGTCGCACGCGCGTGGGCCGCGGCGCCCAGACGCGGAAGACGGTCATCTCGAGCGCTCCAGCAGCGCCACGGGGAACGGTGTCAGCAGCTCGGGCAGGGACCGGGCGCCGCCGTCGACGAGCGCGCCGGTCGACACGTCGCGCCACCGGCCGTCCGGGATCGCCACGGTCACCGCCGGGTCGGGGCCGCGACCGGGCGCCGCCGACGGCCGCGGCACGACGACCGCGACCTGGGCCTCGCCGGCCTCGTCGCCGCGCGCGAAACCCAGCGCGGACGGGCCGTGCTCCGGTCCCGTCACCAGGAGGGGCGCGTACGACGCGGTCTCCCCGAACGCCTCGGGTCGACGTGCGCGCAGATCCAGCGCCCGGTGCGTGAGCCACAGCTTGGCGATGCCCGGATCCGCCGGATCGTCGAGCGACGCCCGCAGCGCGTCCGGCGTGCACGACGCGAGCGTCGGCAGGAGCGCTGCCCGCAACCCGAGGTCGACCGGTCGGCGGTTGTCCGGGTCCACCAGCGACAGGTCCCACAGCTCGGTCCCCTGGTACACGTCGGGGACGCCGGGCAACGTGAGCTTCAGGACCGCCTGCGCCAGGGCATTGATCCGGCCCGGCACGAGCAGGTCATCGGTGACGAACGCGTCCACCTCATCGCGGAACTCGGCGTCGGCCAGGGCGCCGTGCACGAAGGCAAGGACGGCGGCCTCGTACGGTGCGTCGGGCGCGGTCCACGACGTCCGGAGCTTCGCCTCGCGGAGCGCCTTCTCGACGTACCGCCGGAGCCGGTCCTCGTCGATCGGCCACGCCGAGACCAGCGTCTGGAGCACCAGGTAGGCGGCGGCACCGTCGACCAGCGGGTCGCGGACGGGCGCCAGCCGCGCCAGCCACGCGTCGACGCGCTCGGCCCAGCGGTCGGGGATCGTCGTCAGGACGAGCGACCGCGCGCGGACGTCCTCGGAGCGCTTCGTGTCGTGCGTCGACGTCGTCAGCATCGCGGCCGGGGACGCGTCCTGCGCGCGTGCCGCCGCCGCGTGCAGCGCCTCCGGCGGGTCGCACCAGCGCGTCGGATCCACGCCCACCTCGTCGAGCGCGAGCAACCGCAGGTCGCGGTACACCGCGGTGTCCTCGACCCCCTTCGCGGTCGCGGGTCCGGTGAGCTGCTGGAAGCGCGCCACGAACTCCGCCTCCGCGTCGCCGGTGCCGAGACGGAACAGCAGCAGGTCGCCGATGGCATCGAACAGGTCCGCCGGCAGGTCCGGACGCTGCGCCTTCGCCGCGCCGACGGCCTCCACGACGATCGCCTCGTCCTCCGGGGAGATCACGGGCGCCGGCGGTGTCGCCGGCACCGACACGGGCGCGGGTGCGACCGCCTCGACCTCCAGCGCTCGGGCGGCCGACCCGGACGATGCCGGGCCGGTCTCCGGACCGCGGATGTACGTCCGATAGACCGACAGGTCGGCGATCAGCTCGCCCAGTGCCTCGTGAAGGTCGTGGCGCGTGTGGTCCCGATGCCGCCGGTGCCGCTCCAGGACGTCCAGCAGCAACGCCGTGAGACGTGCCAGCTCGCTGCCCAGGACGTCCCGCAGCACCGTGTGCTTCGCCTCGCGTGCGATCTCGTCGAACGAGCGATCGTCGCCGGTGATCCGCGCGTGGAGGGCGCGCAGCGGCGCTTCGCCCGATGGCTCGGTCAGCTGGCGGGTGATCCGGCCGATCCACTCGTAGCCCGTGGTGCCGGCGACCGGCCACGATGGCCGGAGCGCCTCGTCCTGGCCCAGGATCTTCTCGACGACCAGCCATGCCCGCGGCGCCGCCCAGCGCAGCTCGCGGAGGTAGCCCTCGGGGTCGCGAAGCCCGTCGGGGTGGTCGATGCGCAGGCCATCGAGCAGCCCGTCCGCGACCCACCGCAGGATCAGCTCGTGCGTGTCGCGGAACACCCGCGGATCCTCGACGCGCAGGCCGACCAGCGTCGTCACGTCGAAGAACCGGCGGTAGCCGAGATCCCGGCGCGCGGCGCGCCACCAGGCGAGCCGATAGACCTGTCGCTCCAGGAGCCGGTCGACGGCCTCGATGTCCGCATTGGTCGTCGCGACCACCGCTTCGAGCGCGTCACCGATGACCCGCTCTGCCGCCAGGGCCTCCAGCCGCGCCGCCAGCACGCGCACGTCGCGGTCGTGCCGGGCGACCGCGGCGGCATCGCCCGGATCGACCTGCGGCAGGTCGTCGACCGCATCGGCGAGGAACCCGAGCTCCTCCGACGACGCCCGCGCCGCCGCGGTGCGCAGCAGCTCGCCCAGTGACCGCACGGCGACCGGCAGCCGTTGCTCGTGGTACCGGACGACGAACCCGCCCGCATCGCGCAGCAGCCGCAGCTCGCCGGCCTCGAGGACCCGTCCGTAGTGGTCGCCCAGGATGGGCATCAGGATGCGGTCCCGGAGATGGGGCTCGGGATGGTCCCATTCGACATCGAAATGACCCGCGTAGCGGCTGGCCCGGCCGTTCGCGAGCACGTCCCACCACCACGGGTTCGCCGGGCCGATCGCCATGTGGTTGGGAACGATGTCGAGCACCACGCCGAGCCCCGCCGCCTGCGCCGCCGCGCAGAAGCGCTCGAAGGCGACCTCGCCGCCGAGCGCGACGTCGACCTGCCGCGGGTCGACGACGTCGTAGCCGTGCGTGCTGCCCGGCGCCGCCTGGAGGATCGGCGACAGGTAGACGTGCGACACGCCGAGCGCGGCGAGATACGGCAGCGCCGCTTCGGCGTCGGCGAACGTGACGCCATCCCGGAGCTGGAGTCGGTAGGTCGCGCGCGGCGTGCTCACCGGGATCCCCTAGCCCTCGGCGGGCGGCTCTCGACGCAGCAGGATGACCGAGCGTCCCGCGATCGGGATCGCGGCACCCGCCGGCACGAGATCGCCCTGGTCCGGGAACGGCACCTGGTGGGCGGTGTCGAAGACGATCCGCCACATCGTCCCGAGGTCGCCCGGGATGCACGCCTCGGCACCGTCCGGGTCCGCGTGGAGCAGCGCGTAGAACGTGTCGTCGCGGACCGGCGCGCCACGCTCGTCGCGATCGGGCAGGCCGTCGCCGTTGAGCAGCAGCCCGATGGACCGGACCATGCGCTCGCCCCACTGCTCGTCGTTCATCTTCGAGCCGTCGAGCGCGTACCACTCGATGTCGGCGATCTCCTCGCCGTGGATCGGCCGGCCCTGGAAGAAGCGCTTGCGGCGGAGGACCGGATGGGCATGGCGGAACGCGATGAGCCGGCGCGTGAACTCGAACAGCTCGGCATCGGCGTCCGCCCAGTCGAACCAGCTGAGCTCGTTGTCCTGGGCATAGCCGTTGTTGTTGCCGTGCTGCGTCCGGCCGATCTCATCGCCGCCCAGGAGCATCGGGACGCCCTGGGACAGGAGCAGCGTGGCCAGGAAGTTGCGCTGCTGCCGGGCACGGATGGCGAGGACGGCTGGATCGATCGTGTCGCCTTCCGCGCCGCTGTTCCACGACCGGTTGTGCGACTCGCCGTCGCGACCGTCCTCGCCGTTCGCCTCGTTGTGCTTCTCGTTGTACGAGACGAGGTCGCGGAGCGTGAAGCCGTCGTGGGCGGTGACGAAGTTCACACTGGCGAAGGGGCGGCGACCGTTCGATTCGTACAGGTCGGAGCTGCCGGTCAGGCGGTACCCGACGTCGCCCAGCGTGCCCGGCTCGCCCCGCCAGAAGTCGCGCAGCGTGTCGCGGTAGCGGCCGTTCCACTCGGACCACAACACCGGGAAGTTGCCCACCTGATAGCCGCCATCGCCGACGTCCCAGGGCTCCGCGATGAGCTTCACCTGGCTGACCACCGGATCCTGGTGGATGAGGTCGAAGAACGCCGACAGCCGGTCGACCGAATGGAGCTCCCGGGCGAGCGCCGACGCGAGGTCGAACCGGAAGCCGTCGACATGCATCTCGGTGACCCAGTAGCGAAGGCTGTCCATGATCAGCCGCAGCACGTTCGGGTTGCGGACGTTGAGCGTGTTGCCCGTCCCCGTGAAGTCCATGTAGTAGCGCCGGTCGTCGTCGACCAGCCGGTAATAGCCCGCGTTGTCGATCCCCTTGAACGACAGCACCGGGCCCAGGTGATTGCCCTCCGCCGTGTGGTTGTAGACCACGTCGAGGATGACCTCGATGCCCGCCGCATGGAGCGTCTTGACCATCGCCTTGAACTCGTTCGGGCTCTCGCCCAGGCGGTCCGGCGTGGCATAGCCGTGGTGCGGGGCGAAGAACCCGATCGAGTCGTAGCCCCAGTAGTTCCGCAGGCCCATGTCGATGAGCCGGCGCTGGTGGATGAACTGGTGGACCGGCAGCAGCTCGACCGCCGTCACGCCCAGCGACTCGAGATACCGCAGCGACGACGGATGCGCCAGGCCCGCATACGTCCCGCGGAGCGTCTCCGGGATCTCGGGGTTGCGGATCGAGAAGCCCTTGACGTGGACCTCGTAGATGATGGTCTCGTTGAGCGGCCGGCGCGGTGCGCGGTCGTCGGTCCAGTCGAAGTACGGGTTGATGACCACCGAACGCGGGACGTGGGCCGCCGAATCGCGGTCGTCGGGCTCGTCCTCGGCGCCCATCCGGTACGGGAAGACGGCGTCGTCCCAGCGGACGTCGCCGTGGATCGCCTTGGCGTACGGGTCCAGGAGGAGCTTGGCGGGATTGCAGCGGTGCCCCTCGTGGGGCGCCCACGGCCCGTGGACGCGGTAGCCGTAGCGCTGACCCGGCGAGATGCCCGGGACGTAGCCGTGGTGGACGAACCCGGAGGTGTCCGGCAGCTCCAGCCGCAATTCGGCTCCGGTCGCCTCGTCGAACAGGCACAGCTCGACGCGCTCCGCGACCTCCGAGTGGATCGCGAAGGTCGTGCCCATGCCGTCGTACGTCGCGCCGAGCGGGTACGGACGACCCGGCCAGATCGGGTTGGGCTCCGCCGGTCGTGAGGCGGGCAGCGGATCGAGCTGGTCGGGACGCGCCGCAGGCAGGGGCGACGGGAGCGCGGGCGAGGACGCCCGGGGGTCGGACGGGTTCGTCAAGGTCGACTCCGTGTCGAGGGGACGCCTCTCAGGGTAGGTCAGGCCCGTCCGACGCACCCGCGCGGGCGGTGCTCGCCGGGTTGCAGTCCCGTCACAGGACCAGCTGCGGGGGCATCATCGAGGCTTGCGGCTCGCTCGGCGGCGCATCGGAGGTTCGCGTGGACTGGCTCGATATCAGCGTCCCCATCTCGGAGCACACGCCCGTGTTCTCCGGCGACCCCACCTACCACCGGGAACTCGCGTCCGCGATGGCGCGCGGCGACATCTGCAACGTCAGCCGGCTCGACATGGGTGTCCACACGGGGACCCATATCGACGCGCCCCGCCACTTCATCGAGGGTGCGCCCGCCACCGAGGACATCCCCCTCGACGCCTGCATGGGCGCGGCGTTCGTCGTGGATGCCACGGCGTTGCGCGAGACCATCCGGGCCGCGGATCTCGACGGCCTGACGATCCCGGCCGGCGAGACGCGGCTGCTGTTCAAGACGCGGAACTCCGATCTGTGGTCCCGCCCGGACTTCTCCAGTGACTTCCTCGCCTTCGAGGCGGACGCAGCACGCTGGCTGGTCGACCGTGGGGTCCGGCTCATCGCGATCGACTACCTGTCCATCGGCCCGTTCGGTGACGCCGTCGAGACCCACCGGACGTTCCTGGGTGCGGGGGTCGTCGTCGTCGAGGGCACCGACCTGCGAGCGGTCGCGCCGGGACCGTACGAGCTCCTGTGCCTGCCATTGCGCCTCGTCGGGTCCGACGGGGCCCCCGCCCGTGCGCTCCTGCGCCCGCGCGATCGCTGAGCGGCTCGATGCGGGCGATCGCCGTCCATCCGCTGCAGGCCGACTCGGCCCATCTCCGCGAGATCCCGCGGCCCTCGCTCGACGAGATCCCGGACGGCCGCGGCGTGCTGGTCGACGTCATCCGCGTCGGCGTCGACGGGACGGACCGGGAGATCGCCGAGGGGCAGTACGGCGAAGCGCCGCCGGGCGCTGACTTCCTGGTCATCGGGCACGAGAGCCTCGGGCGGGTCAGGGAGGTCGGTGCGCGAGTCGATGGATCGCTCGTCCCCGGGACGCTGGTCGTCGCCACCGTGCGACGACCCGGCGAGTCGCTGCTCGATCGCATCGGCATGCAGGACATGTCACCCGACGACACCTACCTCGAACATGGCATCAACCGGTTGCACGGGTTCCTGACCGAGGCGTATGTCGACGACCAGCGCTTCCTCGTGCCCATCCCCGAGGCCCTCGAACCGGTCGCCGTCCTCCTCGAGCCGCTGTCCATCGCCGAGAAGGGCATCCGCCAGGCCTTCGAGATCCAGCGCCGCGTGAAGCTCTGGCAGCCGCGCCGGGCAGCCGTCATGGGCGCCGGCAGCATCGGCCTGCTGACCACCCTTGCGATGCGCCTCCGGGAGCTCGAGGTCACGGTCTACTCGCGTCGCGAGCCGCCCTACCGGAACAGCGAGCTGGCCGAGGCGCTGGGCGCACGGTATGTCTGGACAGGGGCGATGGACCTCGGCGCAGCTGGCGCAGCGATACGGCCCCTTCGACCTGATGTTCGACGCCACCGGGTCCAGCCCGCTCGCGCTGGGCGCCATCCTGGCGCTCGCGAAGAATGGTGTCCTGGTGCTCGCCGGGGTGACCAGCGGCGACGGCACCGCGGAGCTCCCCACGGACCTCCTCAACCAGCGCATCGTGCTCGGCAACCAGGTCATCGTGGGCACCGTGAACGCCCATCGCGACGACTTCGTCGCGGGCGTCGAGGATCTCCTCCGGGCGGAGGCGACTCACCCGGGCTGGCTGGGCTCGCTGCTCACCACGCGGATCGACGGACTCACCGGCTACGCCGAGATGCTCGACCGCCTCGAGCACGACCACGAGGCGATCAAGGTCTACGTCGAGATCGGGGCTGACGAGCCGAAGGCCGACGCGTAGGCTGAGCACGCCATGGACGATGCGCCCGTGCTGCGCGACGAGGAGGCCGACGACCAGGAGCGCTCGGAACGGTGGCAGCGCATGCTCACCGGGAGCGATCCGTCACTTCCCCGGCTGCGGCGTGCCTGGCGCCTCCTCCCGGACGGACCTCGCTGCAAGATGTGCGCCGCGCCGTTCCACGGCGTCGGCCAGGTGGTGACGAAGGTCATCTCGCACGGTCCGTCCGAGAAGAACCCGCTCATGTGCAACCTGTGCTTCGCGAGCCTGCGCGACCATCCGGGCGGCGCGGACATCGAGCTGAGCGTCCTGTTCGCGGACGTCCGCGGATCCACGGGCCTCGCGGAGCGCCTCGGGGCGGCGACATTCCGGGCGCACCTGCAGCGCATGTACCGGATGGCCCACAAGGCGGTCGAGGAACGGGACGGCCTGGTCGACAAGTTCCTGGGCGACGGCGTCATGGCCCTGTTCCTCCCGGTGCTCACCGGCGAGGATCACCCGGGTCGGGCGATCGAGGCGGCGACGAGCCTCATCCGCGCGGTGGAGGCCTCGGAGCTCCCGGCGGCCGGCGTGCGGGTCGGCGCCGGGGTGCATTCGGGCAAGGCGTTCGTGGGCGTCATCGGGTCGGACGAGCGGCTCGACTTCACGGCCCTGGGCGACACCGTGAACGTGGCCGCGCGCCTGGGTGGGATCGCCGGGCCGGGCGAGCTGCTCGTGAGTGCCGCCGGCTGGGACCACGTGCCGCGCGATGTCGTGCCCGACGAGCGCGGGCCGATCACCGTCCAGGGTCGCACCGAGCCGCTGGAGGTCGTCCACCTGCGCATCGCCGGCGCGACGGCGGCTGCCGCCTAAGCCGGTCGCGCCCATCGTTCTGGGCTCCATCCCCATGCCCTCGCCGCCGCCTTAGGGCGACGGTGCACGCGTCGGCAGATGACCGACACCAGGGAACAGGGGAGTCGATCCGGATGGAGCTCGTAGTGACGGATGGCCGGCCGATGGCCGAGACCTCCGACACGCTGATCGCCGACATGTACGCCCAGCATGTGGCCGCCCTCACCCGGTTCGCGCGCTCGTTCGTCCGTGAGGACGCCGCCGCCGAGGACCTGGCGCAGGAGGCCTTCCTCCGGCTCGCCAGGGAGATGCGCGCCGGCCGGACCCCCGACAACGTCGCCGCGTGGCTGTTCCGCGTCACCGCGAACCTCGCCACGTCCCGTGCTCGTCGCGCCGCGGTGGCCGCCCGTTTCGCGGACTCGCTCGATCGTCCGGAGGCCGAACCCGACCCCGAGGCGATGACCCTCGACCTCGAGCGCTATCAGGCGCTCCGCGAGGCGCTCGACGAGCTCAACCCGACCGATCGCACGGCCGTCCTCATGGCCGCCCATGGCTATCGGGGACCCGAGATCGCGGCCCGGCTCGGACGGACGCAGCTGGCGACCCGCACGCTCCTGTGCCGCGCTCGCGGCCGGCTGCGGGCACGCCTCACCGCCGAGGGCTTCGCCGCCTGACGCATCACGGGGTCGACGGGCCCCGCAACGGATCATCCTGACCACGACCGCCGGACGCACCTCCTCCGCGTCCGGCGGTCGTGCCATGTCCGGCGCTCCAAGCCTGGGTGCCGGGTCGCACCGCTACGTCGCCGGGCACGCCGAGCGTCGGGTAGCATCGGCCGACGGTGGTCGAGTTCGCCGGACCCGCAGTGTTCGTCGGTCGGGCTCCCGAGCTCGCGCGCATCGAGGCCGCCGCCCGACGCGTCCGGGACGGGACCTCGGCGACGCTCGTCATCGGCGGCGAAGCGGGGGTCGGCAAGACCCGCCTGATCGAGCACGCGCTCGCGGCGCCCCGGGCGATGGGCGCGACGATCATGGCCGGTGCGTGCCTGGCGTTCGGCGAAGCGGCCGTGCCGTACGCGCCGCTCATCGCCGCGTTCCGTGACCTCACGCGGAGCGTCGAGCCCGCGGAGGTCCCCGCGTTGATCGGGCCGGCGCGCGCGGAGCTCGCGCACCTCGTGCCGGAGCTCGCGAGCCGTGAGCCTGCCGGCCCGAGCGCCGTGTCCGGGCCCGCGGCGGAGTCGTTCCGTGTCGCCGGCGACCCGGGCGAGCGGGACCGGAGCGCCAGGGCGCGCCTGTTCGAGGCCGTGCTGAGCGTGGTCGAGCGGCTGACGCGCCGCTCGCCGGTCGTCCTCGTCGTGGAGGATCTGCAGTGGTCCGATGCGGCGACCCGCGACCTGCTCCGCTACCTCGTCGGCGGTCTGCGACGCGCACCCCTCCTGACGCTGCTCTCCGTCCGGACCGACGACCTCATCGGCGAGCACCCGATCCTCGCGTGGCTCGCGGAGCTCGAGCGTGACGGCGCGGAGCACCTGGAGCTGGGGCCGCTCGACCGCGCCGAGGTGGACACACTCGCCGAGGCGCTGCTCCACGCCGCGATCCCGCGCTCGCTCACCGAGCGGCTGCTGGAACGCACGGACGGGAACCCGTTCTTCGTCGAGGCGCTGGTCGGCCGGGCGATCGCGGCTCGCGAGGGGACCGGCGAGCTGGCCAGCCAGGCGGCGCTCGGAGCCGTCCTCGACGCGCCCCTCCCGCCGGGTCTCCGCGAGATCCTCGCCGTCCGCGTCGCCGAGCTCGATGGAACGACCGCCGACGTCGTCCGTGCCGCCGCGCTCGCCGGCAGCCGGCTCGACGACACGTTGCTCGCGAACGTCCTGGGGTCGCCGGTCCGCACGGTGGCCGCGGCGCTGCGCGAGGCCATGGAGCGCGGCGTCCTCGTCGCGCGTCGAGGGCGTGACGGCATCGAGTCCTACGCGTTCCGCCACGCGCTGGTCCGTGAGGTCGTCCGTGACCAGCTCGGGCCCGGCGAGCGGCGCGAGCTCCACGCCGCGTTCGCGCGGGAGCTGGATGCGCTCGTCGGCGCGGCGCGCCCACCCGCCGCGGAGCTTGCCGCGCACTGGGATGGCGCCGGGGATGCGCGCCGTGCGCTGCCGGCGTTCGTCGAGGCGGCTCGGTCCGCCGAGCGGGTGTTCGCGTTCGAGGCGGTGCTGCGCGCGGCGCGACGGGCGCTGGAGCTGTGGCCGCAGGTCGCCGATCCGGAGCGGCTGGTGTCGGTCGACCGGGTGGGGCTGCTCGACCGCTGCGCCCACGCGGCCGGACTGCTCGGCGACCTGGATCCGGCGCTCCGCGACGCGCGGGCCGCGCTCGCCGAGGCCGAGGCGGCCGGGGACCGGCATCGCGCCGAGCTGCTCCACGAGCGTCTTCGCTGGATCCTCTGGGAGCGCGGCGACCGCGCCGCGGCCCTCGCGGAGGTCGAGGCCGCGATGGAGCATCTTCCCGAGGATCCGCCCACGCCGGCGCGGGCGCGGGCGCTGGCGCACCTCGCGGGCCTCCGGATGTTCGCGGGCGACCTCGACGGTTCGCGGATCGCCGCCGAGGAGGCGATCGACCTTGCGCGACGGGTCGGCGGTCACGCCGAGGAGGCCATCGGGCTGGGCGTGCTCGGCTGGGACATGGCGCTGAGTGGTGACGTCGAGGCCGGGCTCGACGCGTTCCGCCGCGCGATCGCGATCGCCGAGGCGCTCGGAAGCGTCGAGGGGATCGGCCTGGGGCGCACGAACCTCGCGGCGTTGCTCGACCGGATCGGCCGGCCCAGCGAGGCACTCGACGTGTGTCTCGACGGCATCGCCCAGACCCGGCGGCTGGGTGTCGAGCGGTCGTACGGCAATCTCCTGCGGGGCAGCGCGGCGAAGGCGCTGTTCGCGCTGGGTCGCTGGGACGAAGCGGAGCGGATGACCGACGAGGGCCTCGACCTCGATCCGGCCGGTCGCGCGGCGATCTGGCTCCACGTGAACCGCGCCCGCTCGGATGCCTGTCGGGGGCGGATGGAGGCCGCCGCGGAGCATCTCGAGACGGCTCGGCGGCTCGACGACGCCACCGGCGGGACGGAGTACCGACCGGCGCTCCTGGCCGCGGTGGCGGAGCGAGCCGTGTGGGCCGGCGACGTCACATCGGCACGCGACGCGGTCGACGAAGGATTCGAGCTGGGTGCGGACGACGCGGTCCCGGATCCGGGTCTCGCGTGGCTCGCGGCGCTCGGGCTTCGGGCCGAGGCGGATGCCGCGGACGTCGCCCGGGCGCGCCATGACGATGCGGGACTGGCCCTCGCCACCGACCGCGCGCGGCGCATCGCGGCCCGCCTGCCGCCGCCCGAGCGGATCCCACCCGCCGCCTGGGAGGGACGTGGGCTCGCGATCCTGTCGCTGTGCGGGGCGGAGCTGGCGCGCCTGGATGGTCCCGACGGCGCCGATCCGGCCGCATGGGAGGACGCCGCGGAGGCGTGGGAGGCCGTGGAGCGCCCGTTCCCGGCGGCGTACTGCCGAGCCCGTCAGGGCGAGGCGCTCCTGGCGTCCCGGGGCTCTCGCGAAGCGGCGCGTTCCGCGTTCGCGATGGCCCGCGAGACGGCCGTCCGGCTGGGCGCGGCACCGCTCCTCGCCGAGATCGACCTGCTCGCTCGTCAGGCGCGCCTGGATCTCACCCGAACGTCCGCGCCGGCGGGCGCGGAGTCCCGTCCGACACCGGCCACCGAAGCGGAGGCGCTCGGGCTGACCGCGCGCGAGCTGGAGGTCCTCAAGCTCGTCGCCGGCGGCTGGTCGAACCAGCAGATCGCCGATGCGCTGTTCATCACCCGCAAGACCGCCTCGGTGCACGTCTCGAACATCCTGGGCAAGCTCGGCGTGTCGGGCCGGACCGAGGCGGCGGCGATCGCGCACCGCCTCGGTCTGGGGCGGGATGCGCCGCCGCCACCGGACAGCGACGCGGTGGCGTGAGCCCGGTGCCACGGCGGCGCGCGGCGCTCGCCCGCGCGGCGGTCGTGGCCAGCTTGGTCGGCGTGACCGGCGTGGCCGGATGCGGCCTTCCGGGCCTCTCGATCACGACGGCTGCACCCACCGCGACGCTCGCCATCCGGAATCAGGACTCCAGCCATGTCGTGGTGCGCTGGACCGGCCCGGCGATCGGCGACACCGAGATCGAGGCGTGCGGCACGTTCGAGCTGCCGCTCGCGCCGGGCGCCTGGACATTCGATGTCCGGAGCCCGACGGACGAGGTCGCGCTGCCCATCGGCGTGCAGCGGGTCGACGGCGGTCTGACCGTCATCGGCATCGATGCCCAGGGTCGGATCGCCTTCGGCAGCCCGCCCGACAACCCGCTCTGCGCGAACCACTAGGCCGTCGCCATCGGCACCGTGCTACGCTCCGGCGAGTCCCTTTGTGGCCGGTCCCGTGAGGCCGGTGTACCGGTCCTGTGAGGCCGGGAAGGAGGCAATCTCGATGTCGGACCATGCCCACCGTGCCCCCGGGGCCGGTGGGTTTCGTGTGACGGCGGCGTGATCGTCCCACCGCCCCGAGTCATCCCCCCGCTCCCGCGACCCGACGCCCTGGTCGACCCCCGCATCGGCGCGTCCGGGCCCGCGCTGCTCGCGCTGGAGGACGGGACGGTGTTCCCGGGCATCGCGTTCGGCGCGTCGGTCGCGTCCGGTGGCGATCTCGTCGTGAACACCTCGCAGACCGGGTACCAGGAGGTCTGCACCGACCCCTCGTACGCGGGTCAGATCGTGGTCATGACGTACCCGCTCATCGGCAACTACGGGCGGCTGCGCGACGACGACCAGAGCGAGCATCCGTGGCTTCGCGCGCTGATCGTGGCCAACGCCACGGCGGCCGTGCTCGACGACGCGCGGCAGCTCGCGACGCTGCTGCGGGGCGACGGGATCCCGGCGGTCGCCGGGGTCGACACGCGCGCGCTCGCGCGCCACCTGCGCACGACCGGCTGCCTCCGCGGCATCGTCACCGCTCCCGGCGAGATGGACGTCGAGGCCGCGATCGAAGCCGCCCGCGCCGTCCCGCGCTGGGAGGACCAGGACTTCGTCGCCCAGGTGTCGCCGGCCGCGGTGCGGGAGGTCGGCGATCCGACCGAGCGCGGGCCGCTGGTCGCCATCGTCGACTTCGGGCTGAAGGCGAACATCGTCCATTCGCTCCGCCGCCGCGGAGCGCGCGTCCGGGTCCTGCCGCATACCGCGACGCCGGAGGCGGTGCTCGCCGACGACGTGAGCGGCGTCGTCCTGTCGCCCGGCCCGGGCGATCCGTCGCGGCTCGACGGTCCGGTCGCGCTGGCGCGCGCCATCGTCGACGACGGGCGGCCGCTGCTGGGCATCTGCCTCGGCCACCAGATCGTCGCCCGCGCCGGCGGCGCGGAGACGAAGCGGCTTCGGTTCGGGCATCACGGGGCGAACCATCCCGTGCAGGACCTCGACACCGGCTACGTGCAGGTCACGGCGCAGAACCACGAGGTCCAGGTCATCGGCGATTCGTTCGCCAGCGACTCGCCGTTCCATGTGAGCCAGATCAACCTGAACGACCGGTCGGTCGAGGGCCTGCGCCATCGCACGAAGCCCATCGAGACCGTGCAGTACCACCCCGAGGGCGCGCCCGGCCCGCTGGATGCGCTCGCCGTGTTCGACCGCTTCATCGCACGGCTGGACGACCGGCGGTGATCCCGGTCATGGCGCCGTCGTCGCGCGCCCATCGGGCCGAAGCCGGCGTCGGTCCTGATCCTGGGCTCCGGCCCGGTCGTCATCGGGCAGGCCGCCGAGTTCGACTACGCGGGCACGCAGGCGTGCCGGGCGCTACGCAACGAGGGCGTGCGGACGATCCTCGTCAACTCGAACCCGGCGACGATCATGACCGACCCCACCGTCGCCGACGCCGTCTACCTCGAACCGTTGACCGTCGAGGCGGTGGAGGCGGTCATCGCCAAGGAACGCCCGGAGGGGCTGCTTGCCGGGCTCGGCGGGCAGACGGCGCTCAATCTCGCCACCGCGCTCGCCGAGGCCGGGATCCTGGAACGACACGGACTCCGGCTCCTCGGGACGCCGCTCGAGGCGATCCGCATGGCCGAGGACCGGGAGGCCTTCCGGGACCTCCTGGATCGTCTGGGTCAGCCGTACGCCGCGAGCTCCATCGTCGAGGGGCCGACCGACGTCGAGCGGCGGGCATCGGCCGAGCGGGCGCTCCTCGAGATCGGCCTGCCGGCGATCATCCGCCCGGCGTTCACGCTGGGCGGCACGGGCGGCGGCATCGTCGAGACCGAGGACGCCTATTGGGAGCGCGTCCGGGCGGGCCTCCGGGCGAGCCCCATCAAGCAGGTGATGATCGAGCGCTGCCTCGTCGGCTGGCAGGAGATCGAGTACGAGGTCATGCGCGACGCCGAGGACACGTGCATCGCCGTGTGCTCGATGGAGAACGTCGACCCGCTGGGTGTCCACACCGGCGACTCGATCGTCGTCGCGCCGGTCCAGACCCTCACCGACCAGGTCCACCAGCGACTCCGGAGCGCCGCGCTCGCGATCATCCGCGGGCTCGGCGTCGAGGGCGGCTGCAACGTCCAGTTCGCGCTCTCGCCCGACGCCACCGAGTACGCCGTCATCGAGGTGAACCCGCGCGTCTCACGCTCGTCCGCGCTGGCCTCGAAGGCGACCGGCTACCCGATCGCCCGGGTCGCGGCGCAGATCGCGGTCGGGCGGACGCTGGCGGAGATCCCGAACGTGGTCACCGGCACGACCGTCGCCGCGTTCGAGCCGGCGCTCGACTACGTCGTCGTCAAGCTGCCGCGGTTCCCGTTCGACAAGTTCCCGTCCGCCGACCGCCGGCTCGGGTCGCAGATGAAGGCGACGGGCGAGGTCATGGCGATCGACCGGACGTTCGGCTCGGCGCTCAACAAGGCCCTTCGCGGGCTGGAGCAAGCGGGCGCCGGGCCACTCGCCGAGGACCCGTCCTGGCAGGCGACGTTCGACTATCTCGCGGCGGTGTATGCCGGTGGCGACCCGGACGGCGGGGCGACCGAGGACGATCCGCTGGCCCTCGCCGAGGACACCGTCATCCGCTGGATCGATGAGCGCGGCGACGCGTGCGAGTCGACCCGGTTCGCCCAGCGGTCGGCCGCGCCGGTCGTCCTGAAGCAGTTCGTCGAGCCGTCCGACTCGCGGCTGTGGCGCGTGCTGGGACTGCTCCGGCGCGGGGTCCCGGAGCCCGTGATCCAGCGTGCGACCGGCATCGCACCGTGGTTCCTGGCCGAGATGGGCCGCAACGTCCGGCTCGAGGCGGACGTGCGTGCGACGGGCGCCCGGCTGACCGACCCGGCCGACGCGGACGCCGCGACGCTCCTCGCGACGGTGAAGCGGGCGAGCTTCGGCGATCGCGATCTGGCGACGCTCGCGGGCGTCAGCGAAGCGCGACGTGCGAGCGGCGCGCGAGGCGCTGGGCCTGCGGCCGGGCTACGCGATGGTCGACACGTGTGCCGCGGAGTTCGCCGCCGAGACGCCGTACCTCTACGCGACCTATGCCTCGGCCGGCTCGCCGCCGGAGGTCGCTCCGGTGCCCCGGCCCGCCGCGCTCGTCATCGGCAGCGGTCCGGTGCGCATCGGCCAGGGCATCGAGTTCGACTACTGCGCGGTCCACGCCGCGGATGTGCTGCGGCGTGCCGGCTGGAGCGCCGTCATGGTCAACTCCAACCCGGAGACCGTCTCGACCGACTTCGACGCCTCGACCCGCCTGTACTTCGAGCCGCTCGACGCGGAGAGCGTCCGGTCCGTGATCACCGCCGAGTCCGATGGGCCGGATGGACCGCTCGCGCCGATCCCGGCGGTCGTCGCGTTCGGCGGCCAGACGCCGCTCAACCTCGCAGCCGCCCTGGCCGCCACCGGCGTGCCGCTGCTGGGCAGCGACCTCGAGGCGATCGACCAGGCCGAGGAGCGGACCCGCTTCGCCGCGCTGCTCGACCGGCTCGGGATCCCGCAGCCCGAGGGCGGCATGGCGCACAGCGTCGAGGAGGCGCTGGGACTCGCGGAGCGCATCGGCTACCCGGTCATCGTGCGGCCCTCGTTCGTCATCGGCGGGCTCGCCATCGACTTCGCGTACTCGCCCGAGGATCTCGTCCGTCACCTCGCCGCCGCGGCGGTCGTCGATCCCGACCGGCCGGTGCGCATCGACCGGTTCCTCGAGGGCATCGAGGTCGACGTCGACGCCATCTGCGACGGGCGCGACGTGCTCATCCCGGGCCTCCTCGAGCACGTCGAGCGGGCGGGCGTCCATTCGGGCGACTCGATCGCGGTGTTCCCGCCACAGCACGTCTCGGACTGGGACGTCGACCTGATCGTCGCGACGATGGAGCGGATCTGCCTCGCGCTGGGGGCGCGCGGGCTGGTGAACGCGCAGTTCATCGTCCGTGACGACGGGGTGTACCTCATCGAGGTGAACCCGCGTGCGTCGCGGACGGTGCCGTTCCTCTCCAAGGTCACGGGCGTGCCGATGGTCGAGCTGGCGGTCCGGATCTCGCTCGGGGCGACGCTCGGGGAGCTGGGCTGGGGTCGCGGCCTTCGACAGCCACCCCCGTTCGTCGCGGTGAAGGCGCCGGCGTTCTCGACGGCGAAGCTGAAGGGCGTCGACCCGTCGGTCGGGCCGTACATGCAGTCGACCGGCGAGGTCATCGGCATCGCCCGCGAGCCTGCGCTGGCGATGGCCAAGGCGCTCACCGGCGCGTCGCTGATCCCGCCGCGGCCCGAGTTCGACGCGCCGCAGCCGATCGCGCTGCTGTCCATCGCCGACCGCGACAAGCGCGGCCTCGAGGAGCTCGCGGCCGCGCTGTATCACGCGGGCTATCGGCTGGCGGCGACCCCGGGCACACGGGCGCTGCTCGCGCGCCACGGGTACGAGTCGATCCCCGTCGCGAAGCTCGGGGAGGAGCCGGATCCCGCGGCCGGCGAGACGGCGATCCTGGCGCTCATCGCGGAGGCCGACGTCCGGCTCATCGTGAACACGCCGACGCCGCGATCGGGCGCGATCCGCGACGCCGCGGAGATCCGCCACGCGGCGATCTCGGAGGGGATCCTGTGCCTCACCGCCATGGAGACGGCGATCGCCGCCGCCGAGGCGCTGGATCCGCAGCTCCGGCCGCGGATCGCCGAGGTCCGCGCGCTGACCGAGTGGGTCCCGGAGGTCCAGCCGCTCGCGGCGGCCAGCGCCTAGCTCCGCGCGCTGGTACCGGTACGAGCGATGCGCGGATCCCGTACTTCGCCCGGCGTACCGGTCGGCGAGCGATACGCGGCGGGTCCGCAGCGGTGTGAGCGTTACTTCGGCGCGTTCCGCGACCTCATCGGCGGCGCGGCACCCGTGGCGCGCCTCGCGAGCCGCCGGATCGAGCACGATCAGCGAGGAATCGGCGGCTGGCCAGGGCCGCTTCGACGAGCCTGATGCCGACGAACCGGCCCAGATAACGCTCGCACCGGTGCGCGTCGCCTGGATGAGTGGCGGTCGAGCCGCTCGTGCGACCATGTCGCGCGCCCGCCGCCTTCGGAGCTCGACATGGACCGACGGCGACGGAGCGATGCGCTCGTGCAGGGCGATCGCGAGGCACGGAACATCGCGACCACGCTGGGCCGTGAGGTGCGCACTTCGCGTCGACGCCTGCGCTGGACGCAGCGTGAGCTGGGCCAACGCGTCGGGCTCGAGCAGTCACGGATCAGCGAGATCGAACGCGGGCTTGCGACCGGCACGCCGCTCATCGTGTGGGTTCGGCTCGGCATGGTCCTTGGGCGGCCGCTCGGGATGGCCTTCGCGCGGGACCTCAGGCCACAGCCCAACGATGCCGGGCACCTCGACGCGCAGGAGGCCCTGCTTCGGATCTGCGCCCGGACCACGCGAACCGCTCGCTTCGAGCTCGCCACCCGTCCTGCCGACCCGCTGCGCTCGGCGGATCTCGCGCTCCGTGACGACGTCGCTCGTGAGCTGTCGATCCTGGAGATCTGGAACCGCTTCGACGACGTGGGTGGCGGTGCCCGCTCGACGGACCGCAAGGTGGCGGAGGCCGAGCGGCTGGCGATCGCCATCGGGCACGGACGGCCATACCGCGTGGCCTGGTGCTGGGTGCTGGTCGACAACGCCGCGAACCGGGCGCTCGTCGCGAGGTATCCGGCGGTCCTCCGTGCGCGGTGTCCCGGGTCGTCGTCCGGGTGGGTCCGGGCGCTCATCGACGGGACGCCCGCGCCACGCCGGCCGGGCCTCGTGTGGATCGACCCGCGGACCGGCCGGCTCTCGGCGGTGCGGCTTCGCGAGCCGGACCCGTAGCGGTCGGACCGCTAGCCGCGGCCTATGGCTCCCACCGGTACGGTGGCCACGGGTCGTTGCGCCCGCCGTGTGGGCATGAGGGTCAGAGGCCCAGGAGACCTCGCAGTGCCGCGGCCGGCTGGGCCGGCTGGGTCACGACGATCGCCTGGCCCAGCGACCACAGGGTGAGCGTCGTCAGGCCGACCATCACGAGCGCGAGCGGCACCTCGCGCATGCGCAGGCCGCGCGACGTGCCCTCCGCGACGGCCTCGGTGGTGGCCGCGGGCTGGGGGCGCCGCGCGACCGGCTCGTCCGGCTCCCCGGGGGCGAATCCCGCCTCCCCCCGTGCCTCGGCCGCGTCGCGTGCCGCGACGACGTGCCCTGCCCACGCGCCGAGCATGTGCCCGCCGACGACCGCCGCGAGCTGGATCGTCCAGGTCAGACCCGGAGCGAGGAACGTGGAGACGGGCGTGAAGAACGCCGTGCCGAACAGGTTCGATCCGTTCTGGAGCGGGTCGGAGATCGCGATCACGATGCGCTGGCCGTCGACCAGCAGGTACGTCAGGTAGTGGGCGATGAGATAGCCGACCGCGATGGGCAGGAGGCCAGCGCCGATGGCATTCGGGCTCACGCCACGCGCGACCGCGACCGCGGCTCCCGCGATCACGCCCAGGAACGTGACCAGGAGCAGGGTCGCCAGCGGCAGTTGCGGGGCGCCGAACAGGTCGAAGTACGGACGCGTCTGCGAGAGCCCGTCGAACAGGATCGAGCCCGTGCCGAAGGCGACCAGCACGATCTCGGCCATCGGCCAGTAGGACTCCAGCAGCCCCGACACGAACGGACGGCGGCGCAGGACGGTCGTATCGACCGCATCGGGATCCACGTCGTCCGGGTCATCCGCGGTCTCGGTCGCCGGCACCGGCCCGAACGGCGCCAGCCGGCCGAGCACGCGGAACCAGACGGAGAACGTCTCGCCGTGCATCCGCCAGGCGTCGCGCCCGAACTGGGCCATCATCGCGAGCGTGAAGCCGGTGTAGGCGACGAGCACGACGAACAGGATCGCGGGCCCGCCGCGCTGGACGAGCTCGAGCCAGATGAACACGAACAGGCCGACCACCGCGGGCCAGCCGCGGAACGCGGGCGGCAGCTCGGCCGGCTCCCAGGATGGGATGCGCAGCGTCCGCAGCAAGGCCGCCCCGAGGTCATGGAGGGTCGCGAACGGGTCGAGCCAGTTCCACACCGGCCCGACGAACGCGGACAGCCCGGCGAGGCCCACCCAGCCGTAGACCCACAGGAACAGCGTCGCCACCGACGCGTCCGAGTCGCCTCCGGCGATGCCCTGGACGATGATCCAGAGCCAGCCGATGAGCCCGATCGCCCGGACCGCGATCCGCAGCGGCGCGGGGACACGGACGAGGTGCCCCGGATCCGGCTGCTCCGCGCGGACGTCGCGCAGGAGCACGAACAGGAACGAGAGCCCGACGGTGGCCGCGGCGCCGGCGAGATAGACGGGCAGTGGCAGCGGGCTCTGGTACTGGACGTTGAGACCGTGCGCGGTGACGATCGCGGGCGCGGCCAGCAGGGCGCCCGCCACGAAGGCGGCGGTCGCCGCTCGGGTCAGTGCGCGTGCGGTTCGGTCCACGGACCTGATCGCCCGCTCACGCGCGCCGCTGGCGGCGTGCGAGCCACACGCCGAGGCCACCGACCAGGATCAGCGCGACGAGGATCGGCAGCACCACGTCGGACCCGCCGGAGCCGCCCGTCTGGCCGCCGTCACCGGACGGGCTGGGTGCGGGACTGGCCGACGGCGAAGCGGTCGGCGACGCGGACGGCGAGGCGCTCGCGCTGGGCGAGGCGGCGGTCGAGCCGGTCGGGCTGGGGCTGGCCGGCGAGGGCGAGGACTCCGCCACGGTGAACGCGAACTCCCCCCGCGCAACGTCCTTGTCCGTCGCGACCGTCGTCCATTTCACGAGATACAGCCCAGGTGCGAGCGGCGTCGTGACGGCGACGGTCATGCGGTCCTTGACGTCCGGATCGGGCTCGCCAGTCAGGACGGTCGCCCCCGCGTCGTCCAGCACCTCGAAATGGCTGTTCGACCGGAGGTCATCGGAGAAGTCGAGGGTGATCGTCTCGGGCGAGACCGGCAGCGTCGCATCGGCTTTGGGATCCGAGCCGGTGAGCTCGGCATGCGCGAGGACGGACAGCGGAGCCGCCATCACGGCGGTGACGAGGGCCAGCGCAGCGACCACGTGTCGCACGGCCCGAGGCGAAGGTCGGTGCATACGGCCGCGAGTCTACAAGCGTCCCACGGAACCGTCCGGCGGCCGTCCGGCCCGTGATCGTGGGCCGAACGGCCCGCGGCGCGGCGCGTTTCGGCGGTCCGTGCCACGATGGCCGCGATGGATACGCTCGCACTCGTCTCGCCGCCCGCCGGCGGTCTCCAGCCCGCCGCCGGCCCCCTCGACGCCGACTATCGACCGGGCACCTGCAACATCGGCGCCTACGAGATCGCCCGTCGGCGCCGGAGCGCCTACGTCGGCTTCGCGATCACCGCCGTGCTCGCCGCGGTGCTCCTCCTCATCGATGCTCCGCAGCTCGCCCGTGGGCTCGTCCTGTTCCCGCTGTGGGGCAGCATCACGACCTTCCTGCAGGCACGCCGCAAGTTCTGCGTCGGGTTCGCGATCGCCGGGCTCGAGAACTTCGGGGACGAGGAGGCGGCCCGCCGCCGCGTCGTGGACGAGGACGCGCGGTCGGCGGACCGCCGGATGGCGATGCGGATGGTGCGCGATGCGTTCTTCATCGCGGCGCCGCTGACGCTGCTGTTCGTGCTCCTGCCGATCTAGCGGACCGACGCCGGCTCGACCTCGCCGACGGCGGGGATCACCTCCCGACCCAGGGTCTCCAGCCGGTCGAGCACGTGCGCGTCGGGCAGGTTGACGATCACGTGCTCGATGCCCTCGTCGGCCTGCTCGCGGAAGCGCCGCACGACGTCGGCAGGGCGCTCACGGCGGAGGTCCACCTCGAGCAGCGCGGTCGTCTCGATCTCGGCCGGGTCCCGTCCGATGGCGTCGCAGTGCCCGCGGAGGACCTCGAGCTTGTGGCGGCTCTCGCCCGGGTCGGGGACGAGCATGTTGCACGCGTCGGCGTATTCGGCGACGTAGCGCAGCGTCTTCCGCTCGCCGCCGCCACCGAGCATGATCCTCGGCCGGCCGGGTGTCCGGCCG
Organism: uncultured Chloroflexia bacterium; assembly: GCA_963778025.1. Classification (GTDB taxonomy): domain Bacteria; phylum Chloroflexota; class Limnocylindria; order Limnocylindrales; family CSP1-4; genus CAVZTA01. The sequence continues at coordinate 204,353 of CAVZTA010000005.1, read as the reverse complement.
TCGGGCCAGCTCGTCGTCGACAGCGGACCCGGGACGTTGTACGGCTCGGCGAGCCGGTGGTGGGGCTCGTCGATCGGCGCGACATCGCCGGCGAGCATCCGGCGGGTGATCCGGAGGGTCTCCTCGAGGAGCTCGAAACGCTCGGCGCGGGGCGGGAACGGGATGCCCAGGCCCTTCGCCTCGCGCTCGTACCAGCCGGCGCCCAGCGCGAGGTACGTCCGCCCGCCGGCCAGGACGTCGAGCGTCGTGGCCGCCTTGACCAGCAGGCCCGGATGGCGGAAGTGCACCGCCCCGACCATCGGGCCGATGGCGATGCGGTCGGTCGCGCGGGCAAGGAACCCGAGCGTCGTGTACGCCTCGAGCATGGGCTCCGTCGGGCCGCCCCAGCCGGTGTGCTCGGGCAGCTGGAACAGGTGGTCCATCACCCACAGGCTGGCGAAGCCGTTCGCCTCGGCAGCCTGGGCGATGTCGGTGAGGGTCGGCCGGATCGCGCCCGGGCCGCCCGGGTAGGAGAACGACGGGAGCTGCAGCCCGACACGCATGGCCGTCAGTTGGCCAGCGGCGCGTCGCCGGCGGATCGGACGTCCGCCGCGCGGTCGGCGAGCTCCGCGGTCGCGCCGGCGACCGCCGTACCGACGGCGATGAGGCCACGGCCGATGGTCCGCCGGGTGCGGTCGAGGACCGATGCCCCTCGGGCCTCGGGTCGTGGGTGGAGTCCGGTCGCCGACGCCTGAAGGTCGGCGACTCGCTCGCGGATGAACAGGTCGTCGCGTTGGTACATGGGCCTCTCCCATCCCGTCGTGACGGGACGATGCGTGTCGTAGCGGTCGGGGTCTTCGTAGTCGGGTCGGGGGTGGATGTGCATCGTTCTCTCCCTCCTGTTAGATGGGCGTCTAACTCGCGGGCGCGATGAGCGGGTCGGCCGGAGCCGGGCGGGAGACAGGCTCCGGCGCGACCGCTCTAGATGAGGTACCGCTTCAGGTCGCCGGACGCGTCGTCGAGACGGTCGCGGCGAAGGCTGTAGTAGCTGAGGCCACCTTCCTCGATCAGCGTGACGAGGCCGGCGGCCCGGAGCTGGGCGAGGTGGTGCTTGATCGTGGGCTTCGACAGCGACAGGCGCTCCGCGATCTCGGACAGATACCAGTCGCGGTCGCGGAGCAGCCGAAGGATGCGCAGCCGGCTCTCGTCGCCCAGCGCCCGGTGGAGGCGCACGACGGCGGCCGGAGGTGCGAGGGGGTCGTCCGCATCGAGGGCTGCGTCGGCGACGGGGTAGCCGAACATCCGCCAGTCCTCGGCGGCGAACACGAAGTTGAAGGGTCGGGTGAAGTAGCTGGGGGCAAGGATCACGCGACGGACGCCCGGCTCGCTCAGCCAGCGGATGCCGTTCGTGGTCGCCTCGATGAGCTCGACCGGCCCCAGCCGCTCGCGGTCCTTCTGGCGCAGCTCCACGTCGCGCGTGAGGATGGCGTCGATCCGGCCTTCGATCGCCTTGTAGCTCGGCAGCCACGCGGTGAGCAGGTCGCTCAGGTCGCGGATCGCCTGGTCGGGCTCGCGCAACAGCCGCTCGAGGAAGGCTCGCTTCTCGGTGGGCCACGAGGCGACGACCTCGACGATCGCGTCCTCCGTGCCGTCGAGCGCCGAATGCATCAGCGGCTGGCAGTCCGCGCGGCGCAGGTCGTCGGCCAGGACGGCCTTGGCGAGCGCGGCGCCGGGCAGGCTGCGGACGTGCTCGACGAGGTGCTCGGCCTCGGTGATGGCGGGGTGGTCGACGAGGAACGTCGCCGCGAAGATCGCCCCCGCGTGCTGCGGCAGGTCCCGCAGCGGTTCCGGAAGCTTGGCGCGCTCTTCGTGCAGCCACTTGCGATCGGCGGTCGGCAGGTCGTCGGTGGACCCGGCGTCGTGATCGAGGCTGTAGACGAAGTCGAACGCCGTCCGGGCGTCGAACTGGATCTCCACGCCGGGGGTCGTCCCGCCCGTGACGTCCCGCATGATCGCGCGCCCGGGGGTGGCGATCGGAGCGGCAGGGAGGAGGGGCAGGGCGGTCATCGTCGTTGTGTTCGTCTCACTCGTGTTAGACGACAATCTAACACCGCCGGTCCGGCTGTCAACCGCTCGGACCGCGGTGTCCGGATGTGCCGACCAGCTCCGCGTCGGATCGCGACGGATGCCCGGCCCGGATCGGATGGCGCGAACGGGTGGCTGCTCGGACCGCCGGGGAGCGCATCTGACGAACGTCCGGGCCATGAAGCGGACATCCTGTTCGGCAGGAACGACCATCGGCTCCGCGGACGCGCCAGACTCCGCGCCATGAGCGTTGTCGTCGAGTCCACGGCGTCGGCGGGCGAGTTCCTCGAGCGAGCCGGGGCGTTCCTCGAGGCGCGAGAGGCGGCGCACTGCCTGACCCTCGGGTTCGCCGGCGCGGTCCGCGACCAGCCGGCACTCGCGGAAGCGACGTTCCGGATCGCGCAGGCGGCGGGGCGGATCGTGGCCACGACCCTCGAGTTCACCGACAGCGGCGACGTGACGCTGTCGGAGGTCGACGAGCCGGCGGCGATCGGCGCGCTCGCCGAGGCGGTCGCGACCGAGGTCCGCGAGGTCCATGCGCCGAGCGAGCATGCCCAGGCGTTCGCCGAGGCGATCGGCTCTCGGATCGGGCGCCGCGTGGCCTCGCCGCCCCACGCGGCGGACCAACGGATCTTCCAGCTCACGAGCGTCGATGCGCCGCGCGGCGTGGCGGGGGCGCTGCGTCGCGCGACCCCGGACGATCACGCCGTGCTGGCCGAGTGGCTGCGAGCCTTCGAAGCCGAGGCACTCGGCGGCGATCCGGGACCCCAGGACGAGTGGCTCGAGGCGTTGCTCAAGCGACCCGGCCGGGCCGCGTTCCTGTGGGAGGTCGATGGCCGGCCGGTGTCGATGTGCACGACCGGCGGCCGGACGCCCACCGGCATCCGCTTCGGCGGCGTCTACACGCCACCCGAGCTCCGTGGCCACGGCTACGCCAGCGCGTGCGTCGCCGCCGCGAGCCAGGTCCAGCTCGACGAGGGTCGATCTCGCTGCTTCCTCCTCACGGACCTCGCCAACCCGACCGCGAACCGGATCTACGAGGCCATCGGCTACCGCCCGGTCCGCGACTTCGCGTGGCGCCTCCTTCGCTGACTCCAGCGGCTCGGTCGGCGGGGACGAAGGAACGTCGTTCTCCCGAGGGTGCGCTGGACGCACCTGAGGCACGCGCGCGTTGACGAGAGCGATGCGGGGAGCCGGACCCCGCCCGGCCTACAATCGGTGGCCCTGTCCCGAGCCGGTGGCCCTGCCGCCCAGCCCTCCCACGAGGAGCCTTGATGCCTGTCCCCCACGTCGACTTCACCGACGAACGCCTGCCGAACGGCCTTCGGCTCATCGTCGCCGAGGACCACCTGGCGCCTGTCGTGGCGGTCAACCTCTGGTACGACGTGGGGTCCAAGCACGAACAGCCCGGCAAGACGGGCTTCGCGCACCTGTTCGAGCACGTGATGTTCCAGGGCAGCGCGCACGTCGCGAAGGCGGAGCACATCGCGCTCGTCCAGGCGGCCGGCGGCACGATGAACGGCACCACCTGGCTCGATCGGACGAACTACTTCGAGACGCTGCCCAGCCACCAGCTGGAGCTCGCGCTGTGGCTCGAGGCCGATCGCATGGCGACGCTCCTCGACGCGCTCAGCCAGGAGAACCTCGACAACCAGCGCGAGGTCGTCAAGAACGAGAAGCGCTGGAGCTACGACAACCGGCCGTACGGCAGCTGGAACGAGAAGCTCCAGGCGCACCTGTTCCCGCCCGACCACCCCTACCACCACCCGACCATCGGGTCGATGGACGACCTCAACGCCGCGTCGCTCGAGGACGTGAGCGACTTCTTCCGCACCTACTACGCGCCCAACAACGCGGTCCTGAGCGTCGTCGGGGACGCCGACCACGACCAGGTGCGCGCATGGGTCGACAAGTACTTCGGGCGCATCCCCGCGAATCCGTCGATCCCGCCGCTGCCCGACCTGTCGCTGCCCGGCGTCCTCGGCCAGGAGATCCGCGAGGTCGTGCCCGACAAGGTCCCGCTGCCGCGCGTGTACTTCGGGTTCCGCGCCCCGGTCTACGGTGACCCGCGCCTCGACGCCATCGACATCGCGAGCCAGCTCCTCGCCGGCGGAAAGGGGAGCCGGCTCCATCGCCGTCTCGTGCGCGAGGACCGCCTGGCCCAGGATGTCGCGTTCTTCGCCCTCGGCTTCCTCGGTGGGGCGTCGATCTCGGCCGGCTGGGCCACCGTCCGGCCCGGCGTCGACGTGGACAAGGTCGAGGCCGTCTACCTCGAGGAGCTCGACAAGCTGGCGACGGACCTCGCGAGCGACGACGAGCTCGCCCGCGCCAAGGCGCTCATCGAGGCCGACGAGCTGGGGGCGCTCTCGCGCGTGGAGGAGCGCGCCGATCGGCTGTCGATGTACGCGACGCTGTTCGACGACCCGGATCTCGTCAACCGGATGCTGCCGCGCTACCTGTCCGTGACCGCCGAGCAGATCCGTGACGTAGCGCGGGACGTCTTCCGTCCGGACAACCGCGTCGTCCTGACGTATCTGCCCGAGGCCGACGCGGCGGGTGCCGCGGAGGCTGCGGCATGAGCGACCAGGCGGCCCTGGTCGTCGCCGAGCGACCCACCACCGGCACGCCCCGGCCGTACGACTTCCCGCATGTCGAGCGATCGACCCTGGCGAACGGCCTGCGGGTCGCCGTCGCGGCGATGCCCGGCCGCCAGCTGATCAGCGCGTCGCTGGTCGTGCGTCATGGCGCTGCCGATGAGCCAGACGCCATCGCGGGCGCGTCCGTCCTGGCGGCCCGGGCATTCACCGAGGGCACCCAGTCGTACGACGCGATCCAGCTCACGGAGGCCGCCGAACGCCTCGGCGCATCGATCCACGCCGAAGCCGGCTGGGACGCGGGCTCGATCAGCGTCGACGTCCCGGCCGCCCGGTTCGATGCCGCGCTCGAGCTGCTCGCCGAGGTCGCCCGCCGGCCGACGTTCCCGGCGGTCGAGATCGAGCGCCTCCGCGATGAGCGCCTCAACGACCTCCTGCAGGCCAGGGCCGACCCCCGCCGACGCGCCGAGGAGGCGTTCGTCGGGACGATCTACGCGGGCTCGTCGCCGTATCGTCGGCCCGCCGGCGGGACGAAGGACACCGTCGAGCACCTCGATCGCGACGCCATCGTCGAGATCGTCGCGGCGTCCCATGACCCGGCTCGCATGGCGCTCATCGTCGGTGGCGAGATCGACGTCGACACGGTGGTCCGCGCCGTGGAGCGGCTGTTCGGCGACTGGCAGGCGGAGGGCGCCACGCCGACCCGCACGCCCGACGACGCGAGCGCCGTGACGAAGCGGTTCGTCAAGGTCGTCCATCGACCGGGGGCGGTCCAGACGGAGATCCGCGTGGGGCACCCGGGCGTGCCGCGCCGGCATCCGGACTTCCACGCGATCTCGGTCATGAGCGCGATCCTGGGTGGCCTGTTCAACTCCCGGCTGAACATGAAGCTCCGCGAGGAGAAGGGCTACACCTACGGCGCGAGTGCGGGCTTCGACATGCGGCGTGCCCGTGGGCCGTTCGCGGCGCGAGCGGCGGTGAACACGGACGTCACGGTGGCCGCACTGACCGACGCGCTTGCCGAGCTCGATCGGATCCGCGATGCCCGCGTGACCGAAGCCGAGCTGAAGGCGGCGCGCGACTTCCTCATCGGCGTCTTCCCGCTCCGCTTCGAGACGCCGGGTCCGGTCGTCGGCTCGCTGGGTGGGTTGTTCGTGCACGGCCTGCCCGACGACGAGCTGGTCCACTACCGCGACCGGATCGAGGCGGTGACCATCGAGGACGTCCAGCGAGTCGCTCGCGAGCACATCCGCCCCGATGGGACGGCGATCGTCCTGGTCGGCGATGCGGACGCGTTCTCGGGCGAGCTCGAGGCGCTCGGCCTTGGCGAGGTCATCGTCGAGCGTGATGAGGGGCCGGTCGCCGAGGGCCCGATCGAGGAGGTCGTCGGCCCGGTGGACACCGGCGACGAGGGTCCGACCGTCGGTGCGGAGCAGCCGCAGCTCCCCGGCACCGACGAGCCGACGCAGGGCGACGATCCGACGGGGGCCTCGGACACGGCCGACTGAAACCTTCCCGCTGCGGGATGCCTCGGACTGGGTGAACGGGCGGATCGCCCGGATGTCACTCACCAGGAGCGCACCCCATGTCCCAGCGCCATCGGATCATCCGCACGATCGCGACCTCGACGGTCGCGGTGTTCCTCATCGCGGGCGTCGCCTTCGCTTCTGACGCGCTGCGCGGCGTGCCGCGGGCCGACGACGTCGCCGCTGCCACGGCGAGCGCCACCGCCACCGACGAAGCGAGCACCACGGCCGAGCCGACCGAGACCGCCGAGCCGACCGAGACCGCCGAGCCGACCGAGACCGCGGAGGCCACCGCCCAGCCGACCGCGACGAGCGGCGCCGCCGCGACCGCCGAGCCGACGGCCACCGCCGAGGCGACCGAGACCGCCGAGCCGACGGCCACGGCCGAGGACCGGAACGACGCGACCGACGACCACGGCGCCCAGAGCGGGCACGACGATGGCGACGCGAACGACGACCACGGCGGCTCGAGCGGCCACGACGCCGCGGAGCCCACGGACGACCACGGCGGCCAGAGCGGCCACGACGACGCGGACGCGACCGACGATCACGGCGGCAGCTCCGGTTCGGACTCCGGCTCGGACTCCGGTTCGGGTTCCGGCCACGGATCCGATGACGGCGGCTCCGACGAATCGGGCAGTGGGTCCGGTTCGGGTGGGTCCGGCTCGGGCTCCGGCGGATCGTCCGGCCACGACGGATAGCATCGACATCGGGACCGCCCGATCCGCGGCGTGACCACCTTCGTCCGATGGACGCCGCCCGTCTCCGGCCTCGTGCTGCGGAGCTCGGGCGGCGCCGGCATGTCCCGCTTGTCCCAGGGGGATCCCACGACCGCGTCCATCCTCACCACCGGCCGCTCCGATGACGACCGCGCCATCGTCGATGCCGTCCTGGCCGGCGATGCCGATGCCTTCCGGGTCCTCGTGGACCGGGAGGGTCCAGCGGTCGTCCGGGCGTGCAGTCGGATCCTCGGTGACCGCGCCGAGGCCGAGGACATCGCGCAGGAGGCCTTCGTGATCGCCTATCGCTCGCTGCCGACGTGGCGCGGCGAGGGCACGCTCGGGGCGTGGGTCTCGCGGATCGCCGTACGGCTCGCGCTCCGGGTCGCCGCGAAGCGCCGGAATGTCGCCTGGCTCGACCCGTTCGCCGCCGAGAGCGAGCATCCGTCGAACCCCGACCGACTCCGTCTTGGGACCACCGACGCTCCGGATCCGGCGGTCCACGCGCTGCGGACCGAGCGGGACGTCGAGCTGCGGCGGGCCGTCGCGTCCCTCGACGAGCCCTATCGCGAGGTGGTCGCGCTGCGCTTCTTCGCGGAGCGATCGCTGCAGGAGATCGCGGAGGCGACCGATCGGCCCCTCGGCACCGTGAAGACGCACCTGCACCGAGGCCTGGCCCGCCTGCGCAAGGCCCTCGAGGAGGACGCCCGATGACCGGTCATCGCCCGTGGGGCTCGCCGGCGGGACCGTTCGGCTCGGAGGAGCTGCACGACGTGCCGGACCTCACGCCCGAGGATGAGGCGCTGGACCTGGAGATCGGCAGGGCGCTCGAGCGCCTGGCTGCGCGCGACGAGTCCTTCCCGCCCGCGGCGTTCAGCGACCGCGTGATGCGTGCCGTGTCCGCGGAGCCGCGTCCGGCGCCGGCGGTCGCGGCCGCGGCGGCCGTGCGGCGGCGCTCCCTGTCGGCGACGCTCGCCTCGCTGGGCGATGCGTTCCGCGTCAGCTTCGGCGGCGCTCGTCCGTTCGCCGCTCGCGCACAGGCGTTCGCGCTGGTGTTGCTCGTCGTGGTGGCGCTCGGCGGGACGACGGTCGGCGCAGCCTCGGCGCTGGGCCTGTTGAGCGGACCGGCGCCGAGCCCATCGGTCCCGACCGTGCCGTCCCCGTCACCGTCGATCGATGCCGCGCCGTCGCCGTCGCCGTCGCTGGTGAGTCCAAGCCCCGCGCCGACGCCCTCCATCTCGCCGAGCCCGACGCAGACCGAGGATGCGAGCGCGCGACCGACCGGCAGCGACGATCACGGTGGGGGGTCGGGCAGCGGTTCGGGCTCGGGTTCGGGCTCGGGCTCGGGCAGCGGCAGGACGGCTCGCCCGACCGACGACTCGCCTGGTGGCACGGACGACCACGGCGGCGCGAGCGGCTCCGGCTCCGGCTCCGGCTCCGGCTCCGGGTCGGGATCGGGCTCCGGCTCAGGATCGGGCAAGGGCTCCGGCAGCGACGACGGCTCGTCGAGCTCCGGCAAGGACTCCAGCGACGACTGACGCGGTCGCGGCGCCAGATGACCGGGCCTGCGTGACGGTCCCGGTCACTCCGATGACTCCAGCGGGCCGTCGCGTACGCTTCTGCGCGTGATCGTCGTGGTGGGCGTGCCTGGATGGCGGACCGGGGATGCCCCGGGGCCGGATGGGCTGGCCGCGCGGATCGCGCTCGCCGCGGCCGAGGCGGGGTCGGCGGTCGAGCTGGTGGGCCGGGTCGGGGACGATCCGACCGGGGACGCGCTCCTGCTCGCCCTGTCGCGCGCGGGCGTCGGCCATGCCGCAGTCCTGCGCGACCCCTCGCGTGGGACGCCGCTCTTCGACGGCTCGATCGATGGCGCCGACGTGGTGGCGCCGGACGATGACGACGATCCCATGCCGCGCGCCGAGGAAGCGACGCCGGATCCGCGCCTTCCCGTGCTCGAAGCCGCCGACCTCGAGCTCGGGCTGCGATACGTGCCGGACTATCACGTGCTGGTCGTCGCGCATCCGGTCGCCGGAGCCGCCCTCCGGACGGTCGACGACGCGGCGTCCTACGCAGGCGCCCACCTCGTCCTGCTGACGATCGATCCGGCTGCCGGCGAAGGCCTCGCGACCCGGTCGACGACCGTCCTCGCGGTGCCTGCCGACGACGATGGCGCCTTCGCGCAGGTCGTCGCGACGTATGCCGTGCGGCTCGATCTCGGCGCGGCGCCGGCCGACGCGTTCGGCGAGGCGGTCAGACAGGCGGGCTGGGCGCCAGCGGCGGTCGATTGACCGCTGTACGTGGCGTCGCCATGCCAGGGTGACGAGCTTCGTCACCGTCTCGAAAGGCTCGCGGTCCGAGGATGGCGGCCATGCAGCCCGCCGATCGGACCACCACCGCCGACCGCGCCCGTGCCATCCGGCGACTTCGCCAGCTGACGATCGGGACGACCCTCGCCGGCCTCACCGCGAGCGCCATGTTCGCGGGACTCGCGGCAGCCACGTACACCGGATCGTCGGACGACACGGCGACGACCACCGCCGCCACGGTCGCGACCACCGACGACACGGCGGCGACGATCGACGACACCGCCGCGCTCACGGCCGACTCCACCACCACCTCGTCCTCCTCCGACTCGAGCTCGACCACGTCGACGACCTCCTCCTCGTCGACGTCGGTCGGCTCGACGTCGGACAGCGCGCACGTGTCGACCGGCGGCTCCTGAGATGCTCGAGCGCGCCTCGTGGCGAGCGCTCGGCACGTCCGTCGACCTCCTGGTCCTCGACGGTGACCTCGCCGCCGCACGTCACGCGGTGGAGGCGCTGCTCGGCGACGTCGACCGCACCTACAGCCGGTTCCGCCCTGACTCGGAGCTGCGGCGGTTCCACGCGGAGCCCGAGCATGCGAGTCCCATCTCGGCGCTCCTCGCGCTGGCCCTCGAGACCGCCATCGAGGCGGCGCGCTGGACGGACGGCGCCGTCGATCCGACGGTCGGCGCCGCGATGCGCGTCCTGGGCTACGACGGGGACTTCGCCGGCCTGGCGGACGGACCCGCACCGCTCACGGTGCGGCTCGCACCGGTCCCCGGCTGGCGCCGCATCCGCGTCGATCGTGCGGCTGGGCTCGCGCGGATCCCGCGCGGGGTCGAGCTCGACCTCGGCTCGACCGGAAAGGCGCTGGCGTCCGATCTCGGCGTGTCCACGGCGCTCGAGGCAGGCGATGCGCGCGGCGCCCTGCTGAGCCTCGGCGGCGATCTCGCCACGGCCGGCCATCCCCCCGAGGGTGGCTGGCGGATCCTTCTGGCCGAGGACAGCTCGATGCCGCCGGATTCGGGTGGCGACGTCGCCACGCTCGAGCGCGGCGCCATGGCGACGTCCAGCACGACCGTCCGGCGCTGGCACACCGTCCGCCGGCGAACCGCTCCATCACGTCATCGACCCGCGCACGGGGCTGCCGGCCGACGGGCCGTGGCGCACCGCGACCGTCGCCGCACCCACGTGTGTCCTCGCGAATGCCGCAGCGACGGCCGCGATCGTGATGGGCGAGAGCGCGATCCCCTGGCTCGAGGCGACGGGGCTCCCGGCGCGCCTGATCGCGACGGACGGGCGTATCCACGTGCTCGGTGGTTGGCCGGCCGGTGCGCCGGTCGCGGCCTGATCACGCGGCAGGCTGACCGCCAGCCGCGTAACCGCAGCGAAAGGTCGCTCCCAGGAGACTCCCGTCGACGCCCCAGGAACGCCGAGGAACCATCGATGACCGATCAGCTGCTCTGGTTCGCGACGCGAGGCGCCGGTGTCGTCTCGCTGCTGCTCGCGAGCGGCGTCGTCGTGCTCGGGCTCCTGACCACCGCCCGCTGGCAGCGGCCCGGCTGGCCGCGGTTCCTCACCGCCGAGCTCCATCGGACGGTCGCGCTGGTCTCCGTCGTGTTCACGGCGCTCCACGTCGTGACGGCGATCGTCGATCCCTACGCGCAGCTCGGCATCCTCGCCGCGATCGTGCCGCTCGCCTCGTCGTATCGGCCGGTGGCCGTCGCGTGGGGCGTCCTGTCCGTCGACCTGCTGCTCGCGGTCACCGTCACGAGCCTGCTGCGCGATCGGATCGGCCACCGGACGTGGAAGGCGGTCCACTGGCTCGCGTACGCGGGCTGGCCGCTCGCCGTCCTCCACTCGATCACGGCCGGCAGCGATGCCACCGCCCCGTGGATGCTGGTCGTCGACGCCGTCGCGATCGGCTCGCGTCGTCGCGGCGCTGGCCTACCGCCTCACGGTCCAGGCGTCGCCCCGCGGCGTCCTCGCCGACGTGACGGCTGGACCCGCCAGCCGGGGGGCGCGCCGATGACCGCTCGTCTCCTCGCCGGACCCGACCTTGCGTCGGGCGCCGAACCCTTCGCGGCACATCTTCGCCGGCTGGGTCCGCTGCCCGGGCTGAGGGAACGGCGAGCCCTGCCGGGTGTCCTGGAGGCCGCGGGGCTGCTGGGGCGCGGCGGCGCGGGCTTCCCGGTCGGGCGCAAGTGGGCGTCCGTGGCGTCGCGGAGTGGCGGTGGCGATGCCGTCGTCCTCGCGAACGGCGCCGAGGGCGAGCCGCTCAGCCAGAAGGATCGGCTGCTGATGGCCACCCGGCCACATCTCGTGCTCGATGGGGCCGAGCTCGCGGCAGACGCCGTGGGGGCCGACCGGATCGTGCTGTACATCGGCGAGGACCACGGCGCGGCCCAGCAGGCGGTCCGCAGAGCCCTCGGCGAGCGGAGGGCAGCCGGCGCACCGACTCGCCGCGTCGACCTCGTCCTCGCACCCGGCCGCTACGTCGCGGGCGAGGAGTCGGCGGCCGTGCACGCTGTCGACACGGGCGATGCCCGACCCACGACGACGCCGCCGCGACCGTACGAGCAAGGCATCGGCCGCCGGCCGACGCTGGTCCAGAACGTCGAGAGCCTGGCGCACGCCGCGCTCATCGCGCGGCGGGGGGATGCCTGGTATCGCGAGGCCGGCGAGGGCGCGACGCGCGGCACCGCCCTCGTCACGGTCGGCGGCGCCGGCCGGAACGGGGTCCGCGAGATCGCGCTCGGGATCGTCGATCGGTGAGCTCGCCGGGAGTCGTCGACGCGCCACGGGACGCGCAAGCGCTGCTGCTGGGCGGCTATTTCGGTGGCTGGATCCGCGCCCGCGAGGCGTGGGACGTGCCGCTCGAGCCGGTCGCCCTCCGGCGCGCGGGGTCCGCGTTCGGGTGCGGGGTCGTGGCGTTCCTGCCGTCGACCGCCTGCGGCGTCGCGACGACCGCCCGGATCCTCGACTACATGGCCGGCCAGAGCGCCGCCCAGTGCGGTCCGTGCGTGTTCGGCCTGCGGGCCATCGCCGACGCGACCCAGCGGATCGCGACGCGTCGTGCGGCGCGGCGACGACCTCGAGCGGATCGAGCGGTGGTCACGCCAGCTCGCCGGTCGAGGCGCGTGTCGTCACCCCGACGGCGCGGTGGGCCTCCTCCTGAGTGCGCTCGAGACCTTCGGCGACGAGTTCCGACGACACCAGCGCTCGCGGACGTGCACGTCCATGCACGCGCCAGGGCGGGCGGCATGACCGGCTCAGGGACGAGCCCGTTCGCACGGCCGGCGCAGCCCTCCGGGACGTCGTGGCGGGACACGACCTCCGACACCGCCGCTTCGGCCGCCGCCGCCCGGGAGACCGGCCGGCGGCTCGTGGTCGACCGCATCCGCTGCGACGGATTCGGGATGTGCGCGGAGCTGCTCCCCGAGCTGATCGAGCTCGATGATTGGGGCTACCCCATCATCTCCGCCGGATCGGTCCCCGATGAGCTCCTCGACCACGCCCGGCGCGCCGTCGCCGTCTGCCCGGTCCTCGCGCTCCGCCTGGGTCCCGTGCCGCGTGCGACGATGCCGAACGCGCCTGCGCACGCACCCACGGGCGCCCGCAGGGGAGGCTGAACGATGCGCGTGCTGGTCGCCGAGGACGACCCCGGATTGCGCGAAGTCATCGTGCTCGGGCTGTCCGACGCCGGCTACCACGTCGACGCCGTCGACCGCGGAGACGACGCGATCGATCAGCTGAAGTTCTACGACTACGACGTCGCGATCATCGACTGGCGCATGCCCGGCGCCGAGGGCATCGACGTCGTCGCGTGGGCACGTCGCCAGCAACGCCCGACGGCCCTCCTGATGCTCACGGCTCGCGACGCCCCGGCCGATCGCATCCGCGGGCTCGACACCGGTGCCGATGACTACCTGGTCAAGCCCTTCGACTTCGGCGAGCTGCTCGCCCGCGTGCGGGCGCTCCAGCGTCGTCCGCGCGGCGTCGACGCCCCGGTCCTCGAGCGAGGCCGGCTCCGGCTCGATCCCGTGCGCCGCGTCGTCGAGGTCGACACCCGCGAGGTCGGTCTCACGTCGACCGAGTACCTCATCCTCGAGCTGCTGATGCGCCGCTCGCCGTCCGTCGTCGACCGCAAGGCGATCGCGGAGCACGCGTGGGCGGACGAGACCGACCCGTTGGGCTCGAACGCGATCGACGTCCAGATGAGCCGGCTCCGCGCCAAGCTGCCCGACGCCGGCATCCGCATCGTGACCGTCCGGGGCGCGGGCTATCGGCTGGAGGCGGCGTGACCCTCGGCCGCCCGGAGTTCGTTCGGCGCCAGTCGCTCCGCGTCGCGCTCGCCTCGACGCTCGTCGTCGCGGTCGCGTACGCCGTGATCTCGCTCGCCGTCATCGCGCTCGCGACGCGCGATCTCACCGCACAGGTCGACGCCCGCCTGACGGGCGCGCTGCAGCGGATCCCCGGCCTGCCCGACGGCGACGACCAGCCGCCGCCCGCGCCCCCGCGGTGACCGGCCGATCTTCGCCGGCGCGCCGATCCTCATCTGGGCGGTGCTGCCGGACGGGACCGTGTACCAGGACGACGAGACCCCGGCGCTTCCCGCCGAGCTCGTGTCCGTCACACAGCCGGTGACCGCGCACCTCGGTGGGGTGGACCTCCGGCTCGCCGGCCGGGATGTCGCCCAGGGCCATTTCGTGGTGGGGCAGAGCCTGGAGCCCGTGAACGACACCCAGCGAACGATCGTCATCGGCGAGCTGCTCATCGCGCCGGTGCTGCTCCTCGTCGTGTTCTTCGGCGCCATCGCCATCGGCCGGCGTGTCGCTGGTCCGATCGAGGCCGCCAGGCAGCGTCAGGTCGAGTTCACCGCCGATGCCTCGCACGAGCTGCGGACGCCCCTGTCGGTCATCGAGGCCAACACCTCCCTCGCGCTGACGCAGGATCGGGACGCCGGCTGGTATCGCACGGCGTTCACGCGCGTCGACGCGGAGTCGAAACGGATGCGGCGGCTGCTCGAGGACATGCTCTGGCTGGCTCGCTTCGACGCGACCCAGCGGACGCCGGACAACGAGCCGGTGGATGTGGGGACGCTCGCCGCGCAGACCGCGGACCGCTTCGCGGCCATCGCGGAGACGCGGCGTCTCACGTTGCGGGTCGCTGCGCCACCGGCCGGCGCCTCGGTGAACGCGCCCGCCGATCTGCTCGACCGGCTGCTGGGCGTCCTCCTCGACAACGCCTGCAAGTACGCACCGGTGGGTGGCTCGGTGGATGTGACCGTGACCCGCGACGGTCCGCGCGTGACGCTCACCGTCGACGACTCCGGGCCGGGCATCCCGGCCGAGGAGCAGGCGAAGATCTTCGACCGCTTCCACCGCGTCAACGCCGAGGCGAGTGGCGCCGGACTGGGTCTCGCCATCGGCGACGCCATCGTCCGCTCGACCGGCGGGCGCTGGAGCGTCGGCGACGTCACCAGCGGGTGGCGCGCGCTTCGCGGTGAGCTGGCCGCGGGCGCTCGCCTGAGCCGCCACCGGCCGTAACCGAGCCGAAAGGGAGCGGCCGGAGACTCCGGGCATGTCCAGGCACCATCCCTCGACGCGCCCGCATCGGGCTCGTCCGCCTCCGACGCGTCACGGCCGGTGTGGCCGTGACGTCCGCCATCGCGACCGGCGGGTTCGCGGTCCTCGCCGCCGCGACGTTCCGTGGCACCGCCACCGCCGCCACCCGCGACGCCGCGACGTCGGGCACGTCGGGCCGAGGTCGACCCGACGCCGAGACCGCGCCCCAGGTCACGACACGCCAGCCGCGCGTCAACGGCTTCGGTCTTCCGGATGGCTCGAACGACCAGGTCCCGACCGCGCCCGGGCGGTCCAGCGGTCGCGGCCACGTGTCCACGGGCAGCTCCTGATGGCCGCCGTCCCGACGCGCCCTCCGGCGCATCCCATCGTCCGGCTGCCGATCGCGAGGTTTCCCCGCGGCCTGCGCCGGTCGGCGGCCGGGCGACCACGCGCGGCGACCGGCTCGTCCGCGCTCGAGCGCCCGGTCGTCCGGCGGCTGATCACCTTCGGCGCGATCGGCGTGGTGAGCACCGCCGCCTACGCGCTGCTCTACGTGGTCCTTCGCGGTCACGCCACGGCGACCGTCTCGAACGTCATCGCGCTCGTCGTCACGGCCGTCGGCAACACGGCCGCGAATCGGCGGCTGACCTTCGGCGTCCGCTGGCCGGGAGTCCGTCCTTCGCGACCAGCTCGCCGGGCTGTTCGCGTTGTGCGTCGCGCTCGCGATCACCACCGCGTCGATCGTCGTCCTCCATCGGCTCGCGC
This sequence comes from uncultured Chloroflexia bacterium, assembly GCA_963778025.1. Lineage (GTDB taxonomy): Bacteria > Chloroflexota > Limnocylindria > Limnocylindrales > CSP1-4 > CAVZTA01. Next base: position 188,815 of record CAVZTA010000005.1, on the reverse strand, counting down.
CGGACGCCGGTCGCGCGCTGGAGCTGCTGGTCCTGCTCGCGGCCAACGCGCTCGCGACCGTGGCGCGCTTCGTCCTGCTCACCACGTGGTTCGCGCTCCGACCGGCGCCCCTCACCGACCCGCTCGAACGGAGTCCGTCATGACCTCGGTCGACGCGGCCCGGTCTCGGCCGGCCGTTCGACTCCGCGCCGTGCGTTCCCGACACCAGCGTTCACCGCCGGTCACGTCGCCGTGGGCACGGACTCGCTGGCCTCCGGTCGGCCAGGCGCTACCGACGCAGCCTGCGGCCGTGGCGCGGCCGTGCGGCGCGGGTCGGGTGGGCCATCCCGGCGATGGTCGGCGTCCTCTCGCTCGCGGCGATCGTCTACCTCTGGGACCTGACGATCAGCGGCTACGCGAACACCTACTACGCGATGGCTGCGCAGGCCGCGTCCCAGAGCTGGAGCGCGTGGCTGTTCGGTTCGCTCGACGCCGGGAACTTCATCACGCTCGACAAGCCGCCGTTCGCGACGATGGTGATGGGCCTGTCGGTCCGGCTGTTCGGCCTGAGCTCGTGGAGCATCCTCCTGCCCCAGGCGCTGGCCGGCGTCGCCACCGTCGGCATCCTCATGCTCACCGTGCGCCGCGCGCTGGGGGACGCGGCTGCGTCATCGCCGGTCTTGTCGTGGCGCTCACGCCGGCCGCGGTCCTCATCTTCCGCTTCGACAACCCCGACGCCCTCCTGACGCTCCTGCTGGTCGGTGCGGCGTACGCGGTGACCCGCGCGATCGCGTCGGGCGCTCACCGCTGGCTGGTGGTCGCCGGCGTCCTCGTCGGGTTCGCGTTCCTCACCAAGTACCTCCAGGCGTACCTCGTGCTGCCGGCGTTCGCGCTCGACGTACGCGGTCGCGGCGGTCGGGGTCGGTCCGGCGCCGGATCGCCGGTCTGGCGATCGCCGCGCTGTCCGTCGCGCTCGCGAGCGGCTGGTGGATCGCCCTCATGGAGCTGCTGCCCGTCGACGGCGCGGCCGTACATCGGTGGCAGCGGCACGAACTCCGTCGTCGCGCTCCTCCTGGGCTACGACGGACTCGGTCGGATCTTCGGGGGCGGAGGGCCGGGCCGGCGGACGGGTGGTGGGCCGGGCGGCGGCTTCTCCGGCGTGCCCGGGGTCCTGCGGCTGTTCAACGCCGAGTTCGGCGGCCAGATCGCGTGGCTCCTGCCGCTCGCGTTCGCGGGGCTGGGCATCGGGCTCTGGGCTCGTCGCCGGGCGCCGCGCACGGACGCCGCCCGTGCCGCCTACCTGCTGTGGGGCGGCTGGCTCATCGTCCACGCCGTCGTGTTCAGCTTCATGTCCGGGATCATCCACACGTACTACGTGGTCGCGATGGCACCGGCGATCGGAGCCCTGGTCGGCGGTGGGCTGGTCGAGCTGTGGCGGCTGCGCGAGCGCGTTCGCGGCCGGTGGCGTCCTCCTCGGCGCGGCCGTCGCTGGCTCCGCGGTCGTGGCCTGGCTGCTCCTCCGGCGGACGCCGGGCTTCGTCCCGGGTCTCGGCGCCGCGATCCTGCTGGGCGGCGTCATCGTCGCGGCCGCGCTCGCGCTGCCTCGCCGGATCGTCCCGCTCGCGGGTCGCGCTCGTGCCCGCGGTCGCGGCCGTCGCGCTGCTGCTCGCGGCGCCCGCGGCGTACGCCGTCGACACGATGCGACCGCGCTACTCGGGCGGCGATCCGTCCGCCGGGCCGCGATCCGAGGGTGCGGGGCACGGTTCCGGGCGGACCCGGCAGCGCCGCACCGGCGTTCGACGGTCCGCGGGGCGCATCCGGGGGCCTCCGCCCGGCTTCTCGGGCAGCGGCCGGCCACCCGGGTCGTGGCGTCCCCGGGCGCGTACGCCGCCGGGCGCGGGGCGCTCGATCCGTCGCTCGTCGACTACCTCGTCGCGAACCACGGCTCGCGAGACCTGGCTCGTCGCGGTGACCAGCGCGGGCGAGGCGGCGGACCTGCAGCTGGGCACCGGCATCCCGGTGATGGCCACGGGCGGGTTCAGCGGTGGCGACGACGCGCTCACCGTCGACCAGCTCGAGGCCTACGTCGCCCAGGGACAGCTTCGCTACATCGTCCTCGGCGGCCGGGCCGCGGCGGCCCCGATGGTCGGCGGCTCGTCGGCAGATCGCCAGCCTGGGTCCAGGACCATGGGACGCGTCGTCACGGCGGTCGGGACGGGACGCTCTACGACCTCGCCGGGGCGGGGAACGAGAGCTGAGCGGGATCTTCACGATCGACCCGCTCGATCACGGCCGGACCCTGGTTGCGCACGCTGTTGACCAGACGCGGGACAGCGTGTGCAGCCAGGGCGAGGTCCGTTCGCGGCTCGAGCAGCGCCAGCAGCTCGGACGGCTCGCGGGGCACGGGCTCGAGCCATCGGGCCCAGTCCTCGGGCCGCAGGACGACCGGCATCCGGTCGTGGATCGGCTCCATGAACGCGTTCGGCCGGCTGGTCACGATCGTGAACGTGCGCAGGACCTCGCCCGTCTCGGGGTCCTTGCGACCGGCCCACAGCCCGGCCAGGGCGAGTGGTGCCCCGGACGGGTCGAAGATCCGCAGCGGCGTGCGCGCGGCGCCCTGACCCTGCCACTCGAAGAAGGAGTCCACGGGCACGAGGCAGCGGCGTCGCCGGAACGCCTCGCGGAACAGGCCGCTCGTGGCCACGGTCTCGGCGCGAGCGTTGATCGCCTTGGCGGCGGCGCGACGCGGGTCGTCGACCCAGTGGGGCAGGAGACCCCAGCGATACAGGACGACCGCTCGACGGGTCACGGCCGGGTCGTCATCGGTCCGCCGCTCCACGACGACCGCGGCCGGATCGGTGGGCGCGACGTTGTAGCGCTCACCCGGGTCCCACGCGAGGTCGTCCGCCTCGAAGATCCGCGCGATCTCCGAGGTGGGCGTCTGCTGGGTGAACCGGCCGCACATCGGGCGCAAGGATAGGCGGCGCCGGTGGGACCATCGGCGGAGGGGTGGCCGCGCGCCCGTGTCCTGTATCGTCCGCCGCGTGAGCCCCGTCACGCTGCACGTCACGCACGCGTGACCACGCCCGAACCTCCCGAGCGCCCGGACGACGACCGTCCGCCCGATCCGGCGCGCCTGCCGGCCGACGCCGTCGCCGGCCCGTCCGGCATGTGGCAGGTCCGACAGGACGTGCCGCCAGCCCGTTCCGATGTCGACATCGAAGGACCGCTGCCGCGCGATGTCGCGCTCCGCCTGCTCGCCCGCGGCGACCAGCTGATGGAGGCCGGCGAGCCCGGCGAGGCGCTCCGCTACTACCACCGCGTGATGGGCTTCGACGACGCGGCGGTCACCGCGGCCTCGCTGCTGGGCGTCGGCAACGCGCTGCAGCGGCTGGATCGCGACGACGAGGCGCTGTACTACTGGCAGCAGGTCACGAAGCTGCCGGAGACGCCGTCGACGTACCCGGCGTGGCGCAACATCGCGGCGGCGCAGGTGCGGAGCGGGGACGATCGTGCCGCCCTCGCGGCCTACCGGGAGGCGGACCGCCTGGCGCCGCCCGAGGACAAGGCCGAGATCGCGAGCCGCCTTGGCTGGCTGTCCAAGCAGACCGGCGACCAGCGTTCGGCCGGCCGCTACTTCGCGCGGTCGCGCGGCGATGTCGGGCTGTCGCTCTCGCTCGTGACCATCGGCCTGACGTCCGTCGTGTCCCTGAGCGGCTTCTTCGCCCCGGACGGCCAGGCGATCATCGAGACGCTCGCCCTGGTCAAGCCCCTGGTCGCGGCGGGCGAGGTGTACCGGCTGCTCACGGTGGCCCTGGTCCACGCCGACCTGCTCCACCTGTTCTTCAACATGTACGCGCTCTACCTGGTCGGGCCGATCGTCGAGCAGCTCTACGGTCGCGTCGACCTTCCTGTGGACCTACCTCGTGTGCATCGCGGCGGGCTCCATCGCGACGTACGCGTTCGGCGGTGCGGCGAGCGGCGTGGGCGCGTCCGGCGGGATCTTCGGGCTGTTCGGCATGATCCTGCTCGCGGAGCGCATCCACCACCCGGTGGTCGGCCGCCAGAGCCGGATGCTGATCGGCCAGATCGGGTCGCTGATCGCGATCAACCTGGTGCTCGGGTTCGCCATCCCGGGCATCGACAACCTGGCGCACCTGGGTGGGCTCGCGGCCGGCGCGTTCCTGGGCTTCCTCATCCCGCCCGGCCGCGTGCCGACGACGCGCACGATGTGGAAGCGGCCCGACGGGACGATCTCGCAGGCGGAGCTCACCGGGCGGATCATCGGCCTGGTCGCGCTGGGCGTGGTGCTGGTCGTCGGGTTCCTGATCGGCACGGCGAAGTGGTCGTGAGCGCACGTGCCGTGCGGCCCGCGGCCGGCTCGTCGGGGAGCCCGTAGCGCCGAGCCCCTCGGCGGTGCGCTCCGTCGCGCGGTCAGCCGGCGGTGGCGCGCTCAGCGACGTCGGCCGGCGCGGGCCCGGCCATCGCCCCTGAGCCTTCGCTCAGGGAATCGCCCAGCACATCACGCAGCCGCAGCAGGGCGCTCCGGATGCGGGTCTTCGCGGTCCCCAGCGGGATGCCCAGCCGGTCCGCGACCTCGACATGGGTCAGCCCGGTGAAGAACGCGAGCTCGACCGCCTCGCGCTGGAGCGGCGTCAGCTCGTCCATCGCCTCGTGCACGCGATCGCGTCGGATCCGCAGCCACGCCTCGTGGTCAACGTCATCCGGCGCCTGCTCGATCGTCAGGTCGGCGTCGACCGTCCGGCGACGGACGTTCGCCTCACGCCGGACGAGGTCGATGGCCTTGTGGCGGGCCAGGGAGAACAGCCACGGCCCCACCGAGCCCTTCGCCGGGTCGAACCGCGACGAGTCGCGCCAGACCGCGACGAACACCTCCTGGACGACGTCCTGGGCGAATCGCTCGGCCCGGGTGACCTGGTACGCGAGCGAGTACAGCGAGCCGGCATAGCGCTGATAGAGGGCCTCGAACGCCGCCTGATCGTGCTCCACGATCCGCGCCAGCAGTCGGGCTTCCTCGGCGCGCAGGGCATCGCGGTCGTCGGGTCCCGCCAAGCCGGCCTCCGTGCTCGGTCCGGAGCGATCGGCCGGCTCGCGGCCGGTCCACGGCGCCGGGGACGACGGCGCCTCCATCCGATGCTAGCGCAGGGCCTCGCGAACGGCCCTCAAGCGTCCGGCGACGCGTTCGTCGTGCGCGGGACGACCGGCAGGACGACGCTCACGCGGGCACCATGCGGCGCGACGTTCTCGGCGTGGGCCGTGCCGCCATGCGCCTGCGCGAGGTCGCGCACGATGGCCAGGCCGAGCCCGGAGCCCGGCCCCGAGCGCGACGGATCGGCCCGGAAGAAGCGGTCGAAGACGCGCTCGAGCGTGCCCGGCGGGAACCCCGGTCCGTCGTCGGTGACGAGGAAGGCGATCGTGCGGCCGCCCGCTCGGATCGCCGCTCGCCCGCGCCTCCAGCCACACGTGGCCGCCCGGCTGGCACGCGCCGATGGCGTTCGCGACGAGGTTGCCGATGAGCCGGTCGATGGCCACCCGGTCTCCGGCGAACGTCCGGTCCGCGGGCTCCTGCCCCTCGACGACGAGGAGGTCCACGCCCGCGGCGGCGGCACGGGCGAGGAACCGCTCGCGTGCCGCGACCACGATCGCGCCGGCATCGAGGACCTCCGGCCGAAGCGCCGCCGCCCCGTCGGCGTAGCGCTCGACCGCGCCGAGCTCGTCGACGAGGTCGGTCAATCGGTCGGCCTCGTCCGCGATGGCTTCCACGGCGCGCGTGGCCGCCGCGCCCGTCGCCGTCCCGTCCAGGAGCGCCGTGGCGTAGCCGCCGATGACGGTCACCGGCGTTCGCAGGTCGTGGCGCAGGTTCGCGAGCAGCTCATCCTCGTGGCGGCGGGTCGCCTCGAGCTCGTCGACCATCGCGTTGAAGCGTCGGGCGAGGTCCTGGACCTCGGTGGGTCCGGACGGCGTGACCGGCGTGGCGCGCGCCGCCGGGACGTCGACCGTCGCCCGCGACAGGCGGCGCAACGGGTCCCGCACCGACCGCGCCAGGAGCCACGCAACGAGGCCGCCGACGAGCAGCGTCACCCCGATCACCGCGGGCAGCGTCCGCAGCACCTCGCCGATCGCGGCCGCCCCGGACACATCCCGCTCGGTCAGCACGAGCCGGCGCTGCCCCGTGACGCCGCCGAAGAAGAGGCCCGCATAGACGAACCGGGTGCCGTCGTCGGCGGTGAACTCGCCGGAGACCACGCCGTCATCGCGGCCGATCGCGTCCAGGACATCGTCCGGAGGGCGGCCGTCCTCCGGGCCGAACGTGCGGGCCGGGAGGAAGACGTGCACCGCGACGTCCGGACCGACCGCGGTCTGGAGATCCTCGACATCGGCCGCGGTGAGGCCGCCGCTCGCATCGCGCCGGATCTGGAGCTGGAGCGGGGCGACCAGCGCGGCGAGCGATGCCGTCGTGGCGTCCCGATGCGCGTCGCGCAGCGCGACGAACAGGCCGGCGCCGGTCACCACGAGCGCCACCAGCGCCACGGCGGCGACGCCCAGCCAGATCCGTCCGGCGAGCCCGCGCGGCACGTCAGGTCTCGGGGTCGGGCTGTGGATCGCCGCCCGGGACGGGCACCGGCTCACGCGGCGGCGGCAGCAGTCGATAGCCGTGCCCGCGGATCGTCTCGATCGTCGGCCCGTCCGGCGCGAGCTTCCGGCGCACCTCCGCGACGTGCACATCGACCGTCCGGGTCTCGCCCGGGAAGTCCGTGCCCCAGACGTCCTCGAGGAGCGCGTCGCGCGTGAGCACGAGACCGGCGTCGCGCGCGAGCGCGAACAGCAGGTCGAACTCCCGCGCGCGGAGCGTGAGCAGGCGGGCGCCGACCGTGGCCTCGCGGCGCCGCGGGTCGATGCGCAGCGCGCCGACCTCGACCGCCCGGGCGCCGCGGGCGGTGACGTCGGTGCGGCGGAGGATCGCCTTGATGCGGGCGACCAGGGCGCGGGGATTGAACGGCTTCGTGACGTAGTCGTCGGCGCCGAGCTCGAGCCCGACGATCGCGTCGACGTCGTCGCTCCTCGCGGTGAGCATGAGGACCGGCGTGTCGCCGCGCCGCCGGATCTCCCGGCACACCTCGAGCCCGTCGACCTTCGGCAGCATCAGGTCGAGCACGACCAGGTCGGGCTCGTGGCGCTTGTGGAGCGCCAGGCCCGCCTCGCCATCGCCCGCGGTCACGACCGCCCAGCCCTCCTGCTCGAGATAGAGCCTGAGGAGGTCGACGATGTGCCGCTCGTCGTCGATGACCAGGATGGTCTTCACGGGCGGCAGGATACGAAGGCCGGTCGAGTGCCCGGACGCGAGATGTAAGCGCTGCGTAAAGCCGCGGCGCATCCCGTCACCACGTCGCGTGGCCCAGACTGGCGCCGTGTTCGCGACGATCACCGGGCCGCTGCCGCCGACCGACGACGACGGTGTGCCGCTCGAGGCGCGCATCGACCTCCAGGTCCGGGCCGGGCTGGAGCCGGTCGTCGACGGGCGGGATCCTTTCGCCGTCGACCTCGATGGCGACGTCGTCGAGCGCTGGCGGGCGGCCGCGGCACTGACCGATCGCGCGGTGAAGCAGGCGCTTCCCGGGCCGTACACGCTGGGCCATCGGACCGGCGGGGCTCCCCGCGACCGGGCTGTCGCGACGATGCGCGCGGCGGACCGGATCGCCGGCGACCTGCGGCGCCTGGCGGATGCCGGCTGTCCGCTCATCGAGATCGAGGAGCCCGATGCGGTGCGCATCGGCGCCGACGAGGCCGAGCGCGCCCTGTTCCGCGAAGCGCACCGCACGATCCTCGACCCGATCGCCGGCGCGCATGTCAGCCTCGCGATCGTCGGCGGCGACGCGACGGCGGCCGGCGAGCGGACGTTCTTCGACCTGCCCTACGCCTCGTACCTGTTCGACCTCATCGCCGGCCCCGACCACTGGCGGCTCATCGCCCGCGCGCCGGGGGAACGCGGCATCGTGTGCGGCGCGCTCGACGCCCGGGCAGGGGCGGACGATGACCCGGCCCTGCTCGTCTGGGCGCTCCACTACGCGGCGTCGACCGGTGGCCGGGGTCCGGCCCGCGTCGGGGTCGCCAATGCGGGTTCGCTGGCGATGCTCGCGCCCGACCGCCTGGAGCGGAAGCTTCGCGCCCTGGGTGACGCGGCACGGATCGCCGCCGCGTCGTCGATCGCTGAGATCGCCGCGAACCTCGACCCCAGGGCGATCGGCCGGCGGACGGCGGCCCTCGGAGGCGGCCACGCGAGACCGGCAGCTCGCCGACGCATCACGCGTCAGCCGCCGTGAGCGGACCGATCGACCGCGGCAACCCCGCCTGGCGCCTGACCTGGCGGGCCGCCTACGCGCTCATCCGCCTGCTCGACCCGCTGATCCGCTCGTATCTGGAGCTGGGGTCGCCGGGCTTCGAGCGGATCGTCGAGCTGCGCATCCGCGGCCGGCGCACCGGCCGGGAGCGCGGCGTGCTGGTGACGCTGCTGACGCTTGACGGTCGCGCCTACGTCGGCCATCCCAACGGGGAGGCGAGCTGGATCCGCAACCTCGAGGCGACCGGCGAAGCCACGATCCTCGTCCGGGGCGAGCCGCCCGCGATGGTGACCGCCAGGACGTTGTCGCCCGGCGACGAGCGGACGGCCGTCATCCGGGCCACCGCGACGCTCCAGCCGTTCCCGGCGAACCTCCTGTACCGAGCGGCGCGCGGCCACGTCCTGCGCGTCGGACACTACCTCCGCCTCGAGGCGCGCCGAGACTGACCCACCGTGCGCCATCGGCTTGCAGGCACAACGTGCGAGTGGGACCATCCACGCATCCCAGCGGCGCCATCCACGCGCCGACGGGTCCGTCCCGAGCCATGACCGACGAGGCGCTACGAGCAGGGCGCTTCGTCGAGCCATCCCCGCGAACCGGCAGTCCCGTACACGCTCAGGGGAAGGAGGTCCCGGTGGCCGATCGGCACATCGCGCTCGAGGTGAACGGCGTCAGACACGAGCTGGACGTCGAGCCGCGGCGCCTCCTCGTCCAGGCCATCCGCGACGACCTGGGCATGACGGGCACCCACGTGGGGTGCGACACCAGCCAGTGCGGGGCGTGCACCGTCCATCTCGATGGACGGGCCGTGAAGAGCTGCACGGTGCTCGCCGTCCAGGCGGACGGTCACGGCATCACGACGATCGAGGGGATGGGGAGCGAGGCGCAGCTCCACCCGCTGCAGCAGGCGTTCTGGGACAACCACGGCCTCCAGTGCGGCTTTTGCACGCCGGGCATGATCATGGCCGCGGCCGACCTGCTGGCGCGTGAGACGGATCCCACCGACGACGACATCCGCCACGCCATCGAGGGCAACATCTGCCGCTGCACCGGCTACCACAACATCGTGGCCGCGATCCGCGAGGCGGCCGCGGTGATGCGCGAAGGCGCGGCCGCGCCCGTGCCCGCCTGACCGGGAGGAGTCCGATGACCACCGACGTCCTCGGCGCCCGCGTCAAGCGGGTCGAGGATCCCAAGTTCATCACCGGCCGCGGCCGCTACCTCGACGACATCTCGATGCCCGGGATGACGCACGTCGCCATCCTGCGCAGTCCCTACGCCCACGCCACGTTCACGATCACCGACACCTCGGCCGCCAAGACGGCCCCGGGTGTCGTGGCCGTGTTCACGGGCGAGGACATCCCGTACAACCCGCTGCCGTTCGCCTGGCCGGCGGGTGGTGCATCGGGCCTCCAGAACAACGTCAACATGCCGCGCATCCTCGCGATCGGCGATGTGAAGTGGACGGGCGAGGGCATCGCCGCGGTCGTCGCGGAGACGCCGGCCCAGGCCCAGGACGCGCTGGAGCTGATCCAGGTCGAGTGGTCGCCGCTGCCGGCGATCGTCGATGCCGAGAAGGCGACCCAGGACGGCGCCCCCCAGCTCCACGAGAACGCGCCCAACAACATCGTGTTCGACTGGACCGTGGGCGACAAGGAGGGCACGGACCGTGCCTTCGAGAACCCCGAGGTCTACCTCAAGCAGCGGCTGGTCAATCAGCGGCTGATCCCGAACCCGATGGAGACCCGCGGCGACATCGGCTGGTGGAACCCGGGCACCGACGAGTACACGGTCTGGATGTCCAGCCAGACGCCGCATATCCAGCGGCTGCTGCTCACCGCGTTCGTGACCGGCATCCCGGAGCACAAGGTCCGCTGCATCAGCCCCGATGTGGGCGGTGCGTTCGGCTCCAAGATCTTCTGCTACGCCGACATGGCGCTCGTGATGTTCGCCTCGAAGGCGATCGGCGGGCGCCCCGTCAAGTGGGTCGAGGGCCGGCGCGAGAACTACCAGTCGACGATCCACGGCCGCGACCACATCACGTACGTCGAGGTCGCCGCCAACCGCGACGGCGAGGTCCAGGGCCTGCGGGTCAAGACGTACGCCAACCTCGGCGGGCGCCTCTCGACCATCGGCCCCGGCATCCCGACCACGCTCTACGGCCGCATCCTCGCCGGGCCCTACAAGATCCCCAACGTCCACTGCGAGGTGCTGGGCGTCTACACCAACACCACGTTCGTCGACGCCTATCGCGGTGCCGGCCGCCCGGAGGCGACCTACGTCGTCGAGCGCGCGATGGACCTCCTCGCCGACGAGCTGGGCATGGACCCGGCCGCGGTGCGCCGCCGGAACTTCCTGCCGCCGGACAGCTTCCCGTACGACAACCCGTCGGGGCTCCTGACGGCGGTCAACGGCGCCAAGCTGTACATCGACTCCGGCAACTACGAGCCCGCGCTCAACAAGGCGCTGACGATGGCCGGCTACGACGGGCTCGATGCGCAGAAGGCGAAGGCCAAGGACGCGCGGGAAGCTGCTCGGCGTCGGGCTCTCGACGTACATCGAGGTGTGCGGCGTCGCGCCCTCGAAGTGGATCGGCGCGGTGGGCGAGGGCTGGGGCGCCGCGATGTGGGAGTCGTCCAACATCAAGGTCCACCTGACCGGCAAGGTCGTGGTCACGATGGGCACCCAGCCGCAGGGCCAGGGCCACGAGACCACGTATTCGCAGATCATCAGCCATGAGCTGGGCGTGCCGATGGAGGACATCGTCGTCCAGCATTCGGACACGCAGGGCACGCCGTTCGGCTACGGGTCGTACGGCTCGCGGACGTCGAACGTCGGCACCGGCGCGGCCCTCAAGGCTGCCGGCAAGATCAAGGAGAAGGCCCGCCGGTACGCGGCGCATCTCCTCGAGGCGTCGCCCGACGACATCGACATCGACGGCGCCAACTACTTCGTCCGCGGCTCGCCCGACAAGTCGAAGACGATCCAGGAGATCGCGTTCGCGCTCGACCTGGCGTTCGACACGCCCGAGGGCATGGAGCCGTATCTCGACGAGACGGCGTACCACGACACCCCCAACTGCACGTTCCCGTTCGGGACGCACATCGCCATCGTGGAGATCGACGAGGAGACCGGCGCGGTCGACCTCGTCCGCTACATCGCCGTCGACGACGTGGGCAAGAAGATCAACCCGCTCATCGTCGACGGCCAGCTCCACGGTGGCATCGCCCAGGGCGTCGGCCAGGCGCTGTGGGAGGGTGCCGTGTACGGCGAGGATGGCCAGCTCCTGACCGGCTCGATGATGGACTACGCGTTGCCGCGAGCCTCGTGGCTGCCGTCGTTCGAGCTCGACGAGACGGTCACGCCGTCGCCGGTCAACCCGCTCGGCGTCAAGGGCGTCGGCGAGGCGGGCACGATCGCATCGACGGCCGCCGTCGCGAATGCCGTCATCGACGCGTTGAGCCCGTTGGGCATCCGCCATCTCGACATGCCGTACACGCCCCAGACGGTGTGGCGTGCGATCCAGTCGGCGAAGGGAGGCCAGGCATGATCCCCGCCTCGTTCGAGTACGACCGGGCGACCAGCGTCGACGACGCCCTCGCCAAGATGGCGGCCGGGGGCAAGATCCTGGCCGGTGGCCACAGCCTCCTGCCGCTCCTCAAGCTGCGGGTGGCGTCGGTGGACACCCTCATCGACATCGCGGGGCTCGACGAGCTCCGCGGCACGAACTACCTGCCCGATGGCAGCGTGGAGATGGGGCCGCTCACGACCTACGCCGAGATCATCGAATCCACCCAGCTCGACTGGGCGCGGGAGGCGATGCAGCAGATCGGCGATGTCCAGGTCCGGAACCGTGGGACGGTCGGCGGCTCGATCAGCCACGCCGACCCGGCGTCCGACGTCCCGGCCATCGCCATCGCGCTCGGCTATTCGGCGGTCCTGCGGTCGTCGCGTGGCGAGCGGACGGTGTCGCTGGACGAGTTCTTCAAGGGTCCGTTCGAGACCGCGATGGAGGGCGACGAGCTCCTTGTGAATCTCAAGCGCGGGCCGCTGCCGGCCGGCGTCGGCGGCGGGTACGCGAAGCTGGCCCAGCCGGCATCCGGGTACGCGATCGTGGGCGTCGCCGCGGTCGTCGGGCGGAGCGGTGGATCGATCTCGCACATCCGCGTCGGCGTGACCGGGCTCCACGAGCACGCCTTCCGGGCGGACACGGTCGAATCGGCGCTGCTGGGCTCGGATGGCTCGGCATCGGCGATCGCGGCGGCCGCTGCACACGTCAATGACGACGCCGAGGCGCTGTCCGACATCCACGCGGACGGCACGTATCGAGCGGCGATGGCGGTCGTCTATACCCGTCGGGCGATCGAAGCGGCGCTCGCGCGCGCGGCCTAGCGCCGCCGCCGACTCAACGTCGCGTCGCCCGCCTCGCGATCCTTGCGCGTCGAGCGACTCGTCCTCGGCCAGCCACCGGGGGCCGACCTCGCGGGCGCCGTGATCGCGCGCGACCTGCGGATCCGTGGCGAGCGCTGGTCGAAAGGCCGGGTGCTGTCGGCGGCCGACCTGGCCGTGCTCGGTTCGGCCTCGCCTGCCGATGTCGGCGTCGAGGCGCTCACGCTGATCGTCCCGGAGGCCGGCGACCTCCACGAGGATGAGGCGGGGCTGCGGCTGGCCGCGGCGGTCGCGGGCCCCGGGCTGGAACGTCGGGGGCCGTCCGAGTCGCGGGTCGACCTTCACGCCGCGGTCGACGGCGTGCTCCACGTGCGTGTCGCCGAGGTCGAGCGGCTGGACCGGATCGACCCGCTGGAGGTGTTCACGGCGCTCGATGGCTCCGTCGTGCGGGCCGGCCAGCTCGTCGCGTCGGTGAAGGTGGCACCGCACGTCGTCCCAGCGTCGGTGGTCGAGGCGGGCGAGCGTGTCGCCGGCTTCGGACGGCGGCCGCTGGTCTGGGTCGCGCCGTTCGTGCCGATGCGGGTCGGGGTCATCGTGAAGGAGTCGCTGCGGGCCGCCGACCGGGCACGCTTCGAGCGGTCGGTCCGGGACAAGGTGGAGGCGCTCGGCTCGTCGCTGGTCCGCATCGAGTACGTCGCCGATGCGGATGAGCCGGTCGAGACCGCCCTGGCGTCGCTGACACGCGGTCCGGATGCGGTCGATGTCGTCCTCACGGCCGGCGGCCGGTCGACCGATCCCGGGGATCCGTTCTTCGTGGCGTTGCCGCGGGTGCGCGGGCGACTCGTGCGACGGGGTGTCCCGGCGCACCCGGGCTCGATGCTGTGGCTGGGGCGGGTGGGCCGGACGGCCGTGCTCGGCCTGCCGACCTGCGGCGCCTACTCCAAGGCGACCGCCGCCGACCTGCTGCTCCCGAGGTTGCTCACGGGTGAGCCGCCGTCGCTCACGACGGTGTCCCGTCTGGGTCACGGCGGCATCCTCACCCGCGAGATGCGCTTCCGCTTCCCGTCCTACGCCCGCGACCTGGAAGCGCCGGACGGCTGAACCCCGGGGTTCGCAGCGCGATCGCGGCGCCCTCGGTGCGCCGCCGAGGCCGGACCGCAGCACCAGGATCGCTCACGGGCCCCGAGAGGACGATGAGGCCGAGCGTCAAGCCGACTCGAGGCGCCTCTCGACGGTTCGCCGGTACCATCCCGGCGGACCCGTCACCCACCGCCCGACCCGATCCGAACACCCCGATCCGCCCGAACCCTGGGACGCCGCCCGCTTGACCGAGACCGCCGAACGGACCGTCACGCCCCGCTGGCCCGCCGCCTTCCCCGCGGCCCTGCCGACGCGGATGGTCGGCCGCGACCGTGAGCTCCAGACCATCGAGGGACTGATCGCCGCCGGTGCGCGGCTGGTCACGCTCGTCGGACCGGGCGGCGTCGGCAAGACGAGGCTCGCGCGGCATGTCGTCCGCGACCTCGTGCAGGCCTTCGACGGACGGATCGCGTGGATCGACCTCGATCCGCTCGACGATCCGAGCCTCCTGCTGCCCGAGCTGGCCGCGTTCATGGGCATCGGGGAGGGACAGGGGTCGGACGTCCTGGAACGGGTCGCCGCGCTGCTGGGCGACGGCCGATCCCTCGTCGTCTTCGACCCCGTCGACCGCGTGGCGTCCGGTGTCGCGCTGCTGCCCGAGCTGCTCCGCCGAACGCCGGGGCTGACCATCCTGGCGACGGGCCGCGCCCCGATCGGGGTGCGCGAGGAGACGGTGGTCGCGCTCGAACCGCTGGCCGTCGCCGACCCGCGTGGGGCCGCCGACGTCATCGCCGCGGCACCGGCCGTCGCGCTGTTCATCGATCGGCTCGCGCTGGTCCGACCCGACATCGAGCCGAGCGGCTCGACCCTCACGGTCATCGCGGACATCGTCCGTGCCCTCGACGGGCTGCCGCTCGCGATCGAGCTCGCCGCGGCGGCCTGCCGGGTCGTCGACCCGCGCCAGCTCCTCTACCGACTGTCGGAGTCGATCGACGCGCTCGAGGCGGCGGATCCCGTGGCCTCGAATCGCCACAACAGCCTCCGGGCGATGATGGATCGGACCGTCGAGCTCCTGTCCGAGCCGGTGGCGCGGATGCTGCGCCGCGTCTCGGTGATCGCCGGACCGTTCCAGCGCGACACGGTGGAAGCCGTCCTCGAGGGCGGCGAGCGACGCGGGCTCGCCCCGCTCGGGATCGGTGTCGAAGAGGGCCTGGATACGCTCGTGGATGCGTCGCTGCTTCGGCGCGTCGGCCGTCGCGACCGGCCGCGGTATTCGATGCTCCGCACCATCCGTGCGGATGCCACGGCACGCCTCGAGCGGAGCGGCGAGCTCGTCGCGATGCGTTGGGCGCATGCGTACCACTTCGTCGCGCTCGCCGAGGCCGCCGATGCCGAGCTGCCGACCGAACGCGGGCCGGAGGCGCTCGACCGGTTGGAGCGCGCGCATGACGACCTGCGCGCGGCGCTCGACTGGGCGCTCGGCCGCGATGACGGAGGCTTCGCGTCGCGGCTCGCTGGCGCCCTGGTCGAGTTCTGGCGGGTCCGCGGCCATCACAGCGAGGGTCGGATCCGGCTGCAGAGCGCGCTCGCGGCGGGCGGCGGCAAGCCCGCCGCACGTCAGAAGGCGCTCGTCGGCGCCGCCGTGCTCGCCTCGTACCAGGGTGACTACACGCAGGCCGACAACCTGCTCTTCGAGGCGCTCGCCATCGCTCGCGCCGCCGGCGACGACGAGGGCACCGCGTCGACGCTGACGTGGCTCGGGATGAACGGCCAGTGGGCGGCCCATCTCGACGACTCGAAGGTGTACATCGCCGAGGGCCTCGCGATCCGTCGCCGGCTCGGCGATACGGGTCCGATCGCCGCCTCGCTGGACGCGATGGGCGGGATCCTCCATTTCCGCGGCGACTTCGACGGCGCGCGTGAGATGTTCGAGGAGAGCCTCGCGCTCAAGCGTGCGCGGGGCAACGAGAGCGACGTCGCGATGGCCATCACGAACCTCGGGCGGGTCGAGCGCGACGCCGGGAGCACCGATCGAGCGGCCGACCTGTTCGCCGACGCGATCGCGATCTGGCAGCGCACGCGCGACCGGCAGCGACTGTCTGTGGGTCGCTACAACGCCGCCCTCGTGGCCCTCGACCGCGGCGACCTCATGGCGGCCCGCCGCGGGCTCCAGGCGGCGCTCGTGACGGCCCGCGAGTTCGAAGACCGACCCGAGATGGCGTCGATCCTGACCGATCTCGCCCGGGTGGAGTGCGCGGCCGGACGCTGGGAACGAGCGCACGACGCGCTGATCGAGGCGTGGCGACTGATCGGGCTCGTGAAGATCGGCGTCGTCGTGTGCCTGGCCCTCGAGTCGACCGTCATCTGGCTCGCCGGGACGGGCCGGCCGCTCGATGCCGCACGGATGGTCGGCGCGGCCGATGCCGACCGGGCACGGATCGCGTTCGTCCGGATGCCCGCGGACGCACGGCTGCTCGATGCGGCGACGGCGCCGGCCAGGGCCGCTGTCGACCGTGTGGCCTGGGACGAGGCGGCCGCCGCAGGCGCTGAGCTGCTGCTCGACCCCGCGATCGCGTCGGCGACCGCGCTCGTGGCGAAGCCCGCCGAGCCGATCGTGGCCGCCCCGACCGTTGGTTCCCGGGTCGTCGCCCCGATATCGTCGCCCCGACGCTCCGCCATCGGTGAGCCACGTTGACCCAGACCGCGACCCGCCCCACCGTCCCGCGCTGGCCCGCCGTGTTCCCGGCGGCGATGCCGACGCCGATGGTCGGTCGGGACCGTGAGGTGTCCACGCTCGGCGCGCTGGTCGAGGGCAGCACCCATCGGCTGATCACGATCGTGGGCACCGGCGGGGTGGGCAAGACGCGCCTGGCCCGCCATGTCGCCCGCGGGCTCGCCGACCCGTTCGAGGGCCGGATCCTGTGGGTCGACCTCGATCCCGTCGACGACCCGGAGCTCCTGCTGCCCGAGATGGCCGCCGCGATGGGCGTCGGCGAGGGGCAGGGCGCCGACATCATCGACCGACTGCACGAGGCGCTCGCAGAGGGCCGCACGCTGGCGGTGCTCGACCCGGTCGACCGCGTCGCATCGGCGGTCGCGTTCCTGCCGGCGCTTGCTGGAGCGCTGCCCGACGCTCACGATCCTCGCCACGGGTCGCACGCCCCTGGGCATCCGCAACGAGCGGACGGTCATGCTCGACCCGCTCGCGCTGCCGGCGGAGGACGCGACACCCGAGGCCATCGAGCGCAGCCCCGCGGTCACGCTGTTCGTCGATCGGCTGACCCGCGTGCGGCCCGATCTCGAGGCCACCGGCCCGACGCTCGGCGCGATCGCCGTCGATCTGCCGCGCCCTCGACGGGCTGCCGCTGGCGATCGAGCTCGCCGCCGCGTCGTGCCGCGTGATCGATCCGCATCAGCTCCTGGACCGTCTGTCCGAGTCGATCTCGAGCCTCGACGCCACCGATCCCAGCGGTCAGACGCGACAGCGGAGCCTGCGGGCGACGATGGACCGGAGCGTGGAGCTCCTCCCCGAGGATGTCGCGCGGATGCGGCGTCGCCTGGCCGTCATCGCCGCCCCGTTCCACCTCGACACGGCGACCGCGATCCTCGAGGGCGGCGAGCGGCGCGGCCTCGCCCCGATCGGCATGCCCGTCGAGGATGGCCTCAAGGCCCTCGTGGAGGCGTCTCTCCTGCGCCGCGCCGGCGGCAGCGGCGGACGGCCGTCCCGCTACTCGATGCTGCGGACGGTCCGCGCCGACGCACTCGAACGGCTGGAGGACAGCGGCGAGGCGCTCGCCATGCACTGGGCGCACGCGTATCACTTCCTGTCGGTCGCGGAGGCCGCCGAGGCCGAGCTGCCGACAGAACGCGAGACCCAGGCGCTCGACCGGCTGGAGCAGTGCCACGACGACCTGCGGGCGGCGCTCGACTGGGCGATCGACCGCGAGGACGGCGCGTTCGCCGTCAGGCTCGCCGGCGCCCTGTCCGACTTCTGGCGCACACGCGGCCATCACACCGAAGGTCGGATGCGGCTCCAGGCCGCGATCGCCATCGAGGGCGGCAAGCCGATGCATCGTCGCAAGGCGCTGGGCGGAGCCGGGTTGCTGGCCAGCTACCAGGGCGACTACGCGTTCGCCCATGGGCTGCTGGAGGAGGCGCTCCAGCTGGCGCGGGACGATGGCGACCAGGAAGCGATCGCCGCGACCCTCACCTGGCTGGGCACCAACGGCTATGGCGCGGGGAATCTCGACGACGCCCAGGCGTACATCGCGGAGGGGCTGGAGATCCGGCGGCGCATCGGCGACGCGGGGCGCATCGCCGTGTCGCTCAATGCGATGGGCGGGATCCTCCACTTCCGCGGCGACCTCGACCAGGCCCGCACGGTGTTCGAGGAGAGCCTCGCGCTCAAGGTGGAGCAGGGGAACGAGAACGCCATCGCCATCGCGCTGACGAACCTGGGGTTGGTGGAGCGGGACGCCGGCGACACCGATCGTGCGGCGGCCCTGTTCGCCGACGCCGTCTCCATCTGGCGGCGCACCGGCGACAAGCAACGCCTGTCGGTCGGCGTGCACAACGCGGCGCTCGCCGACCTCGATCGTGGCGACCTCGTTCCGGCTCGGGAGCAGCTGGAGCAGGCACTCGCGATGGCCCGCGAGCTGAACGATCGCCCCGAGGTCGGCTACGCGCTGACGGACCTCGCCAGGGTCGCGTGTGCGGCCGGGGACCTCGACGCGGCACGGCCACAGCTCGACGAGGCGCTGCGTCTGACCTCGACCCTCAAGGTGCGGCTCATCGTCACGCTGGCGCTGGATGCGGCGGCCGCATACCTCGCGGCGCGCGGTGACGGGCCTGGCGCGGCGCGCCTGATCGGCGCGACGGACATCGACCGCGAGGTCACGGGCTACGTGCGGATGCCCGCCGACGAGCGGTTGCTGGCGCGGGCGTGCGCGGGCGCGCGCGATGCGATGGGCGAGGATGCCTGGGCGGCCGCACGAGCGGCGGGCCGATCGCTCGACCTCGAGGGGGCGATCCGCGAGGCGATGATGGCGGTCGCGCTCCCGACCGAGGAGACGGTCGTCGCGGGCTAGGGAGCAGCCGGCCACGCCACGCCACCGGCTCGGATAGCATCCCCGCCGATGACCGACGACGACCGACCCGCCTCGACCCGCTCGATCGAGGGCCTCCAGGACGAGTTCCGGAGCCACGGCTACATCGCCGATCGCTCGCTCGCCACGACCACGTTCCTGGCCCTCGAGCTGCGCCGGCCGCTGCTGCTCGAAGGTGAGGCCGGCGTCGGCAAGACCGAGCTCGCGAAGGTGCTCGCGGCGTCCCTCGGCGCCCGGCTCATCCGGCTCCAGTGCTACGAGGGCCTGGACGTCAACACCGCGGTCTACGAGTGGAACTACCCGCGCCAGATGCTGGAGATCCGGCTGATGGAGGCGCGCGGCGAGATCGGGCATGCGAGCGCGCACGACATCTTCGGCTCGGAGTTCCTGCTGAAGCGGCCGCTGCTGCGAGCCCTCGAGGCGACCGATGGCGTCGCGCCGGTCCTGCTCATCGACGAGATCGACCGCGCCGACGAGGAGTTCGAGGCGTACCTGCTGGAGATCCTGTCCGACTTCCAGGTGACGGTGCCCGAGATCGGGACGATCAAGGCGGAGCGCGAGCCACGCGTGGTCCTCACCTCGAACCGGACGCGCGAGGTGCACGACGCGTTGAAGCGCCGCTGCCTGTACCACTGGATCGACTACCCGTCGGCCCAGAAGGAATTCGAGATCGTCCTCGCCAAGGTGCCGGCGGCGCCGGAGCGCCTGGCGCGCGACGTCGTGACGTTCGTGCACCGGCTGCGCGAGGCGGATCTGACCAAGGTGCCGGGCGTCGCCGAGACGCTCGACTGGGCGGCCGCGCTGCTGTCACTGGGCGCCCGGGACCTCGCGCCCGACATGGTCGACGAGACGCTGGGCGTCGTCCTCAAGTACGAGGAGGACATCCGGCAGGTCCGTGGCGACACCGCCCGCCGCTACCTGGCCGAGGCGGCCGCCCGCGTCTGATCGGCTGTGTGGAGGCTGGGAGTCCGCCGAGACGGGGCCGACGAACCTTCATCACGCCGCAATCGCGTCCACACGCGTCGTCGACGAAGATGGGCCGATGATCCCTCGTGCGCGACGGTCGCACGCCCGCCGCTCCTGCCTACGATCGCTCCGGTGACCCGACGATGACCCTCCCGCCTCCCGATCCCACCGAGCCGGCTCCGGTCGAGCCGGTCGTCACGCCGCCCACGACGCCCGACGCGGCGGCCGATCCGTTCACCACCCCGGTCGACGTGACCGGCGTCGCCGTGCCCGTCGCGCCGCTCGCGTCGGTCTCGCCGGCCGAACCGCGGCGCGACGGTCGCCGGTTCGGCTCGCCGGTGCTCGTGATGGTGGCGCTGTTCGCCTTCGCCGTCGGGATCTTCGTCGACCGTGGGCTCACCGCCGTTGGCTCGCTCGACCTGAGCGGGGTCACGGCGGGCGCCCCGACGCCGGTGCCCGCCGGCAGCGCGGATCCGTCGCAGAAGCCGACCGGCGACGATGCGTTCGCGCTCATCCGCGAATCGTGGGACCTCCTCCACAAGGAGTACGTCGGCGCGTCCGACCTCGACGACCAGTCGCTGGCGCATGCCGCCATCAACGGGATGACCGAAGCCGTGGGTGACGAGGGGCACACGACGTTCCTCACGCCCGACGCGGTCAAGGACGCCGAAGCGAGCCTGTCCGGCGAGTACGTGGGCATCGGGACCATCGTCGACGAGAGCGACAACGGCCTTCGCATCGAGGGCGTGTTCCCCGACAGCCCGGCCGACAAGGCGGGCCTCGGGGTGGGCGACGAGATCACCGCGGTGGATGGCGTCACGATCGTGACCGACACCGTGGGCGACGTGGCGGCCAGCATCCGTGGCGCCGCGGGCACGACCGTCAAGCTCACGATCGACCCGGCCGGCCCGCCCGGACCCCGCGATGTGACGCTGACCCGCGCGAACGTGACCATCCCGGTCGTCGACTGGGCGATGGTCCCCGATTCGACGATCGCCGACGTCCGTCTCTACCAGTTCTCGAACGGCGCGATCGAGAAGCTCATGAACGCGCTCAAGGAAGCGAAGGCCGCCGGCGCGAAGAGCCTCGTGCTCGACCTGCGCGGGAACCCGGGCGGGTTCGTGGACCAGGCGATCGGTGTCGCCAGCCAGTTCCTCGGCTCGGGCGACGTGTTCATCACCGAGGACGCGGACGGGAATCGCACGCCGTCGAAGGTGCGTGGCGACGGCGAGGCGCGCGACCTGCCGCTGACGATCCTGGTCGACCGATCGACCGCGAGCGCTGCCGAGATCGTCGCCTCGGCGATCCAGGAGCAGCGTGATGTCAAGGTCGTCGGCGAGAAGACGTTCGGCACCGGGACCGTGCTCAACCGGTTCGGCCTGAAGGACGGCAGCGCGCTCGAGATCGGGGTGCAGCGCTGGCTGACGCCGTCGGGTCGCGCGCTGTGGCACGAGGGCCTGACGCCCGACCAGACCGTCAGCCTCGCGGAGGGCGTCGAGCCGATCTCGCCACGCGAGCTCCGCGACCTCGGCGGGGCGGGCCTCCAGGCCTCGAAGGACGCGCAGCTCCTCGCGGCCCTCAAGGATCTCGGCTGGCCGTAGGCGGCGCGGGCGGACGGGTCCTGGCGGTTGATGCGACTCGATGCATCGCCGACGCTGCCAGACCCAGGAAGGCCGCCCGAGGCATCGCCGGCGGGCCCGCTGAGGCATCGGCGAGGGAGTCCGATCATGCGTCGAGTCGCATCGAGCACCGGGGTCATCACGCTCGGCGTGCCGGCCGGTCAGCGCGATCAGGCGCCTGACGTGGCACGATCCGGGCGATGACGCATCCGTCGACGCCGCTGCCGGGCGATCCGGGCGATCCGGCGATCCTCCTCGCGCCCACCGGCGAGGCGGTCGATGGACGGCGGCTGCTGGCCGAGGCGGTCGGATTCGGGCGGGCGCTCCGGCGGTCCGGGCTCCAGATCGACCTCGCGTCCGAGATCGACTTCGCGCGGGCGCTCGGGATCATCGACCTCGGCCATCGACCCACCGTCCGTGAAGCGGGCGCGGCCGTCTTCGTCCGGCGGCGCGACGACCGCGAGGTGTACGACCGCGTGTTCGATCGCTACTGGCGCCGCCGGGGGCGGACGCTGCCGATGGGCCCCAGCGCTCCCGAGCAGCCCGACGCTCCGCGCGAGGAAGGTGAGCCGGGTGAGGCCGACGAGGCGCAGGAGTCCGAGGGCGGCGGTGCCGAATCGTCGCCGTTCGGGGCGCAGGTCGCGGCCGATGCCGATGACGGCGCGGAGATCGAGGGCGTCACGGTGTCACCGGAGGCGTACTCGGCGAGCGAGGTGATGCGCCACCGCGACTTCGACCGGATGACCAGCGCGGAGCTCCGCGAGGCCGAGCGACTCGTCGACCTGCTGACGCCACGCCTCGAGCTGCGGCGCACGCGTCGGCACGAGCTGCATCCCCACGGCCGCCGCATCGCCCCGCGCCAGATGCTCCGGCGGAACCTCGCCACCGGCGGCGACTTCACGACCTGGCTGTGGCGCCGGCCCGTCTATCGGCCGCGCCGGCTCGTCGTCCTGTGCGACATCTCGGGCTCGATGGAGCGGCATTCGCGCCTGCTGCTCCGGTTCATCCAGGCGTTGACCCGGACGAGTGAGGTCAAGGCGGAGTCGTTCGTCTTCGGCACGCGGCTCACGCGCGTCACCCGGCTGCTCAAGGACCGTGATCGGCGACCGTGCGCTGAACCGGGTCGCCGAGAGCGTGAACGACTGGGCCGGCGGCACCCGCATCGGCGAGAGCTTCCGCGAGTTCAACCACAAGTGGGCCCGCCGCACGTTGCGGACGAGCGGCGTGGTCATCGTCGTGAGCGACGGCTGGGATCGCGGCGATCCGGCACTCGTGGCCGCGGAGACCGCGCGGCTCCGACGCAACTGCCACCGGCTCGTGTGGCTCAATCCGCTCGCCTCGGCGCCCGGCTACCAGCCGCTCGCCGCCGGGATGAAGGCCGCATACCCCTATATCGACGACTTCGTGCCGGCGGGTACGCTCGCCTCGCTCGAGGTCCTGGGCGAGCTGCTCGCCGGGGCCAGGCTCCGCGGCGGCCTCGCCGGCCGGGCCGTGACCGCCGCGACGTCCGTGTCGCCCTCGGCGGGGCTCGCCGCGTCGGCGCCCCACGCCAGACCGCCCAGTGCCATCGATGCCGACCAGGCCGACCGGTCGGTCGCCCGCCCGCTCCGCCAGAGGACCTGACCGATGAAGGAACTGCTCGAGACCCTCGATGGCTGGCGGAAGGACGGCGTGGGCGTCGGGCGGGCGATCGTCGTGCGCACGTTCGGCAGCGCGCCGCGCCCCGAAGGAGCGGTCCTGCTCGTCGCGGACGACGGCCGGATCGCCGGCTCGGTGAGCGGTGGCTGCGTCGAGGGCGCGGCGGCGGAGGAGATCGCGAAGGCGCGCACCGACGGCCATCGCCGCGTCATCCGCTACGGCATCAGCGACGAGCAGGCGTGGGACGTCGGGCTGGCGTGCGGCGGCACGATCGACGTGCTCGTCGAGCCTCTGGTGCCGGATGCCGCGGTCGATGCGGCGCGTGCCAGTGCCACGGGACGGGGAGGCGGGCGCGCGGTCGTGACCCGCCTGCCGGCCGACGCTCCGCCCGCGAGCTTCGGCGCCCACGAGCCCGGAGCCGGGGAGGCGGCGGGCGTGCCGGTGGCGATCGATGCGGACGGGACGTTCGACGGACCCGCGGACGCCCGACCCGCGGCGCACGACGAGCCCGCGATCCGCGAGGCGGCTCACGACGCGCTGCTGCGCGGGACGTCACGGACGATCACCGTCGGCGACACCCAGTACTTCATCGAGGCGTATCCCCTCCGGCCGCGGCTCGTCGTCGTCGGCGCCGTGGAGGTCGCGCGGTCGCTCGTCCGGCTCGCCGCCGAGCTCGGCTTCGAGACCGTCGTCATCGACGGGCGGTCGGCGTTCGCCACGGAGGAGCGCTTCCCGACGGTCGACCGGCTCGTCGTCGGGTGGCCGGATGAGGTGGCCGAGGAGATCGGGCTCGGCGCGGCCGATGCGGTCGCCGTCCTCACCCACGACGTGAAGTTCGACGAGCCGGCGATCGTGGAGGCGCTTGCGACGCGGCTGCCGGTATGTCGGCGCGGTCGGGTCGAAGAAGACGCAGGCCGATCGCCGGGCGCGGCTCGCCGAGGCGGGCGTCACCGAGGCGGAGCTGGACCGGCTGCGCGGCCCGATCGGGCTGGACCTGGGTGGTCGGGCGCCGGCCGAGACCGCGCTCGCGATCCTCGCCGAGGTCGTCGCGGAGCGGTACGGCGGGTCAGGCGTGCCGATGCGTGAGCTTGCGTCGAAGGTCCGCCTGGTCTCCGAGCCCACGCCGGTGACCGCGGGCTGAGGCCCGAGCGATGCGTGGCGTCGTCGGCGTCATCCTCGCGGCTGGACGGGCCACCCGGTTCGGCTCATCGAAGGTCCTTGCCTCGCTCGACGGCCGGCCGTTGCTCCAGCACGTCATCGACCGGGTCGGCGCAGCGGGCATCGACGACCTCGTCGTCGTGCTGGGCAGCGACGCCGCGGCGGCGGAGGACGCCGTCACGTGGCCGCCGTCGACGTCCCGTGTCGTGAACCCCGACCCCGGACGCGGCCTCTCGAGCTCGCTGGCCCTGGGTGCTGCCGCGGCGCTCGCCCGCACGCCCCAGCCGGAGGCGCTGCTCATCGCCCTGGGCGATCAGCCGCGCGTCGATCCCGCGGTCATCGCTGCGCTGCTGGCCACCGGTCCCGGGCACGCCGTCGCCGTCCCGCGCTATCCGACCGGCGCCGACCCCAATCCGGTGCTGGTCCGCCGCGCGGCGTTCGGCCTCCTCGAGGAGGTCACCGGCGACCGTGGCCTCCGCCCGATCCTCGCGCGCCATCCCGAGCTCGTCGTCGAGGTGCCGGTGAACGGCGCGAACCCCGACGTCGACACGCCCGCCGACCTCGCCGCGCTCGCGCACGCACCCGCGGGCGCGACACCGGACCCCATCGTCCGGCATCCTGTCCGCTGATGGACACGAACGCGTTCTACTCGACCGCGTCGGGCCTGTGCTTCACGCTCCTCGGATTCTGGTGGGTCGTCGTCCAGTTCCGGCACGACGAGCTCACCTCGGATGGGCCGCGACGGCGCCTCGCATTCGTCGTCTCCCTCCACTTCGTGATCCCCGGGATCATGTCGCTCGCCTCGCTGCTCGCCGGCGACAACGGCGTGCTCTGGCGGGTCGCGTTCGCGTCGGCCGGCGTGCTCGGCCTGGTCGCCGTCGTGATCGTCGGGCGGAGCGCGGTGCCGGGCGCGACCGGCGCCCTCGCGACGGTCCAGCGCTTCGAATGGTTCGTCGCCCCGCTGTACATCGTCTTGACCGCCGTGGCACTCGCACCCGAGATCGCCCGTCAGGGGCTCGGGTTGCAGCCACTCCAGGTGGAGGGCTACGTCCTGACCACGATCGTCCTGCTCGGGATCCTGTTCGCCTGGGCACTGTTCACCGAACCCGTGACGAAGCCACATGACCGTGATGCCGAAGCTCATTGACGCCACCCGACTCGAGGCCGCCTGGGCCGAACGAGTCCTCGCCAACCGCGAGCAGGCCGAACGACTGCGCGAAGGCGGCCCCGAGGGCGACTTCTACGCGCCGGTCTCGTCGCTGTTCGTCGCCGATCCGCGGCGGACGGGCGAACCCGCACTGGACGCGATGCGCGAGCTCACCGAACCCGACGAGACCTGGATCGACGTCGGCGCGGGCGCCGGTCGATACGCGCTGCCACTCGCGCTCCGGCTGAAGGAGGTCATCGCCGTCGAGCCATCGGCCTCGATGCGCCATGCCCTCCGCACCGGCATCGCCGAGCACGGGATCACGAACATCCGGATCGTCGGCGCGGCATGGCCAGAGGCGGCCGAGCAGCTGGGCGAGCTGCCGGCGGCCGACATCGCGCTCATCGCCCACGTGGGCTACGACATCGAGCACATCGGCCCGTTCCTCGACGCGCTCGAGGCCGCGGTCCGGAAGCGCTGCGTCGCGGTCCTCACCGACCGCTCGCCGGCATCGGTGGCCGATCCGTTCTGGCCGCTGGTCCACGGCGAGGAGCGCGTCGCGCTGCCGGCGCTGCCGGAGCTGCTCTCGGTGCTCCGAGCCCGCGGCCGCGAGACGGACCTGCAGCGGGTCGAGCGGCCGCCCCGGACGTTCGAGTCGCCGGCGGCGCTCGAGACCTTCGTCCGGCGCCAGCTGTTCATCGCGCCCGATGGCGCCAAGGACCGCTCGTTCAAGGACGCCCTTCGCGACCGCATCGTGGAGCGCGACGGTGGCTGGACCCTCGCCGACCCGCCGGCCGGCTCGATCGGCATCGTCTCGTGGGAGCCCGGGCCGCCCCCGGATCGCCCGTCCGCCTGAGGTCCGAGGCGCGCCCGCTGTGCGCGCCGCGCGAACCGACGAGACCCCGGCGTCGTATCCTCGCCTGACATCACGCGACCGGACCGGCGTACCTCGCGGCCGTCCTGATCCACGACCGTCGGCCCCCACCGGGAAGCGGATGAGCAGCGCCCGTTCGTCATGACGGGTCGCGTCATCAGGGGGAGTCCGCTCGAGCAGGAGCGGAGGAGGTGGTCGGTGATCCCCGCCCAGGTGGACTACGTGCGTCCCGCCGATATCGGCGAGGCGCTGCGGATCCTGCAGGACCGCGAAGGCGAGGCCAAGGTCCTCGCCGGCGGCTACAGCCTGATCCCGCTGCTGAAGCTGCGCCTCGCGCAGCCGGGCATCCTCGTCGACATCGCGAACCTCGGGATGGAGGGGGTCACCGAGACCGACGACTGGCTGCGCATCGGCGCCCGAACCACGCACCGCGCGTTCCACGAGCACCCGATCGTCGTCGACCACTACCCGACGCTTCGGGACGTGGCCGGCGGCATCGGCGATCCGCAGGTCCGCAACTGGGGGACGATCGGCGGCTCGGTGGCCCACGCGGATCCCGCCGCGGACTGGCCGGCGGTCCTGCTCGCGACCCACGCCCGGGTCGTCGTGCGCGGCCCGGACGGCGAGCGCGAGATCCCGGCCCGCGAGTTCTTCATCGACACGTTCACCACGGCGATGACCCCCACCGAGATCCTCACCGAGATCCGCATCCCGCGTCGGCGACCGAGGATGGGTGGTGGCTTCGCCAAGCTCGAGCGGAAGGCGGGCGACTTCGCGACCGTCGCGGCGTGCGCGACGCTCGGCCTTGCCGAGGACGGCACGATCGCCCGGTCCGGGATCGCCCTGACGGCCGTCGCCGAGACGCCGTTCGCGGCCACGGACGCCGAGGCGGCGCTGGCCGGCCAGCGCCCGTCCGAGGAGGCGTTCCGCGCCGCCGGTCTCGCCGCCGGCGCGCAGAGCCGGCCGGCCGCCGACATCCGTGGACCCGTCGAATACAAGCGGGCGATGGCCGCCGAGATGGTCGTCCGGGCGCTCCGGGCGGCCACCCAGCGCGCCCTGTCGTTCGGCTGAGGGGGAGACCTGTCGATGACCACCCAGCACGTCTCCGTGACCGTCAACGGTGAGGTCCGCGAGGCCGACGTCGAGCCGCGGCTGCTCCTCGTCCACCTGCTGCGCGACACCTTCGGCCTGACCGGCACGCACGTCGGCTGTGATACCAGCCACTGTGGCGCGTGCACCGTCCACGTCGACGGCCGGAGTGCCAAGAGCTGCACGATGCTCGCGGTCCAGGCCGACGGTGCGACCGTCACGACCATCGAGGGCATCAGCTCCGGCGCCGCCCTCCACCCCCTTCAGCAGGCGTTCTGGGACCAGCACGGGCTCCAGTGCGGCTTCTGTACCCCGGGCATGATCATGCAGTCGGCCTGGCTGCTCGGCGAGAACCCCGACCCGTCCGAGCAGGAGATCCGCGAAGGCATCGCGGGCAACCTCTGCCGCTGCACGGGCTACGTGAACATCGTCAAGGCGGTCCAGCAGGCGGCAGGCGAGCTCCGCGCGAGCGAGTCGGCGCCGGTGGTGGCGGCCGAGACGGTCGAGGGCCAGGAAGTCTCCGCGGCCCCGGCGGCCGGCTGAGCGGGAGGGATCCACGAGATGACCGCCGAGGCGGAACCGCGTCAGCTGAACACCACCCCCGAGGTCGGGGGCATGGGCCATTCCGTCAAGCGCAAGGAGGATCCGCGGTTCATCCGCGGCAAGGGCGAGTACATCGAGGACGTCAACCTGCCGGGCCAGCTGTGGCTCGACATCGTCCGCTCGCCGTATGCCCACGCGACGATCAAGGGCATCGACAGCAGTGAGGCCCTCAAGGTCCCGGGTGTCGCGGCCGTCATCACCGGCGCCGACCTCGAGAAGGCCGGCCTGCACTGGATGCCGACGCTCGCGGGCGACAAGCAGATGGTGCTCCCGACCGACACGGTCATGTACCAGAGCCAGGAGGTCGCCGCCGTCGTCGCGACCTCCCGGTACGCGGCTGCCGACGGCGTCGCGGCCATGCTGGTCGACTACGCGCCGCTGCCCGTGGTCATCGACCCCAAGAAGGCGCTCGAGGCCGGCGCGCCGGTCCTGCGCCCGGACCGCGGCGAGGACAAGCAGACCAACCACATCTGGCACTGGGAATCGGGCGACAAGGACGCCGCCCAGGCGGCGCTCGATTCGGCCGAGGTGAAGATCGCCGAGGACATCTACATCCCGCGCATCCACGTCGCATCGATCGAGACCTGCGGCTGCGTCGCGGACTGGGACGCGGTGCGTGGCCAGCTCACGCTGCACATGACGACCCAGGCGCCCCACGCCATCCGGACCGTGCTCGCCCTGGTCAGCGGACTGCCCGAGCAGAACATCCGGGTCAAGACCCACGACATCGGGGGCGGCTTCGGCGGCAAGGTGCCGGTGTATCCGGGCTACGTCCTCGCGGTCGTCGCGTCGCTGACCACCGGCAAGCCCGTGAAGTGGATCGAGGACCGGAGCGAGAACCTCCAGGCCGACTCGTTCGCTCGCGACTACCACATCCACGCGGAGCTGGGCGCGACGAAGGACGGCCGGATCCAGGCCCTCAAGGTGAAGACGATCGCCGATCACGGCTACACCGACGCCGCGGCCGACCCGTCGAAGTTCCCGGCCGGCCTGTTCAACGTCATCACCGGCAGCTACGACTTCGACAAGGCGTTCGTCGAGGTCGACGGCGTCTACACCAACAAGCCGCCCGGCGGCGTCGCGTACCGCTGCTCGTTCCGGGTGACGGAGGCCGTCCACGCCATCGAGCGGATGGTCGACATCCTGGCCCACGAGATCGGCAAGGATCCGGCGCAGCTGCGGATGGAG
This sequence comes from uncultured Chloroflexia bacterium, assembly GCA_963778025.1. GTDB lineage: Bacteria > Chloroflexota > Limnocylindria > Limnocylindrales > CSP1-4 > CAVZTA01. The sequence continues at coordinate 159,620 of CAVZTA010000005.1, read as the reverse complement.
AACTTCATCCAGCCCGACCAGTTCCCGTACCACACGCCCACCGGCTGGGACTACGACTCGGGCGACTACCCCCGCGCGCTGCAGCTGGCGATGGACAAGATCGACTACGCGGGGCTCCGCCGCGAGCAGGCCGAGAAGCGCGCGCGTGGCGAGCTCATGGGCATCGGCATCAGCTCGTTCACGGAGATCGTCGGCGCCGGGCCGTCCCACGATTTCGACATCCTCGGCCTGAAGATGTTCGACTCGTGCGAGATCCGGGTCCATCCGACGGGCAAGGTCCTCGCCCGGATCGGCGTCCAGACGCAGGGCCAGGGCCACGAGACGACGTTCGCGCAGATCATCGCGGAGGAGCTGGGCTTCCCGGTCGCCGACATCAAGATCGAGTACGGCGACACCGACACCGCGCCGTATGGCCTGGGCACCTACGCGTCCCGGTCCACGCCGGTCGCCGGTGCCGCGACCGCCGTGGCGGCGCGCAAGATCCGCGAAAAGGCGAAGAAGCTCGCCGCGCACCTGCTGGAGGCCAACGAGGACGACCTCGAGTGGACCAACGGCAAGTTCAGCGTGAAGGGCTCGCCGGAGCGCAGCAAGACCATCCAGGAGATCGCGTTCGCGGCCTACACCAACCATCCACAGGGGATGGAGGCCGGGCTCGAGGCGGTCGACTACTACGACCCGCCGAACCTCACGTTCCCGTTCGGGTCGTACATCGCCGTCGTCGACATCGACAAGGGGACGGGGCAGGTCCACGTCCGCCGGTTCGTGGCCGTCGACGACTGCGGCAACATCATCAACCCGATGATCGTTGACGGGCAGATCCACGGCGGGCTCACGATGGGTCTCGCCCCCGCGTTGTACGAGGAGATGACGTACGACGAGGCGGGCAACAACCTCAACGGCACGTTCCTCGACTACCTGGTCCCGACGGCCATCGAGACGCCGGCCTGGGAGCTCGACAAGACCGTGACGCCCTCGCCGCACCACCCGATCGGCGCCAAGGGCGTCGGCGAGTCCGCGACCGTCGGCGCACCGCCGGCCATCGCGAACGCCGTGGTCGATGCGCTGTGGCACCTGGGTGTCCGGAACATCGACATCCCGATCACGCCCCAGAAGGTCTGGGCGATCCTGCACGAGAAGGGCGTCACGGCGTAACCGTGGCCATCCCGGCGGGCTCGACCGGTCACGCCGGCGGGCCCGCGTCCCTCTACGCGCGCGCAGCGGAGCTCGTCGCGGCGGGACGACCGTTCGCGTTCGCGACGGTCGTCGCGGTGCGGCGGCCGACCTCGGCGAAGCCGGGTGCGCACGGCATCGTCCATCCCGACGGCTCGATCGAGGGCTGGGTGGGCGGGTCGTGCGCGCAGCCGGTCGTCGTTCGCGAGGCGCTCCGCTCGTTGGCCGATGGGCAGCCGCGCCTGCTGCGGCTCTCGAAGGACGCGCCCGCCGAGGGACGGCGTGGCGACGGCGTCGTCGAGCTGGTCATGACGTGTCACTCCGGGGGAACGCTGGAGATCGCCGTGGAACCGGTCCTTCCCGCGCCGGCGCTGTGGGTCGCCGGCACCACGCCGATCGCCGGGGCCCTGGTCTCGCTGGGAGCCGCCGCGGGCTTCCGCGTCACGCTCATCGACCCCATCGCCGATGCCGCCGAATTCCCTGCCGCGGCCGAGGTCGTCCAGGCGGCCGGGTACCGCTCGCTGTCACCGGTCGCGCCGCCCTACGTGGTGGTCGCGACGCAGGGGCAGTGGGACGAGGAGGCGGTCGCGGGCGCGCTGCGACGCGACGTGGCGTACGTCGGGCTCGTCGCCTCGCCCACCCGGGCGGCTGCCGTCCGGGCGTGGCTGCTGGACGAGACCGACCTCGGGCCGGAGCGCGTCGCCGCGCTGCGCGCCCCGGCGGGCATGGACCTGGGTGGGGAGACCGCCGAGGAGATCGCGCTGTCGATCCTCGCGGAGCTCGTGCAGGTCCGGCGAGGCCGCGCGCCGTTCGTGGCCGCGCCCGGGCCCGCGACGCTGGCCGGCGATGAGCGGGTGGTCACGCCGCTCGCACCCGCGCGCGACGACATCGTGCTGCTCGACCCGGTGTGCGGGATGACCGTCGATGCCGCCCACGCCCGGCATCTCGCCGAGCATGCAGGCACCATCTACGCGTTCTGCTCCATCGGCTGCCGCACCCGCTTCGTCAAGGACCCCGCGACGTACCTCTCGCCGGACCACGTCCCCTCGATGCCGGGTGCCGCTCCGCCGCCATCGACCCCACCGGAGGCGTCATGAAGTTCCAGGGCACCGTCGAGATCGCCGCGCCGCGCGACAAGGTGTGGGCGTTCGTCGCCGATCCCGAGCAGGTCGCATCGTGCGGGCCGGGCGTCGAGTCGGTCACGAAGATCGACGACAACCACTACAAGGCGGTGGCCAAGGTCGGCGTCGGGTTCATCTCCGCCCGCTTCAACGGCGACATGGAGATCGTCGAGCAGCAGGCGCCCGACAAGATGGTCATCAAGGTCCACGGACAGGCGCCGGGCTCGGCGGCGGACGCGGTGGCGTCGATGGCCCTGCGCGACGGGGCGGACGGCGGGACGGCGATGGACTGGTCCGCCGACGTGACGATCGCGGGCACGCTGGCCTCGGTCGGGGCGCGCCTCATCGAGGGGACGGCGAACAAGCTCACGGCCCAGACCTTCACCTGCATCAAGGCGAAGCTCGAAGCCGCTTCATGACCCGGCGCACGGTCGAGGAGCTGGGCGACCTGCTCGAGCGCCCGTACTGCGCCGTCCTCGCGACCTATCGCGAGGACGGCAGCGCGCTCCTGTCGCCGGTCTGGCACGAGTGGCGCGACGGTGGCTTCGAGATCGGCATCCCGGACGGCGACATCAAGCATCGCCACCTGCTGCGCGATCCCCGGGCGGCGGTCGTCGTCTATGACCACCACTGGCCCGCCCGAGGGCTCGAGGTCCGCGGGATCGCCACGCTGACCACGGACGGCAGCGCGGAGCTGACGCGGCGGTTGTCACTCCGCTATCTCGGGCCGGTCAACGGCGAGCGCTACGCGGCGAAGGTGACACCCGGGATCGTCGTCCGCGTCGAGCCCGGCACGCTGCGCGCCTGGGACTACGTCGACGAGATCGCGCCCGACCCGGAGCGTCCCCGTCTGGCCGTCACCGGATCCGGGGTGAATGGACGCGGCCGGCCGACAGCCGGCCGCGTCACGCGGCGTCGTCAGGGCGCAAGCCGCTGGAAGTTCGGGGTCGTATCCGTGGCCCACGGAAGGCGTCGCGCGGGACCACCGTCGGGGTCGAGCAGCTGCGATCCCACGCCCGCGGGATCGAGGTGCAGCAGCAGCACAGACGAGTCGTCGGGCGACCATTCCGTGGGTGCCCCGCTCGACCCGAGGGATGGACCGGTCTCGCGCAGCAACTCGCCCGTCGCGGCATCCACGATGCCGATGGGCTTCACGGGGTCCGATCCGTCGGTGGTGTCGCGCTGGCGACCGATCGCGAGCCGCGTCCCGTCGTTGGACCACGCTGGATCGCCCCAGTACCAGAACTCGGGCGGTCCGACGATGTCTCGGCTGACCTTGCCCTCGGGGTCGGTGATCCAGATGGCGAGGTGTCCCGCCGCGTCGTCCCAATGCGGGATCGCGATGCGCGATCCGTCCGGCGAGTACTTCGCAAAGATCAGGTCCCAGCGCTCGGCGTTGGTCGGGCGCGGTCCGACGATCACGTGGCGACCTGTGCCGTCCGCGTGCATCACGTACAGGCCGATCAGGCCGTCGGCGTCCTTGCCGTAGAACAGGATGTCGCCGGTGCCTGGTCGGCTCGTCGGCGAGTCGACGGCCAGGTCATCGGCGAAGCGGACGGGCGGTGCGTCCGGATGCGCCGGGTCCAGGACGATGAGCCCGCTTTGGTCCTGGGCGACGACGACCAGCCGGTCGTCGGGCGTCCACGTCCACGCTTTCAGCGCCAGCGGCTCGCCCAGCAGGCGGATGTCGCTGCCGTCCGCGTGCATCACCGCGACCCGCTGCTGGGGATCGCTCTCGCTGGTCCCTCGCATGAACGCGATGAGGCTGCCGTCCCGCGAGAACATGGGTTCCCAGTCCCACGTGGCACCCGTGACGAGTGCCCGGGTCTGGCCGGTGACCGGATCGCCGAGGAAGATGTCACCGCCGGTCGCGAACGGGATCGGCCCGTTCGCGGCAGGTCCGAATGGCGCCGGAAGTCGATGACGGGTGCCCACCGTCGCCACGGCAAGGGCGATCAGGACGGCGAGGATCGCGAGGATCGCCAGCGCTCGCCAGGGCGCCGGCCGTGCCGACGCTCGTCGAAGTGCGAGGTCCATGGGGAGCCACCTTTCGGCCGACGCCCACCGCGGCCGCTGGCGCCGATGCGCCGTGACCGCAAGGACGCCTTCGAGGTAGTCGGGATAGGGGCCCACCGCGAGGTCGTCGAGCACGTCCGGCAGGTCGCGTTCGTAGAGCGGACGCGTGCTCATGCCGATGTCCTCGCGCGCAGTGGGTCGCCCGCCGCTTCGTCCGGGTCGTCGATGGCGACCCGCATGTCGCGGAGGGCGCGGTGGAGACGGGACTTGACGGTCCCGACCGGGATCCGCAGGGTCGCCGCCACCTCAGGCAGCGGCAGCCCCGCGTAGTAGTGCAGGACGACGATCGCGCGACCGGGTGGGTCGAGGCGTCGAAGGACGCTGTCGACGAGATCGCGCTGGGCGACGACGCCGGATGCGTCGGGGATCTGGGGTGCGTGGTCGTGCATGAGCTCGACCTCGATGGGCCGGCTTCGGCGCCGCCGTGCGAGGTCGATGCAGGCGTTGACGACCAGCCGATGGACCCACGCCTCGAAGCGGTCGGGATCCTGGAGGGTCGGCAGGTCGCGCCACGCGCGGATGAGTCCGTCCTGGACCCCGTCGCGTGCGAGCTCGGGGTCCCGGAGGATCAGGCGGGCCGCCCGGTCCAGCCGCACGACGGTGCGCCGCGCAAGCTCGGCGAAGGCGTCATGATCGCCTCGCTGCGCCTGCTCCACGAGCCGTCGCTGGTCCACGCTGCCCTCTCGTTCGGGCGCGACCACCGCGGTCGGCCCCACAGGGTATGGCGGATGGCGTCTCGCTCCGGTTCTCGCGTCCGCATGCCGCGGTCGCGCGCGCACGGGTGACGCGCTCCGGACGGATGCTCGCCTGCGGAGCCTTCGCCAGGGCGATCCGGCCGGAGCCCTGACAGATGCTCGTGCGACGAGCGTTCCGGGGGCGATCGAGCGCTCGGCGCGCGAGCCACACCGAACGGTCGCCGGCGAGTGCTCGCGTCGCGCGCATGTGTCATGAGCGGTGGAGCCGTGGCACGCTTCGGCCGATGGAGCTCGTGCATGCCGTCGTCGGGCCGGTCGGGACCAACGTCTACGTGCTGGGTGACCCGGCGACGCGCGAGGCGATCGCGATCGACACGGCGATCCCGTCGCTGGCGTTCGTCCAACGAGCGCTCGCGGAACGGGACTGGACGCTGAAGCTGATCGTGAGCACGCACGGCCATTGGGATCACATCGGCGACAACGCGGCGGTCCAGGAGCACACCGGCGCGCCGATCGCGGTCCATGCGCTGGACCGCCATCGGCTCGAGGAGCCCCAGCCGCTGTGGGCGCCGTTCCCGATCCCGCCGTCGGTGCCGGCGGTGGAGCTCGCCGAAGGCGGCGAGGTGCGGTTCGGCTCGCTGACGCTGCGGGTGCTGCACACCCCGGGTCACACGGAAGGGTCGGTCTGTCTCCTCGACGCCGACGACGGCATGCTGTTCAGCGGTGACACGCTGTTCGCGGGTGCGTGGGGTCGCGTGGACCTCCCGGGCGGCGATGCGGCGCAGATGGTCGAGTCATTGGTGCGCCTCACCGAGCTCGAGGATCCGGTCCGCGTGCTGCCGGGCCACGGCGCGGCGACGACGATCGGTCGAGAGCGACCGTGGCTGGAGCTGGTCCGTCAGCAGCGACGACTGTTGCTCTGACGCCCGCCGCATCGGTCGCACCGGTATGGGCGCCACGACGTGAAGCCGCGCTGCGCCGTGGGGCGGCGGCCGCGGCGCCCCGGGCCGTCGGACGTCAGCGGGAGGCGGTCGCCTGCGGGACGCGCTGGTACGTTCCCGTCAGCTCGGCGATGCCGAGGACCGTCGCGTCGCCGAATGCATCCTGGATCTCGCGCGACGTCGGCGCGCCGGCGAGGGCGAGGGGCCCGTCGAGCGCGTAGAGCCGGAACCGATACGTGTGCGTCCCGGACGGCGGGCACGGGCCGCCCCAGCCGACCCGGCCGAAGTCGTTCGTCGCCTGCTGCGACGCATCGACCGACTCGGAGTAGCCGGACGGCAGGGAGCCAGTCTCGGACCCCGCGAAGTCGAGGACCGCCCAGTGCAGGAAGTCGTTGGCGTCGGGGTCGTCGACGACCAGTGCGAACGACGCGACGCCGTCCGGCGCGCCCGACCACGAGACATCGGGCGATACGTCGTCGCCGTCGCAGGTGAATCGCGACGGGATCTCGCCGCCCGGCTGGAACGCGCTGCTCGTGAGGGTGAAGTCGCGCATGGTGCCCTCCGTGGCGGGTTGCGTCGGCGCGCCGCCGCCGCAGGCCGCGAGCGCAGCACCGACCGCGAGGGCCAGCACGACGAGCGCGACACGGGACGTCGACACCGTGCGCGCCAGCGTCCGCTCGCCAAGGGCACGTGCGCGCCGCCGCGTGCGCCCGCGACGCTACGGCTGGCTTTCGGTCGTCGGTGTGCTGCCCGTCCACCCTGCCGGCGCCGGCCCATCGAGCGGCCGCCCGTACGCCTGCCAGCGACGGGTCACGATGAACCCCAGCCCCTCGTACAACTGGAGCGCGCCGGTCGGATTCGCGCCGTCGACGCCGAGCCACGCCTCGTCCATGCCCCGCTCCCGAAGGACCCGGAACGACGCGGCGCACAGCGCCTTCGCCAGCCCGCGCCCGCGCCACGGTCGCCGCACCGAGACCCGGTCGAGCCAGCCGCGCTTGAGCCCCAGCTGTTCGTTCTCGACCGTGAAGATCGCGTTCTGCACCACGCCCGCGACCTCGTCGCCGTCCCATGCGACCCGCCACAGGGACGGATCCGTCTCGGGGAACTCGAGGACCGCGCGGATGTCGTCCTCGGTCATGGGATGGTGGCCCCAGTGATCCTGGAACGCTTCGTCCTCGCCCACGAGGATCGTCCGCAGGTCCTCCTCGCGGACCGGGCGGATCTCCAGTCCCTCGGGCAGGGGATGCTCGGGCAGCGACCCCGTCAGGAAGCGGCGCATCTCGAAGCCGTAGCGGATGGGGACGAAGCCCTCCTGCTCGAACAGGGCGATGTCACCGACCTCCTGATCCAGCGCCCAGCGCGCGGAAGTGGCGCGTCGCCGCCGCCGGATCGTCGTCGGTCCGCGCGCGGAAGTGGTCGCGGGCCCAGCGGTGGAGCGCCGTCCCGAGCCGTCGTCGCCGCACCTCGGGCAGCACCCCGCCCCAGGTATCGATGACGAGGGCGCCGTCGCGGAGGCGGACCTGCCCGGTCGAGAATCCGACCAACCGCCCGTCGACCTCCGCGAGCAGCAGGTCGCGGCCACCGTCCCAGCCCGCGAGGTTGCCCCAGTCGGCCGCGAGGTAGTCGGCCGTGGCCACCTCGGTCACGCCGTCGGCGAGCCGGACCGCCGAGACGACCGACGCGAGCGCGGCCCAGTCGTCGGGCATGCGACCGGTGCGGAACGTCAGCCCGGGGATGGGCGGCGCGATCCGGGAGGATGACCGGTCTCGAGGAGATCGCCGTCGCGGTCATCGGCTCGTCTCCTCCGGCCACGCACCGTCGAACGGCCGGCGATAGGTGAGCGTCGGTGCTGCGGTGGCCATCAGCCCTCTCCGTACTTCGAGCGCATGTGCACGGCGACCGACTTGTGGATCGCCTTCCACTTCTTCCGTTCCTCGGCGCGGGCGAGCGGGTCCACGGCGCGGGTCGCGTGCGCCGCCTCGCGCTCCAGCTTCCGATAGGCCGCCAGGCGCTCCGGCGCGAGCCGACCCTCGGCGACCGCGGCCCCGACCCCGCAGCCGGGCTCGCCCTCGTGGCGGCAGTCGCGGAATCGGCAGCGCTCGGCGGCCGCGGCGATCTCGGCGAAGGCATCGTCGAGCCCGTCGGCGGCACCCGTGACCTCGAGCGCGCGGATGCCCGGGGTGTCGATGAGGATGGCACCGCCCGGCAGGCGCAGCAGCTCGCGCGTGGTCGTCGTGTGGCGCCCGCGCGAGTCGTCGACGCGAACGTCGCGGGTCCGCTGGCGCTCGGCGCCGAGCAGCGCGTTCGCGAGGGTCGACTTGCCCACGCCCGAGGAGCCAAGGACCACGGCGGTGGTCCCGGGTGGCAGCACCGCCGCGGCGAGCTCCGCGACGCCGGTGCCGTCGCGGGCGCTGATGACATGGACCGGCACGCCGGGCGCGACGTCGACGGCGGCGGCGCGGTGCGCCTCGACCACCGGGTCCACGTCCGCCTTGTTGAGCACCAGCACGGGCATCGAGCCGCCGGAGTACACGACGGCGAGGTAACGCTCGATCCGCCGCACGTCGAAGTCGCCGTCGAGCCCCGCGACGATCAGCGCGACCTCGACGTTCGCGGCCAGGACCTGCTCGTCGATCAGGCGGGCGCTGCCACGTCGGGCGCGGTCGCCCCCGTAGCGCCGGAACGCCGAGCGCCGATCGAGGACGGCCTGGACCAGCGCGGGGCCGCCGTGCCCGTCGGGCGGATCGATCGCCAGCCAGTCACCGACCGCCGGCAGGTCGCCGGGACCGGCGACGTCGTAGCGGAAGCGACCCGAGATGAACGCCGGGACGTCGCCGTCGGGCGTGGCGACGGTCCAGGTCTCGCCGTAGGAAGCGACGACCCGGGCGGGGACCCGCCCCTCGGCCGCGTGCGACGCGAACGTCGCCTCGCGACCCGGATCCCAGCCCAGGTCGTGCAGCGCCGGCCAACGGGAGGCGGCCGGCGGAAGGGGATGCGTGTCGATCGCCGGATGCGGATCCATCAGCCGACTCGCTTGAGCTTGCCGGTGCGCTTCGCGTAGCGCTCCGCCCGTCCGAACGCCCACAGGCCGAACGGGATGAACACGACGCCCGCGATGATCAGCGGCACGATGTCGCCCATGAGGGCGCTGAGCGGCGCCCCGTCGATCAACGCCTTGCGGACGCCGTCGAGGACGTACGTCGCCGGTGAGAGCTTGGAGAGGACCTGCATCCACTCGGGGAGGATCTCGACCGAGTAGTACACGCCCGAGACCAGCAAGCAGACACGACTGGAGCACGAACGTCATCTGTGCGCCCCGCTCGACGTAGAGCAGCGGCAGGATCGCGGCGATCATGCCGATGCCCACGAAGCTGAACGAGCCGAGGAGCATGAACACCCCCGCGGTCGGCAGGTTCGCCCCGGTCGCGTGGAGCTGCGGGAAGAACAGGAGCAGCACGATGAGGATGACCGTCGTGTGGACGAGCCCGTACGCCATCGCGTACAGGCACGACCCCAGCAGCTGGGTCCAGCGCCGGACGGGCGCCATGAACGTGTACTCGAGCGTGCCCTCCCAGCGCTCGACCTGGATCGTCTCGGCGATCCAGCCGAACACGACCGACAGGTAGTTCCAGAACACGGCCCCGATGACGAGGCTCATGAGCAGCGTGTCGTCCCCGACGTCGGCGCCGATCAGCGAGATCGAGAGCGCGCCGGCGACCGAGTAGACGAGGAACGCGAGCTCCCAGCCCCAGTAGCGCCGGGTCAGGAAGAAGTTGCGTTCGACGAAGGCGTACGAGGCCTTCAGCTCGTGGGCCAGGAGGCTCATGGTCGTTTCCTTGTGGTGGGTGCCCGCGGCGTGGCGGGTGCCCCCGGCCTGGACGTTCATGCCGTCCAGGCCGGGGTGGAGGGCTCCGCAGCCAGCCATCGGCCGAATCGCACGAGCGACTCGCCCAGGCGGCGGCGGACGGACCGGTGACGGCGAGGGTGACGCCGCTGGTGGGCGGCGACGTCGTGCTCGCGAGCCTGACGCTCCTGCGCCAGGGGAAGCACGACGCGTTCAGAGAGATACACGGGACGAACCTTTCGGAAGGTGAGCTGCCGGATCGGCGATCAGGCGCTGACCCAGATGGATCAGCCGCTGGCCGATGCGGCGCCGGATGGAGAAGTGATCTCGGTCGCCGCGGATCCGGCTGATGTCAGCCGCGGTCCGGCGATCGGGCGCATGCCGATCCTGAGCGATCGACAACGCGGTCTCGGGGTGCATCACCGTTCGTTCCTTTCGACGTCGTTCGACTGGGCTGACTGGATGGGCGGGTCGCGTCGTCATCGGCATGCGCATCACCTCCTTTCGGGTCGTCTCGGTGTGGTCCGTGGTTGGTCGGTGTCAGTCGTCCCCGGCCTCACCGTCCTCCTCGACGTCCTCGTCGAGGGAGCGGCCGGTGTAGGCCAGGAACACGGTCTCGAGCGTCGGCACGCGTCCGTCAGGCGTCGGCACGAGGCGCATCAGCCCCTCGGGCGTGTCCTCGGCGACGATCCGGCCGCCGTCGAGGATCGTGATCCGCTCGCAGAGGCGCTCGGCCTCGGCGAGGTCGTGGGTGGTCAGGACGACCGTGGCGTCGTGGGTCTGGTTGAGGTCCTCGATGAACGCCTGGACATCGAGCTTGCTGCGCGGGTCCAGGCCGGTGGTGGGTTCGTCGAGCAGCAGGAGCGTCGGGCTGGTGAGCAGCGCTCGCGCGATCGCGACCTTCTGCTGCATGCCTCGGCTCATCTGCTCGACCGGACGTCCCAGCCGCTTCTCGCCGATGCCCAACCGCTCGAGGATCGACTTCGCGTTCTGCCGAGCCTCGCCGGCATCGAGACCGTAGAGGCGGGCGGCGAACAGGAGGTTCTCCATCGGGCTGAGCTTCTTGAAGAAGGCGGCGTCGACGCTGACGCGGTTGATCAGCCGCTTGACCGCGAGCTCGTCACGCTCGAGGTCGAGGCCGAAGACCGACACGCGCCCGGCATCGAGGGTGAGCAGCCCCGAGATGAGGCGGATCAGCGTCGACTTGCCGGAGCCGTTCGCGCCGAGGATCCCGTGGATCGTCCCGCGCTCCAGGCGGAGGCTGACGTCCTCGATGGCCCTGACGGGCGGCTTGCGCCGGTCGACCTGGAACCGCTTCGTGACGTGCTCGACCAGGAGGGCGGCGGGCGCCGCGACCTCAGCGGGTCGGGGCGTCTGCTGCTCCTCGGTCGGCGCGTCGTCGGGTGCGAGCTCGGGCTGGAAGCTCGGGCGCGGATCCGACGCCGGGCGGGTCTTCGGTTCGGGGCTGAGGGTGGCGGTCACGGGGACCTCCTGCTGACTTCGTGGATCGACTACCGGGTGGTGGGAGCCGGTCCGCGGGAGGTCCCTCAGACGGGACGAGCCGCGGGCCCGGCGATCTGCTCGGGGCCTGCGGCTCGGTCGTGTCGGGCGTGGGATGCCCGAAAAACACTTGAGCCGCGGACCCGGTGGGCCCACGGCTCGGTGGTCGCTTGTCGGGCTTCTCGCCCGGCGTCCTACCTGCTGGTGGGCACACCTCTCCCGCCGTCAGCGCCACTGACGGGCGCCTTGCGTCGCGGGATGAAGAGGGTGGACATCACCTGAGCTGGTCCTCCTGGACATGGTGAGGGCAAGCGACCTGCTCGACCGCCGCGCAGCCTACGCGCTGGCCGGCGCCGTTGTCAACGCTCCGTCGCCGGGACAAACGACGTACGGTCCGAGCCGGCGCCTGGGCCGGGAGCGCCTCGAGCGCTTGGCCCCCTATGCAGATCGTGCATGTCGTGACCCTCGGGGCCGCCGCTCTCGTCGCATCGATGCATGTGGTGCATCCGGAGGTCGATGCGATGCAGGGGATGCATCGATCTGACCGCGGATGCTGCCTCGACCGTCACAGCATGCAGATCTTGCATAGGCGATCGGCGATCGGCGATGTCCGCCATGTCCCCTGACAGTCGCTCGTCCTGCGAGCCTTCGCCACCGCGGGGACTTCATCACGACGGGCCGGCGAGCTTGCCTCGCGACTCACGGCTCGCCACGCGAGCACGTGTCAGGCACCCGGGCCACGCCGGCGGCGAACGCTCGCCACGCGAGCATCGGTCAGGAACCCGGGTCGAGCGTCGCGCCCTCGGCGAACGCGAACGACCCAGCCTCGGTCTCGAGCGCCCAGCGGAACGGGGCAGGGGAAGCGTAGGTGGGGCAGGCGCGCGATGCCTGGGCGGCCTCGGGGCAGAGCGGCATCGCCACGACCGCGATCAGTTGCCTGTCCTCGCCGAAGAATGCGATGTCGAGCGGGATCCGCACGCCCGGCATCCAGAACGTCGACCGCGACGGCGCGGTCTCGGCCGAGTAGTCGAACAGCATCCCGTCGACGATCCCCAGGTCGTCCACGCCGGTCAGGCCTCGGCCGCGGTCGATCGCGACGACGACCTCGAGTGCCTGCCCGCCGACGTGGATCGTCCGTCGGGGCAGCCCGGCGAAGGCATCCCCCGACGGGCTGGGCGCGGGCGAGCAGGCGAGCGCCACCAGCAGCACCGCCGCCAGGAGCGCTCCCCGCCGCACCTCAGCCGAGCTCGCGCCGCACGATGATCCGCGGCTTGCTCGTCGCGTTGAAGCGCCGCTCCGCGACGACCGCGAAGCCCGCCTTCTCGAACATCGACAGCGTCCCGTGGTAGACGTTCGCCGCCGGGGCGCGCCCGCCGCCGGTGTCGACCGGGTAGGCCTCCAGCGTCGTCGCGCCGTTCGCCCGCGCGTATTCGACCGCGCCGTCCAGCAGGGCGCTCGCGATGCCCTGGCCCCGCGCCCTGCGCCCGACGACGAAGCACACGATCGACCACACCGGGCGCTCGTCGATCGGCGCCAGGAGCTTCGAGTACGTCAGGCGCTCGTAGTCGTCGCGTGGGCCCAGGCTCACCCAGCCCACGGCCTCCTCGTCGCGCAGCGCCACGAGCCCGGGCGGGTGTCCGCTCCTCGGCCGCTCCATGCGCTCGCGCAGCAGCGCGCGGTTGCCATCCGCGGTCGAGTTCGACCAGTCGAGCCCGCGGACCGCGAAGTACGCGCACCAGCACCACTTCGGATCGCCGCCCTGCGAGAACAGCCCGCCGAGGGCGTCCCAGGTCGAGGCGTCGAGCGGCCGGATGGCGAGTTCCGAACGGCCGTCCTGCATGCTCCCATCGTCGCGCAGTCGGTGGACAGGGTGTGGCATGGATGCAGCGGCGAGGCATCGGTCCCGGATGTGCCGGCCTACACCGCGTCCGTCCACGACCTCGTGATCGCCACGTGACCCATGCCGACCTCGAGGACGCCGAGTGGACCTCGCGGATCGACATCGACGACATCCTCCCCTGACCGCTCGTCAAGTCGTCCCGCGCTCGTCCTCCGGGACCACGACCCGCAGGCACTGCGCCAGCACCTCGAGGGAGACGGGCGTCGTGAGCGGCGGATCGTCGTCGGGGCGCACCGGGAGTGGCGAGCGGCTGGAGACGCGGACGCGCGCCGATCGGTACGTCTCGATCCGCCGCTCGACCGCGCGACGGCCCGCGACGATCGATGCGAAGTGGCGCACGAGGTGCCATCGCGAGAAGCCGCGGAAGATCCGGATGTCGAACCGGCCGTCGTCGAGCCGGGCATCCGGGGCGACCGTGAACCCCAACCCGGCGTAGGGCCCGTTGGCGATCGAGATGGCGAGGGCGCGCGTGGTGATCCGACGGTCGTCGAGCTCCAGCCACACCTTCGACGGCCGGTAGCGCAGCATGATCCAGGCCGCGCGTGGCAGCGCCAGCCGATGGCCGCGATCGAAGCGCTGTCCCTCCCGGAACAGCGCGGCATGCAGGCCGATCGACACCGACTCGAAGAACGGCTCGCTCCGTCCGTGCAGCGTCCCGACCGTGCCGACGTCGATCGCGCGGACACGGCCGCCGGCGATGATCGCCGCGGCTGCCTCGACGTCCCGCGGGATACCCAGCGAGCGTGCCAGGTTCATGACGCTGCCGAGCGGCAGGATGCCAAGGGCCGTCCCCGAGCCGAGCAGCTCGCGCGCGATCGCCCGGACCGTGCCGTCGCCGCCGGCCGCGACGACGATCGGGCAGTCCCTGGCGCACGCCTCGCGAGCACGACGGACGGCATCGGCCGCCGACTCGGTCGGGACGAGGTCGATGTCGAGGTGATGTCGCGCGAACAGCGTGCGCAGCTCGTCCTCGGTGGGCATCCGATTGGTCGACACGCCGGCCTTCGTCCCGGCACTCCGATTCCACAGGACGAGGATCGGAGACGCCGTGCGCGTCGACGTCACCTCGCGGTCGGGCGGCGCTCGAGCGCCCGGCCCTTCGACCGGCGGTAGAGCTCGATGACGCCGGCGAGGAACGGGAGGCCCACGAGGTAGGACGCCAGCACGTCGGTCGGCCAGTGGTGGCCCTGGGCGATCCGGCTCGGACCGACGAGCGCGAGGAGGCCCGTCAGCGCCCCGACGAGGAGGCGGCGAGGCACGACCGGTCGCACCAGCGCGTGGACGACGTGGGCCAGGAAGCCGTAGACGCCGATGTAGGTCAGGACGTGTCCGCTCGGGAACGACGATCCGCCCAGCGGCGCGACGACCACTTCGATCCCCGAGCCCGCGGGCCGCGGTCGCCGGACGAACACCTTGATCACCGTCGACAGCAGCGCGCTGCTCCAGGCGACGACCTGGAACAGGGCCTCGAACCGCAGGCCGAGCAGCCACAGGGTCGAGATGATCGCGGGCGGGATGATGCGGCTCTGCGGCGGGAACCCCGGCCACGACACCGCGCGCAGGAGCCCGCCGAGGACGGGATGGCGACGGCGCTGGAGTCGCAGCGTGAGCGCGACGTCGAAGGCGGCGCTCCGCCCGGCCTTGACGACGGCGAACAGCAGGCCGAACGCGCCCAGAGCGGCGACCGTGGCGAGCTCCGTCCAGTGCGTCCGACGCAGCGCGGTCCGGGCTGGGACCGTGACGCTCGCCGAGCGCCCGGTCGGTGGCTGCGCGAGCTTCGCGGCACCGGTGGCCACGACCTCGGCCGCGCGCTGCGTGGCGACGGTGGCCGTCTCGCGCAGAGCGGGTGCGACGGCATCCACCGTCGGGGCAGCGAGGTCGGACGAGGGTCGCGCGACGGGCGCCATGCGCCGAGCATCGCCGTAGCGCCCTGACGTGCGCGTGCCGAGCACCGACCGCGCCGTTGCGGCCCGGTGGCGACGCCGGGTCAGTCGAGCGGCAGCGGCGCGCTCTCGGCCGGGGTCGCGACACCAGCGGCCGGGACGGTCTCGACATCCGATCCCAGGCCGAGGGGCGGCGGCTCCGTCTCGATCAGGCGGATCGCGATGCGGCACTCGCACTCGTAGACGACGATCGTGCGGTCACCCGGGATCGTGTTGGACGCGACCTCGCGGAAGACGCACCAGCGCGCGTCCTCGCGGAGATGCGAGAGCGACCGCATGAACCCGTGGCCCCCGACACCCGGACGGCGCCGTGGTGCCCGATCCGCGATCGCGGATCCCGGGCGCCGTCTCGACGTGACGGTAGGAAGGTGGCGCGACACCGTCGACTAGGGAGGTCGGCGCATCGGGTCCCGCGCGTGCCGATGCGGGGTATGTTTTCGCCCGTGACCACCGAGGATCCCGCGCTGCCCGCGCGGTCGGCATCGCTTGCCTGGACCGCGGAGCGGCCGGTCGACGAGCCGGTCGCCCGGTCGATCGTCAGCCTGCTGCGCGAGCGGATGCTCGACGCGGACCTCGCGGCGCTCCTGTGGCTGCTCGTCGAGGCGCGGACCCCGATCGTCGTCGCCGGTGAGGGTCGCTCGGTCGGCAAGTCGACGCTCCTGCGCGCGCTCCTCGACTTCCTGCCCCACGGTGTTCGAACGGAGCCGCTGGCGGGCGCGATGGAGGACTTCGGCTGGCTGCCCGAGGCGCCGGAGCTCGGCTGGCGGACCGACCTCCGACCGATCGCCGCCGGCGATGCGCCCGTCGCGGTCCTCCGCCAGCACGAGCGGCACCCGGCCGATCCTCGCTCGACGGTCCTCCTGGTCCACGAGCTGAGTCCCGAGCTGCCCGGGTACACCTGGGGACCGCACGCCCGGATCGCGATCCGCGCGCTGTCGCTGGGCTACGGCCTGGCGGGCACCATCCCGGGATCGAGCCTGGAGGACGTGTTCGCGCACCTCCAGCAACCGCCGGTCCGCCTGTCCGACGACGAGCTGTCACGACTCGGCGTCGTGCTGGTCGTCCGGTTCGTGCCGTACGGGCCGGGCCACGCCCACGACGTCCGGCCGCAGACCGCCGACGGCGGCACCCCGCAGCCCCAGCGCCGCGTGACCGCGGCGCACTACGTCCGCCCGGTGTTCCGTGACCAGCACGGTCATGCGCAGCGCCTCCCGCCGGCCGTGCTCGCCGTCCACGAGCCGCGCACCGACGAGCTGGAGCACTTCGCGTGGGGCGTGACGACGGAGCTCGCGAGCCGGGTCGGGATGAAGAGCGGCGACTTCGAGCAGGAGCTCGCGCGCCGGGCCGACTACCTCCGCGGGCTGCACCAGGCGGGCATCGACGAGGTCGCCGACGTCCGCCGCGCCATCGCGGGCTATCGCGAGGTGCCCGCACGGCCGGTCGGCTGAGCCGCCGCCCGGGACCGGACGGTCACGTTCCGGCGCGCGCACGCGCCGCCACGGCGCAGGCACGTTTGACGCTCCCTTGGGCCGGTCGTACCGTGCGAAGACGTCCCTGAACCCCTCGGGACCCGTCCCAGCGTCGCGGAGCCACCTCGTGGATCGACCGTCCGTCCCCCGCCATCTGCCGGCGACCCTCGCCGAGCTGCGCGAATCCGGCTGGCGGAGCCGGTCCGTCAAGGCCGAGCTCCGCGCGAACCTCCTGGCGCGTCTGGCCGAGGGCGGCGAGATCGTCCCGGGCATCGTGGGCTACGAGGACTCCGTCATCCCGGGCGTCGAGAACGCGATCCTCGCCGGCCAGGATCTCGTCTTCCTGGGTGAGCGCGGACAGGCCAAGACGCGACTCGCGCGAAGTCTCGTGAACCTCCTCGACGAGTGGTTGCCGATCGTCGCCGGAGGCGAGCTCAACGACGATCCCACGGCGCCGATCTCGCCCGCCGCGCGCGCCGCGCTGGACGAGCACGGCGACCGCACGCCCATCGACTGGCTGCCGCGTGACCGTCGCTACGCCGAGAAGCTCGCCACGCCGGACATCACCATCGCCGACCTCATCGGCGAGGTGGACCCGATCCGCGTCGCCGAAGGGCGCTATCTGTCCGACGAGCTGACGCTCCACTACGGGCTCATCCCGCGCGCCAACCGCGGCATCTTCGCCCTCAACGAGCTGCCCGACCTCGCCGAGCGCATCCAGGTCGGCCTGCTCAACATCCTCGAGGAGCGTGACGTCCAGATCCGCGGCTTCGTCGTCCGCCTGCCGCTCGACCTGTTCGTCGTCGCCAGCGCCAACCCCGAGGACTACACGAGCCGCGGCCGGATCATCACGCCGCTCAAGGACCGCCTCGGGTCGCAGATCCGGACGCACTATCCGAAGACGCTCGACCACGAGATCGCGATCGTCCGCCAGGAGAAGCTGCGCTTCCCCGAGGGCGACACGCCGCCCATCGTCGTGCCCGCGTTCATGGAGGAGCTGGTCGCCGAGATCACGCATCTCGCCCGCCGCTCGCCGGAGATCTCGCAACGGAGCGGGGTCTCGGTCCGGGTCAGCGTGGCCAACATGGAGGTGCTGGAGGCCACGGCGCTGAAGCGCGCGGTGCGGCTGGGCGAAGCGGTCGCGGCGCCCCGGATCTCGGACCTCGGGGCGGTCATGGCCTCGACGGCCGGCAAGGTCGAGCTGGAGTCCGTGGGCGACGACACGCCCGAGGAGCGCGTCGTCGAGCGGCTGATCACGAAGTCCCTGTTCGCCACGTTCAATCGGCGCGTGAGCGTCGACCGCCTCGACGACGTGATCAGCGCATTCGAGGAGGGGCTGGTCGTGGAGACCGGCGAGCGCGTCCCGTCCCGCGAGTACGTGCGCTGGATGCGCGAGGTGCCCGGGCTCGAGGATGCGGTGCGCAGGCTGGGAGCGCTCGATGCCGCCGATGGCGCCGCGGAGCCCGCGCTCGTCGCGTCCGGCGTCGAGTTCCTGCTCGAGGGACTCCATCTCCAGCGCCGGCTGAACAAGGACCGCGGAGCGGTGGGGGTCGTCTACCGGCGATGAGCGCCAAGCCTGACCCTCGGGCAGCCGCCGCCCGCCGATGAGCGGGCGGTCGCGACCGTGACCTTCTACTCGCCGGACCGGCGGCACGTCGCCGATGCGCGTCCGCGCCCGCCGGCCGACGACCTCACCCGGCCGGCCCGCGACGCGCGCTTCTCGCGCTGGGACGGCTCCCAGTCGGTGCCCGACCTCACGGCCGATGAGATCGTCGAGGCTCTGGCCGACGACCTGCTCGAGGAAGGCGATGTCGCCGAGGCGCTGCGGCGCCTGATGGAGCGCGGCTGGCGCTCGGGCGACCCGTCGCGCAACGACCTGCCGGGACTGCAGGACCTCCTCGAGCGCCTGCGGCGGCGGCGCGAGGAGCTGCTGGAGCAGCACGACCTGGGCGATCCGCTGGCTGATGTGCGCGAGGAGCTCGAATCGATCGTCGCCGAGGAACGTGCGGGCGTCGAACGACGGATGGAGGAAGGAAGCCGCCCCGACGCCCCGGCGCCGCAGCAGCCTCCTCCGACCGATCCCGACGCGTCGACCGCGCCGTCATCGTCAGGGGCTTCTCCTTCGGCCTCACCGACGCCGACGCCACCGAACGTCGACCCCGCCCTTCGCCGGATGCTCCGCGACGTGGCCGCGAGCCGGCTCGAACGCCTGGACCAGCTGCCGCCCGATGTCGGCGGCCGGATCCGCCAGCTCCAGGACTACGAGTTCCTCGATCCCAACGCCCACGAGCGTTTCGACGCCCTGCTCGACCGCCTTCGCAAGAGCGTCCTCGACCGCTACATGGACGGCATGTCGGATGCCCTGAAGTCGATGACGCCGGAGGACCTCGCGCCGCAGCGCGACATGGTCCGCGACCTCAACAAGCTCCTCGAGCAGCGCCTGTCCGGCGACGAGCCGAGCCGCCGTGACATCGGCGAGTTCCTCGCCAAGCACGGCCAGTTCTTCCCGGGCGCGGAGACGCTCGACGACATCATCGAACAGCTGGCCGAGCGGATGGCCGCCGTCCAGTCGCTGCTCCGGTCGCTGTCCCCCGAGCAGCGGGCGGAGCTCCAGTCGACCATCGACGCGCTGCTTCGCGATGACCGCCTGCGCTGGGACCTCGCGCAGCTGGGCGCGAACCTCGATCAGCTGTTGCCGGGTGGATTGGGGGAACGCGTCCGGTTCGGCGGCGACCAGCAGATGGGTCTCGAAGGTGCGCTGGAGCAGCTCGAGCGGCTGGCCGCGATGGACTCGCTCGAAGCGGCGCTCGAGGGTGTCGAAACGCCCGGCGATCTCACCGCGCTCGACCGGAGCGACGTCCGCGACCTCCTGGGCGACGACTCGGTGCGGGACCTCAACGCGCTCGACGACCTCGCGCAGGTCCTGGAAGCGGCGGGCTATCTCGAGCGGCACGGGGACCGGATGGAGCTCACGCCACGCGGCGCGCGCCGGATCGGGCGCAAGGTCCTCGACGACCTGTTCGCCCGCCTGCGCAAGGACGCCTTCGGAGGGCACCGTCTGGATCGGGCGGGACGTGGCGGTGAGCCCGAGGAGACGGCGAAGCCGTACGAGTTCGGCGACCCGTTCCACCTCGACCTCCGCGAGACGCTGGCGAACGCCCTCATGCGCGAGGAGAACGCCCCGGCCCGGCGAGCCGGCCGGTCCATCCGCCTGACGGGCGACGACTTCGCCGTGAAGCGGACGGAGCGGCTCACCTCGGCGTCCACGGTCCTGCTGGTCGACATGAGCCGCTCGATGCTGCTGCGCGGCTGCTTCGTGGCCGCGAAGAAGGTCGCCATCGCGCTCGAGACGCTGATCCGGACGCAGTACCCGCGCGACCACCTCTCGGTCGTCGGGTTCGCGTACTACGCGCGGGAGCTGAAGCCGCAGGCGCTCGCCGAGCTGACCTGGCACGGCTACGAGTACGGCACGAACCTGCAGCACGGGCTGCTGCTGGCGCGCCGGATCCTGGCGCGGGAGCGGAGCGCCAACAAGGAGATCATCGTCATCACCGACGGTGAGCCGACCGCCCACTTCGAGGACGGCCAGGTCGAGTTCAGCTACCCGCCGACCCGGCGCACGATCCAGGAGACCCTCCGCGAGGTCGATCGCTGCACCCGCGAGGGCATCACGATCAACACCTTCATGCTCGAGCGGTCACGCGCGCTGGCCGAATTCGTCGCGCTGGTCACCCGGTTGAACCGGGGGCGCGCGTTCTACGCCTCGCCGGAGCGCCTCGGCGAGTACGTCCTGGTCGATTTCGTCAGCCGGCGGACGAAGCACGTCGTTTGAGCGCCGCGGCCGCAACGGCGCGCCTCGCGCTCGGTAGAGTCCGGAGACGAGAGCCGCTTCCGTCACGCGGCGAAGAGAGGGTGTGTCCGTGGACCTTGCCTGGCTATTCCCGTGGCTGCTCTTCCTCCACATCCTGGGCGCGATCGTCGCGTTCGGTTTCGGCTTCGCGGCGCCGCTCATCGGCCCGATGGCCGCCGCCGAGCCGCAGCACGGGAACTTCGTCGCCCGCCTGAATCTCCGCGTCAACGAGCGGCTCGTCCGGCCGGCGGCGCTCTCGATGGCCGTCACCGGCGTCGCCATGATCCTGGTGCTGGGCCTCGACCTCACGAAGAACCTGTGGCTCGACATCGCCATCGTCCTGTACGTGATCGCCGTGCTGTTCGCCACGTTCGTCCAGGGTCGCAACGGCGAACACCTCGTCGCCCTGACCTCGACGCCGCCCGGCCCCGGCGGCCCGAACCCCGAGATCCCGGCCACGGTGGCCAAGCTGCGCCAGGGTGGGATGGTCCTCTTCGTGCTGATCGTGGCGATCGTCTTCCTGATGGTGGTGAAGCCCTTCCGTTGATGCGGCTGGGACGTCGCTGCGGGCTACGATGAGGTCGAACCCCGCAGGAGACGCTCCCATGCCGACCGTCGCTTCGTCCGTCGCCGAGCTCATCGGCGCGCTGTCCGGCATCGCGCATGTCGAGGCTGACCGGCTGATCGTCGACGACGAGTCGCGCTTCCGGGATCAGGCCGCGGCCGATCTCGCCTGGACGGCGGCGTTCAGCACGGACAAATCGACCATCGCGGCGGCGCGCTGGATCGTGTGGGAGGCGTCGCAGGCCCTCGGCGCCCGGTCGGCGAGCATCCAGGCGCTCTACGACGCGCGCGGCCGGGGGGAGGTCCACGGGTTCACCGTCCCCGCGATCAACATCCGCGCGCAGACGTTCGACATGGCGCGCACGATCCTGGATGCGGCGACCAAGGCCGATGTGGGCGCGGTGATCTTCGAGCTGGCGCGCTCGGAGCAGACCTACACGTTCCAGCGGCCCATCGACTACTCGACCGCCGTCCTCGCAGGTGCGATCGCGGCTGGGTGGCGGCATCCCGTGTTCATCCAGGGCGACCATTACCAGTTCAACGCCAAGAAGTACGCGGCCGACCCCGAGTCCATGACCGAGGAGATCCGGCGGGCATGCCGGATGGCGCTCGAGGCGGGCTATCGCAACATCGACATCGACAGCTCGACCCTCGTCGACCTTTCGAAGCCCACGACCGACGAGCAGCAGCGCGAGAACTACGTCCGCGCCGCCGAGCTCACGGCGCTCATCCGGAGCCTCGAGGCGGAGCATGCGTCGGGCGACACCGTGAGTGTCGGCGGCGAGATCGGCGAGGTCGGCAAGGAGAACTCCACGGTCGACGAGCTGCGGGCGTATCTGGACGGCTATTTCGGCGAGCTGGAGCGGCGGGCGCCGGGCGCTCGGGGGATCTCGAAGGTCAGCGTGCAGACGGGGACGTCACACGGTGGCGTCCCGCTGCCCGGTGGCGGCGTGGCGGAGGTCAAGCTCGACTTCGACGTGCTCCGGCGGCTGGGTGATGTGGCGCGGACGTACGGGCTGGCGGGTGCCGTCCAGCACGGTGCCTCGACGCTGCCCGATGAGCTGTTCCATCACTTCCCGGCGGTCGAGGCGGCGGAGATCCACCTCGCGACGGGGTTCCAGAACGCGCTCTACGAGCACCCGGCGTTCCCCCAGTCGCTCCATCGCGACATCGAGCAGTGGTGCGAGGCGAACGCTGCCGACGAGCGCAAGCCCGACCAGACCGAGCAGCAGTTCATCTATACGACGCGCAAGAAGGCGATCGGGCCGTTCAAGCGGCAGCTCTGGGACCTGGCCACCAAGGACGAGATCCTTGCCGCGCAGTACTCGAAGGTCGCGTTCCTGTTCACCGAGCTCGGTGTCAACGGGTCGCGCGGGATGGTCGACCGGTACGTCCACCCGATCGAGACGCACCGCCCGCTCCCGGATGCGCTCGAAGGGCGCCGCGGCGACCGCGCGGTAGCGAGCCGGCTGCTCGTTCCCCTGCGTGCGCTCGCTCGTCACGCTGCCCGCAGGGCACGGATCCGGTGTGTGACCAGCGGGCTCGGCCGGGATGTGAGCGATCCGACTGCTGGGCGGGAGGGACGCAGATCCGGATCCGCTACGCCGCCGCCGCGCGACCCCGTCCGAACGCCCTTCGCCGTACCATCGCGACATGCCCTCCTTCGCCGCGCTGACGCCCGTCCCGGCCGACCCCATCCTCGGCCTCACCGAGCTGTTCGTCGCCGACCCGCGAGCCGAGAAGGTGAGCCTCGCCTCCGGCGTGTACGTCGACGAGACGGGCAAGACGCCGATCCTCGATGTGGTGCGGGAGGCCGAGGGCCGGATCCTCCTGGCCCAGACGACGAAGGTCTACAAGCCCATCGCGGGCGACCCCGCCTACACCACCACGGTCCGTGCCCTCGTCCTGGGCGCCGACCACCCGGCCATCGGGGAGGGGCGCGTCGAGACGCTCCACGCTCCGGGTGGCACCGGCGCGCTGCGCGTCGCGGCGGACCTCGCCCACCGGATCCGTCCCGATGCCACCGTCTGGCTGAGCACGCCGACCTGGCCGAACCACCCGCAGGTGTTCGGCGCCGCCGCGCTGGCGACGCGGCAGTACCCATACCTCGGCGAGGATGGGACGCTCGATCTCGACGGCATGCTGGCCACGCTGGAGGACGCCGCACCGGGCGATCTCGTCTGCCTGCACGCCTGCTGTCATAACCCGACCGGGATCGACCCGACGCCCGATCAGTGGCGGCGGATCGCCGACGTCGTGGCGCGGCGGGACCTGCTGCCGCTCGTCGACTTCGCGTACCAGGGCTTCGGCGACGGCCTGGCCGAGGATCGCGCCGGGCTGCTCACGCTCATGGACCGAGCGCGCGAGCTCCTCATCGCCTCGAGCTTCTCCAAGAACTTCGCCCTCTACGACGAGCGGGTCGGCGCACTGACCCTGGTCACCGCGGACGCGGACGACGCCAAGACGCTCCTGAGCCATGCCAAGCAGGTCGTCCGGGCGAACTACTCCAACCCGCCCGCCCACGGCGGCGAGATCGTCGCGACCGTCTTCGCCGACCCCGAGCTCCGGGCCCGCTGGGAAGGCGAGGTCACGATGATGCGCGGCCGCATCGCCTCGAACCGGCGCGCGCTCGTCGACGGCCTCCGAGACGCCGGCGCGCCGGGCGACCACGAGGGCCTGTTCCGGCAGCGCGGGATGTTCTCGCTGCTCGGGCTGTCGACGGAACAGGTCCAGCGGCTCCGCGACGAGTTCGCGATCTACGTCGTCGGCGCCGGCCGCGTGAACGTCGCCGGGATCACGCAGGCGAACCTCGGGCCGGTGTGTCGCGCGCTGGCCGCGGTGATGCGGGAGCCGGCCGCCGTCGCCTGACGGCACGCCCTGGCCGCACCTTCCCCGTCGCCGTTGGCGCCCCGACGTCGGCCGGGTACCATCCGCCGAGCCGTCGGAGGAGACCCGCCATCGGCGCTGCCCGGCGTCCCGTCACTCGGAGGTCTCCCGCATGACCGTGTCGACCCCGTCCCTGTCCGCAGACGAGCTCGCCCGTCGCGATGCGCTCACCGGTCGCCTGTTCGAGGCCACGCTCGGCGCGTGGGACCTGCTCGCAGCGCAGCTCGGCCTCGAGCTCGGGTTCTACCAGGCGCTCACGGACCACGGCGCGATGACCGCGCCCCAGCTCGCGAAGTCGACCGGCACCGACGCCCGGTACGCCCGCGAATGGCTGGAGCAGCAGGCCGCGACCGGCATCCTCGAGGTCGATGACGCGACCGCCGAACCCGACGTCCGCCGCTTCACGCTCCCGGCCGGCCACGCCGAGGCCCTCCTCGATCCCGACAGCCTGGGCACCGCCGCGCCGATGATCCGGGCCGTCGGGGCGGCCGGCCTGATGCTGCCCGCGATCGCCGCCGCCTACCGCACCGGCGAAGGCGTCGAATGGCCGGTGTACCCGGGTCTCATCGAGGCGCAGGAGCTGGCCAACCGGCCCGTGTTCCGCCACCTGCTCACGCAGGAGTGGCTCCCGGCCATCCCCGATATCCACGCTCGGCTCCAGACCGGCGGCCGTGTGGCGGACGTCGCGACCGGCACCGGCTGGTCGGCCATCGCGATGGCCGCGGGCTACCCCAACAGCCGCGTCGACGGGCTCGACATCGACGCGCAGATCGATCGCCAAGGCGCGTGCCAACGCCGCCCGCGAAGGTGCGGACGACACGCGGCTCCGATTCCATCTCGTCGACGCCGGACGGAACGATCTCGATGGCCGCTACGACCTGGTCACGATCTTCGAGGCGCTCCACGACATGTCGCGTCCGGTCGAGGTGCTCGAGGCCGCCCGGCGCCTCCTCGCTCCCGGTGGCGCCGTGCTCGTGATGGACGAGAACGTCGCCGAGGCATTCGAGGCCCCGGCCAACGACATCGACCGCGTGATGTACGGCTACAGCGTGTTCTTCTGCCTCGCCAACGGTCTCGTCGACCAGCCCTCGGCGGGGACCGGGACGGTCATGCGGCCGGCCACCGTCCGGCGCTATGCGATGGACGCCGGCTTCTCCGATGTGACGATCCTGCCCATCGAGCACGAGGCGTTCCGCTTCTACCGCCTCGACCCGTAGCGATCGATCGCCCCGCAGCCGTTCCCGCCCGCCGCCCCGGGCCGTTGACTCGCCTCGGGGCCCGCCGTATCGTGCCGCCCGGGTCCGGCGCGACGAGGGGCTGAAGGACAGCGCGCCTAGCTCGAGCCCACGCGTCCAAGCGTTCCTTCCAGGTGAGCGGCCCGCACCCCGCTGGTGCGGAGGTTGGGAGGAGGGAGGCCCTCGTGGCGGATGCCCTGCAGAGCTCGGACCAGGCGGCGAAGGACGATGCCCACCTTCGGTCGCTGGGGATCAAGCCGGAGCTTCGACGGACCCTCGGGTTCCTGTCGAACTTCGCGATCGCGTTCAGCTTCATCAGCGTCTCGACGGGACCTACGGCAACTTCGGCGTCGGCCTGAGCCAGGCCGGTCCGGCGTTCTTCTGGTCGTGGCCCATCGTCATCATCGGCCAGTTCATCGTCGCGCTGGTGTTCGCGGAGCTCGCGAGCCACTTCCCGGTGGCGGGCTCGATCTACCAGTGGTCGAAGCGGCTGTCGAACCGCGGCCTCGGCTGGTTCACCGGCTGGTTCTACTTCTGGGCCCAGGTCGTGACCGTCACCGCGGTCGCCGTCATCGTCGCGTACGTCATCGACGGGTTCATCGTGGCAGACCGAGGACTTCCTCGAGTCCAAGGACCCACCGGCCTGACGACGATGTTCACGTTCATCGCGATCGTGACGCTCATCATCACGACCCTGATCAACGCCTACGGCGTCCGCCTCCTCTCGCTCCTCAACAACATCGGCGTCGGCACCGAGATCCTGGGGATGCTCGTGTTCGCGCTCATCCTCCTGTTCTTCGCCAACGACAATCCGCCGTCGATCCTGACCGACACGGCCGGTACGGAGCAGGCGACCGGCGGCCAGTACCTGCCGGCGTTCGCGCTCGGCATGTTCATGGCCATGTTCGTGATCTACGGCTTCGACACGGCCGGCACGTTCGGCGAGGAGACGCTCGACGCGACCCGCCAGGCGCCGCGCGGCGTCCTCTGGTCGGTCGCGCGTCTCGGGCATCGTCGGCACCGTCTTCCTGCTCGCGGTGATCCTGGCCATCCCGGGCGTGCCCGACGCGATCGCGGGGCCAGGCCTTCCCGATCGCCGACACATCACCGCGACCTTGACCTACGAGATCGTCGCCGGCATCACCGTTCGGCGAGCTCTACCTGTTCATCATCCTGACCTCGGTCTTCGTGTGCACCCTGGCCATCCAGGGCGCGGCGACGCGGATGATGTTCTCGATGAGCCGTGACCGGCACCTGCCGCTGGGCAGTACCTGGAGCACGCGTCAACTCGCGGTTCCAGACGCCCGCCAACGCAGCCATCGCCGTGGGCGTCCTGGCGGCGATCCCGATCCTCGTCATCGGGCCCGGCGGTGGTTTCTCGGTGTCGATCGCCGCCACCGGCCTGATCTACCTGAGCTACCTGCTGTGCAACATCGGCGTGCTCGCCGCGCGCCGTTCCGCGGCTGGCCCCACCAGAAGGCGTGGTTCAGCCTCGGCCGATGGGGCAAGCTCGTGAACATCCTGGCCCTGGCTCTACGGCGGGCTGATGCTCATCAATATCGCCATCTGGCAGACCCGGGGCTCTTCGGCAACTTCGGGACGACTGGCCGGGCGATCACGAACCCGACCATCGACACCTTCATCAAGCCATTCGGCAACGAGATCGCGGGGATGCCGAGCCTGGCCCGCTGTTCGAGACCCTCGTGATCGCCTGATCGTCGTCGGCGGCGCTGTACTACGCGGTCTCCGTCCGGGGCCGGGCAGCGGACCGCGAGACGGCCGATGCCATCACCGGCGAGGCCGTCGATCGGCTGACGTTCGCCGCCGGCTGAGCGACGCGGGCGGCGCGGCGGCCGTCGCCCCGCGCCGCCGCCGATGAACCGGGAGGAGTGCCCATGAGCGACGAGCCGCCGCCCGCACGTGGCGAGGTGGCGGACGACCTGATCCGCGTGCTCCGGCGCGTCCCCGAGCTGGCCGACCACCGGCTCACGTTGACCCCGCTCTCCGGCGGCATCACCAACCGCAACTACCGCATCGACCTTGCCGGCGTCCCGGAGCGCTACGTCGTCCGCCTCGCCGGCAACGACACGCATCTCCTCGGGATCAGCCGGGAGGTGGAGCACGCGGCATCCGTGGTCGCGGCCGGGCTGGGTGTGGGCGCCGAGGTCGTCGCGTTCCTCCGGCCCGAGGGCTATCTCGTCACGCGGTTCATCGAGGGCACGCCGCTCGCGGAGCTGGACGTGCATGCCCCGGCGTTGCTCGCGCGGGTGGCGCACACCGTGAGGCGGTTCCACGACGGGCCGGCGATCCCCGGGTTGTTCGTCCCGTTGCGGATCGTGGAGGCGTACCGCGCGCTCGCGCTGGAGCGCGGTGTGCGGATCCCGGCCGAGTACGAGCTGTCCCAGGCGACGGCGCGCCGGATCGAGCTCGCGTTCCTTCAGGATCCGCTCGAGCCGCGGCCGTGTCACAACGACTTCCTGCCCGGCAACCTCATCGACGACGGCGAGCGCATCCGGATCGTCGACTGGGAGTACGCCGGGATGGGCGACCCGTTCTTCGACCTCGGCAACTTCAGCGTCAACAACGACCTCTCCTCGGACGAGGACGCCGCACTGCTCGAGGCCTACGACGGCGAGCGGCCGCGACGGCAGCGGCTGGCGCGGCTGACGCTCATGCGTGTCGTGTCGGACTTCCGGGAGGCGATGTGGGGCGTGCTCCAGCAGGGCGTGAGCACCCTCGACGTCGACTTCCGCGCGTACGCCGACGAGCACTTCGAGCGGCTGCTCGACAACAGCGCCACGGCACGCTTCGAGCGCGCGCTGCGCGAGGTCGCGGGCGACTGATCGAAGCGCTGGTGCTGCCGTGTCCGGTATCGGTCAGATGCCGGCGGGCTCGACCTCGAGACGGTAGGCGCCGAACCCGGTGAACCCGGCGTCGTTGACGACGATGCGGTACTCCCCGTCCGCGGGTGCCTGGAACGTCACCTCGTCGTCGACGCCCAACGGACCGCCCGAGTCGGTCCCCTGGGCGAGCGTCCGATCCGTGACGACGTCGTCGACGAACAACGCGGTGTCGAGGGACGACGAGCTCGACCGGATGCGGACCCGCTCACCCGCGTCGAGTCGGAGGCTGAACCAGTCGAGGTCGCCGGCGTAGTCGGCCAGACCATCGTGGTGGTCGCCGACCGCGATCGTCGCGCCGTCGTCCCGATCGTCGAGCGGTGTCAGGCCCAGCGTCGCGTGGAGGTCCACCGCCACGGGTCGGGCGCCCGTCGTCTCCACCTTGACGAGATACGGGCCGGGCGGCCGGAAGTCGATGGCGACGGTCTGTCGCTCGCCGGCCGGTCCCGCGCTGTTCGAGAGCTGGCCACCGGCGGCCATCGCGTACAGGAGCGCCGGTCCGTCGCCGGCCATCGTGATCCGTCCTGGACCATCATCCTGGCTACCCGTGACGACCCAGACCTTCGCGTCCGCGCGGTTCTGGATCGTCGCCGAGACGTCCGTCGGCGCGTCCGCTGGTCCGGGCTGTGGCAGCCGGTCCGTGATGCCGTCGAGGTCCCGGCCATCGAGGATGGCCGCGGCGCGCATGACCGCGTCGTCGATCGCGAGCGCCACCGGGTGACCATCGCGCGACCCGTTCGTGATGCCCAGCACCCGGCCCTCGCCGTCGGCCAGGACGCCGCCTGACTGCCCGTCGTCGATCGACGCGTCGATGCCGAGGTAGGTCAGCTCGTCACGCCACTCGAGCGGGTCCGCCGCGACGGCGCCTTCCGTGATGGTCGACGTCGGTTGCTCGACGTCCGCCTTCGGGTAGCCGACGAGGAACACCCGCTCGTCGCGCGTGAGCGCGGCCGGATCGCCCGCGACGGCGTCCGGGAAGGCGACGGGGGTGGGCAGCTCCAGCACGGCGAGGTCGGCCTCGAGGTCCGAGCCGACGACCTTCGCGCCGTCGAGCGACCGCCCGTCGGCCAGGGTGATCGACGCTTCGCCGAACGGGCGGACGACATGAGCGTCGGTCACGATGTGCTGCTGGTCGATCGCGAAGCCGGATCCGGCACCGGACGGCGTCCGCACGAACACGACCGCCGGCGAGACGCGCTGGTAGACGACCCGTGCCGACGCCTCGCTCGACGACGACGGCCCGGCCGATGGTCCGCCGGAGCCCGGGACACCGGACGACGATGGCCCGGCGCTGGTGTCCGCGGTCGGTCCTCGGCTGCCCGTCACCTCGGGGATCGGCGTCGGTGCGACGTTGCCGCCGCACGCGCCCGCGAAGAGCGCGACCGCGCCGACGAGCGCCGCCAGCGGACGGCGGAGGGCGGCGGTCGTACGCGATGCCATCGGCCCTCCGTGCGCGTCGCAGCCGGTGCGGCCGGCGCGCGCATCGCCGACCGCGCTGGGTAGGCTAGACGAAGGGCGATAACTGCGGGGAAGGGGAGTCCAGCGCGCGGATGACGGACCACGCACGGGCGGTCATCGTCGGCGGCGGCGTGGGCGGCACGTCGATCGCGTATCACCTCGCCGAGCGCGGCTGGACCGACATCGTGCTCGTGGATCGCGCGGAGCTCACCTCGGGCTCCACGTTCCACTCGGCGGGCCTCGTCGGGCAGCTCCGCTCGAGCGTCACCCTCACCCGGATGATGATGTACGGGGTCGACCTGTACCGCCGGCTCACGGCCGAGACGGGCGTGGATGTGGGCTGGCACGAGGTCGGCTCGCTGCGGCTGGCGTCGTCGCAGGCAAGGTTCGAGGAGCTGCAGCGCCAGGCGGGCTGGGCGCGGACGTTCGGCCTGCCGCTCGAGCTCATCACCGCCGACGAGGCCCGGGCGCGCTTCCCGCTGATGTCCACGGACGGGGTCCTCGGAGCCGTGTGGCTGCCGACCGACGGCTGGCTGGACCCGTCGGGGCTCGCGTTCGCGCTCGCCGCCGGTGCACGCGCGAAGGGTGCGCGGATCACGCCGCACACGCGCGTCACCGCGATCGACGTGCGCGACGGACGGGTGCGAGGGGTCGAGGTCGAGCAGCGCGGCGAACGCCGCCGCATCGAGGCCGAGATCGTCGTGCTCGCGGGCGGGATGTACACCCCCGAGCTCGCGCGCGCTCGCCGGCATCCACGTGCCGATCGTGCCGATGGCCCACGAATACCTGTTCACCGGGGCGATCGACGGCGTGACCCCTGACCTGCCGCAGCTTCGCGACCCGGACAACCTCGTCTATTTCCGCGAGGAGCTGGGTGGCCTGTGCATGGGCGGCTACGAGCGCTCGCCGGCGCCCTGGGGCCTCGACGGGATCCCGCCCGACTTCAACCACCGCCTGCTCGACCCCGACTGGCCGCGCTTCGAGGAGATCATGGCGGGCGCGATCCGGCGCGTCCCCGCGATGGCCGACGCGCCGGTCCAGCGGATGATCGACGGCCCGGAGGGGTTCACCCCCGACAACGAGTTCATCCTCGGCGAGAGCGAGGTGCGCGGGCTGTTCGTCGCGGCCGGGTTCTGCGCGCACGGCATCGCCGGTGCGGGCGGCATCGGCCGCCAGGTGGCGAGCTGGATCGTCGACGGCGAGCCCGAGCTGGACCTGTGGAGGATGGACATCCGCCGTTTCGGCGCGCAGTACCGCAGCCGCGCATACACCCTTGCGCGCACGACCGAGGTCTACGCGACGTACTACGACATCCACTATCCCAACGAGGAGCGCCAGGCCGGCCGGCCGCTGCGACTCTCGCCGACGTATCCGCGACTGCTGGCGCTCGGCGCCGCGTTCGGCGAGAAGGGCGGCTGGGAGCGCGCCAACTGGTTCGGCCCGAACGCGGATGTCGCCGGGGCCGCTTCGCGTGAGCGATACGAGGCCCTCCGTCCGCGCGGCTGGGCGGGCGAGCACTGGGACCCGGCGATCGCGGTCGAGGCGCTGGCGACGCGGCGGACGGCGGCGCTGTTCGACGAGACGTCGTTCGCGAAGCTCGAGGTGGCGGGTCCCGGCGCGTGCGCGTTCCTGCAGGGCCTGTGCGCCAACGACGTCGACGTCCCGCCCGGGACGGTGGTCTACACCGCGCTGCTGAACCGGCGCGGGGGCATCGAGTGCGACCTGACGGTCACGCGGGTCGCCGGGGAGCGATACCTGCTCATCACGGGGACGGCGGTCGGCCAGCATGACCTGGGCTGGCTCCGACGGCACCTGCCCGAGGATGGATCGGTGCTGCTCAGCGATGTCACGTCGTCGCGCGTGTGCTTCGGGTTGTGGGGGCCGGCTGCGCGGTCGATCCTCGCGTCGGTCACCGTGGATGACGTCTCGGATGCCGCCTTCCCGTATCTGGGCGCACGGTCCATCACCGTGGGCTCCGTGCCGGTCTACGCGCTGCGGGTCACGTACGTGGGCGAGCTCGGCTGGGAGTTGTACGCCCCCACGGAGTACGGCGTGGCGCTGTGGGACACGTTGTGGGCGGCGGGTGAGCCGCACGGGATGATCGCCGCCGGGTATCGCGCCATCGATGCGTTGCGGCTGGAGAAGGGCTACCGCGTGTGGTCCAGCGACATCACGCCCGAGGAGACGCCGTACGAGGCGGGGCTCGGGTTCGCCGTGAAGCTCGACAAGGGCGAGTTCCTGGGACGGGAGGCGCTGATCGCCGCGCGGACCGCCGGGCCGCGCAAGCGATTGCGCTGTCTCGTGCTCGACGATCCGCGCTCGGTGTGCCTGGGCAACGAGCCGGTGCGGGTGGGCGGCGACATCGTCGGGCGCGTCACGAGCGGCGGCTACGGGTTCGCGGTCGAGCGGTCGATCGCCTATGCCTACCTGCCGCCCGGCGTCCCGATCGGGGCGCGCGGTGAGATCGACGTGTTCGGCACCTGGGTCGGGTTCGAGGTCATGCGCGAGCCGCTGTACGACCCCGCCGGCGAGCGGATCCGGTCGTGAGCGGCGAGCCGGCGTCGAAGCCCGCGTTCGGAGCGGCGTGGTCGGCGTCGCTCGCCCGCGGCTCCGAGGCGGAGCGCCGTTCGTGGCTCGACTTCGCGCTGGCCGCCGCCGATGCCGCCGACGAGGTCGCGCGCCGCTGGTTCCGGCGGGACGTCGAGGTGCGGACGAAACCCGATCGTTCGTATGTCACGGCCGCCGATACCGAGATCGAGCGCCTGATCCGCGAGCGCATCGCCGACGCGTGGCCGGGGCACGGCGTGGTGGGCGAGGAGTTCGGCACGGAACGGGGAGGCGGCGAGGCGCGCTGGTACATCGACCCCATCGACGGCACCGCGAACTTCGTCCGGGGCGTGCCCGTGTTCGGCCTGCTGCTCGCGCTCGAGGTCGGCGAGGAGCTCCAGGTGGGCGTGGTCTCGATGCCGGCGTTCGAGGAGCGGTGGTGGGCGGCGCGCGGACTCGGCGCGTGGAACGGCGGCACGGGGCGGCGCGCGGGCGAAGCGCGACGCATCGCGACCTCGTCGGTCCGTGCGCTGGGCGACACGCACCTGCTCTACGGCGAGCTCGACGAGCTGACCGCGCCCGACGGCCCCACCCCGGGCTTCCGGACACTCGTCGGCGACGTGTGGCGCACGCGGAACTTCGGCGATTGCTGGATGTACAGCCTGCTGGCGGAGGGCGCGGCCGACGCGGTCGTCGAGCCCGATCTCAACCCGTGGGACCTCGCGGCGCCGATGCTGGTCGTCGAAGAGGCCGGCGGCCGCTGGACGAACCTCGATGGTGGCCGGTCGCTCGAAGGCCGGACGGTCCTCGCGACGAACGGGCATCTGCACGACGAGCTCCTGGCTCGCCTTCGGGAGGGCACGTGATGCGGCCGCGGATCACGCTCATCACGCTCGGTGTCGACGACCTCGAGCGGTCGCTGCGCTTCTATCGCGACGGTCTCGGCTGGCCGTCGGACGGGATCGTCGGGACGGAGTTCGAGCACGGCGCCGTCGCGTTCTTCCAGCTCGACGGCGGCCTCGGGCTGGCGCTGTGGGAGCGGCCGAACATCGCCTGGGACACGGGGCTGCCCGTCGGGCCCCGGAGCCCGAACGAGGTGACGCTGGCCCACAACGTGCGGAGCCGGGAGGAGGTCGACATCGCGCTGTCGGCGTTCGAGGCGGCGGGCGGGACGATCGTCAAACCTGCCGGACCGACGTTCTACGGGGGTTACGCGGGCTATGCCGCCGACCCGGACGGCCACCTCTGGGAGATCGCGTTCAACCCGGATCTGCTGCCGCCGGACTGAGGTCCAGGCGCATCAGCCAGCGCGGCCGCCGGTCGCTGTGCGCATCGGTCATGAGCACGCGCCGGAAGCCCAGCCGCTCGAACATCGGCGTGAAGCCCACGAACCCGAAGCTCGTGTTCACGCGCCCGCCCTCGGGGTCGACCGGGTACGCCTCCACGCCCGGCGCACCGCGCTCGCGCGCGTAGTCGACCACCCCCTCGACCAGCGCCCGGGCGACGCCCCGCCGCCGATAGCCGACGCGGATGTTCAGGCACAGGATCGCCCACACCGGCCGCTCGTCGATGGCCGGGATCGTGCGCGAGTGGTCGAGCCGGGGCAGCGACCCACGCACGCCGATCCCGCACCAGCCCGCGACCTCATCGTCGAGATAGGCGAGCATCCCGGGCGGGACGTCGTCCGCGAGCTGAGCCCGCAGCAGCTCCCGTCGCTCGTGGCGGAGTGGTCCGGTGTCGAACCCGCGCGGTGCCTGGCACCAGCAGCCCTTGTCGGACGCCCCACCAAGGAGCGTGACGACGTCGTCCCACCGGTCGGGCGTGGCCGGGACGACGCGGATCGAGTCCCGGGGAAGGCGCTCGGCGTCCGGGTGACCCGCTCGCGCGGTCACTCGGGATCCCGCCTCCGACGTCGAGCGAGCGCGGCGG
This sequence comes from uncultured Chloroflexia bacterium, assembly GCA_963778025.1. Classification (GTDB taxonomy): domain Bacteria; phylum Chloroflexota; class Limnocylindria; order Limnocylindrales; family CSP1-4; genus CAVZTA01. The sequence continues at coordinate 125,592 of CAVZTA010000005.1, read as the reverse complement.
CGCCCGCCACGAAGGGCGCGACGATCAGCCCGATGCCCAGGAGGGTGCCGCCGATGGCTGCGGCCGCTGTCGCCGCCTGGCCTCGCGAGTCGCCCGGGAGCGCGTGGGCGAGCGAGCCCGAGTCGGTGTCGTGCATCGCCGACCCCAGGAGGACCTCGGGCGCCCAGCCGAGCACATCCCGATCCGCTTCGGTCAGCAGGTCATCGGCGATCACGAGGACCGCGGCCTCGTCGAGCGCTGCGGCGACCGCCACCCGGTCCTCGGACGTGCCCGAGGACAACCCCCAGTTCAGGCCCAGCCACGTCGGCCGCAGGAGCGCGCGGTCGTACCGCACGAACGCCTCGCGGCGCATCCTCGTCCGCAGGCCCGCCAGCTCGGGGCCGCGCCCCGCGGCCTCCGCCGCCGCCACGGCTCGTGCCAGCGCCGCGCGCCGCGCGTCATCGGGAAGTGGCAGGGAGATCCGCTGGACATCCTCGCGATCGAGCCCGGCGACGACGCCCTTGAGCGCGTCGATGCGGACGTCCATCGGGAATCCCTCGAGCTCGCTCATCGCCGGCGGATCACCAGGTCGGCCCAGCCGCCGAGGAGCTCCTGCGAATCCCGCTCGGCCAGCCGGTCACCGAGGATGATCGCCAGCAGCGCATCGTGGAGCCCGAGACGCACGGCGACATGGTCGGCAGCGGTCAGGCCCGGGCCGCCACCCAGTGACCCGGCGATGCCGGGCGCGTCGTGACTGAGCAGCCGCGCGAGCCACGTGTCGATCGACCGCTGCGCATCGGCCAGCTCGCGGTCCCAACCGACGTTGAAGACCTCCATGTCCGCGTCGGCCCGCAGGCGACGGCGTGCCTCCGGATCGGTGACCGTCCACGTCCGGAGCGGCAGCTCCTCCGGCCCGACGGTGGCCAGGCGATCGAAGAACGTCAGCACGCGGCCGGCGAGCTCCGGCCGCCGGCTGTCGATCCGTTCAGGCCCCCGCTGCGACGAGGCTGTCTTCGAGGATCGATAGTGCAAGGTCGACCTCCTCGGCCGTGGTCACCAGCGGCGGGATGATCCGCACGACGTTCACGTACGTGCCCGCCGTGAGCACCAGCAGCTTGCGCGCGAAGGCCTCCTGTTGCACGCGCTTCGTGAGGGCGGGATCCGGGACGCGGCCGTCGCCCTCGTCGGGCTTGACGAACTCGAGCGCGAGCATCAGCCCGAGCCCGCGGACGTCGCCGATCGTCCGACGTCCCGCGGCGATCCGCCGCAGGCCGTCGAGGAACTGCCGTCCGCGCTCGCGGGCGTTGACGACGAGGCCTTCGTCGTCGATCACATCGAGCGTGGCCAGCGCGGCGGCGCAGGCGACGACGTTGCCGCCATACGTCCCGCCATGGGTGCCCGGCGCGAGCCTGTCGAGCAGCTCGCGCTTCGCGATCAGCCCCGAGAGCGGCAGGCCCGACGCGATGCCCTTGGCGACGACGATGATGTCGGGCTCGACGTCCCAGTGCTGGACGGCGAACAGCTCGCCGGTCCGCCCGAAGCCCGTCTGGACCTCGTCCGCCACGAGCAGGATGCCGTGCTCGCGCGTGATCTCACGCAGCCGGGGCAGGAAGGTCGGGGCCGGGACGATGTAGCCGCCCTCGCCGATGACGGGCTCGACGACGATGGCCGCGACCTTGTCGGGGTAGACGAGCTGGTGGAACAGCAGCTCGAGCCGCTCCTCCCAGTCGCACGTGCACGCCGCGGGATCGTGTGGGCCACCGGTCGCGCGGTAGCAGTACGGGTAGTCGGCGTGGTACACGGAGCCCGGCAGTGGCTCGAACGCGCCGCGGTACACGTCCTTGGCCGCGGTCAGGGCCATCGCCTGGCCGGTCCGGCCGTGGAACCCGTAGCGGAACGCGATGATGGCCGGCCGCCCGGTCGCGACCCGCGCGAGCTTCACCGCCGCCTCGATCGCCTCGGCGCCGCTGTTCGACAGGAAGGCGCCCCACGGTCCCCCGGGCAGCAGCCGCGAGAGCCGGTCGTACAACCGAAGCCCGGGCTCGTGATAGACGATGTTCTGCTGGCCGTGGAGGAGCTTCGCCGCCTGCGCCTGGATCGCCGCCACGACCCGGGGATGCGCATGGCCGGTGTTCACGACACCGATGCCTGCCGAGTAGTCGAGGTACCGCTCGCCGTCGACCGTGGTCAGCCACGATCCCTCCCCATGGTCCACGACGAGGTTCGTGATCCGGCTCCAGACCGGCGGCACGACCGACCGATCCGGGAGCGGCCCGGAGGTGCCGGCGGGATCCGGGGCGGTGGCGACCATGGTGGGCTCCTTCGTGTCGATCAGCGGAGGCGCGGCGCGCGGCCGGACCGCAGCGTCGTCAGGGCGACGAACCCGACCGCGCTCAGGAACACGATCGAGCCGATGACGTTGATCTGGACGGGCAGCGCGTTGCGCTGGATGGAGTACACCCAGATCGGGAACGTGTTGGTCGTTCCCGAGACGAAGTTCGTGATGATGAAGTCGTCGATCGACAGGCTGAACGCGAGCAGCGCCGCGGCCAGGATCCCGGGCAGGATGAGCGGGAACGTCACCTTCCAGAACGTCGTGACCTCGTTCGCGCCAAGGTCCATCGCGGCCTCTTCGAGCCGCCGATCGAAGCCCGCCAGGCGCGCCTTCACGGTCACCACCACGTAGCTGATGTTGAACATGATGTGCGCGATGAGGATCGTGCCGAAGCCGGTCGGATAGAGCGTCGGGACGGCGCCCGCGAGCGGCGGCAGCGCGGTCGCGACGAACAGCGTCAGGAGGCTCGCGCCAAGGACGATCTCGGGCGTCGCCATGGGCAGGAAGATCAGCCCGTTGAGCAGCCCGCGTCCCCGGAACCGGTAGCGGGTCAGGGCCAGCCCGATCATCGTGCCCAGGATCGTCGAGAACACCGTCGCCCAGAGTGCGACCAGGAGGCTGGTCACCACCGCATCGCTCAGGCCGGGCCAATCGAACGGGTGCCGCCATCCGTCGAGCGAGAACTCGTTCCAGATGTAGTTGAACTTTCCCGCGGGCTTGTTGAACGAGAACACGATCATCACGAAGATCGGGACCAGCAGGTAGACGATCGCGAGCGCGGTGAACACGGGCAGGAACCAGCGATCGAGCCGGTGCATCACGGTCGCCCGGGTGCCGGGCGACGTGCGCGCGGATTCGGCGGTGATCGAGGCCATCAGCCGGTCAGCTGCTCGGTGCCCAGGACCCGGGCGTAGATGAACACCGCGACGACGATCGCGGCCATCAGGATGAACGAGAGCGCGGAGCCCACCGGGTAGTCGTTCTGGATGAGCAGCCGGTTCTGGATGACGTTGCCGATCATCCGGGTCTGGGGATTGCCCAGCAGCTCGGCGTTGATGTAGTCACCCATCGCCGGGATGAAGGTCAGCAGCGATCCGGCGAACACGCCGGGCAGCGCGAGCGGCAACGTGACGCGCCGGAATGCGGCGAAGCGTCCCGCGTAGAGGTCGTTCGCGGCCTCGATCAGCCGCGGATCGATCTTCTCGAGCGCGACGTACAGCGGCAGGATCATGAACGGCAGGAAGTTGTAGGTCAGTCCGAACAACTGCGCGACGCCGGTGCCCAGGACGCTGAACGATCCGGGCAGGACGTGGAACGTGTGCTTGAGCGGGCCGAGCAGCGGCCCCTCGTCGCCCAGCAGGATCTGCCAGCTGATCGTGCGGATCAGGAAGCTCGTGAAGAACGGCGCGATGACCAGGAACAGCAGCAGGTTCTTGTAGCGCCCGCCACGGAACGCGATGGTGTAGGCGACCGGGAAGCCGATGAGGAACGTGAACAGCGTGGCGAGGCCGCCGTAGATCACCGAGTTCAGGAACTGCCGCCCGAAGCGGTCGATCGCCTCGACGTACGCATCGGGCGAGCCGGTGAACTCGAACCCGTTCTCGAGGTTCCCGGTCGAGAGCGAGTACGTGAACATCTGGACCGCCGGCAGCACGTAGAACACGAGCAGCCAGAACAGACCCGGAAACAGCAGCAGGTACGGGACGACGCGCCCGAAGCGATGGCGCCAGCCGGGACCGGGCGCCCGGCCGATCGTCGCCGCGGTCATCGGAGCATCCCCAGCCCAGGCGTGTGCTACGTGCCCGAAAGGGTGCCGAAGAGGTCGTTCATCTTCGCCTCGAGCTCGTCACTCAGCGACTGGAAGTTGTGCTGCTTGGCGACGACGTCCGGTGTCGGGAACAGGAGCGGGTTCGTGGCGGCGTCGGGGTCGAGCGCCTTGATCTCGTCGTCCGCCCCCTTGACCGGCGAGACGTAGTAGACGTAGTTCGCGATCTGGGCTGCGATCTTCGGCTCGTACACGTAGTTGATCATCAGCTCGGCCGTGTACTTGTTCGCGGCGCCCTTCGGGATGAGCATGTTGTCGGTCCAGATCATCGTCCCCTCCTCAGGGAAGATGAACTTGTCGTCCTCGCCGCCCGACGACGCGAGGTCGCCCGACCACACCATCGCCGCCCAGACCTTCTTCTGGCCGAAGTCCTTCAGGTACTCGTTGCCGGTGAAGCGCAAGCCCCCGTCGACCAGCGGCTGGATGGCGTCCGAGACCTTCTGGAGGTCGTCGTCGGTCACCTTGGCCGGATCGGGGTCGATGCCCAGCTTGAGCAGCGCCAGCCCGAAGGTGTCCCGCGCCTCGGTGAGGAACGTGACCTTGTCCGGCGGGATGTTCCAGAGGTCGGCGATCTTGGTGGGCTCGGCGATCCCGTTGTCCTTCAGCGTCTTCGCGTTGAAGCCGACGCCGGTCATGCCCGACTGCCACGGGAAGTGGTAGTCGTTGTTCGGATCCCACGCCGCGCCCTTGAGCGCATCGCGGATGTTGGCGACGGCATCGGGGGTGTTCTCGCGGTCGAGCTTCTCGGCCCAGCCGTTGGCCACGATCTTCGCGGCCATCCAGTCCGTCAGGACCATCAGGTCCCAGCCCGTGGCGAGACCGGCGACGAGCGCCGGCTTGATCGTCTCCACGAACACCGCGTTGTCGCCGATCTTCTCCTGGTAGTCGACGTCGACGCCGAACTCCTTCTTGAACGACTCGAGCGTCGGCGAGGAGCCTGGCGAGTACTCCTCGGCTTCCGCCGCGGCGCCCGAAAGGTCGATGTAGGCCGGCCAGTTCGCGAACTTGAGCGGGCCGGTGATGGCCTTCTCGGTCGGCGAGGGCGCCACCGTCGGCGAGGCGCCGGCGGATGCGCTGGGCGAGGCTCCGCTGGGCGAGGCCCCGCCGCCGGCCGCGCTGGCCGACGGCGTCGAGCGGGTCCCGGTGCACGCGGCCAGGAAGGCGCTGAACCCGACGAGCGCCCCGCCCTTGAGGATCGCCCGCCGGCTGACCGGCGTGCCGCCGGACGTGGGTTCCTTGCTCATTCGTCTCCTCCTGGCGGCGGACCCGCCGCATCCTCGGTCGCGATGACGAACGTGTGGTCGGGAGACCAGGTGAGGACCACGTCCTCCCCGGATGCCCACAGCTCCGACCGGGTCGCACGTTCGAGGTTCTGCTCGTAGACGGTGATGGGCGTCCCAGCGCTCGTCTCCACGATGTACTGGGTGCTGACGCCGAGGTACGCGGCGTCGCGCACCCTGCCCAGCATCCGATTGTGGGTCGGCAGCACGAACTCCTTCAGCCCGTGCATCCGGATCTTCTCGGGCCGGACACCGATCTCCACCCGCTCGGCGCCGTCGATCGCCGTCCGCGGGACCTGGACCTGGACCTCGTCCCCGAGCGTGACGCTGGCATATGGGTCGCCGCGCTGGGTGACCGTGCCGGGCAACAGGTTGCTCACACCCAGGAAGCCGGCCACGAACCGCGTCGTCGGCCGCTCGTACAGCGCCTCGGGCTCGCCCAGCTGCTCGTAGCGCCCGTGGTTCATCACGGCGATGCGATCGGACATCGTCATCGCCTCCTCCTGGTCGTGGGTCACGTAGATGAACGTGATGCCGACCTCGCGCTGGATGCGCTTGAGCTCGACCTGCATCTGCTTGCGCAGCTTGAGGTCGAGCGCGCCGAGCGGCTCGTCGAGGAGGAGGACGGCGGGGCGATTGATGAGCGCGCGCGCGAGGGCGACGCGCTGCGCCTGGCCACCGGAGATCTCATTGGGCTTGCGCCGCTCGTAGCCGGGCAGCTCGACGAGCTTGAGCATCTCGGTGACGCGCGACTTGACCTCGCTGTCCTTGACGCCCTTGCGACGCAGCCCGAAGGCCACGTTCTCGAAGATCGTGAGGTGCGGGAAGAGCGCGTAGTTCTGGAAGACGGTATTGACGTTGCGCCTGAAGGGCGGCAGCCAGGTGACGTCCTCGCCGTGCAGCTCGATGACCCCGGATGTCGGCTGCTCGAAGCCGCCGATCATGCGCAGCGTCGTCGTCTTGCCGCAGCCCGAGGGACCGAGCAGGCTGAAGAACTCGCCGTCCTGGACCTCCAGGTCGATGTGGTCGACGGCGTTCACGTCGCCGAACTTCTTCACGACCTGGACCAGGCGCACCTCGACCTGGGGCACGTGCGCTTCCCGACTCCACAAGCGTGCCACGGGACGCCGCCGGGGCGCGGGTCCATCCCACCCGTGCTCGCGCTGATCGGCAAGCTCGCTCACCCCGTGACAGGGTGGCGGGAGGATAGGTCTCCCTTCGAGCGGGTGTCAACGATGCGAACCTCGTGCAAAGGGGACGCACCGAGTGCGGATCTCGTGGATCGGGCGCATCGGGATGTGCCGTCTCGTGCGATCGGCAGGTCGCCGCACGGGGATGATGCCGGCGCGCACCGGCACGTTCGAGGGCGCCCGGCCGGGAGCGGGGTACGATATTCACGCCGCGCCCGCCCAAACCCCCAGCGGCGCGTGCCACGAGGAACCGTCCAACGATGTCCCTCATCGTCGAGTCCGCTGTCATCGATGCGCTCCGAACCGTCCAGGAACCGGAGCTCGGTGGTGACCTCATCGCGCGCCAGATGGTCAAGGACCTCGCGATCGATGGGACGGCGGTCGCCTTCACGATCGAGCTCACGACGCCGGCCTGCCCGCTGAAGGACGAGATCGAAACCGAGGTGCGCCGAGCGCTCACGCCACTGGGCGTGGAGGCGATCGCGATCACCTGGGGTGCGACGGTGCGGCGAGCGGCGCCCCGGAGCCAGGAGCAGCTCGTCCCGGGGGTCAAGAACATCATCGCCGTCGCGTCGGGCAAGGGCGGGGTCGGCAAGAGCACGGTGAGCGTGAACCTCGCGGTCGCCCTCGCGCAGGCGGGCGCGAGCGTGGGCCTCCTGGATGCCGACATCACCGGCCCGAACATCCCGCAGATGCTCGGCCTCGAGGGCCAGCCGGTCGCCTCGCCCGAAGGGAAGATCGTCCCGCTCGAGCGCCACGGCGTGAAGGTGCTCTCGATGCGCTTCTTCGCTTCCCAGGCGATCGTGTGGCGCGGCCCGCTCGTCGGCGGCGCGATCCAGCAGTTCCTGCGCGACGGCGACTGGGGCGAGCTCGACTACCTCGTCATCGACCTGCCGCCGGGCACCTCCGACGCGCAGCTCACGCTTGCCCAGTCCGTGCCCATCAGCGGGACGGTCCTCGTGACGACGCCGCAGGACGTCGCGGTGTCCGACGTCGAGAACGCGTACGCGATGTTCCGGCGGGTGAGCGTGCCGGTCATCGGCGTCGTCGAGAACATGTCGGCGTTCGTGTGCCCCCACTGCGGCGAGGAGGTCGAGCTGTTCGGGCGTGGCGGCGGCGAGCGCTTCGCCGAGAAGCACGGTCTCGAATTCCTGGGCAAGATCCCGCTCGACGTCACGGTGCGCCAGGGTGGCGATGCCGGGGTCCCGGCGGTCGCCCAGCGCGAGCCGGGGCCGGCGGCCGAGGCGCTGACCACGCTGGCGCGGACGATCGCGGCGCGGATGAGCGTGCGCGCCGCGACGAGCGCGAACGAGCCGGTCCTGACACTCAGCTGATCCGCGAGCGACACGTGCGACGCGTGGGGGGCGACTCCGGGACACTCGGAGCCGTTAGGATGCGCCCGTGGTGAGCGACCTGCGCGTGGTCGGCGACCCGGCCGCTGCGAGTGCCGCCCTGGCGCGCGTGCCCCTGTTCCGCGCCCTGCCCGAGGCCGACCTGCTCGCGATCGCTCGCTCGGCGCGCATCCGGCGGTTCCGCCGCGGTGAGGTGATCTTCCACCAGGGCGACCCGGGTGACGCGGTGTTCGTGGTGGCATCCGGGCGGGTGAAGATCTCGCTGCCGTCCGATGCCGGCGACGAGGCGATCCTCGCGACGCTGCGGCCGGGCGACTTCTTCGGTGAGCTCGCGTTGCTCGACGGCGCGCCGCGGTCCGCCTCGGCGACGGCGCTCGACCCGAGCGAGACGCTGGTCGTCCCTCGGGAGCGCTTCCGCGAGGCGATCGACACCGTTCCCGGCTTCCGGGACGCGTTGTTCGAGCTGCTGGCGAAGGAGCTGCGGCGGATCACCGACCATGTCGAGGAGCTGCATTTCCTGGACATGACGGGACGCCTGGCGGCCCGCCTGACGCGCCTGGCAGATGAGCAGGGCGTGGCGGGCGAGGACGGTTCCGTACGGCTCGACGGGCCGTTCACGCAGGCCGACCTCGCGTCGATGGTCGGCTCGACGCGGCAGTCGGTGAACAAGCTGCTCGGGATGTTCGCCTCCGACGGGCTGATCCGCCTCGAGCGCGACGCGATCATCGTCCTCGACATGGAGGGCCTGCGGCAGGCGTCGCGCCGCTGATCGCCTGACCCGCGGCCCCGCGCCTCGCGCGCCTAGCAGCCGGATCGCTCGGGTCCCGCAGGAGCGTGCAGGCCACGCGATCCACCAGGTGCTCGTGAGGCGCGTGACCTGCGAGCTCAGCCGGGGTGCCAGCAGCCGGATCGCTCTAGCTTGCCGGCCCTCCGCCGTCGCGGCGTCCTCGGCGCCCATCGGCCGGTGCGGGACGGCGAGCGACGCATCAGTCGCGGCGGAGCTGCTCCAGCAGGACCGCGGCTGCGGCGAGCGCCGTGCGCGAGCGCCCCTGCGGACCGGCCAGGAACACGATCCGCCGCTCGACGTGCGTCCGCGTGGGCAACGCGATCGCGATCGAGACGGCGGTGTCGCCGCTCCGCGGCCGGGCTCGGACCGCCATGCCGACATCGGCGCCCGCCGCATCGCGCGCCGCAGCAGCCCGCCCGATCAGCTGATCGCCGGGTGACGACGTCACGTCGTCCTCGGGCTCGTCGGGGTCGCCGGCCGCCGGACCCTGGACGGCGGCCGCCTTCAACGCCTGCAGCTCGCCGAGGAGTGCCGCCAGCGAGCCGCCCGTCCCGGATTCCGTCGTCGACAGCGTCCAGCCCCGCCCTGCCAGTGCCTCGTCCAGCGCCTCCGGCCACGATGTCGACCCGCGTGCCCAGACGAACTCCCCGACCGCCTCGAGCACCGCCGCCTCGGCCGTGTCGACGAGGGACGCCGCGTTCGCACCGTCCTCGGCATCGATGGCCGAGATCCGGACATCGACCGCGTCCGCGCGTGCATACGTGGCGACGATCGGGTTGGTCGCGCGGAGGATGGCTTCGCCGAGACGGTCGGCGACCTGCGATTCGCCGATGCCGGTCAAGCGCAGCGTGCGGACGACGAGATCGCGACCCAACCCCCGCTCGCGCAGTCGCGGCAACGCCTCGTCCTGCCACATCGGCCGCATCTCGCGCGGCGGTCCCGGGAGCGTGACGACGACCCGCCCGTCCGGCCGCGCCACGAGCCAGCCGGGCGCCGTGCCATTCGGATTCGGCAGGGCCGTCGCCGATGGGATGACCCAGGCCTGCTTGATGTTCGCGTCGGGGAACGGCATCCCGCGACGGTCCCACAGGCCGCGGAGCCAGGCGAGCAGGTCCGGGTCGACCGTCGGTGTCTCCCCGCACACGAGTGCCAGCGCCTCGCGCGTCAGGTCGTCCGGGGTGGGGCCCAGGCCGCCGGTCGTGATCACCAGGTCCGACCGCGCGAGTGCGTCGCGGAACGCGTCGGCGACGGTTTCGAGGTCGTCGGGCAGCGCCGTGACCCGCGTCGCTCGGACGCCCAGGGAGACGAGCGATCGCGCCAGCTCGCCCGCGTTCGTGTCGAGCGTCTCGCCGACCGTCAGCTCGGTCCCGATCGACAGCAGCTCAGCGGTGAGCAGGCGGCGGCCCGTCGCGGCCGCGGGCGCGCTCGGCGCCACCGGGAGCGGGGGACGGATCGGGCACGTCGGCCAGCCTACACGCCCCGCGAGGGCCCGACGGGTCGGTACGAACGGCCGCGTGCGAGGCGACGTTCGCGGGCTGGAGCGCACGCGACATGCCGCCGAGGCTCGGGATGCCGCACCATGGACACGCCATCGCGAGCGGACGAGGGTCGAACATGTCCGAGCTGGATCGCAGCGGCTATCGGGAATTCGATCGGGTGCTGGACCTGGCGCGCCGGACGCGCGAGGTCATCGAGGCGGCCGTCCTGGACGGCGCGCTGCCCGACGGTGCCGAGGAGCTCATCGCCGACGAGACCCTGCCGCACGTCGAGACGATCCAGGAAGGCTTCCGCGGCTGGCTCCGCGCGGACGGCATCTCGGTCGCCGAGCTCCAGTACCTGCTCCTCCAGGCCGGCGCGATGCGCACGTCCGAGGCTCGGTCGCCCGCTGAACGTGATGCCGCCGCCGCGGAGATGCTCGCCGAGCAACGCCTCGCGGATCATCGGCCACGCGTCATCCTCCAGGCCGCATCGCCGTGGCATCTCGCGGCCCTCGCGCACGCCCGGCTCGTGCTCGCGATGCTGCCGCGACTCGGACCCGATGAGGTCCACTGGCCCGCAGGGCGCCCGACCTACGCCGACATCCCCGTCCCGCGCGGCCCCGCCGAGCTGTCCGAACGATTGACCGAGCTGGAGCGCCAGCTCTGGCGCCTGGCCACGGGGCGTGTCCCCGGACGGAGCGACCCGGCGTTGCGCCGGACCTACGGCTTCTTCGACGCTGCCGAGCACCTGGGCGAGCGAGGGTTCGGGCTCGTCGCCTGACGCTGGGTCGGGTCGTCCGGCGCGAGGCGGCTGCGACACCGCGACGCGCCGACGGCATCCGGGCGTGACGCAGCCCGCTGCTATCCTTGCGCGCGGTCCTCGCCCGCTGCCCACCTGCTCGGAGGCCACCCCCTGGACGACCAGCGACCCGCGGATCCCGGCCCGGAGCGCCCTTCGACGCCGCCGTCGACGCCCCCTGCGGCGTCCGGCGGGTCCACGCCGCCGACCCCTCCGACGCCGCCGAACCCGCCCGCCGCGCCACGGACACCGCCTCCGCCTCCGCCGCCGGGCGTGCGGACGCAATTCCGTGCCACGCGCGATGCGTTCGCGAACGTCGTCCGGGCACATGTCGCGCTCGCCCGCGCCGAAGCCGAGGACATCGCCGACGAGGCCAAGGAAGTCGGTGTCCTCGGCTGCCTGGGCATCGCGGCGCTGCTGTTCATCGCGCTGCTGCTGCCCATCGGGCTCACGCTGTTCCTCGGCGAGGCCCTGTTCGGCTCGATGGGCTGGGGCATCCTGCTGGCCACGTTGCTGGGCCTTGCCGTCGCCCTCAGCGCGACGATGATGGCGCTCGAGGTGAAGGGTGTGCGGACGGCCTGGATCATCGCGACCGTGGTGGGCGTGATCTTCGGGATCCTGTTCGCCGGGTCGTTCCTCAACGAGCTGTGGCGGCAGATCGGGGTCGCGGCCGGGATCACGTTCGGCAGCGGAGCAGGGCGCCACGCCGCTGGTCGTGGGCATGCTGATCGTCGGGCTCATCGGTGCCGTCATCGGCCTCATCATCGGGATCCGCGCCGGCGGCGCGAAGCCGGCGATCGGCGGGCTCGTCGGAGGCCTCCTCATCGGGGCGATCGCCGGCGCGTTCTCGTCCAACACCTTCGGGTTCGGCCCGGGCGTCGCCACCGGCATCGCCATCGGCCTCATCGTGGCCCTCGTGCTCCTTGCGTCGCGGCTCTACCGTGAAGGCGTCGACGTGGAGCGCTTGAAGGCCCGGTTCACGCCACAGACGACCATCGACACGGCGAAGGAGACGATCGAGTGGGTGCGCGAACGGACGCCGCTCGGGCCGACGTCGTAGCGGCTCGCCAGGAACTCGACAGCGAGCTCGTCGTGCTCGAGGCGTCGGCGCGCGCCGCGGTCGACATCCCGGCCAAAGTGCGCCGGAATCCCGTGAAGACCGTGGGCATCGCGGCGGGCACGGGCTTCGTGGTGCTGGGCGGCCCTCGACGGCTGTACCGACGGGCGAAGCGGGCGGTCCTGGGACCGCCGGACCCGATGCCGAAGTCGCTGCTCCCCGAGGAGATCGAGAAGGAGCTGCGCAAGCTGGGCAGCGACGGCGAGAGGGTGCGCCGCGTGCTCGAGCACGAGTTCGTGAAGTATCTGGACGCGACCGCCGAGGAGCGCAAGAAGTCGAATATCAGCGCGCTGACGACGGTGCTGCTGGTCGCCGTGGGGCGACCGCTCGCTCAACGGCTGGGGCGGCTGGCCGTGGAGCAACTGTTCAGCCCGGACGCTGAGGGCTTCCAGGAGGCGCTCAAGCGCGTGCAGCAGCGGCGTGACGAGGCGAGCTCATCGGGAACCGCGGCCGCGGACTCCGGCCCGACGAAGCAGGCGGGTGCGGGACTGTGACACGAGGCGCGTTCCTCGTCCGGGCAGAGCTCGCGACCGCGGGCTCCTCGCGGTGTTGCCCGCGTGCTGATCTGCCCCGTGGTCGCTCCAACCGCTGCACGACGACCCCAAGTCGCTCTTCGGTATCCCATGGGGCGTGATCGTCCTGGTGGTCGGGGGCTATGCCGATCATCGCTGGTGGTGGATGTGGCGCATCAGGAACGAGGGCGCCGAACCCGACCGGGTGGCATGGCGACGATCTGCCGTCATGGCTCAGCCGCGTTCTGACCTCCGCTGGCCGAGTCTGACGTGCGTCCTCATCGCGGCGGTCGCGATCGGGGCCTCTCGCGTTGCCGCTGGAGGTGCCGCGGGTTCGGCTCCGGACGATCGCGTTCGCGTTGGCCGAGGGCGCCGCGCTGGTCGGTGCGATCACCGCGCTGGGCTGGATCGCGCTGACGGCCTGGTTCGGCGGCGACGACCGCTGACGCTATGCTCGCCTGACGGGCGAGTGGCGGAATGGCAGACGCGCCAGCCTTAGGAGCTGGTGCCGCGTGAGCGGCGTGTCGGTTCGACCCCGACCTCGCCTACCAGTCACGGCGGACGTCGCTGTGCCCGGCTTTCGACCGCCCACGCCGAGGCGTCCCGCCTGGCGGCCGCCCTCAGGCTCGGTACATATACTCCCCGGGCGATGACAGTCACGGCCACCCCCGCGCCCAAGAGCACCGTCGAGCTCGAGATCGAGCTCCCGCCCGAGCGCCTCCAGCGCCAGGTCCAGCAGTCGGTCGCGCACCTCGCGCGTCGCCATCGGATCCCCGGGTTCCGGCCCGGCAAGGCGCCGCGCCACATCCTGGAGCGGGTCGTCGGCCCCACCGCGGTCCTCGACGACGCCGTCGACCACCTCGTCCAGGACGCGTACCGCGAAGCGATCGTCGAGCAGCGCATCCTGCCGCTCACCAACGCCGACGTCGGAGATCCTGGAGGCCGAGGAGGGGAAGCCCCTTCGCTTCAAGGCGACCGTCCAGGTCCGCCCCGAGGTCAAGCTCGGCGACTACAAGGGCTTCAACTTCCGGCCCGAGATCGAGACCATCGACGACAGCAAGGTCGACAAGGTCATCGACGACCTGCGTGACCAGAACGCGACGCTGGCCGCGGTCGAGGACCGGGAGCTCAAGGACGGCGACTACGCCACGATCGCGTTCCAGGGGACGATCGACGGCGAGCCGTTCGAGGGCGGCTCGAGCGAACGCCTGCCGATGGTCATCGGCCAGGAGCGCGTCCTGCCCGGCTTCCAGGAGCACCTCAAGGGGATGAAGCCGGACGACGTCCGCGAGTTCGACATGACCTTCCCCGAGGACGAGGAGATCCAGGAGCAGCTGCGCGGCAAGACCGGTCACTTCACGGTCACGCTCAAGGAGCTGCGCGAGAAGGTCCTGCCCGACGCGGACGACGACTTCGCCTCGAGCTTCGGTGAGTTCGACTCGCTGGCCGCCCTCCGGACCGACGTCCAGGCCCGGCTCGAGCGCAACGCCATCGACCGCGCGCGTCACGAGTTCGCCGACAAGATCATCGAGTACGCCGTCGCCAACGCGACCCTCGAGCTCCCCGACGTCCTCATCGAGCAGGAGGTCGAGGTGATGCACGACGAGTTCCGGAGCACGCTCGCCCGCCAGGGCATCTCGGAGTCGGCGTACCTCCAGGCAACGGGCCAGACCGAAGCCGACCTGCATACCGAGTTCCGCCCCAACGCCGAGAAGCGCACCAAGACGCTGCTCGTGCTCACGGAGATCGCACGTGCCGAAGGCGTCACCGTCCCCGAAGCGGACATCGAGGCCGAGGTCGAGCGCGCGCGGGAGCGGTACAGCGACAAGAAGGTCGTCGCGTACTTCGAGTCGGAGCGCGGCCACGACTTCATCCGGAGCACGCTGCGTCGCACACGCGTGGTCGAGGCCCTCGTCGACGCGTGGCTGACGGCCCATCCGGAACATCCGCCGCTCCTCCACCTCGAGGACCAGGAAGCGGCGCTCGCGACGCCCGAAGCCGAAGCGGCCGCGTCGATCGGCGCCACCGACCCGGGCTCGCTCGAGGAGCTCGAGGAGCACAGCCACCAGCACCCCGAAGCTGCCACCACCGCGTCCGGCGGGAAGGGCTGACCCACACCTCGTCATGCCGGACGTCGAACGCACAGCACAGGGGAGGCCCCGGATGCTCGTCCCGATGGTCATCGAATCCACCAGCCGCGGTGAGCGCGCCTACGACATCTACTCGCGGCTGCTCCGGGAGCGGATCATCTTCCTGGGCGACGCCATCGAGGACCACCTGGCGAACCTGATCATCGCCCAGCTGCTGTTCCTCGAATCGGAAGACCCCGAGAAGGACATCAGCCTGTACATCAACTCGCCGGGCGGCGTGGTGAACTCCGGCCTCGCGATCTACGACACGATGCAGTACCTGCGTGCGCCGGTGAGCACGATCTGCATCGGCATGGCGGCCTCGATGGCAGCGGTCCTGCTGTCGGCCGGCGCGCCCGGCAAGCGCTACGCGCTGCCCGAACAGCCGGATCATGATCCACCAGGGCTCCGGCGGCTTCCGGGGCAACGCGCCCGATGCGGTGATCCAGATGAAGGAATGGGAGTTCCTCGTCCAGCGCAACATCGAGATCATGGCCAAGCACACCGGCCAGCCCGTCGACAAGGTCGAGCGAGATACCCAGCGGGACTATTTCATGGCTCCCGACGCGGCCAAGGACTATGGCATCATCGACGCCGTCTACACCCTCCCGGGTGAGTCGTTGATCGCCCAGGCTCACGACGCCGGCCTCACCGGCGGCGAGGGGTCGTCGGTCGCTTCCGCGGCCGAAGTACAGCCCGAGAAGTTGGATCGCTGAGACCAGGGGGCACGGACGGTGACGACGACCAGCGCGAAGGGACCCAAGGTCCCGTACCGCTGCTCCTTCTGCGGTAAATCCCAGGAGCAGGTCCGCAAGCTGATCGCGGGCCAGGGCGTCTACATCTGCGACGAGTGCATCAACCTGTGCCAGGAGATCATCGAGGAGGAGATGCTGGAGGCGCCGAAGACGCGCCAGACCCAGCAGAAGCTCCCGAACCCGCGCCAGATCAAGGCCACCCTGGACGGGTACGTCATCTCCCAGGAGAAGGCGAAGAAGGTCCTCTCGGTCGCGGTCTACAACCACTACAAGCGGATCAACGCGGGCGCGGCCGTCGACGAGGTCGAGCTCCAGAAGTCCAACGTCCTGCTGGTCGGGCCCACCGGCTCGGGCAAGACGCTGCTCGCCCAGACGCTGGCGCGCATCCTCGACGTCCCGTTCTGCATCGCGGACGCGACCTCGCTGACCGAGGCCGGCTATGTCGGTGAGGACGTCGAGAACATCCTGCTGCGGCTGATCCAGGCGGCGGACTTCGACGTCGCGCGGGCGCAGCGCGGGATCATCTACATCGACGAGATCGACAAGATCGCGCGCAAGGCCGACAACCCGTCGATCACCCGCGACGTGTCAGGCGAGGGGGTCCAGCAGGCGCTGCTGAAGATCCTCGAGGGCACGGTCGCGAACGTCCCGCCCCAGGGCGGTCGGAAGCACCCCCACCAGGACTTCATCCAGATCGACACGACGAACGTGCTGTTCATCTGCGGCGGCGCGTTCGACGGCCTGGAGCGGATCGTCGAGGAACGGGTCGGGAAGCGCTCGATCGGCTTCGGCTCCGAGGCGACGATGTCGTCGGCGGAGCGCGTGAAGGTCCTCGAGAAGCTGATGCCCGAGGACCTGCTGAAGTTCGGGCTCATCCCGGAGTTCATCGGCCGCCTCCCGGTCATCGTCACGCTGACGCCGTTGACGGCCGACGACCTCGTGCGCGTCCTCACCGAGCCGAAGAACGCGGTCACCCGCCAGTTCCAGAAATTCCTGCAGCTGGACAAGGTCGAGCTGGTGTTCACGGCGGGCGCCTTGCGTGCCGCGGCCGAGGTCGCGCTGGCCCGGAAGACGGGCGCGCGAGCGCTGCGCTCGATCGTCGAGGAGGCGCTCCTCGAGGTGATGTACGACATCCCGGAACACACCGACGTCCGGAAATGCATCATCACCGAGGAGACGATCCGCGACGGCCGCGTGCCGCTGCTCCTCACCAAGACGGAAGTCGACAAGGGCGTCGACGAGACGAACTACGAGGAGTTCCTCGCCGCCCGCGGCGAGAGCGCGTAGTCCTCGTCCTCCTCGGCCGGCCCCGGGCGCTGGCATCTCCCGCTCGGGCCCTGACCTCGGCCACGATCGCTTGGTGTGCATCTGTGGCGCTGGGTGCCGACAGGCGGCGTTCGGCGAGCCCCAACGCCCCGGCGCGGGCCTTCGGGGCGACCCTTGGACGGCCGGATGATCAGCCCATGTGCACGAAGCGCGGGAAGGGGCATTCGCGGCACGCCTTCTCGCGTCCCAGCCCCGGAAATGCACACCAGATGAGCACCGGGAGGCGGAACCCGCCCGGGGCCCGGACCCGACCCTCCCTCGGGTTCTGGCCACGGCCGTACCGGGCCCGGCATCTCCCGATCGGGGCCTGACCTCGGCCATGATCGCCTGGTGTGCATCTTGGGCGTTGCCAGCCGACAGGCGACGTTCGGCGACCCCGACGACGCGGCGCGGGCGGTCGGAGCGGGCCCTTGGACGGCGGGATGATCAGCCCATGTGCACGAAGCGCGGGAAGGGGCATTCGCGGCACGCCTTCTCGCGTCCCAGCCCCCGAAATGCACACCAGATGAGCATCGGGAGGCGGAACCCGGGGCGGGACGGAGCACCGGGCGGGGAACCCGGGGCGGGACGGAGCACCGGGCGGAACCCGCGCGGGGCCGGCACGTGGACCGGGCGGCGGAACCCGGCTGACCGCCGGATCCGGAGGCAGAACCCGCGAGTGACTGCAGCATCGGGAGGCGGGAACCCGAGACAGCCGGTAGCATCGGGGCGTGGACCACGCCGATCACGTCGCGCTGATCCGCGGCGGCGTGGAGGGGGCCGGTCCGCGCTGGCTGGAGCTGGGCGCCGGCCGCGGCGCGTTCACGCTGGCCCTCGCCGACCTGCTGGGAGCCAGGCGCCGACATCCTCGCGACCGACCGCGACCTGCCCGCGCTCCGCGCCCTCGCGACCGACCTCCGCCGCCGATTCCCGGACGTGCCCGTCGCGACGAGCGAGCTTGACTTTCGCAAGCCCCTGCCGACCGACCTCGCGCCGTTCGACGGGATCCTCGCCGCCAACGCCCTCCACTTCGCGCCCGATGTGCCGCGCATCGCCGCCGCGCTCCGCGAGCTGCTGCGTCCCAACGGCCACCTCGTCGTCGTCGAGTACGACGCCGACCACGGCAATCCCTGGGTCCCGTACCCGTTCTCGTTCGAGACGTGGCGCGACCGCGCGCGCGACGCCGGCTACCACGACACGCGACGACTCCATCGCGTCGCCAGCCGGTTCCTGGGCGGCATCTACGGCGCCTCCTCGATCAGCCCCTAGGAGCGGGGCCGTTCACCGGCGCTCGAGTCGCTCCTGCGCGATCCGTCGCAGCTCACCGTCGACCTCGGGGGACTCGGCCATCAGGTCACGCAGCGCCGACGCCGGGATCTCCAGCAGGTGCGTCGGCTCGAGGGCGACGACCGTCGCCGTGCGCCCGTAGCTGAAGTCCCGCCCCCAGTCGATGGCGGCGATCTCGCCGAAGTGATCGTCGGGCCCGAGCGTGCCCAGCTCCCGATCGTCCTGGCGCACCGACAGCCGGCCTGACAGCACGAGCGAGAACGTCCGCGCGTACGACCAGCGGACCGTGACCGCCTCGCCCGCGACGACGGCGCGCTCACGCCCGGCCGACAGGAAGCGACGCGCCTGCTCGTCCGTGGCCGAGGCGAACGGTGCGACCCGCCGCAACCGCTCGGGCGAGATCGCGGCCGTCCGGAGCCAGGCCATGTCCACGCCCGCGTCACGGGCGTCCCGGCGCCCGTCCCGGCGTCCGTCGTGACGTCGTCCATCGGCGGAGGCGGCGGCGGCGACCGGCGCCCAAGGTGCGCTCGCCACGCGCTCGAGCGCGTAGCGCACGTCGGCTTCGCCGCTCGTGTGGTTCAGCACGCACAGCCGGATCGCGTATCGCCCGTGGATCGTCGTCCCGGTCAACAGCACATCGCCGGCTTCGGCGAGCGACTGGACGAGCGCGACGTTCGCCCGGTCCACCTCGCCCGGCGAGGCGTCCGACGGGCCCCGATGCCGGAACGTCAGCACGCCGAGGGACGCCGGCGTGACGAGCTCGAGCCGCGGATCGGCGCGGATCACGTCCTCGGCCAGCGAGGTGAGATCCATCGCGCGGTCGATCGCATCGCGGAAGGCGCCGACGCCGAAGGTCGACAGCGCGAGCCAGACCTTGATCGCCCGCGTCGCCCGCGTCAGCTGGAGCCCCCGATCGGCGAAGTTCACGCTTCGGCCGTGCGCGCTCGTCTCCTTGAGGTATTCGGGGTGGATCTCGAAGGCGTGCTCGAGCGCGGCGCCGTCCCGGACCATCAGGCCGCCGACCTCGAACGGCATCGCCAGCCACTTGTGCGGGTCGAGCGTGATGGAGTCCGCCAGGGCGAGGTCGGGCATCGCCGCGCGTCCGCGAGACGTCAGCACGGCGAAGCCGCCGTACGCGCCGTCGACATGCAGCCACACGCCCCGCGCCCGGCAGAGCTCGGCGAGCCCGCCCAGGTCATCGACCGCGCCCGTGTTCGTCGAACCGGCGACGGCCGCGACGAGGAACGGGATCCGGCCCTGCGCGATATCCGCGTCCATCGCGGCCGCGACCTCCGCGGGCGCCATCCGGAACGCTGCATCCGTCGGCACCACGCGGACCTGGTCCGGTCCGAAGCCGAGATGGCGCGCCGCCCGCGCCACGGACGAGTGCGACTGGTCGCTCGTGTAGATGACGATGCGCGGCGTCATCGCCCCGACCAGGGTCTCCCGGGCGCACGCGATCGCCGCCAGGTTGGCCGCGGACCCGCCACTCACCAGCACGCCCGCCGAACTCGAGGGATACCCGATCCACGATCGGAACCAGTCGAGCACCGTCAGCTCGAGCTGGCTCGGGCCCGACGCCTCGCGCCACGAACCGCTGTCGATGTTCATCGCCGACGCGATGAGGTCGCCCAGCGCCCCCGGCCACGTCCCGGCGCCCGGGATGTAGCCGAAGAAGCGCGGGTGCGCAAAGTGCCCGACGAACGGCAGGACGTCGCGATCGAGCCGGTCGAGGAGCTCGTCGAACGCGACGGGTCCCTCCGGCGGAGGGCCGTCGATCAGCGCCTCCAGGTCCGCCCGAGACCCCACGCGGAGGACGGGCTGCTCGGGCAGGTGAGCGAGCCGGTCGACGAGGAGATCCACGACGCGATAGCCCATCGCGCGCATCTCATCGACATCGAGCGCGAGTGGGTCGCTGCTCGCCGGTGCCGTGGTCGCTGAGGTGGTCGGCGCGTCGTCGGCCATGTCGTCCCCGTCGCTTGGTCGCCGTCGCGGGGACACCGGACGGCCGAACGAACGACCGCCCCGAGCATCCCAGCGCTCGAACGGTAGCGCGCGAGCGTCTGCTATCCTCGCCGCCTCACGGCGACGACCGAGAGGAGTACCGCCGGGACGGCCCCGGAGCGAGCGCGGGACGGTGCGAGCCGCGTGGGGAACGCCCGACGGGAAGGTCGCTCGCGAGCCGTGCGGCTGGCGCCCGATAGCGCGCCCAGAGGGGTCGCGGACCAGGCCGCCGGGATGACCGGCCGGCACCGTGACCCGAACCAGCAGGTGGTACCACGACCCGTTCGTCCGCTGGACGAGCGGGTTCGTCGATTTCGAGGACCGGAGCGATGACGGAGCAGCAGCTCGCCAAGGCCTACGTGCCGGCCGCGTTCGAGGCCGGGATCTACGAGCGCTGGCTGGCCGCGGACGTCTTCGCACCCGACGGCGCAGGCTCCACCGCCGACGCGAGCCTGCCCGCCTACACGATCATCCAGCCGCCGCCGAACATCACGGGCTCGCTGCACCTGGGCCACGCCCAACGGACGAGCGTCGAGGATCTGCTCATCCGCCACGCGCGGATGCTGGGCCACCCGACGCTCTACCTGCCCGGCCTCGACCACGCCAGCATCGCCGCCCAGTTCGTGCTCGACGGGATCCTCGCGAAGGACGGGGAGAGCCGCCAGATCGCTGGGTCGCGAGCGGTACCTCGAGCGGATGCGCGACTTCGTCGAGCGCACGAAGGTCGTGATGCTCACCCAGCAGCGGCGGGTCGGCGGCAGCTTCGACTGGAGCCGGCTCCGCTACACGATGGACGAGGGCAGCGCGAAGGCCGTGCGTGTCGCCTTCGAGCGTCTCTATCGCGACGGGCTCGCGTACCGCACCGAGGCGCTCATCAACTGGTGCCCGGGTTGCCGCACGTCGGTGAGCGACCTCGAGGTCGTCGCGACGCCCGAGACCGGGCGGCTCTGGACGATCCGCTACCACCTCATCGACGAGGCGACCGGTCAGCCCGACCCGGATCGCGGGATCGACGTCGCCACCACGCGCCCCGAGACGATCCTCGGCGACACCGGCGTGGCCGTCCATCCCGACGACGACCGCTACCGCGCGCTCGTCGGTCGTCGGGTGCGTATCCCGTTCGTGGAGCGCGACGTGCCGATCGTGGCCGACCCGGTCGTGGATCGCGACTTCGGCACCGGCGCCGTGAAGATCACGCCGGCGCACGATCATGACGACTACCAGACCGGACTTCGCCACGGCCTGCCCATGATCACCGTCCTCGACGACGAGGCGCGTGTGACCGGCACGGGCACGGCGTACGACGGGCTCGACCGCTTCGACGCGCGTCAGCGATCGCGTGGTCGCGGACCTGGAGGCACGTGGCGACCTGATCGGCGTGCGTGAGCACGAGATGGTCATCGGGCGCTGCCAGCGCAGCAACGACGTCATCGAGCCCCGGCTGAAGACGCAGTGGTTCGTGAAGATCGGGCCCGCTCGCGGAGGCGTCGCTCGCCGCGACCCGTGGTGGCCGGACGCGGATCGTCCCGGAGCACTTCGTGAAGACGTGGGAGCACTGGATGACCAGCATCCGGGACTGGAACGTGTCCCGGCAGCTGTGGTGGGGCCATCGGATCCCGGCGTGGTACTGCCCGGACGGCCATGTGACGGTGTCGGCGGAAGCCGACGGGCCGGATGCCTGCGAGGTCTGCGGCCGCCCCGCGAGCGAGCTCCAGCAGGACCCGGACATCTTCGACACCTGGTTCTCGAGCGGCCTGTGGCCGTTCGCGACCCTCGGCTGGCCCGACGAGACGCCCGACCTCGCCCGCTTCTACCCGACATCGGTGATGGAGACGGGCTACGACATCCTGTTCTTCTGGGTCGCCCGGATGATGATGCTGGGCATCCACCTCACCGGCGAGGAGCCCTTCCACACCGTCTACCTGTCCGGGCTGATCCGCGACCCGTACGGCGCGAAGATGTCGAAGACGAAGGGCAACACGGTCGACCCGCTCGACACCATCGACGAGCTCGGCGCGGACGCGATGCGCTTCGCGCTCATCCATGGCACGACGCCCGGCAACGACGTGCGCTTCGGGACCGCGAAGGTCGAGAACGCGCGCAACTTCGCGAACAAGCTGTGGAATGCGACGCGGTTCGTGCTGGGGGCGCGGCCGTCGTCGATCCCCGCCGATGCGGTCCGAGTCCACGCCCGATCCGGCGCACCTCGACGCGGCCGGCCGATGGCTGCTGTCCCGCGCCGCGGCGACGGTGGAGGCGGTCGATGCCGCGCTCGCGCGGTATGAGCTCGGTGAGGTCACGCGGCAGCTCTACGACTCGATCTGGAACGAGTTCTGCGACTGGGGCGTGGAGTTCGCCAAGGTGCGGCTGGCCGACGAGTCGGTGCCGGCGGAGGCGCGCGAGGCGACGTGGTGGGCGCTGGTCTCGGCGCTCGATACGTACCTGCGGCTGCTCCACCCCGTGATGCCGTTCATCACGGAGACGCTGTGGGGCGCGCTCCCGCATCGCGACGGCGATCCGGAGCTGCTGATCGTGGCGCGCTGGCCGGGGATCTCGGCACGGGATGCGGCGGCAGAGGCGGAGCTTGCCCAGCTGATCGAGCTCATCCGCGGGATCCGCAACGCTCGCGCCGAGGCGCGGCTGGAGGCATCCGACTGGCTGCCGGTGGACGTGGCGATCCCGTCATCGCTCGGCTCGGCGTTCGAAGGAGCTTCGGCCGGCGCTCGAGCGGCTGGCGCGGGCGCGGCCGTTGACGCGGCAGCTGACGCGCGAGGCACTGGCGGCGGCGACCGAGGGCGCCGGCGGACTGTCGGTCATCGCGGGCGAGACCGAGGCGGTGATCCGGCCGAAGGCGGTGGACGCGGCCACGGCAGAGCTGGAGCGCGGTCGGCTCGAGAAGGAGCTGGCCGATGCCGAAACGGCTCCTGGAGTCCGCCCGGGCTCGGTTGCTCAACGAGTCGTTCGTGGCGAAGGCGCCGCCGGCCGTCGTCGAGGGCGCGCGCGCCCGCGAGGCCGAGCTCGCCGACCAGGTGGATCGTCTGCGGGAACGCCTCGGCCGGTAGTGGTCCGCGGGGCACCGCGGTCGCTAGGCTGCCGACATGACGGACGACGCCACGCTGCCGGTCCTCGCGCTCGACATCGGCGGGACGCAGGTCCGTGGTGCGCTGGTCGACGCTGACGGACGCGTCCTGCGCGCCGAGCGGGTCCGGACGCCGGTCGAGGAGGGCGGACCGGCGATCGTCGAGGCCGGGATCAACGTGCTGCGGCGGGTCCGCGAGGCGGCCGATGGCGCGGCAGGTTCACGGATCGCGATCGCGGGGATCGGCATCTCGTCGGCCGGGCCGGTGGATCCGTACCGTGGCTGGATCCTCGACCCGCCGAATCTCGGCCCGACCTTCCGCGACCTGCCCATCGCGGAGACGGTCGGCAGGGCGCTCGGGCTGCCGGCGTTCCTCGACCGTGACACGCAGATCGCGGCGCTGGCGGAGGGGGCCCATGGCGCGGCCGCTGGTCTTCGCGACTACCTGTACATCACGGTGTCGACCGGCCTGGGCGGCGCGATCGTGAGCGATGGTCGGCTCCTGCGGGGCCCCGACGGCACCGCGGGGGAGCTGGGGCACATCCTCATCGACCGGTCTGACGGGGCCGCCCTGTGGCTGCGGGGTGCGGGGGCACCTCGAGGGCATCGCGTCCGGGTCGGGGATCGCTCGGACGGCGCGGGCAGCCGCTTCGAGCGGCGAGAGTCCGTTGCTTGCCGCGCTCATCGAGCAGCATGGTTCGCGCTTCGGGGCGATCCACGTCGCCGAGGCCGAGGCGGCCGGGGATCACGCGGCGGCCGACATCATGGGCGACGCCCGCGACGCGTTCGCCCAGGCGTGTGTCGTGTTCGCCGACCTGTTCGACCCGGATCTGATCGTGGTCGGTGGGTCGCTGGCGGTGGGGCAGGGGGACCGGCTCCTCGGTCCGGCGCGCGAGGCCGTCGCCTCGCTGGCGTTCACGGCACCGGCTCGTCGGGTGCGGATCGAGCTCGCGGCGCTTGGCGATGACGTGAGCCTGGTCGGCGCGGCGGTCCTCGTGCGGCAGCGACTGGCCGACCCTGACGGTGCCTGCGAGCGGCAGCCGGTGATCCGAACGTGCCGCGATTGTTCGGCAGAACCGAACCGATCGGTGCCTGACCGGTCGATCCGGCCGTGCGCGAGGCAGGATCCATCACCCAGTTCGCCATGGGCGGCTACTTGGTCCTCCCTCGGCGGCCGTGAACGCGCGGATCGGTGCGCTTGTGCCGAACATCGCCGGGGCTGAGCCCGCGGAGGGGCTCGCTGGTCGGTTCCGCCGAACACGGCCGCTGGCACGCGGAGCGCCGTCACGGAGCGTGGTCACGGAGGCCGGCGGGGAGCGCCGGCAAGGGACGTCGGCGCCGACCACAGCGTGGTGCGTCCATGCAACGATCACGCACGGAAACCCCACCGAACGTACCGCTGCCGAAGGGGCCACCGCCGCTGCTACGATGCGCGCACTCAGCCCCACGCGCGATCGCCCGGAGGATTCCGTGCCCCTCGAATTCCTCAAGCGCAAAGGCGGGCAGGAGCCGGCGCAGACCGGCCGCGCCACGCCACCGCCGACGCTCTCGGCCACGCTGCCGGAAGAGGTCGTCGCGCACGAGTACTCGCTGAAGCTCAGCTATGCCGGCAAGAGCAGCGAGGGCGTGCGTCTCCAGGCGGGACCGAACGCGCTGAAGGAGCTGCCGGGCATGCTCATCGGTCTTGCGAAGAGCGAGATCGAGGTCGTCGAGCCGCTGCCCATCGAGTACAGCGAGGCGATGCCGATCATCAGCCACCCATCGGAGGCGATGCAGTGGCTGAACGCCCACCACGTCCACTCGCCCATCACGCGTCACGCCCTCGTCGTGCTCGAGAGCATCGACGCGGTCGACCTCGCGTTCGACACGTTCGCGTGCGCGCTGCTCGACGGTGAGACGGACACGTCGGGCTACCCGGAGTACAACGCCGTCGTCGGCGGCGTCGCCAGCCACTGGGACGAGTCGACCGGCGACATGATCGTCCGCGCCGTCGTGGGCTGGGGCGGCAAGGGCGCACGGGGTGATACCGACCGGATCAGCCAGAAGATCGTGGGCGGGCTGCTCACGAACATCCTGGCCAACCACTTCGCGATGGGCCTCACGGCGATCGAGCGTCCCGTTCCGGCGCCCGGCCGCGGCGGGCTCGTATGCGCGCACTGCGGCTTCGCGTCGGCGCACGAGCGGGCGTTCTACTGCCCGAAGTGCGGCATGCGACTCCTGCGCGGCTGAGCGCCCCAGCGCGACACGGTACGCTCCGGAGCCTGATGCCCGTCTACGAGTACATCTGCACCGCCTGCGACCACCGCTCCGACATCCTTCACGGGATCAACGACCCCGGTCCGCACTTCTGTCCGTCGTGCGGTCGCGAGGGGACGATGCGGAAGCTGATCGCCGCGCCCGCGATCCACTACCGCGGCAGCGGCTGGGCGAAGAAGGACCGCAGTGCGACCTCGCGAAGCGCGAAGTCGACGTCCAAGAGCGACGGCGACGGCGGCGGCGACGCGACGGAAGGACGGCGGTGACAAGAAGGACGGCGGTGGCGACACGAGCGCCGGCGGCGGCGACACGAAGGGCGGCAGCTCCAGCGAGCAGCGCTCGAGCGACGGCCCCACGAGCACGACCGGCGCGTCGTCCGGCTCCGACTGAGCCGCCGCGATGCCGTCCGCCAGCGACTGGATCACGCTCGCCGAGGCGGCCGAGATCCTCGAACAGGCCAACGTGCGGTTCACGCCCGTCGACCATCGGTGGCTGGGCACGGGCGGGCAGGCTCCAGAGCATCAAGCTGGGCGGCCGGCGGTTCGTCCGCCGCGGAGAGGTCAAGGCGCTGGTCGCGGGCCCGCGACGCGTGAACGCCCAGGACCTCCAGCCGCGACTGTTCGAGGACCTCACGGGCTGACGACCCGCTGATGCCGGCCTTCGTCGAGCGGCTGATCGACCGCGTGATGCGGCTTCCGATCGCCAAGCTGGTCCTCTCGATCTTCGATCGCTACAACGGCGCCGGCGGCGGCCTGCTCGCCAATGGCCTCGCGTTCGCGACGCTGTTCGCCGCCGTGCCCACGGTCCTGCTGGCCCTGGGTCTCACCGGATTCCTCATCGATGACCCGACCTACCAGGCGCGGCTGCTCGAGGTGCTCAGCGACGCGTTCCCGCCGCTCGAGCCATTGTTCGATGAGCTGCTCAACGCCGTGACCTCCGGCTCGGGCATCACCTCGCTGGTCGGCGTGCTCGGCCTCATCTGGGCGATCTCGCAGTTCTACGCCACGCTGGACTTCGCGATGGCCCGCCTGTTCCCGGGCGTCGTCGAGCGCGACATCGTCCGCCGCACGCTGCGTGGATTCGGCGTGGTCGGCATCCTGCTCGTCGTCGTCCTTGGCTTGATCCTCCTCGGTTGGGTGACGTCGGTGCTGGACACGCTCATCCCCGAGGCGTTCCCGAGGGCGTCGGTGATCCGCGGCATCCTCACGTCGCCGCTGGCGTTCCTCGGGGTCACGGTCGCCGTGCTGGCGATCGCCTATCGGGTGCTGCCGCCCCGGCGACCGTCCATCGGTGATGTCGCCGTGCCCGCGATCGTCGCGGGCATCGCGGTCTCGCTGCTGACCCAGGTGTTCACCTTCCTCGCACCTCGACTGGTCGGGGCGACGGCCTTCGTCGGCTCGCTGGCGGCCGCGTTCGTGGCGCTCGCCTGGCTGTCGTTCTCGTTCCAGGCGATCCTGCTGGGCGCCGCGTGGGTCGCGATCCGGATGTCGTCGCGGACCGTCTCGCTTCCGCTCACCGTGGAGTCGGAGACCGCGACCGCGGCGCCGCCAGCAGCGGTCGAGTCGACGCCGGATGACGTCCGCAAGGATGCCGACCTTCAGCGATGAGGCCGACCGTCATGACCCGCGGATCGGGTCGCCGCGCGCCGGGACGGCCGGCGTCGGGAAGCGTGGCGGCTACAGGGTCCTGATCCCCGCGAGTGCTTCGAGTCGAGTGACCGCCGCCTCGGGACCGGGGAGCCCGGCCGACGCATCGCGCAGCGCCTGGGACGCGGCCCGGAATGACGGGTCGGTGAGGACCTCGTTCGCCGCGGCGGTGATGTCGGCGGCGGTCGCGGCTACCGGGTCGAGGACGCGGGCGATGCCGAGCACAGACGCGCGCTCGGCGTTGTGTGGCTGGTCTGCGCCCATCGGGATGAGCACCATCGGGAGCCCCTGGTCCAGCGTCGCGACGAGCGTGCCCGAGCCACCGTGCGAGATGACGAGGTCGACGAGCGGCACGATCGCCGCGAGCGGGACATACCGCTCCACCATGACGTGCGCTGGGACGCCGCCCAGCTCGGCCGGGTCGAAGTCCGGGCCGGTCGTGAGGACGGTGGTGGCGTCGAGCGCGGCGAGGCCCTCGACGAGGCGTTCGAACAGGTCGCCCGACTCGTTGTTGAACACCGTCCCGAGCGTGGCGTAGATCGCCGTCCGGCCGGCGAGCCGTGACGCCCAGGCGGCGCGCTCGGCGTCGATCCGCGCATCCCGCGTCGGCGGCACGCGGTACTCGAGAGCGGTCGGCGGCAGCGGGAAGGCGGGGTCGCGGAAGCCCGGCGGGATCGGCGACAGGATGAGGGAGCGGCTGACCATCGCGAGCTCGGGGTCGGGCGGCAGCCCGTGCTCCGCGCGCAGCTCGTCCAGGGTCTCGGCGACGAGCGACGGGCGGACCATCGAGCCGGCCGCCATCGTCAGGACGGTGGCCAGCGGGATGCCGAGTCGCTCGGCGACGACCATCGGCCCGAAGTCGGTCTCCTCCGCGACCACCACGTCCGGTCGCCACGCCTCGACGATGGGCAGCACGTCGGCCGCGCGCTCACGCGCGATCCGCCCCGCGAAGCCGTAGCGGAAGTCATCCTCCTCGCGGCCGACGTCGAGCGGCAGGAGCGGACGGCGCTCCGGCGTCAGACCACGATCGTCCCCGGCGGGGAAGAAGCGCAGACCGGTCGCCACGACCCGCGAGGTCATCCATGGCCGGCCCGTGAAGGCGACGTCGTGACCGGCATCGACAGCCGCGCGAGCGATCGGCAGCAGCGGGTCGAGGTGGCCACTCCCGCCCGAGAACGTGCACAGCAGCCGCATGGCCGCCGATGGTCGCATGCCCGCGCGGCGGCGCGGGCGGTGGATCAGCCCTGACGGGTCCCGCAGCGGCGGCAGAAGCGCGCGTTGGCGCTCAGCGACAGGCCGCAGCTCCGGCACGGAGCGATCGCGGCGCCGGTCGCGGCCGGCTTGGCGAGGACCTCCTGGTTCGAGGCGGCCCAGATGGCATCGACGCCGCGGACCACGGTGCGACTGCCGATGCGGCCGACCTCCGGCTGGGCGGTCCTGGACGGGACATACGGGGCCGGCGAGCTCGGCCACTGCGGGGCGCCGTTCTGCTGCGGTGCCGGCCACTGCGGATCGGCGGTCGCCTGCGGGAACTGCGGCTGGCCGTTGGGCGCCGGCGTCGGCGCGACGGGCCACGGCGCGGGCGCCGGCGCGTCGGTCGGGGCCTCGGGAGCGACGATCCGCCACGCGGGCTGCTCGACGATGTCGACCTTCGGCGCGGCCGGGGCGGGCGCGGGCTCCGCGGCGACCGGCTGTGGCTTCGGTGCGGGCTTGACGGGCTCGGGTTCGGGCTCGGGGGCCGCCGTCGCCGCGATGGCGGCTGCGGCGGCGATGGCGGCGATCCGCGCGGCCTCGTGGTCGCCGTCGGCGTCGGCAGGCGCGGCCTCGGGCGCGTCGGCGGCGATGACCGCCGCGGCCACGACCTCTGGCGCGACCGACACCGGCTCGGGCTCGGCCGCGAGCGGCTCCACGGTGACCGGCTCGACCTCGGCCACCACCGGCTCGGGCTCGGCGATCCGGGACTCCGCGACCGGTGCCTCGGGGGCGACCGTCTCGGCCTCCGCGACCACAGGCTCGGGCTCCACGGTCTCGGGTTCGGAGAGCGCCGCCTGCGCGATGACGGGGCGATCGCGGCGACGGCAGGTTCGACGGGGGCGTCGGCGGGCGTCTCCGCTTCGACGACCTCGGCCGCCGCCTCGACCTCGACGACGGGCGTCTCGGGCTCGACGACCTCGGCCACGATCGCGGCGGCCGCGAGCCCCTCGGCGATCATCGGCTCGGGCTCGACGGCCAGCGGGGTCGCGGCGACCGCGTCGACCGGCTCGTCCGCCGTCGACCGCAGCTCGGTCGGCACCTCGGCTGGGACATCCAGATCGGCGGCCTCGACCCCCCGCGCCTTGGCGAGCTCCGCCTCGTAGGCGGCGATGGCGTCGTCCAGGCTCTGGCCCGGCCGGAACTTCGCGAGCAGCGCGCTGGTCTGCGCGGCGGCTGCGGCGGCACGCTCCTCGGGGACGGCGCTCCGGGACGCGGCGCTGCGCGGGACGATGCGCGGCACGATGACCGGTGCGTCCGACTCCGCCTCGACGTCCGCGATCTCGGCGGCGGCGGGCTCCGAGGCTGCCACCGGCGTGACGTCGACCGCCTCGGGCTCGACCGACGCGGCGGCCGGCTCGACGATGGTCTCGACCTCGGCCTCGGCTTCGACCGCAGCGATCGCCGCGAGGGCGTCGCTGCCCTCGAGCTCGGCGGCGACGTCCGCCTCTGCGAGCGCCTCGACGGGCTCGACGATGACCTCGGTCTCGGTCTCGACGGGCCGGACCAGCCCGTCGATCTGCCACGGCTCCGCGTCGGCGACCGCTTCGATCGCCTCGGCGGCCGCGACCGCGGCGATGGCGTCTCCGGCATCCGGCGACTCGACCTCGGGTGTCTCGCTGACACCGATCAGCTCGACCGGGGCGTCGGTCGCCTCGACCGCCTCGGCGGCGAGCAGCTCCGCCTCGTCATCGCCCAGCGCCCGCGCGATGCGGGTGGACGGCAGATCGATCTCGGGCCAGGCGAGCTCATCGGCGACGTGCCCGTTCGTCTCGGGCTCCACGGCCTCCAGGTGGCCGTTCGTCGGGTACTCGGCGACATACGGTTCGAGATCGGGGAAGGCCGCCGGGAGGATCTCCGTGCCCAGGTTCGGCGCGCAGCTCAGGCAGCGACCTTCGGGCTCGTTCCAGCAGTTCTCGCACGTGTACTGCCGGCACGACATGCAGAAGTTGAAGGTTCGATGGAACGCATCGAGCTGATCGGCCGATACCGACTGCGTGTCGTCGCTCCGGGCATCCGCGAATGCCTCGGACAGCGTGGACTCGTCGGAGAGGACGTAGTTCCGCAGGCCCTTGCTGAGCGTGCGCACCTTGCCAAGGCGGCCACGCTTCCTGTTGCCGCTCTCGAAGGTGTATCGGGTGCCACACCGTTCGCAGAACGACTCGGTGAGGATCTCGGTCATCTGTTCCCCGGGACCACGCGATGGACACGCTCGACCGTGCCGCCGGGCGAGCGAACGCAGAGTATACGCACGCCCCTCCCACCCCCCTGCACCCGGAGTACTTCCGTATCCCGCCGTTGGTCCCGCGCACCACCCCGCCGGCTCACAGGGACCCGCAAGGACTTACTGGTAGACTCCCGCCCCGCCATGGCCGTCCTCGCCGATCTGGAGCGATTCCTCGAGCGCCTCTTCGAGCGAAGCTCGGCGCGCGTGTTCGGCACGCGTCTGCAGCCCGTCCAGCTCGAGCGTCGCATCGAGCGCGCGATGGAGCTCGGGCGAGTGGTCGAACGCGATCGCACGCGTGTGCCCGAGCGCCTGCGCGTGCGCATGCATCCGGGCGACCTGCGCGCGATGGCCGACGGCGACCTCGACGAGCTCGCGGCGCGCCTCGCGGATTCGGCGCTCCGAGCCGCGCGTGCCCGCGGCTACCACCTCGCGGACCGGCCCACGGTGAGCCTCGTGGCCGACCCGTCCGTGCGGCCCGGCGACGCGGAGGTGGATGCGCGCTTCGGCGACCGCGCCGGCCATCCGCCGTCCATGAGCGCCGCCGATGGGGCACGCCCGTCGACCGCGGTCCAGGGTTGGGCAGGTGCACCGGCGATGGCGACCGGCGCTGCCGGGGCGATGGCCGCGGCAGCGCCCGCGTCCGCGATGAGCGGCGCGAGCCTCGCGTCCGTGGCGCTGCCGATGGATCCTCCCGCGATGCCGTCGGAGACCCAGGCCGCCGATCCGACGCGCACCCTCGTCTATCGCAAGCCCATCATCGACGCGCCCAAGGCGTTGCTGCGCGAGATCCGGCCCAACGGCGCCGAACGTGCGATCACCATCGAGGGGGCCGCGCTGACGATCGGGCGGGGTACCGACAACGGGCTCGTCCTCGACGACGCGCGCGTGTCCCGCCATCACGGCCGCCTCCAGGCGCGCCGCGGCACGCTCGTCTACACCGATACCGGGAGTACCAACGGGACCCGGGTCAACGGGCTCGTCGTCGACGAGATCGTCCTCGGCCCCGGCGACCGGCTCCAGCTGGGCGACACGATCCTGGTCGTCGAGACGCTCCCCGGCTGAGCGCGCGCTCGGCTGTGGACGGCTTCATCGTCACCATCTGGATCCTTCGCCTGTTGTTCCTGGCGCTGCTCTACCTCTTCCTGTTCGCGGTCGTGCGCGTGCTGCTCCGTGACCTGCGTGGCGCGAGCCGGGACCGAGCCGAGCTCGGTCGCCTGGTCGTCGTCGCGTCGCCCAACGGCGAGCCGCCGCTGGGCGCGGTCTTCCCGCTCGACGCCATCGCGTCGCTGGGCCGCGACGTGAACAACACGATCGTCGTCGACGATCCCTTCGCGTCCGGCGAGCATGCCGCGCTCACGTTCCGCGGCCGGAGCTGGTACGTCGAGGACCTCGAGTCCACCAACGGCACGTATCTCAACGGCGGTCAGGTCGAGGGTCCGACGCCGATGGGCTACGGCGACGAGGTCCAGGTCGGTGAGGTCAAGCTGCGCCTCGAGCGCGCCCGATGAGCGCGAGCGTGGCGTCGCGCGCGTCCGGCGCCCGCCTGAGCAGCCTGTTCGCCGCCTTCCGGCCGCGCCCGCGGTTCCGGGAGCTCGGTCTCCTGGTGCTCGTCACGGCGACCCTGGTCGTCGGCAGCGCCACGGCCGGCGCGTCCCTCGCCGCCCGGCCCATCCTCGACGCGGGCCAGGTCCCGGGCGGTGTCGACCTCAGACTGCTCGACGCGCGCGCGCTGGCCGCCTATGTCGCCGGGCTCCTCGCGGTCCATCTCCTGTTCGTCGCGACCGGGCGGCGCACCGACCAGGTCCTGCTGCCCGCGGTCGGCATGCTCGGCGGCCTTGGGCTGCTCCTGATGCAACGCCTGCCGCAGGGCCTCGTGACGCAGTCGTTCGGCGACGCTGACTTCACGCTCGGCCAGGTCCAGCTGGGCTGGCTGCTGCTGGCTCTGGCGATCGTCGGCGTCGTCGGGACCGTCGTCCGCTCCGATGCGTGGCTGCGCCTCTACAAGTACACCTGGGCCGCGACCGGGATCGCGCTCCTGCTCCTGGTGTTCCTGTTCGGGCGCGAGGTCAACGGCGTGCGGCTGGTGCTGGCCATCGGGCCGGTGGCGGGCCAGCCCAGTGAGATCCTCAAGGTCATCCTCGTCGTGTTCCTCGCGGGCTACCTCAGCGAGAACCGGGCGCTGCTCATCGAGGAGAGCACGAGGATCGGGCCGCTCCGACTGCCACCCATCCCGTATCTCGCGCCGATGGTCGCGATGTGGGCCATCGCGCTGGGCATCGTCGTGGTCCAGCGGGACCTCGGTGCGGCGCTCCTCTTCTTCGCGGTGTTCCTGGGCCTGCTGTATGTCGCGACGGGGCGCCGGAGCTACGTGGTCCTGGGCCTGATCCTGTTCGTCGTGGGGGCGTTCGTGCTGTACGAGCTGTTCGACCACGTGCGCACGCGCGTCGACATCTGGCTCGACCCGTTCGCCGACCCGCAGGACACCGGCTATCAGATCGTCCGGGCGCTGTACGCGTTCGGGCGGGGCGGGTTGCTGGGCACGGGGCTGGGCGCCGGGCTGCCGACGGTCGGCAGCGAGCCGGCGATCCCGGCCATCCACACGGACTTCCCGCTGGCCGCGCTGGGTGAGGAGCTGGGCCTCATCGGCCTGCTCGCCGTCCTGGGCATCTACCTCGTGGTCATCGAGCGTGGCCTGCGCATCGCCGCGGCGGCCGCCGACGAGTTCCGGGCGCTGCTCGCCGCCGGCCTGGCCATGGTCGTGGGGGTCCAGGCGTTCATCATCGCGGCGGGCAACCTGAAGCTGATCCCGCTCACCGGCATCACGCTGCCGTTCATCTCGTACGGCGGCTCGTCGCTGGTCGCGAACGCGGTCATCGTCGGGCTCCTGCTGGCGCTGTCCGACCGCGGCGTGGAGCCCCCGCCGCCGCCGCGGCCCGCGGGACGGCTGCGCCGAGCGATCCGCCGCGTCAGGCGCAGCGGCACCCCGGCGAACGCCCGGCAACGGGGCTCCGTCGCATGATCCGCGAACCGACGCCCGCCGGGCCGCATCGCCCGCGTCCCGTGCAGGGCCACCGCCCGCCCGTCGCCGGGAACATCTGGCGGACCGGCGTCACGCTGGCGATCGCGTTCGCGATCCTCGCCGCCGGTGCCGGGTACTGGCAAGTGGTCGAGGCGCAGCGCCTGTCGACCTCGGCCGACAACCCGGGTGTCATCGCCGCGACGCGACGCACGCCTCGCGGCTCGATCATGGATCGCGACGGCCGCTGGCTCGCCGTCACGCGCCGGGATACGAACGGCGAGACCTACCGGGAGTATCGCGAGGCGTCGATCAGCCCCGTCACCGGGTACCTCTCGCGGCAGTTCGGGTCGGCGGGGCTGGAGAAGACCTACGACGCGGAGCTGCGCGGCATCACGCGTGCCGATCCGGTCGCCGACCTGCTCAAGAAGTTCGACCCGACACCCGCCGAGCCGCTGGATCTGCGGATCTCGATCGACCTCGCGCTGCAGCGGCGCGCCGTCCAGGCGCTGGGCCAGGATCGCGGTGCGGTGGTGATGATCGTGCCGTCGACCGGCGAGGTCCTCGTCCTCGCGTCCCGCCCGACGTACGACGCCTCGAGCATCGGCAACCCGGCGACGGCGGTCGACGCCTTCGATGCCCTCCGAAACGGCGCGGGCGATCCGCTCCTGCCCCGCGCGACGCTCGGCCGCTACGTGCCCGGTTCGACGTTCAAGATCGTGACCGCGATCGCCGGCCTGTCGTCGGGGGCGATCTCACCCGACACGACCTTCGATCAGCAGCCGAAGGCCGAGAAGGATGGGCTGGTGGTCGAAGGCTTCCGGATCCGCGAGCACGGAGGGGTCCCGCAGGAGTCATTCCAGCTCACCGAGGCGACCGAGTGGTCGTCGAACATCTGGTACGCCCTGGCCGGGATGCGGACCGGGGGTGAGCAGCTCGCGACGACGGCCGGCCGCCTGGGGTTCGGCGAGCCCATCCCGTTCGACCTGCCGACGGCGGTGTCCCAGGTGACCAACGGCGACGGCAACGGACCGGGCGGTTTCCAGGACGATGTCGAGCTCGCGTCGGCGTCCTTCGGGCAGGGCGAGACATTCGTCACCCCGCTCCAGATGGCGCTGGTCGCCTCGACCGTGGCGAACGATGGCGTGCTGATGCGGCCGCGTCTCGGCCTCGAGCTGCGCAGCGACGACAGCGGCACCCGGACGCTCGGCCCGGAGGAGCTGCGCCGCGTGCTCAGCTCGGGCGACGCGGCGGCGATCCAGCAGGCGATGCAGGCGGCGGTCGAATCCGACATCGGCCGCCAGTTCACGTCCGGCGCCAAGGTCCCGGGCGTGCCGACGGCCGGCAAGTCGGGGACGGCGGAGCTGGGCGGGACCGGCGAGCCCCACTCGTGGTTCATCGGCTTCGCACCCGTACGCGACGCCCAGATCGCGATCGCCGTGCTGGTCGAGCGGGGCGGCCGCGGTGGCGAGCGCGCGGCACCCATCGCGGGCGAGATGATGGACGCCTACTTCGACATCTACGGTCGCCCCTGATGACCCAGCCCGATCCGCCGGCGTCCGAGACACCTTCGCCCGCGCCCTCGCCGACGCCGGCGGCCCCGCCCGAGGCCGTCCCCGAGCCCGATCGCCGCCCGCGGCCGCTGATCGAGCGCATCGGGATGGCCGCGATCGCGCTCGTCCTGGGCACCTTCTTCGGGGGCATCGCGATCGCCGCGTTCATCTCGGGTGAGCTCTTCCTCGCCACGATGGGCGCGATCGGCTGCCTCATGACCTTCTGGGTCGGCGGCCTGACGCTCTTCCGCGGCTAGCGCGTCATCGCGAGACGCAGGGCAAACGCATCGTGCACACCCTAGAAGCGGCGACCGACGTCAGGAACGGGTGACGGCGGGTCATCGATGCACGAGCAGGCGAAAAACGAACGAATCTCGGTCGCCGAGCGCCATGAAGGACGAGGGCACCCTGCGCCGCGCCAAGACCCGTCCGGAACCGGATTGACACTCGGGACGTACACTCAGCGCAGGGAGGCTCGCCGCGGGCTGGATCGCCCTGACCGATCCGCGGCGTTCGAGAGGGCAGCCACCGGTCGTCACGACCGGGGGGATGTGTGCGTCGTCCACGCGCACGGTCGACCAGACGCCGCGGTGACGGAGAGCATGACGAAGATCCAGGAATCCGGCGAGAAGGTCCTCGCCAACGTCGAGCGCGTGATCGTGGGCAAGCACCACGAGGTCCGCCTCGCCCTCGTCGCCCTGATGTGCAAGGGCCACCTGCTGATCGAGGACGTCCCGGGAACGGGGAAGACCGTCCTCGCCAAGGCGATCGCGCGCAGCCTGGGCTGTTCGTTCCGGCGCATCCAGTTCACGCCGGACCTGCTGCCGTCCGACGTCACCGGGCTGTCGATCTACAACCAGAAGACCCAGGAGTTCGAGTTCCGGCCCGGGCCGATCATGAGCCAGGTCGTGCTGGCCGATGAGATCAACCGCGCCACGCCCAAGACGCAGTCCAGCCTCCTCGAGTCCATGGAGGAGCGCCAGGCGACGATCGACGGCGTGACCCACGCGATGCCGGACCCGTTCCTCGTCATCGCGACGCAGAACCCGATCGAGTACGAGGGCACGTTCGCGCTGCCCGAGGCCCAGCTCGACCGGTTCATGCTGCGCATCCGGCTGGGCTACCCGCAGATGCTCGAGGAGATCGTCATCCTCGACGAGCAGAAGCGGACCCACCCACTGGACGAGCTGGGCGAGGTCGTGGGGGTCGACGAGCTGCGCGAGATGCAGCTCGCGGTGCGCGAGATCTACGTCGACCAGACGGTCAGCGACTACATCGTCCGGCTGGTCAACGGCACCCGCACACACCCCGACGTCTACCTCGGCGCCAGCCCACGCGGCTCGATCGCGCTGTACCGCGCCAGCCAGGCCCTCGCCGGTCTCCTCGGGCGTGACTACGTCATCCCGGATGACATCAAGGCGCTGATGGAGCCCGCGATCGCCCACCGGCTGATCATCAAGACGAGCTCGTCCATCCACGACGTGCAGCCGATGCAGATCGTCCGCGAGCTGCTCGACACCATCCCCGTGGAAGGCATCCGGCCGACCGCCGGCGCGCCGCGGCCGATCAAGCCGGTGGCCGCTGAGGCGTAGCGGGCGCACGGGTCGACCCAGCGACGGACGGAGGTCCAGTGCTCCGACGCCTCCAGCTCCTGATCATCGGCGCCATCCTCGTGGTGGCGGCGTTCTCGACCGGCCAGGCGTTCCTGTTCTATCTGCTGTACCTCGGCATCCTCGTCGTCGGCGGGAGCTACGTCCTGACCCGCCTCGGGCTGACCGATCTCGAGGCCGGCTACTCCGTCAGCCAGCTCCACGGCCACGTCGGCGACAAGCTCCGGGTCACCTACACGCTCCGCAACGCGGGTCGCGTCCCGAAGCCCTGGCTCGAGGTCCACAACCCCACGACGCTCCCCGGCGGTCTTCCCGGGCGCGCGCTGGCGCTCGGCGGCCGAAGCGAACGGTCGTGGCTCGTCCGGGCGCCGCTCCACCGGCGCGGCCACTTCCGGATCGAGCCGCTCCAGATCCGCACCGGCGACCCGTTCGGGTTCTTCGAGGCCTCCGCCACGGTCGGGCAGGGCGTGGCCGTGGTCGTCTACCCGCGAGTCGAGCCGCTGCCGCTGTTCAGGGTGCCGGCCGCCTATCTCGAGGGCAGCCACGCGGCGCCGGAGCGCACGCTCCAGACGAGCCCGCTCGCCACCACCGTCCGACCGTGGGCACCCGGCGACAGCTTCAACCGGATCCACTGGAAGACCACGGCGCGCCACGGCGAGATCCAGGTCAAGGAGTTCGACCTCGAGCAGACCGCCGACGTGTGGGTCTTCCTCGACCTCGAGCGGGGCATCCAGACGGGGCGCGGCGACGAGTCGACGAGCGAGGCGGCGATCCGCGTCGCGGCGTCGGTGACCGACAAGGCGCTGTCGGAGAACCGGGCCGTCGGCATCACGATCAACGCCCATCGTCTGACCGTCCTGCCGGCGGACCGCGGTGGCCGGCAGCGCTTGAAGATCCTGCAGCTGCTCGCCGCGGTCGAGGCCGACGGCTCCACCCCGCTCGCCGAGTCCCTCGTGCAGTCGGTCGGCCGGCTGCGGCGCGGCATGACCGCGATCATCGTGACGGCGTCGCAGGACGGCGCGTTCATCCGGCCCCTGGCCGGGCTGCGCGGCCGCGGCATCTCGACGGTCGTCGTGCTGCTCGACCCGGCCGCGTATGCCAAGGTCCAGCGCGAAGCCCCGGTCGCCCCGGGTGAGGAGCGACCGTCCGCCACCGAGGACGCGCGCACCGAGGAGCAGCGCCTCCAGCGCGCCCGAGCGCTGCGCCACGCGCTCGCGGAATACGAGCTGCCGACCTACGTGGTCGGTCCCGGCCGCGCCCTGGGCGAGGTCCTCGCGCGATGAGACGCTTGCCGTACCAGCCGGCCGAGGGCTGGCTCGCCGTCGTCCTCGTCGCGATCATGTCGGTGACCATCGCCTGGTCGCTGGACGACCCGGGCTGGGTCCAGGGCAACCATGCGTGGACCGACTTCCTGCCGATCGCCGCGCTGCTCGGCGCGGCCGCCGGGTTCCTGGGGGCGAAGAGCGGCTGGCCACGCTGGGCGGCGCACCTCACCGGCGCGTTCTTCGCAGCGCTGATCCTGCCGGTCCTCACGGGCTGGAGCCAGCAGCCGGGCGCCTCGCCGCCGGCGGCCTTCGGCGCGGTGTCCGACGCCGCGGTCAACGCGTGGATCGACCTCGCGATCACGCGCCTGGCGGTCACGTCGCAGACGCTCCACACCCTGCTGGCCTTCGGCGTCCTCGTGTGGGCCGCGGGCCAGGTGATGGCGTACTCGGTGTTCGGGCATCGGCGACCGCTCGACGCGGTCGTGGTCGGTGGTCTCGTCCTCATCGTGAACATGGCCGCGACCGGCAACGATCAGGTCCGGTTCCTGGTCATCTACAGCGCCGCGTCGCTGTTCCTGCTCGTGACGATGCACGCCCTCGACGAGCGGACGACGTGGATCCGACGCCGGATCGGCGACCCCAGCACGATCTCCCAGCTCTACCTCAGCGGCGGGACCGTGTTCATCGTCGTCGCGGTCCTGGGCTCGGTGCTGCTCATGGATCGTGCGGCGTCCGCTCCGCTGCGCGGCGCGTGGACCGGCGTCGACCGCTGGCTCATCGATGTCAGCGACGATCTCCAGGCGTTCCTGCCCCAGGGCGGTGATCAGCGACCGGGGCCGGTCTCGTTCGGCAACCAGTCACGGGTGTCCGGCCGCTGGTACCAGAGCGACGCGACCGCGTTCACCGCGAAGCCGCCGCCGCTGGAATCGGACCTGTACTGGCGCGTCGGCGCGTGGGACACAGTTCGCCTTCCCGAACGAGTGGCGAGCAGTCGACGCCCCAGAAGCAGACCGAGGTCAAGGCCGGCGACTCGCTCCTCGAGGGGGTCGAGGACGCGCCGGACGAGACGAATGCGAAGTCGCTGTCGGTGCCGGTCACGCTCGAGGGCTACAACGAGCCGCGGCTGCTCAGCCCGGGCTCGCCCGCCACCGTCACCATCCCCGCCACCCTCGCGACCACGCCCGAGGGCCAGTTCGTCGGCGTGGCGCGCTCCGACCAGACGTCGTACACCGTGACGGCACTCATCTGGAAGGTGGGCACCGACGCGCTGAACGCAGCCCGGCTGCGTGAGGCGAGTGTCGAGTATCCGCAGGACATCAAGGACCGCTACACCACCGGCTGGGAGCAGTCGCTGCCGGTCGGCGGCGCGGCGATGGCGCTGCGGGACGAGATCTGGTCGTCGGTCCAGAGCCAGACGCCGTACGACTTCGCCAAGGCCATCGAGACGCGTCTGCGGAACACCGACGAGTTCCAGTACGACGCGAACGTCGTGGACCTGCCCTGCAACAGCGTCGGCCTCGTCGAGTGCTTTGCCGCGGCGAAGCGCGGCTACTGCATGCACTACGCCACCGCGATGGTGATGATGCTCCGCAGCAAGGACATCCCGGCCCGCCTGGCGCAGGGGTTCCTGCCGGGCAAGCTCGATCTCGGGACGGGCATCGAGACCGTCTCGATGAGCAACGCCCATGCCTGGGTCGAGGTGTTCTTCCCGGGCTACGGCTGGCAGCCGTTCGACCCGACCGGAGGCGCCCAGGGCAGCGAGCCGTTGAGCGGCGCGTTGCCGGTCGGCGTGCCGTCCGGCAGCGCCACGCCGAAGCCGTCGAGCTCGATCAAGGACAGCGACACGCCACGTCCCTCGATCGAGGAGCCCGACGATGCCGACCAGAACCTGGGCGGCGTGATCACCCGCCCCGGCAACCCGACGATGCTGATCCTGACGGCACTGCTGCTGATGCTCGTCGTGGGCGGCCTCGCGGCCATCGTGTGGTGGCGCGGTCCGCGCGGCGAGGTGACGCCGGACTCGGCATGGGGGACGATCGGCCGGCTCGCGGCGAGGTTCGGGTTCGGGCCACGACCCACCCAGACGGTCTACGAATACGCCTCGACGCTGGGCACCGTCGTGCCCATCGCGAAAGCCGACCTGGAGACGGTCGCGCGGGCGAAGGTCGAGACCGCGTATGCCCGCAAGCGCCTGTCGAACGAACGGCTGCGGGGTCTGCGCGAGGCGAATCGCCGCCTGCGCGTGAGCCTGCTGCGGCTCGTCCTCCGCCGGCGATCCCGAGGCGTCCGGGGCATCCGCCCCAGCCGCTGATCCTCGCCTGATCCGCGACCGTGGCGGATCCGCGCCCGTGGCTCGCTAGAGGGCGCCCGACCGCGCGCGGGCTTCCGCGACCGCCTCCGCCTGCTCGTCGAGGAGCGGTGCGAGATGTTCCGTGGAGTTGTGGAGCGTCAGGACCGGTCGTCCACCGCGCAGCTCCACGACGGTGATCCCGCACAGCGCCGTGGTGAACATCCAGAAGCGCTCGAGCGGCAGGTCGAACAGCGTGAGCAGGAGCACCTTGAACACGCCGTCGTGGCCGACCACGACCGACCAGCCGTGGTCCGGCGGGGCGACGTTCGCGTAGCCGGCGACCTGCGGCCGGTCGAGCGAGCCCGGCTCGCGCCCGACGGCCAGCGGCTCGAGGAGTCGGGTGAGGGCCGGCCGGACGCGCGCCTGGACGTCGTCGAGCAATTCGCCGCCCGGCGCCCAGACCTCCCGCGGACGGCGGCGCCAGCCGCTCAGCACATCGCCCCAGCGCTCGCTGATCTCGCGGTGGAGGCGACCCTCCCACTCGCCCTGGCCGATCTCGGCGAAGCCGGGGTCGGGACGGGTCGGGACGGGGGCGCCGGCCTCGGCGGATGCGGCCGCCACGGCGTCGGCGGTCTCGGCGGTGCGCAGGAGCGGCGAGTGGGCGATCTCGCGCGGCGCGCCGTGGGGCACCGGCAGCGATGGCGACCGATGCGGCCGAGCGAGTCGCGCGGCGGCGAGCCGGGCCTGGCGTCGCCCCGTCTCGGACAGCGGCGTCTCGGCCTGACCCTGGAACCGTCCCTCGACGATGAACTCCGACTCTCCGTGACGGAGCAGGACGATCGTCGCGTCGAGGCCGTCAGGGATCACGTCGCCCGTGATCTTCAGCCCCGATGGTGTGACGGGCGACGAGTCGCATCTCAGCGGTCCTGCGTGAGGCGGATCGTCCACAGATCGATGATCGCCTCGGTCGCACGGATCGTGTCGCTGACGGTCGCCGGCGGGTCGTCGTCGAGTGCCAGGATCATGAACGCGTCGGCGCGGGGCGAGGAGCGGGCCACGTGCATCGCGCTGATGTTCACGTCGGCCTCGCCCAGGAGCGTCCCGATCCGCCCGATCATGCCCGGGCGGTCGCGATGCCGCGTGATGAGCATCACGTCGGTCGGTTCCATGTCCAGGCGGTAGTCGTCGAGCCGGACGAGGCGTGGTTCGCCGGCCGCGACGGTGCCCGCGACGGTCGCGGAGCCGCTGCCGGCCTCGGCCGTGAGCGTGAGCACCCCCGCGTACGCGCCCGCGGATGGCGAGCGGCGCTGGACGACGTTGATGCCGCGCGCCTTGGCGACGGCCGCCGCGTTGACGAGGTTGATGCGCTCGGTCGTCGCCGCGCCGAGCAGGCCGCGGAGGGTCGCGGCGACGAGCGGCGTGGAGTCGAACGCCGCGATGTCGCCGGCGACATCCACGGTCAGGGACCGCGGCGCCGATCGCGCGAACTGGGCGAGGAACCGCCCGAGGGTCTCCGCGAGCGGCAGGTACGGCGCGATCGCCGCCGCCGTCTCGGGGGTCACGAGGGGTGCGTTGACGGCGTAGCGGGCGGGTCGTCCCGCCAGCACGTCCAGGACCTGGTCGGCGACCTCCTCGGCGACCGCGACCTGCGCCTCGGCCGTCGACGCGCCGAGATGCGGCGTGAGCAAGGTGTTCGGCGCGTCCAGGAGCGGCGAGCCCGTCGGCGGCTCGTGCTCGAACACGTCGATCGCGGCGGCGCCCAGTCGACCCTCGCGCAGCGCCGTCGGCGACCGCCGCCTCGTCGATCACCCCGCCGCGCGCCACGTTCAGGAGGATCGCCGTCGGCTTCATGCGTGCCAGCGCGGTCGCGCCGATCAGGCCCTTCGTCGCCCGCGTCATCGGCACATGGACCGACAGGACGTCGACCCGCGGCAGCAGCTCGTCGAATGGGACGAGCTCCACGCCGAGGTTCGCGGCCTGCTCGTCGGTCACGTATGGGTCGGCGGCGAGGACCGTCATCTCCATCGCCCGGGCCCGCACCGCGATCGCCTGCCCGATCTTGCCGAGCCCCACGATCCCGAGCGTCTTGCCGCGGAGCTCGGTGCCCGTGAACTGGGCGCGCTTCCACTCGCCGCGACGGACCGAGGCATCGGCCGGGGCGATCCGGCGGGCGACGCCGTAGAGCAACGCGAGCGTGTGCTCCGCGGCGGCGATCGTGTTCCCGGTCGGTGCGTTGACCACGACGATGCCGGCATGGGTGGCCGCCTCGAGATCGACATTGTCGACGCCGACGCCGGCCCGCCCGATGACCTGCAGCCTGGTGCCGGCCGAGATGAGCTCCGCGTCCGCCTGGACCTGGCTCCGCACCAGCAGCGCGTCGTAGTCCGGGAGGATCGCGCACAGCTCGGCGCGCGAGAGCCCGACCCGCTCGTCGACCTCGTGGTGCGCCCGCAGCTTCTCCAGGCCCTCGCCGGCGATGGCCTCCGCGGCCAGGATCCTCACGCGAGGGCGGGGCTCGTCGCGTCCACGCCGAGCGCTGTGAGGGCCGCCCGCTGCGCGGCCGCGACGGCCGCCCCGGGCTGCACCGATCGTCCGTGCCGGACCGAGACCGCCTCGAGCGTGCCGATCGCACCGAGGATCTCCTCGAGGGTCACGCTGCCCAGGTGCCCGACCCGGAAGATCTTGCCGGTGAGATGCCCCTGGCCGCCGGCCAGGACGAGCCCGTCACGCTTGAGGTCGCCGTTGAACGCCTTCCAGTCGAGGCCATCGGGGATGCGCGCCGCGGTCACCGTCCGGGATGCGATGGCATCGTCGGCGAGGAGCTCGAAGCCCAGGGCCCGCAGACCCGCACGCGTCGCCGCCGCGCATGCCACGTGACGCGCGAACACCCCGTCCTGGCCCTCGGCGGCCATGAGCCGCAGCCCCTCGTCGACCTGGAACATCACGCCCACGGCGGGAGTCCACGGCGTCTGGCCGTTCGCCGCGTCCTTGCGGTGCCGTTCGAAGTCGAGATAGAACCGCGGCGTGGTGGCGGCGACCGTCGCCTCCCAGCCACGCGGCGAGATCGCGACCATCGCCAGGCCCGGGGCCGCCATCCACGCCTTCTGCGACCCGGTGACGACGATGTCGACGCCCCACTCGTCCATCGCGAACGGCACGGCGCCCAGCGCCGAGATCGAAATCGACCTCGATGAGCGTGGACGGGGCGACCTCGCGCACGACCGCGGCGAGCTCCGGGATCGGGTTCTGGACGCCGGTCGAGGTCTCGTTGTGGGTCAGGAAGACGGCCCGGGGATCGGCACCGTCGCGTGCGCGGAGGTCCGTGAGGGCGGCGCGCAGGGCGTCGGGCGTGACCGCCTCGCCCCACTCGACCGACAGCCGCTGGACGTTCGCCCCGT
Source organism: uncultured Chloroflexia bacterium (assembly GCA_963778025.1). GTDB lineage: Bacteria > Chloroflexota > Limnocylindria > Limnocylindrales > CSP1-4 > CAVZTA01. The sequence goes on along the minus strand of CAVZTA010000005.1, from coordinate 81,867 downwards.
ACACCTCGGCGACCTTCGCGAACCGGTCGCCGAAGCTGCCCACGCTCACCGCGAGCACGCGGTCGCCCGGCGACAGGGTGTTCACGGCGGCGGCCTCGAGACCGCCCGAGCCCGCGCACGTCAGGATCACGATGTCGTTCGCCGCGGTGCCGAAGTACGGGCGCATGCCGGTGACGATCCGGTCGAGCAACGCCGCGAACTCGGGTCCGCGGTGGTTGATCATCTGCTTCGCGCCCGCCTCGCGGACGGATGGCGGCAGGGCGGTGGGGCCGGGGATGCGCAGGTTCGGCTGGAAGCGGGTCACGGGTCGCACGGTCTCCGATGGGCTGGGCGACGGCTCTGGGATGCCGGGTTGACGCGACCCGATGGTCGCACACGGAGCCGGTCCGCGCCGCCGGAGCGGCTACCGGCGAGCGCTGTCAGCGCAGACGAAAGAGGGGCCGGCCCGAAGGCCAGCCCCGTGACGGTGCGCAGGTGACGGCGACGATCAGCCGGCGACGCGCTTGACGACGACGGTCCCCGCCTGCACGTCGTGGTAGCCCTGGCGCTTGGGGCTCTGCGAGGCGGAGTAGAGCAGGAAGATCGTGTAGCCGAGGGTCGCCAGGCTGAGCAGCGTGCTGAGCAGCGAGAGGCTCGATCCCGTGAGCACGATCTGGCCGACCGTCGCGAGCGCGAAGACCCCGTACAGCCAGCCCCAGCGGCGGACCGCCTGCGGCTGCGTGAGGGTCGAGCCGTCCGCGGCGTTCACGGTCTCGAGGCCGAGGATCCGCTGGCCGGGCGACGCGCGCATGTTCATCCACGTATAGACGAAGTACACGGCACTTCCGACGAGGACGATGACCGCGAAGACGACAAATCCGATCAGCAGGCCGATGACGCCACCGATCGCGGTCAGCAGCCCGACCAGGATGATGCCCACGAGCCACGTGAGCACCGTCAGCAGGATCGCGTCGATGATGTACGCGATGATGCGGGTCACGAGGTCCGCATAGATCACGCCCGGCGCGGGCCCCGCAGCGACCGGCGCGGTCTGGAATCCGCTCGTCGGGGCGGTCTGCTGCTGCTGCCAGTTCGAGGGCGGGGGCGTAGCGGGCGGGGGTGTAGCGGGCGGCGGCGTAGGCGTCCCCCCAGCCGGATCCGTCATAGAAACCTCCCTGCGTGCGAAACGCACCGACGCGGATGAGGGTAACGCACGCCCCATCGCGTCGGAAGCCCCTCGTGCACTGGCTGCTGCGGTGGGTTTCGACCGAGAACCCGCGTGTGACGTCGACTCGAGATGAACGAGCCGTCACTTCCTATGCGGCAAGTGCCCGATGTTGAACGAACAGGTTGCAGGTGCGATGATGCGCGGCGTCAGCGGGGAATCAATCCACGAGGTTCCATCCATGCGCATCCGCGCGGCGAAGCGTGAAGAGCTCACGCCCAAGGCACGTGAACGAGCGATGTCGCCACGTCAACTTGCGGCGATGCAACGAGAGGACGAGATCCGGAAGGCGTTGGCGCGTCTCAAGAGTGACGACGACATCATCGCCATCGAGCTGGATCCCAGCGACAAGATCCCGACCATGCGGCAGGCGGTGAAGCGCGCGATCGCGAATCACAAGCCCGGGACGAACATGGCGATCCGTGGCAGCACGATCTATCTGTCGACCGGCAAGCTGCCCGGTGGGCGTGGCGGCCGACGGCCGAAGCAAGCTGCCTAGCGACGACGCCCGAGCCCGGCCGCGCGGTCGGGCTCCTGTCGCTCAGCGCGTGTGCCAGCCGCCGTCGACGATGAGGTCGACGCCGTTGACCGCGGTGTTCTCGAGCAGGAACACGGCCGCATCCACGATCTCGGTCATCGTGCACAGCCGGCCCATCGGCGTCTCGGCGGTGTACTTGTCGATGGCCGCGGTCTTGCCTGACCAGTAGGGGCTGTCGCCCACGACACCCGGGTGGATCGAGTTCACCCGCATCGGCGCGAGCTCTGCGACCAGCGTTCGAGTCACGCCGACCACACCGTGGTTGACGGTGGTGACGGTGGTCGAGCCAGGGTACGGCCGCTCCTTGGCCATCCCGCCGAACAGCAGGATCGATGAGGTCGCCGGGTCCAGGCGGTCGAGGAGCGTGTGGACCACCGTCGTGAAGCCGACGAGCTTCAACGTCACCAGGCGAAGCGCCTTGTCGATGTCGTAGTCGCGGATCGTGTTCGTATCGCGGTCGATGGCCACGAGCACCAGGCGTGCGACGCGCGGCACGTCGGCGAGGGCGGGGCCGATCGCGTGCGGCTCCGCAAGATCGAACACGATCCCGCGCGTCCCGGGCACCGCCGCGACCGCGCGGTCGACGTTCCGCGCCTCCCTGCCGGTGAGGATGACCTCGTCGCCGCGCGCGGCGTAATGCTTCACGACCTCCAGGCCGATCGCCCGCGTCCCGCCGACGACGACCACTGCGCCACGTCCCGCCATCGAAGCCTCCGTCCGCCGGGTCAGACCCGGCCCTCGCGCTCGAACCGTTCCCAGTGCTGGAGCCAGCGATATGCGTGGCGCGTCGGCGGCTGCGGCGCCTGCGTCTCGAGCCAGCGGACCCGTTCGGAGCCCGTGTTGTAGAAGCCGTGCACCGATCCGACACCGGCGAAGACGACGTCGCCCGGTCGCAGGACGTGGTGCTCGCCGTCCAGCTCCGCCTCGACCTCGCCGGCGAGGAACACGTAGCACTCCTCGAACGGGTGGTCGTGCTGCTGCGCCGACCCACCGACCTCGTAGTCGACCGTGAACAGCGTCAGCAGGTCGGCCCCGAAGACCCGGTCCACGAGCATCTTCACGGAGATGCCGGAGTACACGACCAACGCGGTATCCATGCCGGCCGCCTTCCGGCCGCGGGCGGGGTCGTCGAGCCGGAGGGCCTCCGCCTGTGGCGGTGTCCCGTCGTAGTGACCGACGTAGCGGAGCGTGGGGTCGCCGAATGGCGGACGGGCGGCACGGCCCGCGAACGCCTCGAGGTCGAACGGCTCGCCCTGGAAGAACGTGTCGCGCCGCCCGACATCGGGTGGCAGCCGTTGCGGCGTGCTCACCGACAGGAACCGGGTCGGCGCATCGGACCGGTTGGCGAGTGCGTGTCGAAGCCCCAGCGGCATCGCCGTGAAGTCGCCCTGACGCAGATCGTGGACGATGCCGTCGAGCTCGACGAGCAGCTCGCCCTCGAGGACGTACAGCGCCTCCTCGAACGCGTGGACGTGACGGGCGATGAAGCCGCCGGGATGGAGGACGCCCACCGCAAGCTCGGTGTGGACGGCGCCCTGGGCGGGTCCCACGATCACCTGCCGCGCGAGCCCGTTGACGCTCGCCGTCGCCGGGGCGGGCGTGTCGCCGAACGCCCAGTCGATGTGTCCGACGTGGTGGGTGCCCATCAGCGTCCCTGCATCGAGCGGCGGCCCAGCACGAACCACACCGCGTGGACCGGGACGTCGCCGCGATTGACCAGCCGGTGCGGCGTCGTGGAGTCGAGGGCGATGGCGTCGCCGGGGCCGAGCTCGCGCTCCTCGAAGCCGACCTGGATCGTCAGCCGACCCTCCAGGACATAGCCCCACTCGCGGCCGCCGTGGCGCTGGAACTCATGCTCGGGGCTGGAGGCGCCGCCGACCTCGTAGGTCACGTACAGGAACTCGGTGTCCGGCTCCGAGACGGTCGTCAGGCGCTCCCAGACCACGCCGCTCGCGAGGCGGAGGCGCTGGCGGTCGGCGGCGCGCTGGACGGGTTCGCCACGAACGACGACCGCGCCACCGGCCGTGGGGACCGGGACGATCGCGGGGATCGGCCGCTCCGCGTCGTCGAATGCCAGGTCGTCGAGCGAGACCTCGAGCTCCGCCGCGAGCGCGTAGAGCGTGTTCACCGACGGCCGAGCGCGTCCCGTCTCGATCTGGGAGATGAGGCTGGCGGAGACGCCGACCCGCTCGGCGAGATCGCGCAGGCTGAGTGCGCGCGCCTGGCGTGCCGCCCGCAGCCGCTCGCCCATGCGCGGATGGGCCGCGCCATCGCGTCGGAGCGCCCGGGCTCGCGCCATCGGCCTCGTCATCCTCCAGCTGGTCGAGGCTGCTCGGTCGACCTTGACCGGCGTTCAATGCGACTCTACATTGCCATCACTCCTGTTGAACGCGTCCCCGCTGCGCCATCCCGCGAACCCCCTTCCGGAAGTCGCCAGGAGGCCGTCGTGACCGCCGTGTTGCCTGGGTCCGCTTCGTCCGCCGACGGGCAGGCCGCCGACGCGCCCATCGTCCGCGCCGACCGGCCGATCCCGTCACCGGGCTCGCTGAACGTCGACTGGGAGGAGCGCTGGGACGTCGACCGGCTGCGCACCTACCGCCTGGGTCGCGCTCGCGCCGCGCTGGCCGCATCGGACCTGGGCGCGGTCCTGCTGTTCGACTTCAACAACATCCGCTATGTCACCAGCACCCACATCGGCGAGTGGGCGCGCGACAAGATGACCCGCTACGCGCTCCTGACGCGCGGCGGCGATCCGCACATCTGGGACTTCGGCTCGGCGGCCAAGCACCACCGCCTGTTCGCACCATGGATGCGCCCCGAGAACGTGCACGCGGGGATGATCGGCCTGCGGGGTGCCGTCGCTCCGGACGCCGGCCTGTTCGCGGGTGCGGCGAAGGAGATCGCGTCGCTCCTCCGGGCCGAGGGCGTCGCCGACATGCCGCTCGGCGTGGACCTCGTGGAGCCGCCGATGCTCGCCGCTCTCGCCGCCGAGGGCGTCACCGTCCGCGACGCGCAGCAGGTGATGCTCGACGCGCGCGAGGTGAAGTCGATCGACGAGATCATCCTGCTGAACACGGCGTGCGCGATGGTCGACGGCGCCTATCAGCTGATCGCGGAGCAGCTGAAGCCCGGCATCCGCGAGTCGGAGCTCGTCGCGAACGTGACCCATCGCCTGTTCGAGATGGGCTCCGAGCATGTCGACAACATCAACGCCGTATCCGGCGAGCGCTGCTCGCCCCATCCGCATGTCTTCAGTGACCGGCTCATCCGGCCCGGCGATCAGGCGTTCTTCGACATCATCCACACGTTCGTCGGCTACAAGACCTGCTACTACCGGACGTTCGTGGTGGGCACCGCGAGCGACGCGCAGCGCGACGCGTACAAGAAGGCGCGCGAATGGATCGACGCGTCCATCGAGCTCATGCGACCGGGTGTCGGCACGGATCAGGTGGCCAAGGTCTGGCCGACGGCCGAGGAGTTCGGGTTCGCGAACGAGATGGAGTGCTTCGGGCTGCAGTTCGGGCACTCGGTCGGGCTGTTCCTGCACGAGCGGCCGATCATCTCGCGCTTGAACTCGCTGGAGCATCCGGTGGAGCTGAAGGAAGGCATGGTCATCGCCCTCGAGACGTACTGCCCGGCGAAGGACGGCTACTCGGCGGCGCGTATCGAGGAGGAGGTCGTGGTCACGCGCGACGGCCCGCGGGTCATCACGAAGTTCCCGTCCGCCGAGCTGTTCGTGGCCAACGCGTACTGACGATGGCGACCACGCATCGCGCTCCGACACCCGCCGCTGACGCGGCGCCCGACCAGACGACCCGCCTCCGGCTGTACCGGACGATGGTGGAGTGCCGGCTGTTCGAGACGCGCGCGCAGGAGCTGTTCTTCGAGGGGCTCGTGCGCGGGACGACGCATCTGGGCGTGGGCCAGGAGGCGGTCGCCGCGGGGTTCGCGGTGGCGATGCGCGACGACGACTACACGTTCGCGACGTACCGCGGCCACAACCACGCGCTGGCGCGCGGCACCGCGATGGGCCCGCTCTATGCCGAGCTGTTCGGGCGAGCGAGCGGCCTCCTGGGCGGCAAGGGCGGCTCGATGCACATCACCGACGTCGCCCACCACATGATGGGCTCGTACGCCATCGTGGGCGCCCATCTGCCGATCGCGCTGGGCGCGGCGTGGTCCGCGCAGTACCGGAAGTCGGGCCAGGTCGCCGTCTGCTTCTTCGGCGACGGGACGACCAACATCGGCGCGTTCCACGAGGCGCTCAACCTGGCCGCCGTGTGGAAGGCGCCGGTGGTCTTCGTGTGCGAGAACAACCAGTACATGGAGTACACGGCGATCGGGGCGGTGACCGCGGTCGCGCGGCCGGCCGCCGACCGGGCGAGCGCGTACGGCCTGGAGCCGATCGTCGTCGACGGCAACGACGCCGACGCCGTGTACGCGGTCGCGATCGATGCGCTCGCGCGGGCGCGCGGCGGCGATGGCCCGTCGCTCATCGAGGCCCTCACGTACCGCCACGGCGGTCACTCGCGCGCCGATCCCGGCAAGTACCGGCCGGACGACGAGGTCGCCGCCTGGAAGGCGCGCGACCCGATCCCCGCGCTGCGCGCCCGGCTCATCGAGGACGGCGTGGACGGCGGCGAGCTCGACGCGATCGACGAGGCGGCGAAGGCGCTCGTGGCCGCGGGCGAGGCCGAGGCGAAGGCGGCTCCGGAGCCGTCGGCCGAGGTGCTCGAGACGCAGCTCTGGGCGGATGGCGGCTCGGCGTGGCGGAGCGAATCCTCAGGCCGATGGCTAGCAGGAGCGTCGCCTCGGCCTTCGGAGGGTCCCGTCAAACCATGACCGAGACGACCTATCGGGGAGCGATCGCGTCGGGCATCGCGCAGGAGATGGAGCGCGACGCCAGCGTGGTCCTGATCGGCGAGGACGTCGGCGCGGCCGGGGGCGTGTTCAAGCTCACGGAAGGGCTGCTGGACCGGTTCGGTCCGGATCGCGTGCGCGACACGCCGATCAGCGAGCAGGCGATCGTCGGCGCGGCGATGGGTGCCGCGATGACCGGCCTGCGCCCCATCGCCGAGCTGATGTTCAGCGACTTCTTCGCCGTCACGTGGGACATGGTCGCCAACCAGATCGCCAAGACCCGGTTCATGACCGACGGCCAGGTCGCGCTGCCGCTCGTCATCCGCACCGCGAACGGCGGCGGGCTGCGCTTCGGCGCCCAGCACAGCCAGAGCATCGAGAACTGGGCGATGGCCATCCCGGGCCTCAAGGTCGTCGCGCCCGCGACGCCCGCCGACATGCACGGCCTGATGGCGGCTGCGATCCGCGATCCGGACCCGGTCATCGTCTGCGAGCACAAGTCGCTGTTCGCGACCAAGGGCGAGGTGCCGGACGGGGAGCACGTCGAGCCGCTGGGCCGTGCGCGCATCGTCCGCGAGGGCACCGACTGCACGATCGTGGCGCTGGCGGGCATGGTCCCGCGCGCCGCCGAGGCCGCGGAACGCCTGGCCGCCGACCACGGGATCTCGGCGGAGGTCATCGACCTGCGCACGCTCGTCCCCCTCGACGTGGCCGCCATCCTCGCGTCGGTCGCGAAGACGGCCCGCCTGTTCACCGTCGAGGAGAACCCGCGCCTGTGTGGCTGGGGCGCCGAGATCGTGTCGATCGTGGCCGACGAGGGCTTCTGGTCGCTCGACGCGCCGCTCGTGCGCATCACGACCCCGCATGTGCCGCTGGCGTCAGCGCCCGCGCTCGAGGATCTGGCGATGCCGTCCGTCGACCGGATCGCGGACACGGTGCGGCGGAAGCTCGAGGAGGCGCGCTGACGTGACACGGGTCGGCGTGCTCGGCACCGGGCGGATGGGCTCGGCGTTCGCCCGGGCGCTGGCTCGTGACGGTCACGAGGTGCTCCTCTGGAACCGGACGCTCGAGCGGTGCTATGCGCTCGCCGGCCAGCTGGGCGCCGGCGTGCGGGTCGCCGGCAACGCCGCGGAGGTCGCGGCGAACACCGACGTCACGTTGTCGATGGTCGCCGACGGCCCCGCCGTGACGGCGATCTACGAAGGCCCGGATGGCGTCCTCGCGGGGGCGCACGCGGGCGGCGTGCTGGTCGATCTCAGCACCGTGCCGCCGTCCACGATCCGGGCGCTCGAGCCGCTCGCCCGCGAGCGCGGGGCGGGGATCCTCGATTCGCCGGTGTCGGGGAGCGTCGGCCTTGCCGAGGCGGGCGAGCTCACGCTGATGGTCGGTGGATCGGCCGAGGACCTGGAGCGGGCGCGGCCGGCCCTCGAGTCGCTCGCCAAGCGGATCGTGCACATGGGGCCGCTGGGCAGTGGCGCGGCGATGAAGCTGGCGGTGAACGCGGTGATCTTCGGCCTCAACAACGCGCTCGCCGAGGCGCTCGTCCTCGCCGAGAAGGCCGGCATCGACCGGGCACTCGCGTACGACGTCTTCGCGACCAGCGCCGTCGGCGCCCCGTACGTGGGCTACAAGCGGACCGCCTTCGTCGACCCGGACGCGACGCCCGTGGCGTTCGCGCTCGAGCTCGCCGAGAAGGATCTGCGGCTCATCACCGGTCTGGCGGACGAGGTCGGGACGGCCGTGCCGCAGAGTGTCACCAACCTCGCCCTCATGCACGAGGCGTCGACCGAGGTCGGCGCCGATCGGGACTTCTCGACCGTCGCCGTCCATCTGCGCCGCCGGGCGGGCGCACCGGTCGCCGCGACGGGCGGAGGAGGGGAGGGACGCTGACCCGGAACCGACTTGATGTGACGCCAGGCAGAGCAGGTGCCAAGGAGAGGAGCGACACGTGACGGACCGGACCCTGATCAAGGACGCGATCGTGCTCACGCAGGACCCCGAGCTGGGGGAGCTGCCGCGAGCCGACATCCTCGTCGAGGACGATCGCATCGCGGCGGTGGGGCCGAACCTGCAGGCAGCCGACGCGAACGTCATCGACGCCGCGGGCGACATCGTCATCCCGGGCTTCATCGACACCCATCGACACACCTGGGAGACGTCGATCCGGACGAGTGCGCCCGACTACACGCTGGGTGCGTACTTCGGCGCGATCCTCGACAAGTTCGCCCCGAACTACCGCCCCGACGACGTCCTCGCCGCCAACCGCTGGGGCGCGATCGAGTGCGCGAACGCGGGCATCACGACGCTCGTCGACTGGTCGCACATCATGAACTCGCCCGACCACGCCGATGCCGCGGTCGAGGGCCTCCAGGACGCCGGCATCCGGTCCGTGTTCGCGTTCGGCTTCCCGAACACGTCGATCCAGGCGTGGTGGTTCGGCCCCGACTGGGCCGGATCCGTCGAGCGCATCGACGGCGACGAGGCACACCGCATCCGCAAGGTCCTGAGCGACGACCAGGGCCTGATCACGATGGCGCTCGCCACGCGCGGCACGAACTTCTGCAAGGAGGACGTGGTCCGCTACGAGTGGGAGCTCGCGCGCGAGCTGGGCATCAACATCACCGTCCACGTCGCGATGGATCGTTTCGGCTACACGAAGATGCAGCTTCGCCGGCTCCAGGAGCTGGGGTTGCTCTTCCCGAACACGACGTACATCCACTCGTCCCATCTGCTCGACGACGAGTGGCAGCTGGTGAAGGACTCGGGCGGCAACGTCTCGCTCGCGCCCCAGATCGAGATGCAGATGGGCCACGGCTGGGCGCCCGCCCAGACGGCCGAGGACCTGGGCATCCCCGTGGGCCTCAGCTCGGACGTGGCCACCACCGCATCGTCCGACCAGTTCACCCAGATGCACGCGATCTTCGCGTCCGAGCGTGGCCGGCGCCATCAGGCGGCGTGGGACGCGGATGAGAACGATCCGAACGACACCACGAACCTGATCACCTCCCGCCAGGTGCTCCGGTGGGCGACCCTGGACGGCGCCAAGGTCGCCGGCATCGCCGACCGGACGGGGTCGATCACGCCGGGCAAGAAGGCCGACCTGGTGATCATCGACACCAAGGCACCGAACGTCGCGCCGGTCATCGACCCGGTGGCCGCGGTCGTGTGCGCCGCCGACATCTCGAACGTCGACACCGTGATGGTCGACGGCCGGATCCTCAAGCGGGATGGCAAGCTCGTCGCCGAGCTGAGCGGCCCGCGGCGGGACGTCGAGGCGTCGCGCGACTACCTCGTGTCCACGTTCCAGGACCCCGAACCGGGATGGCTGCCCGTGAAGGCGGCCGTGTAGGCGCATACGGACCTCGAGCCCGGGCGGCGCGCCGGATCCCCCCGACGGCGCGCCGCCCGTCGCTCTGTTCGCGGCGTCCCTCCGTCGCCGATGTCGGTCGCTCAGGACGCCGCTGCAGGCGGTCGCTCGCTCTTCGGGACCCATTCGTTCGCCCGCTCGCCGCGGGCGGCCTTCTCCACGATCTCCGTGCGCCGCTTGGCGCGCGTCGCGTCCGTCTTCGCCTGGACGAGCCACTCGAGGTGCATCCGCCGCACCGACTTCGGGAAGCCGTCCCACGTCGCTCGTGACCCGGGGTACGCCTCGAACGCCCGGGCGAGATCGTCAGGCACCTCACCCGCCTCGACGCTGTCGAGCAGCGTCCACGAGCCGTCGGCCTTGGCGGCCTCGATGAGCGCGCGCCCGGCGTCGGTCATCCGCCCCTCCGCCTCGAGCCGGACGATCCGTTCCTTGTTCGACCGGGCCCAGCCACTGCCCCGCTTCCGGGGCGCCATCCACAGCGCCGAGCGCTCCTCGTCGAGCGTGCGGCCGGAGCTGTCGATCCAGCCGTAGCACAGCGCCTCCTCGACGACCTGCTCGTACGGGACGAACGGCCGGCCGGTCGCGGGCTTCCATGAGACGAGCCAGACGCCGTCGGGGCGGGCATGGTTCGCGTCGAGCCAGGCGCGCCAGTCCGCGAGGGTCTCGGGGTGGACCTGCTCGGCGTCGTCACGGCGGGAAGGCATGGGTCAAGGATGCACGAACGGGCTACAGCGCCGGGCCCATCCCGCCGCCTACGCTCGGGCACATGGGAACCGTCCGTCGTCTCGCGCTCCTGGTCCTGGCCGCGCTCGTGCTTGCGGCGATCGCCGGGGTCGCTCCGGCCGCCGCTGCCGAGACGGGACGCACGCTGTACGTCGCCACGAACGGGCGCGACTTCGCGGACGATGGCTGGTCGACCCCGCCGAACAGCATCGACACCCCGTGGCGGTCGATCGAGTGGGCGGTGCGCCGGGCGCGCGCCGGTGACCGGATCGTGGTGCGCGCCGGCACCTACCAGGAGGTCGTCGGCTGGGGCGCCGTGAAAGGCACGTCCACCCGGCCGATCCGGCTCGAGGCATACGACGGCGAGCGGGTCACCGTGAAGGGCATCCTCCAGTTCAAGGGCGCGGACTACTGGATCATCCGGCGCATCAACGTGGTCCGGGACTCGTCGCTGGGGCGCAAGGAGTTCCTGGTCAAGTTCGATGGTGGCGTGGGCTGGCAGTTCCGCGACTCGGAGGTCTCGGGCACGAACGGCGTCTCGAACGTGATGGTCATCGGGTCGTCGACGTACGGGCAGCCCAAGCACTGGGTGATCGCCGGCAACTGCATCCACGACAACGACGCGACGGGCGATGGTCCGATGCAGGATCACAACATCTACGTCTATCCGGGCCTCTCGTCGGGGCCGGGCCTGATCGAGCGGAACATCTTCTTCAACGCGGAGAACGGCGGGCACATCAAGCTCGCCGGGCCGAACTCGTCGACCGGCGCGGCGTACGTGATCGTCCGTTACAACACGATGGTCCGCGGCGCGGCCGGCGTGGTGCTGGGCTACGGGACGCATCACACGACGCTGTGGCGGAACCTCGTCGGCTCGCAGGCGGGCGGCACGGCGACCTACCGGGCCGCCTACGTCGCGAATCACCTGACCGGATCGACGAATGGATCCGCCTACCTGGGCGTGTGGGGCTATGCGAAGTCCGTGACCGCGACGAACCTCACGACGCGGCCGATCACGTCCCGCGACGTGACCTGGGTGCACCCGACGTTCGACTCCACGACCGCATGCAGTGGGTTCCACCCTGCGGACGCGGCCTCGTCGAAGTTCGGCCGCTACGCCCCGTAAGGGCCGTTCCCTCGCCCGGCGGCACCCGGGCTGACCCGAAGGTCCCATGACCCTCGTTGCGCTGCAGCAACGATTCCCGCACCCCGAGTGCGGTCCGGTGGGGTCTGGTGCGGTCTGCGTAGGACTTTGGTCCGGGGACCTGCAAGGTCCATGCCGGACGATCGGACGCGTCGTCTCGGGGACGGCTCCGTGCCCCAGCGGAGCGTCCGACACGCTCGGAAGGACCACGCTGCATGCGCACATCCACGCTTCGCACGCCTCGCCTCGTGGGCTGGCTCGCGGTGGCCGGCCTGGTCGGCTCGGCCATCCTCGGCCCGGGTGCCGGCGCGGCGCTGGCCAACGATCTCCACCAGGACCCGCCCATCAGCTGGGATGCGAACGGCTTCGGCTCGGACGACTGCCCGGCCCTCGAGCCCGGCGAGGTGTTCTGGCACTTCGTCCAGACCCAGGTCGACGAGTCGGTCGCGTCCGGTGAGCTGACCGCGACGTTCGACGACAAGGGCGAGGTCACGGTCGAGTCCTACAAGAAGTCCGGTGGCGTCCTCCACTGGTCGATCACCACCGGCCACGACACGCTCCTCGAGGCGTCGAGCGACGTCGAGAGCGACGGCAACCTCAACCTCAGCCACATCTGCGTCGGACCGGAAGCGACCGAGGCGCCGACATCGACGCCCACGGAGCAGCCCACCGAGCAGCCCACCGAGCAGCCCACCGAGCAGCCGACCGAGCAGCCCACCGAGCAGCCGACCGAGCAGCCGTCCGAGACCCCGTCGGAGCAGCCGACGCGAGACCCCGTCGGAGCAGCCGTCCGAGACCCCTCGGAGCAGCCGAGCGAGACCCCGTCGGAGAACCCGACGGCCACGCCGACCGGCAGCGTCGAGGCCGCGACCGGCACGCCGCGCCTGACCCCGCCGTCGACCGACACGGTCGCCTCGACGACGACCAGCACGGCCGGCGACGGCCTTCGCCTGGCCCTCCTCGGCCTGGCGGCGCTCATCTCGGCAGGCCTGGTCCTTACGCCGAGCCGCAAGCCGGCGCGGAAGGGCGCCAAGCGCGACTGATCCATCGCCCGCAGAGCGGGCACACGTCGACTCCAAGTGGGGATGACGAGACCGGATCCTTCGGGATCCGGTCTCGTCCCATGTCAGGCGCCGAGGACGACGTCCTGGCCGGGCATGGGACCAGCCGCGAGCCGTGCCGCCGACGCCGAGCGCAACGCACGAGCCGGGACGAAGGCGAGGGCCACCACGCACAGGGCGACGCCCATCAGCGCCGTCGCGGTCGTGTCGGACGCCCGACAAGGGCCGGCGTGGCCGCCACGTAGGCCGCCTGGAACACCGAACACGAGCAGTGGCAGCGCCGTGAAGCTGACGGCATCGCCGAGCGCCGAGATCCCCTGGCTCACCAGGACGACGCGGAAGTCGTGGTTCCGGCGCAGCGGCTCGTCGACGCGGGGTCCAGGCGAAGGGACGGGCTCCGGCACCCCGCGATGGTAGGAGCGCCGGGAGGCGCGGCGCACCCGATGGGTCGCGCCGCGCCGAACCAGGTAGGGTGGGGTCAGGCGATCGGTTCGGGGTTCCCGAGGACCGGACACCGGAAGTCGGCCGCCTCGTCCCGGACCAGCGAGATCTGGCCCGACGCGACGTACGACTGGAGCTCCGCCCAGCTCGTCACGAGCGTCGAGGCGTCCCCGGTCGCGGTCCACGTCGCCCGATAGACCGCCCAGCGGCCGCCGTGGTGGCCGATGGTCCCGGGCGCGAACTCCGCGACGCCGATCTGCGCGGCATTCGTCGAGTTGCGGAATGTCGCGAGCGGGTCGGTCCCGGTCCCGTCCGGCACGTTCGCGGCGTTGCCGAACACGCGATAGCGCAGGTCGTTGGCGTAGACCGCGCCGAAGTCCTTCGCGGCCACGGGCCCCGCCAGGGCGCTGACCACCAGCATCGCCCCGGTCAGCCCGAGGATCAGTCGCTTCATCCGTCGTCCTCCGTCCTTGTCATCGCCGATCTCGGCGTCGGGCGAGACGGTGGCGCCTGCGGATGTCGTGAGAACGACGGTGGGATGACGGATCGATGACGCGGTCTCACCGCGGACGCGCGCGCCGTTTCGTATCGACCGGCAGCTCCCACGGTGCGACGCCGATCGCCCGGAGGCACACGAGCGCATCGCCCGGCCGGATCTCGCCCCGAGCGGCGAGAGCTCCATCGATCGCGCCGACGAGCGGCCGTGATCCGAGGTAGGCGTCGATGTCGCGGATGCCGGCCGCCCTCAGGGTCCCGCGCCGCGAGCGACGGACCGTGCCAGCGCAGGTAGCCGAGCACCGACCAGAGCTCGGCGCTCGTCATGTCGGCGATCGCCGTCCACTCGCCGGCCTCGCCGAGCCAGGCATCGGCGACGCGCAGGCGGAGATGCAGGAAGGCATCCGGCGGCGGCAGTGCCGGTGCGAGCGGCCGGGTCCACGAGCGGGGTTCCATGAGCCCATCGGACCACCGGGCTGTGACAGCTACGGTGTCACAGGCTCCCGACACGCGGTCGGACCGTACGCTGACGCCATCACCGCGGAGGACCCGATGTACGTCACGCTCGTCCACATCCACGTCGCGCCCGAGCACGTCGACACGTTCGTCGACGCCACGCGCGCGAATCACGAGGCATCCATCCGGGAGCCCGGGAATCTCCGCTTCGACGTGCTGCGCAGCACCGACGACGCGACCCGGTTCGTCCTCTACGAGGCGTACGTCGACGAAGCCGCCGCGCGCGCCCACAAGGACACCGCGCACTACGAGGAGTGGCGATCGACCGTCGAGCCGTGGATGGCCGAGCCGCGCGAGGGCATCCGCTTCGACGGCCTGTATCCGGAGGCCCCCGAGGTCGGCGCGTGAACGTCGCGCCCGCGGCGTTCGAGCTCGGCCGCATCCCGCGGATCCGGTTCGGACCTGGGACGTTCGAGCGGGTGGCGCCCGCCGTGGGTCGCCTCGGTCGTCATGTCCTCGTCGTCACCGGCGGCTCCTCGTTCATCCGGGGTGAGCGCTGGCCGGCGCTGCGACAGGAGCTGGAAGACGCCCGGATCATCGTCGACCTTGAGACCGTGCCGGGCGAACCATCGCCGGCGCTCGTCGACGCGCTCCTCGCGCGGCGCCGCGGCACCGGCATCGACGTCGTCCTGGGCGTCGGCGGCGGCTCGGTGCTGGACACCGCCAAGGCGGCCGCCGGCCTGCTCGGCTCCGGGACGGGCGCCCGGGACCATCTCGAGGGATTGCCGCGCAGCGTCCCGTACCCCGGACCCGCGCTCCCGTGGATCGCCGTCCCGACCACCGCCGGCACCGGCAGCGAGGCGACACGCAACGCCGTGCTCTCCGAACGTGGCGACGCGCCGTTCAAGAGGTCCCTCCGCGACGAGCGACTGGTCGCTGCCGAGGCGATCGTCGACCCGGACCTCCTCGAGGGGCTCCCGCCCGAGGTCATCGCCGCGAACGGCGCTGACGCGATCACGCAGCTGCTCGAGGGCTACACGTCCCGGCGCGCGACCCCTGTCACTGATGCGCTCGCGCTCGACGGGCTCGCGGCGGCGCGCGATGCGCTGCCGCGCTGGCACGCCGCCGCGACACGAGGCGAGGACGACCCGGACGCGCGCACCGCGATGGCCTACGCGGCGCTCCTCAGCGGCATCGTGCTCGCCAACGCCGGGCTCGGCATCGTCCACGGGATCGTCGCGGTCGTCGGCGCGCACACCGACACGCCGCACGGCGCGGGCTGCGGCGCGTTGCTGGTCGCCGGCGTCGAGACCAACATCCGCGCGCTCGAAGGGCGAATGCCGCGGCATCCCGTCCTCGCACGCTACGCGACGCTCGGCCGCCTGCTCGCCGACGGCACGGCGACGGACGACGCGGTGGCCCGCAAGGTGCTCATCGCCTGGCTCGAGAAACGCATCGAAGGCCTCCGCCTCCCGGGTCTCGCGAGCTACGGCGTCACCGAGGCGCTCGTCCCGCGCCTGGCTCGAGAGAGCCTCACCTCGAGCAGCACGAAGGCGAACCCGATCGACCTCACCGAAGCCGAGGTCGCCGCAGCGATCGATGCCAGTCGCTGATGGTCGCCAAACCGTCGTCTCGTTCCGTGCCCGACGCCGCCCCAGCAGCCCGATCGCTCGCCTCCGCGGCGAGCGTCCTCGTCACGCTGCCGGTGACGCACTCCCGGGCGACGTGACGACCTCGGTGCGTCCGGCGATGAGCGACAGGACTGCTGCCGCGGTCGCCGCGGGCGCGACGATCCGGCCGATCACGCGCCGGCGTCGTCCTTCTGGGTGTCGGCGAGCTTCTTGCGGTTCTCCTCGCGGACGCGAGTGATCTTCCCGGACGCGCCCATCGAGTCGACATCGGGCCCCGGGAATGGGCTCTTGGGTGTCCGACCACGCTCGCGCGCCTCCGCGCGAGCCGCCTCGCGGCTGCCCATCCGCTGGCCGATCGTCGCCTCGTAGCCCTGGTCCGTGGGCTTGTAGTAGCGGCGCTCGACGAGCATGTCGGGCAGGTACTGCTGGTCGACGTCGGCCCCATCGAAGTCGTGCGGGAAGCGGTAGCCGACACCGATGCCGTGCGACTTCATCCGCCGATCCGGCGCGTTCCGCAGGTGCATCGGCACCGGCAGGGAACCCCGGGCGACCACGTCGTTCGCCGCCGCCCAGTAGGCGGCGCCGGCGCGGTTCGACTTCGGCGCCGTCGCCAGGTATGCCGTCGCCTGCGCCAGGGCGTATTGCGCCTCCGGCAGCCCGACGTGGTCGAGCGCCTGGGCCGCCGCGACGGCGATCGACAGGCCGCGCGGATCGGCGTTGCCCACGTCCTCGGACGCCGAGATGATCAGGCGACGGGCGATGAACCGCGGATCCTCGCCGGCGGCGACCATCGCGGCGAGCCAGTACAGCGCCCCGTCGGGATCGTTGCCGCGGATGCTCTTGATGAACGCGGACACGGTGTCGTAGTGGCCGTCGCCGGCCCGGTCGTACGCCAGCACGCGCTGCTGCGCGGCCCCCTCGACGTGCGCCAACGTGGGCGTGACGGCACCGTCCGGCGAACGCGCCTCCTCCGCTTCCGCCAGCGCGACCGCACCCTCGAGGATGTTCAGCGCCTGGCGCGCATCACCGCCCGCGACCTCGACCAGATGCTCGAACGCGTCGTCGGCGAGCGTCACCCCGCCCTCGGGTCCCAGCTCGCCCGCCAGTCCCCGCTCCGGGTCCTCCAGGGCGCGCCGGACGATCGATGCCACGTCGTCGTCGGTCAGCGCCTCCAACCGCCACACGCGGAGCCGCGAGAGGAGCGCCGAGTTCACCTCGAAGTAGGGGTTCTCGGTCGTCGCGCCGATGAGCGTGACCGTGCCGTCCTCGACGTGGGGCAGCAGCGCGTCCTGCTGCGCCTTGTTGAAGCGGTGGATCTCGTCGATGAACAGCACCGAGCGGGTGCCGTTGAGGGCGAGACGTTCCTGCGACGCCGCGATCATCGAGCGCACCTCGGCGACGCCCGACATCACCGCCGAAAGCGTGTGGAACTCGGCCCCGACCGCCTCTGCGAGCAGTCGCGCGAGTGACGTCTTGCCCGTTCCGGGCGGGCCCCACAGCAGGATCGACGACAGGTGGCCGCGATCCACCGAGCGTCGCAGCGGCCCGCGCTCGCCGACGAGGTGCGCCTGGCCCACGAACTCCTCGAGGCTCCGAGGGCGCATCCGGGCGGCGAGCGGCTGGCGCTCGGGCGGCGGACGGAAGAGCGCCTCGGGTCGGGCGCCCTTCACGGTCGGGCGGCTGGGCATGTGCGCAGTCTAGGGTGCGACGACGCGCGGCCAGCCGCGGCGCTCCCGCCGCTTGTCGGTGGTACCGTCCCGCCGGGCCGTGGACGGGACGTCCGCCGGCCAGGGGTGATGCCCGCGAGACATCGGCGCGTCGCATGGGAACCATCCCGGCCGTCCTGACGTCGCGCCGCTGACGGTCCGCATCGCTCCGCCACCGGCTCCTCGCCCGCCACCCGGCCCACACGAGATCCCCGATGCCCCTCGACCCCGTCAAGCCCGTCTACATCCGGCCCCGCCCGCCTCGACGGCGTCGCAGCCGCGTCGGCGCGGTCGTCGGCTTCGCCGCGATGATCGTGCTCGTCGGTGGTGTCCTCGGATCGGCCGCCGTGTTGACGAACGCCATGGGCGTCGGCGAGCGCTTCGACAGCCTCAAGGGTCGTGTCGCGCTCGCGTTGAACCCGCCGCCCGATCGCGCGATCCCCGATGAGGAGCTCGTCACCCCGGAACCCGCCGCCACGGACGAGGGCGATGAGCTCATCGATCCCGAGGCGACACCGGAGCCCACGCCGGTGGTGTCGCTCGCGGCCGGCCAGACGCCGCCGCCGACGCCCAAGGCCACGCCTCGGCCGGTCAAGAAGAAGGTCGACCTCGACATCCTGCGCGCGCGCGGCTCCGATCCCGCCGACTCGTTCAACTCGGAGATCGACCACGAGTGGTGTGCCCCCGCGGCGACCCAGATCGTGCTCGATGTCCTGGGCTTCAAGAACGCCAGCGATGACTTCCAGCGTGAGCTCGTCAGCCGCATCGGCGAGTGGGAGAGCTGGAAGGACAGCCACAACGGCGCCTGGGGACCTGCGGCGATGCGCCAGGCGCTCGAGGCGTACGGCGCCACGGGCTATGTCGTGAAGGCGTACGAACGGCGCCAGGACGCGCTTCGCGAGTCGGCGAAGGCGATCATGAAGACCGGCGCCCCGGTGATCCTTCTCGCCTGGCGCGGCGCCCACGCCTGGGTCATGACCGGCTTCCGCGCGAACGCCGACCCCACGGTCTGGCGCGACGCGAAGGTCACGGGCGCCTACGTCATCGACCCGTGGTACCCGCGGATCTCCAGCATCTGGGGTCCCTCCGACGGCCCGGGCGTGTTCCAGGACGCGGCCGAGATGGAGCGCAACTACCTGCCCTGGCAGCGTCCCGAGGGCGCCTATCCGGGTCGGGACGGCAACTTCATCGCCGTCCTCCCGACGGCGTCCGTGGGCAAGGCCAAGCCGCTCAAGGCCGGCTGACGAGCGTCAGCTCGCGGGGTCGACCTCGACCGGGGCGGGCTCCATCGTCCGGATGCGCGCCGCCAGGGCGATCGCCATCAGCGCCGACTTCGTGCCCGTCCCCGCCGCGTATGCGACGGGGATGGCGACGATCCCGAGCGACCCCACGAGCGCCCACGACACCGTCACCGAGACCGCCAGCCCGGCGAACGAGGCGAGCACCTGGAGCAGCGTGTCACGGGTCGCGTAGAGGCCGCGCGACAGCGGGTACTGGAGCGAATCGAGCGGCACGGACAGCGCGAACGCTCCCAGGGCGAGCAAGGTGACCCGCTCGTCCTCCGCATCGAAGGCACCGCCGCGGAAGAACGCGACGAACACCGGGCCGAGCAGGACCAGCAGGACGGCCGCGATCGCCGACAGCCCCGCGACCGTCGCCAGGTTGCGGCGGACCACCGAGGTGAACGCCGCGCGATCGCCCGCGGCCGCGGCCATCGACAGGACCGGGAAGACGGCGAGCGAGAACGATGAGCCGATGACGTTCACCGGCGCCCCCTGGAAGTCCTTCGCGAACGACAGCGCGCCGACACTGCCGGCCGCGAGACCCGTGGCCAGGTAGTTGAACACCTGGAACTGGATGGGCTCGATGGGCGTGCTCGCCATCTTCGGCAGCATCAGGCGGACGAACTCCCGGAACGCGCCGGTCCGGACGGCCAGCCTGGGTCGCAGCGGGAACCCGAGCCGCAGGATGCCCACGATGCGCGTGCCCAGGTGGAGCAGCGCGCCGACGACCGCGCCGACCACCGCCGCCCAGATCCCGAGCTGCTCGTGGAGCAGGACCACGCCCGCGATGATGCCGGCGTAGTACAGGATCGGCGCCAGCTGGTAGGCCAGGAATCGGCGGTCGGCGACGAGGATCTCGGCGAGGCCGAGGGAGGTCGCGAACAGCACCTGGATGAGCGCGGCGACGCGCAGCATGTCGGTATACAGGGCACGGGTCGCGGGATCGAGGGAGCCGGCGACGGCGTCGGCGATCCACGGCGCGAGCAGCGCCACGACGACCGCCACGACCGTCATCATCAGGACGATCGAGGTCACGACGGTCTGTCCGAACCGTTGCGATGAGGCGACGTCGTCACGCCGGAGGCGCGTGAGGATCGGCACGAACGGCGCGGTCAGGCCGCTTGCGGCGATGACGTCGAACACGACCTCCGGGAGGAAGAACGCGTAGAGGTACGCATCGAGCTCCGTGCCCAATCCGTACGCCGACGCGAACACCTTGTTCCGCAGCAGCCCCATCGCGTAGGTCGCGAGCGTCAGGGTCGAGAGGAGCAGCGCACCGCGCGGGAAGACGCGGTCGAGCAGCGGTCGAACGGGCCGGGCGATGGTGGCCGCGAGGCCGGCGGCGCGGGTCACGTCGCTGGGACGACCGATAGGGCCGGTCGGTGCCCGCGTCCCGCGATCAGTCGCGGATCAGATCGTGATGACGTGCCCGACCTCGACGGCCACCCAGATCAGGAACAGCACGAACAGCAGGATCGCTGCCGTGATCCCGATCCGCCGGACGTCTCGGACGACATAGTCGTACTCGTGTGCGGCGACCACCGCGAGTGAGCCGGCCGGCCGCGCCAGTTCGTCGGGCTTCGTACGGCTGCGCTCCTGCGCCCGCTTCCGGGCGTCCTCGGCCGCGCGCTCCTCGGCGCGGATCTCCGCTTCCAGCTGCTCGGCCCGCTGGGCCTCGGCGGCGGTGAGGCCGGTGGCCGGCTTGGCCGGCGCGGCGGGCGTCGCCGGGGTGATGCTCGACGGGGCGGCGGTCGACGGCGCCGCGGTCGACGGGGCCACACGACGCTGGATCGGACGGCGCTGGCCGGGGCGGACGGCGGCCCGGGAACGCTTGACCATGCGGGGAAGGGACCTCGTGCGGATTCGGCGGCGAAGGATACCACCGGGTCTCCGGGCCTCTGGCGGCGTACGTGGCCGGTGAGCACCGGCTGCTAGACTCGGGCGACCGCCTCGCTCGCCCTGCCGGAGGCCTCGACCCATCGATCTCCAGGCGCTCCAGCCCGTCCTGCCGGGTGTCTCCATCGTCCTCGGCGGACTGGTCGTCGTCCTGACGATCGCGGTGCTGCTGCTGGTCCGTCGGACAGGCAGGCTCGGCCGGCGGCTGGACGCGATGACTCGCGGCGAGACCGGGCGCAGCCTCGAGGGCACGCTCGAGGCGCACGTCGACAGGATCTACGCCGTCGCGCACGACCTCGACGCGATCGAGGCACGGACGGCGATCCTCGAGGGCGCGCAACGCCGCGCGTTCCAGCGCATCGGGCTGGTGCGCTTCAACCCCTTCGAGGACACCGGCGGCAACCAGAGCTTCGCCGTCGCACTCCTCGATGCGACCGGGGACGGCTTCGTCCTGTCGAGTCTCCACGCGCGCGCCGGGACGCGCGTCTACGCCAAGACGGTGGCCGCGGGCCGCGCCGAGAGCGCGCTGTCGAACGAGGAGCAGGAGGCGCTGAAGCTCGCGATGGCATCGTTCGGCGAGGCGAGGCGCGCGTCGTGACAGCCAAGGTGACACGACCCGCGGTCAGGCTGCCCGCATGCCCCCTCGCATCGAAGCCCCCGTCCCGCCCGCTGATCCGCCCCGGATGAGGCGCGTCGCCACCCGCCGCGATCCTTCGCCGCTCATCCAGATCCCCGTCTGGGGCGCCACCGACGCTCCGGCCTCGTCCACCGAGGACGGGTCGGGCACCGACCAGCTCCTGGCCGGGCTGAACCCGGAGCAGCGCCGGGCGGTGACTCACGCCGAGGGCCCGTTGCTCGTCGTCGCGGGCGCCGGGACCGGCAAGACCCAGGTGATCACGCGACGGATCGCGTGGCTGATCGCCACCAAGCGGGCGAAGCCGTCGGAGATCCTGGCGCTCACGTTCACGGACCAGGCTGCGGACGAGATGCAGGTCCGGGTCGATCAGCTCGTCCCGTACGGCCACAACGACGCCGCGATCGCCACGTTCCACGCGTTCGGGGACCGGCTCATCCGCGAGTTCGCGTTCGAGCTGGGCCTGCCACCCGATGTGCGGGTCCTGTCACGCCCGGAGACGGTCGTGTTCCTGCGCGAGCACCTGTTCGACTTCGAGCTCGACGAGTACCGGCCGCTCGGCGACCCCACCCGCTTCCTGGATGCGCTCGCGACGCTGTTCTCGCGCGCCAAGGACGAGGACGTGTCGCCGGCGGCGTACCTGGCCCACGCGCAGCAGCTCGTCGCCGAGGCGGAGCGGGCGGCGGCGGCGCTCGAGGCGCCCGGCGCCGATGCCACCGATGGCGACCGGGATGCCGCCGACGCGCTCGCCGAGGAGGCGCGGCGGCAACTCGAGCTCGCTCGCGCGTTCGAGCGCTACCAGGCGCTCCTGGGGGCGAACGGCTGCATCGACTTCGGCGACCAGGTCGCACTGGCGCTCAAGCTCGTGCGCGAGTCGCCCGCCGTGCGCGAGGCGATCCAGCAGCGGTTCCGGTACATCCTCGTCGACGAGTTCCAGGACACGAACAGGGCCCAGGCGGAGCTCGTCGCGCTGCTCGCGGAACGGCATCGGAACGTCACCGTCGTGGGCGACGACGACCAGTCGATCTACAAGTTCCGCGGCGCGGCGATCAGCAACATCCTCGAGTTCCGCGAGCGCTATCGGAATGCGCGGGTCGTGGTCCTGCGCCGCAACTATCGGTCGCTGCCGCCGATCCTGGACGCGTCGTACCGGCTCGTCCGCCACAACGACCCGGACCGGCTCGAGGTCCGCGCGGGCGTGGTCAAGCGGCTGGTGCCCGAGCGGCTCGTTCCCGAGTCGCCACCGGTGCGCCACGAGGCCTTCGCGACGGGCTCCGAGGAGGCCGACTGGATCGCCGCGGACGTCGGGCGTCGCATCGGCGACGGCGTGCGGCCACGCGACGTCGCGGTCCTGGTCCGCTCCAACGCGGCCGCCGACGCGGTGCTCCGTTCCCTGAACGTGGCCGGGATCCCCTGGCGCTTCTCGGGCACGAGCGGCCTGTATGCCCGCCCCGAGGTCAAGCTGCTCCTCGCGTTCCTGCGCGCGATCGCCGACCTGTCGTCGTCGGTCGATGTCTACGGGCTCGCGGCGTCGGACGTGTACGGCCTGGGCGGCGAGGACCTGACGTCGATCGTGAACATGGCACGGCGGCGCAACCGGTCGGTGTACGAGGTGCTCGAGGAGCTGGGCCGGCAACCCGGCATCCTGCGACTCGAACCGGCGACCCGGACCGCCGCCGCGCGCCTGGTCGCCGATCTGCAGCGGTACGCAGGGCTGGCCCACGAGCGGCCGGCCGGCGAGGTGCTCTACGCCTTCCTCCGCGAGACCGGACAGCTCGGCCGGCTCGCCGCGGAGGACTCGGTCCATGCCGACGAGGCGCTGTCGAACATCGCCCGCTTCTTCGACATCGTGCGACTCCAGAGCTCGCTCCTCGCCGACGACCGCGCGATCTTCCTTGCGCGGCACCTCCAGACGCTCATCGCCGCGGGCGACGATCCGCCCACGGCGGACATCGACCCCGAGGCGGACGCCGTCGCGGTGATGACGGTCCACAAGGCGAAGGGCCTCGAGTTCCCGGTCGTGTATCTGCCCGGCCTGGTCGCCGGACGGTTCCCGGCGGCCGAGCGCCGCGAGGCGTTGGGGTTCCCGGTCGCGCTGGTACGGGAGCTGCTGCCGGAGGGCGACTACCGCATGCAGGAGGAGCGGCGCCTGTTCTATGTCGGCATGACGCGTGCCCGCGACGAGCTCGTCCTGACCCACGCGGCGGACTACGGCGGGCAGCGCGCGCGTCGGGTGTCACCGTTCGTGCTCGAGGCGCTCGACCTGCCCGTCGCCAGCGGCGCGGCGGGGCTGGGTGCGCGGTCAGCGGCCCCGCTGGAACGGCTCGCGGCGTTCGCGACCACGCCCGCGGCGGCTCCGGCGGCGCGGCCGCCGTCGGATGAGCCCCTGACGCTGTCGTTCTACGCGGTCGACGACTACCTCACGTGCCCCCTGAAGTACAAGTTCGGGCACGTGCTGCGGGTCCCGCTCGCGCCGCATCACTCGATCATCTATGGCGCGGCGCTCCACGCGGCGGTCCAGGAGTTCCACAAGCGCCACGCGCGTGGCGACGTGATGACCGAGGAGCAGCTGTTCGAGGCGTTCGCGCGGGCCTGGACGAGCGAGGGGTTCCTGTCGCGCGAGCATGAGGAGGCGCGTCTGGACGCCGGCCGGAAGGCGCTGCGCCAGTTCCGCGAGGAGCAGCTGCGTCCGGGTGCCGTCATCCCCGCGTACGTCGAGCGCGAGTTCTCGTTCCTGCTCGATGGTGATCGGGTGCGGGGTCGCTGGGATCGCGTCGACATCGAGCGCGTGGAGGCGCCGGTCGCCGCGGCGACCCGACCCGACGACGCCGCGGCGGATCCTCATGCCGATGTCGTGAGCGACGTGCTGCCCGGCCTGTACCCGGAGCGGGTGACGATCACCGATTACAAGTCGTCCGACGTGCGCGATCCGGTCCGGGCGCGCCAGCGGGCGCGCGAGTCCCTGCAGCTCCAGATCTACGCGATGGCGTACGAGGCGCAGACCGGGCGCCTCCCGGACGTCGTCGCGCTGCACTTCCTCGATTCGGGGCTGGTCGGCTCGGTGCCGGTCGACCGCAAGCGATTGATGAAGGCCCGTGCGCGGATCGGCGAGGCGGCCACGGGCATCCGGGCGCGCGACTTCGCGGCCCGGCCGGATCCGCTCGCGTGCAGCTACTGTCCGTTCCGGGCGATCTGTCCATCGAGCGCCGTCCGGGGGTGAGTCCGTCGGCGTCGCTCGAGCTCGACGCGATCACGTTCGACTTCGGGAACACGCTGCTCCCCGTGGATCGCGCCTCGTTGCGGCGGGTCGTCGAGGTGACCGGGGAACGCCTCGCGGCGCGCCTCGGGCCGTTCCGGCTGGAGGACTTCCTTGCCGTCTGGGCGGAGGAGCGCGAGCGTCAGTTCCGCGAGGAGGTGCCGCGCTTCCGCGAGGTGGACATCGCCGAGCGGCTCGTCCGCGTCCTGGCGCGCCTTCGCGGGATCGCCGCCCCGCCCGACGACGTCGCCTGGGACCAGGCGGTGGCCGAGCGTCACAGCACCCCCGAGGAGATCGCGTGGGGCGTCACGACGTACAGCGACGCGTTCGTCGAGGCGATGCCCGTGTCAGCCGGGGTCACCGACGTGCTCGCCGGGCTCGCGCGCGACCATCGGCTGGCGATCCTGTCCAACTGGCCGCTCGCGGCGACCGTGGACCGGTACGCGGAGGCGGCCGGCTGGCTGCCGCACCTCACGGCGATCGTGGTGTCGCAGCGGGTGGGCACGATCAAGCCGCATCCGGCGATCTTCGCCGCGGCCCTGGAGGCACTCGGCAGCCCGGCGCCGGACCGGGTCCTCCACGTCGGCGATGACTGGGCGGCCGACGTCGTGGGCGCCAAGGCCGTCGGCTGGCGTGCCTGCTACCTCGATGCGCGGCCGCACGACTCGCCGCTGCCGGGCAGCGACCGCGATGGGTCGGTGACCCCGGATCTCGAGCTCGGGCGCCTCGACGAACTGCCGGCCGCCCTGGCGAGGAGGCGCAGCGGGGCGTCGACCAGCCGATAGACTGCCGACCCGTGGAGGCGCGCGACCGGCTGGCGAACATCGGGGTGTTCGTGGCCGCGATCGTGGTCTGGCTCCTGGTCGCGCTGATCGTCACGACCCGCGACCCGATCGCCGACCGGACCGCGGGCTACGTCGGGGGGCTGCTGATGGGGCTCGCGTTCGGGCTCACGGCCATCCCGGTGTTCTGGCTGATCGTGTTCGGACGCCATCGCCGGATCGCGTACCGGGGCGACTGGCTCCGGGCCGCAAGACGCGGCGGCTGGGTCGCGCTCATCGTCGCGCTGATCGTCGTCCTCCGGGTCCAGGGGATCTTCCAGTGGCCGTTCGTGCTGTTCGTCGTCGCCCTGGTCGTGGTCGCGGAGCTCACGTTGTCCGTGGAACGCTGACGCGTCCCGCTCGTCGCTGCGCTACGGTTCGCGACCGGCGCCCGCCCATCGCCGACCGCGCACCACCCTTTCGCCGCACCTCGAGGCATCCGTGACCCAGACCACCGACCGTGCCCACGCCGTCGATCCGGCCGACTTCAAGCGTCGGGTGGGCGAGGCCGTCGAGGCGCATCGGGACCAGCTCATCGCCCTGTCCCACGCCATCCATGCCGATCCCGAGCCCGCCTTCGAGGAGCACCACGCCGCCCAGCGCGTCGCCGACGCGATCCGCGCGGCAGGCTTCGAGGTCGAGCATCCGGCGGGCAGCCTGCCGACGGCCATCCGTGGCCGGCTCACCGGCGGCCTGGGACCGGACGGACCACGCATCGGCCTCCTCGCCGAATACGACGCGCTGCCCGGCCTGGGGCATGGCTGCGGTCACAACACGATGGCCGCCCAGGGCGTCGGCTCGGCGCTCGCGCTCGCCGACACACGCGACCTGTGGGCCGGCGAGATCGTGTTCCTGGGCACGCCCGCGGAGGAGCGGGGGAGCGGCAAGGCGATCATGATCGAGGAAGGGCTGATGGACGGCCTCGATGCCGCGCTCCTCTTCCACCCCTGCGACCGCGATCACGTCGAGAGCCAGCCGCTCGCGTCCGAGGACGTCTCGATCGTGTTCACGGGACTGCAGGCGCACGCCGCGTCCGATCCGTGGAAGGGCCGGAACGCGCTCGACGCGATGATCGCGCTGTTCGTCTCGGTCGGGCTGTGGCGCCAGCAGCTGCCGACGCACACGCGCGTCCACGGGATCATCCAGGAAGGCGGCACCGCCGCGAACATCATCCCCGAGCGGACGAAGGCGTGGTTCATGATCCGCAGCGCCGATCAGGCCTACTACGAGGTGATGAAGGCGCGCTTCCGTCAGCTGTGCGAGGCCGCGGCACTCGCCGCCGACTGCCAGGTCGAGATCACGTTCGCGGGCCTTGCCACGACGATGAAGCAGAACCGGACGCTGGAGACGCGCTGGGTCGCGAACGCCGAGGCGCACGGTGTCAGGGACGAGGGGCCGGACGAGAACTCGGGCTCGACGGACATGGCGAACGTCAGCTGGACGGTGCCCACCATCCACCCCGACCTCTCGATCACGGACGGTCCCACGGCGGGCCACTCGATCGCCTTCCGCGAAGCGGCCGCCTCGCCCCGCGGCGACGAGGTGATGCTCCTCGCGGCCACGCTCATCGCCGAGACGGCCGTCGATCTCCTGACGGACCCGTCGCTCGTCGAGGCCGCCTGGGCCGAGTTCCGGGCCGGCCCGCAGGCGGCTAGCCACGGCGTCCGCCCGCGTCACGACCTGCCGCGCGCGCATCGCCGTGGCCGACTGCCTCGTCGGAGGCCTCTGCTAGCATCGGTCGTGGCGCGCCCCGCTGGACGTCCGATGCGAACCGGCGGCGCCCCGCTGAGCCGGCGAAGCAGCTCGCGGATCACCCCTCGAGGCCGGCTCCGGAGATGCCCGCGTGACCGACCACCCGTCCCGCCCCGTGCCCGGCGCGCCCGACTTCGGACGAGCGAACGGCTGGCTCGATGCGTCGCTCGAAGTCTTCGAGAGCCACGACCTGCCCTCGTACGTCGGCCCGGTCTCGTTCCAGAAGCTGCCCTGGATCGAGGACCCTGCCGAGATCGCGGCACGCGGTGCTGACGCGGCCATCGTCGGGGCGCCGTTCGACGACGCCGTCAGCCACCGTTCCGGCGCCCGCTTCGGCCCGCGCGCCATCCGGGAGGCGAACTACGCGACCGGGTCGCTCCACAGCCTCCAGCTGCCGGGCGAGGACGGCCCCACCGGCCTGCGCCCGCTCGACGTCCTCACCGTCGTCGATGCCGGCGACGCCAACATCGTGCCCGCCCGCCTCGAGCGGGGCCACGCGATGATCTTCCGCAAGGTGCGCGAGGTCGCGGCGACGGGCGCGATCCCGTTCGTGCTCGGCGGCGACCACTCCATCACGTGGCCGTCGGCGAGTGCCGTCGCCGAGGTCCGCGCCCCACGGAGCATCGGCATCGTCCACTTCGACGCGCACGCCGACACCGCCAACGAGGACTGGGGGCAGCTGGCCGGCCACGGGACGCCGATGCGGCGGCTCATCGAATCGGGGGCGGTCGCCGGGCGCAACTTCGTGCAGGTCGGGCTGCGTGGCTACTGGCCCGGCCCGGAGACCTTCGCGTGGATGCAGCAGCAGGGCATGCGCTGGCACTTCATGCGCGAGATCGAGGAGCGCGGTGCCGAGGCGGTCATCGACGAGGCGATCGCCGAGGCGCTCGACGGCCCCGATGCGATCTACATCTCGCTCGACATCGACGTCATCGACCCCGGCCTGGCCCCCGGGACCGGGACACCCGAGCCGGGTGGCATGCTGACCCGTGAGGTGCTTCGGGCGATCCGGCGCATCGTCGGCGCCGTCGAGCTCGCCGGCATGGACGTCGTCGAGGTCTCGCCGCCGTACGACCACGCCGAGACGACCGCGATGGCCGCCAACCGGGCGGTGCTCGAAGCCATCAGCGCGCTTGCCGCGAAGAAGCTCGGCGGGTCGACGATCCGGTTCACCGGCGCGGGCTGAGCTCAGCCACCTCGCCCTCGCGTACGCTCGCCGACCGATGCACGACCCGGAGGCCCGCGCGCGAGCCCTTGCGCGGCTCTACGACCTCGACCTGCTCGACGACCCGGGCGACCTCGACCTGTACCTCGCCCTCGCCGGGCGCGTCGGCGGGCCGATCCTCGAGCTCGCCACGGGCTCCGGGCGCCTCGCCGTGCCGCTCGCGGAAGCCGGCTACGACGTCACGGGCGTCGACCTCGACCCGGCGATGCTGGACCGCGCCCGAACGGCCGCGGACGAACGCGGCCCATCGGTGGCCCGCCGGCTCCGCTGGGTGGAGGCGGACCTGCGCGGTCTCACGCTCCTCGATGCCGGCTCGTACCGGCTCGCGTTCATCGCCTTGAACTCGCTGTTCCTCCTTCGCGACCGCGCGGAGCAGGCCGCCGCGCTGGCGACCCTCGCCCGGCACGTCACCGATGGCGGGCTGGTCGTCGTCGACGCATGGCTGCCCGACGGCGACGACCTCGCGCGGTTCGACGGCCAGCTGATGCTCGAATGGATCAGGGTCGACCCCGAGACCGGGCTGCACGTGACGAAGACCGGCGCCGCGCTCCACGAGCACGCGACGGGCGTGGTCCGATTGACGTCGTTGTTCGACGAGGGCCGACCGGGCGAGCCACCCGTCCGATGGATCCGCGAGGACCGGCTGCGGCTCGTCGGGACGGACGAGCTTCGGGCGATGGCGACCGAGGCCGGCCTCGAGATCGAGACGCTCGCGGGCGGCTATGACCTGGAGCGGCTGACGCCGGTCAGCGAGCGCGCCGTGCTCGTCGCCCGCAAGGCGTAGGGCTCGCCGGCGGGACCATCGGGGAGCCGGTCGGGCTGAGACCCCGTGGTACGCTCGGCTCGTGTCATCGGACCAGATCCGCCTCCTCGTCGTCGAGGATGTCCAGCAAGTCACCTCCTACATCCGGGGTCTGCTGAACGCCCAGAGCACGATCAAGCTCCTCGACGTGGTGACCGACGGCAGCAAGGTCGTCAACCTCATCTCGGAGCTGCGGCCCGATGTCGTGATCGTCGACGCCCTGCTCCAGGGACGGGTCAAGGGGATGACGGTCGTCGAGAACATCCATGCCGCCGGCCTCAGCGTCCCGGTGATCGTGCTGACCGTCCCACAGCAGCCCGTCGTCGCGGATGCCGGACGGGGCATCCACGGCGTCCTGATGATGCCGTTCTCCGGGTTCGACCTGATCACCCGGCTCCAGAACGTCCACAAGTCGGCGCAGGCGAACGACACCGTCGGCAGCGCGCGCGTCATCAGCGTGTTCGCACCGAAGGGCGGGGTCGGCAAGACGACCATCGCCTTCAACCTCGCGGTCGCCCTCGGCCAGAGCGGCGAGCGGACCGTCCTCATCGACGGCAGTCTCCAGTTCGGCGACCTGCGGGCACTGCTCAAGGTGCCCGTCGACGCGCCGTCCATCCTCGACCTGCCGACGGACCGGATCGCGGAGAGCGATCTGGCCGACGTGCTGTGGCGCGACCCGTCGGGCATCGACATCCTGCTCGCGCCGCCGCGCGTGGAGATGGCCGAGATGGTCACGACGCGCGACATCGACAAGGTCCTGTCGCTGCTGCGCCGGGTCTACACCGTCGTCGTGATCGACACGCCGTCGATGATCAACGACCTCAACCTCGCGTTCCTCGACACCTCGGACACGATCGTCGAGGTGGTGACGTACGACAGCACGACGATCCACAACACGATCGCCATGGCCGACGCCTTCCGGATGATCGGGTACCCGGCGTCGAAGGTCCGCTACCTCGTCAATCGCGCCGACTCGCCGGGCGGCATCGACCCGCAGCAGCTCGAGCGCGCCCTGGGCCGGGTGCCGGAGCATCGCGTCGTGTCGGATGGCCTCCTCGTCGTGCAGTCGAACAACGATGGCGTGCCGTTCGTCCTGGCGAACCCTGCCGCGGCGATCAGTCAGGACATCGTGCGGACCGCCAACGAGCTCGTCGGCGCCCGCCGGGCCGCCGCCGCGGCGCGCCGCTAAGGGACGGCAGGGGCCCCGGGCGAGTGGCCGACCCGCGTCCCATCGGCGTGTTCGACTCGGGCGTGGGCGGGTTGACGGTGCTCCGCGAGATCCTGCGACGGAGCCCGCACGAGTCCACGATCTACCTCGGCGACAACGCGCGCGCGCCGTACGGCGTCCGCCCCGACGATGAGGTGCGGACGTTCGCGACCGAGGCGGCCGACGAGCTGGCGCGGCGCGACGTCAAGGCACTGGTCGTCGCGTGCAACACGTCCACGGCCGTCGCCCTGCGTGACCTGCGCGCTCGATACGACCTGCCGGTGCTGGGCGTCGTCCGGCCGGGTGCCGCCGCGGCGTCCCTCGCGACACGGAATCGGCGGGTGGGCGTCATCGCGACACCGGCGACCGTCCGGTCGCACGCCTACTTCAACGCGATCAAGGATGAGAACCCTGCCGTGGAGGTCTACGAGCACGCCACGCCCCGCCTCGTGCCGATGGTCGAAGCCGGGCTCCTGAGCGGTCCGGAGGTCGAGGCAGCCATCGCCGACGAGCTGGCGCCGCTGTTGGGCGCACGCGACAGCGACGGCGAGTTCGTGTTCCCGCTGCCGGCCTCGGCGCGGATCGACACGCTGCTGCTGGGCTGCACGCACTACCCGCTGCTCCGCTCGATCATCGCCGCGGCGGTGGGGGAGCGGGTGGCGATCGTGGACAGCGCGACCGCCACGGCGTCGGCGCTGGCAGAGTTGCTCTCGGTGAATGGACTCGAGGCGCCCGGGACGACGCGCGGCACCGCCGCGGACGCGGGTCGCGACGGGCACGATGCGCCGGATGCGGCGGCCCAGCCGGCGACGCACCAGCAGCTCACGACGGGCGACGTGGAACGCTTCCGGTCGATCGCGTCGCGGATGTTCGGCGAGGCGTTCCCGGACGTCACGTCCGTCGAGTTGGGTGTCCCGGAGCAGGTGCGATGACGGATCGAGCGGGCGGCGGGCCGAAGACGGGCGGTACCGGCGGCACGGGCGGCGCCCGCGACCCGGGTGGGTCGGCCGGCAGCGCGGGATCCGCGCGGACGGCGTGGCGCGACGACCGGCTGTGGCAGGTCGGCTTCCTGGTCGGCTCCGCGGTGGGCGCCGCGATCACCGTCGCCGGCCGGCGAGCCGAGCAGTCGGCCAGACAAGGGCTCGTCGACTGGCCGCAGGTCGAGCGCATCGCGGAGGGCAGGCTGCGGCACGCGTCCGGCGCGCTCAGCGCGGCGGAGCTCCGGGCGACCGAACCCGCGTGGGCCGCGGCGATGGCGAAGGTCGCGCCGGCGCTCGCGACGCATCTCGGCGCCGAGCTGCCCGGGGTCGTCGAGCGCATCGAGGTCGTCGACCGGGCGGCCTGGGTCCGCGCGAACGTCGCCTCGTTCGCGCAGCTCATCCGGACGATGGAGGGCGAGCTGCTCGACCAGCTGATCCCGCCCGGGGCCGGCTGGCCGAAGGCGGCGATGGCGCTGGCCAACCGCTGGGTGAGCACGCGACAGCTGGGACTGCTGCTCGGCTTCATGGGCCAGCGCGTCCTCGGTCAGTACGACCTCGCGCTCCTGACCGCGGAGTCGACACCGGGCAAGTTGCTGTTCGTGGAAGAGAACGTCCGTCAGACGGCGCGCAACCTCGATGTCCCGCTCGACGCGTTCCGGACCTGGATCGCGCTGCACGAGACGACCCACGCCTTCGAGTTCGAGGCGCATCCCTGGCTTCGGCCGTATCTGGCCGGTCGGCTGGAGCGGCAGCTCCAGCTGTTCTCGCGCGACGCGAGCTCGCTCGGGCGCGAGGCGATGCGTGGCCTGGGGCGGGCGCTGCGCGGGGAGGACACCGACGCACGCCACTGGCTGGAGCGGATGATGAGCGACGAGCAGCGCCGCCTGTTCCGTGAGACCCAGGCGGTGATGAGCCTGCTCGAGGGATTCGGCGACCACGTCATGGACGAGGTCGGCAAGGAGCTCGTGCCTGGGGTCCAGCGCATCTCGGAGCGGTTCCACGCGCGGCGCGAGCGCCGCACGCCCTTCGAGCGGGCGATGCTCCGGCTCACGGGCATGGACCTGAAGATGGAGCAGTACCAGAAGGGCGAGCGGTTCGTGGCGGCGATCCATCGCGACGGCGGGGCGGCCGCGCTGCGGCGACTCTGGGACGGACCCGAGACCCTGCCGACGCCGGACGAGATCGAGACGCCGTCCCGCTGGCTGGCCCGGATGGGCCTGGCACTCCTGCCGGGCGGCGATGCCACGGGCGGCGCGACCGCGTGACGGAGCGGTTCCTCACCGGTGACCGTGCCGCGGCCCCCGTCCCACGTGCGGGCCGGGCACCGGGACCCGGCTTCGGCGAGGGCGGAGCCCCGACCGCGATCGCCCTGACGCCCATCCTGTCGGCGCGCTACCGCGCCCGAGACCTCGCCGCGATCCGTGACGCGGCACCCGGCGCGCGCCTCGTCAGCGTGTCCTACGAGGGGCTTGCCGACGGTCCGCTCGACGACGTCGAGGTGCTGCTCCGCGGGCGCCTGCCGGCGGAGGTGTTCGACCGCATCCTCGGGCGAGCCCCGCGCCTGCGCTGGGTCCATTCCGCCACGGCCGGCGTCGAGCGCGTCCTGACCCCGTCGAGCCGGCAGCGCGCGATCGTCATCACCAATGCCCGCGGCGTGTTCAGCCGCCCGATCGCCGAGTACGTGATGCTGATGATCCTTGCGGTGAGCCGCCGCCTGCCGCAGCTCCTCGAGCTCCAGGCGGAGAAGACGTGGCAGCCGCTCGAGGCGCGCGAGCTGCGGGACGTCACCGTGGGCATCGTCGGGCTCGGGTCCATCGGCCGGGCCGTCGGCGCGCTCGCGACCGCGTTCGGGTGCCGGGTCCTGGCCACCCGGCGGCGGAGCGATGCGGCGGCCACGACGCTTCCGCCCGCCGAGGCCGGCGACGGGGATGAGGTGCCCCTGGGCACGGTGATGCTCGATCGGGTCCTGCCGCCCGAGCGGCTCCCGGAGATGCTGGCCGAGTCCGATTTCGTCGTGCTCGCCGCGCCGCTGACCGATGACACCCGCGGGATGATCGACGAGTCGGCGCTCGAGGCGATGAAGCGCGGTGCGTGGGTCATCAACGTCGCCCGCGGCGAGCTGATCGACGAACGGGCGCTGCTGCGGGCCCTGCGCGCCGGCTCGATCGGCGGCGCCGTGCTGGACACGTTCGCTCAGGAGCCGTTGCCGCCGTCGTCGCCGCTCTACGACCTGGACAACGTCATCGTCACGCCGCACACGTCGTGGTCGAGCGGGCGAGTGCTCGACCGATCGATCGACCTGTTCTGCGACAACCTTCGCCGCTACGCCGCGGGCGAGCCGCTCGTCAACGTGGTGGACGCCGACGCGGGGTACTGACGGGGAGCGGCGTCGCGAGCCCGCGCGCCACTGAGGTCACGTGCTAGCAGGTGCACTGCTCGGTCCCCGGCTGGGCGCGCTGGTCACGGGACTCGGGACGCCGGGTGGCGCGACGTGCCGTGCGAGGTCCGCAGGGACCCGAGCACCAGGGCTGCTGAGCGTAGCCGGCCGCCAGTCAGCGGACGGTACGCTTCGGGCCATGCAGATCGCGATCGTGGGGCTCGCCGGGGCGGGCAAGACCACGGTGTTCAACACGCTCACCCGCGGCCACGCCGAGACCGGCGGCTACGGCGGCATCCAGCTCAACGTCGGCGTCGTCAAGGTGCCCGACGACCGCCTCGACCGGCTGGCCGAAGTCTTCAAGCCCCGGAAGATCGTCCACGCCGACGTCACCTACGTCGACCTCCCGGCGCCGCCCGCATCCACGGAGGGGCGGGTCGGGACCGAGGAGCTACCCGCCGAGCACCTCGCGCGCTTGCGCGAAGCCGACGCGCTGATCCACGTGGTGCGCGCCTGGGACGACGCGGCCCACCCGCACCCGGAGGGATCGGTCGATCCCGCGCGCGACCTGGAGCGCCTCGACCTCGAGTTCATCCTCGCCGACCTCGCCCTCGTCGACCGACGCCTCGAGCGGCTCGCGGCCGGCGGTGGACGGCATGGCACGCCCGCCGAGCGCGAGGCCGCGGAGCGGGAGCAGGCGGTGCTCGAGCGACTGAAGGTCGGACTCGAGGCCGGCCGGCCGCTCCGCGATGAGCCGCTCGACGCCGACGAGGAGAAGGCCATCCGCGGCTTCCGCTTCCTGACCCAGAAGCCGGTCCTGGTGCTGCTGAACGTCGGCGAGAACGACATCGCGGGGTCGCGGCCGCTCGTCGACCGCATCGCCGCGGGCTACCCCCACGAGAAGGCGCTCATCGATGCGCTGTCGGCACGGATCGAGATGGAGCTCGGCGAGCTGGAGCCCGACGAGGCGGCCGTCTTCATGGACGAGCTCGGCCTGCACGAGTCGAGCCTCGACCGGGTCATCAAGCTGTCCTACCGGCTGGTCGGCCTCATCAGCTTCCTCACCGCCGGGCCGGACGAGGTCCGCGCGTGGCCGGTGCCCGACGGATCGAGCGCGGTCGACGCCGCGGGCGCGATCCACACGGACCTCGCGAAGGGCTTCATCCGCGCCGAGACCATCGCGTACGAGGAGCTGCTCGCCGCCGGTTCGATCGCCGAGGCGAAGCGGCACGGCAAGGTGCGCTCGGAGGGGAAGACCTACCGGGTCCAGGACGGGGACGTCGTCGAGATCCTGTTCAGCCGCTGACCCCGCCGCCGCCGGGGGTCGGTGCCGCGAGCCCCTAGTTCGGGCGGCGTCCGTCCGGCTGGAAGTCCGCGAGGGCCGTCAGGTAGTCGACGTTCTCGGTCGGCAGCTCGTCGAGCTCGGCGAGGAAGTTGTCCTCCTCGATGCGCGAGACGTTGACCGCGGCGGTCAGCCGTTCGTCGGTGATCGCGATGAACTCGTGGAGCCGCTCCAGCTCGTCGGCGATGGCCTCGATGAGCGTATCGTGCTCGTAGGAGTCGATGATCCGATGACGGATCCCCTGGACGAGCTCGAAGAACTCCTCGGGCTCGACTTCGTCCTCCCGCGCCAGCAGGATGTCCGAGAAGACGTCGTCGTCGCCCTCGTGGAGCTCGTAGAAGTGCATGGTGGAAGTGCCTCGGGGCGGCCGATCCGTGTGCCGGCCTGCTCCGAGTATAGGCGTGGGTCCCCGATCGACCCGCCGGTCACCAGCCTCGTGACGCCGACCATCGTGGTCGTCGGCGCGGCCGCGCGAGACCTCGACGACGACGATCCGCGGGGTTGGCGGCTCGGTGGCGGCGTGACGTACTCCGCGCTGGTCACCGCGCGGCTCGGGGTGCCCACGGCCGCCCTGATGGGCGTCGACGCGCTGAGCGAGGACGCGCACGAGCTGGAGCTGCTGCGCGCCGCGGGTGTCGATCTGCGCACCGTGGTCCTGGATCGGGGGCCGGTCTTCCGGAACATCGAGCGACCGGAGGGGCGGCTGCAGCACTCCGAAGGGCCGTCCGACCCCATCCCGCCCGCTGCCATCCCGGAGGACTGGCTGGGCGCTCCCGGATGGATCCTGGCCCCGGTCGCCTCCGAGCTGCCCGGATGCGTGGGCGGACGCCCCATCCTCCGAAGCGACGGTCGCCGTCGGCTGGCAGGGTCTGCTGCGTGACCTCCGAGCCGACGCCCCGGTCCGGCACATGACGCCCGAACCCGGGCCGATCATCGCGCGGGCGGACATCGTGGGCATCAGCCGTGACGACGTGGACCCGTCGATCCCTCTGGACACGCTGGCGAGCCACCTCCATCCGTGGGCGACGCTGGTCATGACGCAGGGCGATGCCGGCGGCGTCGTCATCGAGACCGGCGTCGACGGCCGCCGGCGACTTCGTCACTACCCGCCCGTCCGAGCGCGCGACCTGGCCGACGCGACCGGCGCGGGCGACGTCTTCCTGGCGGCGTTCGCGGCGGCGCGCATCGAGCCGCGACTCGTGGGTGGGCGCATCGCGGCGGGGTTCGACCTGCTGGTGGCGGCGACCGCCGCGTCGCTGAACATCGAGGGCATCGGGCTGTACGGGGTGCCCGACCGCGCGGCGGTCCGCGAACGGATGCTCGAGCTGCGGGCGACGGCGCGGCCGGGGCCGATGGCGACGGGGGACTAGCGGTCAGGTCGCCTCGCCGGTGAGCCGCGGATCGACCGGCTGGCTGGCCCAGGTGCCGCGGATCCAGGCATGTGCCGGATCGTCGGTGATCCGCCACGCACGCTCAGGGCCCGGCCCCGCCATCACGTTGAGGTAGTACAGGTCGTATCCGGGCGCCGCCATCGCGGGACCGTGCCACCCGTGCGGGATGAGGACGACGTCGCCGTCCCGGACCTCCACGAGCAGATCGATCGGCCGGTCCGGCGTTCCGTAGACGCGCTGGTACCCGACGCCCGGACCCGTTGGGCCTGCCGCGATCTCGTAGTAGTAGATCTCCTCGAGCACCGATTCGGTGTCCCGCGCCTCGTCGTGCTTGTGCGGCGGGTACGAGGACCAGTTGCCCGATGGCGTGACGACCGAGGTCCGCCCCGGTGGAGCGACCTGCCTTCGACGATCCCGCGGCACCCGCGGCGCCCACCGGCTGACCGTCACGCGACACGCCGCCCGGCGCGATCCAGCCGCGCCCGGAGCCGGCGACCCCGTCGGACCAGGTCCTGCTCGAGGCGTGGCAGGGGCCGCCCCTGGAGCCGCGACCGTTCGCACGCCTGCCAGCCCGCGCGCGTGGCCTCGAGCGCCCCCGGCACGTCGCCGAGGCGATGCTCGCGAAGCTTCGCCACCTCGATCCAGGCGATGGCGCCGAGCGACCCACCGGTCGCGGCAGCCGCGCGCCACGCCTCCGCGGCCTCGGCGTGCCGACCCAGACGCCGCAGCACGCGAGCCCGCTCGGCGGCCAGCCGCTCATCCGTCCACCGAACGCCGGCCAGGTCTCGCGTCGCGAGGGGCATCCCGGGTGCCGGCCCGCGCCCGCCGAAGTCCGGCCGGACGCGCGGCGACCACCACGGCAGCTCGCCGCGGGCATCGGGATCGGCAGGGGTGCTCGTGGCGGCGACCGGCGGCACCGGCGATCGACCGAACGGGTCGCGCCCCGGCGGCGCCGCGGCGAGCGCATCGTCGAGGCAGTCGAGCGCCTCGGGGTCGCGCCGGTCGCGGGCATAGGCGCGGGCAAGCCCGGCGAGGTCGCCACGCGGCGCCACCGCCCGAGCGACCCGGTCCGCGTAGCGCTGCTCCAGGTGGGCGACCAGGCGTGCGAGCGACCGCACATCGGACTCGTTGTGGCGGACGACCACCGCCAGCGGTTCGATCGGTCCGCCGCGCAGGACGTCGAGATAGATGCCCGGGATCTCCCAGCCGCCGACGTCCCCATGCCGCGCGACGTCGAGCAGGGCCGTCTCGACGGTCTTCAGGCGGGCGTCGTCCAGGCGATGGCGGAACATGCGCCGGACGAGCCCCAGGAGGTCGAGGTGGCCCGCGTGCGCCGGGGCGTCGCGACCGGCCATCCGGTATCGCGCCACCAGCAGCGGCCAGTCGAAGCCGCGGCCGTTGTACGTCACGAGCCAGCCGCCCGTGGGGATGAGCGCCGTCAGCGCCTCGAGCATCGCGGGCTCGTCGGCGTGGTCCGGCAGGAGCAGCTGGACCTGGCGGAACCGCTCCCCGACCCACCATCCGAGCCCGACCAGGAACGCCAGCGTGCCCGCCGCCGTCGCGAGGCCGGTCGTCTCCGTGTCGAGGCACAGCAGCGGCACGTCCGCCGGCGGTTGACCGGGCAGGCGCGCCAGGCGCTGGCGATCGAGGGGCACGGCCACGGACGGCGCCTCTCGCCGCACGTACGTCCCGCGCGGCGTCGTGACGACCTCGGCGCCGAGCGCCGCCGCCAGCCGCTCGGCGAGCTCGCCGGGACGGCGACCCGCGAAGGGCGCGCGTGCCGGTGGCACGCCGGGGCCGCCCTCGGCGCGTCCCAGCGTCGCGCGGAGGTTCGCGAGGCGCCGTTCGAGGGGGACGCCCGAGGCCGTCATGCCGCGACCGCCACGCGCGCCCCGAGCTCCCCCAGCAGCTGCAGCGCGAGCGCCTTGGCGTCGACCCCGGGTTCCAGCCGCGGCCCGGTGCACGCGGGACAGCCCGCCTCGCACGGACAGGCGGAGATGAGCTCGGCGGCCCCGGCGACGAGCTCCTCGTGACGTGCCCACAGCCGCTCGGACAGGCCCACGCCACCCGGCACCGACTCGTACAGGTAGATCGTCGGCGCCTCCTGGTGCGGCGACCGCACCTGGGCGACGAGACCCAGATCACGCGGGTCGACCATCAGCAGCACCGCCGCCACGGCCTGCACCGCCCGGCCCGCGCCGATGAGCGCGACGTCCAGGTCATCGCTCCGCCACCGACCGCGGACGCCCTCGGCGGTGAGCCAGTACGCGGTCGTCTGGAGCTCCAGCTCGGGCAGGTCGACGGGTCCCCAGCCGACGTTCTCGTCGGTGATGAACTTCAGCTTCTTGAACATCGTGACGAGGCTGGCGACCATGACCTCGCCGTGGACCCGCCGTCCGCTGGTCGCCTCGGCTTCCCCGAACACGTCGAGCGGCTTGAGCGTCACCGCCCGGTTCGCGTACGTGTAGTGGTCGACGTCGATGCGGTGGACGTACGCCTTCTTCTCGCTCCAGTCGAGCCGGTCGACGTAGTACTGCGACGACTCGTGGATGTAGATCGCGCGCTCGTGGACGAGGATCTGCGCGGCGAACAGGTCGACCTCGCCGAGGACCCGGGGCCGGTCCGGCGAGGTGTCGATGATCACGACGTTCTCGGGCGCACCCGTCCGAAGCGAGACCTCGGAGGCCGGGAAGTTCTCGGAGCTCCAGTACCACCGCCCGTCGTCGGCCTGACGCACGTGGCCCGACTCGGAGACGAACGCCAGGAGGTCATCGGCGGGCAGGGCGCCGAACCGCTCGCCGAGCTCGAACGGGAGCTCGAAGGTGGCGCATCGCAGGTGCGACAGCAGGACATGCAGGTTGTCCGGGTCGAGCCGCGCCTCCTCGGGCCGGCTCCCCAGCAGGAACGCCGGGTGGTGGATGACGTACCGGTCGACGGGTGAGGCGGACGCGATGACGATGGCCACGCTCACGTCGCCGCGTCGACCGGCACGGCCGATCTGCTGCCACGTCGCCGCGACGGAGCCCGGATAGCCGGCGAGGACCGCCACATCGAGCCGCCCGATGTCGACGCCCAGCTCGAGCGCGTTCGTGGACACGACGCCCAGCACCTCGCCGTCGCGCAGCCCGCGCTCGATCGAGCGTCGTTCGGTGGGCAGATAGCCCGCGCGATAGCCGCGGATCCGGGAGCGCGGTCCGAGGTCCTCGCGCAGCGCCTCGCGAAGCGTCGAGAGCATGATCTCGACCGCGGTCCGCGTCCGCCCGAAGACCACCGTCTGGCGACCCGCCCGAAGGAAGGGCAGCGCCCACCGCTGGGCCAGGGTCATCGCCGAACCGCGCGCCCCGGTGGCGGGGTCCAGGATCGGCGGATCGACCAGCAGCACGTGTCGCTCGCCCGACGGCGCGCCGTTGCGGTCGATCAGGCGCACCGGCCGTCCGATGAGCGTCTCGGCCAGCTCCTGCGGGTTCCCGATCGTCGCCGAGCAGCACACGATGACGGGGTTCGAGCCGTAGTGGCGGCACAGCCGCAGCAGCCGCCGCAGGACGTTCGCGACGTGGCTCCCGAACACGCCGCGGTACGTGTGGAGCTCGTCGATGACGATGACCCGCAGCTGCTCGAACAGCTGGAACCACTTGGTGTGATGGGGCAGGATCGCCGAGTGGAGCATGTCCGGGTTGGTCACGACGATCTGCCCGGCCTTGCGGATCGCCGATCGGATGGGTGCCGGGGTGTCGCCGTCGTAGGCCGCCGTGGAGATGTCCAGGCCGGCCGCCTGGGCGAGCAGGCCGAACTCCGCGACCTGGTCCTGGCCCAGCGCCTTGGTGGGGAAGAGTGCGAGTGACCGGGCGGCCGGATCGGCGGCGATCGACTGGAGGATGGGCAGCGCGTAGCACAGCGACTTGCCCGACGCCGTGGGCGTGACGACGACGACGTCCTGGCCGTCGAGCACCGCGGTCACCGCCTCGACCTGATGGGTGTACAGCCGCTCGATGCCGCGCGAGCGCAGCGCCGCCACGATCCGCGGGTCGAGGGCCGGCGGCATCTCGGCATACGCCGCCTGGCGTGCGGGGATCACCTCGTGATGGACGACCCCGCGGGCGAGTGACGGCTCCTCCAGCAGCCGCGCGAGCACGGCGTCGGTCGGGGCGGGGGCGTACGTGCGCATCGACGGCTCTCCGCGAGGCTCGACCATTTCGAACGGATGGTCGAAATGTCAGCGAGTGTAACCGCCACGCTGACCCGTCGTCGTGACAGCTCGGGTGTCACGAGCGGTTGACAATGTCAGCTGCGCGCAGCTACGCTGCCGGCACATGCCCCGCCGGTCCGCGCCCGAACCGTCACGCGCGCCCGACCCCGAGGTGGCCGATCCGTCCGTGCCCGAGGACGACGCCTCCGCGTCGGATGCTGCCGCGCGTCATGACCTGTCCGATCTGCCCGTCCTGGGCATCACCCGGCGTCGCGCGGGCTATCTCCTGGGTGTGATCCTCGCCGGCTGGGTGCTCATCGTCTTCGCGCGCCAGGTCAGTGACGCGGCCGCCGCCGGCGCCGACGCGGACGCGATGCGTGCCGCCAATGCCGCGGCGTCGGCCCACGTCGAGGGACTCGAGCGCGAGCTGGATCTCATCGAGCGTCAGGAGTTCATCACGCAGCAGGCGCGGCTGTATCGGATGGGCCAGGGCAAGGAGCTCCCGTTCACGCTCGACCCCGATGCCTCGCCGCTGCCCAGCGACGCGCCGGGCTCGGCCGCGGTGAAGCTGGGTGCCGAGTCCAGCGACCGGTCACCGCTCGACACGTGGCTCGAGGTGCTGTTCGGCCCCGAACGCTGATCCGACACGGGTCACCCGGGCAGGTCATGCAGCCGGGCTGCGACCCCCGCGCGTCCATGACCGCGGCGTAGACTGCGAACGGGATCGGCCCAGCCCCACGCGCAACGGTCCGCTCGTCCAGGGCGTCGACCGGTCGAGGGACGTCCCGACGGAGGGTTCGAGGCTCGGATGATCACCATCCCGATCGAAGATTGGGTGTTCATCCTGTGCACGCTCCTGGGCGGCGGGCTGCTCCTGATCACGGTCCTCGTCGACGACATCCTGGGCGGCATCCTCGACGCGGCCGGCATCGACTTCGACATCGGCGGCGTGTCGCTCGTCCCGGTGATGCTGGGCTTCGTGTCGATGTTCGGCGTCGGCGGGCTGTTCGCTTCGCAGGTGCTCGACATCCACGGTGGACAGGCGGCGGTCGTCGGCACCATCTCGGGGTTCATCGGCGTCGCGATCGTCTGGGGGCTGTTCTCCATCTTCCAGCGTGCCGAGGCATCGACGCCGTTCTCGCTCGACGACCTCATCGGCCAGCGCGGCTCGGTCGCGGTGGCCATCCCGGCCGGCCGCCTGGGCACCGTCTACGTCAAGGCCGAGGGACAGACCCGCGAGTTCAGCGCCACCGCCGCCGCCGATCTGGCCAGCGGCATGCCCATCACCGTCACGGCGACCACGGGCACCGGGCTCGTCGTCGCGCCGCTCGAGACCGCGAGCGCGAAGGCCTAGGAGGGGATCCGACCCGTGTTCGACTTCCTGAACATCTCGGGCGGCAGCGTGCTGGTGGTCTTCGCGCTGATCATCGTGATCGTGCTGCTCGTCGCGTACCTCGGCAGCCGCTACAAGGTCGCGAGCGTCGAGGAGGCGCTCATCATCTCGGGCCGCAAGGTCACCAGCGAAGGCGAGCGCCGGCTCAAG
Source organism: uncultured Chloroflexia bacterium (assembly GCA_963778025.1). Taxonomy (GTDB): domain Bacteria; phylum Chloroflexota; class Limnocylindria; order Limnocylindrales; family CSP1-4; genus CAVZTA01. Next base: position 39,546 of record CAVZTA010000005.1, on the reverse strand, counting down.
GTCGTCCGCGGCGGCGGCACCATCGTGTACCCGCTCCTCAACAAGGTCAGCAAGCTCTACCTGACCGCTCGCCAGATCAACGTCAACCTGTCCGACGCCGTCAGCCGGCAGGGCATCAAGGTCAGCCTGCAGGGCGTGGCGACGGTGAAGATCGGCGGCGACGAGGAGTCGATCCTCAACGCAGCCGAGCGGTTCAGCGGCCGCGAGGACCAGATCGACTCGATCGTCAAGAACGTCCTGGAGGGCTCGCTCCGGTCGATCGTCGGCACGCTCACCGTCGAGGAGCTCAACCTCGACCGCCAGAAGTTCCAGCAAGCGGTCCAGGAGGCGGCCAAGGGCGACCTCGCGACATCGGGCCTGACCATCGACAACTTCACGATCCAGGCGATCCGCGACGAGGTCGGCTACATGGACCTCATCGGCCAGCAGGAGACGGCCCGCCGCGAGCGGGACGCGCGGATGGCCAAGGCGATCGCCGACCAGGAGGCCGCGGTCCGCGAAGCCGAGGCGCAGCAGGTCAAGCTCAACGCGCAACGGGACGTCCAGCTGCGTCAGGCGGAGATCGTGGCGCTGACCCAGGCGGCCGAGGCCAAGGCCGCGCAGGCCGGGCCACTCGCCCAGGCGGAGGCGCAGCAGGAGGTCACGCGCAGGCAGACCGAGCTCGCGCAGCTCGAGGCCGATCGCAAGCAGAAGGAGCTCGTCGCGTCGACCGTGCGCCCCGCCGAGGCCGACGCGGAGGCCCAGGTGAAGCGCGCCGAAGGCGAGAAGCTCTCGCGCATCGCAGCCGCACAGGCCGAAGCCGAGCGGGTGCGCCTGGCGGGTCAGGCGGATGCCGCGATCCAGGTGATGAAGGGCGAGGCCCAGGCGCGCGTCGTCGAGGTCAACGCCGAGGCGACCGCGAAGCAGGTGACGCTCGAGGGCAACGCCCAGGCGGGCATCACGTTCACCAAGGGCGAGGCCGAGGCGAAGGCGCTCGCGCTCAAGGCCGAGGCGTACCGCCAGTTCAACGACGCCGCGGTCATCACCACGGTCCTCCAGAACCTGCCCGACATCGTGCGTGCGGCGGCGGAGCCGATCAGCCAGATCGACAGCCTCACGGTCCTCTCGTCGGACGGGGCGTCGGACGTGGTGAAGACCACGACCCGCACGCTGACCGAAGCGTCCGCGGCGGTGAAGGGCCTGACCGGGATCGACGTCCCGAACCTGCTCGCGTCCGCGCTGGGCGCCAGAGCGGACGGCGATGGCGGTGCTCCCCGTGGCTCGCGCGGTGGATCGGGTGGCGGGGGGACGGTCGGCGGTGGCGGCCGGGGTCGTGGTGGCACGCCGACGGCGCCACCGCCCGCGGGCGCCGGGCCCACGATGACGCACGGCCCCGTGTCCGGCGGCGGGCGGATCCAGACGCGCCGGAGCGACGAGCAGCCGCCGACGACGACCGCGCCTCCGCCTGCGCCTGCCGCCGCGACCTCGCCCGTACCGGGTCAGCCGCGACCGGCGACCTCGCCGGGCCCGCAGCCGCCGGCCGCAGAGAGCCCGGAGCAGCGCTTCGCGCGCGCGGCCCAGGCGATGAGCCGTGCGGCGTCCCGGACGCCGGGGGTCGAGCTCGCGGGCCTCAGCTCGCCGCTGCCGCCGCTGCCGACGGTGTCCGACGTCCGGCCCGGCGACCGCCGTCCCGCGCCCGGTGGTGTCGTCGAGTCGGCCGCTGCCGCGGCTGGCGTGACACGCGAGACGCAGCTCGACGAGGCGGCCGTCCGACTGGCCGAGGAGCTGCGGGTCATCCCGGGCATCGAGCGTTTCGAGGCGACCCGCCTCGGGGACCTCGACCGGTCCGGGCCGCGCGCGCTCCGGACGCTCTGGCGGATCGCGCGCGACCGGCTCGACACCAGCTACGGCGACATGACCATCGGCACGCTCATCGACCGCCTGAACGACCGGGGACCGGGTGGACCGAGCGCCTGAGCCCCGACGACCGGCGACGCCGCCCGGGCGCCCGTGACGGGAGCGCCCAGGGGCGCGTCGCCCGAGTTCCGGCGCATCCTCGAGGAGAACGAACGCTTTGCCGAGGTCTTCGACCGGAGCCGGCTGACCGCGGCACCGCTGTCCGCGCTCGCGATCGTCGCCTGCATGGATGCCCGGATCGAGGTCGAGGACGCCCTCGGGCTGCGCGTCGGCGACGCGCACATCATCCGCAACGCGGGTGCGCTCGCGACCGAGGATGTGGTGCGCTCGCTGGTCGTGAGCCAGCAGCTCGCTGGGGACCCAGGAGATCGTCATCGTGGGTCACACCCGGTGCGGACTGGACGGCGCGACCGAGGAGGGGCTGCGGGCGCGCGTCCGCCAGTCGACCGGCAGCGACACCGGATCTCGTGTTCGGCGCGTTCGAGGACCTCGAGGCGACCTTGCGCGAGCAGGCCGGCATCCTGCGCACGCATCCCGCCCTCCAGCGGGTGCCCGTCCACGCGTTCGTCTATGAGGTGGAGACCGGCCGCCTGCGACCGGTCGACTGATCCGTCGTCAGTGCAGGACCTGACGCGCCACATCCTGGGCGATCGAGCACAGCGTCGGTGAGAGCATCCCGGCATCCTCGCCCGGCGCGGGCTCGAGGTCGATGGGCGACGCTCCCTCCGTGGGCGCCCCCACGCTCACATACACGACGCGGTCGCCCTGGCGGACGAGCACGCCGCCCATGATCGCCGCCGAGATGGTGGTGCAGAAGGCCTCGTCGCCCAGCCCCGCGACGTCGCCGCCGTCGTAGCCGTCGCGGGTCGTCGACAGGCCGCCACCCTGGTCGATCGTGACCGGTTGTGCGTTCTGGCGCTCCCGCGCGAACACCTGCTGTGCGTCGCCGCCCTGATGGAGGGCGATCCGGACGAGGTATGCGCGCTGACCATCGAGGACGATGCAGTCCTGATCGTCGGTGAGGGCACGCTTGTCGGCGACGAGCCCGATGGTCGCGTCGTAGAGGCCGGTCATGAGGCTGGCGTCGGCGTTGCCCCCGATCGCCTCCTTGGCCGCCGCATCCGAGAGGAACGGGCAGTCCTGATCGATGGCGCCGGTGCCGTCGCCGTTCCCGGTGATGCCCCCGAGCCCGAGCAGCCCGCCACCGAGGAGGTTCGACAGCGCGACCCAGGCGATGATCAGGAGGACGATGAGGCCGCCGCAGCCGAGCAGCGTCAGTCCCAGCCCGAACTTGAGGCAGCCGGAGGTCTTCGCCGGAGGCAGGTCCTGCGGGCCCTGGGTCCAGACCGGCGCGCCGGGCGGCGACACGGGCGCGGCAGCCGCGCCGGTCACCCAACCGCTGGGCGGCACGGTCCCAGGAGGCGGCATCTGACCGGGCGGCGGCGCGCCAGGCGGCGGGACCGCGCCAGGCGGCGGTGCAGCGGGCGGCGCACCCCATCCCGGGACGGCGCCCGTGCCGGGCGGCGGGACCGGCGGCGGGACGGATCGCGGCATCCGGCGTCGCCCCCGGCTGACCCCAGCCCGGAACGGCTCCCGTTCCGGGGTCCCCGGGCGGTGGCGTCGAGCCGATGACCGGTGGCCGCTGCCCGACCTGGCCCCAGCCCGAGGCGTTGGGATCGGGGGCGGGCCCCGACGGCGCGGGCGGCGGCCCGCCGAGCCCACCCACGACCGGCGCGTTGCGTCCGACCTGATCCCAGCCCCCGGCGCGGGCGGGCCGGCGGGCGGTGCCGGCGCGGTGGGGGCATCCGGCGGCGTGACCGTCGTTGGCGTCTCGTCGGCCGGTGGCTGCGTCGGCGGCCGCGGATCGCCGCTGTCGCCGGCGTTCGTCGGCCGCTCGTCCTCGGGGGTGTCGCCCCGTCCCTCAGACGTCATCGCGCTCTCCTCGCCCCCGCGGCCGCGCCGCTTCCGTGCCATGGTCCCACGCCGCGCGATGGCCGTGCACGAGGGTCGGCACCCCACGCGCGCGAGCGATCCTGCTGCTCACCGCCGCGCTCTCCGCGCGCAATCACGCGGCTGGGAGGCACCGGATGGGTGACGTGACCGACACGCTGCGTGCGGGGGTGAGCGATCCGATCGCTGGGTCATCCTGGCCACGCGCGGAGGGGCCGCGAACCGGCCATGCGCTAGAATCCCGGGCCGCGGCGGAGTAGCTCAGTGGTAGAGCAGGGGACTCATAAGCCCTTGGTCGGTGGTTCGAATCCGCCCTCCGCTACCAACGCACGTCCCACGACCTTCGGCCACCTGGCCGGGGGTCGTCCGATTCCCGGGCATCGCCCGTACCACCGACCCATCCACGGCGCGCCGCCGGCCGTATCCCATTCAGGACTCGACATCCGCTCTCCATGGGACCTCCATCGGAGCGCGGGTATACTCGGCCACGGTCGACCATCGGTCGGCCGCTCGGATCCGGAGGCTTCCGTTTGAACGCCAAGTTCTTCCGCAACGGGGTCGTGATGCTCGTGCTTGTCGCGGGCACCGTCGCGTTGCTCTACACATGGCTCGCGCAGGGGCAGGATGAAAAGCCTGTCGCGTACAGCCAGTTCCTCGCCGACGTCGAGGCGGGCAAGGTCGCCAGCGTCACCCAGGACGGCGAGATCCTGAAGGTCGACATCGCGAATTCCACCGCCGATTACACGACCGTCGTGCCCAGCGTCCTCACCGACGTGAACGAGCAGGTGGCCGCGGCCGCCGCCAAGGGCAACGTCACCAATCCGCCGCAGTACTCCAAGAACGTCACGCCGGACACGTCGTGGATCGGGCTGATCCTGACGGGCCTGTTGCCGATCCTCGTCATCGGCGGGTTCATCTTCTTCATGATGCGCCAGGCCCAGGGAACGAATAACCAGGCGCTCAGCTTCGGCAAGAGCCGGGCGCGGATGTTCCTGGGCAACAAGACGGTCGTCACCTTCGCGGACGTGGCGGGGGTCGATGAGGCCAAGACCGAGCTCCAGGAAGTCGTCGAGTTCCTGAAATATCCCGAGAAGTTCAACTCGCTCGGCGCACGCATCCCCCGTGGCGTGCTGCTCGTCGGTCCGCCAGGGACCGGCAAGACGCTCATGGCCCGGGCCGTCGCCGGCGAGGCCGGTGTGCCCTTCTTCAGCATCTCGGGCTCCGAGTTCGTCGAGATGTTCGTGGGCGTCGGCGCCAGCCGCGTGCGCGACCTGTTCGACCAGGCGAAGCGCAACTCACCGTGCATCGTGTTCGTGGACGAGATCGACGCGGTCGGCCGCCAGCGCGGCGCGGGCCTCGGCGGCAGCCACGACGAGCGCGAGCAGACGCTCAACCAGATCCTCGTCGAGATGGACGGCTTCGACACGAACACCAACGTGATCGTCGTCGCTGCGACCAACCGCCCGGACGTCCTCGACCCGGCGCTCCTGCGCCCCGGCCGGTTCGACCGCCAGGTGATCCTCGACCGCCCCGACATGCGGGGTCGTGTGCAGATCCTCAAGGTCCACACCAAGGGCAAGCCGCTCGACAAGGCCGTGTCGATCGAGGAGGTCGCGCGCCAGTCGCCGGGCTTCTCCGGCGCCGACCTTGCGAACCTCGTCAACGAGGCGGCGATCCTCTCGGCTCGCCGCAACAAGAAGGTCATCGGGATGTCCGAGTTCACGGAGGCGCTCGAGCGCATCGTGGCCGGCCCCGAGCGCAAGAGCCGCGTGATCTCCGACGCGGAGAAGCGGATCATCGCGTATCACGAGGGCGGTCACGCCGTCGTCCAGCGGGTCCTGCCGAAGTGCGATCCGGTCGCCAAGGTGACCGTCATCTCGCGCGGCATGGCGCTCGGCTACACGATGGCGCTGCCCACGGAGGACCGCTACCTCCAGGCGAAGACCGAGTTCGAGGACAAGATCGCCGGCCTGCTCGGCGGCAATGCCTCGGAGCGCCTCGTCTTCGGGGACACCACGACCGGTGCCTCGAACGACATCGAGAAGGCGACCGACATCGCGCGGCGCATGGTCACCGAGTTCGGCATGAGCGACAAGCTCGGCCCGCTGTCCTTCGGGAAGCGCGACGAGCTCGTGTTCCTGGGCCGAGAGATCGGCGAGCAGCGCAACTACTCGGACGACGTCGCTCGCCAGATCGACGAGGAGGTCCGGGCGATCATCGACCGGGCGTACGAGCGAGCGATGGAGGTCCTCGTGACCTACCGCGACCGGCTCGACCGCCTCGCCGAGAAGCTCGTCGCCGAGGAGACGGTCGACTCGGAGGAGTTCGAGAAGCTGTTCGTCGACCTGCCGCCGAAGGAGAACACGCACGGCTTGCCGCCGCGCATCGTCGCTCCGGGCACGGAGGGCGGCACCACGCTCGGACCGTCGGCCCCCGCGCCCAACCCGGCTCCGCAGCCGGCCTGACGGGCGCTCCACGCAAACCGGACGCAAACGGCGGACCCGCTCGGGTCCGCCGTTTCTGACGTGGGCCCGGCGTCACAACCAGCCGGCAACGGCGTCGTTCGGCACGTGGACGGCGTGAGGCTCCTGCGTGGTGTGCGCCGCCGATTGGCGAGGGCGCTGGGCATGGGTGCCGCGTCCCGGAGCACGCCGGGCCGTTCCGGCACCCCCTTCCGCGTCAAGCCGGTGCCGCGCGCGATCCCGACGCCGTGGCCGGAGCCGCCCGTGGTCGAGCGCCCGGCGGAGATCGTCGACCCGGGCCCCGAGCCGCCGCTCCAGCGGTACGACGTCGCGTTGTTCGAGGCGCTCCAGGCCGAGTACGCGTCCAAGCCCGTCGCCCCCGGCGGGCCACGCTACGACCAGGCGAGCATCGCCGAGCGATCGCGACGCCGGATCGACGGCATCCACCACCGGATCGGCCTCGCCGACCAGACGGTCCTCGAGGTCGGCTGCGCGAGTGGCTACGAAGTCTGGTATCTCGGCAACCACCTGGGCTGCGATGCCTGGGGGATCGACATCGCGGCGCGGAAGGCGTGGCCGGCGCTGGCGGGCCCCCGCGTCCATCTCGTCGCCGGCGACATGGCCGACGCGGTGCTTCCAGCGTCCACGTTCGACAGGGCGATCTCGTTCACGGTCTGGGAGCACGTCGAGCGACCCTACGAAGCGCTCGCCGAGCTCTACCGCGTGATGCGGCCGGGCGGCCTGGCGTGGATCCGCGCGAACCTCCACCGCGGCCCGACCGCGTCGCACCTGGCTCGATACATCCACTTCCCGTTCCCGCACCTGCTGTTCACCGACGAGGTCATCGATGAGGGCCTCCGCCGCGCTGGTACCCGGACGACGCGCGTCGCGTGGGTGAACCGCCTGACGTGGGAGCAATACGAGGCGCGCCTCCTCGAGCTCGGGTTCCGGATCCGCGCGCTGTCGTTCGACCGCTACCCGCTGGACGAAGGCTTCTACACGCGGTTCGAGGATGTCCTCGGGCGGTATCCGCGACGGGACCTCGAGCGCGGGTTCTTCACCGTGATCCTCGAGAAGCCGAAGCCTCGACGCCTCAGCTGGCCACCAGCCGTGCTTCCGCGCTCGCGCCGCCCGAACGGGCGGTGACCGGTACCATCGGTCGTCCCACGACGCGCAGGAGGCCCGATGACGCTGCCCCCGATCACGCCGCTCGACGCCGACCTCGAAGGACATCTCGTCGCCGAGCGTGACGCGACCATCGAGCAGCTCCTGGAGCTGGTGCGCATCCCGAGCGTCTCCGCCCTGCCGCAGCACGCCGACGACATGGTCACCACCGCCGAGTGGATCGCCGGTCAGCTGCGCCGGCTCGGCGCCGACGACGTCGAGGTCGTTCGGACGGCGCTGCACCCGATCGTCACCGGCCGGATCCACCGGGCGCCGGGTGCGCCCACCGCCATCGTCTACTGCCACTACGACGTGCAGCCCGTCGACCCACTCGACCTGTGGGAGCACGCGCCGTTCGAGCCGTTCGTGCGCGACGGCCGGATGGTCGGTCGGGGGACGTCCGACGACAAGGGCCAGATCGTGATGCACCTGGCGGCGATCGAGGCGCTCCAGGCGTGCCGCGGGGACGTGCCGGTCAACCTCACGTTCGTCTTCGAGGGCGAGGAGGAGTACGGCTCCGAGAGCCTGTACACGTGGATCGACGGCGCGCGCGATCGGCTCGCCGCGAACCTCGCCGTCATCAGCGACACGGGGTTCTTCGAGGGCAACCAGCCGATGCTGACGGTCGGCCTGCGCGGGATCGTCTACGCCCAGATCGATGTCGTCGGATCGGCGGTCGACCTGCACTCGGGCGGCTACGGCGGGGTGGTCGAGAACCCGGCGAACGCGCTCGCCACGATCATCGCGGCGCTCAAGGGACCCGACGGCCGGATCCGCGTCCCCGGCTTCTACGACGAGGTCCGGCCGCTGAGCGACGCGGAGCGGGAGGCGATGGCGGCGCTGCCGTTCGATGAGGAGGAGCACCGCGCCGAGCTCGGCGTCCCGGCGCTCGCCGGCGAGCAGGGCTTCACCGTCCTCGAGCGACGTGGCGCCCGGCCGACGCTCGACGTGAACGGGATCTGGGGCGGCTTCCAGGGCGATGGCTCCAAGACGATCATCCCGGCCCACGCGCACGCCAAGGTCTCGTGCCGGCTGGTGCCCGATCAGGATCCCCACACCACGTTCGCGCGGCTCCGCGACCACATCCTCGAGATCGCGCCGCCCGGCGTGACCGTGACGGTCACCGAACACCACGGCGGCAGGCCGTCGCTGACGCCGATCGACCACCCGGCGACGCAGGCCGCGGCGCGTGCCCTGCAGCAGACGTTCGGCGTCGAGCCCCTCTACAGCCGTGAGGGCGGTTCGATCCCGGTGGCTTCGGCGTTCGATCACACCCTCGGTCTGCCGGTCGTGCTGCTCGGCTTCTCGCAGCCCAACTCGGGCGCGCACGCGCCCAACGAGTGGCTGGAGCTGGCCAACCTCGACGGCGGGATCCGGACCATCATCCGCTTCTGGGACGAGCTCGCCGCGACCTCCATCTGACGCGCGCGGGGGCGCTGGAACCCCCGATACGGAGGTCTCCCGAGGTGCACGGCTCCCCCTCCTGACCGGTACCTTCGGGCGGCTGTACGCGCGGAGGCCGGTGCTACGATGCAACCCCTGACTCGCGTCCGACCCGGGGAGGTCTCTTCCAGCGTGACCACCGAGATGTCCGCCACCCCGAAGGGGTCGTGGCGACTCGATACCGACAACGGCAGCATGACGCCGCGTTCCGCGCTGGACGTGCTCGTCGACCTCAACGACAAGGTGACCGGCGGCCGGGTAGCGGAATACCAGCCCGTCCCCCTGGGCTTCACGCCCCTCGACAAGACGATCGGCGCGGGTCTGCGCGCGGGCGAGCTGCTGCTCGTCGGCGGTGCGCAGGGCACCGGCAAGACGACGATGGCCCTGCAGATGGCGCGCAACGTCGCGTCGGGCGGGCAAGCCAACGTCCTGTACATCTGCTTCGAGCACGATGAGCAGTACCTGCTGAACCGCCTCATCGCCGCCGAGTCGGCACTGGCGCATCTGCCCCACAAGACCGGCGCCATCAAGATCCAGGACGTCCGCAAGGAGATCCTGGGCACGTGGATGGCGGACGGCCAGCAGACCGGCACGGTGGCCCAGCTCGCGGCCAACCCGCGGCTTCGCCCGTCGCTCGACCGGATCGCCCGCTACGGGCAGAACCTGTTCCTCATGCGCGGCTCGCAGACCGCGAGCACGGTCGACAACATCCGTCGCCTCGTCCAGCAGCATCGCGAGCTGTCGGGCGATCGCCGTCTGCTCGTGGTCGTCGACTACCTCCAGAAGGTGCCGGTCATCCCCGAGCCGCCGAACGAGTCGGAGAAGGTGACGTACGTCATCAACGGCCTCAAGGACATCGCCCTGTCCGAGGACGTGCCGATGATCGCGATCGTCGCGGCCGACAAGGAGGGTCTCAAGGCGTCGCGCCTGCGGAACTTCCATCTGCGCGGCAGCTCGGCCATCAACTACGAGGCCGACATCATCCTGATCCTCAACGAGAAGTACCACATCGTCGCCAAGGTCAACATCGAGTTCAACCCGTACCAGGCGCAGCGCTTCCGGGACTGGGTCATCGTCTCGGTGGAGAAGAACCGCGGCGGCCAGGACAACGTCGACCTCGAGTTCGAGAAGCACTTCGAGTTCTCCTGCTTCGACCCCAACGGTCGGACCGTCCAGGAGAAGCTGATCGAGGAGCGGCTCTACAACGACTAGCCGGCGCGCCGCCTGACGTGGCTCACGACCCCGGCCCGCGCCGGGGTCGTCCCATGTCCCGGGGAACCAGCGGACGGCGACCGCGTCTGCGGCCCGTTCCGTCGTGACGAGGGAGGCGCCGCGATGACCGACCGAACGTGCCCGTCGGGATGACGACGAACGTCCTCGCCCGCCAGCGGCGGCGGACCGGGGCGGCCGTACCTGGCGCGCCGGCTGCGAGCGCCGGTGACGGCCTGCTCCATCCGATCGCGTTGCTGGCGGTCGCGCTCCTCCTGGTCAACGATCACCTGCTCAAGGCCGCGGCGCCCGGCCCACTGACCGGCAAGCTATCCGATCTCGCCGGGCTGATCGTCCTGCCGCTGGTGGTGCTGGCCGGCCTGGAGGTCGCGGCCGTTGCGCTGCATCGTTCGACGCGGCCGGGGGCGCGCACGGCGCTCGTCGTCGTGGTCGCGGTCGGCGTCGGGTTCGCCGCCGCCAAGCTGACGTTCATCGGCGCGGATGCGTACCGGCTCGGGCTGGGCGTCCTGCAGTGGCCGTTCCGGGCCCTCGGCGCAGCCGCGGCAGGCGGTGCTGTGGGTGGCCCGTCGCCGGTCACCTTCGTCGCCGACCCCACCGATATCGTCGTCGTGCCGATCCTCCTGGTACCGCTCGCCCTCGCGCTCGCTCGCGGATCCCCTGGCGGCGCACCTCCTCGGCGGCTGGCCCGTCGTCGCGGCGACGGTCGGCGCGCTCGACCGATGCCGGGCAACGGGCCGTGGAGGCCGAGACGGCCTGATCCCGGCGTCCCGGACGGCGACTGGCTATCGTTGCGGCCATGCTTGGCCAGCCGCCCTTCCCGCTCACGATCGAGGTCGTCGTCGAGATCCCGCGCGGCTCGCGGAACAAGTACGAGTACGACGAGGCGGCAGGCGTCTTCCGGCTCGACCGCGTGCTGTCGTCGGCCGTGTTCTACAACTTCGACTACGGCTTCATCGAGGGGACGCGGGGCGGTGACGGCGACCACACCGACGCGCTCCTGATCATCGACGAGCCCACCTTCACCGGCTGCCACGTGTGGGCGCGACCCGTCGGCGGCCTGGAGATGCGCGACGAGAAGGGCTTCGACTTCAAGGTGCTGTGTGTCGCCCTGGGCGACATGCACCAGGCGCACATCGAGCGGCTCGACCAGATCCGGCCGCATCGGCTGGTCGAGATCGAGCACTTCTTCCAGACCTACAAGCTTCTCGAGCACAAGGAGACCGACGTCGTGGGCTGGCGCGATCGCGACGCCGCCCTCGACGTCCTGCGCACCGATCGCGAGCGCTGGGGCGCCGAACAGGCGGAGCGCCGGGAGTCGGGTCACTGACCGGCGATCGGCGAGATGGCGGGCAGCCGCCGTCGTGGCGACTGTTCGTGGCGGTCCCGCTCCCGCGTGCCGCGGTCGACGCCGTGGCCGACATCCTGGGGCGCGTGGGGCCGGCGGGCGAGGCGCGTGGCATCCGCTGGGTGCAGCAGGAGGGATTGCACCTGACGCTCCGGTTCCTCGGGGCGGCGCCGCCGTCCGCGGCCGAGCCGACGGCGGCGGCCGTCCGGAGGGCGGTCGAGGGACATGCGTCGTTCCGCGTGACACTCGGCGGCGCGGGCGCCTTCCCGTCGCCCGCGCGGCCCCGGGTGTTGTGGCTGGGGATCGGCGAGGGGGCCGCGGCGCTCGGCGCCCTCACGCACGACCTCGATACGCGCCTCGCAGCCGCCGGCTGGGCACCCACCGGACGACCGTTCCGGCCCCACCTGACCGTGGCTCGGACCGATGCGGCGCCGTACGACGCGGGCGCCGAGGCGGCGCGTGCCCTGGTCGCCGCGGCGGGCGATCGATCGATCGCGTTCGACGCCGAGCGCGCCGTGCTCTACCGCAGCCACCTCGGACGTGGGCCGGCCCGCTACGAGGTCGTCGCGGACGCACCACTCGGGACGCCGACGCCCGCCTGAGCCTCCGCACCGCGTCATCCGGGGGCCGCTGGTAGGCTCTCAGGACGGCGTCCAGGGGTGGGCCGTCACGGGAGGTGCGAGCTGTCGCCGACGCAACGCCATCGGCTCGTCGTCGCCCTGGGTGGCGTCAATCTCGGCCTCGTGGTCCTCGCCTTCGCCGTCGGGACGGTGTTCCCCCCACAGCAGGATCTCACCGCATCGGGTCCCACCGCATCCACGGGGCCGGCGTCCGGCGGCGGTGACGTCGCCGCCGCGACGGCGACGCCCGCTCCGAGCGACGCCCCGCCGACGGGCGGGGTCCTCGCCGCTGCCGACGGGTGTCCTTCCCAGCGCCACGCCCACGGCCGTCGCCGTCCTGCCGCCGCCGGCCTCGACGCCGGCACCGACAGCGAGCGTCAAAGGCCCGAGCGGGCCGACACCGGTCCCGAGCGCGGTCGCGCCGACCTCCGCCCCGACACCGGTCCCGAGCGCGGTCGCCGCCCCGCCGCCGACCCCGAGCGCCCGGCCGGGCGCGACGGGCACGCCGCCGCCGATCCCGTCGTCGCCGCCGAGCGAGCCGACGGCCACGCCCAGCACGGCTCCGAGCCAGCCGCCGACGTCCGCTCCCACGGACACTCCGACCGAACCGCCGCCCCCGTCACCCGCACCGGTCGCGACCCAGGCGCCGAGCGAAGCACCGGCCGGGGGTCCGACCCAAGCCCCGGCCGCCGAGCCGACCGCGGAGCCGACGCCCGAACCGACCGGCGAGCCGACGCCCGAACCGACCGCGCGAGCCGACGCCCGAACCGACCGGCGAGCCCTTGCCGACGAGCACACCGTCGCCCTCCGCGATGCCGAGCGAAGCCCCGACCGCGACACCGACGTCCGCACCCAGCACGGCCCCGACCGAACCGCCCAAAGCCAAGGCTGCGCGGGCGTCGACCGCCAAGCCCCAGCCGCCCTGCCCGGCCACGGTCGACGGATCGCCGGGCCATCGCAAGACTCCCGATCCGGCACGGCCGTGCGGCCAAGCGAAGGGACACGCCGTCGTCCAGCCCAAGCCGGCGAAGCACGCGGCGGCGGATCGCTCGCACGCCGGCCGTGGCGCGCACGTCCACGCAAAGGCCACGCCGAAGGCGGCGCATCATCGGCATCGCCAGCGAGCGGTCGATCACGCGTCCCGTGCCGGGAAGCAGGAGCGGCACGACCGGCACCGGGCCCAGCATGGCGATCGGGCGATGCCCGGCCGCGACGAGCACAAGCCGAAGAAGGGCAAGCGTCCGGCCGATGGATCGAGGGGCCGCCGGGGCGCGTGACGTCGCGCCGCCAGGGAGCGGGACGGTGAGCCGCCCCGAACGTGTCGGAGCGACCCACCGGAACGACCACCTGCCCGAGTGATCGTTCGGCCGCCTCAAGCGGCGAGCCGGGCGACATCTTCGGGTCGCGCCTCGCCCCGTCGCATCACGCAACGACCGTAATCCGGGGTGTACCGCTCGGGGGGTATCGGCCGGGCGACGCGGAGCCGCACGGTCGCGCGCTAGGATGCCAGCGCATGCCCCGACTCGCCTGTTGGTCCTGTGGCCGCCAGATCTATACGACGACGCCGCTGGAGTCCCTGTTCGCGGAAGAGCGGCGCTGCCCCCGCTGCGGATCCTTCCTCAACCAGGAGCGGCGGGAGGACGATCGCCGCCTGACGATGCGGCGCCAGAACCCGGTCGGGCATCCCGGGCCGCCGAACGGCGAGGAGCGACGCATCGCCGACCGTCGACAGCAGCGTCGACGACGTGGGGATGGGACCTTCGGGAGCGGTGGCGGCGAGGGCTGGCAGGACTGACGCCCGGCCCGACGGGACGCTAGTAGAGCGTGTCCTCCGCCTTGGGCGGCTCGACCAACCGGTGGCGCAGGGCGAACGCCACCGCCTCCAGCTTCGAGTGCACCCGGAGCTTGCCCATGATGTTCTGGACATGCGTGCGCAGCGTGTTGGGCGCGATGAACAGGCGCTCGCAGATCTCGGGCGTCGAGAGGCCTTCGGTGAGCGCACGAAGGACGTCGAGCTCGCGCGGGGTCAGCGGTTCGATCTGGCGTCGGTCCTGTGCCCGGTCGCGCGCGGCGGCCACCCGCTGCGCGATGCCCACGATGACCGAGCGGGGGAGGAGCGTCTCCCCGGCGTGGGCGGCGCGGACGGCGCTCACCACGTCGTCGACGGCGCGGTCCTTGGTGAGATAGCCGTCGGCGCCCGCCTGGATCGACTCCAGGACCGTCTCGTCGTCGTTGAGCGCGGTCAGCATCACGATCCGCGCCCCCGGCCAGCGTGCCTTGATGGCTCTGGTGGCATCGGCGCCCGTGCCGTCCGGCAGGCGGTAGTCCATCAGGACCACGTCGAGTCGCTCGCGCGCGAGGCTCTTCGCATCGGCGACCGTGCCCGCCACGCCCACGACCGTGATGTCGGGCTCCAGCGCGAGCATCTTGGCGAGGGCCTCGGTCAGCAGCTGATGGTCGTCGACGAGCAGGACACGGATCGGCCGGGCGGCGGTGGCGACGGAGCGGCGATCGGCGGAGTCGGAGCGACCCTGCGCCGAAGGTTCGGCGGGCTGCACGGCGAGCGGTGTCTCCGCTGGGCTGCCGGGCGCGTGGGGCAGGAGCCCCGGCAGTGGCGCGAGTCTAACACCGGGTGTCCGGCGCTCCGGTTCGACGATCTCCCGACACCCTGCCCGGCAGGCGATCGGCACGGAGCGCGTGCGATGATCCCCCGGTGCGTGTCGCGTTCCTCGGCCTGGGGCTGATCGGCGGCTCCCTCGCCCTCGCGACCCGGTCCCCGGACCGCCACGTCGTCGCCTGGACACCGCGCGGTGACGGGCCGCGGGCGGCCCTCGCGGCAGGCGCCATCGACGAGGTCGCGGCGACGCGCGGGGAGGCCGTCGAGGGCGCCGACCTCGTCGATCCTCGCCGCGCCCGCACTCGAGATCCTCGAGCTCATCCGCTGGCTGAGCGGCGTGCGCGGGTCCCTCGCCGAAGGCGTGACGGTCACCGACGTCGCGTCGACGAAGTCGGCGATCACCGAGGCAGCGCGAGACGCCGGGCTGCCGTTCGTCGGAGGACATCCGATGGCCGGGCTGGAGACCAGTGGCTTCGGCGCGGCCGACCGCGATCTGTTCCGTGATCGGCCGTGGGTCGTGACCGAGGCGACCCCGGGCGCCGATCGTGGCCTCGTGGAGCGGCTGGCGACGGATGCCGGGGCACGCGTGATCGGGATGCGTGCGCGCGCACACGACCGGGCGGTCGCGGCGATCAGTCACCTGCCCCTCGTCGCCTCCGTGGCGCTGGTGGAGACCGTCCTCGGCGTCGAGGGGGATCCGCCGTCGCCCGAGACGGCCGACGCGATGCGGCTCGCGGCCGGTGGCTGGGCGTCCATGACGCGCCTCGCGCGCGGCGATGTCGCGATGGCCACCGGGATCGCGGCCACGAACCGGGATGCGCTCGTCGGGCAGCTGCTGGCGTACCGGGACCGGATCGACGAGTGGCTCGCGCTGCTCGACCGGCCCGAGCCCCCGAACGCCGACGTCCTGGACCGACGGTTCGCGGGTGCGCGCGCGCGTGCGCGCGAGGACGCGTCGTGACCGACGAGCAGGTCCTCGTCGTCCCTCGCGAGACGGTCATCCGGGGTGACGGCTGGCGCGGCGTCCGCACCGACGGTCTCGCGGAGGCGCTCGCCACGATCGCGGAGCTCGGCGAGTTCCGGCCGCGGGCGGCGATGGAGGAGGACCCGGCGTGGAAACAGGTCATCCCGTACCTCGTCCTTCGCGACGGCGACGCGTGGTTCCTCATGCGCCGCACGAGGGCCGGCGGTGACGCGCGGCTCCACGACCGGTGGTCGATCGGGGTGGGTGGGCATCTGAACCCGGGCGACGGTGACGTGCTCGGCGGGCTGCGGCGCGAGTGGCAGGAGGAGGTGATCGCGGACTTCGAGCCGTCCTTCGAAGCGGTCGGCCTGCTGAACGACGACACGACGCCCGTCGGGCAGGTCCACCTGGGCCTCGTCTACCTCGCCGATGCCGCCGGCCGCCCGGTCGCGATCCGCGAGGTCGACAAGCTCAGCGGGTCCTTCGAGCCCACCGCCCGGGTGCGCGAGGTCCAGGCGGCGATGGAGACGTGGAGCTCGCTGGTCCTCGATGCGCTGACCGCCCCGACGGGCGTCGGCGGGCGGTGATGCGGGCGTTCCTGCTCGCACTGGGCGTCACGATCCCGGGTCTCGGCCCGCGCCTCCGCGGGCGCGTCGCCGACCGGATCCTCGATGCACCCCGGCGGACGCCCGAGGAGGCCTCGCTCGGGCCGGCCCTCGACCGGCTCGGCGGCGAGGTCGTGCGCTTCCGGTCACGCGACGGCGGGCGGCTCGCGGCGCGCTGGCTGACCGCCGACGCCTCCGGCGACGGCGACGGGGACGGCGACGGGGACTGGGTCGTCGATCCGCACGAGGCGATCCTCCTCCTGCACGGCTACACGGGCTCGATCGCCCCGGACCTCGTCGAATACGCCCCGTTCCTGCGCCGGACGGCGCGCGTGCTGGGGCTCGACTTCCGCGGGCACGGTGAGTCGGACGTGGGGCCGACGACGTTCGGGGTCGCGGAGGTCGAGGACGTCGCGGGCGCCCTCGCCTGGCTCGGGGAGCGCGGTGTGACGCGCGTCGCGCTCGTGGGCACGTCGATGGGCGGCATCGTGGCGCTGGCGTCGCTGGCCGTGCTGGGCGATGGTCGCCTGGCCTCCGCCGACAGCGACCCGCACGCCGCCGAGGGCGTCGACATCGCCCCGCGGCCACGCATCGTGGCGATCGTCGCGGACTCCGTGGCGCCACGGCTGGCCGGCCCGACGGGTCGAAGGATCGGCAAGGTCTTCGGGCCGTACGTGGCCGAGCGCGGCTTCGAGGTGGTCGCCGAGCGACTGGGCGCCGATCCGCGGCAGACCGAGCCGGGCCGCGTCCTGCCGCTCGTGGAGGACGTGCCGCTGCTCGTCATCCACGGCGGTCGCGACCCGCTCATCCCGGCCCGGGACGTGCGCCGGATCGCGAGCATCCTGCCGACCGGTGCGCGTCACCTCGTCATCGACGGCGGCGACCACTCGGGAGCGCACACCGCCGATCCGGTCCGCTACGAGACGGAAGTCACATCACTCCTCAGGACCACGTTCGGGGCGACGCGGGAGGGCCCGATGGCGGAGCCTATACTCTCCGCCGAATCGCTCGGGGACGCGGGTGCGACGCCCCCGCTCGCGAACGGACAGAGGTCCTGATGGCAGCCAAGATCCTCGTCGTCGACGACGACCCGAACGTCCAGCGCCTCCTTCAGTACACCCTCAAGCAGGAGGGGTACGACGTCGTCGTCGCGACCGATGGAGCCGAAGGCTTCCGGCTGTGGGGCCAGGAGAACCCGTCGCTCATCCTCCTGGACGTCATGCTGCCCAAGCTCGACGGCTACCAGGTGGCGGCCAAGATCCGCGCCGAGGAAGGCGCCACCGGCCACGTCCCGATCATCATGCTCACCGCCGAGCGCGAGGTGGAGCAGAAGGTCCGTGGCCTCCGTGCCGGCGCCGACGACTACCTGATCAAGCCGTTCCATCCCGCCGAGCTGCTGGCGCGGATGAAGTCGCTCCTTGCGCGCTTCGCGCCCCGGGAGGCGCTCGTCGGCCGGCCGCCGCTGGGCCGCGTGCACGCGTACTACGGCGCCAAGGGTGGCGTGGGCACGACGACCATCGCGATCAACGCGGCGATCGCGCTGCATCGCGAGCTCGGCCGGAAGGTCGTCCTCGTCGACGGCAACCTGCAGTTCGGCGACCACCGCGTGTTCCTCGACCTGGGCCTCGATCGCAAGTCGATCGTGGACATCGTGTCCGCGCCCTCGATCGACCCCGACCTCGTCCGCCAGGTCCTCGTGAAGCACGACTCGGGCGTCGACCTGCTGCTCGCCCCGCCCTCGCCCGAGGTCGCGGACCTCGTGCGCCATGAGCACCTGCCGCTGATCCTCGACGTGCTCAAGAACATGTACGACTACGTCATCGTCGACATCGACAAGCGGCTCGACGACATCAACCTCGCGATCCTCGATGTCGCCGAGACCGTCTACGTCGTGATGACGGCCGACCTGTCGTGCCTCAAGAACGTGCGCCTGGTGCTCGAGACGATCTCGCACCTGGGCTACTCGCAGGAGAAGATCAAGCTCGTCCTCAACCGCTCGAACGCGTTCACGGGCATCACCGCCAAGAACGCCGAGGGTGCCCTGAAGCGGACGATCGAGTACCAGATCCTCAACGAGTACCGGGGCGCGATCTCGTCGCTCAACTCGGGTGCCCCGTTCATGTTCACGAAGGCGGATTCGCCGCTCGGCCGGTCGCTGCTCGATTTCGCACGGCAGCTCGACAAGGAGGGCGTGGTCGCCCCGGGCTCGGTGCTGGCGACCAGCCGCTAGGTCGACCCTGGGCGCGCATCGCGCCCGGCGCATAAGTCGCAGCTAAGCCCCGGTGGAGTCAGCGGTAAGCGCGCGTCCGTAGGGTCGCGGCGTGCTGGCCACGCTGCTCTCCGCCACGCTCCAGGGCCTCGTCGGGCGGGTCGTCCGGGTCGAGGTCGATGTCGCGCCCGGTCTGCCCGGCATGACCATCGTGGGCCTGCCGGACGCGGCGCTGTCCGAGGCCCGCGAGCGCGTGCGTGGCGCGCTGCGCAATGCGGGGTTCGTGCATCCGCCCCGGAGGATCACGGTCAATCTGGCGCCCGCCGAGGTGCGCAAGGCCGGCGCCTCGCTCGATCTGGCGATCGCGATGGGCATCCTCCTGGGCTCCGAGCAGGTGCGCGCCGGCGGCGGCCGCTGGGCGCTGGTCGGTGAGCTGTCCCTGGGTGGTGAGGTCCGGACGGTGCCCGGGCTGCTGCCGATGGTCGCCGCGCTGGTCCGGCGCGGAGTCCGCCGGATCGTGGTCCCGGAGGACGGCCTGGCCGAGGCGCGACTCGCCGCGTCAGAGCAGCTGATCGGCGTGCCGGACCTCGCCGCCGCGGTCGATGCCCTGCGGACACCCCGCTCCCGGCCACGCTCCTCGGCGCCGTCACGCGTCGAGCTCGGCGGGGGCGCAGAGACGACTCGGGCCACCGCGTCCGTCACGCCACCGACCGTGGTGCCCGATCTCGCCGAGGTCCGCGGGCAGCTGGAGGCGCGGCGCGCGCTCGAGATCGCCCTCGCGGGCGGGCATGCGCTCCTGCTCGTCGGGCCGCCCGGGTCGGGCAAGACGCTCCTCGCGCGGACCGTTCCCACGTTGCTGCCCGATCTCGACGACGAGGCGGCGCTCGCGGCGACGGTCGTGGCATCGGTCGCCGGCGCAGGGCCCGTCACCTCGCTGGTCCGCCGGCCACCCTTCCGTGCACCGCACCACACGATGTCGTACGCGGCGATGGTCGGCGGCGGGCCCCGGGTGTCCCCGGGCGAGCTCACCCTCGCCGATCATGGGGTGCTGTTCCTGGACGAGCTGCCCGAGTTCGGGCGGGACGTGCTCGAGGCGATGCGCCAGCCGCTCGAGGACGGGCGCGTCGCGATCGCGCGAGCCGGTCGGGCGGAGACGTTCCCGGCCCGCGTGACGTTGATCGCGGCGATGAATCCCTGTCCGTGCGGCTGGTTCGGGAGCGAGCACCGGGCCTGCCGCTGCCCGCGCAGCGTCGCCGAGCGGTACGTGCGCCGGATCTCCGGGCCGCTCCGCGACCGCATCGACCTGTGGGTCACGATGGACCGGGTCGCGCCCATCACGCTGGTCGGGCACGCCGCGCCCGAGTCGAGCGCGCTGGTGGCGACCCGGATCGCCGCTGCACGCCGGCGTCAGGTCGTGCGCGCGTCGGGGCGCGTCAACGGTCAGCTGAGCGGGCGGGCGTTGCGGGCCGCGTGTGCGCTCGATCCCGTCGACCGAACGGCGGGCGGCGGACCTCGCGGACCTGGACGGGATGACGGCCCGCGGCACGGAGCGGCTGCTTCGGGTCGCGCGGACCATCGGGGACCTCGAGGGCGCCGATCGCGTGCTCGCCGCACATCTCGATGAGGCCGCCCGGTTCCGCACGCCGGCCCGGTCGCTGGCCGACCAGCTGGCAAGCTGATGCTGGGCGTCGGTCGGGAAGGGCCGCTGGGGCCGTCGCTCGTGCTCGCGACCGGCATCGAGACCGCGGTCGAGCCGCGGTCGGGCGGCGGTGGCGGCGTAGCGGAGCGGGACGCCTGGGTCGCGCTGGCGTGCACGCCGGGTGTGGGGCCGCTGACGTTCGAGCGCCTGGTCGACCGCCTCGGTGGGGCCCGCGCGGTGCTCGATCGGTCGCTCGCTCCGGATGGTGCCGAGGTGCTGACGTTCGCATCGGCGGCGGAACCCGAGGCCCGACCATCCCTGTCGCCGGATGCCTTCGCGGCCATCCAGGCGACCGCTCGCGACCCATCGCCCGTCCTCCGTCGGGCCCGAGCGCTCGGACTGCAGGCGATCACGCTCGACGACCCGCGGTACCCAGTGCGTCTCCGGGCGATCGACCTGCCGCCGCCGGTGCTGTTCATCCGCGGCGAGCTCGACGCGCTCGAGCCCGCCGATGCCGTGGCGATCGTGGGGACTCGACGGCCCACCGAGGCCGGTCGGCGCACGGCGGCGCGGATCGCGACGGCCGTGGCGGAGCTCGGGGCGACGATCGTCTCGGGGTTGGCGCTGGGGATCGATGGTGCCGCCCATGCCGCCGCCGTGGCGGCGGACCGCCCGACCGTGGCGGTGATCGGCGGCGGCCACGCGCGGCTCTACCCGCGGATCCACGAGCGGCTCGCCGAGCGCATCGTCGCGGGCGGCGGTGCCATCGTGAGCGAGTTCGCACCCGACACCGAGCCCACGCGCGGCACCTTCCCGCGCCGCAACCGGCTCATCAGCGGGCTGTCCGACTCCACGGTCGTCGTCGAGGCGGGGGCACGCAGCGGGGCCCTCACGACCGCGGCCTGGGCGCTGGAGCAGGGTCGCCGCCTGTTCCTGGTTCCCGGGCCCATCGACGCGCCGACCGTGGCCGGCTGCCTGGCGTTCCTCCGCGAGCTCGCTCCCGAGGCGCGGATCGTCGCCGGCATCGCCGAGCTGCTCGAGGACCTGGAGCTCGTCGCCACGGCGCGGAGGCGACCGTCACGCGCCACCAGCGCCGAGGGACGCGCCCGCGCCCGGCGCGTCAGGCTCGCGGGACCGGACGCGCACCTGGCGGAGCTCGGCACGATCGAGCGCCGCGTGATGAGCGCCATCCTGGCCGGGAACGTCCGAACCGATCCGCTGGTGGCGTCCACGGGGCTGCCGCTGGGTGCCGTCCTGGGGGCGATCACGGCGCTGGAGCTGCGTGGATTCGTCGCGAATGCCTTCGGTCGATTCCAGCCGCTCGGCGTGTTCGCCGGCCTGCCGCCCGAGCCCGGGACGCGCCGATGACCGGATGCCCCCGGTTTGCCCCGCGTCCGCGCGCGGTGTTACCCTCGCGCCCGACCTCCGGCGGCGCTGCGTCCCCCCACCGCGCATGCCCCAGCCGTCGGATGGCGCCGGCGTCCTGCGTGCCCGCCGATCCCGGGCGCCCGCAGAGGAGCGGACATTGCGGAAGGTCCTGGCGGCCGTGCTGGCCGTCCCCGTGGCCGGGTTCCTGTACCTCGCCACCCTCGCCCATCGCACGCTCGCCGGACGTGTCCTCGTCGCGGTCGGTACCGGCGCCGCGCTGGGTGTCGCGGTCGTCGCCCTCGTCCCCGCGCGACCGACCACCGCCATCCCGCCGTCGGTCGTTCGGCCGTTGCCAGCGGTCGCGTTCGACTCGACGCTGACCACCGGTGTCGCGCTCCGGGCCCCGGTCGTCATCCACTTCGCGACGCCCATGGACGCGGCGTCGGTCGCGGCCGCGCTGCGCGTCGATCCGGTGACGGCGGTCTCGCTCACCTGGGATCCCGCGGGCCGTGCACTGGCTGTCCAGCCCGTCGAACGCTGGGCCCCCGGTGTCCTGCACGCCGTGACGGTCGATGCAGGCGCCGTGGATACGTTCGGTCAGCCGCTCGCGAGTCCCGCCCGGTCCGTGTTCGTGACCCGTGAGGCCGTCGCCGGCACGATCGCGGCGACGACCACCGCCGGCGCGCGTCTCGCGCTCGACTCGGGGTTCCGCGTCGCGTTCGACGCGCCGGTCGACATCGCCAGCGCCGCGGCGGCGTTCCGCGTCGAGCCCGCGGTCGCCGGTCGGCTCGTCCCGACCGGCCGTCGGGGCGGGGTCACGTCGTTCACGTTCCAGCCCGCGGAGCCGCTCACGACGGACACCGTGTATCGCGTCTGGTTCGACCAGACCGTCGTCGATGTCGACGGCGCGGCCGTGACCGCGCCCGACACGCTCGTCGCCCGCACGATCCCGGCCCCATCGGTCGTGCGCTTCCGGCCCCGCGCGGGCACGGCGAAGGTGGCCCGGAGCGCCGACATCGCGGTCCGCTTCACCCTTCCGATGCAGCGAGCCTCCACCGCCAAGGCGTTCCACCTGCTCGTCAACGGCAAGGCGGTCCCGGGACGGATCACCTGGGGCGACGGCGACACCGTCCTGATGTTCGACCCCGCCACGGCCTTCCCGTACGGGGCGACGGTCGTCGCCACCGTCGACGGCACGGCGCGCTCGCGCGCCGGCGCCTCGCTGACCGCCGCCAAGGACACGTTCACCGTCGTCCCCAAGCCGAAGCCCAAGCCGAAGCCACGTCCCAAGGCCACGTCGCGACCCATCTCCAGGCCGCCGACCGGCGGGGGCAGCGTCGGGTCCGGGTCCTGGATCGCGGTCGAGCGCTATTACCTCAAGCTCATGAATTGCACGCGGACCGGAGGCTGGGTGACATCGGGCGGGAGGTGCTCGTCGCCGGGCGGACGGAACGTGCGACCGCTGAAGCTCGACTCGGGCATCAGCTCGCGGGTCTCGCGGCCGTACGCGAAGCTGCTCGCCCGGCGGGGGATCTGCAACCACTTCATCAACGGGAACCCGGGCGATCGCCTGCGGCGCGCGGGCTACACGAGCTACCGCTGGGCCGAGAACCTCGGCTGCCGGAGCGGCAACCCGTACGGCGCGGTCCTGGGCTCGCATCGGTTCTTCCAGAGCGAGCGCTCGTACCGCGGCGGCCATTACGTGAACCTGATGAACTCGGCGTACGACCGCGTGGGCATCGGCGTGTGGGTGTCGAGCGGCCGCGTGCGCCTGGTGATCGACTTCTACCACCGGTAGGCGATCGCGCCCCGTCCGTAACGCTTTCGGGACGGTGACCCGCCAGTATCCGCCCATGCGAACCACACGGTGACGGTGACCCAGCGGCCGACGATCCGCCCGACGAGGGCGCCGCCGCCACAGCCAGTCTCGAGCAGGGCACTCGGCCGCGTCGGACAGGTCGCGATCGCGGCGATCGTGATCGCCGGAGCGATCATCGCGGCGGCAGACCCGAATCACCTCGGGGTCGTGTGGTACCTGCCGTTCGCGGGGGTGGGCGCGCTGCTCGTCATCCGCCGGCCCCGGACGTCGATCGGGTGGGTCCTTCTCGGGCTGGCGTGGGCGCACGCGATCGTCACCATCCATGTCCCCGCAACGCTCGATCAGTTCGCCGATGGCAGGTTCGCCGTGCCGGAGGACTTGTTCGTCGTCGTGCACAACCTGTCCATCGGCGCCCTGTTCTATCTCTATCTCGTGCTGTTCACGGTCTTCCCGTCCGGAGGGTTCGCGGCAGGCCGGTGGGGCAGGCTCGCGCGCGTCGTCGTGGCGGTCGGATTCGTCATGGTGGCAGCGGGCGGGGTGATGCCGATGATCAACACCGAGGTCGTCGGCTACCCCACCTCCGTCGCGGTTCGCAACCCGATCGCCTTCCTCCCGCAGTTGCCGATCTGGGGGTTGTTGACACCCGACACTGCCGGGATGCCGGTGATGCTCCTCGCGCTTCCCGCCGCCCTCTCGCTCATCGTCCGGATGCGGCGTTCGACGGGCGTCGAACGCCAGCAGCTTCATTGGATCGCCGCGTCGATCGGCTTCGTCGTGCTCGCCGTCGTCGCCGGATTCGCGATCTCGTATGTCGTGCCCGAGTCAGTCGCGAGCGGGATCGCGTGGAGGCCCGCGATCGTTGCCTTCCCGACCGTGCCCGTCGCGATCGGGATCGCCGTGCTCCGGTATCGGCTGTTCGAGATCGACCGGATCGTCAGCCGGACGGTCGCCTGGGCGCTCGTGACATCGGCCCTGGTCGCAGTCTTCGCCGGCTGCGTCGTGGGGCTGCAGGCACTGCTCGCCGACGTCACGAACGGCGAGACGGTCGCCGTGGCGGGAGCGACTGTCGTCGCGGCCGCCGCCTTCCAGCCGATCCGGCGGCATCTCCAGACGATGGTGGACCACCGCTTCAATCGAGCGCGCTACGACGCCGGGCGCACGACGACGGCCTTTGGTGAGCAGCTGCGCGACCAGTTCGATCTGGCCTCGATCAGGACGGATGTCGCCACCGTCGTGGACGTCGCGTTCCGCCCGACGGGAGTCGGTGTCTGGATCCGCGCTCGCACCGGTCGCTGACGGCGCCCGGGACCTTCGGGCCGGGGACGCCCGGCGGGCGCGCGGCGAACATCCGCGCGTGATCCGCAACGCCGTCATCCACATCACCAACGAGCAGCCGCTGCTCGTGGACCTCTACGGGCTGCCCTCGCCCGCCGATGTCGGGATGCTGTGTACGAACATGCGGATGTTGGACGGCCGTCGTCCCGTGTTCGTCGATGACGTCAAGAGCACGTTCTTCTTCCCGTACCTCCACATCCGGTTCGTCGAGATCCCGCCGCACGCCTTCCAGCACGAGGACGCGGACGCGGAGCCGGCGTCGGACGTGACCGCCGTCGGCGTCGCCGAGTCGACGGGTGCGACGAACGGCCACGACGACGACCCGGACCTCGAACTCGACGAAGACTTCCTTCGCAAGATCCGCGAGATCTAGCGACCCAGGCCGATCCCGCGGTCGCGCTCATCCGGCCGATGCTGGCGCGGTGGTCGCGTCCGGTGAGCGCGGAAGGACGGCTCGATGTGTCGGGGCACCGAAGTCGGCCCCGGCCTTCGTGATCGACGCGTAAGACACCGCGTGTAGACTCCGCGCCGTCATGGCTAAGAACTTGGTGATCGTGGAGTCGCCTGCGAAGGCGCGCACGATCGAGCGCTACCTCGGGACGGACTTCCGCGTCCTCGCCTCGTACGGGCACGTGCGTGACCTTCCCGAGAATCCCGGCAAGGGTCAGCTCGGCGTGGACGTCGAGCACGACTTCGCGCCCCATTACGAGATCAACCCGGACCGCAAGCGCCAGCTCGCCGAGATCGAGCGGGCCGCCAAGGGGTCCGAACGGGTCTACCTCGCCACCGACCTCGACCGCGAGGGCGAGGCCATCGCATGGCACGTCGCCGAAGCCATCCACCTCGCGCCCGCCAAGGCGAGCCGGGTGACCTTCAGCGAGATCACCGAGCCGGCGATCCGCGAGGCGTTCGCCCATCCCCGGTCGATCAACCAGGACCTCGTGGACGC
Source organism: uncultured Chloroflexia bacterium (assembly GCA_963778025.1). Classification (GTDB taxonomy): domain Bacteria; phylum Chloroflexota; class Limnocylindria; order Limnocylindrales; family CSP1-4; genus CAVZTA01. The sequence goes on along the minus strand of CAVZTA010000005.1, from coordinate 13,931 downwards.
GCAGCAGACGCGGCGGATCGTCGACCGGCTCGTCGGCTACACGCTGAGCCCGCTGCTGTCCCGCAAGGTCCGCTCCGGCCTCAGCGCGGGCCGGGTCCAGTCCGTCGCGGTGCGCCTCGTCGTGGAGCGCGAGCGGGAGATCCGCGCGTTCCAGGCGAAGGAGTACTGGACGATCGAGGCGCTCCTCGCCGCGCCCGACGGGACCACCTTCGCCGCCGAGCTCGTCCGGATCGACGGGGAGAAGCTCGACATCGGCGACGAGGCGACCGCCACACGCCACGTCGAAGCGCTCCGCCAGACGCAGCCGCGGGTCACCGGCGTCACCGTCAAGAAGAGCAAGCGGAGCCCGGCCCCGCCGTTCACCACGTCCACGCTGCAGCAGGAGGCGAGTCGCAAGCTCGGCTTCAGCCCCAAGCGGACGATGAGCGTCGCCCAGCGCCTGTACGAGGGCGTGGATACGCCCGACGGGCACATCGGCCTCATCACCTACATGCGGACGGACTCCGTGCAGCTGTCCGGCCAGGCCCTGGGCGAGGCGCGCGAGGTCATCCGCGACCGCTACGGCGACCGGTACACGATGCCCAAGGGTCGCGTCTACCGGACCAAGAGCCGCAACGCCCAGGAGGCGCACGAGGCCATCCGGCCGACGTCGTTCGCCCGCGATCCGGACAGCCTCGCGAGCGCCTTGGCGCGCGACGAGGCGCGGCTCTACCGGTTGATCTGGCAGCGTGCGCTGGCCAGCCAGATGACCGAGAAGGAGCTCGAGACGACCACCGTCGACCTCGCGGATGGCCCGTACGAGCTGCGGGCCAGCGCCACGAGGACCTTGTTCGACGGGTTCTCACGCGTCTACACCGAGGGCCTCGACGACGCCGCCGAGGAGGCGGAACGCACCCTGCCGGCGCTCGCCGAGGGCGACCGGACGCGCGTCGAGGACGTGACGCCCACGCAGCACTTCACGGAGCCGCCGCCGCGCTACACCGAGGCGAGCCTGGTCAAGGCGCTCGAGGAGCACGGCATCGGCCGGCCGTCGACCTACGCCGCCACGATCTCGACCATCGTCGATCGGGGCTACGTCGTGGTGAAGGAGCGGCGGCTGTTCCCGGAGGAGGTCGGTGAGATCGTGACCGACTTCCTCGTCGAGCACTTCGGCGAGTACGTCGACCTCGAGTTCACCGCCAAGATGGAAGAGGATCTCGACGGCGTCGCCGACGGCAAGAAGGAGTGGGTCCCGCTGCTCCAGGCGTTCTACCCGCCCCTGCGCGACCGCGTCGACGAGGTCCGGAAGACGACGCGCCGGAGCGACTTCACGACCAAGCCGTCCGACGAGGTGTGCTCGGAAGGCCACCCCATGGTCATCCGCCTGGGACGCAACGGGAGCTTCCTCGCCTGCTCCCTCTATCCCGAGCACAAGGAGTCGCGGCCGCTGCCCGGCGAGGAGGCGCCCGCGCTCAAGGGCGAGGGCGAGACCTGCCCCAAGTGCGGCGAGGGCACCTTGACCACCAAGCGCGGCCGGTTCGGGGCGTTCCTCGGCTGCTCGCGCTACCCCGACTGCGACTACATCCAGCGCGAGGGTCCGCCGCCGCCCGACCAGCTGCCGTTCGAGGTCACCTGTCCCAAGAACGCCGACGGCCACCTCATCGCGCGTCGCGCGCGGCGTACCGGGAACGTCTTCTGGGGGTGCTCCGCATACCCCAAGTGCGACTTCACCACCAACCACGAGCCGACCGGCGCGATCCATGATGCCCACGACGACGGCAAGGGCGCGGTCGCGCGGCGCGGTGACGATGGCCTGTGCCTGACCTGCGGCGCGACGGTGCCCCTCCCGGACGGGGATCTCGTCGGACGGCGACTGCCGGGCGGGCCGCCCGATCCGGCCGCGCTCGCGAAGCCCGCTCGGGGTGGCGGCCGGCGCGGAGGTCGCGCGGCGGGCGGCGCGCCCGACGGCACCGCTCCACGGCCGCGGACGACGCGCGCCTCGGGCGGGGCGGGCGGGTCGACGTCCGGACGCAGCAACGGACGGGGGTCCACACGCCGCCGCACGGCGTAGGCCGGCCGGACGCGGTGCGCGGCGAGGACGCGCTCCGGCGGTTCGTCCGCTCGCTCGAGGCGAAGGACGCGTCGCCCCACACCCGCCGCTCGTACGAGACGACCGTCCGGGCGTACCTCACCTGGCTCGACGACCGCGCCGCCGATTGGACGGCGCCGGGACGATCCGTGCTCCGCGCCTACCTCGCCGAGCTGACCGACGGGCACGCGCGCAGCTCGGTCGCCCAGCGGCTCGCGGCGATCCGCGCGTTCCATCGCTACGCCACGCGCGAGGGTCTCGCGGCGGGCGACCCGTGGGGCGCGATCGCCACGCCACGTCTGCCACGACGGCTGCCTCGCGTCCTCGAGGTCGACCAGGTCGAGCGGCTCCTCGGTGCCATCGACGCCGACGTCCGGACGACCCCGGACGAACGCCTTGCGGCGGCGCTCGCGCTCCGCGACCGGGCGCTCGTCGAGACCGCCTACGCCGCGGGTCTCCGGATCAGCGAGCTCGCCGCGGCCGACCTGGGCTCGCTGGAGCTGCGACGCGGGGAGCTGCGGGTGACCGGCAAGGGGCGGAAGGAGCGGATCGGCCTGCTGGGACGCCCGGCGCGCGAGGCGATCGAGACGTACCTCGCCGACGGCCGCCCGGAGCTGGCTCGCCGTCGTCCCGACGACGCACCCGGCCGGGAGCCCACGGAGCTGTTCCTGAACCGCGACGGCGGAGCCCTCGGCGTGCGGGGCCTGCGCGCGCGACTCGAGCGGCTCAGGCGCATCGCGGGCCTGCCGCTGGGCGTCTCGCCGCACACCCTCCGCCATTCGTTCGCGACGCACCTGCTCGATGGCGGCGCCGATCTGCGCGTCGTGCAGGAGCTGCTCGGCCACGAGAGCCTCGCGACGACCCAGGTCTACACGCATGTCTCGCCGGCACGTCTGCGGGCCGTCTATCGCGAGGCGCATCCCCGGGCGCGCTCCTCGTGAGCGAGGACCGCATCGACGCGATCCCCGCGGGCAATACCGACCCGGGCCGGGCGATGCTCGGGCCGTCGAGCCCCATCGGCGTCACGGGTCCCGGGCCCGGGGAGACCACCGCACGGGCGCTGGCGAGGGCCGGCGCGATCGTCACCGCGGCGGTCATCGCCAGCCGCGTCCTGGGCTACCTGCGCTACGTGTTCATCAACGGCGCGATCCCGGACGTCGCCCAGCTCGACGCGTTCTTCGCTGCGTTCCGCATCCCGGACTTCCTGTTCCAGCTCGTGGCCGCCGGTGCCCTGAGCTCGGCCCTCGTGCCGGTCATCGCGGCCCTCCTCGCGACCCACGAGGAGCAGCGGGCGTGGCGGGTGGTGTCGACGATCCTCACCCTGATGCTCGCGGTCCTCGCCGTCCTGGCCGCGATCGTCTTCGTGTTCGCCGACGTCCTCGTCCCACCCATCACCGAGGGGCTCAGCGCGCCGGCCGTCGCGACGACCATCGAGCTGACGCGGATCATGGTCCTCTCGCCGCTGTTCCTCGCCGCCGGGGCGGTCGCGACGAGCGTCCTGAACGCGAGCCACCGCTTCGGTGCGGCGGCGTTCGCGCCGCTCGTCTACAACCTCGCGATCATCGGCGCCGCGGTGTTCCTGGCGCCATCGATGGGCGTCACCGGGCTGGCCATCGGCGTCGTGGCCGGCGCGATCGGCCACATGCTCGTCCAGATCCCGCAGCTCCGGCGAGGTGGCGTGCGCCTCCGGCCGCGCGCCGATCTGCACGACCCGGCGGCGCGCAAGGCGGTCACGCTGCTGGCGCCCCGAGCGCTGGGCCTCGCGAGCGTCCAGCTCGTGTTCATCGTCGCGACGAGCATCGCGGCCGGCCTCGGCACGGGCGCCATCACCGCGTTCAACTTCTCGTTCGCGCTCCTCCAGATCCCGATCGGGGTCATCGGCGTCCCGCTGGGGGTGGTGCTGCTGCCGTCCCTCGCCCGGGAGGCCGCGACCGGCGGCCTCGAGACGTTCCGGCGCGTGCTCGTCCGGGCGCTACGGACCCTCGTGTTCGTGATGATCCCGATCGCGGCGCTCGGCGCGGTCGTCTCGAACGATGTCGTCACGCTCCTGTTCGACCACGGGGCCACGGACCGTGGGACGTTGATGCTCGCGGGCGACATGCTCGCCGTGTTCATGTTCGGACTCGTCGGTCACTCGCTCATCGCCGTCCTCGCCCGCGCGTTCTACGCGCTCCAGGACACGCGCACGCCCGTCGCCGCCGCGATCGTGGCCGTGGTGATGGACATCGTGCTCGCGCTCACGCTGTCGGAGCGCTTCGGGATGCTCGGCGTCGCGGCCGCGATCGCGCTGGGTGCGTGGGTCGAGACGGGGATCCTGGTCGTCCTGCTCGCCCGGCGCGTGCCCGCCCTGGGGCTGGGGCGCGTCGGCCGCATCGCCCTGCTGACCATCGCCGCGACCATCCCGGCGACGATCGTCGCCTGGTTCGTCGAGCAGGCCCTGCTCGATCGGTGGGGCACCTACCCGGGCTTCCTGACCGTCCTGATCCGGCTGCTCATCGTGGGCGCCGCAGGCGGCATCGTGCTGCTCGCCGGGTCGCTCGCGTTGCGGATCCCGGAGCTGCCCGCCATGCTGTCGTTGATGACGGATCTCGTCCGGCGCCGGCGCGCGCAGGCGGCGTGAGCGCGCTCGAGACGCCGGAGATCGCCGGCGCGGAGGCGACCGATCCGCGGCTCGCCGACGACCGCGCGTGGGACGCGCTCGTCGAGGCCGCCGACCCGGGCTCGTACCTCCAGCTCTCCGCATGGGCCAGGGTCAAGGCCGTCAACGGCTGGGCGGCGACCCGTCTTGCCGCGGGCGACCCCGAGACGGCGGCGCAGGTGCTGGTGCGTCGTCCGGCGCCCCTGCCGTGGGGCTTCGCCTACGCACCCCGCGGTCCGGTGACCGCGACGTGGACGCCCGAAGGGATCGGCGCGTTCACCGAGGCGGCGCGCGACCGCCTGCCGGCGCAGGCGGGCCGGATCAGCCATCTCCGCATCGACCCCGAGATCGAGCTCGACGGGCCGCTGGACGAGGACGGGTCGACGCGGCGGGCGCTCCGTGCCGCCGGCTGGCGACCGGGTCAGCCGATCCAGCCCGCCTCCACCCGGCTCATCGACCTGCGCGAGGACGAGGCGGCGCTTCAATCCGGCGTTGCGCAAGAAGTGGCGCCAGTACGTGAACAAGGCACGCTCGAACGGCATCCGCGTCGTCGAGGCCGAGGGCGACCGACTGCCCGAGTTCTACCGGATCTACGAGGAGACGGCGTCGCGGGCCGGGTTCCTCATCCGCGCGCTCAGCGCCTACCAGGACGTGTGGGACGCCTTCCGCCCCGGCGGTCGCGCGCAGCTGCTGTTCGCCGAGACCGCCGAGGGCGAGCCGCAGGCGGCGCTGTTCCTGGTGCGCTGCGGGACGCGGGTCGTCGAGCCCTATGGCGGCATGACCGAGGCCGGCGCCGACAGTCGCGCCAACTACCTGCTGAAGTGGGAGGCGATCGTCCGGGCCAAGGCCGCCGGCGCCGAGACGTACGACCTGTGGGGCCTCGCGCATCCCGGCATCGCGCACTTCAAGACCGGCTTCGGCGGACGCGAGGTGCGCTACATCGGCGCGTGGGACCTCGTGCTCGACCCGCTCGGCCGCCAGACCTACGAGCTCGCCCAGCGGAGCCGCGTCTGGCTCGCGCGGCGGCGCCACGGGATGGCCGGTGGGGGCGGCGTCGGCGCGGCTGCATTCCAGGGCGAGGGATGAGCGACGCCGCGACGATCGCGGACGAGCCGACGGCGGACTGGGACGAGCTGGCGGTCGATCGTCCCGGTGGCCACGTCCTGCAGTCGGTCGCCTGGGCCGAGCATCGGCGGGCGTCGGGGTGGCGGCCGCGGTACGTCCGCTGGCGCGAGCATCGCGTCCTGGCGCTCGTGCGGCCGTGGCCGATCGTCGGCGGTGGGAGCGCCTACGTGCCGCGCGGGCCGGTGCCCGTCGCCGATGGCCGGGAGACCGCCGTCACCGCCTGGACGGCCGCCACCGCGCTGCGCGCGGAAGGGGTCGATGTCGTCGCGATCGACCCGGAGGTCGTGGCCGACGATGCGGCCTACCGGGAGGTGCTCGCGAAGGCGCACTTCCACCCGATCGAGGAGATCCAGCCGTCGCGCCACAAGGTCGCGCTCCCGCTCGCCGGCGCCGATGAGGACGCGGTGTTCTCCGGGATCGCCAAGGCGACGCGCCAGCGGATCCGCAAGGCGGAAGGGCAGGGGACCTGCGTCGTGCGCTACGACGCGCACATGGCTGAGGCCCCCGGCGACGGATCCACGCTCCCGACGGGGGACGCGTCCACGGCCTTCGATCGCTTCTACGACCTGCTGCTCGAGACGGGCGAGCGAAAGCACTTCTCCTTCGGCCCGCGGTCGTCGTTCGTCGGCTGGTGGCAGCGCGCGCACGCCGCGGGCCATGTCGTCCTGCTCGAGGCCCGCGCAGAGCGTCCCGACGGTGACGTCCTCGGCGGGCTCCTCCTGTACCGCCACGGCGACCGGCTGTCGACGGTGCACTCGGGCGATCCGGCCTCGAGCCGCCGGGACCACCCGGGGACGATGCATCTGCTGCGCTGGCGCGCGATCCAGCTCGCGATCCGCGAGGGACGCCGTGAGATGGACCTGGGCGGCGTCGACGTCCCGGGCATCCGTCGACGGCCCACCGAGGACGAGCCGTTGCATGGGTTGCTCCAGCACAAGCTGAGCTTCGGCGCCAGCTGGGTGGAGCTCGCCGGCGCGCAGGAACGTGTCCATCGACCCATCCGCTACGGCGCCGGTCGCGCGCTGAGCGCCGTCGCGAGGCGGGTGGGTCGATGAGCGGACGGATGACGGATGGGACGAGCGACGATGCGGCCGCGCTCGCCGCCGCGCTTGCGGCCGTGGAACCGGCCGAGCGGCGCCCGCTCCGGGGTCTCATCGACCGGCTCACGACCGAAGGACGGTTACGCGGCGCGCGGATCCGCGGTCGGGCGGCGGCGCCCATCGACCTCGCCGAGGTCCCCGTCCGCGGCGTGACCGACGATTCGCGGCGCGCCGCGGACGACGCGATCTTCGTGGCCATCCCGGGCGAGCACGTCGACGGCCATGACTACGCGCTCGCGGCGCTCCGGGCAGGCGCCGGCGCACTCGTCGTCGAGCACCCGCTACCCGACGTCGACCTGCCGCAGCTCGTCGTGGAGCGGAGCCAGGTCGCGCTCGCGACGGCCGCTGCGTGGTGGTACGGCGACCCGTCACGACAGCTCGGCGTCGTCGGGATCACCGGGACCGACGGCAAGACGACCACCTCGTTCCTCGCCGTCGCCGCGCTCGAGGCGGCGGGGCTGCCGAGCGGCCTCATCGGCACCGTCGAGACCAAGGTCGGGCCGATCCGCGACCGTCACACGGAGCACGTCACGACCCCGTCGGCCCCGGAGCTGCAGCGGGCGCTGCGCGCGATGCACACGGCGGGCGATTCGGCAGCGGTCGTCGAATCCACGTCGCACGGGCTCGCCCTGGACCGGGTCGGCGGCGTCGCCTACGACATCGCCATCGTGACGAACGTCACGCACGAGCACCTCGAGTTCCACGGGACGTGGGAGGCGTACCGGGACGCCAAGCTGTCGCTGTTCGAGCGCCTGGCGAGCGGGCCCCGGAACCCGCGCAAGACGCTGGGCGGCCGCGACTGGCCCAAGGTCGGCATCGTCAACCGTGACGACCCCTCGGCGGCGCTGTTCGAGGCCGTCACGCGCGAAGCGGGCGCTCGCGTGCTCACCTACGGCACCGACGCGGATGCTGACGTCCGTGCGACCCGGGTGGAGGAGGACGCGCGGCGGCTGCGCGTCGCGTACACCGCGCCGAGCGGCGACGGGCGGCTGGAGCTGCGGCTTGCCGGCCGGTTCAACGTGCACAACGCGCTCGCGGTCGTCGCGCTGGGGGAGGCCCTCGCGCTGTCGCCCGACGCGGTCCGCTCGGGTCTCGAGTCCGTTCCCGGCGTGCCCGGCCGCATGGAGCGCATCGACGCCGGCCAACCCTTCGGCGTGGTCGTCGACTACGCGCACTCGCCGGCGTCGCTCGAGAAGGTCCTGGGCATCCTCGCGCCCATCGCCGCGGCGCGGGGCGGCGGGCTGATCGCCGTGTTCGGCTCGGCAGGCGAGCGCGATACCGCGAAGCGGCCGCTCATGGGCCGGATCGCGGGCGACACGTGCCGCCTGGTCGTGGTCACCGACGAGGATCCCCGCGGCGAGGACCGCGACGCGATCAACGACGCCATCGCCGCCGGCGCCGAACAGGCGGGCAAGCGCCGGGACGCCGATCTGCTCGTGATCGCCGACCGACGCGCGGCCATCGAGGCGGCCTTCGAACGAGCCCGACCCGCCGACATCGTCCTGCTCGCGGGCAAGGGCCACGAGCGCTCGATCCTCTATGCCGACGGGCCCGTGCCATGGGACGAGGCGGCCGTCGCGCGCCAGCTCCTCGGGTCGATGGGCTATCTCGAGGCGGCCGGGTAGCGGATGCGCGGTTGCCTGTTCACGCTCGTCCTGGGCGCCATCGTCATCGGTGCGCTCGTCGTGTTCGCGCTGCCCCGCGCGCTGGAGGGCGTGATCACCGCGAGCCTCGCGACCGCCGGCTTCCAGGCGCGCGAGACCGGCGTCAAGCTCGAGCAGGACGATCCCTTGGCGCTCATCCGCCTGAAGGCGGACCGGGTGTCGATCAGCGCGCTCGACGCGACCATCGGCGACCTCGACGTCGGCACGGTCGACCTCGTCCTCGAGGGCGTCGACCTCGGATCGCGGACCGCGGCGTCCGTGACCGGGACCCTCGCCGACGCGTCCACGTCGTCGATCGGAACGCCCATCGAGATCCCGGAGATCCACCTTGCGGGCGACACGACCAAGCTGGAGGCGGTCGCGTCGATCGACGCCGCGGACGTCGAGGCGCTCGCCACGGACCGCGTGACGGCCGCGCTCGGGGAGCCGCCGACGGACGTCCGGATCGAAGCGCCCAACATCATGACCATCACGGTCCGCGGCTTCCCGGTGACCGGCACGCTGCTGGTCGACGAGACGCGGCGCGCTGCGCCTGTCGCTGTCGGACCCGATCTCGACGGACCTCGTGATCCTCGAGCCCAAGGCGACGCTCATGGACCTTCGAGCGGTCCGCGTCGCCGGCGACCGGCTGGTGCTCGAGGGCGACATCGACGTGGCCACGCTCCTCGGCTGACGCTGCGCCGGGCAGGGGCCGCCCGGCGTGGCGGCCGGAGCGTGGAAGCGCGAGGGCTACACTGCGAGGGATGGCCACCTCGAGCACCCGACCCGCCGCTGCCGCTGCTGCCGCCGCTTCTGCGGCGGGCGTCTCGGCGACGGCCGGCACGGCGCGCGCGGCGAGCTCGGCGACCGCCGGTAAAGCGGGCAAGGCCGCGACGCCGGGGACCCAGCCCAAGCGCGGTCCGCGACGCACCGGCGCCGACCACTCGACCAACGGCCGCGGCCCCGCTCGAGCGGCCGTCGCCACGCCCGCGACCATCGACGTCGAGACGCTCCGGCAGCCGCTCCTGGACGCGATCCTCGCCCACCACCCGCAGGCCGTCCTGGGCCCGGTCAACGGCGCCTTCGACCTCGCGGTCGAAGCCCACCGCGAGCAGAAGCGCGCCTCAGGCGAGCCGTACGTCACCCACCCCATCGCCTCGGCGCAGATCCTCGCGGAGCTCGGCCTCGATCCCGTCGCGATCACCGCGGCGCTGCTCCACGATGTCCCCGAGGACACCGAGTACTCGATCGGCGACATCGAGGAGCGCTTCGGGTCCGAGGTCGCCCACCTCGTGGACGGCGTCACGAAGCTGTCGAAGTTCAGCACCCATACCCACGAGCAGCAGCAGGCCGAGAACATCCGGAAGATGTTCCTGGCGATGGCCGAGGACATCCGGGTCGTCCTCATCAAGCTCGCCGACCGGCTGCACAACATGCGCACCCTGTACGCGCTGCACAGCGAGAAGCAGCAGCGCATCGCCCGCCAGACGATGGAGATCTACGCGCCGCTCGCGGAGCGGCTCGGGATCTGGCAGATCAAGTGGGAGCTCGAGGACCTCGCGTTCAAGGCGCTCGAGCCCGAGCGCTACCGCGAGCTGGTGCGCCTCCTGGACACCCGGCGCAAGGGTCGCGAGGGGTTCATCGAGCGGTCCATCGCCGAGCTGACCCCGCGTCTCGAGGCGGCCGGCATCCACGCCGACCTCCAGGGCCGCCCCAAGCACATCTACAGCATCTGGAAGAAGATGCTGCGCAAGGGCGCGGAGTTCGGCGAGATCTACGACGTCTACGCCATCCGCGTGCTCGTCGACGAAGTCAAGGACTGCTACGCCGCGCTGGGCATCGTCCACTCGCTGTGGCGGCCCATCCCCGGCCAGTTCGACGACTACATCGCCGTCCCCAAGAACAACCTCTACCAGTCGCTCCACACCGCGGTCATCGCCCTCGACGGCAAGCCCCTCGAGATCCAGATCCGGACCCACTCGATGCATCAGGTGTCCGAGGTCGGCATCGCCGCGCACTGGCGCTACAAGGAGGGGACCCGCTCCGACCGCGAGTACGACGCCAAGCTCGCCTGGCTGCGCCAGCTCATGGACTGGCAGCGCGAGGTCAGCGACGCGCACGGAGTTCGTCGAGGGCATCAAGCTCGACATCTTCCAGGACCAGGTCTTCGTGTTCACGCCCAAGGGCGACATCAAGGACCTGCCGGCCGGCGCCACGCCGCTCGACTTCGCGTACCGCATCCACACCGACGTCGGCCATCGCACCATCGGCGCGAAGATCAACAACCGGCTGGTGCCGCTCGACTACCGGCTGCGCAACGGCGACATCGTCGAGATCGTGACGACCAAGGCCGAGCACGGCCCATCGCGCGACTGGATGAACATCGTCCGGACCTCGCATGCGCGCGAGAAGATCCGGCAATGGTTCAAGCGCAAGGACCGCGCCGAGAACGTCGTCCACGGGCGTGAATCCCTGGAGCGCGAGCTGCGGCGGCTCGCACGCACCTCGATCCAGGCGGTGGGCCTCGACCGCATCGCCGAGGTCGCCAAGAGCTACAACCACGACACGGTGGACGACTTCTTCGCGGCGATCGGCTACGGCGCGATCGGTGCGCAGGCCGTGGTCATGCGGCTGGGCGTCGTGGACGACTCGGAGTCGACCCTGCCGACGGTCGCCCCGCCGCAGCCCGCCCGCACCGGCGGCGTCCGCGTCAAGGGGGTCGGCGACCTGCTGGTGCGGTTCGCGAAGTGCTGTCATCCCATCCCCGGCGACCCGATCGTCGGCTTCATCACCCGCGGCAAGGGCGTGACCGTCCACCTGACCTCCTGTCCCACGGTGCTCAACGAGCGCGAGGTCTCGCGCCTCATCGACGTGGAATGGGAGGCGGCACCGGAGCAGACGTATCCGATCTCGGTGCGCATCGAGGCGTACGACCGGACGGGGCTCCTGTCCGACGTCACCCAGGTGATGGCCGAGAACAAGGTCAACATCCTGGCCGCCAACGTGACGGTGAATCCGGACCACACCGCGGTGCTCTCGATGACCCTCCAGGTGGCATCGGTGGCGCAGCTGGCCAAGGTGCTGGGCCGGGTGGAACAGCTCAAAGACGTCATCTCGGTCCAGCGGGACCTGGGCTGAAGCGCGCGTCCCGGGACACGCGCCCGGGACGGAAAGGAGTCGGCGATGGGGATCGTGGACCGGGTCAAGCGTCTCCTGGGGCGAGGCGAGGCCGACACGGACGAGGGCATGGACCCGGACGAGGTGGCGCGCCGGACGCGCGGTGAGGACGCCGAGGCGTACGACCGCGTCGACCGTGACCTGGAGCGCGACCGGAACAAGGCGTACGAGCGCCTGACCGACGTCGACGGCGGCCGCTACAGCTGAGCGACCGGCCGCCCTTGCCCGGTTCGCTCCTCGACGACGATCTGCGCGCCGCGATCGTCTGCGACCTGACCACGACCGGCCGCGTCACGGGCGAGTCCCGGACGGTCGAGGTGTGGTTCGCCGCGGTCGCCGATCGCGTGTACATCCTGGCCGGTGGACGCGAACGAGCGCACTGGGTCCAGAACCTCCGGGAGGACCCGCGGGTGACGGTCCGCATCGCGGCCCGGAGGTTCGAGGGTCATGCCGCGGTGGTCGAGGCATCGCCCGACGACCCCATCGCCCGCGCGGCGATCGCCGCCAAGTACGGCACCACGGGCCTGAAGGGCTGGCTGCGCGACTCGCTCCCCGTGGCCATCGACCTCGAGCGGGAGGTGGCGTGACCGTGCGTGTACGCCCGTAGACTTCGCGGCGATGCCGACCTTCAAGTCGCCGCGCGGGACGCGCGACCTGCTGCCTGACGAGACACCCACCTGGACCCGTCTCGAGCGCCTCGCCGCGGACCTCGCGCAGCGCTACGGCTACCGGCGGATCGAGACCCCGATGCTCGAGCAGACGGGCGTGTTCGAACGGGGCGTCGGCGAGGTCACCGACATCGTCGAGAAGGAGCTGTTCCGGATCGCGCCCGCGGACGGAGGAGGCCGAATCGTGGTCGCTTCGGCCCGAGCCGACCGCGGGCATCGTCCGGGCCTACATCCAGCACGGGATGCAGACGCTGCCGCAGCCCGTGAAGCTGACCATGACCGGGCCGATGTTCCGCTACGACCGTCCGCAGGCGGGCCGATTCCGGCAGTTCTGGCAGTTCGACGTCGAGGCGATCGGCGATCCGGGACCGGCCGTCGACGCGGAGCTCATCGAGCTTGCGAACCGCTTCTACGCCGAGGCGGGCCTTCGCGACGTGAGGGCGAAGGTCAACTCGATCGGCGACGCGGCGTGCCGTCCGGCCTACCTCGAGGAGCTGGTCGCTTACTACCGCGGCCACGTCGACCGGCTGCCGGCGCTGGAGAAGGCACGTCTCGAGCGCAACCCGCTGCGCCTGCTGGACTCGAAGGACCCCGCGATGGCCGAGCTCAACGCGGGCGCCCCGCGCATCACCGACCGGCTGTGCGAGGCCTGCGCGGCCCACTTCGCGAGCGTCCGCGCGCACCTCGACGCGCTGGGCATCGGGTACACGGTCGACCACACGCTGGTCCGCGGCCTCGACTACTACACCCGGACCGCGTTCGAGTTCTACATCGCCGGGCGCGAGGGCCAGCAGCAGGCGCTGGGCGGCGGCGGCCGCTACGACGGGCTCGTCGAGCTGCTCGGCGGGAAGCCGACACCGGGGATCGGGTTCGGCCTCGGGATGGACCGGGTCGTGCTCGCCCTGGAGGAGCAGGGCGTCGCGCCACGGACCGACGACGCGCTCCTGGCCGTCGTCGTGGGTGCCGACCCCGACGACACGGTCGCGCGGCTGCGGATCGCGACGGATCTCCGGGCGGCGGGGCTGCGGGTCCGGGCGGACCTCGCGCGGCGGAAGCTCGGTCGCCAGCTCGAAGGCGCCGGCAAGGACGGCGCGCATTTCGCGATCATCGTGGGCGATGAGCTCGAGCACGGCCAGGTCCAGCTCCGCGACCTGATGGCCGGCAGCCAGCACGTCGTCGCGCTAGCCGACCTCGCCAAGGAGCTGGAGCGCGACGCCAAGAGCCACCGCCACGGCTGATCCGTCGGTGACGGCCATCGAGCGCTTCGACGCGGCGGTCCAGGGTCTCCGGGCGGCCGTCATGCACCCGGTGCGCGCTGCGACGAACCGCGCGTCGCCCGACGCCGCATCGTGCATCCCGTGCACCGATCGACACCGCAACGGCCCCTGAGACGTCCGAACGGCCCTCGGGGAGCCCGCCGAGGGCCGCTCCGTCGTCGTAGCGCGCATGGGATGCACGAAGGGCCTTGACCCATGTGCAGGGCACCGACAGGAACGGCTCACGGGCGTCGCG